>NZ_JBQXGU010000002.1:0-652860 GCF_052616365.1 Sandaracinobacteroides sp. A072
CGTGTCGCAAGACCGGCCCGAACGCTCCTCAAGATCCCAAACGCTTACGAACATCCCCGATTCCTCCGTGCAAGACGAACTCCAACACTTCGACGGGCGTACCTACGTTTTTCTCAACCAATGGGGTGGATGGGCGTTTGACGAGGCCATGGTCAATGTGCGTGATGCGTGGCCTGACAAAGAGAAAGCATTCGCACCCTCGGAATAGCGGTCGGTACCATCTTGATATCGTAGACGACAAAAGTGTGATGGATGGGGACTTTTTGCCGGAGACCATTTTGCCCAAGGCCAACGATGCAGCGACCCCTGTCTTCCTCGGGCGCACGGCCGAGATTGATGCTGCCCTCGACCGCATACGAGCCGCTAGCGACGATCACATCCAGACCCGAGGAGGGGCACTCGGGCCACGTGACGGTCATCGCAGGCCAAGCCGCGCTGATCAGGCTGATCGCGGACAAGACCTGCGGGGAGGGGGGGGGCGAAGTTGGAAACCAGTGTCTGCGCAAGCACGCCTGTGACGTTTCCCGATTAACCGATGATCGCGGATTTCCGATCCTCAGCATATATTCCATTCTCGACCATATTTCCCGTTCGACCAGGAGCGGTTTTCGACCTGTTTGAATCGAAGAGGGATTCCTTTTCCGAGTGATGTCTGGTTCAGAATCCTTGCTGGTCAAACACGCACCGTGCCGAGGATCGATCTGTTCGCCTTGGCAGAGGCGAGGCTGGTTGAATCGGTCGCCGGGCCGCATCGCTTCTTCGCGAGGCGGAGCATGATGCGCAAAAAAGACTGGGCTTGCCATCGAGCAAGATCGACCTCGAACCTGAACGCCGCGTCTTCATCGACGAGACCTGGAACGCCACCAACATGACCCACAGTCACGATACGATAATCAATATTATGTTAAATCATGCCAATCCCAGCAGCCTCACCAGGCCAGCCAGGCCCAACAGGATCAGCGTCCATATCAAGGCCATTTCCAGCACCTTGCGTGCGCCAAGCCTCTGGAACATTCCACGATTCAGCATGATGATGAGGATGAGTACGGCGACGGTGCTGACAACGGCGAGCATCATGGCAGCGGTTCTCTTTCCCAGATGCGGCCGTCATAGCCTGGTGTGACATCCGCAGGCAGTTCGCCCAGCAATTCATCATGATCCATCGACTGGTCCATGTGCGTGAGCCAAGCTTCGCGTGGTTTCGCGCGGGCTATCCATTCAAGCGTCTGGTCAAGATGGCTGTGGGTCGGGTGCGGGTAGCGCCGAAGGGCATCGACCACCCAGAGATCCAGCCCTTCCAGCATGGGCCAGCTTTCTTCCGGAATGCCGTTCACATCAGTCGAGTAGGCAATCGCCACGCCATCCGCCTCGAAGCGGTACCCTGTGGAATGGATCGGGCCATGCTGCTGGCGGAACGGGCGGACAGTGATCGCCCCGAAATGCATTTCATCGTCAATCAGGTGCGCCCGTGCTGTTGGTGGATAGCCCGCCCGGCCAGCGAAGACATAGGAAAAGCGCGTCCTGATGCCCGCCTTGGTGGAACGGTCCATATAGCAGTCGATCTCCACGCCCGATGCATGAAACAGGGCGCGCAAGTCGTCGATTCCATGTGTGTGATCGGCATGATCATGTGTGTAGAGCACGGCTGTCACCCACCCTGCCCCTGCATCCAGCAGCTGTTCGCGCAGATCCGGTCCGGTGTCGACCAGCAGTCGTGTGTCGCCGGCCTCCACAAGAACGGATACACGTCGCCTGCGGTTGCGGGGGTTTTCAGGATTGCAGCGTCCCCAATCGCCTCCGACGCGGGGAACACCGGAGGATGTGCCGCAGCCAAGCATGACAAGGCGCATCAGGTGTGCGCCTTTGTGAAAAGCCGAAGGCTGTTGGCTGAGGTCGATTCTTCGATCCGCTGCTCATCCACCCCGCGCAGCGAGGCAAGGAAGCGGGCGGTGTGGGCAACGAAGGCGGGCTCGCAAGTCTTTCCACGGACTGGCACAGGTGCAAGAAAGGGGGCATCCGTCTCGATCAGCAACCTGTCTTCAGGGATAATGCGCGCTGTTTCCTGCAGATCTCTTGCATTCTTGAAGGTGACGATGCCAGACAATGAAACATAGGCGCCAAGCTCAAGGCAGGCCTCGGCAAGGCTTCTGGAACCGGTGAAACAGTGGATCACCATCGGGAAAGCGCCCTTCCTCGTCTCCTCTGTCAGGATCCGGATGGTGTCATCCTCGGCATCGCGCGTGTGAACGATGAGAGGTAACCCGGTTTCCCGGCTTGCCACAATATGGGCGCGAAAGCTGGCCTGCTGTCGCAAACGATCGGACTTGTCGTAATAAAAATCCAGCCCGGTTTCCCCGATACCGACCACCCTGGGGTGTTGCGCCGCGGCTATCAGGCGCGCGCTGTCCAGTTCAGGGTGCTCGTCAGCTTCGTGCGGATGAATGCCCACTGTCGCAAAAACATTGGCATTGCGCTCTGCGCCGGCAATCACATCGGTCCATTCGTTTTCGCGCGTGGAAATCGAGATCATGAGCCCGACACCCGCATCGCGGGCGTTGGCCAGTATCTCCGCCTCGCGCTCGACAAGGCCCGGATAATTGAGGTGACAGTGGGAATCGATCAGCATGGACAGGATTTGCGCCTTTATCGGTCGTTTTTCAATCATATCGCACTTGCAACAAGGTGTTGCTCGCCCCAATTTGCAGGCTTGTACAGGGAGAGAGGAATGATTTCGTCAGCAGCCTGTTCGGGCATGTCATTCTTACCGTTGCTGGCAGGTCATAGCCGCATGGTATCGGCAGGCACCTGCTGACATGCAGTCCCTGATGTCGGCCCCTGCCCTCCTTCTTCTCGCGCTTCTGCCGTTGCTGGCGATGCCGCTGGTGGCGTTTGCAGCCAGCGTTTCCCGCCGGGCGGTCGGCTATACTGCCGCTGCCGTGATGGTGGCGGGGCTTGGTCTGCTTGCCACGCTCGCGCCCGCCCTGTTTTCCGGGGAAACCCTGATTGCAGGATGGGACTGGTTGCCCCGCTACGGCCTGGACATCGCCTTCAGGCTAGACGGCCTGGGCTTTCTGTTCGTGCTGCTCATCAACGGCATAGGCCTTCTGATCGTCCTCTACGCCTATTACTACATGCCGGAATATGACGGGCTGGGGCGTTTCTACCTCATCCTCATGGCGTTCGCCGGCGGCATGCTGGGGGTTGTCCTGGCCGAGAATGTGCTGCTGATGCTGCTCTTCTGGGAGATCACCAGCCTCACCTCATTCCTGCTGATCGCCTATAAATACAAGGAAAAGGAAGCCCGCGTTGCGGCGCGCATGGCCCTTGCCATCACCGGTGGCGGGGGGCTGGCCCTTCTGGCGGGGCTTCTTGTCCTTGGCCATGTCGCCGGCAGCTTCATGCTGGAAGACATTCTCGCCCAGGGTGACGCAATCCGCGCCCATGCCCTGTACCCGGTCCTGCTGGTGCTGATCCTGCTTGGCGCCTTCACGAAATCGGCCCAGTTCCCGTTCCATTTCTGGCTGCCGAATGCGATGGCGGCACCAACGCCTGTCAGCGCCTATCTTCATTCAGCCACCATGGTGAAGGCTGGCGTCTTCCTGCTGGCCCGCTTCTACCCCGCGCTTTCGGGAACTGATCTCTGGTTCACGCTGGTCACGGCTACGGGGGCCACGACCTTCCTCGTCGGTGCCTATCTTGCGCTGCTGAAGCACGACTTCAAGGGCCTGCTGGCCTATTCCACCATCAGCCATCTCGGCCTCATCACGATGCTGCTGGGCCTGGGCACCGCCTTGTCGCCCGTCGCGGCAGTCTTCCACATCATCAATCATGCCGTCTTCAAGGCATCGCTTTTCATGGCGGCCGGAATCATCGATCATGAATGCGGCACGCGCGACATGCGCCGCATCAACGGCCTGATGAAATATATGCCGATCACGGCCACGCTCGGCATCGTCGCGGCGGGCGCAATGGCGGGCGTGCCCTTCCTGAACGGGTTTCTTTCGAAGGAAATGTTCTTTGCCGAAACTGTGGCGCACCCGGCACTCTCGGGGGTGTCCACCTTCCTGCTGCCGGGCATCGCCACCCTGGGCGGCATCATGTCGGCAGCCTATTCCCTGCGCTTCGTCCATGATGTGTTCTTCAATGGAGAGCCTGTCGATCTGCCGCGCAAGCCGCATGAGCCGGTTCGCTGGATGCGCCTGCCTGTAGAGATACTTGTCGGCATTGTCATAATCGTGGGGCTGCTGCCGCAACTGGCGCTTGCGCCACTGCTCAACATTGCTTCCGGCGCCCTGCTGCAGATGCCACCGCCCGTCTACAAGCTTGCGATCTGGCACGGGTTCAACCTGCCACTCGTCATGAGCATCATCGCGCTGGGCGGTGGCATACTCTACTACCTCTCCCGCGAGCGGCTGTTCCGTCTGCATGAATGGATTCCCTATGGCGTCTCCAGCCCGGTCGCTTTCGAGCGTGCCTATGCCGGCGCCACTGCAATATCCTGCAAGGTGATGCGCTTCCTGGATCGCCGCACCCTGCGCCAGTATGTCGGGTTTTACCTGCTGTTCACCATCGCCATCGGCCTGTCGGCATGGTTCGGGGGCGGTGTCGCGGGGCTTGCCGGCCCCCGTCCCCTCACACCCATCGATGCGCCGTCGCTGCTTGGTTTCCTGGTGCTGGTGACGGGGCTTTCCGGGGTGGTGATCCTTCATCGAAACCGCCTGGCCTCGGTCATCTTCCTGTCGGTCGTCGGCCTTGTCGTCGCGCTGGCCTTCCTCAGGCTGGCCGCACCCGATCTGGCGCTGACCCAGCTGTCGGTCGAACTGGCCACGATTATCCTGTTCCTTCTGGCCCTGCGATTCCTTCCGGAACGCGCCCGCCACGAGCCCGGGCCGGCGCGCCATGGCCGCGATGCGCTTCTGGCGCTTGGCGTCGGCGTCATCATTTCGCTGCTGGCATTCGCCATGCTGTCCAGGCCGTTCGAGACCATTTCCGGCTATCATGTTGCCATGTCGAAACCCGGCGGCGGTGGCACCAATGTCGTCAATGTCACGCTCGTCGATTTCCGCGGCTTCGATACGCTGGGGGAAATCGCGGTTCTGGCAATCGCCGCCCTTGGTCTTCTGGCGCTTCTGGATGGGTTGCGGCTGACACCGCAGGCGCGTGGCGCCCTGCCCCCCGCCGCGCCGCGTGATGCCATCATGCTGCGCATGCTGATCCAGCCATTCTTCCCGCTGGCGCTGGCGGTATCGGCCTATATCTTCCTGCGCGGGCACAATCTGCCGGGCGGTGGCTTCATTGCCGGCCTTGTCGCGGCGATCGCGATCCTGCTGCAATATCTTTCCCAGGGCATCAGCTTTGCCCAGGGAAGGCTTAGGGCCGATTTCACGCGGCTTCTGGGTGCAGGGCTGGCGATTGCCACCGCAACCGGCCTTGCCAGCTGGATATTCGGATATCCTTTCCTCACCAGCACCTTCGCCTATGTGACAGCGCCAGTCGTGGGCAAGTTCGAGCTCGCATCGGCCATGATCTTCGACCTTGGAATCTTCCTTGTCGTGGTGGCCACGATCCTCATCGCCCTCACCGAACTGGGCGGCCTGAGCCGGCGCGAAATTGACCTGACCAACCGGAAGGATGGCTGAAATGGAACTGCTTTTTGCCATCGGGATCGGGCTGACCTTCGCAGCCGGCGTCTATCTGCTGCTCCGGCCGACCAGCTTTTCGGTCATTCTCGGGCTTTCGCTCATCACCTATGGCGTCAATGTGCTGCTGATCATGGGTGGGCGCATCGGCCAATATGTGCCGCCGCTCACATTGCCGGGCGCCACCGGCCTTGCGGACCCTCTGCCCCAGGCGCTGGTGCTGACAGCCATTGTCATCGGTTTCGGCATGACGGCCTATCTCGTTGTCCTCGCCCTGCGCGCCGTGGGCGATGCGGGTACCGATGCAGTCGATTTCGAGACGGAGCAGGATGAGCCGGAAGATCCGGACCCGACCACGCACGCCATGAAGGACAGGCAGCCATGAACCATCTGCCCGTACTTCCCGTTCTGCTGCCGCTCCTTGCCGCAAGCCTTCTGCTCATGGCCGGGAAGCTCGGTCTCGGCGCACAGCGCATCCTTGCAGTTGCAGCAACGTCGATCGGGTTTCTCATCGCCATTCTGCTGCTGCGCGCCACCCTTGATGGCACGGTCATGGCCTACAATCTTGGCGACTGGCCGGCCCCGTTCGGCATCGTCTTCGTGGCTGACAAGCTGGGCGCCCTCATGGTTCTGCTTGTCTATCTTCTGGGCCTTCCGGCCCTGCTGATGGCGACGGGCGGAACCGATGGGCTGGGGCGCTATTTCCACCCGCTTTTCCAGCTGCAACTGGCTGGCCTCTCGGGGGCCTTTCTCACCGGGGACATCTTCAACCTCTTTGTCTTCTTCGAGATTCTGCTGATCGCCTCCTACACCCTCTTGGTGCATGGAGGGGGTGCAAACAGGGCGCGGGCCGGTCTGTCCTATGTTGTCCTCAACCTTGTCGGTTCCAGCCTGTTCCTGGTGGCGGTCGCCTTCCTCTATGGCACGCTTGGCACGCTCAACATCGCCGATCTGTCCCTGAGGCTCGCCGCCGTGCCGGCCGAGGATGTCCCCCTTGTCCGGGTCGCTCTGGCCACGCTAGCCGGTGTCTTCCTGCTGAAAGGCGCGCTGGCGCCGATGACCTTCTGGCTGCCCCATGTCTATTCGGCCGCAAGCGCGCCTGTCGCTGCCCTCTTCGCCATCATGACCAAGGTCGGCATCATCGCCCTGTTGCGCCTGGTCGTTGTCGGTTTCGGCGATGCTGAGGCGGTACACGGCCTTCTGCACCCGTGGCTTCCGCTTCTGGCCCTTGCCACGATCTTCATCGGCTCGATCGGGCTGTTCGCCGCGCGGCGTCTGGCCATGGCAGCCGGCAATCTCGTTCTGATTTCCTCGGGCACGCTTCTCTTCGCCGTCGCCTTCGCTGATGCGGATGCCAGCGGCGCGCTGCTCTTCTACCTGCCGCACAGTGTTCTTGTCACTGCGGGCTTCCTGCTTCTTGCAGGGCAGATTGCAGCCCGTCGTGGCTCGCTGGAAGACAGGCTGGTGCGCGGCCCCGCCATGGGGGACCGGTTCGCCATGGGGGTAGCCTATGCCACGCTCGCCGTCTCGGTTGCCGGCCTTCCGCCCCTGTCCGGTTTTCTCGGCAAGATCATGCTGATGCAGGATGCATCGCCTGCCGGCTGGGCGCCTGCATGGTGGGCCGCGCTGCTGCTTTCCACCTTTGTCATCACCATCGTGCTGGCCCGCTCGGCTGCCCTGCTCTTCTGGCAGGCCGATGATCCGCTGCCGAAGCTCCGACAGGGCGCAGGCCCGGCAATCGCGCTGTGGGCGCTGGTTCTGGCCAGCCCGATTCTGGTCGTGGCAGCCGTTCCCCTCTCCGCCTTCGCAAACGGCACGGCAGCGCAGCTCCATGCACGCACGCCCTATATGCAGGCTGTCCTTCCAGATCCGCAGGGCATCGAACGGGAGGTGCGGCCATGACGATCGTCCGCAGACTTGTGCCTCACCCCTTCATCAGCCTCTTCATCCTCGGGCTGTGGCTGGTCATTGCATCAAGCTATACGGCAGGCAGCGTCGTCATGGGCAGTATCATGGCCCTGTTGCTGCCCCCAGTAACGGCAGCCTTCATGCCCGATCTGCCGCGCGTCGCACGGCCATTGCTGGCGATCGGATTTTTCCTGCGTGTCTGCCTTGATATCGTGGTCGCCAACATCGAGGTCGCGCGCCTCATCCTGGGTCCGGTATCGCGTCTGAAACCGGATTTTGTCGATGTGCCGATCGACATCGAAGACCCTTATGTCGCAACAATCATGGCCAGCATCATCTCGCTGACCCCGGGCACCGTTTCCATCGACATCGACATGAAGGCCCGCGTCATCCATGTCCATGCTCTCAACCTACCGGATGCCGATGCCCTGATCCGCGAGGTCAAGACCCGCTATGAAGCCCCGCTGAAGGAGATTTTCGGATGCTGAGCCTGTTGATGCCGATCGCCCTGGTCATGCTCGGGCTTGCCATCCTCATGAACCTTTTGCGTCTCATGCGCGGCCCCACCGCCGAAGACAGGGTGCTCGCCCTCGATACCCTCACGGTCAATGCCATCGCCGTCGTCATGCTCCTTGGCATCACACTCGGCACCAGCCTCTATTTCGAGGCAGCCCTGATCCTCGCGATGATGGGTTTCGTTGGGACGGTTGCGCTCTGCAAGTTCCTCCTCGGCGGCGACGTCATCGAATAGGGGGGGTGAAGATCATGTCAGAAACAATTGTTTCAATTCTTATTTTTATTGGTGCAACCTTTACGCTGATAGGCTCCATCGGCCTTCTGCGCCTGCCGGACATCTTCACGCGGCTGCATGGTCCCACCAAGGCAACCACCCTTGGTGTCGGCTCGATCGTGATTGCAAGCATGGTTCACGCCAGCACCCTGGGAGACGGCCTTTCGCTTCGTGAGCTGGCCATTTCCCTCTTTCTTTTCATCACGGCGCCTGTGGTTGCGCACCTGATTTCCAAGGCAGCCATGGCAAGGATCAGGAAAAGCTGATCCTGCACCAGGCCTGTTTCGGGCACTCGTGTCATGCTGCGGGTGGCGGCTCATATCCGCCACCCTTCATTCAATATTTTCAGGCCTCTGCTTGCTCCGGTTCACTCCAGCGGGGAAAGACGCCCGCGGGTTGTGGCAAGGCTGTTCCGGGCTTCAGTCTTTCATCCAGGTTGGCAAAACTGCGGCTGCCTTCCGGCACCGCCAGCTGATCGAGAAGCTTTGCAGCACTTGCGGGCATGGCGGGTTGCACCATGATCACGATACGGCGGACAGCTTCCGCAGCATGGTATAGCACCACGTCCGCGCGCGCAGGATCCGTCTTGCGCAAGGCCCAGGGGGCCGTTTCGTTCAGATAGGCGTTGACAGCCCCAACTCTGGCCCAGATGGCGTCAAGCGCCAGATCGGGCCTGACCGCGGCGTGGGCCGCACGCGTTTCGTCGAGCAGTGGTTCAACCGCTTCGATCAGGGCCCTGTCCGCATCGGTTGCGGGACCATCCGCCGGTACCATGCCACCGCAATTCTTCGCAATCATCGACAAGGTGCGTTGCGCCAGATTGCCGAGGTCATTGGCAAGATCGGCGTTGATGCGGCGGCCGATCGCCTCATGGCTCCATTCGCCATCCTGGCCGAACTGAATGGCGCGAAGCAGGTAATAGCGCAGCGGATCGACCCCGAATGTGTTGGCCAGCCCCATGGGCTCCACGATGTTCCCCAGCGATTTCGACATCTTCTCGCCGCGGTTCAGCACGAAGCCATGGCCGAAAACCCTGCGCGGAACCGGCAGACCCGCCGACATCAGGAAGGCAGGCCAGTAGATGGTGTGGAAACGCACCACATCCTTGCCGATGACATGCAGGTCTGCGGGCCACAGCTTGTCCCAGCCTTCTGCCGGCCAGCCCGAAGGCGTGAGATAGTTGGTGAGCGCGTCGATCCACACATACATAACATGGCCGGGCGATCCGGGCACGGGAATACCCCAGTCGAAACTGGTGCGGCTGATCGAAAGATCCTTCAGTCCTCTCTCAACGAAGGCGCGCATCTCATTGAGCCTGCTTGCCGGAGAGATGAAATCAGGCTGCTCCTGATACAGTTTCAGCAGCGGTTCCTGATAGCGTGACAGGCGGAAGAACCAGCTTTCCTCGACCGTCCAGGCCACTTCCGTTCCGGTGGGCGCCAGCTTCGTCCCGTCCTCGGCGGTCAGGATTTCCTCGGCGTCGTAATAGGCTTCGTCGCGAACGGAATACCAGCCTTCGTAGCGGTCCAGATAAATGTCGCCATTGGCGGCCATCCGCTCCCAGAGCGCCTGCACCACCGCCTTGTGGTCGTGATCGGTCGTCCGGATGAAGCGATCCTGGCTGATGTCCAGCGTATCGCACATTTCCATGAAGTGACGGGACATCTCGTCGACGAACTGTTTCGGCTCCACCCCGGCCTTGCGGGCGGCCTGCGCGATCTTCAGCCCATGCTCGTCCGTGCCTGTCTGGAAGAAGGTCTCGCGGCCGTCGAGCCGGGCGAAACGCGCCAGCCAGTCGGTCGCGATGGCTTCATAGGCATGGCCGATGTGCGGCCGCCCATTGGGGTAGGAAATGGCAGTGGTGACGTAATAGCGGTTCATCAGACCCGACCCAGCCTTTCGAATTGGCCCAGACGGGCCAGGATATCGGCCAGCGCCATTGCCACCTGCACCCGGTCATAGGCAAGCCGCACGGCATCTCGGGCCAAAATCTGGGCTTCATCATGCAGGGCAAAGATGCCGGCATCCGGCCGCTCGCGCGCTGCCGCCAGAATCTTGCGGCCAACCATGCGCATCAGTGCCTCCAGCCTCGGGGCGGCCGCCTGCCCCTGAAAGGCGCGTGCGGCAGTCACGGGGCTTTCGCCGGCCTTCCAGGCGGTGATCAAGGCCTCGAGTCCACCGATATCGGCGCCAGCCAGTTCCAGGACTGATCCGGGAGCCCCTTCGGAAAGCCGGGCGAGCGACGCGATTTCTGCCTCGCCTGCTTCGGGCAAGGCTGCATGAAGAACTGCCGTGCAGGCATCATCCGGCAGCGGGCAGAAACGGAGAATGCGACAACGGGAGCGGATTGTCGGCAGCAGGCGACCGGGCGCATGGCTCACCATCAGGAAAAGCGTGTTGCCCCTTGGCTCCTCAAGTTCTTTCAGGAAGGCATTGGCAGCATTGAGATTCATGTTATCGACTGAATCGATCGTCAGCACTTTCCATTGCCCGAGCGCGGGATGGCTGTGAAGGAAATCCGCAAGTTCACGCACCTGGTCGACGATGATGCTGGCGGTCGCGCTTCCCTTTCCTTCCTCGGGCGGGGTCAGAATCCTATTGTCGGGGTGGGCATCGGCTGCAAGAAGTCCGGCCGTCCTTTCAGGGTCCGCGCCTTCCGAAAGAAGCCTGTGAGTCGCCCATTGTGCGAAGCGGCGCTTGCCAACACCCTTCGGCCCGGCAAGGAGCCAGGCATGATGAAGGCGGCCTGCCGCCATCGCATCTTCAAACGCGCCCTTTTGCGCCTCATGGCCGATCAACATGCCATGGGCGTGGCATCCGCGCGCCGATCGTGCAAGCCCATGTGCGGTATCGCACGGTCTTTCGCATATCCCCCAGCCGTGCGAATCTGGGGAGGGTGGCTTAATGGCCAGCAGCCCGGTATGTAGTGAAGAATATTGCTCTACATTTGAGAAAAAATTAATATATTTTTATCAGTATCTTGGGGGCATTTGTTTAAGTTCATTATAAAATGAAGGCCTGACATTTTCTCGGATTGCTTGCCTTGCCCGGATTGTCGGAGAGATTTTATAAAAATATACAAATAAGATATTCTGATAAAAGGGAAAATATAAGAAATATGTGCACATGAAATAGGCTGCTGATGCACCGTCCCGTGTTACTGGAACCGGCCCAGCCTTGTGGCCAGGGTCACGAAGAAGGCGGTGCTCCACCCGATGAGGAGCAGTCCGTTAACCCCTTCTATGGCCGCAATCAGCCGCCATGGCCCGACAAGCAGCTTGTCGCTGAAACCGACTGTACCGTAGGTCATGGTCGAAAAATACATGGCAGGCTCCAGCCCCTCGACTGCACCAAGCCCCATGTAAAGCCATCCGTACAGCGCGATTTCGAAACCGTGCAGCAAGAACAACCCCAGCACCAGTCCGGTTGTGGCCATGAGAGCCCGAAACGACATCGGCCGGATCCGGTTCTCGATTTCCTCTATCGTCTCCAGCCGCAAGGCGCGCCTGAGGAAGATGAGGCCGGCACCATGAACCAATGTTGTCAACAGAACCATCCCGCCACCGACGGCAAGTTCAAGGCCAAGGGATGGCGTTTCCATGGGCGGCCCTTTGCAGAGAGGTTCCCAGCCGGTCAATATCCGTTGTATTGGCAGCAGGGCCCCGATCCATCAGTGCAGCTTGGCCATGGCGCGGCAATGCTGCAAACAGGCCCGATGAGCAACATTGGCACCATGCCCGGTTCCGGGGAATCGCAGGAACGCAGGAACGACAGGATGGCGGCCCGCGCCCGCTGGCTCAGGCGCTGGCGCTATCGCGAAATCATTTCCCAGGTTGATCACGAAACCGTTCTCGATCGCATCGAATCCGATTCCGGCTGGTCCCATCGCTATGCCTTCATGATCCTGATGTCGGCCGGCATCGCGATCCTCGGCCTTCTTCTTTCCTCTCCTGCGGTCATCATCGGCGCCATGCTCATTTCGCCGCTCATGGGCCCCATCATCGGCCTGGGCTTTGCGCTCGCCATTTTCGATTGGCCCCATGTCCGCCGGGCGCTGGTTGCGCTTCTGGCCGGATCCCTTCTGGCAACCGGCTTCACCGCGCTCATCGTGCTCATGTCGCCTTTGCAGGACATCACGCCGGAAATATTGGCGCGTACCCGGCCGAACCTGTTCGACCTGCTTGTCGCCACCTTCTCGGCCCTGGCTGGCGGCTATGCCATGGTGCGCGGCCGCGGCGAGACGATCGTCGGCGTCGCCATCGCCACTGCCCTCATGCCGCCGCTTGCGGTGGTGGGTTATGGCCTCGCAACGGGCAATGGCGCTGTCTTCGGCGGGGCACTTGCCCTCTTCCTCACCAACTTCATCGCCATTGCGCTTTCCGGCACGCTTGTGGCCAAATTCTATGGCTTCGGCGCGCATCTTTCCCCCGAACAGACCCGCCTGCAGGCCTGGTCGCTCATTGCCGTCTTCGTGCTGCTTGCCATCCCTCTGGCCTTTGCGCTGCGCCAGATCGCCTGGGAAACCTGGGCGGCACGAACCGCACGGACAGCCCTTACCGAACAGTTCGGCGCATCCGCCCGCATCGGCACGCTTGAACCCGAGTTCGGAGCCGCCGGAAGCCCCCTTCGCTTTCGCGCAACCGTCTTCACCGATGCCTACAACCCCGAGGCCGAGACATCCCTGACCGAAAGCCTCAGCAAGGCCCTCGGCCGCGACGTCGAGATGCGGATCAGCCAGATCACCGTGAACCAGGACATGGCAAGCATGGAGCTGGATCGCCGCCGACTGGCCCGCAACGAACTGGCCGACAGGGCCGCCACCCGCGTTTCCATGGCGGATCGCATTTCCATCGCAACCTCGACCCTGCCGGAACATGTTGTCATCGACTTCGAGAACCGCAGGGCGCATGTGCGCGCCATCGGCCCGCGCCCGCTGACAGACTGGCGGGCAGTCGAGGCGCGGCTGGAACGCGAATATCCGGACTGGACGATCCAGGTCATGCCACCTTACCAGCCGCTGCCGCAGATCATGTTTGCGGCAGAAGGCGCGACACTCGACACGGTTGCGCAGGCACGGCTGCAAGCCAGTCGCTGGGCGCTTCAGCGCTGGGGCGTCGATGTCATCCGCCTGACGGCAGGGCGCGTCTCCGACGAGCCTGTGGAGATTGCAGAAGCGCGCCTCCAGACCGTGCAACAGGCCCTGGCGCCGCTTGTGGCCGAAGAGAGCGCGCTCATCGCTGTCAACAGGGCGCGCGAGCGCGACATGGGCCTCGATGCCGCTCGTTTCGTCACCATCCTGCCCGTTCGTGACAGCGGAACGCTAGAAGTGCAGCCGGAAACCGAAGCGCCGGAAGATGCGGCAGGCAATTTGTCCGAAGACGGCAATGCCAGTTCCGGCTCTTCCGCGCAGCCCCGGCCCAAGCTCGGCTGAGAGAGGTGACCGGATCAGCGGCAGACGATGCCATCAAACGGGCCATGAAACGGCAGGAACAGAAGACATGAAAAAAGCCGCCGGGGACTGCCCGGCGGCTTTTCATGTTCCAGGAATATGGGCGCTGGCCGCTTCCGTCAGGCGGGCCTTCAGGCTGCCTTTTCGGCACGCAGCATGCGGACAGGCTCCTTGTTGCCTTTCACCACATCGCCGTCGATCACCACTTCCTCGACCGTGTCCATTCCGGGAAGTTCGAACATGGTGTCCAGCAATATGGCTTCGAGGATGGAACGCAGACCGCGTGCCCCAGTCCTGCGCTCGATGGCGCGCCGGGCAATTTCGGAAAGCGCATCCTCGGTGAATGTCAGCTTCACGCCCTCCATTTCAAACAGGCGGGCATATTGCTTTGAAAGCGCGTTCTTCGGCTCGGTCAGGATCTTGATGAGCGCCGGCTCGTCGAGATCCTCGAGCGTTGCGATGACTGGCAGGCGGCCGACGAATTCCGGAATCAGGCCGAATTTCAGCAGATCCTCGGGTTCGCAATGGCGCAGCACCTCGCCGGTGCGGCGTTCGTCGGGGGCGGCCACATGCGCGCCGAAGCCGATGGACTTGCCCTGCAGTCGGTCGGAGATGATCCGGTCGAGCCCGGCAAAGGCACCGCCGCAGATGAACAGGATGTTGGTGGTATCGACCTGCAGGAATTCCTGCTGCGGATGCTTCCGGCCGCCCTGCGGGGGAACGCTGGCGGTGGTGCCTTCCATGATCTTCAGAAGCGCCTGCTGCACCCCCTCGCCAGAGACATCGCGGGTGATGGACGGATTGTCGGCCTTGCGGCTGATCTTGTCGATCTCGTCGATGTAGACGATGCCGCGCTGGGCGCGCTCGACATTATAGTCGCTCGCCTGCAGCAGCTTCAGGATGATGTTCTCGACATCCTCGCCCACATAGCCGGCTTCGGTCAGGGTGGTGGCGTCGGCCATGGTGAAGGGCACGTCGAGAATGCGGGCAAGAGTCTGGGCAAGCAGCGTCTTTCCGCAGCCGGTCGGCCCGACGAGCAGGATGTTCGACTTGGCGAGTTCAACCTCCGCGCCCTTCCCGCCATGGGAGAGGCGCTTGTAATGGTTGTGAACCGCGACGGAGAGAACGCGCTTGGCCTGGGACTGGCCGATCACATAATCGTCGAGCACCTTCATGATCTCGCGCGGGGTGGGCACGCCGTCCCGCGTCTTGACCAGGGCGTTCTTCGTTTCCTCGCGGATGATGTCGTTGCAAAGCTCGACACATTCATCACAGATGAAGACGGTAGGCCCTGCGATCAGCTTCTTCACCTCATGCTGGCTCTTTCCGCAGAAGGAGCAGTAGAGGATGCTTTTGCTGTCGCCGCTGGAAACTTTGCTCATGATCTCTCTTCCGGTCGCGCGCCATCGTGGCGCTGACACCCTGGCAGGTTAGCGCAGTTTCGCCCTATCGCAAGAGCGAAAGCGGGAAAGACGTGCGTCGCTGGCAGGCAGCGTCTCAAGCGGCTTTCTGGTCGCCGTCGGCCGGCACGGGGCGCTTTTCCATCACTTCGTCCACCAGGCCGAATGCCTTGGCTTCCTCGGCGGACATGAACTTGTCGCGTTCCATCGCATTCTCGATCACCTCGAGCGGCTGGCCCGTGAACTTCGCGTAGAGCTGGTTCATGTGGGCGCGGATGCGGATGATTTCGCGTGCCTGGATCTCGATGTCGGTTGCCTGACCCTGCGCCCCGCCCGAAGGCTGGTGCACCATGATCCGCGCATTGGCGAGCGAAACCCGCATGCCCGGCTCTCCGGCGGCAAGCAGGAAGCTGCCCATGGAAGCGGCCTGGCCGATGCAGACTGTTCCGACCTTGGGGCGGATATACTGCATGGTGTCGAAGATCGCCATGCCCGAGGTGATCACCCCGCCCGGCGAATTGATGTACATGTAGATGTCTTTCCTGGGGTTTTCCGCCTCCAGGAAAAGAAGCTGGGCCACGATCAGCGATGCCATTCCATCCTCGATCGGGCCATTCACGAAGATGATCCGTTCGCGCAGCAGCCGCGAGAAGATGTCAAACGAACGCTCACCGCGGCTCGACTGCTCGATGACGATCGGCACAAGACCCGCAAGGGGGCCTGCAGCAGGCGCCTCCCCTCCGGCAAAAGCGGGATTGAGGGCAGCGCCGAGCGCGGCGGCGGGGTTCAAGAGGAACTGGTCACGGTCCATGATAGCGTAAGTCGGGCCTTGCCGGGCCTTCGTCAAGCCCCGCGCGTCTGTCGCGGCGCCACTATCTGTGAATAGCTCCGAAGCGGAGGCAGTTCCGGCCATGCCCGGCACGCGCCTTGCTAGGCATTTGCCATGTTCGATCGTCTGCATCGCATGTCGGCAATGTCCGCTCCGGCGCCGGGAAGAGCTTCCGTCCTGTCCGCGCTGGAGGCTGCGGCAAAACGCACCGGGGTGGATTTCGGCGCCCTTTACCATGTCGCGCGTCTCGAATCCGGGCTCAATCCGGCGGCACGGGCAAAAACATCCTCCGCGACCGGCCTGTTCCAGTTCATCGAATCCACCTGGCTCGAAACCCTGCGCCGCCATGGCGCGCGCCATGGCATAGCGCCTTCAGGCCGTGCCGATGCACTGTCGCTGCGGACCGACCCGGGCATCGCCAGCCTGATGGCTGCAGAGCATATGGCGGACAATGGCGAAGCGCTGGCGCGCGGTCTTGGCCGGCAGGCGACCACCACGGATCTCTATCTCGCCCATTTCCTCGGCGTTGCCGGCGCTCTTGGCTTTCTTTCCGCCCTGCGCACCACGCCGGACCGTTCGGCGGCAGGCCTGTTGCCGCAAGCTGCCCGCGCCAACCGCGCCATCTTTTACGCGCCCGACGGCACGGCGCGCAGTCTCGAGCAGGTGCATGATCTTTTCGCCCGCAAGCTGGGCGGAACGGATGTGCCGGCACTATCGGCCAGTGCCGGCAAGGCTGTGCCGCCCGTCCTGTCCAGCCCCGGTCCTGACGAAGCGCAGATCCGGGACAGCAGGGCGCGTCTGGCCGCGCGTGCGGCCTATCTTCTTCTCGCGGACCTGGGGGTCTGAATAATGGAGCGCGCGGCGCAACTGAAAGCCGGTCTGTCCAGGTTCAGGGCCGGGTCCGCCCGCTTCTCGGCTTCGGCCCTGCTGCCTGTCGCGATCCTGGCGGTTGTCCTGCTGATGGTGGTGCCGGTTCCGGCGATCCTTCTCGACATTTTCTTTGTTTCCAACATCCTGCTTTCGCTGGTGATGCTGATGGTCGTGCTGCAGGCGCGTCGGCCGCTTGATTTCTCGACCTTTCCCACCGTCCTGCTGTTCGCCACGCTTTTCCGCCTTGCGCTCAATGTTGCCTCAACGCGGGTGGTTCTGGTTTCCGGCCATGAGGGAACGGACGCGGCCGGCCAGGTCATCGAGGCATTCGGCAAGGCGCTCATCGGCGGCAATTTCGTCGTCGGCCTCATCGTCTTCTCCATCCTGATGATCATCAACATGGCGGTGATCGCAAAGGGGGCTGGCCGGGTTTCGGAAGTCTCGGCGCGGTTCACCCTCGATGCCCTGCCGGGCAAGCAGATGGCGATCGATGCCGACCTGAATGCCGGAATGCTGACCCCGGAAGAGGCCCGCGCCCGCCGGCAGGATGTCGCAACCGAAGCCGACTTCTACGGATCGATGGATGGCGCCTCGAAGTTCGTGAAGGGCGATGCCGTCGCGGGCCTGCTCATCCTCGCCATCAACATCCTGGGCGGCCTCGTCATCGGCATGACCAGCCATGGCCTCGGCCTCGGTGAGGCAGCCGATCTCTACCTCCTTCTCTCGGTGGGCGATGCACTGGTTGCGCAAATCCCGGCGCTGCTGCTTTCGATCGCGGCGGCCGTCCTCGTCACCCGCACAACGGAGGACAAGGGCCTCGAACAGCAGCTTCGCCAGCAGTTCGCCGGCCCGGCGGCCTGGTGGCCGGCGGCCGCAATCCTGGGCGTGCTGTCGCTTGCGCCTTCCATGCCCATGGCGGTGCTGCTTCCGGCCGCGGCCGTGGCGGGCCTTGTGGGCTGGAAGCTTTCCCGTCCGGCAACCGCCGGCACAGCCTCTCCTGCCACGGTGGCCGAGCCAGCCGACCCGCCGCTCGACTGGGCCGAGATCGGCGAGGCGGCGGCAATCAACCTCGACATCGGTTACGGGCTGATCGCCCTCGTCGAGGGGGCTTCGCCGCTGATGCCGCGCATCACGGCGATCAGGCGGCAGATTTCGAAGGAACTGGGATTCGTCGTGCCCATGGTGCGCGTGCGGGACGATCTCGCCCTGCCGCCCCATGCCTATCGCATCGGCATCTGCGGCGAGGCGGCCGGCATGGGCGAGGCATGGCCGGCCGACCTGCTGGCGCTGGAAGCGGACAGCGTGACATCCACGATACCAGGCCGTGAAACGCGCGATCCGGTCTTCGGGCTCAACGCCCGGTGGATCATGCCCGAGCAGGAAGCGGACGCAGTTGCGGCCGGCTATACCGTGGTTGACCCGGCAACCGTGATCGGCACCCACCTTCACAAGCTTGTGAAGGACCGCGCGCCGCTGCTCTTCGGGCAGGACGAGGCGCATGCGCTGCTGGAGACGCTGGGCACGCGGCTGCCGCAACTGGCACAGAGCATCGGCCCCAAGGCCGTGCCGCTGGCGACCACGGCGTCCATGTGCCAGGCGCTTCTCGGGGAAGGCCTTTCCCTGCGCGAGTTTCCGCGCATCGCGGCCGCCTATGCGCAGGTTCTGCCGCGAAGCCAGGATCCGGTCGAACTGGCCGAACTGGTGCGCGAGAAGATCGGCGGGCTGATCGTGGCCACCCTGCTGCCAGATGGCGGAACGCTGCGGCTCCTGGCGCTCGCGCCACGCCTTGAAGCGCTTCTCGCTGCCGCGTGGCGGGCTTCCCCGCAGGCGGCCTTCCCGTTCGAGCCGGGCCTTGCCGCCCGCGTGGCAGAAGCCGTGAAGGAGGCCGCCGCGATACATCGCGCCGATGGCGGCGCCCTGGCGCTGGTGAGCCAGCCCGGCCCCCGCCGCGCCATCAGCCGGCTTCTGAAGGGAATCGCCCTGCCCGTTCTTTCCTTCACCGAACTGCCCGACAGCTGCGCCCTGGAGATCGTTTCCGTCATCGGGGACGAGATCGCCGGCGCGCCATCATCCGATCCGGAGGGATACTGACATGGATGCACGCCTCGGCCTGAACCAGGGCCTCTACACCCCGGCAGCACTGGCCCGGGCAGACCCTGAGCGTCTGATACGCAACCACCTGGGTCTGGTCAGGAAACTGGCCTGGCACACGCATGGCCGCGTCTCGACAGCGCTGGACGTGGAGGAGCTTGTGCAGATCGGCATGGTCGCGCTGATCGAGGCCGCACGCAGCTTCGAGGATCGTGGCCACGCCGCCTTCGCTACCTATGCCACGATGCGCGTTCGCGGCGCCATGATCGATGCACTGCGCAAGCAGGCCACCATGTGCCGTTCTGCCCTGCGCAAGCGCCGTTCCCTCAATGCCGCGCGCGAGGCGCTTTCCGGGCTGCTTGGCCGGGCACCGACCGAGCCGGAACTTGCAGCCCACATGGAAATCCCCCTCACCGAGCTTCAGGACATCATCTCGGCCACCCGCGGGCTGCGCTATGAATCCATCGACGAGGTCTATTCCGATCACAGCATCTGGTTTGCCGATGACGATCCGGATGCCTTCGAAGTCCTCCACTCGGGCGACATGCGGCGGGCGCTTGCGGGCGCCATCAGCCAGTTGCCCGAGCGCGAGGCGATGGTGCTGCAGCTTTATTTCGTCGAGGAACTGAACCTTGAGGAGATCGGCCAGACCCTCGGCGTCGGCGCCGCCCGGGTCTGCCAGATCAAGAAGGTCGCGCTCGACAAGCTGCGCGGCCTGCTGGGCAGATGGAACGAAGACTGATCCCCCGCCAACCCACCACCCGACCTTTCCGCAAGACTGACGCCCATGGCCCCCTGCCATGGGCGCTTTTTTTGGCCCCGGGCCAGCCGCCATAAACCTGACCACAGAATCCGCGCCACAAAATCCCGTCCAGCGGGAGGACGCACGCAAAAAAGGGGCGGACCATCTGGCCCGCCCCTTCCTGCTGAAGCGCGATGAACGCCGGCGCGTCAGCGCAGCAGGGACAGCACGCCCTGCTTGCTCTGGTTGGCCTGGGCAAGCATCGCCTGGGCTGCCTGCGAGAGGATCTGCCCGCGCGCCAGTTCGGTCGTCTCGGCCGCGAAATCCGCATCCTGGATCCGCGAGCGCGAGGCGACCATGTTGGTGTTCGAGCTCGTCAGGTTGTTGATCGTCGCTTCCAGACGGTTCTGCACCGCACCCAGCTCGGCCCGGTTGATCGAGATGGACTTCAGCGCCTCGTCGATGGAGGCAAGCGCGGCCGTCGCGCCATCCTGTGTCGCGATATCGATGTCCTTCACCTTCAGGCCACCGAGGTCTGCGCCATAGCGGTTTTCCTCGAACCCGAGCGCGGCGAAGTTCGAACTGGCCCCGAAGCCCTGGCTGCCGGCCCTGACTTCGATCGCCCGCGAACTGGACAGGGTGACCTGCGCATAAGCCGTCTGCACATTCTCGGCCGCGATGCTGGTCGGGTCGGTCACGCCAAGCGCGGTATAGCTGGTGCCGGTGCCGGCGATGCTGGCACTGCCGAGGCCGAAGTTGGCGGCGGTCGCCTCGTCGGAATCGAGCCAGACCGAAATGTTCCGGCCATCGGCCGCAGTCAGCGAAAGACCGCCACGGCCATTGTCGTTGGCTACCACCCCGGTGGAGCCGCTGTTGTTGTTGATGGCGGCGGCCACATTCTCGCGGGTCTGCTGGGCGCTGTCACCGGCTTTCAGCGCAATGTCCATCGAGACGCCGTTGATCACCAGCGTCGCCGTCGCGTCCGCGCCGATGACGGTGGTGTCCGTTGCCTCGATGGTCAGTGCCGCAGCCGATGCCGTCACGCCGGTCTGGGCGCTGCTTTCGTTGATGGCAGCGGCAATGGCAATGGCGCTCGCTGCCTTGCTGCTCGACCCGGCCGTGGTGTCGGAAATGGTGTCATCCGAATCCTTCGAAGCGCGGATCGAGACCCCATTGAGCACCAGATCGCCGGTTTCCAGTGCCCGGACATCGGCGCCAGCCGCCGAAACCGCAACAGCGCGCGCATCGGTGGACATGGTGGATACGCCACGATCATAGCTGCCCGCAGCAAGGCCCGAGCGCGAAAGCCGGCCCGAGCCGACCGAATCCACCTGGATCGGCCCGCCGGAGCTGGAAACGAGGCTGTAGGTGCCCGACTGCGTGCCGGCCTTGAGCCCCGTTGCGGCTTCCGTCAGCGTGTCGAGCTGAATGTCGATGTTGCGCCCGTCGGCAGCTTCCAGCCTGATGCCCAGGTTGGAATCGCCGGTATCGACGGCCCTGACCCCGGTCTGGCCCGAGATGAGGTTGATGGCGTCGACAACAGCGGTGCGCGAGGCGGCTTCGTTGGAGGTGGTCGTGATCGAGCCGGTGGTTACACCATTGACGGTGACGGTGCCGGTCAGGGCCGCGGCGGTCATGGCCGTTCCGGTCATGGTGGTGGCGCCCACCACGGCGCGCACACCTGTCTGGTCGGAGACACGGTTGATGGCTGCCGCCTTCGCCAGCGCGCTTGCTTCCTTTGCCACGCTCGACAGATTGTCGTCCGCTTCGCGCGAGCTGCCGATGACGACGCCGTTGATCCGGAGATCGTTCGCCTGAAGCGCCTGGTTGGCGACAAGGTTGGCGGCAGAGGTCTCGAAGGCGCCGGTCGCGGTCAGGCCGGGCACGCTGCCGGTGCCAAGGTCGCCGGCGCGCGCCGAACCGATGGCGAGCTTCACAGTCTGTCCGGCACGGGAACCGGTCTGCAGCGACAGGTTGTTGGACGAGCCGTCGAGCAGGCGGATGCCGTTGAAGCTGGTGCGGCTGGCCACATTGTCGATTTCGCCCACCAGCTGCGTCACTTCTGCCTGAAGCGCCTGTCGGTCATCGCCCGAGATGGTGCCGTTGGCGGCCTGCACGGAAAGTTCGCGCATGCGTTGCAGCATGTTGGTGATTTCACCCATCGCGGTTTCGGCCGTCTGCGCCAGCGAGATGCCGTCGCCGGCGTTGCGGATGGCGACGGTGAGGCCGCGGACATCGGCGGTCATGCGCTGGGCAATGGCGAGGCCTGCGGCATCGTCCTTCGCGCTGTTGATCCTCAGGCCAGTGGAAAGCCGCTCCATGGCCGTGTCGAGGCTTGCCTGGGCCATGCGGCTGCCGCTCTGTGCCTTCAGGGCAGAAAGATTGGTGTTGATGATGCTCATCTGGTCACTTCCTCGCAAGATCGGGCGATTAGACCCGGTTCGAAGACGCTTCCGGCATCGCCTGCCATTGCGCTTCCGGGTGCCTTCACGGCTGCCTCCATCCGATGTTAAGCGGATCATCTGAAAGGAAATGCCGCCATGCCAGCCGGCCCAGCCGAACGCCAAGCAGGCAAGGCCCTGCCACCGGTCATCGCCGAGGGGCGCGGCTGGTTCGTGATCGACAAGCCGGCGGGTCTTGCCGTTCACCCCGGCCCGAAAACGCCGCACAGCCTGGAGGCGCTCCTGCCAGCCTATGCGCCGGGCCGCCCGCTGCCTGCGCCCGCCCACAGGCTCGATCGGGATACCTCCGGCTGCCTGGTTCTGGCGCGCAGGGCCTCGGTCCTGCGGCGGCTGGCGGCGGCATTTGCGGCCGGCCAGGTCGAAAAGCGCTACTGGGCCATCATCGAGAATGCGCCCATGGCCGAAAGTGGCCATGTCGATTGCCCGCTTGCCAAGACATCGACGCGCGCCGGCGGCTGGCGGATGGTGGAGGATGAAAGCGGCAAGCCCGCACGCACTGGCTGGACCGTGCTGGCGCGGCAAGACGGGCTGGCGCTGGTGGAATTCCGGCCGGAAACGGGGCGCACCCACCAGATCCGCGTGCATGCTACGAAGCTGGCGCCGGGGGCCGCGATCCTCGGGGACCCTGTCTATGGCCGCGCGCATCCGGCCGGCATGATGCTGCACGCGCGGGAAATCCGCTTCCCTGACCCGGACCAGCCGGCCGACGCCGGCCCACCAGACATGAAAACGGCCGAGGCGCCCTGCCCCGGCCGTTTTCTGGCCCTCGGTTTCGACTGGACCGGTTGAGGCCGGTCAGGCCTTGATGTCGCGCAGCATGGCCGCAGCGAGCCTGTCCGGCTCCACCCGGTAGCGTCCAGCTTCGATATCCGCCTTCAGGGCAGCTACGCGGCGGCTGTCCACGGGCGGCGCTGCAGCCATGTCCCGGGCGACGGTGCGAAGGCTGTTGTCGGCAGCGGCAGGGCCACGTGATCCCGCCGGTGCGTCCCAGGGCGCAATGGGGGAGCGGGCAACCGGCTTCAGAACATGCTTCATGACTTGCTCGGGCATGGTCTTGCCATTGCCGCCGGCCAATCTGGTGAAAGGCTCACGCGGTGTATCCGAAAGTTTCGGCTGCATCGGAAAGGCGGATAATCCGCCGGTCACTCCATCCACCATCCTGCCATCCATCCCTGTCTGTCTTGCCGGCCAATGACCGGGTCATCGGCATTCACAGGCCATGATACGGCTGTGGCCCCGCAGGTTTTAGGGCTTTATCTGTGCTGGTCCTGAACAGCCTGACCTGCCAGAAGAAGCGTGCCATCCGGCCCGGCAAGGGCAGCGATCCTGACGCCGCTTAGCGGGTTGCGCAGCATGATGCGCTCACCCGGGCGCGCATCGCCAAGGGCGACCGCTTCCATCTCGATCCGGTAACCCGCTCCGGCGCGCGCCACCCGCACGACATCCCCCCGCCGGATGACAGGCGCCGGCCGCCTTGCCAGGCCCATGCCCTCATCGCCCATGGACGGATTCGCAAACAGCGGAATGGAAAGGCGCCAGCCTGTCTGCACACAGCGCGCCACAAGCCTGTCATGCACGGGGGCGGCCCATTCCAGCAGGATTTCCGCCGGGCAGTCCGGAACCTGGAGACGTGGGTCCATTCCGACAGGCTGCCCGGCCATGGCCCGCGCGCGCGCTTCGAGCTGCCTGGCCGAAGCCTGTGCCGGCCCCGCCACCAGAATGCCAACCCCGACCAGAACCGCCGCCAGACCGGACGCCACCGGGCCAGACGTCACTGGGCCATAACGGGAAATCCGGGTTGGAAAGCGGCTCGATTTCAGCATGACATTCCTTACGCGCAAGGCCCTTCTCCCGCTGTTGCATGGCATGCAGGATGCAAGGCCGATGCCAGCTGGCCGTTCAGGCTGATGCGAGGGGCCGGCCCTGGCGGATTCCGCAAAGGCGCCTGCCCCTCAGCCGGCACAGGCCTGCCACCCCGGCAAGCCATGGCGGCACCAATGTGCCGGGCCGGAAGCTGCACCGCCTTGTCTGCCCTATGCCGGATTGCCTGATGCCCGCCCTTCCCGCGTGGATGGCATGGCTCTTGCTTGATGCCTGACGAAGCCCGGCAGCGGGTGCGGCGGAGAGAGGCGGCGATGAACAGGCTGGATCGGTTTCTCGGTGTGCATGGGCAGGCGCTCGCGCTTCGGTCCGAGCGCATGTCGATCCTTGCCTCCAACATCGCCAATGCCGCCACCCCCGGATACAAGGCGCGCGACCTTGATTTCGCCCGCCTGATGCAGGCTGGCAAAGGCGCACGCGGGGCAGGCGCGGCGCTCGCGGCGACCAGCGCCGGCCACATCACCACCCCCGTGCAGCAGGCCATGCCCCGCATTGCCTATCGCGTCCCGGTGCAGCCGTCGCTCGATGGCAATACGGTCGAGCTTGCAACCGAACAGCTTCAGTTCGCAGAGACGGCGCTTCGCTACCGCTCCACGCTTTCCATCCTCAACGGCCGCATCGGCTCGCTGATGTCCGCCCTGAAGGAGCAATGAAATGACCCTCAGCCTTTTCGACATCGCCGGCAGGGCCATGTCCGCACAGCTTGTCCGGCTCAACAGTTCGGCCTCCAATCTCGCCAATGCCGATGCTGTCGCCTCCAGCGCGGAGACCGCCTACCGGCCGCTGAAGCCCGTGTTCCAGACGCTCTACGAAGGAGCCAGCGGCCGGGCGACCGTGGGCGTGCTGGGCGTGGTGCAGTCGAACGCCGCCCCGCGCACCCGGCATGAACCGGGCCACCCGCTGGCGGATGCGGCGGGCCATGTGCACGTTTCGCCCGTGGATCCGAATGCCGAACTCGTCGAAATCGTCGAGACAAGCCGCCAGTATCGCAACAACATCGAGGTGCTGGAGACCGCGAAGTCGCTCACCCTCGAAACGCTGCGGCTCGGCCAATGACGGGCGCGGTCAGTGCCGAAGGCGGGCGCGGCGACCAGGTGGCGGGGGGCGCCACCGGCCAGGGTTCTGGCCAGGGCATTGGCCAGGGTCTGGGTCTGGGTCAGGGGCTGGGCCAGGGGGATTTCCTCACCCTCCTCGTCACCCAGCTCAAAAATCAGGATCCGCTCAACCCGCTTCAGAATGAAGCCTTCGTGGCCCAGCTCGCGCAATTCTCGACAGTGTCGGGCATCACCGAAATGAACGCCTCCCTGAAGCAGATTGCCGAAAGCATGGGCGCCGAAGGCATGGCCGCCGCCCCCGGCTGGATCGGCCGCAGCATCGAGACATCGGATGGCATGGCAGGGCGTGTCGCCTCAGTCCGTTTCGGGGCCGATGGCAGCCTTGCCCTCATGCTGGAGGATGGCGCGGCCGTCCCCCTGTCCGCCGTCACCACTCTTGCCTGAGAGGAGCAACCGCAGATGACCTTCTCCACCTCGCTCACCGGCCTCAACGCCGCCCAGACGGAACTGACATCCCTGTCAAACAATATCGCCAATGCCGGAACGACGGGCTTCAAGAAATCCCGTGTGGAATTCGGCGATCTCGTCGCCCGTTCCCCCACCCAGGCCCCCAATCGTGTCAATGGCGTCGGCGTGCAGGTGGCGGCGGTGAAGCAGCAATTCGCCCAGGGCGGTGTCCAGACCAGCAGCAACACCCTCGACATGATGATCGGCGGCCCCGGCTTCTTCCTCGTGAAAGGCGGTGGTGACCGGGCCGACAGCCTCGCCCTCTCCCGCAACGGGGCCTTTTCCATGGATGCGGGCCGCTGGGTGATCGATAACGAAGGGCGGCGTCTGCAGGTTCTGCCTGTCACGCCGGATGGAAGCCCGACCGCCGTGGGCGCCAGCGCCCTTCAGGCGCTCCGCATCCCCGAGACATCCGGCGAGCCGCAGGCCACGGGCGCGGTGCGCTTCATCGCCAACCTCCCGGCCACGGCGCCAGCACCCGCAGCCGCCTTTTCCCCGTCCAGCCCGGCCAGCTACAATCATGCGGCATCCGAAACCGTCTTCGATGCCAACGGCAACGCCAGCACCCTCACCCTTTATTACCGCCGCCTGGAAAGCCCGCCCGGCGATACGGGGAAATATTGGGAAGTGCATGGGGTTGCAGGCAATACGCCGGCCTCGCCCGTTCCCGGTCCCGGCCCGCTTGTCCTCAGCTTCGATGCGGATGGCGTGCTGATCGATCCGCCCGGCCCCGTGGCCTTCGATACCGGTTTCACGATCGACCATGCCGGAACCGCCACTGCAGCATCGCCATTTACCGTTTCCTTCTCTGAGCAGGATGGCTACGCCCCCGGCCGTCTCGAGGGCGTCGGCGTCGATCTGGCTGGCGTGGTTCGCGCCAGCTTTTCCAATGGCGAAACGCTCGCCATCGGCAAGCTCGCGCTCGGCAATGTCGCCAATCCGCAAGGGCTGAAGGAAATCGGCAACGCCAGCTGGGCGCTTGGCCCGGCATCGGGATCGCTGATGGTGGGCCAGCCGAACAGCGATGGCTATGGCACGATCATGGCCGGCGCGCTCGAACGCTCCAACGTCGACCTCACGGAAGAGCTGGTCGGGCTGATTTCGGCCCAGCGCAATTTCCAGGCCAATGCCCGCGCCATCGATACCGCCTCCAGCCTTCTTCAGACCATTATCCAGCTGCGGTCCTGATCGGCATGGACCGGCTCGTCTATACCGCGCTTTCCGGCCTGCAGCGGGCGCAGGAAGCGCAGGCTGTCACGGCGCACAATCTCGCCAATGCGTCCACGCCCGGCTTCCGGCGCGAAATGGCGGCCCTGTCCGCCGGCTGGCTGGCGGCCGATGGCGCGGCGCTTTCGGGGCGGGTGCAATCCGGCGGGGAATCGCCGCATGATCTGCTTCGCCCTGGCCGGGTGGACGTGACCGGCAATCCTCTCGACATCGCTATGAACGGCGGTGCCTGGCTGGTCGTGGAGGATGGCGCGGGCGAAGCCGCGCTCACGCGCCGTGGCGATCTCAGGATCGACCCGGAAGGACGCCTCCTGACCGGGGATGGCCGGCCGGTTCTTGGGGAGGATGGCCCGATACGGGTGGCTGCAGGCTTCGCTTCCCTTTCCATCGCACCCGATGGCACGCTCCAGACACGGCTTGCACCGGATGCGCCCTTCATCCCGGTTGGGCGGATCCGGCTGGCATCACCAGACCCGATGACACTGACGCGGGGCGCCGATGGCCTTTTCCGCACCCCGGAAACCGAAACCGACCCGACTGCAACCGTCACGCCGGGCGCGCTCGAACGCTCGAACGTGGAATCCGCGACGCAGCTCGTCGACCTGATCGAGCAGACCCGCCGTTTCGAGCTTCAGACAAAGCTTATTTCTGCTGCGCGGGACATGGATGAAGCAAGCGCCGCACTGATGCGGCTGGACTGACTGAAGGGAGACCAGACCCATGGCCAATGCCCTCCATACGGCCCGCTCCGGCCTCGAAGCTCTGGATGCGAAGCTGCGAACCATCTCCAACAACCTCGCCAACGCCAACACCGTCGGCTTCAAGCGCGACCGCGCCGCCTTCGAGACGCTGCTTTACCAGACCGAGCGCCCGGCAGGGGCGCCAGCCGGCGCCGACCAGCGGTTCGGCATGGGGCTTTCCACCGGCGCCGGGGTCCGCATTGCCGGAAGCGAGCGTGTCCACAGCCAGGGCAGTTTCACCATCACGGGCAATGCGCTCGATCTCGCCATCGACGGCGAAGGGCTGTTCGAGGTGAGCCTTGCCGATGGCCGGGCCGCCTTCACCCGCGCCGGGGCCTTCACCCGCGATGCGGAAGGCCGCCTTGTTACCGCACAGGGGCACCCGCTGGCACCGGGCATCCAGGTTCCCGAAGGCGCGACCGGCATCACTACGGGCCCGGATGGCACGGTTTCGGCCATGCTGCCGGGCGAAACCACGCCCGCCGATCTGGGCCGGCTGACGCTGTCGGCCTTCATCAACCCGGCCGGTCTGGAGCCGATGGGGGAAAATCTCTTTCTCGAATCCGCTGCCTCCGGCCCGCCGCAGCAGGGCAACCCGGGCGAGAATGGCCTTGGTCGAATCCGCCAGGGCAGCCTTGAAGCATCGAACGTGTCGGCCGTTCAGGAGCTGGTGGACATGATCGAGACCCAGCGTGCTTATGAAATCAATTCCAAGGTGATCTCGGCCTCGGATGAGATGATGCGTTATGTCAACCAGGCGGTCTGACCGGCTTTGCGCCCTGTTTCCGATAGGGGCGGGCCTGATCCTGTCTGGCTGCCTTGGAAACGGCCCGCTTGCGGATCGCGTGGCGTCCCTGCCGCCCGCGATCGCCGAAGCGCCGCCCCCTGCCCCGCCCACCGGCAGCCTCTTTACAGGCGACGGGCGGATGATGCTGGCCCAGGACAGACGCGCCAGCGCGCCCGGAGACATTCTCACCATCCTTCTCGTCGAGCGGATGCAGGCCGAGAAATCCGCCGCCCAGAAAGGCAGCCGGAGCAGCGACCGCAGCCTCACCCTGCCGGAGGCAAAGCCCTTCAACTGGCTGCCCGGGGGCCTGTTCAATGGCGGCGCGCAATCGGATTTTTCGGGCGAAGGCTCGGCGCGGCAGGCCAATCGCCTTTCGGGCGAAATCAGCGCCACCGTCACGAGGGTGCTGCCCAATGGCGCGCTTATGATCGTGGGGGACCGGCGTATCGCCCTGACGCGCGGTGAAGAGCATGTTCAGATCACCGGAATCATCCGCCCCGAAGACATCGGCCCCGACAATCGCGTGCTTTCCACCCGCGTTGCCGATGCCAGGCTGCGCTATGGCGGAACCGGCGAAATCGCGGCCCAGGCCCGGCAGGGCTGGCTCAGCCGCTTCTTCGACAGGATCACCCCCTTCTGATGGCTGCGGCACACTCCATGGCACGGCTGGCCCGGATGGCACGGCTGGCAACGGCCTTTGCGCTTGCCCTCGGCGTTTCCGCCAGCGCCTTCGCCGGGGCCGAACGGGTGAAGGATCTGGCGCGTTTCCAGGGCGTGCGTGCAAACGGGCTGGTCGGCTATGGCCTTGTCGTTGGCCTGCCGGGCACGGGCGATGACAATCTCGCCTATACGGTCCAGTCGATGCGCTCGGCGGCCTCGGCCCTCGGGGTTCAGCTTCCGCCCGGAATCAACCCGGCGCTCAAGAATGCGGCTGCGGTGATGATCACGGCTGAGCTTCCGCCCTTCGCCAAGTCCGGCCAGCGGATCGATGTGACGGTCTCGGCGCTTGGCCGCGCCAAGTCGCTGCGCGGCGGCACCCTGCTGATGACGCCCCTGAAGGGCGCTGACGGCGGCGCCTATGCCTTGGCGCAGGGCCATCTGACCGTCGGCGGGTTCGGCGCGGATGGCGCCGATGGATCGAAGGTGGTGGTGAACACGCCAACCTCGGGCCGGATACCCGGCGGCGCCATCGTGGAGCGCCCGGCACCCTCCCCTTTCGGCAGCGGCGAGGCGCTTGTCCTCGATCTGCACACCCCCAGTTTCCAGACAGCACAGGCCATGGCCCAGGCGATCAACCGGGCAGAAGGACGGCTGGTTGCCCGCGCGCTCGATGCTGTTTCCGTGGCGGTGGAGGCGCAGGGCGGGGCATCCGCACAGGTGGCGCTTGCCGGCCGTATCGAGGCGGTCGAGGTGGCGGTCGCCGCACCGCCTGCCCGCGTGGTGGTGAACGCCCGCACGGGAACCATCGTCATCGGCGGCGATGTCCGAATCCGCCCGGCGGCAATTTCCCATGGCAATCTCACCGTTGCCGTCTCCGAGAATTATCGCGTGTCGCAGCCCGGCCCGCTTGCCCGGCGGGGCGATACCGTCGTCACGCCCGATTCCGAGATTGCTGCACGCGAAGAGCCTGTGCGCATGGGCCTTTTCGCGCCCGGCGCACGCCTGTCCGATATCGTTGACGCAGTAAACGCCCTTGGCGCAGCCCCCGGCGACCTCGTCGCCATTCTCGAAGCCCTGAAGGAAGCTGGCGCCTTGCGCGCCGAGCTGGTGGTGATCTGATGCCCGGTCCTGAACCCATGAAGCCAGACAGGCTTTCATCCAGCCCGCCGCGTGCGGAAGATCGCCTGGCCCTCCGCCGGGCAGGCGAACAGTTCGAGGCCCTGCTGATCGAGCAGATGCTGAAGACGGCGCGCCCCGATAATGCCGGCGCCGGCAATGAATGGCGCGCCATTGCCGACCGCCACATGGCCGAAGCCCTCGGCAAGGCGTCCCCCTTCGGCATTGCATCCCTTCTTGGAGGCCGCCAATGACCGACATGCTATCCATCGCCGCAGGCGGCGTTCAGGCCTATGCCCGCGCCCTCGATACCGTGGCGGACAATGTCGCCAATGCCGGAACGGAAGGCCATGTGCGCCGCGTCGCCGTGCTGACCGGCGCCGGCGCGGGCGCCCGGCCCGGCCCTTTCGATCGCCAGATCGCCCCCGGCGAAGGGGTGAAGCTGGCTGGCATCGAGCGCGCCACCGATCTGCTGCGGATGGACAGCCTGCGCCGGGCCGATGGCGAAGTGGCGGCGTTGCAGACGGTAGAGAGCTGGCTGACGACCAGCTTGTCCGTGCTGGAAGGCGCCAATGCCATTGCGGCTCCAATGGACCGGATGTTCGAAAGCCTGTCCGACCTCGCCAATGACCCTTCCGACCCGGCGCAACGGCAGATCTTCCTGGCCCGTGCAGGGCAGCTTGCGGAAAGCTTCAACCGCAGCGCCGGCCAGCTGGCGGATCTCGACGGCGCGCTCCTCAAGGCGGGCATGCAGACCGTGGTGTCGCTGAATGGCCTTGCCGAAGGGCTGGCCCGCGTGAATGACCGCATGCGCCGCGCCTTTGCCGTGGGCGCACCGCCGCCTGCCCTTGTCGATGAACGCGACAGGCTGCTTGCCGGCATGGCTCGCCTCGCCATGATCGAGGTGCGCATCGATGGCAAGGGCGAAGCCAGCGTGCGCATCCCCGATTCCGGCGGCCCGCTGCTTGTCGATGGTGGCCGGGCAACACAAGCCCGCCTGGGCATGCAGGGCAAGGGGTTTCAGCTGCGGCTCGGCGCCCCGGGGCAAGACCAGCCAGCCGCCCTGACTGGCGGCGAACTCGCCGGCCTGTCCTCCGCAAGAGCCAGGCTTGCCGAAGCGGGGGAGTGGCTCGACGATATCGCCAACAGCTTCGTTGCAGACATGAACCAGCGGCACATGGCCGGCGCCGATCTCGATGGCCTCGACGGCAAGCCCCTTTTCCTTGCCAGCCGCCCGGTGGCCAGCCCCGCCGCCGCCAACGCCGGAGACATGCGGGTCACGGCAACGCTTCAGCCAGCCGGCACCGTCCCGGACATGAGACTCGCCTTCGATGGCACGAACTGGACACTCGGCCGCGACGATGGCGGCGGTTCGGTCAGTGGCGCGCTGCCGCTCGACCTTGATGGACTGCGGGTGGATGGCGTGGGAACAGCCGCCGGCGGCGATCTTTTTCGAATCAGCGATACAGCCGGGGCGGCTGGCATTGCGCTGGCGCCGCTTTCCATGCGCGAAGTTGCGATGGCGCCGCGCTGGGCAAGCGATGCCAGCCCTTCGAACATTGGCGCGGCATCGACCGAATTGCGCTCCGGGCCATCCTATCCGGGCGGTTCCAGCCCGCCCCATGCCCTGACGGCATTGCCAGACGGCAGCCTGGAATTGCGCGATTCCCTTGGCATGCTCATCGGCTCGGGCGCGCCCGGTGACTGGATTACAGGCGATGGCTTCGAGTTTCGCCTGTCCGGAAACCCGGCCCCCGGCGACAGTTTCGCCATTGCGAAATCGGGCGCTGCGTCCGGGGCCAACGGCAATGCCATGTCGATGCTCGCCCTGCGCGATGAAACGGCCAGCGGCGGTATTCCTGCACGGATCGATGCCATGCTGGCGGCCATTTCCGTTCCGCTTGCCGCCACGCGGGAGCGGACGGAATCGGCCACGGCCATGCGCGATGCAATCGCTTCGGTCCTCAGTCAGGAATCCGGTGTCGATCTAGATCGCGAAGCAGCCGACATGCTGCGCCTGCAGCAGGCCTATCAGGCTAATGCCCGCATCATACAGACTGCCCGCGAAACCTTCGACACGATATTGAACGCAACCCGCTAGGAGACTGAACATGTCAGGCCCCGTCATGGTCAACAGCCGCGGCGCGATACCCGTCCAGGCTGAACGGATGAAGCAGATCGAGAACCGTCTTTCCGATCTGGAACGCCAGATTGCCACGGGTGACAGGCTGTCCAGTGCCGCTGATGATCCCGCTGGCGCCACACGCGCTGCCATGTTGCGGCGGCTGGATTCGCGCCTTGTGTCCGAGGAGCGCAGCCTCGAACGGTCTTCCGGCCGGCTTTCGCTTGCGGAAACGGCGGTCGAAGCCGCCGGGCTGGTCGTGCTTCGCGCCCGCGATCTCGGGCTTGCAGGCGCCAGCGGCACGCTTTCCCCCGAAGACCGCGCCGTTATGGCACGCGAAGTGTCGCAGCTTCGGATGCAGCTTCTCGAAACGGCAAACCAGCGAGACGAAGCCGGGCGCTATCTGTTTGCAGGCGCGCAAGGGGCGCAGCCTGCCTATGCCGCTGATGCTGCTGGCCAGATCGGGTGGCGGGGCTTCGGTACGGCCGCCGGGGCTGATGCAGCCGGCGTCTCCACGGCCGCTGTCCCGCGCGGGCCGGATCTTTTTGGTGACGATGCGAACGGCGCCTTCGCGGCTCTCGATGCCCTTGCCTCGGCGCTTCTGGAACCCGATCCGCTGCTTCGGGAAACCGGCACCGCCACGGCGCTTGAAAGGCTCGAAGCGGCCCACCATCGGCTGAGCGGTGCGCAGGCTGTCATCGGCGTCGGCCTCGCCCGCATCAGCACGGAACAGGATCGGGTGGCCGCCGCCCGGCTCGATACGGCGGAAGCGCTGGCGGCTGTTCGCGGCGTAAACCTCACATCGGCCATTGCCGAATTGCAGGCGCTCGATCTCACGCTCCAGGCAGCGCGCGCCAGCTTCTCCCGCATCCATGATGGCAGCCTGTTCGATCGTCTGGGCTAAAGCATTGGCACCGCCGCCCGTAATCCTGTTGGCGAAACGGGGCCTCCAAGGCCCCCGTCACCTGGGAACAAAGGAGCGGCTGCGGCATGATGGCGATTGTCGGTCTTGTCGTGCTGCTGGCCATGGTGTTCGGGGGCTTCGCGATTTCGGGCGGAAGCCTGGTTCCGGTTCTGAAGGCCCTGCCTTTCGAAATGCTGATCATCGGAGGCGCTGCGATCGGCGCCCTCATCATCTCCAATGACACGCGCTCGCTGAAGCAGCTTGGCGGGGGCTTCGGGCACATTCTGAAGGGGCCGCGCTTCAAGCGGCAGGATTATCTCGACGCCATCTTCCTGACCGTGCGGCTGATGCGCCTGCTGAAGGCCGAAGGCGCCGTTGCGGTCGAACAGCATGTGGAAGAGCCGAAATCCTCGTCGCTCTGGGCGGAATATCCGGCCTTGCTGGCCGATCCCTTCTTTGTCCACCTCGTCACCGATACGCTGCGCCTGCTGGTCGTTTCCACGGGCAGCGTCAGTTCGGTCGCGATCGAGGATGTGCTCGATACCGCGATCGAGACGCACCATCATGATGCAATGCGCCCGGCGGAACAGCTCCAGACGCTTTCGGATGCCCTGCCCGCTCTTGGCATCGTGGCCGCCGTGCTCGGCGTGGTGAAGACCATGGGCTCGATCGACCAGCCCCCGCCCGTGCTGGGGGGCATGATCGGCTCGGCGCTCGTTGGCACATTCCTCGGCGTGCTGCTCGCCTATGGCATGGTAGGCCCGATGGCCGCGCGGCTGAAGGCGATCATCGAGGCGGATGCGGAAATCTACCAGGTGGTGCGCCGCGTGATCCTGGCGTCCCTTCGGAACCAGCCGCAGCCCATCGTTCTGGAAACGGCCAGGACAGCGATCAGCCCGGCCAACCAGCCGGCCTTCACGGATGTGTTCGAAGGCCTGCGCGCCAAATGAGCGTCGAAGGCCCCCTGCCCGAACCCGAAATTCTGGTCCGCAAGGTGAAGGTCAGGGGCCATGGCGCGCACCATGGCGGCGCGTGGAAGGTCGCCTATGCCGATTTCGTCACGGCGATGATGGCCTTCTTCCTGCTGATGTGGCTGCTGGGCGCCACCAACGAGGATCAGCGCCGTGGCCTTGCCGATTATTTTGCGCCAACGGTGATGGAATACAGCACATCGGGAGGTTCCAATGGCATGCTCCAGGGCCGTTCCATCGAGGATCCGGATGGCATTGCCCCGCATGCGCGGCGTGCAGGCGTGAACCCAGCCGCGCCCTACCAGTCAGCGTCCGGTGCCCGGGCCCCTGCGCCCTCGAATGATGGCCAGCTGCGCAAGGTGGAAAGCGAGATCCGCCGACGAATGGAGCGTGACCCCGGCCTCAAGGCGCTGCAGGGGCAGATACGTTTCACGCACACGCCGGAAGGCCTGCGCATCGAACTGATAGACCGCGCGGATTATTCCATGTTTTCGAACGGCACCGCCCTGATGGACCCGCGCGCCCGGCAATTGCTGGGGGTCGTTGCCAAGGCAATCGATGACCTTCCCAACAAGCTGACGATCCGCGGACATACCGATGCCCTGCCCTTCGGCAGCCCGAGATCGTCCGCTACGCCTTCGAACAATTGGGTGCTCTCTTCGGCAAGGGCAGAGGAAACACGGCGCATCCTTGTGGAAGAAGGCGTTCCGGGGAACCGCTTTTCGCGTCTTGAAGGCGTTGCCGAGACGGACCCCTTCAACCCGCAGGACCCGTTCGACCCGCGCAACCGGAGGATGAGCCTGACCTTGTTGCGGGGCTGAGCAAGACCCCATATCTGGGCCAGCAATGGAAAAGCCGCGCAACCCGCTTCCGGGATCACCCGACCGATTTGGCGAGGAAGCCGCCACCCATGCCGTGCGCACGAGCGCACCCGACCTGGAGGCAGGAGTCGATGCCATCCGGAACACGCTCCACACGCTCGGTGCGGTGCCGGGCGTTTACCGCATGCTGGATGCGCGCGACGAGGTTCTCTATGTAGGAAAGGCAAAGGCGCTAAAAAATCGTGTAAGCAATTACACGCAAGTATCTAGACTGCCTAAAAGATTGCAGAGAATGGTTGCGCAGACGCGCAACATGGTCGTGGTGACGACGCGATCCGAGGCGGAAGCGCTTCTGCTGGAAGCGCAGCTTATTAAGAGATTTCGTCCTGCTTATAATGTGTTGCTGCGTGATGATAAGAGTTTTCCTTATATCGCGCTAGATGATTCAGGCCTCTTCCCGAAGCTGACAAAGCACCGTGGCGCGCGCCGAGCGGGCACGCATTATTATGGACCATTTGCTTCAGCCAGTGCTGTAAATATAACACTTAATGCACTGCAAAAAATGTTTCTTTTGCGGTCTTGCTCAGACAGCTACATGGCCAACCGCACGCGCCCATGCCTGCTTCATCAGATCAGGCGCTGTTCCGCCCCCTGTGCCGGCCGCATCGAGCCCGAAGCCTATGCGGAGCTTGTTTCGGATGCCAGGGCCTTTCTTTCCGGCAAGAGTCAGCAGATGCAGAAGAAGCTCGGCGAAAAAATGAGCAAGGCTGCTGAAGAGCTTGATTTTGAACTGGCTGCGGTTTTGCGTGACCGGCTTCGGGCGCTGACCGCTATCCAGGGCGCGCAAGCCATCAATGCAGAGACCGACGATATCGATGCAGACGTGATTGCCATATCGCGAAGCGAGGGTGTGGCATGTGTTCAGATATTCTTCATACGATCTGGCCAGAACTGGGGTCATCGATCTGTATTTCCATCACATATTCAGGGAATTGATGAAGCAGACATTCTCTCGGCATTCCTGGGTCAATTCTATTCCGACCTGGCACCGGCACGCCTTCTACTACTTGACAGGGAGCTGCCGGAGGCCGGGCTGATTTCCGAAGCCCTGGGCACGTCTGCCGGATACAGGGTGGAACTGCGCGTTCCGCAACGCGGGCACATGAAGCGCCTGGTCGAGCAGGCAAGCCGGAATGCAGAGGAAGCCATACAGAGGCGTCTTGCCGAATCTGTGACGCAAAGGCGCAATCTGGAAGCGCTTGCAGAGCTGTTTGCCCTGCCCGCCCCACCCGAACGCATCGAGATCTACGACAACAGCCATGTGATGGGCACGCACGCGCTCGGTGCCATGGTGGTAGCCGGCCCGGAAGGTTTCCGAAAGGGAGAATATCGGAAGTTCAACATGAAGCCCGGCGACATCAAGCCGGGAGACGATTTTGCCATGATGCGCGCCATGCTCTCGCGTCGCTTTGCGCGGCTTCAGGCCGAGGATGCCGCCGGAGAGGATGCAGACTGGCCGGATCTGCTTCTTATCGATGGTGGCAAAGGCCAGCTTTCCTCTGTGCTTGAAGCACTTTCTGAACTTGGTGTCTCAGATGTGCCTGTGGTTGCCATCTCCAAGGGGCCGGACCGCAACGCAGGGCGGGAACAGTTTCACCTGCCGGACGGTCGCACCTTTTCCCTGCCGGTAAACGATCCCCTGCTTTTCTTCCTTCAGCGCCTCAGGGATGAGGCGCATCGCTTTGCAATCGGGGCACATCGGCAGAAGCGGCAGAAGGCCATGGCCGTGTCGAGCCTCGATGATGTTCCCGGTATCGGGCCAGCGCGCAAGAAGGCGTTGCTCATGCATTTCGGGACTGCCCGCGCCGTGAAGGCTGCAGGCCTGGATGACCTGCTGAAAGCCCCCGGAATCAGCCGGATGATGGCCGAGGCGATTTATTCGCACTTCCACACGTCTCGTAAGTGAATTGGACAATGCATTGATAATCATCTGTTAATTCTATCAATCCACCAGTTATTGAACTGCCATATCGCCTTTTCCAGCGGCGCCAGTCGCCCTTGCCGGGCCGCAGGCGCATTCAGCCCGCGCCAAACCGTATCATTGATGGCGATATCTTCAGCGTGGATCGCCGCGGTTGTTAATGCAATTTCTTCTGCGATATGATTTATCAACTCAGAATCAGTAATATAATCTGGAATCATGATATTAATTTTCAACTCGATGCGATCGGCTGACAAGGGCATCATCTGGTACCAGATCACACCACTTCCATGCATCGCCAGCAGAAAGGTCGGAAAGAGTGCGCCGGCATAAAGGGTTGAGGCACGTTCCGGATTCAGGCCAGGAATGAGCGATGGCGGGCCATCGGCCGCCCGGGCGGATGCCGGCATGTCGAGAATCGACCATGGTCCATCGCTGTCCGGCACATGGGATTGCGCGGCAGGATGGCCGGGCTCCAGCGTGCCCGCATGGGTGCCGATATGGTGATAGGCTTCCATGAAATTCTCGACGAGAATCTTCCAGTTCCAGCCATGATCATAATCCAGCGTGCGAACCAGCTTCATGCCCGCCATGCCGAACGGCTCGAAATGGCGGCGGAACCCTTCCACCTGCGGCGCAAAGGCCGGCGCCTGGCTGTCAAGGTTCACAAGGATGAAGCCTTCCCACTCTTCCGTCTGGAAGACGGGCAGGCTGCAGGCCTTGGCGTCGAATCCCTTGGCGCCTTCCATAAGGGGTGCACGACGGAGCTGGCCCATCGTGTCATAGGTCCAGCTGTGATAGGGGCAGGTAAAGAGTTTCCGCCGCCCTGCCCCGGACGCGACTGGCGCAGAGCGATGCAGGCAAAGCGCCGAAAGGGCGCGGATGACCCCGTCTTCGCCATGCACCACGAGGATCGGCTGCCCCAGCAGATCAAGTGTGACATAATCCCCCGGCTGCGCCAGTTGCGTATGCCGGGCAACGGGGATCCATGATCGGGCAAAGATCCGCTCACGCTCCAGTTCGAAGACTGCCGGGTCAGTGTAGGCCGACGGCGGCAGGGTCCATGCTTCCTCGAGTGGGCGGGCAGCGCGGTCCAGCGCCTCTGCCCAGCCTGCGCGCCCGGCATTCATGGTCGTCATTTCTCTCTCTCTCCCTCTGTTTCCTTTGCTATCCTTTCCATTCGACCGCTGTCGATGGCATGCGGCTGAAAAAGCCTGTAAAGCTGGCCGTCGGACCGAATGACCTGCCTTCGAAGGAAGACCCATGATCAAGCTCTACACCGCCGCCACGCCCAATGGTTACAAGGTATCGGTTGCCCTGGAGGAAATGGGCCTGCCTTACGAGGTGCACACGGTCGACCTGATGAAGGGCGAACAGAAGGAGCCCTGGTTCCTGAAAATGAACCCGAATGGCCGTATTCCCGTGATCGATGATGATGGCTTTGCCGTTTTCGAATCCGGTGCGATCCTCATCTATCTTGCTGAAAAGACAGGCATGCTCATGCCCACGGACAGCAAGGGCCGCAGCCGCGTCATCCAGTGGCTGATGTTCCAGATGGGTGGAATCGGGCCGATGATGGGCCAGGCCAATGTTTTCTACCGCTATTTCCCAGAGCGTATCCAGCCGGCCATCGACCGCTATCATGGCGAGGTAAGGCGCCTCTTCGGCGTTCTCGACAACCATCTGGCAAAAAATGAATATCTGGCTGGCGACTATTCCATCGCCGATATCGCCAACTGGTGCTGGACACGGACGGCCCGCTGGTCTGGCGTCGATCCCGAACCCTATTCCAACCTCGCCCGCTGGCACCGCGATATCGCCTCGCGTCCGGCCGCCCAGCGCGGCATCATCGTGCCAGAGGATTCCGGCAAGCGCATGAAGGATGATGCGGATGGCGAGGCGTTCGCCCGCAATGCCCGCACCATCGTCGAGATGGGCAAGCCCGAAAACTGAGCCGGAAGCCGGACAGCCACATAGCCGGATTGTCACATCGATGCGCCACAAGGGCAGCCATGCGCTGCCCTTCCCTTGCTTCGATTCTGTCTCTGGCCGTCTTCATGCTAGGCTCTGCTGCTATGACACACGGCGCATCCGCTGCCCCCGCCTCCGGGGCACCCCCAATCATCATCGCGCATCGCGGCGCATCGGCAGAAAGGCCCGAGCACACGCTTGAAGCCTACAGGCTCGCCATTGCGCAAGGGGCTGATTACATCGAGCCAGACCTCGTGCCGACGCGGGATGGTGTACTTGTCGCCCGGCACGAAAACGAGATCGGCAGCACAACTGATGTGGCGGAGAGGCCCGAATTCGCAAACCGGCGCACAACCCGCCTGATCGACGGCGCGGAAGTCGAGGGCTGGTTCACCGAGGATTTCACCCTCGCCGAACTGAAGAGCCTGCACGCGCGCGAGCGCCTTCCCATGCTGCGACCGGCTAATGCCGACCATGATGGCCGCTACAAGATCCCGACTTTCGAGGAAGTGATCGCGCTTGCGAAGTCCGAAGGCGCCCGGCTTGGCCGGGTGATCGGCATCTACCCTGAAACCAAGCACCCCACCTATTTCCGCTCCATCGGCCTGCCGCTGGAAGAAAAACTGCTCGAAACGCTTGCAGCCCATGGCCTCGACAGCGCCAAAGCGCCTGTCTTCATCCAGAGCTTTGAAGCCGGGAATCTGGCCGAACTGGCGAAGCGCACCAAGGTCCGGCTGATCCAGCTGATGGCAGCCGAAGGCGGACCGGCGGACCGGCCCGAACTGAATTATGCCACCATGGCGACCCCCGCCGGCCTTGCAGCGATTGCTGGTTATGCCCATGGCATTGGCGTGGAAAAGGCCATGCTGATCCCGCGCGCGGCGGACGGCCGCCTTCAGGACCCCACCCCGCTTGTGGCCGACGCCCATTCCGCCGGGCTCGCCGTTCATGTCTGGACATTCCGGCCCGAAAACTATTTCCTTCCGCAGGGTTTCAAGGGCGCGGGCGGCCCTGCCGGCAAGGGCGATGCCGAAGGCGAGATCCGTGCCTTCCTCGAAACCGGCATAGATGGCCTGTTCAGCGATTCCGTGCCCCCTGCTCGCGCCGCTGTCGATGCCATGGTCGGCAGTGGAAGGGTCGGCATTGGAAGCAGCGCAAGGGATGCGCGCTAAGCCTGATTCCGAGTCTGATTCCGGGTCTGATTCCAGGGATGCGGGCGGCTCTTCAGTTCCTGCCAGTGGCGGAAGGCGCGGCCCATCAGCAGATCCTGGCGGTGGCGGCTCCCGGAAAGCCGCTTTGCCTTGAGGGCGGCAAAGGCCTGCAGCGCACCGGGCGTGTCCAGATCGGGTGACCAACCCTCCAGCGTGGCGAGATCATTCAGTTCGCCCAGATCATCCTGCAGCCGCTTGAGCGCGGACAGGAAGGATTTCTGGCCATCGCCACGCGGCACCTGTTCGAGCATGTAGCGGAATGTTTTCATTCGCTTGCGCAATTCATGCCGGTCCTCCGGCAGCAGTGCGGATAGCCGGTCGCAGGCCTCGGCGATGGCATTCCATGCTTCGTCGAGAATGGGTGCCGCCTGATTTTCCAGCGGTTTCAGGCCGCGCTTGCGGCGTTGCTTTCCATGAGGCTGCCAGCCGCCAAGGGCGGCAAGCCGCAACAGCCAGATTGCCATGCCAGTCGCACCGGCGCGACGAAGGGCGACCCGCGTCTCCGCCCGCATCGCTGCCCTATGCTCTTCAAGAGGGGCGGCAAGCCCGGGCGCATGCGCCACGAGGTCGGCAACGAGCACGTCCGTATCCCGCAGGGGTGAGACGATGCGGCCCAGGCTCCGGACTTCGGCATTGATCCGGCGTGCGGTGGCGCGATCGAGATGACGACCATGCAGTTTGACGAGGGCGCGCAGACGCCTGAGCGAAACACGCAGCTGGTGCGGGCCTTCCGGATCGTCGGACACATGGATCAAGTGCAGATTCTGGGCAATGGCGGGCGCAAGTGCGGCAAGCGCCGTACCAAAGGCTTCGGCGCTGCTTGTCCCGCGCTGGGGCGGAACCGGCTTGCTGCCCAGTGCCGCCGGCTCAACGCTCTTGCCGGATGCCAGCGCATGGCCACGCGCGGCCTTGCTGCCGATGGAAAGCCAGGCGGACGTGCCCGAAAGCAGGCGCGCGGAAAGATCGAACAGCGCTGCCGGGGTGCCCCCGAGCAGCTCGAATTCGATTTCCAGAATGGGCGCCGTGCGCGCACCGGCAAGGATGCTCCCGCGATCCAGCGCCACTTCGACAAGGGCGTGCGGCTCGGCGATACGCCAGATGCCGCGCCGCACACGCGTCTCGAAGACAAGCGGCAGCGGCTTTCGATCTGTCAGTTTGGCAATCCGGTTGCGAAGCGTGCGGTCCGGAATGGCATCGATCTTCGGCTTCAGGCCGCGAATGCTGCAATCAACCTCGCGCACTTGCTGGAAGCCGCCGACGACCGCCCGCCCGTCCTTCACGGTCTGAACGGATTTTCCGCCTTCACGCCGCACCCTCAGGGCAATGCCATGCGCCTTCAGGGCAAAATCCGGCGTATCATGATAAAGTGTGCGCAGTTGCGCCTGTGACAGGGTCGGACCGTGCTGCCGGCCGAGCATGCGGCCAACAAACGAAGCATCGGCCGCCGTAAGGCCTGCCTTGAATTCTATCTCGGTGCCGCTCACGGCCCGCAGGCTAGTGGATGCGGACATGGGCCGCAACAGCTTCGGCCCGGCTTCATGCCTGCTCGTCTATTCCCGCACGATCAGGATGTTGGTGCGGGCCGTCGCGATCAGTCGGCTGCGTTCATCCTGCCAGGCTTCCACCCGCACATTGGCAACCCTGCGGCCCATGCGCATGATCTCGGCGGCGGCATGGGTGGTCACCATCTGCCCCTCGCGCAGATAATCAACAGTCACGTTCACGGGCTTCATCTGTGCGGGGTCCTCGCCCAGCGCCTGCCGAACGGCAAGATTGGCGGCAATTTCCATCAGCCCGGCGACCGAACCACCGTGCAGCCGGCCGGGCGAACCGATAAGGTGCACGGCAAACGGCATCGACAGCACGCCATCCGCATAATCGAGGCCCAGCATGCGGGCATAGGGCGGCAACTGGATCATGGCTTGCCCGTGAACATGAAGGTGCCGGCCACATGGGCGACTGGGTGGTCAGGGTCTCCGTCGTGGGCGATGCCGCGCACGAAGGCCACGCGCTTCGTCAGCTTGTAGCATTCGGCCCTGCCAAAGACGGCAAGTCCGGGCGTTGCCGGGCGCAGATAATCGCAGCGCAGGTCGAGCGTCGCGTGCGGTTCGAAGCGGCCGATGCGGATGTAAACGGACATGCCAGCCGCCGTGTCCATCAGGGAAAATATGGCGCCGGATGCGATGACCCCGGTTTCCGGATAGGCCACCAGGCTCTCGGCATAGGGCATGCGCAGTTCGACCCAGTCCTTGCCGGCCTGTTCATAGGCGATACCAAGGGAATCGAAATGCGGCACTGTCTTCATCAGGCGGGCGAAGAAACGCTCGCGCTTTCCGGGGTCGTCGAGCAATCGTTCCGTCATGCCGCCAGTCTCCGGGCTGCCTCGCGAACGCGGGAGATCATGTTCGGCAGCCCCTGTGTCCGGTTGGAGGAGAGATGCTGTCTGAGGCCGAGGCGCTCGATGGCGCCCTCGAAATCCGTTTTCAGCACTTCGGCCGGGGTCTTTCCATCCGCCATGGCCACCACCAGCGCCACGATACCCTTGGTGATGGCGGCATCGCTGTCTGCCTGGAAACCCAGCTGCCCGTCTTTCGGAACGGGATAGACCCAGACATTGGCCGAGCAACCCGGCACACGCGTTGCCGGCGTCTTCAGCGCCGGCTCCATGGGCGGGAGCTGCCTGCCAAGCCCGATAAGGAAGGCGTAACGCTCGTCCCAGTCGAGCGCGGCCTCCCATTCCTCTTCGATGTGCTGAAAGGACGGTAGCATGGAAGCCGGATAGGCCCGGCGGCGGCGGGCTTCAACCCGCTTGATGCGGGCCTTCGCCGGTGCGGCGTTCCGTATGCCCCGCCTTGCCAGGCTCGCCGGCAGCCGGCTGGCGCAGGCTCTCGATCTCGGCTGTCAGCCTCAGGGCCGGGTCCGTCACCAGCTTTTCCAATGTGGCCACCCGCTCATTCAGCCGGCTGATATCGCGGCGCAGGGCCTGGGTTTCATCCGGAACACCCATCCGCACATAGGGATTGTTGGGCGAAAAACGTTCCCAGCGGCGCGTCTCCCGGTTCCAGCGCCCGCCCCGCATCACCTGCCCGATCACCACGATGGCAGTGATGATGACGATGGCTTCCCAGAAATCCATGACCCCCTGCCCCTTCAGTTGTTGCCGGTATCGCCGCTGCCAAGGCGGTCGATCTCGTCGGCAAGCGCGATCCGCCTGTCGGTCGCAATCCGTTCGAGCACGGCGACGCGGGCTTCAAGCTTCTCGATCCGTATCCGCGCGTCATCGCTGATCTCTGCGCCCCGCCGCTCCACCAGATCCATGCGGCGATCCTGTACGGCGCGCCAGTTCTTCATCACGATGGAGATGATCGGGATCATCAGCGCCAGGATCGGGATTATAAGTGCGAGACTTTGCTTCATTGACGTCCACCCCCCCATTCCGCCGGCGGTGGGCCCCTGCCCCCGCCGGCCTGTTGACCTGCCTGCCTGTTTCCGGTCTTCAGCAGCCAGCTTCAGCTGTGCCGCAGCTCGTCGATTTCACGGGCCAGGCGATGGTTGCTGCTGGTGTATTGCACCTCGATCTCGCGAAGCCTGCGATCGATGTCCCGGAAGGTCGAGCGGACTTCCCGGATCGACCGGCCTGGCGCGGCGCGGGTTTTCTGCCAGAACTGCCTGTCTTCGGGGTCCGCTTCTTCCGAGACATAGAGGCTGGCGGGCTTCGGGTCTGCAATCCAGCCGATCACGAGATAGGCGATCAGCGGGAAGGGAAATCCGAAGATGGTGGCAAGCACCACGCCAACCCTGATCCAGAGGACATCGAAGCCGGTGTAGTCGGCGATCCCGGCGCAAACCCCCATGAAGCGGGCATTGCGCTTGTCGAGGTAGAAGCCTGTGCGGCGTGCCATGTCAGATATCCTTCCTGAGGGCTTGCGGCCAGGGGTCTGCTGCGCGCTGATCCTGCGGCCTGAATTCGGGTTGATGAAGCTCGGCGAGACGTGGCGTGCTGCCCGTTTCCCCGGCTGTCCGGTCGGCGGCGATGATCCGTTCGATGCTTGTCATCCGGTCATCGAGCCTGCGGGCGATGTCATGGAGATCGTCGAGAAGATCCTCATCCTCGCGGGTGAGCGAACTCGCCTGCTTCCACTTCGTGACATAGTGCAGGATCAGCCAGGGCAGACCCACGAAGAGGATCGCAATGGCGGTCACTGGAACAATGGCTTCTATGGCGTCCATGGGTCAGACTCCCTTTCCGGGTCGCCGGCTCAGGGCCGGGATTTCAGCCGCGCCTTCAGCTCGGCAAGCTCGGCGGCCACGGCATCCGTTGCGCGCAGCTCGGAGATTTCTTCCTCCAGGCTCTTCTGCACCGGGGCCAGATCATAGGCTTCCGCCTGTCCTTCGGCCATGTCCACCCTGCGCTCGATCAGTTCGAAGCGGGAGAAGGCTTCCTCCACGCGGGCACCGCGCGTCATGGCGCGCACGCGGGCGCGGTTCTGCGCCGTCTCCAGCCGCGCCATCAGCGCATTCTGCCGCGAGCGGGCTTCACGCAGCTTGGCTTCCAGCTTCGAGATGTCGTCCTCATGGGCGCGAAGCTGCTCGTCGAGCGCTTCCATCTCCGCCGTCAGCATGGCTGCCGTCTGGCCCACCTTCTGCTTTTCCATCAGGGCTGCGGCGGCAAGATCCTCGCGGTCCTTGGAAAGGGCAAGTTCGGCCTTTTCCGCCCAGCCGGCCTGCGCATGTTCCAGCTTCAGGATCGTGCGGCGCATTTCCTTTTGGTCGGCAATGGTGCGTGCCGCCGACGCCCGCACTTCGACGAGCGTTTCCTCCATTTCCATGATGACAAGACGAATGGTCTTGGCTGGATCTTCCGCGCGATCGAGAAGATCGTTCACATTGGCCTGGATGATGTCCCTGGCACGTGAAAAAATGCCCATGTCTAACTCCTGTCGTTTCTTGCGGTCACCAGAAGATGTCCGCGACCCCGATAGATAAGAAGAATTCGGCCCGGACGGGAAGATCGGGAGAGGGGGGTGCCGTCTTCCCGCCCGGGCCAGGCTCCGTCCGCCTCAGGGAAGCTTCGCCCCCCCGGGACTGGCGGCAGACGGGGTAACCGGTGCAAGAGCCACCCCCGCGCATGGCGCGGCGGGCATCCCCGTGGGGGCTGCATGCGTCCTGTCCTGATGCGGCTGTTTCATGTGGGTGGCTTCCTTGTTGCTGTGCCAGATCAATAATGCAGGATGCGTGCCAACCTTGGGAATCTGAAATTCGTGCAAGCATATCAAGGCTATGGTGTCATGCCCGTTGCAAGACCATTCCTCGGGCTGAAATGGATTTTGCTAACACTTGGCAAAATCCGCCAACCGGGATAGCGTCAATCCATGCGAGACAAGCCCACGCAACTGATCGGCCAGTCCGGTCCCTTTCTGGACGCGATCGAGCGCGCGAGCGCCGCGGCCGCCCTCAGCCGCCCCGTTCTTGTCGTGGGGGAGCGCGGCACCGGCAAGGAAATGATCGCCGAACGTCTGCACAGGCTCTCCCCGCGCTGGGAGGAGCCGCTTGTCAGCCTCAACTGTGCGGCGCTTCCTGAAAGCCTTCTCGATGCGGAACTCTTCGGGCACGAGGCCGGCGCCTTTACGGGGGCGGTCAAGGCGCGGGCCGGTCGTTTCGAACATGCCAACCGCGGCACCCTGTTTCTTGATGAAGTGGGCATGCTCACCGCCGCCGGGCAGGAACGTCTCTTGCGCGTGGTCGAATATGGGGAGCTCACCCGGCTTGGTGGCACACGGCCCATATCGGTGGATGTGCGCGTGGTGGCCGCCACCAACGAGGATCTGCCGAGGCTGGCCGAGACCGGCCGCTTCCGGGCCGATCTTCTTGATCGCCTGTCCTTCGAAGTGATCACCCTGCCACCGCTACGCGTCCGTCGGGAAGACATCGTGCCGCTTGCCGATTTCTTCGGCCGCCGCATGGCGCTCGAACTTGAATGGCGCAGCTTCCCCGGCTTTTCGCCCCGCTTTCTCGAAGACCTTGAAGCACATGACTGGCCGGGCAATGTTCGGGAACTGAAAAACGCGGTCGAACGCGCCGTCTATCGTTGGGGCGAACCGGACCGCCCGGTGGGCGCGATCGACCTTGACCCGTTTGACAGCCCCTGGCGACCGCGGGGCGCGTTCGCCACAGTGACGGATACTGATGCCCCGGTGCCGGCTGCGCATCAGACGCCGCCTGCACTGGCGCAAGCGCCCGCTTCGCCACATGCCGCCCAGTCCCTGCCCGGCGATTTCCGCGCGGCGGTTGCCGCCTATGAAAAATCGCTGCTGATACAGGCGATGGAGGAAAGCCGGCACAACCAGCGCCGCGCTGCCCGCGCCCTTGGTCTGAGCTATGATCAACTGCGGCATGCCCTTCGCCGCCACGACCTTCTGGGCGGCTGAATCTGGCTGGAACGAAAAACGGCACGGCTTCCGAGGAAAGAAGCCGTGCCGCCTGGCAGTGTTTTCGTGCAGGGGGCCTTCCGCTGAGGGCCGTGCCGGCAGTGCCTGCCGGCCGGCGCCAATCTCTCAGCGGCTCGCCATCTGGCTGCTGGCCCGCAGGTCCGCGATCCGGGTCTTGCCGCTTTCCATCGCCGAGGCGACGCAGGCACGATAGTTGGCGCGGGCCCTCAGATCCTTCCACTCCGTGCCGCTGCTGCAAACCATGCGGGCCGCATGCTCCACGCGGGCTTCGACAGCCGCCCTGCCCTCGGCGCTGAGCAGTTCGTGGGAGGCCACCTTCACCGCCACGCCGGCGGCCTGTGCCGGGGCTGCCGCAAGGGCCAGCATCGCGGCGCTGGCGAGTGTGGCGAGGAAGATGTTGCGAAGGTTGTTTTCGATGCCGTTGGTCATTGTCCGCTCCTGTTTCCTGGTTGATGCCAACTGCAATGCAGGGGGCGTGCCAGGTTTGAGCGAACAGACAAATTCTATTTAAATCAGTAGATTGCGCATTTTCAGCGCTGAATGGCCCTGAATGCGGGATGAATGATATTCAAAAATCTGGTCTATTTCGCCAACTGTTGGCGACCAATTCTGGCACGAGCGGTAACGCTTACCTTTTCAAGCACGGAAAGCGCGGCCGCGGTCAGGGCTTCGACGCCGGTGCGGATCGTCGGTTCCGGGTCGGGCGCGAAAAAAGGGCTGTGTATGGAAGGAAGCTTGCGGATGTCTCCCTTGGCCGCCGAATAGGCCTCGGGCTTCACCGCCCCCACCCAGAAGAGCATGCTTTCCATGCCGTCCTTGTCGGCAAGCCAGTAGCGGCTGAAATCCTCCCCGCCCATCACGGGTTTCATTTCCACCACCCTGTCGCTGCCGAGCTGGCTTTCCAGCGCCTTTACCACCATGCGCGTCATGGCCGGCGTGTTGAAGACAGCCGGGGTATGATTATCCTTCACCCGGACTTCCGGCATCAGCGTATCGGGCAGACCGTGCGATTCCGCCTCCCCCCGTGCGATCCGCTCAATCCCGGCCAGCAGCCGCTCGCGCACATCCGGCTCATAGGAGCGAACGGTCAGCTTCAGCTTCACCTCGTCGTCGATCACATTGTGCGTCGTGCCGCCGGCTATCGCCCCCACGGTCACCACGGCCGGTGAAAGCGGGTCGTTTTCGCGGCTTACCAACGTCTGCCAGCCCATGATGGTCCGCGCGGCCAGCACGATCGGGTCCTTGGCAAGGGCGGGATAGGCGCCATGGCCGCCCACGCCCTTCAGTGTCACGTCGACCGTGTCCACATTGGCCATGGCATAGCCCGGCGTATAGCTCACCATGCCTGCGGGCAGCGCCGCATTGTCATGGATGGCGAGTGCGTGCGTGGGCTTGGGGAAGCGGCTGTAGAGCCCGTCTTCCAGCATGCGCCGTGCCCCCTCCCCCAGTTCCTCGGCGGGCTGGGCCACGAAAACGACGGTGCCGCGCCACTTGTCCTTCATGGAGACAAGCCGGCGGGCAGTTCCCGTCCAGACAGTCATGTGAATGTCATGCCCGCAGGCGTGCATCACCGGGGTCAGGCTGCCATCAGGAAGCTTGCCCTTGGCGGTCGAGGCATAGGCAAGGCCCGTCTGCTCCTCGACCGGCAGGCCATCCATGTCGGTGCGCAATAGAAGTACCGGCCCGGGGCCGTTTTCCAGCACACCCACGACGCCCGTTCCGCCCACGCCCGTCGTCACCCGCACGCCAAGCGCCTTGAGTTCGGCCGCCATGCGCTGGGCGGTCTTCACTTCCTGAAAGCCAAGCTCCGGCGTGCGGTGCAAATCCTTGTAGAGCAGGACCAGTGACGGAAGATCCTGCGCGACGGAATCCGACAGGCTGTTGGCCTGAACGACAGGTGCACTGGCGGCAAGCGCCAAGGCTGCGATCAGCTTCATGGTCCCTCTCCCTCGAGTCCGGATTTCAGCCCAGACCGAAGGTGGAATCAAGGTGCAATTCAGTGGTGCAAATCAGCTTTCCGCGGCAGGGCTTTCCTCGACAGGCGGATAGAGGCGAAGCCGCTCGATCCGCCGCCCGTCACTGGCCGCGATTTCCAGCGTCCAGCCATTGGAAAGGGCAAAGCGTTCACCAACATCGGGCACCCGCCCTGCCAGCAGGAAGGCCAGCCCGCCCAGCGTATCCACTTCGTCGCCTGCTTCCTCGGCAAGCACACTCAGGCCAAGGGCCTTTTCCAGTTCCTCAAGGTCCAGGCGCGCATCGGCTTCATAGCTTCCGTCGACCAGGGGCTGAAGGAGGCTCTCTTCCTCCTCGTCATGCTCGTCCTCGATCTCACCGACGATTTCCTCGACGATGTCCTCGATTGTCACCAGGCCGTCCGTGCCGCCGAACTCGTCGACCACGATGGCCATGTGGGTCCGCTGGCGGCGCATTTCGGTCAGCAGGTCGATGACGGGCATGGAATCCGGCACGAACAGCACGTTGCGCACGATGTCCGCCGGTGTCGGCAGCGGGGCATCGGCTGGTACGGCGCCGGTAAAGCGGTCGGCTATGATGTTGTAGACATCCTTCACGTGAAGCATGCCGACCACTTCGTCGAGACTGTCCCGATAGACGGGAAGGCGGCTGTGCCCTGCCTCACGGAAGGTGCTGACAACGGTCTGGAAAGGGCTCGCCTCGTCGATGGGGACGATGTCCGAGCGCGGCACCGCGATATCGGCGACCTTGCATTCGGAAAGGTGGAGCATGTTGCGCAGCATGGCGCGTTCATGAAGGTCGAGGTCGTCCGGGTCGGCCCCTTCGTCGCGATGCTCGTCGATCGCCTCTTCGATCGATTCGCGCAATGTCGCGCTGCTTTTCAGGTGCAGGAAATCGCGAACGGCGTTCCACAGGGAAGAGCCGTCCGCGGGTCTAGGGGAAGGGTCGCTCATGGCCTTTCATCCATTTCATCGGCAGGCGCGGACAGGGCCGACGCTGCACCGGGGGTTCCATCCGCATAAGGGTCGGCAATGCCGAGCCCGTCAAGGATCCGTGTCTCAAGCGCTTCCATGGCTTCAGCCTCGCTGTCTTCCTGATGGTCATGCCCAAGCAGGTGCAGCGTTCCATGAACGAGCAGATGGGTCAGGTGATCTTTCACCGATATGCCCTTCTGTGCTGCTTCCGAAACGAGCGTTTCATGGGCGACAGCCAGATCGCCGAGCAGAATGTCCATCGCATCGTCCGCGGCGATGGCATCGGCTATGCCGGCGGCGTCTTCGGGCGCCAGCATCGGGAAGGAGAGGATGTTCGTCGGCTTGTCCTTGCCGCGATAGTCCCGGTTCAGCCTGCGGATTTCCTCGTCATCCGTCAGCCTCAGGGAAATCTCGACCAGCGCGGCCGTCTCGGCCAGAAGCGCCTCATGGCCCGCACCCGCGATCGCGGCTGCAATGGCGCGGTTGGCAAGGCCGTCCCAGTCCTGGCGTTCGTCCCAGTCTCCGGCGACGATATCGCAATCAATGTCGAGCATCGGGGCCCTCATAGGCGTCGACGATGCGCCCCACGATAGGGTGCCGCACCACGTCGCGCGCGGAAAAACGTTGAACCGCCACACCCTCTATCCCTTCGAGCCGCAGGACGGCATCGGCAAGGCCACTCTTGCCGGGATCGGGCAGGTCCACCTGTTTCGGATCGCCGCAGACGACCATGCGGCTGCCTTCGCCGAAACGGGTCAGGAACATCTTCATCTGCTGGGGCGTGGTGTTCTGCGCCTCGTCAAGGATGACGAAAGCGTGGGCGAGCGTGCGGCCGCGCATGAAGGCAAGCGGGGCAATCTCGATTTCGCCCGAGGCGATGCGCCGCTCCACCTGCTCGGACGGCAGCATGTCGTAAAGGGCATCGTAGAGCGGGCGCAGATAGGGATCGACCTTCTCGCGCATGTCGCCGGGCAGGAAGCCGAGCCGTTCGCCAGCCTCGACCGCTGGGCGGGAAAGGATCAGGCGGTCGACAGAGCCGGCTACCAGCTGGCTCACTGCCTGTGCGACGGCAAGATAGGTCTTGCCGGTTCCCGCAGGGCCGAGCGCGAAGATCACGTCGGAGCGGCCAAGCGCCTGGATGTAGCTGGCCTGCGCCGCAGTGCGGGCAACGATCGTCTTGCGCCGGGTGCGGATCATGGCTGGCGGGCCGCCCGGTTCTACCGTCAGCCCGTCGGTCGATGCTTCACCCGCCATGGTGACGGCGGCTTCCACATCGGCGCTGTCGACTGGGACGCCCCTTTCGAGGCGGCCGTAAAGCTCTGTCAGTATGTCGCGGGCGCTGGCGATTGCCTGCGGCTCGCCTTCCACCGCCACGCGGTTGCCCCGCGCAGCGATATAGACGCCCAGGCGGTTTTCCAGCGTGATGAGGTTCTTGTCATACTGGCCGAAAAGCAGCCCGAGAAGCGCCGGCTTCTCGAATTCCAGCTCCACCCGCGCCTTGCCCGGCACGGCATCGCCCCGTTCGGAGCCGCTCTGGCTACGCTTTGCCATGTTTGCCTGATTCAGCAGTCACGATCCGTCCTTCCAGGCTGTTTGGCCCTGCCCGCACGAGGTCCACCCGCACCAGATCACCGGGCGAGAGGCTTTCCTGTTCAACTACAACCGATTGCAGCCACGGGGATTTCCCGATCCACTGGCCGGGATGGCGGCCGCGCCTTTCGATGAGGATGTCGCATTGCCTGCCCACGCTCTGCCGGTTGAAGGCAAGGGCGCTGGCGCTGATGGCGGCCTGCAGGCGCGCCAGCCTTTCGGATTTGACATCCTCGTCCAGCTGGTCCTCGCGCTCGGCAGCCGGGGTTCCGATGCGCGGCGAATATTTGAAGCTGAAGGCCTGGGCGTAACCAATGTCTTCCACGATTCCGAGCGTCGCGGCGAAATCCTCTTCCGTTTCACCCGGAAAGCCGACGATGAAATCCGACGTGATGGCAAGATCAGGCCGCGCGGCACGGAAGCGTGCCACGAGATCGTAATAAAAGGCCCGATCATGCTTGCGGTTCATGGCCGCCAGCACCCTGTCGGAGCCGGACTGCACGGGCAGATGCAGATAGGGCATCAGTTCGGGAATCTCGGCATGGGCGCGGATCATGGTTTCGGTCACGTCACGCGGATGGCTGGTGGTGTAGCGCAGCCGCTCCACCCCCGGCATGGCCGCCACCGCCCGCATCAGGGCGCCGAAATCGCAGGCAGCATCTTCCGGGTCGCGCCAGGCGTTCACATTCTGGCCCAGCAGTGTGATCTCGCGCGCGCCGCCTTCCACCAGCGCCTCGGCTTCAGCCAGAATCGCGCGCAGCGGGCGTGAGGATTCTGCCCCGCGCGTATAGGGAACGACGCAAAAGGCGCAGAATTTGTCGCAGCCTTCCTGCACGGTGAGGAAGACGGACGGCGCGCGCCGGGCGCGGGGCGGCAGCTTTCCGAACTTGGATTCAGCCGGCATGTCGAGATCGACAATGCCCGTTTCACCGGCCGCCTGCCGCTTCAGAAGCGCCGGAAGGCGGTGATAGGCCTGCGGGCCGACAACGAGGTCGACCGCGCCCGCGCGCCGCAATATCTCGTCGCCCTCGGCCTGGGCGACACAGCCGGTCACCGCGATGACCGGCTTGCGGCCGCCCTGCTCGCGGCTGCGGGCAGCGATCCGGCCCACTTCGGAATAAAGCTTTTCTGCTGCCTTTTCACGTATATGGCAGGTGTTGAGCACGATGACATCCGCATCCGCTTCGTCAGCGGTGCCCATGCCTTCTGCGGCAAGCGCCTCGGCCATGCGCTCGGCATCATAGACGTTCATCTGGCAGCCGAAGGATTTGACGGCGAACTTGCGCATCAGCCATTCCCCCGCATCAGCTGGCGATAACCGGATGAGACGACGGCATGGCAATGCCGCGCAAGATCCTTGCGGTCCCGGAAGTCCGATCTGCGAACCGGTTCGTGGCACAGGATTCGCGCCTCGATCCGGCCAAGGCGCATGAAGTCCAGCGCGTGGGGTGCAAGTTCCATGTCTCCTATCCAGGCTATGTCCATCAGCCGGTGGCGTGTCAGCGGCAGTCCGTTGAGATGTGTGTAGGCAAGGCTTACCGGCTGTATCCGCACATCGCTATCTTCGGCATCATCCACAACAGAAAAAAGGGTGGACTTGAAGGGAAGCACCCGCACGCCATCATTGCTGGTGCCTTCGGGGAAGAGGATGACATTCTGCCCCTGCCCCAGCCTCTCGCGGATCGTGCCAGCCTGGCTTGCTGCGCGTGAACGCCGCTCGCGCTCTACGTAGATGGTGCCCTGGACGCCTGCAAGAAATCCGACCACGCCCATCGCCCCCACTTCAGCCTTGGCGACAAAGGCGGCGTTCAGGTGGCTGCCAAGGACGGGGATGTCCAGCCAGGACAGATGGTTGGATACATAAAGCGTCGAGCCGGAAACGAGCCTGCCCTGCATCGCGCTGCGCACGCCAAGTGACCGGCTGACGGCCCTGTGCCACAGCATCGGGATACGGCCCGGCCCCCTGCGATCGGCCAGCATGAGGGCGCAGGCGGGCGGCAGGAGAACCCCCGTGGCGGCAAGCGCGCCAGCCACGCTTTTCACCGCGCCCCACTTCTGGAAAGGCTGCGGCGAAAGACTGGATGTGCCGGCAATGGCGGCGCCGGCCGGCGCAAGCCACCGTTCAGGCGCCGGCAGTCCGGCAGTTGTCGGTTCCGGGGCTGGAGGCTCCGGGTCAGGAGGCTCCATGTCAGGAGGCTCCAGGGGCATGATGGATATCAGGTCCGCCCCTTCAGAGACGTGCCGTAAAGTTCAAGCCGGTGATCGACCAGCTTGTAGCCAAGCCGTTGCGCGATCTCGGTCTGGATGCGCTCAAGTTCCTCGTCATGAAACTCGATGACCTTCCCGGTTTCCACATCGATCAGATGATCATGATGCTCTTCGGGCGTCGGCTCATAGCGTGAGCGACCGTCACGAAAATCATGCCGCTCCAGAATGCCGGCCTCTTCGAACAGGCGCACTGTGCGATAGACCGTTGCAATCGATATGCCCCGGTCCACGGCCGAGGCCCGACGGTGGAGCTCCTCGACATCGGGATGGTCCTGCGCTTCCGAAAGCACGCGCGCAATGATGCGCCGCTGTTCGGTAATGCGAAGTCCCTTGGCCTGACACAGCGCTTCGATGTCGATCGTTCCCGGCATTACCCCACCATGAAAGCCGGGCTTGCCGGCATGAAAACCACCGACGGACCAAGGTCCGCCCTGTCCACGGGAAGATAATGCCCCGATGGCCGAACGGCAAGAAGGGGCCGGCGGATGTCCGGGCGGCCCCTGTCTGCCGAAGAGCCTATTTCTTCCGCGCCCGGCTGCGGGATGTGCCGAGGCCGATGGACTTTGCGAGCTGGCGGCGGGATTCGGCATAATTGGGCGCAACCATCGGATAGTCAGGCGCAAGACCCCACTTGGCGCGATACTCATCCGGCGTCATGCCATAAGCAGTCATCAGGTGCCGCTTCAGCATCTTCAGCTTCTTGCCGTCTTCCAGGCAGACGATATAGTCTGGCTTCACGGACTGGCGGATCGGAACCGCAGGTTCGGCCCGGACTTCAGGCTCGGGCGCAGGGGATGCAAGACCCGCAAGCGTTGCATAGACATTCTGGATCAGCTGCGGAACGTCATTCACCGCAACGCTGTTGTTTGCGACATGGCTGGAAACGATATCCGCCGTCAGCGCAAGCAAGTCATTATGTTCGATCTGCTCAGACATTCGAAATAATCCTGTCACTCGTCATGCAGGCAAGCCTGCCTTCAATCTGTTGCAGGGTGGATGGCCCGTGCCTACATGCCCAGCCTGCAACAGCGACCCTATCCATAACTACGCGGATGCTCATTATTGGCAGAATCAAGAACGACATGCAAACCCGCTTTGCATGAACAATGATGTCGCAGGATTGTTAGGATTTACAGAATCCGGTCGAGCGTAAGTGCATCTATGCTTTCGCCAGTGGATGTGCGGTAATATCCCGGCCGCCTTCCAGCTTCACGAAACCCCGTTGCCTTGTAAAGCGCACGAGCCGCCAAGTTGCTGCTTCTCACTTCCAGAAACAGGCGTCTGACATTCCTGTTTCGGGCAGTTTCAATGATTTGTCCGATAAGGGCGCGGCCAATACCGCGCTGGCGCATATCCCTTCTGGTGGCGCAAAGAAGAAGCTCGGCTTCATCGAGCACCTGGCGGCAAAGACCGAAAGCCGACAGGCCTGCCTTGTCATGGCCCAGCACGATCCAGCCGCCATCTTCGGCAAGAATTGCCGCCATTTGCGCCGCGGTCCAGGTTTCGCGATAGTGCGGATCAAAGGCCGCATCGGCCATCAGTGCTGCTTCAGCCGCACTGTTCGGGCGCCCGAGGCTCCAGACAAGGTCGTATGCTTCAGGCGCCAAGGCCGCTCTCCGCCGCCCGGACATACAGCAGGTCCGCCTCGCCAATCAGCTGCGGCGGCACCAGCCCGGCGGCAGCAGCCCGTGGCACGAACATGTCACCCTCCAGCCCCATCAGCCGGCGCCCGCTGCCAACCGGCCTTTCATCGGCATGAAGCCTATGGCCCATGTCCGCGGCGGCGGCGGCCAATGGCGGGCCGCGGCTTTCCAGCCCGCTTTCCGGGCCGTTGCCCGCTTCTCCACCGGCAGCGCCAAAACGCTCGAACCAGATCTGCCCGCGCGGCGCTGCCAGCACCACGGCAAGTGGCCCGCTGGCCCCTTGTTCCCGCGCCATTGCGGCGACGATCTGGGTCGATCGCACGCCCATGACCGGCACGCCCCAGGCAAGGCCCAGCGCACGTGCGGCAGCAAGCCCGATCCGCAGGCCGGTGAAGCTGCCGGGGCCGGTTTCAACCAGGATCGCATCAGGCCGGAAGTCTGCGCCACCAAAAGGGTCCAGCATGGCGGCCAGGGTTGGCATAAGCAGTTCGGCATGGCCGCGATCCACGGGCACATGCCTTTCCGCCACGGCCGTGCCGCCATCCAGAAGCGCCAGCGACAGGTCATGCCCTGTCGCAACGACGAGGACGCGCCCCTTCAGGCGATCCGGCATGTTTCATCGAAGGTGAAGCGCGGCAGGCGCGGAAACAGCTTCTTGCCCGTTCCATACCCGAGCGAGCAGATGAAGTTCGTCTCGGTCTTCGTTCCGCTCCAGAAGGCGGCATCCACTTTCGCCTTGTCGAAGCCGGACATGGGGCCGGTATCGAGGCCGAGGGCGCGCGCGGCCATGATCAGCCAGGCCCCCTGAAGGGTGGAATTACGCATTGCGGTGGACTGGATCAGCTCCGGATTGCCCTCGAACCAGCTTTTGGCGTCGTCATGTGGAAACAGCTTCGGCAGATGGTCGTGAAACGCCATGTCCATGCCGATGATGACCGTGACAGGCGCCTGCAGCACCTTGGGCCTGTTCCCTTCCGACACGCAGTCGGCAAGCCGGGCACGGGCTTCGGCGCTGGAACAGAAGATGAAGCGCGCGGGCGATGCGTTGGCTGATGTCGGGCCGAATTTCAGCAGATCATAAAGCCGGCGCAGCAGCGCTTCGGGCAGAGGCTCCTCGTGCCAGTCATAATGGGTCCGGGCATCGGTGAACATCTGGCGCAGCGCGCCCTCTTCGAGCGACTGCCCGGCCACGCCCTGCCCTTCGGTTGCTTCACCAGTCATCAGATTGCCCTCACTTCAGAAACTTCCGGCACATAGTGGCGAAGCAGATTCTCGATCCCGCCCTTCAGCGTCGCCGTGGACGAGGGGCAGCCCGCGCAGCTTCCGCGCATGTGGAGATAGACGATGCCCTGCTGAAAGCCGCGATAGACGATATCGCCGCCGTCATTGGCGACGGCCGGCCTGACCCGCGTGTCGATCAGCTCGCGGATCTGCGCCACGATCTCGGCATCAGCCGGGTCGTCGAAGGTTTCGCTTTCGCCGGCATCCGAAAGCAGAATGGGTGCGCCGCTTGCGAAATGATCCATGATGATGCCGAGAACATCCGCCTTGAGGTCGACCCAGTCGGCGCTGCCGGGCGCCTTGGTGACGCTCACGAAATCCGATCCGAAATAGACCCGCTCGACATCGCCAATGGAAAAGAGCGCGCGGGCGAGCGGGGAGCGTACCGCTTCTTCGGGGGACTCGAAATCGGCGCCCTCGCCCGGCAGAACCGGCCGGCCGGGCAGGAATTTCAGCGTGGCGGGATTGGGTGTGCGTTCAGTCTCGATCAGCATGGCTTACTCCTTGCTGGGCGACATGGCCTTTGCGCGCGATGCAATCAAGACCGCACAAGTCGAATTTCAAGCCCGGTCTCAGGTCTGGTGGCCGGTCAAGCAGCTCAGGTCAGGCGGTCGAGATCGGCATCGCTGATGCCGCCGGGCACGATCATCACCATGCAAGGCAGGCTGCCGGCCTGCTCCCCGGCGAAGAAGCTGACCAGCGGCCCCGGCCGCCCCTTTGCCGCAGCGGCAAGCACCAGCGCCCGGATCGAGCGGTCATTCTGCACCACCTCCAGCACGGCATCCGGGCCCTTGCCCTTCACCAGCCGGCACGAGGGGCGCTGGCCCGTCATGCTTTCAACTTCGTCCGCGCGCTCACGCAGCAGGGTGCGCGCCAGTTCCTCGGCTTCGGCGTCCATGGCGTCCTGGACGCCGCCCCATTGCTGAAACTGGGTCGGCTTCAGCACATGCAGAAGCTCGACACGGGCACCGGTGCGTTGAGCGCGCAGGGCCGCAAAGCGCACGGCCTTGGCGCATTCAGGCGTATCGTCAATCACGACGAGGAATGTTTCCGCATTGCCGTTCATGCCTGTTCCCCCAGAATGTCCCTAAGGGCCTGTGACGCGATGAGCAGCTGATAGCCCATCACGATGAGGTCATCCCGCCCGCTCAGCAAAGGGTCGAGGGCAGCGGCCGTATCCAGCGCATCGAGCGCGGCACCCCAGCGGGCCGCTCTGCCCGATTGCCGCACGGCAAGTGCATTGTCCTCGCGGATGCCGCGCAGAAGCATGGCCGCGGCATGGGCCGTGCCACGGGCTGCTGCAAGGCGGACAGCCGGCCGTTCGCCACCTTGCGCCTTGATCACGAGGTCGCCCCTTTCGGCTTCGGCTTCGATCCTGTCGAGAAGCGCGCCAAGGGCCTCGCGCGAGGCAGGCGCCAGGCGCTGGGTGGCCGGAACGCGCGGAGCGGACGCAATGGCCGCGTTGTGAAGCTCGAGCGCCCGGCGGGCCGTGCGGTAATGATGTTCAGCCGGCAAGCCCGCCGGGGGCCAGCCCGGCCGCAGCCACCACTGGTCGACCGGTGTGCCAAGCTGATGCGTCGCTTCCCTCAGTGCGGGCGCATCCCCCTGGCTGTTGATTGCCACAACCGCTGCGCCCACCGTCTCGATGATGGCGGACTGGAAGGCGGGCGTGCGCCGCGCCAGACCGGTGGGATAGAAGATGGGATCATTGGGGGTGAAGGACCGCTCTTCCACCTGGTTCTGCAAAAGTGCGGCCGCCATGCCGATGCTGACCGATCCGCCGGTCGGTAATTGCTGCCCCGAAGGCCTCAACCCGCTGTTGGCATGAATGCCGCCCAGAATGCCGCCAAGCACGGCATACCAGCAGAACAGAAGCGCCAGCAGGACGAGGAGTAGCCGGATCGGCGGAGGCAGGCCAGACAGGCGCGCAGGGACGGGCTGGCCGCCCGCGCCGGGCCGGGGGCCTGCCGCATCGTCCTGCACTGAAGGCTGGCCGCCATTCTGCCCCGCTCCGCTGCCCGGCGTGCTGGCGGAGGGCATCATGCCGCGCCGGAATCGGTCAATTCCCATGCAGATGGCTTAGACGGCCCTGCCTGCATGGTCCAGTTGCGATAGGGCGCATCTGCGCTGGCTATTTCTCCGCGGGCACCTGCACGACGCGGCTGCGCGAGGTGCCGCCGGGGAAATCGGTGAACAGCGCGCGCACCAGCTTCGGCATGGTCGCCGGCAGATCATTCACGCGCGTCGTGGTTTCGGCCCGCCCCTCGAACAGGGGCAGCTTGTCTTGCGCACGCAATATGTCCACCTCCAGATAGGCGGGGAAGACGGTGAAGCTGTAGACTTCCTGCCGATCCCAGGCCGAGCCCCAGAAAGGATCGTAGAAGCTGCCCCACCACAGCGGGTTACGACTGTACCAGCCCCGGCCATACCAGCCCCAGGATGACGTACCCGGTCGTGTGGCAAGGCGCTCGCGGCCCGGGCCAGACCCGTAATCGATCATGACCTGAAGCTGAGCGCCCGCAGCACTTGCCGCAGGCTGAAAGCCGATGCGCCGCAATTCTTCCGACACAAGCCCGGCATAGGACTGGAACTCCAGGCTGCCCGCGCGGCTTTCATCGGCCGGCTGCACCACGAAGCTCTGCCCCTGGATCGGCGGCATCTGCTGAAAGCTTTGCACCCGCGCCTCGAACGGCGTGGCGCAGGCAGCGAGAAGCGAAAGGCTGGCAAAGGCCGCCATGATCTTCACCGTGCGGGAAGGAGTGCCAGTCTGGATGAGTCGACGCATTTACGGGCTTCCTGCTGAATTAACGTCTCATCCTAGCATGAAGTTCGTGAACCGCAGCTTTCGATTTCACCGGCCCGGCATCCGCGCGCTTGCCGTTTGCGTCTCCTGCGTCTATGCGCCGCCACATCGGGGAGTGGCGCAGCCTGGTAGCGCATCTGCTTTGGGAGCAGAGGGTCGCAGGTTCGAATCCTGTCTCCCCGACCAAATGAAGCCCGGCTCCCGTGCCGGCCCGGAGTAGCCGGATGCCCCTTCGCCCCGATAGCAGCGCACGCGCCTTTGCCATGCTGGCGATCGTGATGCTCTTCTGGTCGGGAAATGCCCTTGTCGGGCGCGCCGTGCGCGATGACATCCCGCCCTTCACCCTCGCCTTTGTCCGCTGGGCTGGCGCGCTTCTCATCCTCGCGCCGCTGGCCCTGCGTCATGTGAAGGCCGATCTGGTGGCACTGAAGGCTGGCTGGCGGCCGCTGCTTTTCCTCGGGCTTGTCGGTGTCGCGGCCTTCAATGCCCTGCTCTATTCCGGCCTTCAGCACACCAGCGCCACCAACGGGCTTCTGCTCCAGGCCCTCATCCCGCCGCTGGTGCTGGCATTCGGCGCCATCTTCTTCCGGGACAGGGCGCCCGTCGCCCAGATCCTCGGGGTCCTGCTGTCGATGGCGGGCGTTGCCGTCATCCTCTTCCGGGGGGATCTGTCAGCCCTTGCCGGGCTGCGATTCGGCCAGGGAGACGGGCTGGTTCTGGCCGGTTGCATGGCCTGGGCGCTCTATACCAGTTTCCTGCGCAAGACCCCGCCGGTCCATCCGCTGGCCTTTCTGTTCACCACCTTCCTGATCGGGGCTGTCGCCATGGCGCCACTGGCCATGGCCGAGGCCCTGTCCGGCAAGGCCATCATCTGGAAGCCCGGCACGCTGCTCGCCTTCGGCTATGTCGCGGTCTTTCCCTCGGTCCTTGCCTATTTTCTCTACAATGCGGCCGTTGCCCGCATCGGGCCCGGCCCGGCGGGGCAGACGATCAGCCTCATGCCGCTCCTGGGGGCCTTTCTTGCCGCGACCGTCCTGGGTGAAAGGCTGGAAACGCACCACGCCACGGGCATGGCCTTGATCATGGGTGGAATCGCGCTGACGGCACTGGCTGTGCGGAAGACCATGCGCGGCTGACAAGGGCGCGCGGATCTTCCCACCCGTGGCGCATGTGAGCCATATAAAATCAGCATCTGGAAATCGGGGGAGTGTCATGGTGCTGCCGGGGAGGATTGAACTCCCGACCTCAGCCTTACCAAGGATGCGCTCTACCACTGAGCTACGGCAGCACACCATGACAATGCCCGCAAGCCTGGCTGCCCGGGGGGCGTCCGCTGCGGTGGCGGCGCGGATGCATCAGCCGGGCGTCGAAGTCAAGCGTTGCGGCGCGAAGTTGCAGCGGGGGATGCATCCATGGGGCAGGCCGGAAGGGTCAGTATCGCCATCAGCCCGCCCAGATCCTCGCTTTCGGCCATGCTGACGGAGCCGCCATAGATGGCGGCAACGTCGCGCACGATGGCAAGGCCAAGGCCGGTGCCGGGCTTTTCCGTATCGAGGCGGGCGCCGCGCTCGAACAGCCCTTCCCGCAGCCGGGCCGGAATGCCGCTGCCGTCGTCTTCGACGGTGATGGTCAGCATGCCGTCTTTGGCGCCCTCCCCGCGCGCCACGGTCACGAAGACGCGGCCGCCGCCATATTTCGCGGCATTGTCGATGAGATTGCCGGCCATTTCCTCCAGATCCTGCCGCTCGCCCCGGAAAACCACGCTGCGGTCACCGGCAAGGTCGATCACCACGGGGCGGTCGGCATAGATACGCTCGATGGCGGACACCAGCCGCTCCAGTGCCGGGAACACGTCTGCCCGGGCGGTTGCCTGCGTGCGCCGCCCCATGGCGCGGGCGCGGGCCAGATGGTGGTCCACATGGCGGCGCATGGTCGACAGTTCGCGCACCACCGTCTTCGCAAGATCGGGGCTGTTCGCCGCCGCCTCGTTCATCAGCACGCTCATCGGCGTCTTCAGCGCATGGGCAAGGTTTCCGGCATGCATGCGGGCGGATTCGGCGGCCTCCTCATTATGATCGAGCAGCGCGTTCAGTTCCTGCACCAGTGGCGCGATTTCCGGCGGCACATTTTCCGTCGGCGCACGCGTGGCCGTGCCCGCGCGGATCGCCGCCATCGCCGAAGACATGCGTTTCAGCGGCATCAGCCCGAAGGTCGCCTGCAGAACGGCCAGAGCAAACAGCCCCGCGCCAAGTGCGCCAAGCGACCACCAGAGCGTGGTGCGCACAGTCCGGATCTGGGCGTCGAGTTGCCCGGTCGTCTGGGCGGCGGCAAAGCGCCACACGCCGGGCGAGCCTGGAATGCGCACGTCCCGCTCGATCAGGCGCAGGGTTTCCTGCGGGTAGGCGGAAAGCCTGGAAAGGCATGGCTCGATGCAGGAACGGTCGAGATCGAGCGGCAGCTGCCTGTCCCAGAGGGAGCGCGAGCGGAAATCCATGTGGCCGCGCGCACTCACCTGCCAGTAGAAGCCGGAATAGGGCTCGTTGAAGCGGGGATCCACGGGGGCGCGATTGAAGCGCACTTCGCCGAAGGGGTCGAGCTCGGCTGCCCCGATCATGGCCGGCAGGGTCGTGGCGAGCTGCTCATCGAAATTGCGCTGGATGGTGCCAGTCACGATCCTGTCCAGCGCTATGCCTCCAAGAAGCAGAAGGGCCGCGATCCACAGCACCGCGAGCGCCAGGATGCGGTTCGTGATCGAGCCCGGCATCAGCAGCCTTGTGGCCGGCACGCGCAGCCCCCGCGCGGGGCGTGCCACCACGTCAGCCTTCGAGGCTGTATCCGAGTCCGCGGATGGTGGTGATGAGGTCTGCACCGAGCTTTTTCCGGATACGCGTGATGAAGACCTCGATCGTGTTCGAATCGCGATCGAAATCCTGATCGTAGATATGCTCGATAAGCTCGGTGCGCGATACTACCTTGCCCTTGTGGTGCATCAGATAGGACAAGAGCTTGTATTCCTGCGCCGTGAGCTTCACCGGCTCTCCGGCCAGGGTCACGCGGCCCGAACGCGTATCGAGCCGGACATCGCCTGCCATCAGTTCCGAAGTGGCATTGCCGCTTGCCCGGCGGATGAGCGCGCGAAGCCGTGCGATCAGCTCTTCCGACTGGAAGGGCTTGGCCAGATAATCATCGGCGCCTGCATCGAGGCCGGCAACCTTGTCGGACCAGCTGTCGCGCGCGGTCAGCACCAGCACCGGCATCTTGTGCCCCGCCTTGCGCCACCGGTCGAGCACCGTAAGGCCATCCACTTCGGGAAGGCCGAGGTCAAGGATCACGGCGTCATAGCTTTCCGTCTCGCCAAGGAACTGCCCTTCCTCGCCGTCGGCGGCACTGTCCACGGCATAGCCTGCGCCTTCCAGCGTCTGTCGAAGCTGGCGGGAAAGGTTCGGCTCATCCTCGACGATCAGAATACGCATTGTATCGGGAACCTCCTCGTCAGACAGGTATCAATGGGCCGTTTCGGTTTGGCCGATCGGTCTTGCCACAGGCGGGTGTCAGTCACGCTCGGCAAGGACGCGGCCGGTGCGGCCGTCCACATCGACCCAGACGACATTGCCGCCCGGGCGCATGAACTTGAAGCGGTAGAGGTTGCTGGAAATGTCCGGCTCGGAGCCCAGATATTCACCACGGCCGACTGCATGGGCACGGCGCATGAGTTCGCTGAAGGGAAGATTCTGCCCGGATTCGCGGCGCTGCCAGGCATGTTCCTGATCGGAAACCGGGCGTGGCTGGTGGGTCCGGGGCATGCGCTGGCGCCGCTCCGCGCGCTCGTCACCAGACATGCGCGCCTGCGCGAACACATCGCCCTGCCAGCCCGGTGGGACCGCATTGAAACCATCCGTCCGCGCGTTGCCCAGCCAAAGCTGGCCGTCATCCTGAAGAGCGGCATTCACCTGGCCCGCCATCGGCGCGGCAATGGTCGCCGACAGGGGCAGCGCCGATGCAATCAGGATCGCGAGGGCCGCGATCCGGCTGGCTGCTGTGCCGCGTGGGCTGGATATCCTGTTGCTATGGTTCATCATGCTGCCTTCAGGCGAGGAATTAGCCTCGTGGCCGTGAACGCGTTCTGAACATCGATGCCGGTCATGTCTGCGCCCGTTCCTGCCCGATCATGCCAGGCATGACGGGCCTTTGATCTTTTTCCTTATTCCATTCCGTTGCCTCGCATCCGGCGCCATGGCAAGCGCTTCCACCATGGCTGCACCACTGGTTTCTCTCGAAGACATCGCCCTAAGGCAAGGTGACGGATGGCTGTTCGAAGGGCTTTCGCTCTTCATCGGCCAGAAGGACAGAATCGCCCTGATCGGCCGTAACGGCGCCGGCAAGACAACGCTTCTGCGCCTGATTGCCGGCACCCTCGAACAGGATCGCGGGCGTCGCTCGGCCCAGCCGGGTGCGCGCATCGTGCTGCTGCCGCAGGATCCGCCCGTTGCCGGATATGAAACCCTCCTCGATTTCGCCCTTTCCGGCCCGGATGCCCCACCCCGGCACGAAGTGGAGGCCATCGCAAGCCAGCTTGGCCTCGACCTGTCGATCACGGCCGAAACGGCATCCGGCGGGGAGCGCCGCCGCGCCGCCCTCGCGCGGGCGCTGGCATCCGAGCCCGACCTGCTGCTTCTCGATGAGCCGACGAACCACCTCGATCTCGAAGCCATCGACTGGCTGGAATCCTGGCTCAACCGCTATACCGGCGCCTTCATCGTCATCAGCCACGACCGCACCTTCCTCACCCGGCTCACGCGCGCCTGCCTCTGGCTGGATCGTGGCAGCGTGCGCCGGCAGGAAATCGGCTTCGGCGGCTTCGAGGCCTGGATGGAACAGGTGCTTGCAGAGGAAACCCGCGCCACCGAAAAGCTCGACACCAGGATCGCGCAGGAACTGCACTGGCTGCAGCGTGGCGTGACGGCGCGACGACGACGCAACCAGGGCCGGCTTGAGCGTCTGGGCCAGATGCGCGCGGAACGCCGCGCCATGCTGGGCGTGCAGGGCACGGCAAAGCTCGCCATCGCCACCGACGATGTGAAATCGAAGATGGTGATCGAAGCGGAAGCCATTTCGAAAAGCTTCGGTGACAGGGCGATCATCCGCGATTTTTCCATCCGCATCCAGCGCGGGGACAGGATCGGCATCGTCGGCCCCAATGGTGCCGGCAAGACCACCCTTCTGAAGCTGCTGACAGGGGAACTGGAGCCGGATTCCGGCAGGATCACGCGCGCGAAGACCCTGAACGGCATCACCATCGACCAGCAGCGAAAGCTGATGGACCCGGCAAAGCGCGTGCGCGACGTGCTGGCCGACGGCGGTGACTGGGTCACGGTGCGCGGCACGAAAAAGCATGTGCAGGGCTATCTGAAGGAGTTTCTCTTTTCGCCCGGCGTTGCCGACGCACGGATCGGAACCTTTTCAGGGGGCGAACGCTCAAGGCTGCTTCTGGCGCGGGAATTCGCCCGGGAATCCAACCTGCTGGTTCTGGACGAACCAACCAACGACCTGGACCTGGAGACGCTGGACCTGCTGCAGGAAGTGATCTCCGACTATGACGGCACCGTGCTCATCGTGAGCCACGATCGCGACTTTCTCGACCGCACCACCACCATGACACTGGGCCTCGACGGAAGCGGCCATGTGGACATCGTGGCAGGCGGATACCGCGAACTGGAAGAGCTGCGCCGGGCAAGGGCCCAATCACGGTCCCGCACGCAGGCGCGAGCGCAGGAACGCAAGCCCGCGCCAGCGGCCGAAAAAACCTTACCGGCGCGCGCGGCCCGCAAGCTGAGCTTCAAGGACCAGCATGACCTCGATCGCCTGCCCGGCGAAATCGCGCGACTTGAGGCAGAGATCGCCGCTGCCGAAGCCGAACTGGCGGACCCGGCCCTTTACACGCGCGACAAGGCCCGCTTCGACAGGCGGACGGCCGAACTCGACACACTGCGCAGCGAATTGGCAAAAACCGAGGAGCGCTGGCTCGAAGTCGCCGAAAAGGCCGAGGCCCTCGACAGCTGAACCGGACGGGGAAGGAAGGGGCAGGCGCCCTGCGGCGCTCGCCCCTTCCCTGCCCTCAGGCGAATTCCACGCCTTCGGCCGGCTCCATGTCCACATGCGGCAGGTGCAGGCCTTCGCCGTGCATCCTGGCCGAGGGGCAGCGCTCGCGGATGAAATGCTCGACTTCAGGCGCGATCACCTCGCGCCATTTGCGGCCGTTGAAGATGCCGTAATGGCCGACGCCGGGAACAAGGAAATAATGCTTGCGCGCGGCATCCAGGTTCCCCGCGAGATCAAGCGCCGCCTTCGTCTGGCCGATGCCGGAAATATCGTCCCGCTCGCCCTCGATTGCGAAAATGTCGATGTCGGTGATGGCGCCGGGGTCCACCCGCTCGCCCCGGATGTGCATTTCACCCTTCGGCAGCAGATGGCGCTGGAACACCCAGTCGACCGTCTGCAGATAGAATTCGGCGGTCATGTCGCAGACGGCCCGATATTCCTCGTAGAAGGTCTTGGTTGCATCAGCGCTTTCGCCGTCGCCCTCCACCAGATGCCGGAACATGCGCCAGTGGCTCATCATGTGGTTGCCAAGGTTCATCGACATGAAGCCCGAAAGCTGCAGGAAGCCCGGATAGACCCGGCGACCGGCGCCCGGATAATAGTGCGGCACGGTCGCGATCACCATATGCTCATACCATGCGTGCGGACGCTCCATGGCCAGTTGGTTCACAACCGTCGGCGCGCGGCGCGTGTCGATCGGGCCACCCATCATGGTGAGCGTTGCCGGACGGGCTGGATCCATCCGGGCAGACATCAGGGCCGCTGCCGCATAGACGGGCACCGAAGGCTGGCACACCGCCAGCACATGCACCCGTTCGCCACCTTCGGGCGTGAGGGCGCGCAGCCAGTCGATCACATAGTCGACATAATCCTCGAGGTTGAATTGCCCTTCCGAAAGCGGGGCCTGCCGCGCGTCCCGCCAGTCGGTGATGTAGACATCATGGTTCGGCAGCATCCGCTCGACCGTACCGCGCAGCAGGGTTGCATAATGACCTGACATCGGGGCCACGATCAGCAGGCGCGGATCTGTCGGGGAAGCGCCTTCGCGCACGAAACGCTTCAGCTGGCCGAACGGCTTGCGGGAAACGATTTCCTCGTGAACGGGAACAAGCTTGCCGTCGATCACTGTGGCCGACAGGCCGAAGGCGGGTTTTCCGTAAGGCGCGGTTGCATGCGAGAAGACATCGAGGGCGGCGGCGGCCTTTTCGCCCAGGCCTATGTAGGAAAGTGGGCCAGCCATGGCACCAACCCATTCAGAACCGAGTCGCGCGGCCGCACTCGCACCAGCCAGCCATCCCCTTGTCATTTCATAGGTGGTATACAGCATCTAGGAAGCCTTTGCGCATGTTTCATTTTTCTTGCAGCGGCGATACCCGTCACGTTGACACGGGGTGGCGGGCGTCGTCGCGCGCATCTTGTGCAGTGCAACGCTAGAACCGGATTGCGCCTTGTCCATATTTTTTTGCACTGCGGTGTAACGGCCTTCTTCCCGGCCGCCCGCCAGGCCCTATGATGCTCCCGGAAGCACAGGAGATTGCCCATGACCGCCGATTCCACCTCCAGCAGGCCTCTTGCGGGCCGCCGGGCCGCCGTTACCGGGTCTACCAGCGGGATCGGGCTGGCCATTGCCGAAGCGCTGGCCCGTGCCGGCGCGGATGTCGCCATCAACGGCTTCGGAGACCATGGGCCGGCACTCGAAGCAGTTTCCGCCCATGGCGCGCGCGCGATCTTCGCCGGCGCCGATCTTGCCGACGGCAAGGCGGCGCAGGCTTTCGTCCATGATGTGCAGGCCGGTCTTGGCGGGCTCGACATATTGGTCAACAACGCTGGAATCCAGCATGTCGCCGCGATCGACGAATTCCCCGAGGACCGCTGGGACGCGATCATCGCCATCAACCTCAACAGCAATTTCCACACCATCAAGGCAGCCCTCCCGTCGATGAAGGCAACAGGCTGGGGGCGCATCATCAACATCGCCTCGGCGCACGGCCTCGTCGCCTCGCCCTTCAAGTCCGCCTATGTCGCGGCCAAGCACGGGGTCGTCGGCATGACGAAATCGGTCGCGCTCGAGCTTGCCGAAACCGGGATCACCGCGAACGCCATCTGCCCCGGCTATGTCGAGACACCGCTGGTGAAGGGCCAGATCGCCGATCAGGCCCGCGTGAACGACATGAGCGAGGAGGATGTCGTCCGCAACATCATCCTTGCGGCCCAGCCCTCCAGGCGCTTCGTCCAGCCTGCCCATGTCGGCGAACTGGTGCTCTTCCTCTGCTCTGAAGCCGGCGGCAGCGTCACTGGCTCCGCCCTGTCGATCGATGGCGGCTGGACGGCGCGCTGAGCCACTGCCCGGCAGCCCTCAGCTGCAGTAGAGATACTCCCGTGTCAGCGGCGCGCCGTCCCGGCGGCGCGCCAGCTGGATCTGGAAGACGGCATGATCGTCGTTCCGGAAGGCCATGATCGAAGCGCCGAGGTAGTATTCCCACATGCGGAAGAAGCGCTCGTCATAAAGGGCGACGATCTCGTCGCGGCGGGCGCGGCATCGGGCAAGCCAGTGTTCCAGCGTCTTCATGTAGTGCAGCCGCCAGACCTCGATGTCCGTCGTCCACAGGAAGGCGCGCTCGATATGGGGCATGATCTCGGACAGCGCCGGCGTATAGCCGCCGGGAAAGATGTATTTCGCGGTCCACGGGTCGGTCGCGCCCGGCCCGCCCATGCGGCCGATGCTGTGGATGAGGGCCAGCCCGTCCTCGGTCAGCAGATCGGCAACGCAGTCGAAATAGGTTCGATAATTCGGGCGGCCGACATGCTCGAACATGCCGACGGACACGATGCGGTCGAACCGTCCGGTCACGTCGCGGTAATCGGTCAGCTCGTGCCGGACCTTGCCCTCCATGCCCAGTTCCGCAGCCTTGCGGCGTGCATAGGCCAGCTGCTCTTCCGACAGCGTGATCCCCAGCACATCCGCACCCGAGACGCGGTGGATATGGCGCGCCAGCCCGCCCCAGCCGCAGCCGATGTCGAGCACGCGCATGCCAGGCTTCAGGTCGAGCTTGCGGGTGATGTGGTCCAGCTTGTCGCGCTGGGCCTGATCGAGGTCGGAATCCGGCCCATCGTTTCCGGGGCGGAAATAGGCGCAGCTATACTGGCGCTCCGGGTCGAGGAAGAGATCGTAGAGGCGATCGTCCAGGTCATAATGATGGGCGACGTTGCGCTTCGCCCGCCGGCGCTCGTTCAGTTCGCTCAGTTTTGCCGCGATGCGCGCCTGCCCCCACAGGCTGACTCTGAGGCTGTTCGAGCGGTCCCAGCGGAGATTGCCCGTCACGATGTCGAGCAGGTCGAGAATGTCCCCGCCTTCGACCGTCAGCCGGCCATCCATATAAGCCTCGCCTGCCCCGAGGCCCGGGTTCGCGCCGATCCTGCGCGCCGTCGCTGCATCCTTCAGGCGCACGCGGACAGGCTCAGCCGCCATATCGCCATATCTGTGCACCTTGCCATTGGCCTCGGTGATTTCGAGCGCGCCCTTCGTGACGGCACGGCTGAGAAGTCTGTCGAGCATGTGCATGGGCGCGATTGTCGCATGTGGGCAAGAAATCGCAAGCCCATCATGGCTTTCCCGTTTTCCCCCGCGCCGGAACATGCTTCAGGTAAACCAGAGGAGGACCCTGCCCGATGAAACGCCCTGCCCGCTTCCTTGCCGCCAGCCTGATAGCCCTTTGCCTGCCCGCCCTCGGCATGCCGTCTGCAGCACTTGCCGCCGACCGGCCGGGCGATCCAGCCTATCAGGGCCGGTCGGCCGTTCCCGCCCGCAACGGGATGGCGGCCACCGCCCAGCCACTGGCGACACAGGCTGCCGTCGACATCCTGCGCGCCGGCGGTTCGGCCGTCGATGCGGCAATCGCCGCCAATGCCGTTCTTGGCCTGGTCGAGCCGACGGGCAATGGAATCGGCGGCGATCTCTTCGCCCTTGTCTGGGATCCTGGAACGCGCAAGGTCGTCGGTCTCGATGCCTCGGGCTTCGCACCAGCCCGGCTTGACGTGAAGGCCTTGAGAAAGCGCAACCCGGGCGGGCTGATGAACCCCTGGGGCATGGATGCCGTGACCGTTCCGGGCGCAGTCGCCGGATGGGAGGCCCTGCACAGCCGCTACGGCAGGCTTCCGCTTTCAAAGGTGCTGGAACCGGCGATCCGTATTGCGCGCGAAGGCTTCCCGCTGACGCCGGTGATTGCACGCGGCTGGGCCGGCAATGTCCGCCGGTTCGAGGAAAACCGCGCGGCCATCCAGGCCGCCGGCCACGCCTTCAGCCTCTATGCGCCTTCCGGCTCGGCGCCGCGCGAAGGCCAGATTTTCACCAACCCCGACCTTGCCGCCACGCTGGAGGCTATTGCCACGGGTGGCGCCGGGGCTTTTTACCGCGGGGCCTTCGCGCGTGATCTGGAAGGCCATTTCCGCAGCCATGGCCGCACCCTTTCGGCAGGCGATCTCGCCGCCATGAAGGCCGAATGGGTCGAACCGATTTCCGCCCCCTATCGCGATGTGCGCCTGTGGCAGATTCCGCCCGCCACGCAGGGACTCGCGACGTTGCAGATTGCCCGCCTTGTCGAGCGCTTCCCGATGGCCGACCTGTTGGAGGCTGACCGGCTGCATGTGCTGGTGGAGGCCAAGAAGCTCGCCTTCGCTGACCGCGCCCGCTATCTGGCCGATCCGCGCCGCGTGAAGGTGCCTGTCGGGGCGCTGCTGGATGATGCCTATATCGCCCGCCGCGCCGCCATGATCGACATGGACCGCGCCCTTCCGGATGACGTGCCGCCCGGAGACCCGGAAGAGCATAGCGACACCACCTATCTCGCGACGGCGGATTCGAGAGGCATGATGGTGTCCCTCATCCAGTCCAACTATCGCGGCATGGGCTCGGGCGTGGTAATTCCGCGCAAGGACCCGGTGGAGAATGGCCGCGGAACCTGGGGCTTCATGCTCCAGAACCGTGGCGCGCAATTCTCCCTTGACCCGAAGGCCGCGAACCGGATCGAACCGGGCAAGCGCCCCTTCCACACCATCATTCCCGGCATGATCACCAGGGGGGATGAGCCATTCCTCGCGTTCGGCGTGATGGGCGGCACCATGCAGCCGCAGGGTCAGGTGCAGGTCATGGTCAATCTCGTCGATCTCGGCCTCAACCTGCAGGCGGCAGGCGACGCGCCGCGCGTGCGCCATCTCGGCAGCCCCGATCCGGGCGAAGGCCGCGAAACCACCCCCGGCATCTTCCTTGAAAGCCATATCGGGGCCGAAACCCGCGCCGCCTTGCGTGCCCGAGGCCATCAGATCCTCGAAACCCATCAGGATGTCGGCGGCTATCAGGCCGTGATGTGGGACAGCGCGAACCGCATCTGGTGGGGCGCGACCGAAGCCCGGAAGGACGGCATGGCGTTGGGCTATTGATTACGGGCTATTGAGGACCAGGCGGCTCCGGTGCATGCTCCGTCACAAACGAGGGAGGGACAATGAGCAACTGGTGGGACAGGCATGTGGTGCCGAAGCTGCTGGGCTATGCCTGCACGCAGCCGCCGATCATGAAATGCCGGTCATTCGTGGTGCCTGACGCCAGCGGCAAGGTGCTCGAACTGGGCGCCGGTGGCGGCATCAACCTGCCCTTCTACGATCGCGGCAAGGTCGAATCCGTTACCGGCATCGACCCGTCCGAGGAGATGATCGCCGAGGCGCGCGCGCATCAGTCCGAGGCGGACAGGACCTTTGTGAGACTGGAGCGCGGCCGTGCGGAGGAACTGCCCTTTGCCAGCGGCAGCTTCGATACCGTGGTCACCACTTTCACCCTCTGCTCCGTGCAGGACCAGCAGCAGGCGCTGAAGGAAGCCGCGCGCGTGCTCAAGCCCGACGGGCGGCTGCTGTTCCTGGAGCATGGCCTCGCGCCCGATGCCGCCGTGCAGCGCTGGCAGCGGCGGATCGAGCCTGTCTGGAAGCGCATTGCCGGCGGCTGCCATCTTTCCCGCCCCGTGACCGATGCCGTGGAAGCGGCAGGGTTCAGGGTTGCCGAACGCCATGGCCAGTTCATGGAAAAATCCCCCCGCTTTGCCGGCTGGGTGGAATGGGGCGTGGCGACGCCGGGCGCGCGGGCCTGAGCTGGCTGCCTAGAGGAAGATCTTGCGGAAGCTGATCTCGATGCGGCGTCCGACCGGGTCAAGAAGGTCCGCCTGATAGCCGATCGGCACATTGCCGAGCCTGTCGCGCACGTCCTGCCGGCTGTCGAACAGATTGTCGATGCCGATGGAAATGCGGGCGCCCTTCAGCCAGGGGGCCTTTGCAACCAGGCTCTGCTGCTGGCCAAGGTTGGCGAACAGCCGCAGGTTGAAGGTGGCAAGGTCCGAGAAGCGCAGATCATCGGGCGATGGCGCGCCGCGCGGATCAACACGGACGTCCGTCGCGCTTTTCCAGTTCGCGGAAAGCCTGCCGCCCACACCATTGCGAAACAGGCCGGCCCGCATCTCGACCTCGTGGCGGCTGACGCCACCGCTGCTGCCCGTCGCCGACCCGCCGAGGAGATCAAGCTTCGGAACAGAGTCACGGATGAGGATGGTCTCGGCAAGCTTTACGGTGTGAAACAGGGAAAGCGTGGCCCGGCCGGATGACCTGCCACCCCCGCGACTTCCGCGCGCGCCCGGGGGCGGGCCGGACGGGCGGCCGGCCGTTTCCCCGCCGCCATTGCCGGCTGCCGCTGCCGCTCGGCGGCGTTCCATCGCGGCCTGCTCGGCCCGGCTCGGCTTCAGTTGCCCGGAATAGCTGAGGCCCCAGCGCAGTTCGCGCCTGTCGGAGCGTTCGAAATTGACAGGGCGGTTGTCGATCTGCACCAGCCTGCCATCGGCATCGCGCAGGAATCGCTCGGGAAACGCGGCCTCCAGTTCCGCAGTCGCCGTCGGGAAGGCCGCAATCGGGCCGGTGATCCGACTGTCGACATAGTCGGCCGACAGGCTGAGATCTTTTTCCGGCAGAGGCTTGAGGTTCGCGCCCAGTTTCAAGACACGGCGCCTGTCTGCCATCAGGCCAGGGTTGCCGCCATCGAGCCGGCTGATGTCGACCGTTTCGCCGCGCAGGAAATCGAACACCCGCACATTGGGCGTGATGATCGTGGGGTTGCCCAGTTGCTGAACGCTCGGCGCCCCATCCTCGACCGTTACATTGGCGCTCAGCCGCAGCGCATCGACGGGCCGCCAGCTGACGCCGCCGCCCAGGCTGGAAAGCGTCCCGAAGTCGGACAGTTCGTTCACGGATGCGTTGAGATTGAGTGCCAGCTCGCCGAGATAGGGCAGGACATCGCGCCGGCGGCTCGCAACCGGCAGGTCGAGACTGGCCTGCCCGCTCAGCCGGTTCCGTTCGAGCGAGACTTCACGCGCGACACCGGCAATGAAAGTGTCGCTGTCGAAGCCCTGCCTGTCCGCCCCGGCCTGCACGCTCATCGCGACCGGCCCGGCCGGCAGCTCCAGCAACTGCCCGTTCGCCACCAGCTCGATGCGGCTGAAATCCCTGACCGAACGCGCCCGGTCCTGCCCGATCTCGCCTGCCACGGCATCGGGATCGAAGGGGTTGAAGAGCGGGTCGCCCGCAAGGATTCGTGCCTGCGAGGCCGTTACGTCGAGCCTGCGATCCGTCGTCGATCGCGCAACGCTGCGGTTGTGGCCGCCGGTCGCGATCCAGCGCCACAGCCCGTCGCCGATCGAGATGTCGCCATTGACGGTTGCAGCAAGGTCGAGGCTCATGTTCCGGCTCCTGCCCATGAGCGCGCCTGCAGCTTCCGAATGGCGAAGCAACTGCACATTGCCTGCGAAGGGGGAAAAGGGGTTTGCCGCCGGCAGGTCGAGGGTGACGCCGGCAAGGCCCAGCCTGCGGTCGCTTTCCGTCCACTCGAGCCGCGCGCTGAAACTGGCCTGTATGGACTCGGTGAGCGCGGTGCTGACATTGGCGCCCAGCGACGTTTCGCGTTGCTCCGGCAGCAGGGTGCGCCAGAGGCCGGTATCGGCAAGGGCGGGGTTGTTGGCGCCGGCCAGGAAATCCACAAGCGCCGGCGCGCCCGCTGCCGCCGTTGCCGGGACGGCAGCGACCAGCACCGGCGTTCCGGCAAGCGCGCTGAGCGCCGGGTCGATCTCGGCGCCATCGGTCGCGGCAATGATGTTGCCAGCCAGCGCATAGGGTCGGGATGGTTGCGCCTGCGTGATGTTGCGTGCGCTTTCCAGAAGCTGCGAGCGGCGGACATGGCTTGCATCGACCAGGATGCGGCTGTCGCCGGCAAGGCGCAGCAGGTTGAGATCGAACTCGGCCTCTCCCCTGCCCCCGGCCGTCGGGCCGCCGCCTTCGATTTCCGCCGTGACCGAGCGGAACCGCTCCTTCAGCACGAAGTTGATCACACGCTGGTCGGCCCGGTAGCCATAGCTGAGGGAGACTTCCTCGGGCAGGATGTCCACCCGCTCGACAGCCTCGGGCGGAATGGTTCGTATTTCGGAAAAGCCGGACACACGCTTGCCGTTGACCAGAACGACAGGCGCCTCCCCGCCGCGCCCGCGCCCGCTTCGTGTCTGCGGCGCGAGCTCGCCCAGAAGATCGGCGAGGCTCGACGCGCCGGTCGCCTCGATATCCGCCTCGTCCAGCTGGAGCTCGGGTTCGATCGCGCCGATGACGGCGCCGCGCGGCCGCCCGCCGAGCACGATGATTTCCGCTCCCAGCGCTTCATCCTCGACAGGCGGAACGGGTGCAGAATCCTGCCCGCCAGCAGCCAGTACCGGCACACTGGCAGTTGCCAGCAGGGCTGCAAGAGACAGTCGCCGCATCCTTCATCCTCTCGACCGGGGTGGTTCGATCCGGGTTCCCCCCGGGGCCATGGCATCTTTACGCGACAAGCCGATGAAATCCCTCGGCGCAAGAGCCTCGGCGCAAGACCTTCACCACATGTCACGCATCCTCACCTGCTTCATCTTCCAGCTGGCAAGGCCGCCCCCTCTGGCCGAGACTTGCCGGAAAGGAAAGAATGGGGAGAAGGCATGATAAAGCTCGTCTATGTGATCCGGCGCCGGCAGGGGCTTTCTGCGGAGGATTTCGCGACCTATTGGCGCGATACCCACGGCCCGCTGGTGGCGAAGCAGGCCAGCGCCATCGCCGCCCGGCGCTATGTGCAGAGCCACCCGATCGACCATCCCGCCAACGAGGCGATGCGCGCCGTTCGCGGCATGCTGCCGCCGGTGGATGGCGTCACCGAAGTCTGGTGGGATTCCCTCGAAGCGATGCAGGCGGCCTATGCAACGCCCGAAGGGGCCGAGGCGGGGCAGATATTGCGCGCGGACGAGGAGCGCTTCATCGATTTTTCAGGATCGAGCGTGTTTCTGACGGAAGAGCATGAGATCTTCGACCGCACGGGTGGAAAGGGACCGGGGCCGGAGGCTGTGAAGGTCACCTATCTGCTTGCCCGCCGGCCGGAGATGTCCGTGGCGCAATGCCACGCCACCTGGCTGAAGGATCATGGCCCGCTGGTCAAAAGCCACGCGGAAAGGCTGCTGATGGCCCGCTATGTGCAAAGCCACGCAATCGCGCCCGATGTGAACGAAGGCTTCCGCCAGGCCGGCGGCTATATCCAGCCATTCGACGGAATAACCGAGGTGTGGGTCAGGTCGCTGGCCGATCTCGAAGCCAGCGGCCACACGGCGGAGCAGCAGGCAGCCGCCATGGAGCTGGTGGAAGATGAGCGCCGCTTTGTCGACATGGGCCGCTCGCACTGCTTCCTGACGCGCGAGCATCTGGTCTTCGATCATGTGAAATGATGCCTTCCGGCCGCGCCTGGGCAAGGCGCGGCCGGCACGGCACATGGCGTCACATCAGTGCGTCACATCAGTCGATCGGGCAGCTCGCCACTTCCAGTTGCAGCAGGGCGAGCACCCGGCCGAAGCCGATATACTGGCCAGCCATCATCGCCAGTTCCAGAAATTCGGCATCGGAAAAATGGCGGCGCATTTCGGCCACATCATCATCGCCGATATTATGATGATCGACCGCCATCTTTTCCGCAAAGCGGATGGCGGCCCGCTCACGCGGCGTGAAATTCGCGGCTTCCGGATGGTCGACACCGCTGGCGGCTTCGCTTTCCGTAACCGTTTCGGGCGCCATGCGGACGGACTTGCACAGCACGCAGCCATTCAGCGTTGCGATGCGCAGACGCACCAGTTCCTTCAGCCGCGGTTCAACCACGCCGGCCCCGCCCGTATGCCAGGGCAGGTAGAAGGACTGGTAGGATTCCACCAGCGCCGGGTTCGGCCCGAAGGCGCGGGCGAAGTTGCGGGCAAGCCAATTGTCTTCTGGCGTCGCGTCATGGATAGCCTTCAGATAGGGCGGCAAGGCTTCAGGCTCTACGAGTGGCATGCGGGACATGGCGTTTCTCCCTCCTCTTGAGGTTTCAGACTGCCTTGTCCGCAATGCCCTGCCACCCCCTCAATGCAAGAGGCTCGCAAGAGCGGCAGGATCAGCCCGGTGAAGCGGCCGCCTTCTGCAGCATTTCCCCCATCAGTCGGTGCACGAGGTTGATCGCCTTCAGCGGGCGGACCATGACCTTGAAATTCGTGATCTGCCCTGCGTCGTTCCAGGTGATCATGTCGATGCCGTTGACGCTGATCCCCTCGATTTCCTGCACGAACTCCAGGATGGCGCTGTTGTCGCCATGCCATTCGCCCACATAGCGGAAACCTTCCCCGCCCAGCACATTCCCGGCGCTGGTGAGATATTTGAAGACGATCTCGCGGCCGCGCTGCGGCGTGTGCACGACCGGGCTTTCGAACACGGCATCGGGGTGCAGCATGTCCCACAGGGCCTGTTTGTCATGGCTTTTCATGAACGCATGCCAGCGTTCCAGATTGGGGTTTGTCATCACGCGGTTCTCCCTTTCCTCGAATGCGACGATATCGGCCTTTCGCCAAGTCTAGCCCGGCCGCACGCCCCTGCCCCCCTGCGAGCATTGGGGGCATGCGGCGGCCCGCAAATGCGGCTAGCCGGTAAGATGCAAGCGGCGCGGCACCGTGTCGGGCCGGAAGGGGGAAGAAGCCATGCTCACGGTTCACCATCTTGGCGTTTCCGCGTCCGAACGCATCGTCTGGCTGTGCGAGGAACTGGGGATCGACTATGCGCTGAAGCATTATGAACGCGATCCGGTCACGCGGCTTGCACCGGCGGACTACAAGGCCCTCCACCCGCTGGAAACGGCCCCCATCATCACCGATGGCGATATCTGCCTCGCGGAATCGGGGGCCATCGTCGAATATATCATCGCGCGCCATGGTGATGGCCGCCTGCGGGTCGGGCAGGATGATCCGGCCTTTCCGGATTATCTCTTCTGGTTCCATTTTTCCAACGCCTCGATGGTGGCCAGCGGCATGGGCGAACTGATTGCCGGCATCCTTGGCGCCGGCGATGCCGCCATGCCGCTCGTGCGCGCGCGCAGCGACAGGGCGCATGCGCTGGTGGAAAAACGGCTGGGCGAGGCGCCCTGGTTCGCGGGCGAGACATTCAGCGCGGCCGACATCATGATGGTCTTTGCGCTGACGACAATGCGCAACTTCATCCCGCGCGATTTCACGCCCTATCCCAATATCCGCGCCTATCTCCGGCGTGTCGCCGCGCGGCCGGCCTATCGCCGCGCGATGGAAAAGGGCGATCCTGGCATGAAGCTCCTACTCGACTGAGCAGGGGTTGCCGGCCGGGCAAAGCCGTGCGAGCCTGCGGGATGTGGCAATGCATGCGCCACATCACGCTTGCAGATGGAGAGACGTTCATGAGCAGCCTTGACGAACTTCGCGCCGAACTGGAACGCCTGCGGGACGAGGCAAAGGTCAAGGCGCATCTGGGCAGCATGGAAGCGCGGGAAGAGTGGGACAAGCTCGAGCAGAAGTGGGAGAATTTCTCCGCCCGCGCAGGCCTGAAGGAAAGCGAGGAGAATATCCGCGCCACCCTTGATATTCTGGCCGATGAACTGAAGGCCGCCTACCGGAAGCTGACAAAGGCCGTCTGAGCCTGCCGTGCCTTTTCCGGCGCCCTGCCGGGAAGAATAGCCGCCCTTCCCCGGTCCGGCCCAAATCAGGGCTGGACCGGCGCAGCAGCCTTCGTCTAGAGAGACGCTGTTGCGAACCATTATCAGGCGCGAGCAAGTGAACTGGCGGCCTGCGAAGGAGAAGGCCTGTGACGGAAACCAGGGCGATGCGGATCATATCCATGCTTGCAGGCGTTGCGGCGTTTGGCCTGCTTTCTGCCTGCTCCGGCCAGGGGGCAGGCAGCGACAAGAGCGATGGTGCGGATGCGGCAACGACCGAAACTGGCGTGGTCAATCTCTACACCGCGCGCCACTATGACAGTGACCTGCCGCTTTACGAACGCTTCACGCAGGAAACGGGCATCCGCATCAACCGGATCGAGGGCAAGCCCGACGAACTGGTCGCCCGCATGCGCAGCGAGGGCGCGAACAGCCCGGCCGATGTCTTCATCGCGGCAGATGCCGGCGCCCTGTGGCGTGCCGATCAGGCTGGCCTTTTCCTGCCTGTCCAGTCGGCCGTGCTGGATGCGCGCATCCCGGAAAACCTGCGCGAGCCTTCGGGCAAATGGTATGGCCTTTCCCGCCGGGCACGCATCGTCGCCTATGACAGCGCCAAGGTGAAACCCGAGGATGTGGACAGCTACGAGAAACTTGCCGGCCCCCGTTTCAAGGGCAGGCTGTGCGTCCGCTCGTCCGACAGCGTCTACAACCTCTCGCTGGTCGGTGCGCTGATCGAGGCCTGGGGGCCGGAAAAGGCCGACACCTGGGTGCGCGGCATCGTCGCCAACATGGCGCGCCCGCCGCAGGGCGGAGACCGCGACCAGATCCGCGCCGTTGCTGCCGGCGTGTGCGAAGTGGCGATCACGAACAGCTATTATTTCATCCGCATGGCAAGCGGCGACAATGAATCGGACAAGGCCGTCACCACGAAGGTTTCGCTCGCCTTCCCCAGCCTCGATGGCAAGGGCGCGCATGTGAACATTTCGGGCGGCGGGGTTGCCGCCAATGCGCCCAACAAGGCCAATGCCATCCGGCTTCTGGAATTCCTTGCCTCGCCGGAATCCCAGACCCATGTGGCGGCATCGAACAATGAATTCCCGGTTTCGCCGGATGTGCCCCCGCCGCCACCGGTCGACGCCTATGCGGCTTTCACCGCGCATCCGATGTCGGCGGCGGCCTTCGCCGCGCGCCAGCCCGAAGCCCAGTCGATGATGAGCAAGGCCGGGTGGCGCTGACCGCAAGCGCGCCCGCTTTCGCGTCTGGCAATCTGCGGCCGCTCCCGATCCTTGCGGGGGCGGCCGCCCTCATTGCGATTGCGCCGCTTCTGGGCCTCGTGCTGGCGGGGCTGTCGCCCGGTGCCGCTGCGATCCCCTACGCCGATGTGCTGCGCTATGCCGGAACATCGGCCGTGCTGGCGCTGCTCGTCGGCATGGTCACCATGGTTCTTGGCACCATGGCCGCCTGGCTTGTGGTGATGCATGAATTTCCCGGCCGCAGGGTCTTTTCCTGGGCGCTGGCCATGCCGCTGGCAGCGCCCGCCTTCGTTCTGGCCTATGCCTATGCCGATCTCTTCGATGTCGCCGGCGATCTGCGCATGGCGCTCAGGGCGCGCGCCGGCTTCGACCTTCCGTTCAACATGCATGGCATGCCGGGCGCGGTGTTCGTTCTGGGGGCGGCCTTTTACCCCTATGTCTATCTCGCCATGCGCGCGGCCTTCCTCAACCAGTCGGTCGATGCGCTGGAAGCCGCCCGCATGCTGGGTGCCTCGCGCTGGCGGGCCTTTCGCACGGTGGCCTTGCCCGTGGCCCGGCCGGCGCTTGCGGCCGGCGTTGCGCTGGTGGTCATGGAAACGCTGGCCGATTATGGCGCGGTCCAGTTCCTTTCAGTCCAGACATTGACGACAGGGGTCGTACGGGCATGGTCGGTCTTCGGTTCCACCGCCAGCGCCGCCCGTTTTGCCCTGCCGCTTCTGGCAGCCGCCGCCCTGCTCCTCTGGATCGAACGGCAGGGGCGGCGCGGCAGCAGCCACGAAGGCGGCAAGGCCCGCTGGCGCCCCCTTCCCGTGACACGCCTTTCGCTTCTGCCCGGCCTTGCAGCCGCCTTCTTCTGCCTTGCGCTCGTGACGATGGGGCTGCTTCTGCCGGTGGGCTGGCTTTTCCTGTCTTCTCTCGATGTGGTGCCGGAAATGCAGAGGCTGGTGCGCGCGGGGCTGAACTCGCTTGCGCTGGGAATGGTAGGGTCGATCGTAACCGTGGCGCTTGCAACGGTGCTGGCCCTTGGCGCGCGCGGCTTCCCGCTTGCCTCGCGTCTTTCAAGCCTTGGCTATGCGACACCCGGCGCTGCCATGGCGATCGGACTGCTTGCGCCCGCCACCCTTGTCTGGTCCGGCGGCTCCGGGCTTGTGGGCGGTATCGTCCTTCTCGTCTATGCCTATGCCGCACGGCTGATGGCAGCCGCCCTCGAACCGATCGACGCAGGGCTGGCCAAGGTCTCCCCCTCGATGCTGAATGCTGCCCGCAGTCTTGGCCGTGGCGAAAGCGGGGCGGCGCTTGCCGTGCAACTACCCGTGGCGCGCGGCACCATGCTGACCGCCGGTCTCATAGTCTTCATCGACATACTGAAGGAACTGCCCGCCACCCTCATCCTCAGGCCCTTCAACTTCGACACGCTCGCTGTCATCGCCAGCAACTATGCGCTGGATGAAAGGCTTGCCCAGGCTGGCTGGCCATCCTTGCTGATCCTCTGCCTGTCGCTGCCAGCGGTCATGTGGCTCACCCGCGAGATTGCACTCTCGAGGCCCGGCTCCTAAGCCACTGCCGATGCTGCCCAGCCTTACCGTCCGCTCCGTCACCAAGGCCTATGGCGCTACCCGCGCCGTCGAGTCCGCGAGCTTCACGCTGCAGCCGGGCACCGTCACCTGCCTGCTTGGTCCATCCGGTTGCGGCAAGAGCACGCTTCTCAGGCTGATCTCGGGGCTGGAACAGCCAGATGCGGGCGAGATCGCCCTTGGCGAAGACAGGCTTTCGGCACCGGGTTTCCGGATTCCCCCGGAAGCACGCGGCATCGGCCTTGTCTTTCAGGATTACGCCCTCTTTCCCCACCTGGATGTCGTTTCCAACATCGGCTTCGGCCTCAAGGGGCTGGAAAGGCCGGACCGGGATGCGCGCGTCGCCGGCCTGCTGGAGCATTTCCGCCTTGGTCACAGGGCGCGCGCTTTTCCGCACACGCTTTCCGGCGGCGAACAGCAGCGCGTCGCCATAGCGCGCGCCCTCGCCCGGCAGCCGGCCGTGGTGCTGATGGACGAGCCCTTTTCCGGCCTTGACCGTCATCTGCGCTCCGATATCCGTGCAACCGTGCTGTCCGTCGTTGCCGATGCGGGTGCGGCGGTCCTTGTCGTGACCCATGATCCGCAGGAAGCGATGCTGATCGGCGATCATCTGGTGCTGATGGCAGGCGGGCGGATCCTGCAGCAAGGCCCGGCCGAAGACTGTTATCGCGCCCCCGTCTCCCTCACCGCTGCCCGCCTCACCGGGGAAGTGAACGCCCTGCCCGTCATCGTCCGCAACGGGACGGCGGAAACGCCCTTTGGCCGGCTGGCAGCCCCCGGCCTTGCCGATGGCCCCGCCGTGGCCGTGATCAGGCCGCAGGGCCTTCGCCAGTCAGCCGAAGGCGGGGCGGCGCGCATTCTTTCCGTGCGCTTTCTCGGGCCGCACCATCTCGTCCATCTCGAAGCCGGCGGCACAAGCTTTGAAATGTGGAGTGCCACCGCGCCGGAAACGCGCGATGGCGAAGTACGCATCGCAATGGATCCGGAACTGGTGACGGTGGTGCCGGCATGAGGCCCCTGGCGCCTGCAATGCTCGTCATGCTGCTTGCATTCCCGGCGCCCCTGTCAGCCGAACAGGTCTGGATCGGCCTTTACGAGCATGACATCGTGCTTGCCCAGACCGGGTTCGAAAAGGGGCAGGATCTGAAGGCGGGCTGGATAGGACGGCCCATACAGGCCCTATCCGCCGTTGGCAGCCCGTCGCCGCATCTTCTGCTGTCCGTCGGCCTTCAGGGGCAGACGGATTATGCCGCCGCTGGCCTCAACTGGACCTTCGGGCGCACACTCTATGCGCGCCCGGGGATCGGCATCGCCATCCACAACGGGCCGTCCTACGCCACGCGCGAAAATTTGCGCGTCGACCTTGGCTCGCGCGTGCTCTTCGAACCGGAACTGGCTTTCGGCTGGCGACTTTCCGACACCTTTGCGGTCGAGGCGTCCTGGATCCACCTCAGCCATGCCACGCTGTTCAGCAGCCAGAACCGGGGGCTGGACAGCTGGGGCCTGCGCATCCTGTGGCGGCCGAAGGCGAGGAACTGAATCGGGGACCTCCACTCGCCTGGAGGGGCGAATGGCTTTAAGGACATGGCATGGCCAGCAGACCGTACCCGGGCAATGCCGCGCCCGCCATTTCGGGCGGCCTGAACAGAGGCCTGCAGGCGACTTGCCTGTGCAAGGCCTATGGGCGGCAGCGTGTTCTGCAATCGGTGACAATGCACCTGCGGCCCGGCGAGATCGTCGGCCTGTTCGGGCGCAGCGGCGCCGGCAAGACCCATTGCTTCCGTGCCCTGATGGGCATGCTCTCGCTGGACAGCGGCCATGTCGAACTGAACGGCGCGGACATAACGGGCCGCATGCCGGCTGAACGCGCGCGCCTGGGCGTCACGCTTCTGCCGCAGGAAACTTCCATCTTCCAGGGACTGACTGTTGCCGGCAACATCGCCATGGTGCTGGAACTGCACGAGCCGGACCCTGAAAAACGCGCAACGCGGCTCGAGACGCTGATGCAGCAATTCCGCATCGATCACCTGCGCGACACTCCTGCTCCGCGCCTTTCCGGCGGAGAGCGCCGGCGCTGCGAAATCGCGCGCGCCATGGCCGTCTCGCCATCCTTCGTCCTGCTGGACGAGCCTTTCGCCGGCATTGATCCGCTTTCGATCATCACCACCCGCACCATGGTTGCCACGCTGCGCGACCTGGGGGTCGGCGTGCTCATCGCCGATCAGAATGTCCACGAGATGCTGCAGATCATCGACCGCGCCTATGTCCTTTCCGAAGGCGTGCTGATCTTCGAGGGGACAGGCCCGGAAATGCTGGCCGACAGCCGTGTGCATGACCTCTACCTCGGCGAAATGTTCGAGGACTGACGCCGCACCGGAGGCCGGGCACAAAAAAGGGGGGCCGAAGCCCCCCTTTCCCGTTTCGCGAAAGCGCTGCTTCCTCAGAAGCGGCCACGCAGCGTGACGCCGAAGGTCCGCGGCGGCGCCAGATAGGCGTTGCTGTCACCCGTCTGCAGCGGAGTGGCGAAGGCCACGTTCGCATAGGTCTTGTCGAACAGGTTCTGCACCCAGGCTTCGAGGTGGAGGCCAAGACGCTCCGACTTCAGGCCAAGGTTCGCGTTGACGATGCCGACATCGCCCCGGTCCGCCATGGACGCATTGTCGATCAGCTGCGAGGTGCTGAACTGATATTGCGCACGGGCATTGAGGGTGAGGTCGTCGTCGAGCGGCTGATCGAGGTTCAGCGTGGCGTTGCCTGCGAACTTCGGCGCGTAGCGGAAGCGCGAGTCCGACAGAACCGCTGCCAGCTGCGCATCTTCGTCGTAGCGGGCATGCGGCAGCCAGGTGCCGTCAAGGCCCAGCGTCAGGCTGTCGGTCAGCTGGAACAGGTTTTCCAGCTCAAGGCCGTAGGTCGAAGCCGACTTCGCATTCAGAACGGTGAACTGCAGGCCGACGAACTGCGCCACCTGCAGGTCCGAGATGTCGTTGTAGAAGACGGCGACGTTGGTGCGTGCACGACCATCGAGATAGTCGACCTTGGCGCCAAGCTCGAAGGCGTTGACCGTTTCCGGAGCATAGCGCGGATCGAGCGGCACGGCGCCCGGAGTCAGCGCCGGGTTGTTCGCCACGGTCCCGCCGGCGTTGGCGTCGATGTTGACCCCGCCCGCCTTGAAGCCGCGGTTGTAGGTCAGGTAGACCATCGACTCGTCGGTCGGGCGATACTGGACACCAAGGGTTCCGCTCAGCGCGCGGTCGGTCTGCTTGGCGGAATAGGCCGGCCCCGGCTGGATGCCGAGCGCCTTGAACACCTCGTTCGGTGCCGGGCGATAGAAGCTGTTGCGGAAGAAGCCGCTCTTTTCCTCGATGGAATAGCGGATACCGGCAATCACGCTCCACTGTTCCGTCAGGTTGGCGTTGATGTGGGCGAAGCCCGCATAGGAACGGGCCTTGCCGCCCATGACTTCGTTCGCGGTCGGACCTTCGGAGGCGTCAAGCGCGCCCGCCGGAATGCCCTGGGCGCTCAGCACAGCATCCCAATAGGCCTGGCCCTGCGATTTCCAGCCGAGATCGCGGGTCATGTCCAGCTTCTCGTCGGAGAAGAAGGCACCGAGAACATAGTTGGCGTCGATGGATTCGATGCGGCCGTTGTAGGTCAGTTCCTGCGAGAAGAAGCGGCTTTGGAAGCTCTCGCTCAGGGTGAAGATGTCGGCGCCCGAGAAATCCGGATCGACATCATACTGGCCGACGCTGAATTCGCGAAGCGCCGTCACCGACTTCAGCGTGTCGCCACCGATCTCGACATCGACGAGAAGCGTCCCGCCATAGTCCTTGATGATCTGGTTGCCTTCACGGTTGAGCGTCTGCTCGAAATCGGAGAGCTTGGTCGACGGGAGCTTCAGGCCGAGGGCCTGGGTCAGTGCATCGACGAGCGGCTGGGTCGGGCCATCGATGTAGTTGGAGGTGGCGTAGCAGCAATTGCCTTCACCGCGCGAGAAGTCCCCGATCAGGCGGACGGAAACGCCATCGGCAGGCTCGACGAGAAGCTGGCCCTTGAAGGCATAGGTTTCGTCATTGTTCAGGCTGTTTCCGGTCTGCGCGTCGGTGTAGAAACCGTCACGCTTGGAATAGAGGCCCGAAACGCGCAGGGCTGCCGTATCGGCGAGCGGAACGCTGACGGCGCCCTTGGCCGTGAAGGTGTCGTAATTGCCGTAGCCGATCTCGAAATTGCCTTCGGTGTCGAGCAGCGACGGCGCCGTGGAGGTGAGGATGACCGCACCGGCAGAGGTGTTCTTGCCGAACAGCGTGCCCTGCGGGCCGCGCAGAACCTGCAGGCTGTCGATATCGACGAAGTTCTGGAGCGCGGCGGCGGCGCGGGTGCGATAGACGCCATCGATGAAGATGCCGACGGCGCCTTCGAAGCTGCGGCTGTTGCCGGTGGTGCCAAGGCCGCGGATCATCACGTTCGCCGAGGAGGTCGAGATGTTGGTGACCCGGAACTGGATGCTGGGCGAGATGTTCTGGATGTTCGAGATGTTCTCGACGCGGGCGGACGCGAGGGTTTCGGCCGTTGCGGCCGTGATGGCGACAGGGACGTCCTGCAGGTTTTCCGCGCGGCGCTGGGCGGTCACGACAATGTCGCCAAGGCCGGTCGAAACGGCCTCCTGAGCACCCTGCGCCTGAAGCGGTGCAGTCGCCACGACGGCGGCGGAGGCAAGAAGCGCGCGTACGAGATCGCGCGACGAAAGGCTGACGGAACGCATCAGTTTCTCCCAAGGTTGATGTGTTATTGCAACGGAACGTGCAATTGCGCCGGCAGGTGGCGAAGAAGCCATTTCATGTCAAACGTAAAAGCAACAGCTGTTGCTCATGGGACGCACCAATCTAAAATTTGCGTCAACATGCCACGTCAGTCAGGCAGCAAAGCGTCCGAAACGGTGAAATTCGCGCCGGTGGGCGCTTCAGGGCTGGCCGGACTTCAGCCAGGCGATGAAGGCCTTCCGGTCCTCGGGTTTCCGCAGGCCCATGAAGGGCATGCACATGCCGGGCACAAGGTCGTGCGGCTTTTCCAGCCACTGGTCGAGCTGCTCTTCCGTCCAATTGAAATCGAGCGCACGCAGTTGTTCCGTATAGGCAAAGCCTTCCACCGAGGCAACCCTGCGGCCGACGATGCCCTCCAGATGCGGCCCGGTCATGGGCGGCGCATCGGCCTTCATCGTGTGGCAGGCGACGCAGCGGATGAAATGGCGCTTTCCGGCATCGATCAGCGCGGATTCTGCGACACCCTCGTCCGTTGCCATGCCGGGTGTTGCTGAAATCATGATGAGCGCCATGGCGGCAAGATGCCCGGCGGACAGGCTTTTCAAGAGGCTTTCCTTTCAGGGCTACCCTAGCCTCCAAGTCACTGCGTGGCCAATAGCCGCAGTCCCGGCCCGTCGGGTCGCTTTCCCCTCATACCCGCGCACGGACAAGTGGCGGCGGTTGTTCAGCACCCCTAAAGTCCGGCCACAATATGAATCCGGGATGATGGAGAGTTTGTCGATGCAATCCGTGAAGAGAACCCTGCTGCCCGGCGTGATGGCGGCGGGACTGATGGGTGGCATGCCCGCTCTTGCCAATGACGAGAGTGCCAAGGCCCCTGCCCGCCCTGCCGCATTCGCACAGTGTCTTGCCTGCCACACGGTCGAACAGGGGCGCAATGCCTTCGGCCCCAGCCTTGCCACTGTTGCCGGCCGCAAGGCCGCGAGCCTGCCCGATTACAAATACAGCAAGGCACTGACCGATTCCGGCCTGACCTGGGATGCCGGCACACTGGATCAATGGCTGAGCGGGCCGGCGAAACTGGTTCCCGGAACGCGCATGCCCTTTGGCGGCATCGCCGACCCCGAACGCCGCAAGCAGGTCATCGACTATCTGATGACGCTGAAATAAGCGGCCCAGAAGGAAAAAGGGCGGCGCATCGTGCGCCGCCCTTTCTCTATCAGGCCGTCGCCGGCCCCGGGTCGGGATCAGTAGCGGCCGAGGTTCATGACCTTCGTCCAGGCGTTCACGAAGTCCTTCACGAACTTCTCCTGGCCATCGACGGCGCCATAGACTTCCGACACGGCGCGCAGTTCCGAGTTGGAACCGAACACGAGGTCGACCGGGGTCGCCGTCCACTTCAGCTTGCCCGTCTTGCGGTCAATGCCTTCATAGACTCCTTCGGCCTTCGCAGACTTCGACCATTTGGTCGACATGTCGAGCAGGTTGACGAAGAAGTCATTGCTCAGCGTGCCGGGGCGGCTGGTGAAGACGCCATGGGCCGCCTTGCCGGCATTGGCGTCAAGCGCCCGCATCCCGCCCACCAGCACCGTCATTTCCGGCACGGTCAGGGTCAGCAGGCTTGCCCGCTCGACCAGCATTTCCGCCGGTGAAAGACGGTTTTCCTTGCCGAAATAATTGCGGAACCCGTCGGCGACCGGCTCGAGCGGCTCGAAGGAAGCGACATCGGTCTGCGCCTGCGACGCATCCATGCGGCCCGGCGTGAACGGCACGGTGACATCATGCCCGGCCTTCTTCGCGGCCTGCTCGATGGCGGCGGCACCGCCAAGCACGATGAGGTCGGCCATGGAGATCTTCTTGCCGCCCGACTGGGCGCGGTTGAAGTCCCGCTGGACGGTCTCGAGCCGCTTCAGCACCTTCTGCAATTCGGCCGGGTCGTTCACGGCCCAGTCCTTCTGCGGCGACAGGGCGACGCGCCCGCCGTTGGAGCCGCCACGCATGTCGGTGCCACGGAAGCTGGCAGCCGAAGCCCAGGCCGCCCGCACCAGTTCAGGGCCGGTGAGGCCGGATGCCAGGATACGGGACTTGAGTGTCGCCACATCCTGCGCGTTCACCAGCTCATGATCGACGGTAGGGATAGGATCCTGCCAGATCAGGTCTTCCCCTGGCGCTTCGGCACCGAGGTAGCGGGCACGCGGGCCCATGTCGCGGTGGATCAGCTTGAACCAGGCGCGGGCGAACGCATCAGCGAATTCCTCGGGGTTGTCGCGGAAGCGCTCCGAGATCTTGCGATAGGCCGGGTCCATCTTCATCGACAGGTCGGTCGTGAACATGATGGGGGCGTGGCGCTTGTCGGCCAGGTGCGCGTCGGGCACCATGTTGGCTGCATTGGGGTCGCTCGGCACCCACTGTATCGCACCGGCCGGGCTGCGTGTCTGCACCCAGTCGAAGGCGAAGAGATTGTCGAGATACTGGGTGGTCCAGGCGATCGGGTTTGCCGACCAGGCGCCTTCGAGGCCGCTGGTGATCGTGTCTTCGGCATTGCCCTTGCCGCACTTGTTCGCCCAGCCAAGGCCTTGCGCCTCGACGCCGCTGGACGCCGGGTCCGCGCCAAGGCAGTCATCGGGCTTGTGGGCGCCATGCGCCTTGCCGAAGGTGTGACCGCCCGCGATCAGCGCGACCGTTTCCTCGTCGTTCATGGCCATGCGGCCGAAGGTTTCGCGGATATCCTTCGCGGCTGCGATCGGGTCCGGGTTGCCGTTCGGGCCTTCCGGGTTCACGTAGATGAGGCCCATCTGCACGGCAGCCAGCGGGTTCTCGAGCTTGCGGTCACCGCTGTAGCGCTTGTCTTCCAGCCACTTGGTTTCCGGGCCCCAGTAGACCATGTCGGCTTCCCAGTCGTCCACGCGGCCACCGGCGAACCCGAAGGTCTTGAAGCCCATGGATTCAAGCGCGACATTGCCGGTCAGCGCGATGAGATCGGCCCAGGAAATGCTGCGGCCATATTTCTGCTTGATGGGCCACAGCAGGCGGCGCGCCTTGTCGAGGCTGACGTTGTCGGGCCAGCTGTTGAGCGGCTCGAAGCGCTGCTGTCCGCCATCGCCGCCGCCCCGGCCGTCAGCCGTGCGGTAGGTGCCGGCACTGTGCCAGGCCATGCGGATGAAGAAGGGGCCGTAATGCCCATAATCTGCCGGCCACCAGTCCTGCGAGGTGGTCATCAGGGCTTCGATGTCCTTCTTCACAGCCGCAAGATCGAGCTTGGAGAAGGCCTCGGCATAGTCGAAATCGGCGCCATAGGGGTTGGATGCCGGTGCATGCTGGCGCAGCGGGCGCAGGTCGAGGCGTTCCGGCCACCAGTCCTGGTTGGTCATGGTGCGGGCGGCAGATCCCGAACCATCCGTCATCGTGGTTTCGGCAGCAGCCGGCGCAGCCAGTGCCAGCGGCGTGAGCGCGCTTGCAAGCAGCGCCACGAGCATCAGTCTCTTGTTGTGCATAAACACCCTCCTCATGATCAATCCGGTGAAGTCCCGGGAGTTTCTTGCTTGCCGATAGCTTGCACCCCTTTTGCCATGGAAAGCAATTTTATCGTTCAGGGTTATTGATCCTGCTCATGAAGGAGCCATTCTGCTGCCGGCCACATAGGTCGCCGCGATGGCGCGATCATCGCCAAGCGTGAACAGCGCCGAGAGAAGATCAGCGCTGCTTCCGGCCTGCTGGCAGCGCATGGCCAAAAGGGGCGTTGCCGCCGGGTTGAGCACGACGAAATCGGCATCGTGGCCGGGTGCGAGGCGACCGATTCGATCATCGAGGCCCAGTGCGCGGGCTGGCCCGAGGGTAGCGAGATAGAGGGCCTCGGCAGGGCTGAGCAGATGGCCGGCAAGCTGGGCCACCTTATAGGCTTCGCCAGCGGTGGCGAGCATGGAAAGGCTGGTGCCCGCCCCCACGTCCGTGCCGAGGCCGACCTGGACCGGGCGGTTGCGCGCCCGGGCAGCGGCAAGGCGGAAGATGCCACTGCCTAGAAACAGGTTCGATGTGGGGCAATGGGCTACAGCCGCCCCGCTTTCGAAAAGCCGCCGGAATTCGCCCTCGTCGAGATGGATGCCATGGGCAAAGACCGAGCGTGGCCCGACAAGGCCGTAATGGTCATAGACATCGAGATAGCACGCCCTGTCGGGAAACAGGCTGCGGACCCACGCTGTCTCGTCCAGCGTTTCGGCCAGATGCGTATGAACATGAAGATGCGGAAAGCGCTTCCTGAGCGCGCCCGCCGCCTCCAGTTGCTCAGGCGTGCTGGTGGGCGCGAAGCGTGGCGTGATGGCATAGTGCAGCCTGCCCATGCCGTCCCACCGGTCGATGAGGGCCAGGCTGTCGTCATGGGCCATGCGGGCGGTATCGAGAAGCGAAGCGGGCGCGTTCCTGTCCATCATCACCTTGCCCGCGACCATCCGCATAGAGCGCGCCATGGCCGCCTCGAACAGCGCATCGGTCGCGTGCGGGTGGACCGTGGTGAAGACAAGCGCGGTGGTCGTTCCGTGCCGGATGAGCTGATCGCAGAAGAAGGCTGCGACCGCCCGGGCGTGGGCAGGATCGACAAACGCCATTTCGGCCGGAAAGGTCGTCTGTCCAAGCCAGTCGAGCAGCCGGTGTCCGGCTGCGCCGATGATGCCAACCTGGGAATAATGAACATGAAGGTCGATGAAACCCGGGACGATCAGCTTGCCGGAATGGTGATCCACGGGCGTGCCGGGCGGAAGACGCGACACAAGGGCGGCATGCGACCCCACGTCCTGGATTTTCCCGCCCGCCATGAGGATGAGGCCATCCTCCTCTTCGGCAAGAGCGGTTCCCGGATCATCGAGGAAAGGATCGTGGCGCAGCCAGAGCAGGCGCCCGCGAACGGCGGAAAGCCGATGCTCCGGTGCGGGCATGGCCTGCTGTGACATTTTGCTGCACCTTCCGATTGTTCGGTTCGCACCGCGCCTCCATCCCCGACGGGGCGACGGCCTGGCTGGCTGTCACCGCCCGCGACTGGCAAGCCATGTTCTTGCCTTGATTGATACTTCTTTCAAGCCCTCCGGCCGGGAAGGCGCCGAAGACGCACCGCACGGCATCGCGCCAGGCGGAATCCACGCTGCCCCACCCTCTTCATCGAAGGGGCTGGACGGTCCGTTACGCCCGCCGCAGCTTCCGTCCATGCAAGACACAGACCCACATGCGGGCGCGCGGCCGGCACGGAAGACTTTTCCCGCCTACGCCTTCATCGCCATCCTGGCAGGCGCCCTTCTGGTCGCCTTCCTTGTCGCGTCCGGCCGCATCGGGCCCGGGCGGCTGAAACCCGCCGACATCATCGACCTGATGCAAGGCCCCGAACCGCATGAAGGGTTCCGGCGCGCCCATGCCAAGGGGTTCTGCGTGTCGGGCCAGTTCCGTTCGACCGGTGCGCTTCAGCCCTACAGCAGTGCTGCAATCTTCAAACCCGGCGCCACGGCCTTCATCGGCCGCTATTCGACTGGCGGCAACAACCCCACCGCACCCGATCTCCAATCCCCGGTCAGGAGCCTTGCGCTCGCCTTCAGCCTGCCCGGGGGCCAGCAATGGCGGACAGCCATGAACACGCCGCCAGTGCTGCCGGTTCGGACACCTGAAGCCTTCCACGCCCAGCTTGCGGCGATGCAGCCGGACCCGGCGACCGGCAAGCCGGACATGGCGCGTATCATGGCGTTCATGAAATCCCACCCGGAAAGCGCAAACTTCCTTGCCTGGCAGGCCGGCTACAAGCCGACAGGAAGCCTCGCGACAGAACGATATCACAGCATCAACATCTTCCACCTCGTGAACGACAGCGGCCGCGAGCGCGCCGTGCGCTGGGCGGCGGCCCCGCAGGCGCCTGCCGGCCCGCCGCTGCAGGATCCGCACCCCGATGCCCTGCAACGCGAATTCGCCACCCGCCTTGATAGCGGCCCGGTGGTCTATGATCTCGTCTTCACCTTTGCCGGCTCCGGAGATCCTGTCGATGATGTGACGGCACTGTGGCCCGCCGACAGGCAGACCGTGGTTGCCGGAACCATCGAGATAGGGGGCTGGGAACCGCAGGCGGGCGGCGCATGCGGTGGGCTCAATTTCGACCCGGTGGTCCTGCCGGACGGGATAAAGCCGGGCCATGACCCGATCCTTCATGCCCGCGGTGCCGCCTATGCGGAATCGCAACGGCGCCGGGCGCGCGAACAGCTGGCAGGAGCAGAATGATGCGGGCACAGACTGAAAGCATCGCACAGGTCTATCCTGCATCCGCCCGGCTTCTGCACTGGGCGATGGCGGCCCTCATCCTCTCGATGCTCTTTCTGGGCGTTGCAATGGTGTCGAGCCTTGCCGAATGGCGAACTGCGGCAATCGGCCTCCACAAGTCCTTTGGCGCCCTGGCCCTGCTGCTTGTCATCCTGCGGCTTGCCAACAGGGTCCGCTTCAAGGCCCCTGCCCTGCCCGCCGGCCTTTCCGGGGCGCAGAAACTTGCGGCACGGGCCACGCACTGGCTGCTTTATGGCCTGATGCTTGCCGTTCCGCTTTCGGGCTGGGCCATGCAGGGGGCGGCTGGGCTTGCCGTCCGGCCCTTCGGGCTCTTCACGCTTCCCGCGATCGCGCCGGAGGGTATCGCGCTTTACGGCCTGTTCCGCGATCTGCACGGGCTTTTCGCCTGGGGCCTGTTCGGCCTTGTCCTCATTCATCTTTCCGCGGCCCTCCACCATGGGCTGGTGCGTGGGGACAATGTGCTCGGCAGCATGCTGGGAAGACGCGGGCGCTGAAGGCCAAGGGCCGTATTCATTCCAAAGGCCAGGATCGGGGCAAAAAAAGGGCCAGGGGAGCAAGCTCGACCCTGGCCCGAATTCCGGTCAACCCCCGAGGGAGGGAGGAGAGTGGCGGTTGACCCTCCGGCGTTCCAGGGGAGGAGAGAGAGGAGCGCCGAAGTGCGCTGCAAGGCAGCAACAGGACCTAGATATATCGGCAGGGTTTTTGTGCAAGTGCGAACAATGCATGGCTCCAATGCACTACGCTGATATGGTCAGGTTTCAGCATCTGGCTGCTGCTGCCATGAAGGCCGCCCGGGCTGGCTGAACGCCAGGCCGGAGGTCCGGACAGAAAGACTGGCATGGATAATCTGGCACATACGCTGGCGGGCGCTGCCCTTGGCCAGGCCGGGCTGAAACGCAAGACAGGCCTTGGCATGGCGACGCTGATGATCGCGGCCAACCTGCCCGACATCGACGTGCTGGGCCTTTTCATCGGGGAAAATCTCGCCTGGCGGCGCGGGTGGACACATGGGCCACTGGCCCTCGTGATCCTGCCGGTCCTGCTTGCACTTGCCATTCAGCTCTTCGATCGCTGGCAGACACGCCGTGGCACGCGCCCGCCCGGCCGCCTGCCCGTCCGTTTCGGCTGGGTTCTGGCGCTTGCCTATATCGGCATCCTCTCGCACCCGCTGCTCGATTATCTGAACGTCTATGGCATCCGCTGCCTGATGCCCTTCTCCGAACGCTGGTTCTATGGCGACGTGCTCTTCATCGTCGATGTGTGGATGTGGAGCGTATTGGCAATCGGTGTCTGGCTGTCGCGGCGGCGCGAACGGCGCGACAGGCCGGGCGTGCGCCGCCCGGCGATCCTCGCGCTTGCGGCGATCACGGCCTACACCGGCGCCATGGCCATGGCCGGGCGCTGGGCCGAACAGCATGCAACCGCCGCGATCAGCGCGCAGGGCCTTGGAACGCCGCAACGGGTTCTGGCCAGCCCTGTCCCGGTTGACCCGTTCCGGCGTGAAATCCTCTATGAACTGCAGGGCAGCTACGGCTTCGGCGAGGTGCGCTGGTCCCCCCTTCCCCGCCTCAGCCTGCAAGGCACGCCCATCCCGACCGGTATGGACCACCCGGCCATCGCGCGCGCGGCGGAAACGAACAAGGAGATGGCGGATTTCCTCATCTGGTCGCGCTTTCCCTTCGCCCGCGTGAAGGAAGATGCCGGCGCAACTGAAGTGATCCTTGGCGATGCGCGCTACAGCCGCAGGCCGGAAGACCCGCCGTTTACCGTCCGCGCTGTCGTGCCCGGCAGGCCCGAAGGCCAAGCGCCGTCGCCAGCACCCCGATGAGCAGCATCACCGACAGGATGACGGCATAGAAGACCGCGCTTTCTTTCGGCGGGCCATGCAGCAGATGATCGAGCGTAGGCACCAGAAGCCCCAGCATGAGGCCCGTATACAAGGCCCACGCAGCCGTCAGCACCGGGGGCCGCCAGCCATGGGGCGCGAAGCTCGCCGCCAGCAGGGCAAGGGCAACGGCCAGTTCATCGAACGCCATGGGCACGATTCGCGGGTCGCCCCACCAGCGGGCGAATTCGCCGCCTGCAAGAAGAAGGGCAAGCGGTGGCGTGGCAAGCACAAGGATCTTCATGAAAAAAGCCTAGCAGCAAGCCGAGGCCAGCGCGACAGCCAGATCGCGCCGGCCTGCGTCCAGCTCTAGCGGTCGGTTGATTCCGGCATGTCCCAGGCGATGTGGCGTTCATCCAGAAGGATCAGGTTCGCCGGTTTGATCAGCACGCCGGATGTCTGGTAACCCAGCAGTTCCCGCGGGGACGTTTCCGGGTTGCGCACCAGAAGCCCCGTTTCCTCCGAACTGAAATCGGTGAGGCCGCGGGCAAGCTCCTTGCCGCTATCGTCATAGATGTGAAGAACATCGCCCCGGTAATAGGGCCCGTTCACCTCGACCACATCCTGGCGAAGCACGCCGCGCCCGTCGCTGCCCAGCCCATCGGCAACCGAGCTGGACACGACGATGCTGCCAGCCACCTGGAGCCTGTTCGTCAGCCAGACGACCCAGTCCGAAGCCGTGTCCTTGAACGCAAGGCAGCGCGTGCAGAGTCGATCGCCCCTCAACACAGAACTGATCGGATCATCGGCTTCGCCATTGGCGATGAAGGTCGTGCAGCCGGCATGCTGGGCCATGTTGGCAGCCTGCATCTTGGTGAGCATGCCGCCGCTTCCCAGCGTGCTGGTTCCGGCCGTGACGGACAGATACTCGCTCACGTCCTCCACCACTTCCACGAGCCGCGCGCCCTCTTCCGACGGGTCGCGGTCATAGAGGCCATCGACACTGGTGAGGATGACGAGCTCCCGCGCGCCGACCATCTGCGCCACCTTGGCCGCAAGGCGGTCATTGTCGCCGACGCGGATCTCCTCGGTAGTGATGGTGTCATTCTCGTTGACGATGGGCATGATGCCGGCATCGAGCAGCCGCTGCACCGTGTTCTTGGTGTTGAGGAAGCGGCGACGATCCTCGAAATCATCCAGGGTCACGAGGATCTGGGCGATGTCATAGCGATATTCGCGGGCAAGCTGCTTGTAGGCATTCAGCAGCAGGGGCATGCCGCAGGCGGCGGCGGCCTGCTTGTCGGCAAGGCCGGCCTCTTCCGGGGTGGCGCCGATCATGTTGAGCCCCAGGGCAACCGCGCCGGAAGAACAGAGGATGACCTGATAGCCGTCTTTCCGCAGGCGGGCGATATCCTCGAGGAGGCGCTGCATGAAACCCCAGCGGGGGGTGAGCAGTTCCGGATTGGCAAGCAGGCTCGAGCCGACCTTCACGACAACGCGCTTGGCCTTCGACATTCAATTTCCTTTCATGCAATGCGCGTGGATTTAAAGAGACAAGGACGGATATTCAACCCCGGCACCAGTGTCATCGCGGGCCTGAGGGACAAGACTGCGCAATTGAGCCATACATGATGACCATGATCCGCATGCAAGATCGGGAGCAGGAGCAGCCTTCTGGTCCATGGGTTCAAAAAACTGGATTATGCTGCTATCCCGTCGCGGCGACCCGCCATCTTTGAGGGATGCGCGGGCAATTCATCGATGAAATTGCACGGAAGACCCATATGCAGGTTTTGATTATCGGCTGCGGCAAGATGGGGGGCGCCCTGCTCTCCCAGTGGGCACGCGGGCCTGGCGACTTCACCGTGATCGACCCTTTCGCGCCTGCCGTTCCCGAAGGCGTCACCCTGCTGAAGAATGACAGCACAGTTGGCGACAGGTTGTTCGACATCATCGTCATCGCCATCAAGCCGCAGATGATCGAAGAGGTTCTGCCGGCCCATGTCGGCCGGCTCGCGCCGGGCGGTTTTTTCCTGTCCATCGCGGCCGGGTTCAGCATCGGGCGGCTGGCGGGGCTTTCCGGTGGCAAGCCTGTCATCCGGGTGATGCCCAACCTGCCCGCCGCCATCGGGCAGGGCGTCAGCGGGCTTTGCCCCAGCGCGGACGCGACCGAGGCGATGTGCGCCAGCGCCGAGGCGCTGATGCGCCAGGCCGGCACGGTTGTCCGCGTGCCGGATGAAGACAGCCTCGACCGGCTGACTGCCGTTGCCGGCTCCGGGCCGGGCTATGTGTTCGAACTGGCGCGCAGCTATGTCGCCGCTGCCAATGCACTCGGCTTTTCCCCTGAAGTCGCGCGCGAACTGGTGCTGCAGACACTGGCCGGCAGCATCGCCATGGCCCAGGGCAGCGACCTTTCCCTGGAAGAGCTGCGCAATTCCGTCACCAGCAAGAATGGCACCACGGAAGCGGGGCTGAAGGCCCTGAACGCAGACGGCGGCCTTGACGAACGGCTTTCAGCCACGGTGAATGCAGCCTACGCCCGCGCCATCGAATTGCGCTGAATGCTGCGGCGCCATGGCTTCGTGCCGGACGCCTGACACCCCTTCGCAGGAATAATCGATGCACACCGCAGCCCTGGTTTCCCTTGGCCTTTACTTCATCCTGATGCTGGCGATCGGACTTTATGCCTATCGCACGTCCACCAGCGATGTTTCGGAATATATGCTGGGCGGGCGGCAACTGCCGCCGGCAGTCGCTGCACTTTCAGCCGGCGCGTCCGACATGAGCGGATGGATGCTGATGGGCCTGCCCGGCGCGGTCTTTCTCGCGGGCCTGGGGGCTGCCTGGATTGCCGTGGGCCTCGTGGTGGGCGCCTATCTCAACTATCGTTTCGTTGCGCCGCGCCTGCGCCTGTTCACGGAAATGGCCGATGATGCGATCACCATTCCCGATTTTCTCGCCAAGCGGTTCAAGGGGCGCGGGCGGGCGCTCAGGGTGTTGTCGTCGCTTGTCATCGTCATCTTCTTCACTCTCTACACCTCGGCCGGGATTGTTGCCGGGGGCAAGCTTTTCGAAGCCTCCTTCGGGCTGGATTATGAAACCGGACTTTATGTCACGGCCGGCGTCGTCGTCGCCTACACGCTGTTCGGCGGCTTCCTCGCTGTCAGCCTCACGGATTTCGTGCAGGGCTGCATCATGCTCGTGGCGCTGGTGCTGGTGCCGCTGGTTGCGATCGACGTTCTGGGTGGCTGGGATGGCAGCCGCGCCGCGATGGAAGCGGCCAATCCCGCACTGACCAGCTGGTTCACGGGTGTCACGGCGCTGGGCCTCGTCTCCAGCCTTGCCTGGGGTCTGGGCTATTTCGGCCAGCCCCACATCATCGTGCGATTCATGGCCGTGCGCTCGCTGAAGGATGTGGCGACCACCCGCTACATCGGCATGGGATGGATGCTCGTCACGGTGATCGGCGCGGTACTCGTGGGCCTCGTGGGGGCAGCCTATGCCCATGCCAATGCGCTTGACGTCGCCGACCCGGAGACAATCTTCATCCTGCTCTCGCAGATCCTCTTCCACCCGCTCATTGCGGGCTTTCTGCTGGCCGCCATCCTAGCCGCCATCATGAGCACGATTTCCTCGCAGCTGCTGGTCTCCTCCAGTTCGCTGACAGAGGATTTCTACCGCACCTTCGTCCGGCGCGATGCCGGCCAGAGCGAACTGGTGATGGTGGGCCGGCTCTCGGTCCTTGCCGTGGCGCTGGTTGCCATTGCCCTGGCGCATGACCGGTCGAGCAACATCCTCTCGCTCGTCGGCAATGCCTGGGCCGGTTTCGGCGCCGCCTTTGGCCCGGTCATCCTGCTCAGCCTCTACTGGTCACGGCTGACAGCGGGCGGCGCGCTTGCCGGTATGGTCGCCGGTGCTGCCACCGTCCTCTTCTGGCTCTATGCGCCGATCAAAGTCGATGGGCAGAGCCTGTCGTCCATCATCTACGAGATCGTGCCTGGCTTCATCGCGGCTCTGGTGGCCGCAATCATGGGCAGCCTGCGCGAAAGCCGGCGGGACAGCGCCGTGGAAGCCGATTTCCACCGCATCGAACGCGTGCTGAAGGAAACCCCCCAGCCCCTGCTCTAGGCAGGGGCCAGCCTTTCCCCGAACCGGCCCGTCAGCGAACCGCTCAGTCCCCGAAGCCGACAAAGACGGCAGCTTCGTCCACCGACTTGCGGCGCGAGACGACAGCGTTGGCCGGGAAGCTGTCATCCGGGTAGCCCAAGGCGATGCAGATCATGATGACCTGGTCATCGCTGATCCCGGCATGTTCGCGCACCACGGGCGATTGCATGATGCCCTGGCTGTTGATCACGCAGCCCAGCCCCCTAGCCCATGCCGCGTTGACGATGGCGTTGGTGACAGCGCCGCAGTCGAAGGGGGCGATGTCGCTGCCCTGAATGGCGCGGTCATAGGTCACCACGATCGATACGGGCGCATCGAACTGGCGGAAACCGCGCAGCACCCAGTCCTGCCGGGCGGGCTTGTCTTCGCGGGCGATGCCCATGGCGCCGAACAGCTGCTTGGCGATCTCGATCTGCCGGTCGCGGTGGATGCCTTCATAGCCATCATGGCCACGGAACTCGCGCGAGGGCGGTATGCCGGCGAGGTTGTTTTCAGTATTGCCCTTGCGGATCCGGTCGAGCGGTTCGCCCGCGACGACATAGAAGTTCCACGGCTGGGTGTTGAGCGAGGAAGGCGCGCGCATTGCAACTTCCAGCAGTTCGCGGATGACGTCCTTCGGCACCGGGTCGGGCCTGAAGCCGCGGATGCTGCGGCGGCCGATGACGACCCTGTCGTAACATTCCCTGTCTGCATTTTGCCTGTCTGCCGTGCTGATGCTCATGGTCCCGCCCCTGTCATTTCCGGATGCAGCGGGTTCGCCCGAAACCATGGCGCGGCGCAACCTCTGCTCTTTGGTGAGAGCCGCTTCACAGCCAGCCCCGCCCGGGCCTATGCTGACCAGATGGAACCGCCGGCAAAGCCCCCGCCCGCCATCGTGATCGCCGCCGGGGGCGAAGGGCGGCGCATGGGCGGGCACAAGGCCGGGCGCCTGCTGGGTGGCAAGCGCCTGATCGACCATGCGGCCGACTGGGCACGCCGCCATGGCGATGCAATCGCCATCGCCATAAGGGATCATTTCCCCGATGCCCCGGCCTGCCTGCCCTGCCTTGCCGATGAACGACAGGGTGCAGGCCCGGTAGAGGCCCTGGCCAGCGCCTTCCGCTTCGCCGCGGAAAGGGGCCGCGACACCGTGCTGCTGATCGGCTGCGACATTCCCTTCCTGCCAGACGAGCTGCTGCCAACTCTTTCGGCCGCACTGGCGGATCACGGCGCCGCCATCCCCGTCTCCCGCGGGCGCCTGCAGACCATGGCCACCCTTTGGAGAACAGATCTGCCGGGCCTGACCCGCTACAGGGCTGAAGGCGGCGATTCCCTGCGCGGTTATGCGCAGCGCGTGGGGGTGAAGGAGGTGCACTGGCGGGAAACAGCCACGGACCCGTTCGCCAACATGAACACGCCGGCTGAACTGGCAGCGGCGGAAAAACTTGCAATGAACGGGGAAAAGTGGCGCACCCGACACGATTCGAACGTGTGACCTTTGCCTTCGGAGGGCAACGCTCTATCCAGCTGAGCTACGGGTGCAACGAAGGGCGCTACTGACGGCTAAGGGGGCAGCTTGTCAAGCTTTGGCGGCGCCGGCGCGGATTTCCAGCGCCATGCCCGGTTCCAGGCGGGGCAAAAGGCCCAGCATCGCTGCACGCTCGATCGCGATGCAGCCTTCCGTCGGCCCGCCATCGGGGCGGGACAGGTGCCAGAAGATCGCGCTGCCGGCCCCCGGCTGCACCGGCCCGCTGTTGTGGCCCAGCAAAAGGATCACGTCATAGACATGGTCTTCCCGCCACAGCCGCTCGGCCGAAAAGGGGTGCGGGTGGCACACCGGCCGGTTGTAGGCCGGGTCGCGCACATCGTCGCTCCATCCGTCCCATGGGCGCAGCCAGCGCCAGGGCAGCTTCAGGGCCTGCCCGCCGAAAGCGGAAAGCGGCACACGGTCCGGGCGGAGAAGCGCACCCAGGATCGGCCAGCAGCCGATGGGGGACGCGCCATCGCCCTCGCGCTTCTCATTTGCCGGCACGGCGCCCGCGCGGCCGTGGGTGCAAGGAAAGGCGCGCCCGAAGGCATGCAGGGTGGAAGACCCGATATCAGCCTGAAGCATGGGCTTTTCTTGCGCGCGGCGTCGCCTTCCCGCAAGAGGGTTAACGGGGTTAACCATGATCAGGGGGCATTGAGCCATGAGCACGGACGACGGGCTGAGCCGTTTCGTCGATCTCTCCCGCCCGGACAGTGACGGCTATCCGGCAGACATCGCGCGCTTCGGCCTGGCGGCAGCCGGAGACCCGGAACCCGCCATCTATGACGGCCCTGACGGCCCTGTCGCCCTGCCCTGTTTCGATGTCGGCCTGGTGCTCGCCGGCGCCATTTCCGCCGGCGCCTACACGGCGGGCGTACTCGATTATCTGATCGAGGTGCTGGATGACTGGGAGGTGGCCAAGGAAGATGCCGCGCACCAGTTCGGCTCGGATTTCGCCCGCTGGCCGGTGCCGCCGCATGCCATCCGCATCCGGGCCGTGGCGGGGGCTTCGGCGGGCAGCGTCTGTTCGGCCCTGCTGGCGCTGGCCGTGCAGCGCCGCTTCCTGCCGGTAAAGGGCATGCCCGGCAACATCGCCGGCCCCGATGCCGACCGCACCGACAACCCCTTCTACGATCTGTGGGTGAACCGGCTGGACATTGCCGGCATGCTGGAAACCGATGATCTCGGCGCAGACGTGACGCTGGCCACCCTGCCCTCGCTCCTCAACAGCAAGCGTCTGGCGGAAGCCGCCGCCAGCGCGCTCGACACGCCCGGCCCGCAGCCGGAAGGGCGACGTTTTCCCGCGCGCCGGCGCTATCTCGCCGACCCGCTGCCGGTCGCGCTCAGTGTCGCGAACCTTGATGGCGTGCCCTTCTGCTACCGGTTCGACGGGCTGGAAGGCGCGCGCTTCGCCACCATGCGCCACGCCGACGCCCTGCGCTTCCTCGTGCATGCGCAAAGCCCGGCCCTGCCGCCTGAGGAAGCCCCCGGCGGCTATCTTTCCGTCACGGGACCGCCCACGGCTGACGCCGGCATCAACCCCGGCGGGGCCGCCGCCTGGCGGGCGCTTGCCGATTCCGCAGTCGGCAGCGGCGCTTTCCCGGTCGCCTTCGCGCCGCTCAGGCTGCGGAAGGATCCGGATGCCTATCGGTTCGACCTGAAGCAGCGCACGGACCTGGCGCCCGAAAATCCCGATGCCTGGCTGCAACCGGCGCGGATGAGCGCTGGCTTTTCCACCGTGATGGGCGGCATGGCCGGCAGCTTCGACACGGTGGACGGCGGCACGATGAACAACCAGCCCTTCCAGTTCGCCCGCTCCATCCTGACCGGCCCGCTGGGGCGAATGGAAAGCCGCGGCCACCTTGCCCGCAAGGCGCTGCTCATCATCGATCCCTTTCCTGCCGCCCCGCCCGACCCGGTGCGTGAAGGCCGGGTGGAGAGCCACCGTGGCGGCAATGGCCGCCTCGGGCTGGCGGGCGCCCTGCCCCGTCTGGCCCGCGCCTGGATCAACCAGGCGCGTTATGACGCCAACGATCTGGGACTGGCCGCCAGCAGCGATGAATACAGCCGCTTCATGCTTTCCCCCCTGAGGGCGCGCGCGGCGCCCGCCCCCGGTGCCCTGGGGGATACGGCGCTGGGCCAGGCGGCGATTGCAAGCGGCGCGATGGGCGGCTTTGCCGGTTTCCTCGACCGACGCTACCGCCATCATGATTTCCTGCTTGGTCGCCGCAACGCGGAAAATTTCCTGCGCAACTATTTCGCCCTGCCTGCAGGCAACCCGCTGTTCGATGAAAATTGGTGGAGCGGGCGCATGGGGCAGGCGCGCGTAAGATTCGAGACGCTGACAGCCGAAGCCGGAGACGCGCATGAACGGCTGATCGTCCCTCCGTTGCAGGCGGAGGCCATGGCCACCCTTGCCCATGCAGACAGGGACAGACAGCACGCGGACGAGACACGGCGCAAGCTCTTCGTTCGCCGCTCGCTCGTCGAGCCATCGGCCATCTGGCCCGGTGACGAGCGGGTGCGCCCCTTCAACCCGGATTCGATTGCCCATCTTGTGGAAGAGCGCGTGGACGCAATCCTGAAGATTGCCGCGCGTGACATCTTCGGTGCAACCCTGTCACGCCTTCTGGCCTGGCCGCGCCGAGCGATCACGAAACGGATCGCGGCCGGCGCGCTCGATGCCATCCGCAATGGCATTGCCGATCACGGGCTGCGGGACCCGAAGGGCTGATGGCCGAGGGGAAAAGCCGGGGCGCTGCCTAGAGCCGATGGCCCTGCCGGTCCCGCTTGGTGGCGAGATACTGGAGGTTGTGCGGATTTTCGCCAAAGCTGTGCTGCACCAGCCCGGCCACGGTAACGCCGCCGGCTTCCAGCGCTTCCGATTTCGCGGGGTTGTTCGTCAAGAGCTTTACCCGGCTTACACCCAGCATCCGCAGCATGGCGGCGGCAAGGTCGAAATCCCGCTCCTCCGCACCGAAGCCCAGGCGCAGATTGGCATCGACCGTATCAAAGCCCTGGTCCTGCAGCTGATAGGCACGCAGCTTGTTGAGCAGGCCGATGCCCCGCCCTTCCTGCTGGAGGTAGAGAAGGATTCCGCCGGTTTCGGCGATGCGCTTTACTGCGGCACGAAGCTGCGGGCCGCAATCGCATTTCAGGCTGCCCAGCACATCGCCCGTCAGGCAGGCGCTGTGCAGGCGGATCAGCGGCTCCGGCCCTGGCTCACCGATCAGCAGCGCCAGATGCTCCGGCCCGCCATCGCTCGGCCGGAAGGCGACGACTTCGGTGTTTTCCGCGCCCTCAAGCGGAAGGCGCGCCCGGCTGACAATGCGCAGCCGCTCGGAACGCCGCCATGACAGGATGGCCCCGGCATCGGCGACGATCCGGTCTGCCGCATCGCCTGCTACAGGGCGGGCGAACAGCGCAGGGAGCAGCATCGCGCGCTTGGCAAGCGCCAGCCCGGCAGCTGCGGCTTGTGCATCCGAGCCAAGGTCACGCGTGGGGAAAGGGCCCTTGAAAGGCTGCTCCAGATCGCGCGCCGGATCGGCCGTGCCGATGCTCGCCACAAGATCGAGCCAGGGCATGCGGGTCACGGCCACGGCCTGTGCACCGGCGGCCGGACGCTGGTTCATGATATGCAGGGTCGCCGCGCGCTCGGGCGTCAGCAGCAGGTCGGCGCGGCCTTCGGCTTCCAGGCAGGCGAGGCTTTCAACCGTAGCCAGTTCAGCCGACAGGATGTCGAGACCGGCAGCGCCATCGGTAATGCGCACGATTTCGCCACGGCGCAGGTCGTCGACGGCGCGGGCGATGGCAAGATCGGAATCGGGCGCTGTCACAGGTCGAACTCCGCGATCAGGGGCACATGGTCGGATGGGCGTTCCCACCCGCGTGCCGGCACCAGCGTATCAAGGCTGCGGACCGTTCCGGCGAGATCGGGCGAGCACCAGACATGGTCGAGCCTGCGGCCCCGGTTGGAAGCGGCCCAGTCCCGCGCGCGATAGCTCCACCAGGTGAACAGCGGTTCGGGGCGCGGCACGACATGCCGGCCGATATCCATCCAGCCATGGCTGTCCTGAAGCGCTTTCAGGATCTCCACCTCGACCGGCGTATGGCTCACGACATCCAGAAGCGCCTTGTGGTTCCAGACATCCTCCGGATGCGGCGCGATGTTGAAATCGCCAAGCAGGATGGAGGGTTCGGAGAGGCTGCCTGACCAGTCCGTCATGCGGGCGAGGAAATCGAGCTTCTGCCCGAACTTCGGGTTGGCGTCGCGGTCAGGAATGTCTCCGCCGGCCGGCACATAGACATTGTTGAGGATGATGCCGCCCGGCAGGCGCACCGAGATGTGCCGCGCCTCGCCATTGGCCTGCCAGTCTTCCCGCGCGACGGGCTCGACCGGAATTCGTGACAGGATCGCGACCCCATGGTGCATGCGCTGCCCGGCAAGATGGGCGTGCGGGAAACCAAGCCTGCCGAACGCCGCGAGGGGGAAGCTGTTGTCATCGCACTTGGTTTCCTGAAGGCACAGGATATCGACCCGTTGTTCATCGAGCAGGCGTTCGACGAGGTGCGGCCGGGCGCGGACGCTGTTGATGTTCCAGCTGGCGATACGAAGAGACATGGCGGCGGATTAGGCGAAGGAAGGGGCCGAGGTCACGCAGTTATTGCACTGGCGTCTGAGCGAGGCGCGAAGCCGGGCATGGCCAGCCATGGCGCAGAAAGAATTCGGCCCCCGCTCCGGGGGCATGGAGCGGGGGCCTGTTCATGCGTTCGTCACGCAAAACGAAGTTTCGTCTCATCCGGGTAACAGGGGGCAAATCCCGGATGGCGATCACTTCGCTGATCAGGAAATTAGCCTTTGAAGGCTGTCTCATTCCTGAACAGCTTCCATTTCATGCTCATGGGCCATTTTGTCAAATGGAAACGCCCGTTTCATCGGCCTGACGCAGCCGGATTAGGGTGTGAATCGATCCATAGTGGCTGCAAGACAGGCAAAATCCGCGAAATTCCGCACAACATGACGCCATACACGCGCCTGTGGCAGGCCTTAGCGCATGCGGCCCGGAACGCTCGCGCGTTTTCGCGGATCGCGGAAACGGAAGCCCGAATCAGCGACTGGCACATTGAACTTCGCATTGGCGAGTTCGACGACAGTGAGATTGTTCTGCGCATCAACGACACGCCAGCCCGTGAGCCGCATGCCGCCCGGCGCTGCTCCGTCCGGTTTCAGGAAGAAGGTGATGCGGCCGATGTCAGGGCGCTTGGGATCCTGCGCCAGAACGGCCACCTGCCCCGGAAGCGGGGACTTGTCGGCAGGCAGCACGCGCGCAACCCTTGCCAGATCGGCCTCGGGATCGAGCAGCACGCCGAGCGGCGTCGAGCGCACAGGCCATTGCGAGACCTGCGCCACCTGGTAATCCACAAAGGAAAGCGTCCGTCCGTCCGCCACGACAAGGAAGGATGCCTTGTCGCCATAGTCGAAACGGATGCGGCCTGGCCGCTTCATGATCATGGTGCCCTGCGCCACGCCGCCATTCGCCGCGCGCTGGGTGAAGTCCGCCGTCATGCTGCTGGTCTGCCCCATGGCGCGCTGTACGTCTGCTATGGTGACCGTGGCGCTCGCCACTGCAGGCGCCGGAAAGACGACCGTAGCGGACAGCATCGCCATGGCCATGGAGGCGGCGACGAGCGTGCGGGCGATGATCGGGTTTTTCATCGGGTTTTTCATCGGGTCTGCTTCGCAATCCGGCCGTTAACCCGCCTTGAATGGACGGGACCGGATGGCGTCAACGGATGGCAGAAGATCATCATAATGGCCAATGACATGCAATGCGCCGAGATCTTCGACAGGTTCGGTCGAATAGCCGAAGGACACGAGGATGAGCGGCACGCCGGCGGCGATCGCCGTATCGGCGTCGGTGCGGGAATCGCCCACGAACAGGGCCGCACGCCCGCCGGTTTCCGAAAGTGTATCTGTCAGGTGGCGCGGGTCGGGCTTGCGATAGGGGCGTGAATCCGCGCCCAGAAGTGCGCGGAAACGGCGCGTCCAGCCAAGTTCGGCGACAAGGCTTTCGGCAAGGTGCGCGGGCTTGTTGGTGCAGATGCCAAGGCGATAGCCCTGCGCCTCAAGCTGGTCGAGCGCCCGCTCCACGCCATCGAACGGGCGGCTGTGAACGGCGATGTTTGCTGAATAATGCGCAAGGAAGGGTGCGACGCCCTCTTCCACCAGCTCTGCGGTCATCGCGCCGGTTGCGGCCAGGCCGCGCTCCAGCAGCTTGCGCGCGCCATGACCGACCATCGCGCGGACGGATTCGGGCGGCACCGTGGGCCTGCCGAGCACGCCCAGGGCATGGTTGAGGCTGGCCGTCAGATCCCCGGCGGTGTCAACGAGCGTACCGTCGAGATCGAAAATGATTGTATCGAATGCCATGTCCAGCCCGAGGTAGACGGACGCCGGCGATGTGCAAGCCCCTTCCCGCCTTTTCCAGCCGGCAAAGCTGTGGCAGGGCAAGAACATGGCAGTTGAACTCCATTCACCGATTGCAGCCGTCATCCTCGCAGCCGGCAAGGGCACGCGGATGCGCTCCGAAAAGCACAAGGTGCTTCACCCCATCGGCGGGCGGCCGATGCTGATGCATCTGCTCGCCAGCCTCGACACGCTTGCTCCGCAACGCCGGGTGGTGGTGGTGGGTGACAGGGCCGACCAGCTCGAGCGCGCGCTCGAGGGGCAGGACGTGGCAGTCGCCGTGCAATCGCCGCAGCTGGGCACTGGCCATGCCGTCCTTCAGGCGGAAGGCGCGCTTTCGGGCTTTTCGGGCATTGTCCTCATTCTCTTCGGCGATGTGCCGCTGCTTACAGCCGCCACCATGGAAAGGCTCGTGCAGGCCCTGGAAGGGCCGGAAGCACCCGCCATCGCCGTTCTGGCCTTCCGCCCTGACGAGCCGGGCGCCTATGGCCGCGTGATCGCGGACGATCAGGGCGCCATCCTGAAGATGGTGGAGGCAAAGGACGCGACAGATGCCGAACTGGCGGTGACGCTGTGCAATTCCGGCCTGATGGCAGTCCGCTCCGGGCATCTGTTCGACCTTCTGAAAATGGTCGGCAACGCCAATGCGGCCGGCGAATATTATCTGCCCGACATCGTGATGCTGGCGCGTGCGGCCGGGCTGCGCGCCGCCGTCCTCGAAGGCTCCGCCGACGAGATGATCGGCGTCAACAGCCGGGCCGAACTTGCCGCGGCCGAAGCGCTCTTCCAGCAGCGCCGCCGGGGCGAACTCATGGCCGCCGGCGTCACCATGGTTGCGCCCGAAACCGTCTTCCTCTCGCATGACACCCAACTCGGTCGCGATTGCCTCGTCGAGCCGAACGTGGTGTTCGGCCCCGGGGTTAAGGCGGGCGAAAATGTCCTGATCCGCGCCCATTCGCATATCGAGGGAGCCGAAATCGGCGATGGCTGCGAAGTCGGCCCCTTTGCCCGGCTGCGTCCGGGAACGGTGCTCGGCGCTGGCGCCAAGGTCGGCAATTTCGTGGAAACGAAGAAGGCCGTGCTCGGGCCGGGCGCCAAGGCCAACCATCTGACCTATCTTGGCGATGCCGAGGTTGGCGCCAACGCCAACATCGGCGCAGGCACCATCACCTGCAACTATGACGGCTTCTTCAAATATCGCACCATCATCGGCGAAGGTGCCTTCATCGGCTCCAACAGCTCGCTCGTGGCGCCGGTGACCATCGGCGCGGGCGCGATCGTGGGCGCAGGCAGCGCCATCACGCGCGACGTGCCGGATGATGCCCTCGAAGTCACCCGTGCGGACCAGTCCCGGCGCGAAGGCTGGGCGGCGCGTTTCCGCGACAGGATGAAAGCCAGAAAGGACAGGCGCTAACCATGTGCGGCATTGTTGGAATTCTCGGCAAGTCTGACGTTGCCGGCGCGCTTGTCGAAGGGCTGCAGCGGCTGGAATATCGCGGCTATGACAGCGCCGGCGTCTGCACCGTTCAGGACAGGCATTTCGCCCGCCGCCGGGCCGAAGGAAAGCTGCGCAACCTGGCGCAGAAACTGGAAGCCGACCCGCTGCCAGGCCGGGTGGGTATAGCCCACACCCGCTGGGCAACCCACGGCGCCCCCACCGAAGACAATGCCCACCCCCATATCGCGGGCGATGTGGCCGTGGTGCACAATGGCATCATCGAGAATTTCAAACCCCTGCGCGACATGCTGCAGGCCGAGGGCCGCACCTTCCTCTCTCAGACGGACAGCGAAGTCGTCGCCCATCTCGTGTCGCGCGAACTGGAAGGTGGCGCCACGCCTGTCGAGGCAGTACGCACCGTGCTGCCCATGCTGCACGGCGCCTTCGCGCTTGCCCTCATCTTCCGCAAGGATCCGGACCTCCTGATCGGCGCCCGGCTGGGCGCGCCGCTGACAGTCGGCTACGGGGATGGCGAGAATTATCTTGGCTCCGATGCTCTCGCACTCGCCGGCCTCACCCGCCGCATCGCCTATCTGGATGAAGGGGACTGGGCTGTCCTGCGTCGGGATTCCGTCGAGATCTTCGACCGCGAGAACAGGCCGGTCCTGCGGCCCGCGGTGGAATCGGGCGTTTCGGCCCAGCTGACGGACAAGGGCAATTACCGCCACTACATGCTGAAGGAGATCTATGAGCAGCCGCTCGTCGTTGCCCAGACGCTGCAATCCTATCTGAAGCCGCTGCAGGGCCAGGTTGCCCTGCCCATTCCCGATTTCGATTTCGCCGGCATCGACCGGGTGCAGATCGTCGCCTGCGGCACCAGCTATTATGCCGGCATGGTCGCCCGCTACTGGATCGAGCGTTTCGCGCGCGTGGCCGTCGACATCGATTTCGCATCCGAATTCCGCTACCGCGATCCGGTGCTGAAGCCGGGTGGGCTCGCCCTGTTCATCAGCCAGTCCGGAGAGACGGCGGACACGCTCGCGGCGTTGCGCCATGCCCGCGCCGAAGGGCAGAAGATCGCCTGCGTGGTCAATGTTCCGACAAGCTCGATGGCGCGCGAGGCCGACCTTTTGCTGCCGACCCATGCCGGCGTCGAGATCGGCGTTGCCTCCACCAAGGCCTTCACCTGCCAGCTGGCCGTGCTTGCGGCCTTTGCCGCCAATCTCGCCCGAGCGCGCGGCAAGCTCTCCCCCACTGAAGAGCAGGAGATCGTGAAGCATCTGGCCGAGGCGCCGGCGGCGCTCAATGCCGCACTCGATCTGGAGCAGGCCGTGGCCGCCATCGCGCCGCTCATCGCGCCGGCGCGCGATGTCCTTTACCTCGGCCGCGGGCCGGATTTCCCGATGGCCATGGAAGGCGCGCTGAAGCTGAAGGAAATCAGCTATATCCACGCCGAGGCCTATGCCGCTGGTGAAATGAAGCATGGCCCCATCGCCCTCATCGACGACCAGGTGCCGGTCATCGTGCTGGCGCCGTCCGGCCCCCTGTTCGAAAAGACCGTCTCGAACATGCAGGAGGTGCGCGCGCGCGGCGGCAAGGTGATCCTGATTTCCGATGCCGAAGGTGTCGCCGAAGCCGGCGAAGGCTGCATGGCGACGATCAGCATGCCAGGCGTCCATCCGCTCATCGCCCCGCTGGTCTATGCAGTGCCCATCCAGCTTCTGGCCTATCATGTGGCGGTGCTGAAGGGCACCGATGTGGACCAGCCCCGAAACCTCGCGAAATCCGTCACGGTGGAATGAGATGGCGGGCCACGGCCCGCGCCCATCGGAATGGAGCATTGGCAGGGCCGGTCCATCGGCCCTAAGAGGCCGCTTCGAAAGGCAGGCAGCGATGACGTTCGACTATGATTATTTCGTGATCGGCGCTGGCTCGGGCGGGGTGCGATCCTCCCGCATTGCCGCAGGCCATGGCGCACGTGTTGCGATCGCCGAGGAATATCGGGTGGGTGGCACTTGTGTCATCCGCGGCTGCGTTCCGAAGAAGCTGCTGGTCATCGGCGCCCATTTCGCCGAGGATCTGGAAGATGCCCGCCGCTACGGCTGGACCATCGACAGCAAGAGCTTCGACTGGCAGACGCTGAGGGACAATGTGCTGGCCGACGTCGACCGGCTGAACAGCGCCTATCAGACCACGCTCGACAGCCATGGCGTCGAGACCTTCCTCGACCGTGCGACGATCACCGGCCCCAACAGGGTGCGCGTGGGTGACCGGGAGGTGACCGCCGCGAACATCCTCGTGGCAACCGGCGCAACCCCCTCCATCCCCGACATTCCGGGCGCGGACCTCGGGATCAGCTCGAACGAGATGTTCCACCTCGACGCCCTGCCGAAACGGGCGCTGATCGTCGGCGCCGGCTTCATCGCCAATGAATTCGCCGGCATCCTGAACCAGCTCGGCGTCGAGGTGACGCTGGCGGTGCGGTCGGGCACGCTGCTGCGCGGCTGGGACAATTCGCTTGCCGACAGGCTGGTCGCGATATCCACGGAAAAGGGCATCCAGTTCCGCTTCCACCACGAACCCGCCTCGGTGGAGAAGCTGGAGGATGGAAGCCTGAGGATGCACTGCACCAACGGCAAGGCCCTCGATGCGGACCTTATCCTGTGGGCGATCGGCCGCACGCCCAACAGCCGGGGCCTGGGGCTTGAGGAACTCGGGCTGGCACTGAAGCCCAATGGCGCGATTCCGGTAGATGCCGACAGCTCCACCACCCTTCCCTGGCTGCACGCCGTGGGTGACGTGACCGACAGGCTGCAACTGACACCCATCGCCATCCGCGAAGGCCATGCCCTGGCCGACAGGCTGTTCGGCGGCCCGGTGTGGCGGGTGGATCATGATCTCGTGCCGGCGGCAGTCTTCAGCCACCCGCCGCTCGCCAGTGTCGGCCTGAGCGAAAGCGAGGCCCGCACACGGCTTGGCAGTGTGCGGGTTTTCACCAGCGATTTCAGGCCGATGAAAAATGTGCTCGCCGGCCGGAACGAGCGCGCGCTTTACAAATTGGTGGTGGATGGCGCTACCGATCAGGTCGTTGGCGCGCACATGATCGGCCCTGACGCCCCCGAAATTTTGCAGGCGCTGGCAATTGCGGTTAAGGCGGGCCTCACCAAAGCGCAGATCGACCAGACGGTCGCCCTGCATCCCACCATGTCCGAAGAACTGGTCTTGATGCGATGAAGAACTGGACACCCGACAGCTGGAGACAGGCCGAAGCGCGGCAGATGCCCGCATGGCCGGATGCCGCAAAGGCGGCCGCCGTCGAAGCCGAGATGAAGAGCTTTCCGCCGCTGGTCTTTGCCGGAGAGGCGCGGGAACTCAAATCCCAACTGTCCGAGGTTGTCTTCGGGCGCGCCTTCCTGCTCCAGGGCGGGGACTGCGCCGAAAGCTTCGCCGAATTCCATCCGAACAACATCCGCGACACCTTCCGCGTGTTGCTGCAGATGGCTGTCACCCTCACCTTCGCCAGCCACATGCCGGTGGTGAAGGTCGGCCGCATGGCCGGCCAGTTCGCCAAGCCCCGCTCTTCCGATGTCGAGGAAATGGGCGGCGTGTCGCTGCCCAGCTATCGCGGCGACATCGTGAACGACATCAACTTCGAGGCGGCGGCCCGCATGCCGGACCCGGAGCGCCAGAAGCGCGCCTACATGCAGGCGGCCGCTACGCTGAACCTGCTCCGCGCCTTCGCAACGGGCGGCTATGCGAACCTGCACCAGGTGCACAAGTGGAACCTCGATTTCGTGGCCCGCTCCCCCTGGGCTGAGCGCTATGCCGAAGTCGCAAGCCGCATCGGCGAGGCCCTGTCCTTCATGGAGGCCTGCGGCATTTCCCCGGAAACCGTGCCGCAGCTGAAGGGCACGCAATTCTACACCAGCCACGAAGCGCTGCTCCTGGGCTATGAGGAAGCCATGACCCGGCAGGACAGCCTGACCGGAGACTGGGTGGACACCTCCGCCCACATGCTCTGGATCGGCGATCGCACGCGCTTCCCCGGTTCGGCGCATGTCGAATTCCTGCGCGGTGTGATGAACCCGGTCGGCGTGAAGTGCGGGCCGTCGCTCAAGGCGGATGATCTGCTGCGCCTGATCGACGAACTGAACCCCACCAACGAAGCCGGGCGCCTCACCCTCATCAGCCGGTTCGGGGCCGACAATGTGGAAGCGCATCTTCCGGCCCTTGTCCGTGCCGTCCAGCGCGAGGGCCGGCATGTCATCTGGTCATGCGACCCCATGCACGGCAACACGGTGAAATCCTCGTCCGGCTACAAGACCCGGCCGTTCGACCGCATTCTCGCGGAAGTGCGCCAGGTGTTCGCGGTGCACAGGGGCGAAGGCAGCCACGCCGGCGGCATCCACATCGAGATGACCGGCCAGAACGTGACCGAGTGCACCGGCGGCGCCATCTGCGTGACGGATGAAGGCCTTGCGGACCGCTACCATACCCACTGCGACCCGCGCCTCAACGCATCGCAGTCGCTGGAACTCGCCTTCCTGATCGCCGAGGAACTGGCGGCCGATCGCAGGAGGCTGCAGCAGGCTGCCTGAGCGGCAGCCGCTCCGGAATATCTGCAGTTATCGGACTTGTCCGAAAAAGGGCCATTTCCCGCCAGTTGCGGGGAATGGCCCTTGGCATTCGTGCGTGGTGCGTTTCTGTCGCATTTGCACAACTCACATTGCCGTCCCCGGCAGTTGTGCGTATATCCATTACGCAAAATTTCCGAGGGAGTGCCCGATGAACGCGCCGGTAAATCCGAAAGACCTCTACCCCGCCAATCTGCGACCCATGGGTTTCGAGGATCTGAAGCATGTGCCCGGCCCGCTGCCGGCCCGCTTCCGGACCATCAAGACCATCAAGTTCCTCGCCGACCCCAAGAAGGCGATTGCCGAATCCGCCGCCGAATTCGGCCCGGTGTTCCGCCGGCAGGATTTCATGGGCTGGGGCGTCACGCTTCTGGGGCCGGAGGCCAATGAGCTGGTCCTGTTCAACAAGGACAAGATCTTCTCGTCCAAGCTCGGCTGGGACCCCATCCTCGACCAGGTCTTCCCCAACGGCCTGATGATGATGGATTTCGACCATCATCGCAAGGACCGGAAGACGCTGTCCGTCGCCTTCAAGCCAGGCCCGATGAAGGCCTATCTTTCCAGCCTGAACGAGGGAATCGCCCGTCAGGTCGCCCGCTGGAGCAAGACGGAACAGTTCAAATTCTACCCGGCCATCAAGGACCTCACCCTCGATCTGGCGGCCGGATCCTTCCTAGGCCTTCCCTGGGGACCCGAAGCGGAAAAGATCAACAAGGCCTTCACCGACATGGTGCTCGCCTCCATCGCCATCGTCAGGAAGCCCCTGCCCTTCACCCAGATGCGCCGTGGCGTCCGGGGCCGTGCCTATATGAGCGCCTTTTTCGCGCGCGAGATTCCGAACCGGCGCGGCAAGGATGGCGATGATTTCTTCACTCAATTCTGCAACGCGACCGACGATGACGGCAATCTGCTGACCGACCAGGAAATCATCGATCACATGAACTTCCTGATGATGGCAGCGCACGACACGCTGACATCATCCATTACCTCCATGGTCTATTTCCTGGGCAAATACCCGGAATGGCAGGAAAAACTGCGCGAAGAAGTGGACCAGGTGCGCGCCCGCCACGGTGGCGCCCTGCCCTATGAGGCGCTCGGGGAACTGGAGCTGGTCGAGATGGCCTTCAAGGAATCGCTCCGGATGATTCCGCCGGTGCCGATGATCCCGCGCCGCGCCATCCGCGATTTCGAATTCATGGGCCATCGCATCCCGGCCGGTTCGGGTGTCGGCGTCAACCCGCTCTACACCCACTATATGCCCGAACACTGGCCTGAGCCGGAAAAGTTCGACCCGATGCGCTTCACCACCCAGCTTTCGGCAAACCGGCATAAATATGCCTGGGTGCCCTTCGGTGGCGGCGCGCACATGTGCCTTGGCCTTCACTTCGCCTACATGCAGGCCAAGGCCTTCTTCTATTATCTGCTGGCCGAGCGGCGGATCGTACTGCCCGAAGGCTATGAAGGCGAATTCCGGATGGTTCCCATTCCGCGCCCGAAGGACGGCCTGCCGGTCACCATGGCGGCCCGCTGACATGCCGGGGAAGCGCCGCCACCGGTTTCCGGCACTGGCGGCGCTTCTTTTCCTCAGCTTGCTGCTTGCGGCTGGCTTCCTCGCGCTTCGCACAGCCGACATTCCGGCCGATGAACTCCGGACACGCCACGCAACGCCTGCCTCGCGTTTTGTCGCGGTAAAGCCCGGCCTTGTCGTTCACCTTCGGGATGAGGGGCTTCGAGACGGCCCGCCGCTCATACTGGTGCATGGCTCGGGCGCTTCGCTGCACAGCTGGGAGCCATGGGTCGCACGTCTTGGCGGCGCCCACCGGCTGATCAGCCTCGACCTGCAGGGCCATGGCCTCACCGGCCCCCATCCGGATTCCTGCTACAGCCTTGCCTGCATGGCCGAAACGGTGGAGGCCGTGCGTCGCCATCTTGGACTTGAACGCATGGCGCTGGCCGGAAACAGCATGGGTGGCGCCGTTGCCGTCAGCTACGCGCTCGCCCATCCGGAAAGGCTGTCAGCCCTCATTCTCGTCGATGCGGCTGGCGCGCCTGTCGATGCGGAAGGCCCGCCGCCGATCGGTTTCCGGATTGCGCGCATGCCATTGCTGCGCGACATCGCCGCCCATGTGACGCCACGCGCCGTCGTCGCGCGTACGCTCGAAGCCTCGGTATCGGTGAAATCCGTTGCCAGCGAAGCCGCGATCGACCGCTACTGGGAATTGCTGCACCATCCGGGCAACCGCAAAGCCACGATGCAGCGTTTCTCCACACCCCGCACCCCGTTCACACTGGCCGGTCTTGCGCCCCTCGGCAGCATCCCCACCCTCATCCTCTGTGGGGAAGAGGAATCGCTGATACCGGTGGCGGCGGCGCGCTGGATCCATGCGGCCCTGCCCGGCGCACGCCTCATCGTCCATTCCGGCATCGGTCATCTGCCGCATGAAGAAACCGCCGATCGCAGCGCCGCAGACGGGGCCGACTTTCTGAAGGCGCCGCCGGAAAGGCCGGCGACCTAGCCAGCCCCTGCCATGCGGTCGAGCCGCGCCCGGGCGAAGCTCTCCGCCGTGCCATCGGCAATGGCCGCGCGCAGGCCGGCCATGAGTAACTGATAGTGCCAGATATTATGTTCCGTCAGCAGCATGGCGCCGAGAATTTCGCCGGCCTTGAACAGATGGTGGAGATAGGCGCGGCTGTAATGGCCGCACACCGGGCAGGAACAATCGGCATCCAGCGGGTTCATGTCTTCGGCATGGCGGGCGTTGCGCAGGTTCAGCGTGCCATCCAGCGTGAAGGCCTGGGCCGTGCGGCCCGAGCGTGTGGGCAGAACACAATCGAACATGTCCACCCCGCGCAGCACTGCGCCGATGATGTCAGACGGCTTGCCAACCCCCATCAGATAGCGCGGGCGGTCGGCCGGCAGCAGGCCGGGGGCATAATCCAGAACCTCGAACATGGCATCCTGCCCCTCGCCCACGGCAAGGCCGCCGATGGCATAGCCCTCGAAGCCGATCTCGGTGAGCCGCTCGGCGGATTCGCGCCGGAGGTCGGGATAGAGCGAGCCCTGCTGGATGCCGAAGAGCGCGGGCGCCGGGTCCTTCAGAAAGGCATCGCGCGACCGCCGCGCCCAGCGCATGGACAGCCGCATGGATTGTGCTGCGCGTTCATGGCTTGCCGGATGTGGCGTGCATTCATCAAAGGCCATGACGATATCCGAGTCGAGCAGCCGCTGGATCTCGATGGAGCGCTCGGGGCTGACGAAATGCTTCGACCCGTCGACATGGCTCTGGAAGGAAACCCCTTCCTCCCGCATCTTCACAAGCGCGCCCAGGCTCATCACCTGATAGCCGCCGCTGTCCGTCAGGATCGGGCGCTCCCAGTTCATGAAGCGGTGAAGCCCGCCAAGCCGCGCCATCCGCTCGGCGCCGGGGCGAAGCATCAGGTGATAGGTGTTGCCGAGGATGATGTCCGCACCGGCGGCGCGCACATCGCCGGGCTTCATCGCCTTGACGGTGGCGGCAGTGCCAACCGGCATGAAAGCGGGCGTGCGGATGGTGCCGCGCGCCAGCCTGATTTCACCGGTGCGCGCGCGCCCATCGGTTGCGTGGATGTGGAAGGAAAAGCCTGTCATCGGGCTGCCATAGCAAAGTGGTCGCGCGGGAACAGGCTGCAATGAGCCGTGCGGGCCATTGTCCTCAGCCTTCAGGCAGAAGCAGGCTCGAATCCCCGTAGCTGTAGAAGCGATAGCCCTCGCGGATCGCATGGGCATAGGCCGATTGCATGCGCTCCAGCCCCATCAGCGCGCTGACCAGCATGAACAGCGTCGATTTCGGCAAGTGGAAGTTCGTCATCAGACCGTCGATGGCGCGGAAGCGGTAGCCGGGAGTGATGAAGATGTCCGTCGTGCCGGTGAAGGGCTCCAGCCCTGAGGATTCGAGCAGCCGCAGGGATGTGGTGCCGACCGCCAGGATGCGCCGCCCTTCCGCTTTGGCCGCTTTCAGCCGGGCCGACACATCCGCCGGCACATGGCCCCATTCGGCATGCATGCGATGCTCTTCCGTGCGCTCGGCCTTGACTGGCAGGAAGGTGCCCGCCCCGACATGGAGCGTCACCGTTTCACGGCCGATGCCGGCGGCATCGAGCGCATCGAAGAGTTGCGGCGTGAAATGGAGGCCGGCAGTTGGCGCCGCGACCGCGCCTTCCGCACGCGCATAGATGGTCTGGTAATCGGCCTTGTCGCGCGGATCGATGCCGCGCTTGCGGGCAATATAGGGCGGCAGCGGCATCTGCCCTGCCCGCTCCAGCGCCACTTCCAGCGGATCTTCACTTTCGAAGCGCCAGTGAACTTCGCCACCCTCGCCCTTTTCCACCACAAGTCCGTGCAGCCCGGCGCCGAAATCCACCCTGTCTCCGACCTTCAGGCGGCGGGCGTTGCGAACGAAGGCCAGCCACTCCACGGCCCCGAGGCGCATGTGCAGCGTCACGTCGATCGTGGCTTCACCCTTGCGGCCCGCAAGCTGCGCCGGGATGACGCGTGTGTCATTCAGAACCAGAATGTCGCCGCGGCGCAGAAGCGCAGGCAAATCGCGCACGACATGATCTGAAAGCGTATCCGGCGTCACCTTCAGAAGACGGGCGGAATCGCGCGGTTCCGCTGGCCGCAGAGCAATCCTGTCCTCGGGCAGGATGAAATCAAAGGCGTCTACGCGCATTGGCTGTGGTGGATGTCGCGCCCGCTCAGGGCCGGGGCTGCATCTGGGGTCCGACTTCTGGCTGTGCCTGTGGCTGCGCCTGAAGCAGCTTTGCGGCCTCCGCTGCCAGCGCATCCTCGGCGGGCGTCAGCCGGGCGGGGAAGGCCGGCGGCGCCTTGTTGTCCGCTCCGATCGACGCCTGGAGGATGCGGCTGGGATTGGCCGGCGGCTCCCCCCGCTCGATCCTGTCAACGAAAGGCATGCCATCCACCACCCGGCCGAAAACCGTATATTGCCGGTCAAGACGCAGCATCGGCATGAACATGATGAAGAACTGGCTGTTGGCGGAATCCGGATCGCTTGTCCGGGCCATGGAAACGGCGCCGCGCACATGCGGCAGATCGTTGAATTCCGCCTTCAGGTCAGGAAGCTCTGACCCGCCCTGCCCCGTGCCGCGCGGATCGCCGGTCTGGGCCATGAAGCCTTCGATGACGCGGTGAAACAGCAGGCCATCATAGAAACCGCGCCGCGTGAGCAGGCGTATGCGCTCGACATGCGCCGGCGCCGCATCCGGGCGCATGATGATGGAAACACGCCCGCCCGTCGAAAGATCAAGATGCAGGATGTTTTCAGGATCGGCTGCCGCGATCATTTGCGCGGCATAGGATGTGGCGGGCGCGGCCGGGGCCTGTTCCTTCGCCGGGCCGGCGGGCTGGGCCGATTCGAAGGGGAGCTGTGCTGAAGCCGGGGCCGCCATGAAAAGGCCGGCCGCTGCCAGAAGGATGCGGAAAGTCATCAGGGCCTCATGCGGATTCTGGCTTGCCGAAGGCTGAACGGGGCGCATCGGAAACGGAAAAGCCTGTCTTCAACGTCGCGCGGGTCAGCTGGCGGCATTGGCCGCGATCCGGGCGCGCACTTCCGAGGCCATGGCCGGAGAGACGAACTTGTCGATCGCGCCGCCATAGCTGGCGATTTCCTTGACAAGGCGGGAAGCGATCGGCTGCAGTGCCACATCGGCCATCAGGAAGACGGTCTCGATATCGTCGTTCAGCTGCTGGTTCATCCCGGCCATCTGGAATTCATATTCGAAATCGGCAACGGCCCTCAGGCCGCGCACGATCACCGAGGCGCCCTGTTCCTCGGCGAAATGCATCAGCAGGGCATCGAAGGGGACAACCTCGACATTGGGGATGCCGGCAGTTTCCCGGCGGACCTGCCCCACCCTCTCGTCAAGGGTGAACAGGGGCGACTTGGAGGGATTGGTCGAAACACCGATGACCAGCTTGTCCACCAGCTTCGCCCCCCGCGCGATGATGTCCATGTGGCCGAGGGTGATGGGGTCGAATGTGCCGGGGTAAACTCCGATGCGCATGGCTCAATGGTCCCGTTCGATTGCAAAGCGGGCGATGGCCCGCAGGAGGTCGGCCTCGGCTCCGAAGCCCTGGAGGTGGTTGATGGCCTGGTCGATCAGCAGTTCGGCCTGTGACCGCGCACGCTCGACCCCGAGCAGGGACACAAAGGTGGACTTGCCGGCCCCCGCATCCTTGCGCAGCGCCTTTCCGGTGGCCTCCGGATCCCCCTCGACATCGAGGAGATCGTCCGCGATCTGGAAGGCAAGGCCGAGGTCGCGCGCATAGCCCTTGAGCTTCAGCCGCGTTGCCGCGCCCACCTTGCCCATGATGGCGCCCGCTTCCACCGAATAGCCGATGAGGGCGCCTGTCTTCAGCTGTTGCAGCCGGGTTGTGGTCGGGAGGTCGAAGCGGCTTTTCTCGGCGGCGATATCCATCATCTGCCCGCCAGCCATGCCGGCCGGGCCCGATGCGCGGGCAAGTTCCAGAACCAGTTCCGAGCGCACGAAGGGGTCTTCGTGGGTTGCCTCGTCCGCCAGCAGTTCGAAGGCGACGGCAAAGAGGCTGTCCCCCGTCAGTACGGCGGTCGCCTCGTCATAGGCCTTGTGAACCGTCGGCTTGCCCCGGCGCATGTCGTCATCGTCCATGCAGGGCAGATCATCGTGGACAAGGCTGTAGCAATGCACCGCCTCGATCGCGAGCGCCACGCGCAAGGCCCGTTCGCGATCAACGTTGAAGAGATCGCAGGAGGCGACGACAAGCAGGGGCCGCATGCGCTTGCCGCCACCCAGCACCGCATGGCGCATCGCCTTGTAAAGGGGTGCGCGGGCATCTTCGGGCACACCAAGCAGCCGGTCGAACCGGGCGTCCACGGCTTCGCCGATGGCATCCAGCGCCGGCTTCAGCCTGTCCGTGACCGGAGACATGCGGTTGGGGTCAGCCGCCAAAGCCGGTCTCGCCAACGGGGCGCCCCTCGCCGTCCAGCTGAAGCTGGGCGATCCGCGCTTCCGCAGAAGACAGTTTCGCCTCGCAATGGGCCTTCAGTTTCTGCGCTTCCTCGTAAAGACCGATGGATGCCTCGAGCGAGGCATCACCGGATTCAAGATCCCGAACGATCGCTTCGAGCCGCTGCAGGGCAGCCTCGAAGCTCAGTGCCGAGATGTCGGTTTCCGTGGTCATTGTCTCTCCCTGCTTGGGGCCATTTGGACGGGGCGCGTAAGGCGGTCAAGCCACCTTGGCCTTCGCGGCCCCCGCCTTTTCCTCGGCGACCAGTTCCTTGCGGGACAGCTTGCCGATCATCGTGCGTGGCAGGCTCTCGCGCACCTCAAGGTCCACCAGGCGCTCATGCTTGCCCACGCGGGCGTTCAGCCATTCCAGCAGCGAAGGGCCATCGACGCCGGCATCGGCTTCCAGGGCGACAAAGGCCTTGGGCCGCTCGCCCAGATAAGGGTCGGGCACGCCGATCACGAGGGCTTCCTTCACCCCGCCGTGGCTGTAGAGCATCTCCTCCACCACGCTGGGATAGACCTTGAAGCCGCCGACGATGACCATGTCCTTCAGCCTGTCGACGATGCGGTAATAACCGTCCGTGTCGACCACGGCGACATCGCCGGTCCGCATGAAACCCTCTGCAAACACATCGGAATTGTCCCGCTTCCAATAGCCCTGCATCATCTGCGGTCCACGAAAGGCGAGTTCCCCCGGCTCGCCGTCGGGCACCGTCTGCGTGGGGTCATCCTGGTCGAGAAGGCGGATGTGCGTGCCCGGCAGGGGCTGGCCGATCGTGCCCGGCTTGCCGCCGCTTGCATAGGGGTTGACGCTGACGACACCCGAGCTTTCGGTCAGCCCATAGCCTTCCACCAGCTTTGCCCCCGTGGCGGCCATGAACTCCTGTTTCAGCGGCTCCGGCATGGGCGCCCCGCCCGAGATGCAGACGCGGATCGAAGACAGGTCGTGGCGCTTCAGGTCCGGATGGTCGAGCATGGCGCGATACATGGTGGGCACGCCGGGCAGCGCCGTCACCTTCCTTCGGGCGATCGCCTCGAGCGCCGCCTTCACTTCGAAACGGGGAATGAGGATCATCTCGCCCCCGCGCACGATGGTGCGGTTCATGATGCAGGTATGGGCGAAGATGTGGAACAGCGGCAGGCCGCCGAGGATCCGGTCAGGCGCGGACTGCTCGTCGTCGATCGCGTTCACCTGCTGTGCGTTCATCGACAGGTTCGCATGGCTCAGCATGGCGCCCTTCGGGCTGCCGGTCGTGCCGCCGGTATATTGCAGCAGTGCGATCTCGTCGGGGGCCTGGCGCGTGCTTGCGATGTCGACTGGCTCATGGCCGACGAGGCGCGCATGGGAAACATGGCGCTCATCCCGTTTCACCGGCGCGCGTTCGCGCCCCTTGAACAGCCGGTAGAGGATGGACTTGGGGCTGGGCAGCATCTCGGCCACATTGCCGACGACGACAGCCCTGAGGCGGCTCTGTTCGAGCACCGCATCGATGGTGGGCAGAAGGGCTTTCACGTCCAGCGTGACCATGATGTCGGTTTCGCTGTCCTCGACCTGCTGGCGAAGCTCCTCGACCGTGTAGAGCGGTGAGAAGTTCACCACGCGGGCGCCGGCCATCCACGCCCCGAAGGCCGCGATCACATAATGGGGCGTATTGGGCAGGAACAGGCCCACCGACACACCCGGCCCGGCGCCAATGGCCCGGAAACCCGAGGCCGCGCGCGCGGCAAGGCCGGCGATCTCGCCATAGGTGAATTGCCGGCCGAGAAAATCGATCATCGGCGCATCGGGATGCCGCTTCACGGCATCGAGAAGCAGATCGGGCATCCAGCGGGGGGTGAAGGCCGTGTCGAAGGGAACGGGATGATCGTAACGCATTGGCCTGCCAGAAAAAAAGGGGCGGGATGTTTCAGTGAAACATGATCATGGAAACATGGTCGTTCAGGGTTCGCGCCGGGCGTGGATGCGCACGCGCACCGGCACGCCATGGCCGACCCATGTGGCGGACGGGTCGCTTTCCATGCCGATGCCGAATTGCCTTCGATCAAGCGTGACGCGCCCATCCATGACCGCCATGTCGCCCGTGATGGAAAGGGTGAACGGCAGGCTTACAGGCACCGATCTGCCACGCAGAAGCAGCTGCCCGCGTGCCACATAATGGCCCGGCTTCACCGCGCGGATGTCGGAAGACTGGAAACGTGCGACGCTCGCCTTCTTCACGTCGAACCAGTCAGGCCCGGAAAGGCTTGCCTTGACGGTGCTGTCGTCGGCTGTCGCGGCGGCAAGGTCTATGGTCGCCACCACGCGGGCCTGCTCCAGATTTGCGGGATCGAACCGGATATCGGCCTGAAAGCGGGGAAAATTGCCGGCAATCGCGCGGCCGTTCCATTCGGCGGTGAAGCCAAGGCTGGAGCGTTCCGGCAAGACCACCCACTGGCTGGCGGCAACGGGTGCCGCCAGCAGCAGGAGGAAAGCCGCGCCCAGAGAATGCCCAGGACCCTGACGTACCATGCCAGGCAGGATCACCGGGCGCCGCGCCTCAGGAAGGGCAGCATCCGGGCAAGCACGTCATCCTTGTCGAAGAAGTGATGCTTTAGCGCACCGCCGACATGCAGGAGGAACAGGGCGACGCCAAGGAAGGCCATGATTTCATGGGCTTCGCTGGCAGCCCCCGATGTTTCGCGGCTGGTGGCGACAGGCAGATGCGGCCATTCGAACACTCCGAACCACATGGTTGGCAGACCAAGGGGGCTGGCCGAAACCATCACCCAGCCCGACAGCGGCACAAGGATCATGACGGCATAAAGGCCGACATGCGTGACCCTGGCCAGCAACCGCTCAAAGGATGTCATGTGGCCCGGAAGCGGCGGCACCCCTTGCGTGAACCGGGCTGCAAGCCGCAGCAGGCTGAGGGCAAGGATCGTCAGCCCCATGCTCTTGTGCAGCTGTGCCACCGTAAAGCCCAGCTGGCGCTGCGCGGGGTCTGGCGAATCGAACAGCCCCTCCATGAGGAGGCCGCCGGTGAAATTGCCGATGAGCATCAGGGCGATCAGCCAGTGCAGAAAGATCGCCAGGCTGCTGTAGCCGCTGCGGCCCGCGGCGCTCATTTCTTCAGGAACTCCGCCTCGATGATGAGCTGCACGTCATCGCCGATGGGGCCAAGAAGATCGGTCGATCCGAAGTCGGAGCGCTTGAAGCTTCCCTTGGCGGAGAAGCCGAGCGCATGGACCTTGCGCATCGGATGCGGCATCGCACCATTCAGGGTGACATCCAGCGTGACCGGCTTGGTCACGCCCATCATGGTGAGGTCGCCGCTGAGCTTGCCCGTCGTTGCACCGGTCGCGACGAGGCCCGTCGACTTGAAGGTGATGGCCGGATGCTCGGCGGCCTTCAGGAAACGCTCGGCGATCACCTTGTCGAAATCCTCCTTCTCGGGGAAGGGGAAGTCGGTGCGCACGCTGCGCGGGTCGATGCTGACCGAAACGGTCGAGTTGGTCGGCGCCTTGGGGTCAAGGTTGATGGTGGCGTCGTAGCTCGCGAAGCGCGCAGTGTAGTTGGAAAGCCCGAGGTGCTTCACCTGCCAGGTCAGGCTGGCGTGGGTCTTTTCCAGTTCATATTCTCCGGCCGGCGCATCGATGGGGGCTGCCTGGGCCAGAAGCGGCGATGCAGCAAGCAGCGCACCCGCTGCAGCGATCATCCGAAGACCTGTGTACATCCGTCTCTCCTCCGCATCATGATTCCGGATGCGGAGGTTAGACGGACCGCACCCATGCGGCAAGGAGCGGGCTGGCGGCAGGGGCGGAAAACCGCGCCCTGCCGGCCATTTCGCCGCAACCGCGATCAGGGCCGGGGAAGATCCGGGTTCATGACAGCGAACAGCTCGCGCATCTGGGACAGCGAGAAAAGATGCGCATAGACAAGACCCAGCATGCCGTTCTGCACCATCTTGCGGGCCTGATCGCCACGGATGTTCTGCAGCTTCTTTTCGTCGATCATGCGGAAACCGGCAAAGGTTGCGGGCTGGTCCATTCCGGGCACCTGGATCTGGGCCTGGCCCTCCATCAGCAGGCCAAGCTTGTTCAGCTCGTCCATGAAGCTCTTGGTGCGGGCGATCGCCTGCTCGAACTGCTCGCAGAACTGAAGGATGTTCTTCGTCGTCTGGGTGGGCTGCTTCTCGGCGTCGAAAAGCTTGTTGTCGGCATCTTCGGTGACGATGTTCCAGCTGTCATCAAACACAAGGCTGAGCACTTCGGCTTCGGGCGTCAGGCGGGCAAGCATGAAGGGATGGCGGCGGATGTAGGCCGGCACATAGGTGCCTTCCTTCCACTTTCCTTCGGCATCGACGAAGAGATTTTCGCCTTCCTTCAGGCCAACCAGCGCCAGCGGCACGCCATCGGCGCCGTCGGAAAAGACGATGGGATAGTGGCGCTGCGCCATCACGAATTCATCGACCGTGATCGGGATGGCGTGGGTTTCCCGCGCAAAGCCCAGTTCGCTGCGCTCTGCCAGGCCATGGCCGAGGTGCAGGTCTGTCGTGAGGGGAATGAGGTTCCGGTAGAAAAGCGGAAGCTGGGCGGCGGGTTGGCTGGCCATGATGTCGTGTCCCCGAATGCAGGTCGTCGGTTGAAGATAGCCCCCGTCAGCTGGCCCAGGCCAACTTCCGGAAACCGGATCGGCCGGGGGTCTAGCGCGGGGCCGTGCCGCGCGCAAGCAAGGCCCGCAGGCCTTTGCTTTCAGGAAAGAAGCTTGCCGGGGTTCATCAATCCCGCCGGGTCGAGCGCGGCCTTCACGGCGCGCATCGCCTTCAGGCGGGCGGGCTGGCCCAGACGGGCAAGTTCGGCTGCCTTCAATGTGCCGATGCCATGCTCTGCCGAGATGGAGCCATTGTGAGAGGCGATGAGATCATGCAGGGCGCGCCGGGCGGTTTCACCATGGGCTACAAGCCATGGCCCGGGCGCCTCGCCCGGGGGCGGCCTCAGGTTCCAGTGCAGATTGCCATCGCCCAGATGACCGAAGACCAGCGGGCGGCTTCCGGGAAGGATGCGCGCGAAAAGCTCGGTCGCCGCCTCGTGGAAGGCGGGCACGTCGGACACGGCGACCGAGACATCATTCTTGACCGCCCCGCCCTCCTGCTTTTCGGCGATGGGAATGTCTTCGCGCAGGCGCCACAGGGCCTCGGCCCGGGAAACGCTGGTGGCCACGGTCGCATCGAGGATTTCGCCTGCCGCATGGGCTTCGGAAAGCAGGGTTTCCAGCAGATCGGCCGGGCCTTCGAGATCGATCAGCACGTTCATGGGGTGCCGGTCTGCCAGGGGCTGGCGGGCGCCGGCGATCCTTTCGAGCACCAGATCGAGCGCTTCGGCCGAAATCAGCTCGAAGCTTTCCACCCGCTCGCCGGCCGCGCGCCGCAGCCTTGCAAGAAGCGCCAGAGCGGCCGACGCACCCGTTACGCCTGCCCATGCAGTTGCCCGGGCCGAAAGCGGCGGGGCCAGCTTCAGGGCCACGCGGGTGACGACGCCGAGCGTACCTTCCGCCCCGATCAGCAATTGCTTGAGATCATAGCCCGTATTGTCCTTGCGAAGCGCCGTCAGCTGGTCGAGCCGGCTGCCATCGGGCAGCACGGCTTCAAGGCCGAGAACGAGCGCGCGCATCGTGCCATGCCGCAGCACCTGAACGCCACCGGCATTGGTGGATACCAGCCCGCCGATGGTGGCGCTGCCGCGAGAGCCGAGGGAGAGCGGAAAGCGGCAGCCAGCGGCCTCTGCTGCGGCATGCACATCGGCCAGGATGGCGCCAGCCTCCACCACCATGCTGAGGCCCGCCGGATCCGTGGACAGCACCCGGTTCATCCGCCTGAGCGACAGGATGGCAACCGGGCCTGCCGGTTCGGGCTCGGGCACGCTGCCGCCAACAAGGCCGGTGTTGCCGCCCTGCGGCACCAGCGCAATTCCAGCCTCGCCGCAGGTGCGGACGATGCGTTCGACATCGGATGTCGACCGTGGCAGCAGCAGCGCATCGGCATGGCCCGTCTTCTGGCCGCGCCAGTCGGTCAGGTGCGGGGCAAGATCCCCGGGCGCGGTGCGGACGAGATCCGCGCCCAGCGCTTCCACCAGTGCATTGGCTACCGGCGCATTGACAACCGGCGCGCTCACTCCTTGACGAACCGGTCGATCTTCGCCTGCAGCGCCTTCAGTTCGGCCTTCAGGGCCTGCACCTCGTCATCCGTGGCAGGCGTGGCAGGCGTGGCCGCTTCGTCGGGGCGCTTCGCCGGTTCGGCGCTTTCCCCGGCCTGCGACTTCGGCGCGCCACCCGACCACATGTCGGTCGCCGCCTTCATCATGGCCATATTCTGCCGGGCCAGCGCCTCGAACGGGTTCGACCCGCCCGCCATCATGCCCATCATGGTGGAACGAACCTGTTCCTGGTTGCGCCGGAAGGCTTCCATAGAGGCTTCGAGATAATGCGGCACCATCGCCTGCATCTGGTCGCCGTACATGGAAATCAGCTGGCGCAGGAAATTGACCGGCAGAAGCGTGGCGCCGCGGTTTTCCTCTTCTACGATGATCTGGGTCAGCACGCTGTGGGTAATGTCGTCGCCGCTGCGCGCGTCCACAACCTTGAAGTCGCGCCCGGCCCGCGTCATGTGCGAAAGATGCTCGAGCGTGATGTAGCTGGAGCTTTCGGTGTCATAGAGGCGCCGGTTGGCGTATTTCTTGATGATGACCGGCTTGCGCTCATCATCGGTGGCCCTGGTGCTTGCCATCCGAATGTCCGTCCGTTCTGCTCGCCCCTTCGGCAATGGCTTGATAACCGGGCCACGACCATCGGGATTATGTTGTCTTCAGGATTTAGCATGCGCAGCATGAGCCGGCAATTCCATGGCTTCCCCCGGAAATTCCAGAAGGCCACGCCGAATGGATGAACAACCAGGCCAGGCACCGCAATCATTCCCGGTTTCGGGGCGCGGCCCGCACCCCCTGCCCCTTTTCCTGTCTCTCGCCTTACGTGTCGTTGGCCATGACAGGGCGCGCATGGCCAATCTTCTCGAGGGGTTGCGTCGCTATCAGTCGGCCCCCCTGCCGCCGCCCATGCCCGGGCCCGCTGTCGTCGCAAGCCGCGGCGGGGTGCGGCTGCTCGACTTCGGCGGCCCGGCCGGTGGCAGGATGCTTGTGTTCGTGCCTTCGCTCATCAACGCCCCTGCCGTCCTCGATCTGGCGCCGGGGCGATCGCTGGTGCGGCACATGGCCGAAGCAGGCTTTCGCACCTTCATGGTTGATTGGGGGCCGACCGGCCCTGCCGAGCGGCGCCTGGGGCTGGCGGGCCTTGTCTCGGCGCGGCTGTTGCCGCTTCTGCGTGGCCTTGATGGCCGGCTTTCCCTCATCGGCTATTGCCTCGGCGGCACGCTGGCGATGGCGGCGGCCTGCCATCTGGGGCCAAGGCTCGAAAGGCTCGCCCTGCTGGCGACGCCCTGGCATTTCTCGGGCTATTCGGATGATGCGCGAAAGGCCGCCCTTTCGACATGGCAGGCGATCCGTCCGCTTGGCCGGACATTGGGGGCCGTGCCCGTTTCACTTTTGAATCCACTGTTCTGGAGCCTTGATGAAGCCGGCGTCATCGCCAAGTTCGAAGCCCTTGCCCGCCGACCCGAAGGCGATCCGCACAGTTCATGGTTCGCCGCCGTCGAGGACTGGGCAAACAGCGGCGCGCCGCTTTCCCTGGCATCGGCGCGCGACCTTTTCGATCATGGCTATGCGCAGGACCGGACCGGGCGCGGCCTGTGGCGCGTGGGTGGCAGGATCATCACGCCGGATTGCATATCGGCTCCCATTCTCGACCTCGGCGCCACACGGGATCATCTGGTGCCAGCCCCGGCGCGCCCCCATGCCCATGATGCGCGCATCAGGCGGATCGATGTCGCGGCGGGCCATGTCGGCATGGTGGTTGGAAGCCGGGCGCCCGATGAAACATGGGCGGCGCTTTCAAACTGGCTTCGCACGGGCTAGAGACTGCGCCGCCAGCGCGCTCGGAAACGAGAGCGCCGGCGGACAGGCAAGGGAGCAGCAGACAATGGCGGCGGGCGAATCGGCAGCGGACTCGGCGGCGGGAATGCCGCGCGCTCGCGCGCTGCGGCCACAGGCCCCCGCTGAAGGCGAAACCGTGCTCTGGCAGGGACGCCCGGCCATGGCGGGGCGCCGGCTGATCGAACTGCTCGGCTTTCTCATTCTCCTCGGGCTTCTCACCTGGCTTGCCATGGAACTCATCCGCCCGCATTTCGCGGGTTCGGGCTTTGCCGGCACGCCGGATGCCAGCGCCCTTCCGCTGATACTGGCGATGGTGGTGGGCATGATGCTCATCATCGCCCTGCCCGTCTGGCTGCGTTCGAGTGCGCGGGCGCGGGCGCGCTACATGCTCACCAACCGCCGCGCGCTGATCTGGCTGGGCGACAGGATCGTCGGCGAGGCCATGCTTTTCGGCGCGCAGATGGAGGCCGGGCCGGCGGAAGTGGCCTTCACCACGCCCCATGTCTGGCTGGACTGGCGGCTCCGCGATGAAGGCATCGACCGAATCCGCTTCGAGCAGACAGAAGATGCCATGAAGGTAGCAGCAATCGCCGAAGACCATGGCGCACGCTGGATCAACCGCCCGGAAGACGGCGCAGCCGGCTGAAGACCATCTGCCCGGCCCGGCCTTGCTGCCCCGGGCGGCCTGCTCCTCAGGCCGCGGCCGAGGGGCGTGCCTTGATGCGGGCATGATAGGCCGTGACGTTCGGATGATCCGGCCCGGCCCTCAGGCCGACCCATTTCGCGAAATCAAGGCAGATGAAGGCCGTGATGTCGGCGACCGTGAAACGCCCCGCTGCCAGCCATTCACGTGTCGCCAGCGCTTCTTCCAGCCTGTCGAGCCACTGGCGGCCAAGCAGCTGCCCGCGTTCGGCAAGGGCCGGGATGGCGGGGGTTTCCGGCCCGCTTCCGGGCGCCCCCCTGCTGGCATAGGCCGGCGCGCTGTTGCGGAAGGCGGCGGCAATGTTGAACATGCCGTCAAACTCCATGCGCCGCTGCCATTGCTCGATCTCGCCGATTTCGAAGGCGTCCCGGCCGAAGAGATTGGGCTCGGGGCGGAGGGCCTCGACATAGCGGCAGATGGCGATGGATTCATCCAGCACCCGCCCGTCTGCCAGCACCAGCGTCGGCACCACACCACGCGGGTTGACGGCCAGATATTCTGGCGAAAGATTGGCGCCCGCCTGGATGTCCACCTCCACCAGCGGAACCGCCAGCCCCTTTTCAGCCAGGAACATCCGCACCCGGCGCGGATTCGGGGCCATCTTCATGTCGTAAAGACGCATGTCATCAAGTCGCATCGGCTCTTTCCTTCCCTCCGGGCTGACAGTATAGGCCCCATCCCATGCGGCACAGCCTCTTTTTCATGGCCCCTCCTTGCGCGGGCCGGCCCATGGGCCGCGCGCCGGCGTTGCGACGCGGCTGACCGCCGCGCGCCCGGCTTCGTTCCGGGATGCGCGGCGGGCGGGTGGCTGGCGGCCATCCGGCGGGAGTACGGCTCCCCTCTTCCCCCTGCACATCCCCGATGGCTTCCCGAAAGGGAGCGCCCCGCAAGCGCCAAGGAACGACCGTGGAGATCCTGCCCCGCACCGCCGCCGATCCCGATGAACTCGAGCAACTGCTCGATCTCTGCTTCGGGCCCGGCCGCCAGCGCCGCACTGCTTCGCTTCTGCGCCGGGGTGCGCCGCTCATTCCCGAAGCCAGCTTCATCGCCATGGACGACGGCTGCCTCGTCGGCAGCGTGGAAAGCCACCGGCTGGTCTGGCAGCAGGGTAGGACAGCCAGGCCGGTGGCGCTTCTTGGCCCGCTGGTCAGCCACCCCGGGCGCCGGGGCGAACAAATCGGCGTGAAGCTGATGGACAAGGCCATGGCCGCGCTGGACCAGCTGGGGCTGCCTGTCATGCTGATCGGAGACGCGCCCTATTACGGGCGCTGGGGCTTTTCGGCGGCCGCCACCGGCCAGTGGCTGCTGCCCGGCCCGGTCGACCGTGACCGCCTGCTTCTGCGCGCGCGGGATGCCACACTCTATGCCGGCCATGCCGTTCTGCTCCCGCCGGACCAGTCCTGCCACGCAGCTTGACCTCTGCGGCACGCAGGCCCATTTCCTGAAGCATGGAATCGACAGCGGAACCCATCTGGCCTGCCGCCCTCGATCTGTCGGGCGCGAGCCTGGCCGACATTGTGAAGGCAGTGGCCGAAAAGCGGCTGCCGCCCGTGGAAAAGTGGAACCCGACCCACTGCGGCCACAGCGACATGCGGATCGCGGCCGACGGCACATGGTTCCACCAGGGCACGCCGATCGGCCGCATGGCCATGGTGAAGCTTTTCTCGACCATCCTGCGCCGGGAGCCGGATGGCCGCCATGTGCTGGTGACACCGGTCGAGAAACTCGACATCGACGTCGAGGATGCGCCCTTCCTTGCCGTGGAGGCCACAAGCGAGGGTGAAGGCCGCGACCGCCGCATTGCCTTCCGCCTGCTGACGGATGACATAGTGATCGCCGGCCCGGATCATCCGTTGCGGCTCGAAACCGCGCCGGACGGCACGCCCCGGCCCTATCTTCATGTGCGTGGACCGCGCGACAGACCGCTGGAGGCTCTGGTCAATCGCCCCGTCTTCTACCAGCTCGCCGACATGGCACTGGCCGAGCAGGAAGCGCATGACGGGCCACTGGGGCTGTGGAGCGAAGGGGTTTTCTTTGCCTTCGCTGATTGAAAAGATCCGAACCAACCTGTCCCTGCCCTCGGCGCCCGTGATCGAGGGCGACAGCCATGTCGCGGATTTCGCACCGCCCGATGCCACGGGCCTTGTTCCCGCAGCCGTCCTTATCCCGGTGGTCGACAGGCCCGATCCGGGCCTGATCCTCACTACGCGCACCGCCAATCTGCGCAGCCATGCCGGACAGGTGGCCTTTCCCGGCGGCCGGATCGATGCCGGAGACGAAAGCCCCGTTGCCGCTGCCCTGCGCGAGGCACGCGAGGAAATCGGCCTGCAGCCCGAAGCCGTCAGCATTCTCGGCATGTCCAACCCCTATCGCACCGGCTCGGGCTATCATGTGCAGCCCGTTGTCGGCACCATCGCGCCCGGTCTCCGCTTCCAGCCCAACCCGCACGAGGTGGCCGATCTGTTCGAAGTGCCGCTGTCCTTCGTGCTCGACCCGCGCAACCATGAAGCGCATGAAGTGGACTGGCATGGCCAGCGCCGGCGCTATTATGTCATCCAGTGGCAGGGCCGGAAGATCTGGGGCGTCACGGCCGGCATGCTGGTGAACCTCGCTGCCCGCCTTTCATGACCAGCCCTTCATGACGCACATCTCACCCGAACTCTGGCTCGGCAGGCCGGGCATGCCGGCGTTGCTGGAAAGCCTTGGCGCCGCACGCGGGGACAGCCGCATCGTCGGCGGCGCCGTGCGGGACTGGCTGCTGGACCTCGAAGTTTCCGACATCGACATCGCGACCCGGCTGTCGCCGCCGCAGGTGATGGATGCGCTTGAAAAGGCGGGCATCCGCGCCGTGCCGACAGGCCTTGCCCATGGCACGGTCACAGCCGTCAGCCATGGCGCCCATTACGAGATCACGACGCTCAGGCGCGATGTCGAAACGGATGGGCGGCATGCCCGTGTCGCCTTCACCGATGACTGGCGCGCCGATGCCGAGCGGCGGGATTTCACCATCAACGCGCTATATGCCCACCCGTTCGACGGCACGATCCTCGATTTCTTCGGTGGCGTCACGGATCTCGGGCAGCATCTCGTCCGCTTCATCGGGGAACCGCTGCGCCGCATTGCCGAGGATCATCTGCGGATCCTGCGATTCTTCCGTTTCACGGCGCGCTATGCCGAAAGCCCGGACCCGGAGGGCCTGGCCGCCTGCGCCGCCCGCGCCAACGACCTGATGGCCCTCTCGCGTGAGCGAATCCGGGATGAACTGCTGAAGCTTCTGCACCTGCCGGATCCCGCGCCTACCGTCGGGGTGATGCTGGATCATGCGATCCTGAAGCCGGTGCTGCCCGAAATCACTGCCGATGCGCTTCCCCGGCTTGTGGCGCTGGCTTCGGCCGAGCGTGCGGCCGGCGTTCCGGCCGATGGTCTGCGCCGGCTTGCCGCGCTGCTTCCCCACGGACCGGAACCGGCCGGGCAGATCGGCGCGCGGCTGAAGCTTTCCAATGCGCAGAAGCTGCGGTTGCAGCTGGCCTGCACGCCCACCCCGGTGCCGGAAGACCCGCGCGCCCTTGCCTATGCCATCGGCGGGCAGGCCGCGATCGACCGGCTGCTGCTGACAGGCGATGGCCGCGCCCGCCATTGGGCGGCGCAGCTTGCCGGTTGGACAAGGCCACGCATGCCGGTTTCGGGCAAGGATCTCATCGCCATGGGCCTGCCGCCGGGGCCGCAGGTTTCGCGAAGGCTGGCTGAAGTCGAGGCGCGGTGGATTGCCGCGGGCTTCCCTGATAGCCGCGAAAAGACCGCAGCCATCGCGCGCGCGGTGATGGGGCTGCGCTGAGCGCAAGGCCGGGCATTGGCCCGCGCCCTTGGCCACTGGCCTGATGATGGGCTTGTGAAGACTGAAAGCCGGCCCATAATCAGCCCATGTTTTCCCTTTCCGTCCTTGATCAGTCACCCATTCCCGCCGGCGGCACCGGCGGCCAGTCGCTCCGCAACAGCCTGGAGCTTGCGGCCCTGAGCGACGAACTTGGCTACCGGCGCTTCTGGATGGCGGAGCATCATGCGACGCCCTCGCTCGCATCCGCCTCGCCGGAGCTGATGCTGTCGGCCATTGGCCGCGAAACACGGCGGATCAGGATTGGCACGGGTGGCGTGATGCTGCCGCATTATTCGCCCTATAAGGTGGCGGAAGGCTTCTCGATGCTTGCGGGCCTGTTTCCCGATCGAATCGACCTGGGGCTTGGCCGCGCCCCGGGCTCTGACCAGCTGACAGCCTTCGCGCTCCAGCAGGATCGCCGGGCCCGCGCGCCCAATGCCTTTCCCGAGCAGGTGGCGGAACTTATCGGCCATTATGATGGCACGCTACCGGCCGATCATCCTTTCCGGCACCTGTCTTCCATGCTTCCGGGCGGGGCGGAAAAGCCGGAAATCTGGATACTCGGGTCAAGCGCCGACAGCGCGCATCTGGCGGGCGCCATGGGCCTTCCCTATTGCATCGCCGATTTCATTGCCGGCGAAAGCCCGGAACTGGCGGACCGCTATCGCGCCGCCTTCACGCCATCCGGCAGGCTGGCCGAACCGCTGGTGATGGTGGCCTGCTGGGCCATTGCCGCCGACGACGCGGAAAAGGCGCACTGGCTCTATGGCCCCTCCCGCATGATGTTCGCCCACATGATGATGGGAAAGCTGATCCCCGTCCCCCATGCCGATGATGCCGCACGCTGGCTGGCCGCAAACCAAGTGCCGACGCCGCCGGGCCGCGCGCCCATATTGGGCGATGCTGGCCAGTGCCGCGCCGGCATCGAGCGCAAGGCCGCCCTTTATGGTGCATCCGAAGTGATGCTGGTGAACATCCTGCACGACCATGCGGCAAGGCTGGACAGCTACCGGCTGATCGCGCGGGCCATGATGGCGGCAAGCGAAGCGGCAGAGGCGACATGATGCGCCCGGCCTAGGCGCCGGGGCGGGCGCCGCGCCTGTTCTGGCGCACCATCACCACATCGTCCACGGCAAAGGCATGCGTAAATTCGCCCGCCCGCGTCGCCGCCTCGGCGATTCCGCCACCGATCCGGATGGCCAGCGCGCCGGTCACCTGCAGGCCTGAGCCGAGATGGATATCCAGGGATTCGGCCCGCCCCGAGGCAAGCGCCGTCCAGCCGATGGCCAGAAGCGATTCACCCGTGGCCTGCGCCCGCGCATCCTGCCCGGCGCTCGGGCGGAACCGGTCATGGCCGGAAAGATCCATCCTGCTCCCCCTTCCGTACCGATGGAAACGGCCGGAAGGCCCAGGCTTTAACCGGCGGCGCGCTTTTGCTGCGGCAGCAGGCTGGCCTCATGGGCCGCGCCGATGATCTTGCCGGCAATCACGGCGGGCGCTTCCTCGTGCGGCAGATGGCCCAGCCCGCCCAGCTGCATGGCGCGCCCAAGGGGAATCCGGGCGGCGGCGGCATCGGCATGGTGGGGCGGTACGGCCCTGTCACGGGCGCCGTGCAGAAGAAGGACAGGCATGCCGAGGCGGGGCAGATCCCTATCGAGGCGGTCGAGATCCCAGTCCGCCATCATGCCGAGGACGGAAGCCATGTGCGGGTGGGCGCGCATGAGCCTGCCATAATGTCGCGCTCCCTCCGCATCGATGGAGGAACCGGTGGCCTGGGCGATGAGGCCGCGCATGTCGCCCGCCAGCGCCGCCGACATGGACATCATGTGGGACGCGAAGGGGTTGAGGCTGAAAAGCCGGGCGGCGGCAGGGCCGAAAAGGGACATCGGACCGGCAAAGGGCTGAAGCGCCGCTCCGAGGCCGACGATAAGCCCCGGCACTGCATGATCGTCCAGCGCCAGGCGCGCGCCGATGGCGGCGCCCGCCGAATGGCCGACGACGGCGTCGGGCCTGAGGCCCAGCGCATCGAGAAGACCGGCCACCGCGCGGGCGATACCCTGCATCGACATGTCCTGCCCCGGGCTGCTGAAGCCCTGGCCCGGAAGATCGGGGGCAAGAAGCGTGAAATGCCGGCCGAGAAGCGGCCAGAGATGCCGCCAGCTGTGGGTTGCCGCCCCGGTTCCGTGCAGCAGCAGCAGCAGGGGGCCAGCGCCTTCCATCTGCACATGCCAGCGTATGCCACCCGCCTCGACAAAGCGGCTCGCGTGGCGCTGCGGCCAGTTCCGGCCGTCGCGCTCCCAGACAAGCCCCGCGCTCATGCGCCTTTCCCCGCCCAGCCAGCCCGGAAAGAGGCGCAGGGATGATTGTGACGGCTGGCGAAGGGGGTGATATGTCGAGGCATCATCGCCTGCCTTAGCACCCATCGGGCCGGGGAAGAAGCATGGCGGCACGGGCGGATCCCTGCGCCTCCCGCCATGTTCATGCTAAGGACATATCCGGGCAAGATATTTCCAGCAACATGGGTAACCGGCCAGGAGAGAAGCCCCTATGCAGAAACGACCCTTCCCCGTGCTGACCGTGGCCTTCGCGACGCTTGGCGCTGCCTTTGTCGCCGGCGTCGGCGGCTCGCTCACCCAGCTTGGGCCATGGTATCGCGCCCTTGAGCAGCCAGGCTGGGCGCCGCCCGATGCCGCCTTCCCCATCGTGTGGACAACGATCCTCGCCCTGTGGGCGCTGTCGGCCATCGTGACCTTCCCGAAGGTTCGAACGCCCGATGCATGGCGCAGGCTCCTTGGCCTGCACATGCTGAGCGGTGGCCTCAACATCGGGTGGAGCCTGCTGTTCTTCCGGCTGCATCGGCCGGACTGGGCCTTTGCCGAACTGCTGGTCCTGTGGGTGGTGCTGCTGGCGCTGATGCTCGAAAGCAGAAAGCACGCGCGCCTCGCGCCCTGGCTTCTGCTGCCCTATATCGCCTGGGTCAGTTTTGCCGGGCTTCTGAACTATCGAATCGTGGCGCTGAACGGCCCCTTCGGCTGAGCAGCCGGCCCGGGCGGCGATGCCTGCCCGGGCCTTGCCGTTCCCTCAGGCTCAGATCTGACCGTTGACCTTCAGAAAGGCGATGAGATCCGCGCGCTTCTGCGGATCCTTCAGGCCGGCATAGGCCATGGTGGTGCCGGGAACCATCTTCCGCGGGTTTTCGAGATAGGTGAACAGGGTTTCCTCGCTCCAGACGAGGTGGCTGTTCTTGTTGGCCGGGGAATAGCGGAAGCCTTCCACCGTGCCGGCCTCGCGGCCGATGAGGTCATGCAGCGACGGACCGACACGATTCTTGCCGGCTTCCAGCGTATGGCAGGACTGGCACTGGATGAAGACGACGCGGCCCTTGGCGGCATCGCCGGTGTAGTTCGCAAAACCGGAACCGGTGCTGGCCGGAACGACGGCGGCAGCGGCAGGCGCAGCAGCGGCGGTTTCAGCGGCAGGCGCAGCCGCCGCTGCGGCTTCGGAAGGTGTATCCGCCGCAGGCGCCGCAGCGGCATCTGCTGCCGGCGCTGCCTCGGGGGCGGCTTCGGGCATGGTCGCGTCAGCGGCTTCGGCGGAGGCTTCCGGCGCCACGGCCTCGTCCTGTGCCACGGGCGACGGGCCGCAGGCTGCAAGAAGCGCCAGCGACGCAACGGTTCCGAACATCAACAGACGACTGTAGTGCATGCGATCCTGCCTTTCCGATATATCCTGCCCGTCACCGGGCGCGGAATGGCCATTACACCCCGAAATGCCCTTGCGGCAATGCGACAGCTTTGCGGCGTCAAGCGACCACGGATCAAAAGCAACGTTCTGGCGACACCGGCCCTCGCAGTAGCCAGCTTTCCCCCTTGCCCCGGTAGCGTGCAGGCAGCATGCAGCGGCAATGACGGCCCTGCTCGAAATCAGCAATCTCGGCTTCTCGCGCGGGGGGCGGCAGATCCTGTCCGGGCTCGACATGCGCGTGGACGTGGGGGAGCATCTCCTGCTGCTGGGCGCATCGGGCAGTGGCAAGACCAGCCTTCTGAACCTCGTCGCCGGGCTTCTCACCCCGGATGAAGGCAGCATCCGCATTGCCGGCACCGACATGCCCCGCCAGCCTGCCGCGCGGGACGCGCTGCGGCGCCGTCACATCGGCATCATCTTCCAGACGCTCCGGCTCGTGTCCGCCCTCAGCCTGCGCGGCAATCTGCAGCTTGCCGCCCGCCTCGCCGGACGCCCGGCCGATGACATCCCCGCCCTTCTCGACCGCCTGGGCATTGCCCACCGCGCCGATGCCCTGCCCAGGCAACTGAGCCATGGCGAGGCCCAGCGCGCAGCCATCGCCCGCGCGCTCATCGCACGCCCGGCCCTGCTGCTGGCCGACGAGCCGACATCCGCCCTCGATGACGGCAATGCCCGTGAAGCCGCCCGCCTGCTGCTGGACATGGCCGAAAGCCATGGCAGCACGCTCCTCATCGCCACGCATGACAGCCGGCTGAAGCCTTTTTTCGCCCGCACGCTTGCACTGGGGGCCGCCTGATGCCGTCGCTTGCCCTGGCCTATCTGCGCGAACGCGGGGCCGTCACCCTGTTCAGCATGCTGCTGATCGCACTGGGGGTGGCGACGCTGGCAATCCTGCTGCTTGTCTCGACCCGCATCGAGGAACGGTTCGCCAGCGATTCCCGCGGTATCGACCTCGTCGTCGGGGCCAAGGGCTCGCCGCTGCAACTGGTGCTGTCATCCGTCTATCACATCGATACGCCCACCGGAAACATACCTGCCGAAAGCCTTGCCCTCCTGCGCTCAGACCCGTTCGTGTCGTGGGCCGTTCCCCTTGCCCTGGGCGACAGCTTCCGGGGCATGCGGATCGTTGGAACGGACCCCGGCTTTCTGGACATCCACGGCGCGCAGATCGCACAGGGCCGGATGTTCGTGGCGGATGGCGAAGCCGTGATCGGCGCGGAAGCGGCGCGCCGAACGGGTCTTGCGCCCGGCATCCGCTTTGCGGGGTCGCACGGGCTGGGCGGCGACGGCCACGCCCATGAAGCGCGCCCCATCAGCGTGACAGGCGTGCTTGCCCCCACAGGCACCGTCACCGACAGGCTGATCCTCACCAGCATCGGCACCATCTGGGCCATGCATGGCATCGCCCCGCCCACCGGGCAGCCAGACCATGGGAACGTGGCGCACGCCCATGACCATGGGGACACCCCGGTCCTCGAACGGCGCGAAGGCCCGGCGCCCGACATCACGGCTGTCCTCGTCAGCTACCGTTCGGCGATTGCGGCCGTTCGCCTGCCGGCGGCCATCAACCGGCAGACAGCCCTACAGGCGGCAAGCCCCGCCACGGAAACCGCCCGCCTTCTCACCCTGTTCGGCTCGGCCCTCGATGGCGCACGGCTGTTCGCCTGGCTGGTGGCGGTCACAGGGGCGCTGTCGGTCTTCGTGATCCTGCTGTCGGCGGCGCGCGGCCGCGAAGGCGACATGGCGCTCCTCAGGGTAATGGGGGCAAGCCGGATGCAGGCGGCGGGAACCATCCTTCTGGAAGGGCTTGCGATCGCCCTTGCCGGGGCCATCATGGGGCTGGCCGGCGCCCATGGCCTGCTGTGGCTGGCGGCGCGGGCCTTTCCCACCCTTGCCGCCGTCGGCATCGGCCCCGGCATAGTCCACCCCGGCGAGCTGGCGATCCTTGTCGCGGTAATCGGCCTTGGCGTGCTGGCGGCAGCCTTCCCGGCCATCCGCGTCTACCGCGCGGACTTGGCAGAAACGCTCGCACGGGCCACAGGGGGGGCATGATACGCGCGCTCGCCCTTTCCGCCCTGGCGCTCGTGGCGCTAGCCGCCCCGGCCATGGCGCAGACGCGCCCGGCACAGCCCGCCATCGATGATGTCTGGCAGCCAGCGGCAACGCCCAGGGGCGGCGTCAGCTGGAAACTGCTTGAATCCACCCGCGAAGTCAGCCGCCGCGGCAAGGATGGGCATATCCGCTCCCGGCCCCTGTTCCCGGCAGCGGTGCTCGCGCTCGATGGCCGCCGGGTGAAGGTGGCCGGTTACATGATGCCGCTGGAAAATGCCTCGCGGCAACGGCATTTCGTGCTGATGGCCTATCCGCCGGGATGCCCGTTCCACACCCATGCCATGCCCTACCAGTTCATCGAGGTGCTGGCCGACACGCCCTTCCCGGTGGAAATCGAACAGGCAACCGTGGTGGAAGGCATATTGGAACTGAGCGGCCGTGACGAAAGCGGCGTCTTCTACAAGCTGAAGTCAGCCCGGCCCGGCTGACGGCCATTTCCATCACAAACCGCGTTTATTAACTATAACAGGAGGTGCCCGTCATGGACCTTGCCAAGCTCGAGATCAGGGATTCGATCGCCATCCTCACCCTTGCAAGGCCCGATGCCGGCAATGCCCTCAACCGGGCCCTGGTCGACAGTTTCGCCAGTCAGGCGGAACGCATCGCGGCAAGCGGCGTCCGCGCCATCCTGCTGCGCGCCGAAGGCCGGGCCTTTTGCGTCGGCGGGGACATTCGCGAATTCGCCGCAGCCGAAGACAGGGCGACATTCATCGGCAATCTTGCCGAACGGCTGCATCAGGGCCTCCGGCACCTGACGGGACAACCCGCGCCCATCGTGGTTGCTGTCCATGGCGCGGCGGCCGGCGCCGGGCTCAGCCTGGCGGCAGCGGGCGACATCGTGATCGCGGCCCGCTCGGCCAGTTTTTCCATGGCCTATACGGGCATCGGCCTTTCCCCCGATGGCGGCGCCACCTGGACCCTGCCACGCCTGATCGGCCTGCGCCGCGCACAGGAAATGGCGCTGACCAACCGGCGGCTCGATGCCGCGGAAGCGCAGGACTGGGGCCTTGTTACCCGGGTGGTGGATGATGAAGCGCTGACAGAGGAAGCTCTCGCCATGGCCCGGACACTCGCCGCCGGGCCGACCATGGCCTATGGCCGAATCCGTCGGCAACTTGCCGAAACCGAAGCGAACAGCTTCGAAGACCAGCTTGATATCGAAAGAAGCGACATCGCGGCATCCATGGCCACGAAAGACGCGCAGGAAGGGGTCGATGCCTTCATCGCGCGCCGCAAGCCGCACTTCACGGGCGGCTGAAGGGACAGGCGAAACCGCCCCCTTCAGCCATTTCCCGGACAAGCGGCCTCAGGCTTAGCGCCCAAGCCTTGAAGCCATGCCCAATATATCGTCGAGCGGGTTTCCATCGCCGTCGAAATCGAGAAGCGAGGCAAGCCCGCCTGCAGGCCCGGCCTGGGAGGGCGCGGTTTTGCCGCCCCCCATGATGCCGCCAAGAACCTGCCCCACCATGCCGCCCAGTCCACCGGATTGCGGGGCTGCCTGCGCCGCACCCGCCTTCTGGCTTGCCAGATAGCCCGTCACGGCCATGGCGAGCATCGGCAGCATCTTCTTCAGCAGGTTGCTGTCGATGCCGCTTGTCTGCGATGCCTGGCCTGCAACGGCCCGGCTCACATCCTTCGAACCGAAGATCTGGCCGAGGATGTCATTGCCCGGCTGAACTGGCGTGGGCGACGCCCCGGTGACCGCATCGAGCAGGGATCCGCCGCCCTGCCCCGCAAGCTGTCCGATCAGGCCCTCCAGCCCGCCCGGCGCCGGCTGCGCCTGCTTCCTGAAACCGCCGAGAATGGCCGGGAGAAGCGCTGCGGCCCCGGCCTGCGCGGTGGCGCCATCGACCCCGAGTTCACGCGCCATGGAATCAAGCGCACCCGCCTGTTTCAGAATGTCGGCAATGTTCATCATCATCTCCCTGGCAAAAACGCCTGACCCGCAAACTACCGGTGGGCATGGATGTTCAATGTTACACGCCATATGCCATTCACCCAAATGCTCGCGTCCCGCAGGGGCAGAAGCGCCGCTGACCGGCTGCAAATATCCTCTGCCTTGGCAACAGCGCCCAACTGCCGCATGAGAATGTTTCGCAAGGGGGAAACGGGGATTGGAACAGGAAAGGAAGCAGGCGATCCTGACCGCGGACAGCCTCTGGGAAGACGTAATGCGCCTGGCAGGCGAGGTGCGCGAAGCCGGGGCCGCGCTGGGCCTTCCCCATGTCGCGGCGCAAAGCGATCTCGGCGACCCGGAGCCCATGCGCGACCGCGAGGGCACGCCCTTCGCCGCCGGCTTCTTCACATGGATCGACAGCAATGCCGCCTACTGGCGCAACCGCAAGCTGGCGCTGGAATCCCCTTTCCTGCACGCAGCCCGGCTGCTTTCCGAGCCGATATGCTACCATGGCGACCGGCTGGAGACATGGCGGCGGACAAGGTTGCTTGAAGATGTGGTGGTGGATGACATCGTGAAGAATGACGGCATTGGCGCAGCCTTCATCGCGCCTGTTCACATGCCGCTCGGCCAGGTGGGCGCAGTGGTCTGGGCGTCGGAAGAGCGGATCGACATGAAAGGGCTTTTCGAAGCCCATGCCGATCGCCTGCTTGCGCTTGCCATCCGCTTCCTCGCCACCCACGCAGAGGCGAGCCGGCGTCGGGTGCAGCCCGCGCGGCTCGATGCGCTGACCCGCCGTGAGGTCCAGTGCCTGCGCTGGGCGGCGGCGGGCAAGACCAATGCCGAAATCGGCATCATCCTGTCGCTCTCCGTCTCGACCGTCCGGTTCCACCTCAGGAACGCAGCCGAAAAGCTTGGCGCGACATCGCGCGCCCAGGCCATCCACATCGCCACCGGCCATGGCTTCGTCGGCAACCGCTGAAGGGCCAGGCGAGAAACCCCTGCCGCACCTGTCCGACCTGCCAGTTGGACACTGTGGCCGCAGCGTGCGATTTCTGTGCAATGGACGCCCTTCTCACCTCCGAAGACCGCGCCTTCCGTGAGGAAGTCCGCGCCTTTCTCGCCGAAAAGCTGACCCCGGAACTGGCCCGCGCCGCGCGCCGGTCCACCAGCGTGTTCCACCATCCCGACGTGTCGCAGCCCTGGCAGAAAATCCTGCACGAAAAGGGCTGGGTCGCGCCTGACTGGCCGGTCCAGTTCGGCGGCACGGGCTGGTCCGACATGCAGCGCTACATATTCGCCCGCGAATGCGCGCTCGCCAACGCGCCGAGCCTGGCGCCGCAGGGCCTCAAGATGGTTGCGCCGGTGATCATGCATTATGGCACGCCGGAGCAGCAGGCCTATTATCTACCACGCATCCTGTCCGGCGAGGATTACTGGTGCCAGGGCTTTTCCGAGCCGGGCGCCGGTTCCGACCTTGCGTCCCTGAAACTGCGTGCGGACAGCGACGGTGACCATTATGTGCTGAACGGCTCCAAGATCTGGACCACGCACGCCCAGTTCGCCAACCGCATGTTCGCGCTTGTCCGCACTTCGAGCGAAGGCAAGCCGCAGGCCGGCATCACCTTCCTCCTGCTCGACATGGATACGCCCGGCCTGACGGTGAAGCCCATCTACACCATTCCGGGCGACCATGATTTCAACCAGGTCTTCTTCGACAATGTGCGTGTGCCCAAGGCCAACCGCCTCGGCGAGGAAAATGACGGCTGGTCGGTGGCGAAATATCTGCTCACCTTCGAGCGCGGCGGCAAATATTCGCCGGGCCTGACCGCCCATCTGTCCATGCTGAAGAAGGCCGCCGCCCGCACCGGCTGGGACCAGCTGCCCGGCAATGCGGAACGAATCGCAGCCGAGGAAATCGGCATCCAGGCGCTGATGGCGATGGAGATGAAATCCATGCGCGAACCGAGCCAGGGCCCGGCTGCCGCAACGCGCGCCTCGATGCTGAAGATTCTCGGCACGGAAGCCTCGCAGCGGCTCGATCTCCTCGCCCTCGACATTGCCGGCGGCGAAGCCGGGCTGGAAACGGAAGACGGGCTGGAAGATCTGCTGGCGACCGCCCTGCCCCGCTATCTCAACAACCGTGCGTCCAGTATCTATGCCGGCTCCAACGAAATCCAGCGCGATATCCTGGCGAAGGCCATCATCGACATGCGCTGACCTTTCCGGGACTTTCACGGCCCTCCGGATGAAGAGACCGCCCGCCTTCCAGGCCGGGCGGTTTTTTCATGCCGGAAATCTGTCAGGGCAAAACCTGTCAGGGCAAGGCAGAAAAAGACAAAGCCTCCGGCGCCTTGCGGCCCGGAGGCTTGTTCATTCCTTGCAGACTATGGCCCGGAAACGGGCCAGCGCGGCTCAGGCGGCGGCGTAGCGTCGCAGATGCGCGGCAGAGCCACCCGATGCCTGGATGAGCAGGCGGGCACGGCGGAAATAATTGCCGACGCGAAGCTCCTGCGTCACGCCCATGCCGCCATGGATCTGGACAGCCCCCTCGCCCACGATACGGGCCGCCTCGTCGCCCAGATGCTTGGCCGCGCTCACCATGCGGGCGCGGTCGGCAGCGTCCCCGCCAAGCGTTTCGAGCGCATTCTCGACCACGCCCTCGGCCCGGTCGAGCGCCATCTGCATGTCCACCATGCGGTGCCGCAGCACCTGAAAGGTGCCGATGGCGACACCGAATTGCTTGCGGGTGCGGGCATAATCCACCGTATCCGCCATCAGTGTCTGGCAAAGCCCGATGGCTTCGGCCGCCCGGCCGGCAACGATGGCATCGGTGGCCCACTGGATCAGGGCATCCGCCGCGTCAGCACCGGCAATCACAGGAGCCGAGGTGTCGGCGACCGCATCGAGCCGGATGTCGGCGGCGTCGCTTCCATCCACAAGGCGGCGGACGGTGCGCGTGACACCGGCTGCATCCGCCGCAACAAGGCGGATGGAAAGGCCATCGGCATCTTCGGCCGGAATGAGCAGATGCGTGGCGCCTGCAGCACCTGCCACCATCGCAAGTTCACCCGAAACCGTGCCACCGGCACCGGCGCGGAAGGCAGCGCCGGCAAAGGGAATGGCTGCCGCCAGCGCAAGCCGGGCCGCGCCCGAAGTCACCGACTGGAGCAGCGCCTTGGAACCGTTGGCGCGGGCAAGCAGCCCGGCAGCGGCCCAGTTCTCGATCCAGGGAACGACGACATGCGCCCGGCCAAGCGCCATCATGACGACACCGGCATCGATCGCACCACCGCCAAGGCCGCCCTTGTCCTCGGGAATGCCCAGGCCCATCAGGCCGAGGGTTTCCGCCATGTCGCGCCAGGGTGCATCACCCGCCGCGCCCGGCCCGTGCTTTTCAAGCAGCCGCGCCAGGGCATCGTTCAGCATCTGCTGTTCTTCGGTAAGCATCATGGCCATGGCGGTCTCTTTCTGTGGATTTTTAGTTGGTGCGCAGGGGCTTCAGTTCACGCGACGCTCGCGGCCTTCCCAATAAGGCTCGCGAAGCTGGCGGCGCAGGATCTTTCCCGAGGGGTTGCGCGGCAGTTCAGCGATGAAATCGATGGATTTCGGGCATTTGAAGCCCGCGATCTTCGAGCGCGCATGGGCGATGATCGAGTCGGCGTCCGGCTTGGCGCCGGGCTTCAGGACAACGCAGGCCTTGACGGCCTCGCCCCACTTCTCGTCCGGCACGCCGATCACGGCGACATCGGCGACATCCGGGTGACCGTAGATCGCGCTTTCCACCTCGGCCGGATAGACATTCTCGGCGCCGGTGATGATCATGTCCTTGATGCGGTCCTGGATGAAGAGATAGCCCTCTTCATCGAGCAGCCCGGCATCACCCGTGCGCAGCCAGCCATCGCCGATCAGCGTGCGGGCCGTGTCTTCCGGGCGGTTCCAGTAGCCCTTCATGACGGACGGGCCGCGAATGGCGACTTCACCCACGGTGTTGGGCGGCAGATCCTTGCCCTCTTCATCGAGGATGCGGATCTCGACTCCGGGAAGCGCCTTGCCGGCCGACGACATCACCCGCAGCCTGTCCGGCCCATGGTCCTCGGGTGGCAGGGCGACGACAGTGCCCCATGTCTCGGTCATGCCGTACATCTGCACGAAGCCGCACTTCAGAACCGAAATGCCCTGCTTCAACAGTTCAAGCGGGATCGGGCTGGCGCCATAGGACAAGGTCTTGATGGAGGAGAAATCCGTGTTGGCGGCACGCGGATGCTCCAGCAGGATCTTGATCGCGGCCGGCACGATGAACAGGCGGCGGATGCGATAATTCTCGATCGTGTCGAGCACCGCGCCCGGCTCGAACTCGGACAGGATGATCATTTCCTGCCCGGCATGCACCGCCAGCAGAGTGCCGCCCACACCGGCGATATGGCCATAGGGCATGGCGAGCATGATGCTCTCGCCCTTTTCCGAGTTCATCCAGGGCAGCTCGGCCTTCTGGAGAACGGCGCGGAAGCGGGTGCCATTGGCGTGGGTGAGCATGGCGCCCTTGGGGAAGCCGGTGGTGCCGGAGGTGTAGAGCTGGAGGACAACATCCTCGGGCACGACCTTGACCTGCGGTTCGCTGTCAGGGGCTGCGTCGCGCCAGGCTGCAAAGCGCGGCCAAGACGGGTTGCCGCCTTCCTCGCCCATCAGCACGATGGGCACACCCTTTTCGCCGGCATGGCGCACGCGATCGGCAAATTCCGGCTCCACGAAGATCATCGCGGCGCCGCAGTCATTGACGATATAGTCGATCTCAGGCTCGGCAAGCCGCCAGATGATCGGCACGAACACGACGCCGGCCTTGGCGGCACCCATCACCAGTTCGACGGCATGATCGCTGTTCTTGCCCAGATAGGCGATGCGCGCGTCCTTGCCGATTCCGGCGGCGATCAGCGCGTTCGCCACCTGGTTCGCATGGGCATTGAATTCACGGTAGGTCGATACCCTCTCGCGGAAGCGCAGGGCAACGGCATCGGGCTGGGTCCGCGCATGTTCGGAAAGCGCGCCACCAAAGGTGTCCATCACGTCAGTCATTCGTCCCTCCCCAGGGTCAGGTTCATCTCTCTCTTAGGAAGCCTTGGCCACCTGTTCCAAGCTGGCAGGCTCGTCAGTTACCGCATTTTCACGGACAAAGCCCGGATAGCCTTCCGCGGCCTCGCGATCGATGCGCTTCTTGTAGCCTTCACCCACATAGGGAAGGAAAACCCGCGGCTTGCCCGGGACATTGGCGCCCATGTACCAGGATGCAGCACGCGGAAAGAGCGTCTTTTCCGCTTCCGCGTTGCAATGGGCCACCCAGTCATCCTGCGCGTCGGGCCGTGCCTCGATCAGCATGACACCTTCGGCGCGCGCCCGGCTCAGGGCCTCGAAGATGAAGTCCACATGATGTTCGGCCGCCGTGATCACGTTCATCAGCACCGAGGGGCTGCCCGGCCCCGTGACGGTGAACATGTTGGGGAAACCGTTGATCGCCATGCCGAGGTAGGTGCCCGGGCCGGCTTTCCAGCGGTCGCGCAGACGCTCGCCGCCACGACCGCGGATGTCGATCCGGGTGAGAGCGCCCGTCATCGCGTCGAAGCCGAGGGCATAGACGATGATGTCGGCCTCGTGCACACCGGCCGAGGTCTTCACGCCCGTTTCCGTGATCTCGATGATCGGCGTTTCGTTCAGGTCGATCAGGTCGACATTGTCGCGATTATAGGTCTCGTAATAGTCGGTATCGACGCAGGCGCGCTTGGTGGCGATGGGGAAGCCGCGCGGCGTCAGCTTGTCGGCCAGCACCGGGTCCTTGACGATTTCGCGGATCTTGCCGCGCACGAAATCGGAAGCGGCGTCATTGATCCGCTCGCTGCGCGTCAGGTTCGGAATCTGCACCGTTGAAACAAGCCCGCCGCCATTCCACAGCAGTTGCACCAGTTGCTGCAGTTCATCGTCCGTCGGCTCCCAGTCGGCGGGGGGAAGCTCGATGCCGGGGTCTCCGCTCAGCAGCGCCTGGCGATAGGCCGGGAAGGCCTCGCGGAACATCTGCACTTCCTCGTCCGTCAGCGGGCAGTTGAGGGCCGGCAGACTGAAGTTGGGCGTGCGCTGGAACACCAGCACCTTTTCGGCATCCTTCGCGATCAGCGGGATCGACTGGATAGCGGACGAGCCGGTGCCGATGACGGCAACGCGCTTGCCCTTGAAATCCACCGGCTCATGCGGCCATTCGCCAGTGACGAGGCTGAGGCCTCTGAAGCGGTCGGAGCCGGGAAGATCCGCCCCGCGCGGAACGGAAAGGCAGCCGGTGGCCATCACCAGCCAGCGGGCGCGGAAGATTTGCCCCCTGTCTGTCTCGACGCGCCAGTCCCCGCTTGCCTCGTCGAAGGTCGCGGCCGTCACCACCGTGTCAAACTGGTAGGAGCGGCGCAGGTCGAAACGGTCAGCCACGAATTCCGCATAGGCGAGGATTTCCGGCTGGGTGGCGTATTTCTCGCTCCAGCGCCATTCGCGCTGCAGCTCTTCCGACCAGCTGTAGCAATACATCAGGCTTGGGATGTCGCAGCGGGCGCCCGGATAGCGGTTCCAGTACCAGGTGCCGCCAACATCGCCCGCGCGGTCGATGCCCTGCACGCTGAAGCCGGCCTCGCGCAGGCGGTGGATCATGTAGAGGCCGCCGAAGCCGGCGCCCACCACAAGCGCATCAACGCGCACTTCATCGGAATTGCGGGCCGTGCCCGCGACGTTGCTGCCTGTCATCCCTGTCTCTCCCCGGACATGATTTCAGCTGACATGAAAAAGGGCCCGGCGCCATTCGCATGGCGCCGGGCCCCTTGCACCCATCAGAAGCGGAAGGTTCCCGTGAGACCCATGGTGCGGGTCCGGCCCGGGAAACGGACCACCGTGTTGGCGTTCGACGTCGCGGCGCTCCAGTAGTAGCGGTCGAACAGGTTGCGGGCCCAGAAGTTCACGGCCCAGCTTGCGTCATCGGCACGCAGGCCGATGCTGGCGTTCACCAGAGCATAGGCCGGGATGCGATACCCTTCCAGATCCTCGAAGATGGTGTTCGAGCTGCTCTGATGGCGCACGTTACCCATGGCCGTGAAGTTGATGCCCTCGGTCAGCGGCACATCGACAAGGGCAGTCACCGTGCCCTGGAACTTCGGGCTGTAGATGAAGCCTGCGCCGTCGAAATTCTGGGTCTGGCCGGCGGCGTTGGTGCCGATATAGCCATTGATCTTCGTTTCCAGCCACAGCGCCGTCGCCGAGACCGTCAGGCCGTCGATCAGCTGCGCGGTCACATCGGCTTCGAAGCCATAGGCATGGCTGTCGGGCACGTTGTCGAGGCGCGACAGGGCCGTGTAGATCGGATCCGCGAAGTAGGTGCTGATCTGCTTGTCGCTATAGTCGTAGTAGAAGAAGGCGGCGTTGGTCTGGACGCGACGATCCAGCAGCGAAAGCTTGGTGCCGACTTCATAGGCGGTCAGCTTTTCCTGTGTCACCGGCGCATTCTGCTCGGCCTTGCTGGCCGCGTTCACCGGCGTCGCGCCCGACTTGAAGCCGCGCGAGACCGACGCATAGAGAAGCGCCGTATCGTTGGGCTGCCAGTTCATCGCAAGGCGCCAGGCGACATTGTTTTCATCAAGCGTCGACTGGACGGCGCCGAAGCTGCCGTTTTCCACGCTGAAGGTGTTGCACTGGTTGGCTTCGATCGGGTCGGCGAGAACGCCATAGACCTGGAAGAAGAGCGCCCGGTTGAAGACGTTGACGTTGGGCAGCATGCTGCCGTTGATATCGCGCGAGCAGCCCGTGTAGCGCTGGAGATCCTCGGTGTAACGGACGCCGGCGGTTGCCTTCAGGGTCGGCGTCAGCTCGACGTCGGCGTTGGCGAAGACGCTCCAGGTCTTGGTCTTGAAGTTCCCGATATCCTCATACTGGCGGAAGGCATAGCCGAGGTCATCAAGCGTGTAGCCGCCGGTGTTGAACGGCGTGTTCAGAAGGCCGGCCGCTCCGGCGCGGACCAGCGCGACGTTGGCGTTGTCACCCAGCTGGGTCTTGTTGCTGTCGACAATGGTATCGACAGCATAATAGCCACCGACGAGCCAGTTCACGGGGCCGTTTTCACCCTCGAAGCGGGCTTCCTGGGCGAAGGATTCGATCTTGCCCGCAGCATCCTGCGCCAGAATGTTGTAGGGCGCGCCCGACCAGTCGAACACGGCGTCGCGGCGAAATTCATTGTAGCCGGTAAGCGCGACGAAACGCGTCGTATCACCGATTTCCTGCTCGATACGCAGCTTCAGGCCAAGGAACCAATTGTCTTCCTGAAGCGGACCCTTGATGCCCTGCGTGACGCCGATGTCCTGTTCGCGACCGGCGCGGGGCTGCCAGTCCGCCTGGTTGCCGCGGGTCGGGACATTGTTGGCGATATATTCGGGAAGGCCCGGCGCGTTGAAGAAGCTGGCCGAATTGCCGGAACCGGGCGTCGATGCCGGGGTGAAGCCGATGCCTTGGGCCGCGACGGTGTCGGACTTGTTGATCCAGTAGGTCGCAGAGGCATCGATGTTGGTTGTGTCGGTCGGCTGGAAGGCAAGCGAGCCGCGCAGACCATACTTGGAAACCTTGCCGAGCTTCTGGCCGGTCGTGTTGCTCTTCTGCCAGCCTTCGCTGCTGGTATCGGCGCGGAACGCCAGGCGGACCTGCAGGCGATCGGCGAGCGGGCCGGTGATGTAGCCGCCGACATTCACCGTCTCATAGTCGCCCAGTTCGAGCGTGACCATGCCCTCGACGACGTCCTTGGGCTTGCCGGTGACGAAGTTGATGAGGCCGGCGGTGGTGTTGCGACCATAGAGCGTGCCCTGCGGCCCCTTCAGAACCTCGACGCGCTCGATGTCGATCATCGGGCCGGTGTTCATGATCGGATAGGCGTAGGCGACTTCATCGGTGTAGGTGCCGACAGTGGAGGTGGCCGACAGGTTGATCGTGTTGAAGCCGATGCCGCGCATCGTGTAGGTCGGCACACCCTGATAGCTCTGGTTGACCCCGAAGCTCGGAACCATCGCCGTGAGGTCCTTGACGTCGGTGACGCGCATTGCCTCGAGGCTTTCGGAGCCGAAGGCCTGGATCGACATCGGAACGTCGTTGATCGATTCCGCGCGGCGCTGCGCCGTGACGACAATGTCACCGATTCCGACCTGGGCATCCTGGGCGAAAGCGGCAGGCGCGGACGTGAGCGCGATGGTGGACGCACCAAGCGCCAGAATGGCGCGTGCAGACGAAATCGACATGTAACCTCCCAAGGACAAAAGCATTCGAATTCCGGGCACGGGCCGTCGTGAAGACCGCTTGCGAAACCGGCGGACTTTGAGCCCGGTGGTTTCCTGCCCGACCCACCGAAATTTACGGATGGGTATTTGCGCGCCGCTCTAAAGGCTGCACCCTCCCGCGAAACCTGACACCCGTGTCAGGTGGGAAAGAAGGCCCGGAAGCGTTGCAAGATAGATACAGTGACGCGCGACCGTATGAGCCGCCCGGGGGCCGGAACAGGCAGCATGGTCAGCGTCCGGTGGCGCGAAGGCAGGCGATGGCGGCTCCGAGCAGGCCCGGCTCCGGATGGGTGAGCCTGAACAGCGGCAAGCTGGCGAGATGATCGGAAAACCGCCCCTTGTCGGCAAGGCGTCGCGAAAAGCCCGAGCCGGCAACAAGATGGGACGCGCGCGCCGCAAGACCGCCGGCAAGCACCAGCGCCTGCGACCCGTGGGCTAGCAGCAGATCGCCGGCAACACTGCCCAGCATCCGCAGCCAACGGTCGAGCGCCGCGCGTGCCGGGCCGCCCTCATCCCCGATTGCGGCCGCCCAGAGTTCGGCATCGGGCATCCCCAGCCATTCCGTTCCGGCATCATGTGCCAGTTGCCGGGCGATCGCCGCGAGGCCGGGACCGGAGACGACACGCTCGACCGAAACGCGGCCGATGTCTTCCCTGAGTGACGCGAGCAGCCTGTCCTCGAAGGTGTCATGCGGGGCGAAGCCGATGTGACCCGCTTCTGTCGCCTGCACGATCGGCATATTGCCCGTGCGCAACAGCGCGACGCCCAGCCCGGTGCCGGGACCGATCACCGTCACCCAGCCATCTGCCGGAAGGCCGGGCCGCAGGGGCGCGCTCGTATCGCCGAGCGGTTCGCCGAGCGGTTCGAGCGCATCCTTGCCGCAAACGGAAACGGCATGGGCGACCGCCGCAAAGTCATTCACCAGGACCACGTGCCCAAGGCCGAGTTGGCCAGCGAGACTGGCGGACCGGACTATCCATGGGTTGTTGGCGAAGCGCAGTTCCGCCCCTTCCACCGGCCCTGCAATGGCAATGCCCGCAACATCGGGAAGCGGGCCGTCGACAGCATCGGCAAAGGCGCGGAAAGCCGCTTCGAGACTGTCATGCGCGGCCACTTCGAGACGGACGATATCGGACAGCCCGATGCTGCCGTCTTCGCCTTGCCGCGCGATGGCAAATCGGGCGCGGGTGCCGCCGATGTCGGCGCAGATCACCCCCGCCCTGGCCTCCACCGCGCGTGTCAGCCCGTCCATCGCCAGATCCCCGGCTTCAGGGGGCCCAGTGGATGTCGATGGCCTGGTCGGCATCCGCCAGAATCCGGCCGATCGGATGCCTGGACCCCGCCCCGTCCTCGAGGGCGGCCTCGAGCAGGTCGCGCGCCTTCTGGCCACGGCAGGAAATCAGCATGGCCCGGGAGGACAGGATCGCCGAGCGGGTCAGCGTCACCCGGGCATGGGGCGCATCGGCAGGTAGCGGATCCGGCGTGAGACCGATGGCGCGGTGCGGCGCCGTGATCGCCGCCTCGAAGTCCGGTCCGGGGGCGATTCCTGCGGCATGGCCATGCTCGTTCACGTCCAGCCAGACAACGTCAGGCGGCCAGTGGATGGCCTGCAGGCGGGCATCGGCTGCCCGGCCGGCATCGCCGACAGCCAGATTTCCGCCGGTCAGCGGCAGAACCCGCGCGCCCAGCGGCAGGAATCGTTCCGCCAGCACCCGCACGCGTGACAGCGGGCTGTCCACCGGAACAAGCAGATCATCCGTCGGGACGATCGTGACATCCTTCCATTTCAGCCGCGCGCCTTTCAGCTTGTCGAGAATGCCGGCGACGGAAGCGCTGCCGGGAAGCGCGGCCACGGCATCGCCGCGCGCATCGAGCGCCGATTCGATCAGGAACTGCGCATCGCCCGCAACCGCCTCGGCCATCTCGGCCGCGTCGTCATAGTCCCACCATTCGGCTTCAACCATCTTGAACCTGTCTCCACTGTCTGAAGCAGCCTCCTAATGCCTCGCGCGCCGCTTGTCGCCCTTTTCACGGCCAGTTGCGGCAGGCCCGCCCCCTCTGTATCAGGGCCAACCAGTTCCGATTTCATCCAGCTCGAAGGGGCTCCCAGACGTGGCCACCGCCGTTTCCGCAACCGCCCTCGCCCCGCGCGAGGCAATGATCGAAAGCCAGCTGAAGCCCTGTGGCATCGTGACGCCACGCGTCGTTGCCGCCTTCTTCGCCGTTCCGCGTGAAGACTATGTGCTGCCCGATCGCCGGGGCCTTGCCTATGTGGATGCACCGCAGCCGGTCGGCAGCGGCCGCGAACTGCTGTCGCCGCTTTCGCTCGGCCGCCTGATCGAGGAAGCGATGCCTGAAGAGGATGACCGCGTTCTCGTGATCGGCGCTGCAACCGGCTATTCCGCCGCCGTGCTTTCCGGGCTAGCCGGCCATGTGACGGCGCTGGAAAGCGATGCCGCGCTCGCGGCACGGGCGCGCGAGCAACTGCGCGGTTACACCAATGTGGCGGTTGTCGAAGGCCCGCTCGAATCCGGCTGGGCGGATGGCGCCCCCTATACCCTCATCTTGGTCGACGGTGCCGTGGAAAAGCTGCCCGACGACCTTGCCGCCCAGCTGGCCGAGGGGGGCCGGCTTTTCACCATCCTCGTCGGACCAGACGGGGTGGCTCGCGCCGCACGCGGTCGGAAGCAGTCGGGACTGCTGCACCTCGATCCCTTTGCGGAAACATCCGGCAGCCTGCTGCCCGGTTTCCGGAGGCCCCCGGCCTTCACATTCTGAAAGCCCCTCATGCGCCCAATCCTTCTTGCCACGGTTCCGGCAGCGCTTGTCGCTGTATCGCCCGTTTCCGCCGAAACCCTTCAGGATGCGATTGCCGCCGCCTATTCGGGTAACCCGCAGGTGGCTGCGGCACGTGCCCAGTTGCGGCAGATCGATGAAAGCGTGCCGCTGATCGCATCGGGAACACGGCCGAGCGCTGCCCTGAGCGGCAGCTTCACGCAGAACATGACCGAGAATTTCGGCGATCTTGGCCAGACCTGGCGCGCCGGCATCACCCTCAATCAGGCCATCTGGCAGGGCGGGCGCATCCGCTCAGACCTTTCCGCCGCGGAAGCCCGGATCGAAGCAGCGCGCGCCCGGCTGCTGTCGGTCGAATATCAGGTCATCGTCGATACGGTGACGGCCTATGCCGACTTGCTGCGCGCCCGTGAATTCGTGCGCCTCAACGAAAATCAGGTTAAGGTGCTGCAACAGCAGCTGCAGGCCTCGCGCGACAGGTTCGAAGTCGGCGATCTTACCCGCACCGATGTCGCCCAGTCGGAAGCGCGCCTGGCCTCCGCACAGGCCGGGCTGATTTCGGCGCGCGGCCAGCTGGTGCAGGCGGAACAGGCCTATGAGCGCCTTGTCGGCCGCGCACCGGGTGCGTTAGCTCCCCTGCCACCTTTGCCGCCGGTTCCGGCTTCGGCGCAACAGGCGCGGGACATGGCGCTTGAAACCAACCCCCTGCTGGCTGCCTCGAAACTGGATGAACAGGCTGCCAGGTCCGATGTGCTCACGGCCAAGCGCGAGCGCCTGCCAACTGTCGGGGTCCAGGCGACGGGCGCCTACACCAAGGCAACCGGCCCCTTCTTCGGCATTTCCGGTTTCGTGCCCCAGGTGGGTGTCACGGCCAGCATGCCGCTGCTGACCGGCGGCCTTGCCTCGGCGCGGGTGCGGCAGGCGCAGGCGCGGCAGAGCGAGCAGCTGGAAACCATCACCCAGACCCAGCGTCTGGTAAGCGAAGCCGCGACCGCCAACTGGACCATTCTGAAGACTGCCGAGGCGATCATCGAAAGCTCCAGGGCGCAGGTGGACGCCAGCAGCCTTGCCGCCGAAGGCGTGAAGCAGGAAAACACCGTCGGAAGCCGCGACATCCTCGACGTTCTGAACGCCGAGCAGGAACTTCTGAACGCCCGCGTTTCGCTGGTGCAGGCCGAGCGTGACCGCCATGTCGCGATCTACAGGCTGCTCGAAACCATCGGACGGCTTGAACCGGTGCTGGATGGAATAGCCGTTGCGCGCTATGATCCGGAGGCCAATGCCCGCCGCGTGCGTGGCAAGGGCTGGAGCGAGTTCGGATATGATCCTGACCCGCGCACCGACACGGACCGCAACCGCGCCGCCTCGACCATGGGCCCGCAACCATGAGGCAGATGGCAAGATGAGCAAGCCCCTCGATCCCAATCTCGCCTCCATCCTCGAATCGATCCGCGCGACGGTTGGGGGGGAAGCGCCACCGCCATCGGCGCGTGCGGCCCAGCGCCCGGCAAGGCCGGCCGAGGCCCCCGCGGAATCCATGGCGGACGATGCGGCGGCGGATGTTGAAATGCCGTCAGCTGGCACCGTCGATGCCGATCCGCAGGATGAGGCGCCGGAAAGCCTGTCTTCCGCTCAGCCGCTCACGCCTGCAGCCATCACGGAAGCGCTGCTTGCCCGCGTCGCCCATGCCGAACACGCCGCCTTGCCGGTTCCGGGCATGCAGCGGACGGTCGAGGAATTCCTCGCCGAAATGATCCGGCCGCATGTGCAGGCATGGCTGAAAGCCCATCTGCCGGAAATCGTCCAGAAGATGGCCGCCGAGGAAATCGCCCGCCTGACCGGCCGCAACTGACGGCAGGGAAAGGGAAGCCGGGGATTGGGCGCTTTTCAGATGCGCCCCGGGCGGCTAATCCGCCCCCATGTCCGAAACAGCCCAAACACCCCGCCTCGACAAGACCTTCGACCCGGCCGCCATCGAGGCGCGCTGGTATCCGCACTGGGAACAGGCGGGCGCCTTCCGCCCGGAACGGCCCGGCGCCACGCCTTTCACCATCGTGCTGCCGCCACCCAATGTCACGGGCGTGCTGCACATCGGCCATGCGCTGAATCAGACCCTGCAGGACATCCTCATCCGCTGGCAGCGGCTGAAGGGCAAGGATGCGCGCTGGATCGTGGGCACCGACCATGCCGGCATCGCCACCCAGATGGTGGTAGAACGCACGCTGGCCGATGAAGGGCTGACCCGGCAGGGCATGGGCCGCGAGGCCTTTCTGAAGCGGGTCTGGGCCTGGAAGGCGGAATCGGGCGGCGCCATCACCCGCCAGATGCGCCGGCTGGGCGCCAGCTGCGACTGGGCGAACGAACGCTTCACCATGGACGAGGGCTTCACGGCCGCCGTCACCCATGTGTTCGTCACCCTGCACGCGCGCGGCCTCATCTATCGAGATAAGCGGCTGGTGAACTGGGACCCGAAGTTCCAGACCGCCATTTCCGACCTCGAAGTCGAAACCCGCGAGGTGCAGGGCCATTTCTGGCACCTGCGCTACCCGCTCGCCGATGGCTCGGGTCATCTTGTTGTCGCCACCACCCGGCCGGAAACGATGCTGGGCGACACGGCCGTGGCCGTGAACCCGGAGGACGCGCGCTACGCCCACCTCATCGGCCGGATGATCGCCCATCCGCTGACGGGCCGGCTTATCCCCGTGATCGGGGACGAATGGGCGGACCCGGAGCTCGGCTCTGGCTGCGTGAAGATCACACCGGCCCATGATTTCAACGACTGGGCCGTCTACGAGCGCCACCGCGACATCGGCTGGATCAACATCCTAGATGCCGATGCCCGCATCCTCGATGACGCCTCCATCCCGGAAGCCTATCGCGGCCTCGACCGCTTCGAGGCCCGCAAGCGCATCGTCGCCGATCTCGATGCGCTCGGCCTGCTGGAACAGGTGGAGGACAAGGTCATCCAGGTGCCCCACGGCGACCGGTCGGGCGTGGTGATCGAGCCCTGGCTCACCGACCAATGGTATGTCGATGCCAGCAAGCTTGCCGAAGAGGCGCGCGCGGCGGTGATCGACGGCCGGACGGCCTTTGTGCCGAAGAGCTGGGAAAAGACCTATTTCAACTGGATGGACAATATCCAGCCCTGGTGCATTTCGCGCCAGCTGTGGTGGGGCCACCGCATTCCGGCCTGGTACACGCCCGACGGCACGGTGATCGTCGCCACGACCGAAGCAGAAGCACAGGAAAAGGCCGGCCCCGGCGTTGCTCTGCGGCAGGACGAGGATGTCCTCGACACCTGGTTCTCTTCCGGCCTCTGGCCCTTCGCGACGCTTGGCTGGCCGCAGGATAGCGCGGATCTTTCCCGCCACTATCCCGGCGATGTGCTTGTCACCGCGTTCGACATCATCTTCTTCTGGGTTGCCCGCATGATGATGCAGGGCCTGGAACTGACCGGCGAGGCGCCCTTCCACACCGTCTACTGCCATGGCCTCGTGCGGGACGCGAAGGGCCAGAAGATGTCGAAATCGAAGGGCAACACGGTCGATCCGCTGGCACTGGTTGACCGCTATGGCGCCGATGCGCTGCGCTTCACCATGGCTGCCAGCGAAGCGCAGGGCCGCGACGTGAAGTTCGACGAAAAGCGGGTCGAGGGTTACAGGAACTTCGCCACCAAGCTGTGGAACGCCGTGCGATTTGCCCAGTCCCAGGGGATCGGCGCATCCGCGTCTGCGGCCGAGCCTGAAGCAAGGCTGGCCGTGAACCGCTGGATCCTTGCGGAAACCGCCCGCATGGCCGCCGACGCCGAGGCTTCGCTCAGCGCCTACCGGTTCGACCAGTATGCCGCCACGCTCTACCAGTTCGTCTGGAGCCGTTTCTGCGACTGGTATCTGGAGCTGATCAAGCCACTGCTGGGCGAAGAGGGCGAGACCGCACGGGAAACACGGGCGGTTGCCGGCTGGGTGATCGATCAGATCCTCATCTGCCTGCACCCGGCCATGCCCTTCATCACAGAGGAACTGTGGCACGCGCAGGGTGAACGCACACAGGATCTGGTGCTGGCGCAATGGCCGGAACTTTCACCGCGCGAGGATGCCGCCAGCGACGAGATCGCCTGGCTTGTCGAGCTTGTCTCGGCCATCCGCTCGGCCCGCACCGAACTGAACGTGCCGCCGGCCGCGAGGCTCGCGCTGCATGCCGCCGAAGCCGATGCCGGGCTGGCGGCAAGGCTCGAACGCCACCGCACGGCGCTGGAGCGGCTGGCGCGGGTGGAGCGGATCGAATGCACCCCCGCGCCCGAAGGCGGGATGGCGCAGATCGTGGTGGAGGGGCTGACCTACGCCCTTCCGCTGGCTGGCATCATCGACCTCGATGCGGAAAAGACGCGCCTGACAAAGGCAGCGGAAGCAGCGGACAAGGAAGCGAAAAGCCTGGCGGCGCGGCTGTCGAACCCCAGCTTCACCGAACGCGCCAAGCCGGAGGCCGTGGAAAAGGCGCGCGAAGACCATGCAGCCCGCGCCGCCGAAGCCGAACGCCTGCGGGCGGCGCTCGCACGGCTGGGCTGATCAGGGCGCAGATCAGGACAGGGCGTGCCGCCGGGCGCCTCAGCGCACCCGTCGCACGAAATGCTGATTGTCCCGTGTTTCCAGCTGGAAGTTGGGGATTGCGGCGACAAGATCCGACAGCCGGCTGAAGCCATAGTTGCGGACATCGAAGGAGGAGCGGTTCCCCGCCCTGCTGCCCACTTCGGACAGCCGCGCATAGCCCTGCGCATCGCGCCTCGATTCCTTGAGCGCCATCGACAGGAGATCGACCATTTCCCTGTCCACCTCGACCGTTTCGGCCGGGATGTCAGCGCTTCTGGCCAGCCTTTCCACTTCGATGAAACGCGTGCAGGCATTGCGGAAGGATTCAGGGGTCGTCGCCCGGCCAAAACCATAGACGACCAGCCCGTCCTGCCGGATGCGTGTGGCCAGCGGGCCGAAATCACTGTCACTCGACATGATTCCGAAACCATCCACCCGACCGCCGAACAGCAGGTCCATGGCATCGATCGTCATGCGCATGTCCGTCGCGTTCTTGCCCTTGGTCACATCGAACTGCTGGTAGGGATCGAGCGCATGGCGGTGGGCCATGTCCTGCCAGCCCTTCAGGGCCGACTTGGACCAGTTGCCATAGACCCGGCGGATGTTGACCGCCCCCAGTTCGGCCAGCACCGTCAGCACCGGATCGAGGCTGTCCGGCGATGCATTGTCGGCATCGATGAGCAGCGCGATGTTCTTCATGCGCGGCTCCGGTGCATCTGCCATGTTCGCTCCTTCACGCTGGTGATCCATCATCCTGTCCAGGCCATGCCCTTAGCCATGGCCATGGCCGGCGGAAAGGACAGATCAGTTTTCCGGAAGGGGCTGGGGTGAATCGAGCGGGGCTTCCATCGGCGGGGCATGGCGCACGAGCAGCAGATACATGACAGGCGTGACAACCCGGCTGAGCAGCGTGGAAGAAATCAGCCCGCCAATGATGACCCATGCCAGCGGCGAGTAGAGCGCACTGCCGAACAGCGCCAGCGGCAGCAGCGCCAGAACCGCTGTCACGCTGGTCAGGAGAACGGGCAGGAAGCGCACCTCCCCCGCCCGCTCGATCGCCTCGCGAAGCTCCACGCCCTGCTGGCGCAACTGGGTGGTGAAATCGACCAGCAGGATCGAATTCTTGATCTCGATTCCGATCAGGGCAACAAAACCGATGACCGCCGTGAAGCTGATGCTGTTTCCGGTGAGGAAAAGCGCGATCAGGCCACCGAACATGCCCAGCGGAATCACGCCCGCCACGACCAGTGTTTCACGGAAGCGGCCGAATTCCAGCACCAGAATGGCAAATATGCCAAGGATGGCAAGAACGGCCACACCGCCCATGCCACCGAAGCTTTCCGCCTGCGCCCGCGCCTCGCCGCCCTGTTCGAAGGCATAGCCGGCAGGCAGGTCGAGACTGGCAAGGCCATCGCCGATTTCGCGGTTCACCTTGGAGGTGAGATAGCCGTCGGCCACGTTGGACGTGATGGCGACGCTTCGCTGCTGGCCGAACCGGAAGATGGACGCCGGCCCGCTGGACAGATGCGGCTCAGCGATGGACGGCAGCGGCACGGCCTCGCCGGAAGCCGTCGGCACATAAACGCGCTGAAGCGCCTCCACCGGCTGCAGGGCGCCCACCAGCTCACCGCCCGGCCCTTCCCTGCGGCTTTCAACCGGCAGGCGGACAACCACATCATAGCTGTCCCCTTCGGCATCGCGGTAGCGGCCGGCCTGTTCGCCAGCCAGTGCAAGGCGCGTCACCCGGCGCGCGGCGGCCGGCGAAACGCCCAGCAGTGCAGCCTTGTCCGCATCCAGCCCCAGTTCGAGATCGACACGATCATAGGCAAGCGGGTTGCGAACGTCGCGCGTGCCCGGGGTCTGGCGCATCATCGCTTCGGCGCGGGCGGCCTCGGCTTTCAGGATGGCAAGGTCCGGGCCAGTCAGAATCCATTCGATAGGCGCTTCGACAGGCGCGCCATTCTGGAAAGGCTGCACGGTGATGCGGGCATCGGGATAGGCGGCGAACTTTTCCCTGAGGCCCGCCATGAAGGCCTCACCCTTGCGCGGGTTCCATTCCGATACGGTGGCGGCAACCGTTCCATAGCTGGATTGCTGGGAAATCTCGCGGACATTGTAGAAAAGCTGCGGGTTGCCCCGGCCCACATTCGCCATCCGGTCGATGACAAGCGGTTCGGCTGCCAGCACCTTGTCGACAAAATCGATGGCGCGTGCCGTCGCGCCGATATCCGACCCTTCCGATGTTTCCACCTCGACAAGGAAATAGGGAACATCAGCCGGCGGAAAGAGGCTGGTGCCGAGAACCGGAATCAGCCCCAGAACCGCAACGCAGAGCGCCGTGGCGCCGGCAAGCGCGCGGCGCGGGCGCTCGAGCGCCCAATGCAGCACCGGCCCGTAGAAACGGTGGATCCCGCCCTGCACGGCCTGAAGGAAGCGGTTGCCATGCTCGCTTTCCTTGCGGGGCAGGATTCGCGAGGCGAGGAAGGGAATGATGGTCAGCGAGACGACAAGCGAGGCGAGCACGGTTGCGATCACCGAAATCGGAAGGCCGCGGGTAAACTTGCCGCCACCGCCGGGAAGCGCCGTGAGCGGCAGGAAGGCAAGGATGAGAACCGCCGTGCAGCCGATGACGGCAATGGCGATCTGCTGCGTGCCGGCAAGGGCGGCAGCCGTCCGGCTGTAGCCCATGCGCAGGTGGCGGGCGATGTTTTCCACCACCACGATCGAATCATCGACCAGAATGCCCAACGCCAGGATGAAGCCGGTGATGACGAGCTGGTTGAGCGAATAGCCCAGCACCCACATCACCAGCACGCCTATGGCAAGGCTGAGCGGAACCGAGACCATCACCACGGCAGACGCGCGCGGCCCCAGCGGCAGCAGCGTGATGAGCACGAGGGACAGGGCAAGCGCGAAGTCCCGCGCCAGCAGCGCCAGCTTGCTGCGCACATCGTCCGACTGGTCGAAGGCGAGATGCATCTCCATGTCGGGCGCCAGCGTTGCGGAATAACGGTCGGCGGCAGCGATCAGATTCTTCTGCACGTCGAGGACATTCACATTGTCCTTCTGGTTCGCCGTCACCCAGATGGCGCGCTTGCCGTTGAAGCGGGTGATGTGGCTGCGCTCCGGCGTTTCCCAGCCCACTGCTGCAACATCGCCCACACGCACCATCCGCCCGTCAACGGCGCGCAGCGGCACCGCGCGCACTTCCTCGACGGTTCGGAACGCGCCACCGGCACGCAGGTTGAGGCGCTGTTCGCCCGCGCGCAGCGCACCGGGCGGAAGATCCGTGCCGCCCACGCGCAGGGCATCGGTCACCAGTGTGACGGGAATGCCCAGTTCCGAAAGGCGCCCGAGATCGAGCGAAACCCGCATTTCCGGCCGGGGCACGCCCCATACAGTCGCGGTGCGGACACCCGGCTGGCGCTGGAACAGCTCCTTCAGATCCTTGCCGATCTTCTCCATCCGCCGCCATGAGGCTGTTTCGGAAACAATGGCATATTGAACCACCACGGCATCGGATGTGCGCACGCGCCTGAATTCGAGCCGCTGAATGCCTTCCGGCAGGCTGGCGCGGATGGCATTCACCTCGCGCACGGCTTCGTCGTAATTCTGGTCCGGGTCGCTGTCCCAGCCGAATTCGGCCGTGACAACCGCCTGCCCGTCGCGCGAGGTGGATTGCAGCCGGGTCAGATTATCGAGCCCGGCCAGCACGTCCTCGATGGGCTTGGCGACCGTCTGCTCCATGTCCGCCGGGTCGGCGCCCGGAAGCAGCGCGATCACGGTGACCACAGGGGCCTTGAAGGTCGGATCGACCGAGCGCGGGATGGAGAGGAAGGCGTTGAGCCCCAGGGCCGCCACCATCGCGAAGAGAACAAGGGTAAGCTGCCAGCGATGGACAGCAAAGGCGATGAGCGCGTTCATGGCGGGCCTGTCAGCCGGCCACAGGCGCGGAAGCTGCGGGCGCGGCGGCGGCTGGCGCAGCGGGCGCGGGCCGCACCCTGTCGCCTTCCGCCAGCCTGTCTATGCCAGCGGAAACGATCCGTTCCCCACGGGCAAGGCCGCCCAATATCTCTACCCCGGCATCGCTCACGCGGCCGAGCGTCACGAGCCTTGCCGCGATCCGCCCGCTTCCCGGGTCGACAACCCAGACAAAGCCTTCGTCGGCCCGGGCCGAGAAGATTGCCGTCGCCGGCACCATCAGCGGCGCCGGCCCGCCCGCACCCGCAATCCTGACCGATGCGATCATGCCGGACCGCAGGGCCGGGTGTGCGGGCAAGGCGAATTCCACCTGGAAGGTGCCCGTTGCCGGGTCGGCTCGCCCGGCAACTTCGATGATGCGGGCCGCCATGTCCGGGGCTGCGCCATCGGGGAAATGCACATTGGCCTGTCGTCCGGTCTCCAGGCCGGCTGCAAGCGCTGCCGGAAGCGGCACGCGCAGCACATGGCCGCTGGGATATTCGCCCAGAACCAGAACCGGCTCGCCGGCGGCAACCGTCTGCCCCGGCTCGGCAAGACGGGAAAGCACCACACCATCGGCAGGCGCGGTGATCCGGGCGTGGCGACGGTTGAAGGCGGCGGCGCTGCGCTCGGCCTCGGACGCCCTGTAGGCCGCTTCTGCGGATTCGACACGCGCCGTCGATACCCAGCCCTGCTGCGCCAGCTGCTTCTGCCGCTGAAGCTCCGCACTGGCCTGGCTGGCGCGGGCTTCAGCAGCTGACAGGGCTGAGTCGATTGCGGAAGGATCAAGCGCTGCCAGCAACTGCCCTGCCCGCACGACATCGCCTTCACGCACGGCGATGCTGGCAACCCGGCCATTGGTCACGAAGGCAAGCGGGGTTTCCCGCCGCAGCCGGACCGTGCCCGTCGCTTCGGCCTCCTGGCTTTCTGCCCGCGCGCCAACGTCATGCAGGCTGGCGGCAATGGCCGGCCGCTCATCGGCGCCTTCCGGTGCGCCGCCTGCACCGTTGCAGCCCTGAAGCAGAAGCAGCAGCGCAAGGCAGGTCAGGAAGGCCACGCCCCCGAATCTCCTGGCCCCCGGTATGTTTGAGTTGAGAGCACTGGCCCCGACACCGCTGAAATCAACGCCGCTGATGCCGACGCCCCTGATGTCGGTGCCCCGAATGCAGATTACCCCTGCACCGGTCCCGGATGATGGCTCCATGCCGTTGTAAAACCCCAGGGAAAACCCTGCGCCGTCAGCCGCCATGGTGCCTCGTCTTGAACTTTTTTCCACCCGGATTTGGGCGCGACTCAGTTTCTAGCGCATGGCTTGCCCTACGCCTACTGGATTTCTTGATGAGGGATTCACCCGGCGATGTGGCGGGCAATACACCGCCCGCCCGCCAGCCGGCCTTCTGGCCTGTAATTCACACGCACCGCCTCCACAGGGCATAAGAAATTCCCGCTAACTGCGTTAATTTCCTATTCCTCGATGGTCAGCGCCTCCAGCGTGATGCACATGCCCATCCTGTCATCGGAGTGGATTTCGCCCATGCTCTCTACAATTTCCAGTTCGGCCAGGAAATGACCCGCAAGTTCCAGATCCAGACTTTCGGGAAGGCATCTGAGCTTCTCATAACCGGCCTCTACCGCATCCCTCGGGCCGGAAAGACGGATGTCCAGCCTGTGCCGTGCCCCCCGGAAGGTCAGACTCGCCCATGGCTCGCAGGAGAAATCCTCGAGAATGAGAAAGAGACCGGCAGCTTCCTTCTCCTCATCCACGAAAGCGGCCTCGTTCCCGGCCATCACGACGGAACGGACCGCCCGCAGCAAACGGCCCTGAAGGGCATTCAGCTGCATGCGCATCAGCAACCTCCCCCCGGACTTGCGGAAACGATCCGCGGCTGGATCCGGCTTGCGCCACCAGCTGATATAGTGGCCGGCACGGTGGCTGGATCACGGGCAGGAACAGGACCGTCGCAGCCCACCACCCGCGCGGATGCGCGCAACAGGGCCGCCGCAGACCGCCGCGCCGACGGCGTGGCAAGGCCCGTATCGGGAATGGATGCGATGCTGTGGGCAATATAGGCGTGCACCCGCTTCTCGATCCTCTGGCCGGGCTGACGCCCGCGCCTGAGATCATGCACGAGGCGCGGATCACGTACGCTGTCCCGCCCGAAACGTGAGGGCGGCACATTGGTAAGTTTCAGACAAGTCTCGATGGCCTGCAAGAGCGACATGTCGCTAACACTCCTCATGACGACCCTTATTGAAGCCGTATTCCGCCATGAGCCGGAACGCCCACCCTCCGGCAATCACGACGAATCGGCCAGCAAGTGTCTGATTGTTAATTTCCTACGTGTCTAGGATTATGACGATGTTCAATGTGATAGACGGAGACAGCATGACCAAAGCCAGCGACCTGAAAGCGCATGGGTCTGCCTCGTCAGCCATCGTTCCTTGCGAAAGCGCAGCGGAGCCGGTCGCGGAATCAGGCGTCGAACCCGGCCTTGCGGTGCGCACGCGCCTTGCCGCGATGATCCGGGCGGAAGGAAAGGGCTATGCCGCGCTGTCACGGCTGATCGGTCGCAACCCGGCCTACATCCAGCAGTTCATCAAGCGGGGCATTCCACGCCGCCTGACGGAGGAAGACAGGCGCAAGCTGGCAGCGCATTTCGGAGTCAGCGAAGTCTTGCTGGGCGGCCCTGCCCCCCGTGCGGATCAGCCAGCCATCAACCTTGCCCCCGAAGGCGCCATCCCTTCGGCATCCATCCCCATTCCATGGCTCGAAATGGACGGCGGCCAGAGGCCGCCACTGATGCTCGACCAGTCCGTCCTTGCGGGCATGGGCAGGATCCCGGCTTCATGCCTTGCGGCGATCGAGATGCGCGGCGATTCCATGGCTCCCACGCTGATGGCGGGCGATCATCTGCTGGTGAACCTGTCCGACACCCGGCCTTGCGACGGGCTTCATGTGCTCGAAAGCGATGCTGGCCTGACGGTCAAACGCCTGTCTCTCAACCCCGTCACGGGCCGCGTGACGATCCTGTCCGACAATGGCGCCTATCCGTCCGTCCCGGATTGCGACCCGGCAGCTTTGCGGTTGCGCGGTCGCGTTGTGTGGATGTGCCGCGCCCTGCCCTGAGGGCCGGCAGTCAGCAGTCTGGCAGAATATTCGCTGGTCAGCGCCGAAGAAAGCGTAACGCCACTGCGACAAGGCCGGCAATGGCGAGCCCGATCAGGGTTCCGGCGGAAGGCTCGCCAACGGCAAGGCCGATCCCCAGCCCGAGGAACAGCCCGACAGGAAGAAGCACGCCATAACCGCGATCCTGCATCAGCCGAACACTCCTTAGCGGGTCCATGATCCACGGGCCTGATCCTGCCAGGGTCAGGCCAGCACGGCCCATCCCCTGCCTGCCTTTGCCCTGGCTGTAAACAGGCCTTGCAGCCGCAACCATGACCCCTGCAAAGCAGAATGGGCGACGATCGGCATCAGGTTCCGGAAAAGTCTGAAAGGTGGGGCGACCGACGGGACTTGAACCCGCAACCTCTGGTACCACAAACCAGCGCTCTAACCAATTGAGCTACGGTCGCCATGACTAAGCCACGCCTGCATCGGCTGGCGGGACTGCGCGCATAAGCGCGCAGGGCGCTTCCCGTCAAGCAAAAGCCAACAATGCCACCCCGGCATTTTCGACTGGCCTGCCCGGTGTTCAGGCGGAAGCGCCGAAAACGTTCAGCAGGAAGCCATGAAAACGCTCGGCAGCCGGATCAAGCTCCGCGCGGCGCTGCAGAAGAACGCGCAGGTCCGGCAGGGATGGCAACCCCTCGGCATGGTTCAGCCTGTGCATGCCGGCCTGCAGGCTGGATCGGGGCAGCACACCGACGCCAAGCCCGGCGCCGACTGCTGCCTGAACGCCCGAGCGGGACTGGGTTTCGTAAACGATTCGGCGTTCAAGACCTATCTGGTCAAGCAGGCGCATCATCACCTGCCGCACCGGACAGGGATCGGTATGCACGACAAGCCGAAGCGGCTCGCCCGGAACCTCATGGGCTACTTCCGGTTCCGCGCCATCGGCCACGCACCATTGCAGCGGCTCGTGCATCAGCAGCGTGCCCGGCGCGTCCTCTTCGACATGGCACTCGATCAGCAGGTCAATGTCTTGTGCGGAGAGCGCTTCGGCAAGCTCCTCGGGCCCACCCGCCCGCACGCACATGTGAACCCGCGGAAAGGCGCGTGAGAAACGCGCCACCACCGCAACAAGATGCTCTGTCGCAAACCCCTCGGGCGAGCCGATGATGACCCTGCCTTCGACCATCGGCTCCGCCATCCGGCCGACAAGCTCGTCATTGGCGCCAAGGATGCGGCGGGCATATCCCAGAAGCAGAATTCCGGCCTGTGTCGGCTCCACGCCCCGGCCGCCGCGCTCGAACAGCCTGCATTCCAGCTGCTCTTCCAGGCGCTTCATCTGAAGGCTGATGGCCGACTGGGTGCGCAGCAGACGCTCGGCCGCACGGGTGAAGCTCCTGACTTCGACGATCGTCACGAAGCTGCGCAGAAGATCGATGTCAATGTTGCGGCGGTGGGGCATTCCGGCTCCAAACTGGGTTCTGGGCAATACGCAACATTATCACGTACAAGCTGGCAGACGACCTTACCGACGACCGGCGCGCGCGTCAGCGCTACATGGTTGAGCCTGCCGCCCTGTGGCCTGCTGCGCACTCGTCATGACCGGAAGTCCGGCGCGGCTCCTGTGCGGGCTTGGCCGGGCAGAATCAAGACGAGTTTGCGAATCGATAACAAAAAGCGGCGCGACCCGTCTATTTGCCCAGATTATAGGCCAGGCTCGCGTCGTCCAGCTGAAATCCGACAAGCACCTCGAATGTGGCGGCGCGAACGGCCGCCCTCACCTGCGGGTTGGACAGGGGGTCGATCAGGGCATCCGGCTCATCCGGCCGGCGCTCTCGGCTGATGCGTTCCTGGATTTCGGCCGGCAGGGTCACGGCCGAGCGATGCACTTCGGCGCGACCGCCGCCACGTGCTTCCGCCCGTGTCGCCCCTTCCTCGAAGACCAGCATGACGCCCGACTGCTGCTTGGAAACCAGCACATTGCCGCCCTGCGCCAGCGCCACGAAGACAGGAAGATAGACTTCCCGTCGCGGCCCCGCATCGCGGCGCTGCGCCGCCACGGTGAAGCTGACATCGGTGATGAGATAGTCGCTGCCCTCGATGCAGGCGCCACGCACGTCGACGAGCTGGGCCGTCAGGTCGATGGCATCGGCATTGCGGCTCTGCGCCGGATCGAACCGGGTGAGCTGCCCGGCATGAAGCGGAACGGCCACGGCAGGGCATGGGGACCGCTTGACCCTGAGCGGGTTCTGGTTGCAGGCAGAAAGCCCGAGGGCGGACAATGCCAGCCCGGCCAAGATCCATGGCTTCATCAACGCTTCGTCTCTCCTGTTCGGCTCAGCGCCATCCTTCAAGCCCGCATCCCCTTAGGCCCGCACCGGCCGCGTGGGAAGGGGCAGGCAGCACGGAAGCGGCGGGCCGTTCCCGCTTGCGGCGCCCGCCCCGGCCATGCCACCCTTCACAATTCAAATTCCAATTCGGTGCCGCAGCCCGGCGAGGGGGCTTCATGCAGGCCGCGGCATCGCCTAAGGAAGCGGCATGACCGATGCTTCCGCCAAGGCAACTGCCACCATTCCCGATGACGCCATACGCCATTCAGGGCTTCCCGCGCTTGATGTGCTGATCGCGGCGCCGCGCGGCTTCTGCGCCGGAGTGGAACGCGCCATCACCATCGTCGAACTGGCGCTGAAGAAATATGGCGCGCCGGTCTATGTGCGCCACGAGATCGTCCATAACCGTTTCGTGGTGGATAGCCTGAAGGCAGCCGGCGCGATTTTCGTGAAGGAACTGGACGAAGTGCCGGATGGCGGACAGGTCGTGTTTTCGGCCCATGGCGTGCCCAAGTCGGTGCCGGCCAATGCGCAGGCCCGCGGGCTTGACTGGCTGGACGCCACCTGCCCGCTGGTTTCCAAGGTCCACCGCCAGGCCGAGCGCATGGTCGAGCAGGGCCGCCACATCCTGTTCGTGGGCCACGCCGGCCACCCGGAGGTAATCGGCACCTTCGGCCAGGTACCGCCCGGCTCCATGACCCTGATCGAGACGGTTGCCGACGCCGAGGCGGTGACACCGCCGTCCGAGACGCTCGGCTTCCTGACCCAGACCACGCTTTCCGTCGATGACACCGCCGACATCATCGCCACCCTCCAGCGCCGCTTTCCGGCACTTCTGGGGCCGAAGGGCGAGGACATCTGCTACGCGACATCCAACCGGCAGACAGCGGTGAAGGCAATTGCCCGGCAGTGCGATCTGGTTCTGGTGATCGGCGCGGAAAACAGCAGCAATTCCCAGCGCCTGCGCGAGGTTGCTGAGCGCGAGGGCGCGCGCGCGCACCTGATCATGCGCGCGGAATCGATCGACTGGGCCTGGTTCGATGGCGCGAAGACCGTGGGCATCACCGCCGGCGCATCGGCGCCGGAAATCCTTGTGCAGGAAGTCGTCGATGCCATGCGCCAGCGCTTCGCCATCAATGTCCGCGAAGTGACGACGGCGACCGAGGATGTCGTCTTCAAGCTGCCGCGCGCCCTCAACCCGGCCTGAACCCGGCCTGACACCGCAACAGGAACGTACATCCACCATGGCTGTCTACACGACGGTTCCGGCCGAGGCGCTGGAAGTCTTTCTTTCCGGCTATGATACCGGGTCACTTCTGTCCGCCAAGGGCATTGCCGAGGGGGTCTCCAACAGCAACTTCCTGGTGGAAACCGAAACGGCCCGCTTCATCCTCACCCTTTATGAACGGCGGATCGACCTCGGCGACCTGCCCTTCTTCATCGACCTGATGGAGCATCTGGCCGATGCCGGGCTGCCGGTGCCGCGCCCCATCCGCGACCGGCAGGGACAAGCCCTCCAGACCCTGGAAGGCCGCGCCGCCTGCCTCATCCAGTTCCTGCCCGGCGTATCCGTCAGCCAGCCCACAGCCGCCCAGGCGAAGGCTGCCGGCGCGGCACTCGCCCGCCTGCATGTGGCGGGTGCATCCTTCCGCCAGAAGCGGCCGAACGGCCTCGGCCTGGCATGGTGGCAGGAAACGGCGGCCGAAATCGGCGTCGAGCGACTGGATGCCATCGAACCGGGCCTTGGCGGCCTTGTCAGCGCGCGGCTTGCCGACATCGGCGCTTCATGGCCTGCCGACCTGCCCGCGGGCATCATCCATGCCGACCTTTTCCCCGACAATGTGCTGATGCGCGGCAATGAGGTTACCGGCCTCATCGACTTCTATTTCGCCTGCACAGACCTTCTGGCCTATGATCTGGCCGTGCTGCATGCCGCCTGGGCCTTTCCGGCGGATGGGTCCGCGCCCATTCCCGGGCATGAGGAAGCGCTCTTTGCCGGCTATGAATCCGTCCGCCCGCTGACAGATGCCGAGCGCGCGGCCTTCCCGGTCCTCGGCCAGGGCGCGAGCCTGCGCTTCCTCCTTTCCCGCGCTCAGGACTGGTATGCCCCTGAAAGCGGCGCCCTCGTCTCGCGCAAGAACCCTCTGCCCTTCGCACGCCGGCTGGCCCATTATGCCGCCCGAACAGCCTGAGATCCGCATCACCACCGACGGGGCCTGCAAGGGCAATCCCGGCCCCGGTGGCTGGGCCGCCATCCTGCAGTGGAACGGCGTGGAAAAGGTGCTGCAGGGGGCAGAGGCGCACACGACGAACAACCGCATGGAAATGATGGCGGCCCTGCGTGCACTGGAAGCGCTGAAGCGCCCCTCCACCGTCAGACTCAGCACCGACAGCCGCTACCTGCTGGATGGCATGACCCGCTGGCTCCATGGCTGGAAACGGAACGGCTGGCGAAACGCCAGCAAGCAGCCGGTGAAGAACGCGGATCTGTGGATGGCGCTTGACCAGGCGGCCCGCCCGCATGTCATTCACTGGGAATGGGTTCGCGGCCACAGTGGCGACCCGATGAACGAACGCGCCGATTCGCTCGCGAACGAGGCCATCGCCGCTTTCAGGATGGCGGACTGACAGGATGGCGGACTGAGGAGAAGAGCATGGCAACCGGCCTGATTGCGCTGCTGGATGATGTGGCCGCCATTGCAAAGGTGGCTGCCGCGTCCCTTGATGACGTGGCGGCGGCAACCGCCAAGGCCGGGGCCAAGACGGCCGGGGTCGTGATCGACGATGCGGCGGTCACGCCCTCCTATGTCACGGGCTTCACGCCGGACCGTGAACTGCCGATCATCTGGAAGATCGCGCGCGGTTCGCTCCGCAACAAGCTTCTCATCCTGCTTCCTGTCTTCATCGCGCTCGCCGCCTTCCTGCCGCAGGCGCTGACGCCGCTGCTCATGGCGGGCGGCGCCTTCCTCAGCTTCGAGGCGGCGGAAAAGATCCTCGAAAAACTGGGGCTGCATCATGCCGGCCATGATCCAGACGTGCCCGTCAGCCTGGAAAAGGGCGATGTGGAATCGAAAATGGTATCGGGCGCCATCCGCACCGATCTCATCCTGTCGGCGGAAATCCTCGCCATTTCGCTCGGCGAACTGGGCAATATTGCGCTGGGCACCAAGGCAGCGGCGCTGGCCGGCGTTTCGCTGGCGGTGACGGTTGTCGTCTATGGCGCCGTCGCCCTCATCGTAAAGATGGATGATGTCGGCCTCAACCTCGCCGCGCGGCCCGGCAGCGGCACCCAGGCCATCGGCCGCGGGCTGGTGACAGGCATGCCGAAGCTGCTGGCAGCGTTGAGCGGCATCGGCACCGCCGCCATGGCCTGGGTTGGCGGCGGTATCATCGTCCATGGCCTTGAGGAACTGGGCATTCTCACCGCCATCCCCCACGCCATCCACGCCCTTGCCCATGCAGCCGGCATGGCAGCCCCGATGGCCGGCGACGCCATTGCATGGATCACGCAGGCAGCGCTTTCGGGCCTGCTGGCGGTCGTGCTCGGCATCATCATCGCCCTTGCCATCGACCTCGCCGGGAAAATCGCACCCGGCAAGAGAAAGGGGCAGCAGCATTGACCGGCAGCGGCTAGACAGGGTCCACAACAAATGAGGGAGAAGAGCATGACCCAATCACGGGAGATCCGCCTGAAGAGCCGCCCTGTCGGCCTGCCGGCGCCGGAGCATTTCGAAATGGCCACCACCACCCTGCCGGAACCGGGCCAGGGCGAAGTGCTGGTGCGCAACCTGTTCATGTCGGTCGATCCCTACATGCGTGGCCGCATGTATGACCGGCCGAGCTATGTGCCGCCGTTTGCCGTCGGCGCACCGCTCGAAGGTGGCGCCATCGGCGAGGTGGTGCAATCCGGCGACCCGTCACTGAAGCCGGGCGATCATGTGATGTCGATGATGGGCTGGCGTGAAGCTTTCGTGGCGCCGGCAAACACACTCGAGAAGCTGCCGCAGATGGCTGGCGTTCCGACGCAGGCCTGGCTCGGCGTCATCGGCATGCCGGGGCTCACCGCCTATGCCGGCCTGCTTGCCATCGGGGAACCGAAACCCGGCGAGACCGTCTTCGTCTCGGGCGCGGCTGGCGCGGTCGGCTCGATCGTGGCGCAGATCGCAAAGATCAAGGGCTGCACGGTCGTCGCCTCCGCCGGCACCGATGCCAAGTGCGAGTGGCTGAAGAGCCTCGGAATCGACCATGTCATCAACTACCGCAGCTGCGGCAACCTGCTGGAAGCGGTGCACAAGGCGGCCCCCAAGGGAATCGACGTCTATTTCGACAATGTCGGCGGGGAACATCTGGAAGTGGCGATCGAACTTGCCCGCCCCTTCGCCCGCCTTGTCGAATGCGGCATGATCTCGGGCTACAACGCCACCGAAGCCGAGCCCGGCCCGAAGAACATCATCATGATCGTGGGCAAGTCGATCAGGATGCAGGGCTTCATCGTGACCAACTATGCCCACATGCGGCCGCAGTTCATCGCCGACATGTCCGGCTGGATCGCCGAAGGGCGCATCAAGTGGGAAGAAACCATCGTCGATGGCCTGGAAAAGGCCCCCGAAGCCTTCATCGGTCTCTTCTCCGGCTCCAACATGGGCAAGATGCTGGTTCGCGTGTGACAATGGGCTGACAATGGCGAAAGGGGCAGGTCGCCTCGCGGCCTGCCCTTTTCCATTGCGGGAAAGCCGCCTTGCGTTGCTCCCGCGTGCGGAACAGGCTATGCCCCGCCGTTCAAGTGATCCCAAGGAAGCACAGACATGTCCCGCCGCCGTCAGATCTACGAAGGCAAGGCCAAGATCCTCTATGAGGGGCCGGAGCCTGGAACGCTGATCCAGTATTTCAAGGATGATGCCACGGCGTTCAATGCCCAGAAGAAGGGCACGATCACCGGCAAGGGCGTGCTGAACAACCGCATCTCCGAGCATCTCTTCACCCTGCTCGGCAGCATCGGCATCCCCACCCACTTCATCCGCCGGCTGAACATGCGCGAGCAGCTCGTCCGCCAGGTGGAGATCATCCCGATCGAGGTGGTGGTGAGGAACGTCGCCGCCGGCTCGCTTACCAAGCGCCTCGGCATCGAAGAGGGAACCCAGCTTCCGCGCACGATTCTGGAATATTATTACAAGGATGATGCCCTCGGCGATCCGATGATCACCGAAGAGCATATCGCCTGCTTCGGCTGGGCCGGCCAGGACGAACTGGCTGACATCGTGGACATGGCCATCCGCACCAATGATTTCCTCACCGGCCTGTTCGCCGGAATCGGAATCCGCCTGGTCGACTTCAAGCTGGAATTCGGACGCCTCTGGGAAGACGACTACAGCCGCGTCATCCTAGCCGACGAGATCAGCCCCGACGGCTGCCGCCTGTGGGACATGAAGACCAACGAGAAGCTGGACAAGGACCGGTTCCGCCGTGACCTTGGCGGCGAAGTCGAGGCCTATCAGGAAGTGGCGCGCCGCCTGGGCCTGCTGCCCGAAGGCGCGGATGGCGAAATCCTCGACCTGGACGAGGCCCGCAAGGCACGCACCACGAAATGAGGGTTCCGGCCGTGTTCGCTGCGTGCCTCATGGCGGGCGCCGCCATCGCCCAGCCGAAGCTGCCGGACCTGCCCCGCCTCTACACGCTGCGCACTGTCAGCGCGCAGCCGGCCGCCGCGCCCGATGCCGTGCTGCCCTATGGTGATGCCCCGTCGCAGATCGTCGAACTCTTCCTGCCGCAGGGCGAGCCGGCAGGCCCGCGCCCCGTCGTGGTGCTGCTGCACGGCGGCTGCTGGCTGAAGGTGGCTGCCGGGCCTGAGCTGATGCGCCCGGCAGCGGCTGCCTTTCTGGAAAAAGGCTATGCCGTCTGGTCGATCGGCTATCGTCGCGTCGATGAGGATGGCGGCGGCTATCCCGGCACATATGCCGATGTCGGCCAGGCGCTCGACCTTCTGCGCGACCATGCCGAGGCGCATGGCCTCGATCCCGGCCGTGTCGTGCTGTTCGGCCATTCGGCCGGTGCGCATCTTGCACTCTGGGCAGCCGGACGCCACCGCCTTCCCGAGGCCAGCCCGCTGAAGACGGCTGACCCGTTGAAACCGCGCGGAGTCGTGACCGTCGGCGGTTTCGCCTCGCTGAAGGACTGGCCGCGCGAGATTGCTGTCAGCTGTGGCGCAGCCACGGTGGAGCGGATGCTGGCCCCCGGCGAAGGGGACGATCGCTTTGCCGACACATCGCCAGACCAGTTGCTGCCCAGCGGCGTGCCCACTGTCCTGATCCACGGCGTCTATGACGAGGTGGCCTACCCGGCCATGGGCCTGCATTTCGCAAGGTCTGCGCGTGCCGCCGGGGACCGGGCGGACCTGCAACTTGCCCCGGTGACTGGCCACTTCGAAGTCATCGCGCCCGGCACACGGGCATTTGCGCAGGCGATGGCCGCCGTTGAAACCCTGTCGCCACTTAAATGACCCTCGCCCGACCAGTGACGTTAACCTTGTAAGAATTATTTACAATCCTGATATGACTCAAAAATCCAAGTTATTGTAAACAGATAATTTATTTACAATTTCCTCTTGGCACAATTCCTGCACGTTCTTTTTCGACCCCTGCTACCTCCCTATGCGGTGACAGGAGCCAGTCAAAAACAGGAGGTGTCCCATGACCATATCCAAGCTTCTTCTGGCATCCGCCGTTGCCTTTGCTGCAACGTCCGCAAACGCCACCATCCTCACCGTCTTCGACGATCTCGATGCCGGACCCGCCGCCTTCGACGCGACGGTCATTGCAGCCGGCAGCACCGTCAACCTCGACAACTGGGCCAACATGCCCTCTGGCGTGACGTCGGTTGATCGGGGTGACTATGTGATCACCCGCAACGACGGCAGCCTTCTCAACAATCAGGGCGTCTATTCGAACTGGCCCACTTTCACCCGCACCACCACGGGCCAGACCTACGACATCAGCCCCTATGGCAGCGGCCCCGGCATCGATGCCATCGGTTCGGGCATCACCCTTACCTTCGGCAGTGCCGTGAACGCCGTGGGCTTTGAAGTGGGTGACTGGGCGACCTGCTGCCAGCCGTCGCGCCTCTACATGTCCTTCGATGATGGTGCGCCTATCCTTGTCGGTGAATCCCTGACCTTTGGCGATCAGTTCCTGACCGAAGGTGGCGCCATCGTGTTCGTCTCGGCGTTCGACGATTCGGGCGATTTCACCAAGGTGCAGTTCTGGGGCGACGGATTCGGCGAATATCTCGTGTTCGGCGGCACCGTGCGCTACGCTCTGCTCGATCAGGGAACCCTGCCGCCGACGCCGGGCATTCCCGAGCCGGCCACCTGGGCGATGCTGATCGCCGGCTTCGGCCTCGTGGGCTTCACCGCCCGCCGCCGCCGCACGGCGATGACGGCCGCCTGATCCCTTGCGGGCATGAACAAGGAAGGGCGGGGTGCGCAAGCGCCCCGCCCTTTCCTTTTTTCCCGTCCCGATGCATAGGCCCAGCCATGAAATCCGCCCGCAAAGCCCGAGTCACCGTCTCCCTCAAACCCGGCGTCCTCGACCCGCAGGGCCGCGCCATCCAGCATGCGCTGGAAGGCCTCGGCTTTGGCCAGGTCAGCGATGTGCGCGTGGGCAAGGTGATCGAACTGGATGTCGCCGAAGGCACCACTGAGGAACAGGTGGCTGAAATGGCGCGCAAGCTGCTTGCTAATACGGTGATCGAGAACTTCAAGGTAGAGCTGGCGTGAAGACCGCCGTCGTCGTCTTTCCCGGCTCGAACTGCGACAGGGATCTCGCCGTCGCCCTCGAACTGGTGACGGGCCGCAAGCCCCTCATGCTCTGGCATGATGACACAGACCTGCCCGAAGGCCTCGATCTCATCGGGCTTCCCGGCGGCTTTTCCTATGGCGACTATCTGCGCTCCGGCGCGATCGCCGCGCGTTCGTCGCTGATGCGCGAAGTCGTGACGGCAGCCGGGCGCGGCACCCCCGTTCTTGGCATCTGCAACGGCTTTCAGGTGCTCACCGAAACCGGCCTGCTTCCGGGCGCGCTGATGCGCAACGCCGGGCTGGATTTCGTGTGCCGCGATGTCGCCCTCGAGGTGGTAACAACCGACAGCCCCTTCACCCGCGCCTATGGCGCCGGCGAGCATGTGTCGATCCCGGTGGCTCACCATGACGGGAATTTCCAGGCCGACCCGGAAACGCTGGACCGGCTGGAGCAGCAAGGCCAGGTGGCCTTCCGCTATGCCGAAGAGGTGAATGGTTCCGCCCGCAACATCGCCGGCATCCTGAATGATCGCCGCAATGTGCTTGGCCTGATGCCGCACCCCGAGCGCGTTGTGGAACCGGCCCATGGCAACACGGCCGGCCGCCGCCTTTTCGAGGGGCTTCTGGGCGTTCTGGCCTGAACGATCCTGAACGCCTGAATGGGGAACACGGCCTGAACAAATCAGGCCCTTTCCCCGTGCAGGCCATCAGATCTTCGTGCGGAAGGGCGTGAAGTCGGTTTCCGTGTCGAACACGTCCAGCCCTTCGGCCTTCTTCATGCGGTTGACCACCTGGTAGGTCACTGGCGTCAGCAGCGCCTCCCAGCCCACCTTCAGCAGATAGTTGGTCAGCATCACTACGCCGATCAGCTGCGGCTCCCAGATACCCCAGAAGGCCAGAGGGTAGAAGATCAGCGTGTCCACGCCCTGCCCCGCCACGGTCGAGCCGATGGTGCGGGTCCAGAGGTAGCGGCCCTGGGTCAGCAGCTTCATGCGCGCCATGACGAAGGCGTTGGTGAACTCGCCCGCCCAGAAGGCGAGGATCGAAGCCGCGAAGATGCGCGGGGCCTGCCCCATGACGGCGGCAAGGGCTTCCTGCCCCTCCCACCCTTCGGCTGGCGGCATCGCCACGATCACGGCGGCCATGGCGGCGGCAAAGATGGCGGCAACAAAGCCCACCCACACCACGCGCCGCGCACGGGCATAGCCATAGACTTCCGTGAGCACGTCGCCGAGCACATAGGACAGCGGAAAGAAGAGGATTCCGGCGCCGAAGGTGACAGCGCCGACGAGCGGCAGGTCAAGCGTTGCGACCTTGCCCGCGCCGATCAGGTTCGAGCAGATAAGGATGACAGCGAAAGCCGCCATGCAATAATCATAATAGCGCAGCCTCTGGCCTTCGATGGCGCGGGCGCCAATGGCGCGGACTCCACCGGGCTCTTCGACCACAAGGCCTTCCAGATACTGCTTGTCCATCCGCAACCCTTTCGCTGCACAGACAATTGCAGGCAAGCTGGACCGAGGCAAGCGTTCACTGTATGTTCTGATCATGCCCGACCCCACCCCCCTGCGATGGCTGTATCTCGACCTCAACAGCTATTTCGCGAGTGTCGAGCAGCAACTGAACCCCGCCATCAGGGGCCGCCCCGTGGCAGTCGGGCCGGAACGGGTGGACAGTGGAACCATCATCGCCGCCAGCTACGAGGCCAAGGCGTTCGGCATAAAGACAGGCATGCGCGTGGGTGAGGCGAAACGCCGCTGCCCCGGCCTCGTCTTCGTGGGCGGGGAGCATGGCCGATACTCAGAATACCACCGGCGAATCATTGCCGAAGTCGGGCGCCACATTCCTGTCACCGCCGTCTGCTCGATCGATGAAGTCGCCTGCCGCCTGCTCGACAACGAGAACCAGCCGGATTTCGCCATGGCGCTGGCACAGCGTGTGAAGGACGGAATCCGGGCGAATGTCGGCGAATGCCTCACATCCTCCGTCGGCATCGCGCCCAGCCGTCTTCTGGCCAAGATCGCCGCCGACATGCAGAAGCCGGATGGCCTGACACTGTTGCAGGCGGGCGACCTTCCCGGCGCGCTGTCCCGGCTTGCACTGTCGGACATTCCCGGCATCGGCCCCCGGATGCAGCAGCGGCTGGCGCTTCGCGGCATCGGCACCATGGATGATCTGATCCGGCTTGGCCCCAGCGGCGCGGCCACAGCCTGGGGTTCTGTCGTGGGGGCGCGGCTATGGCATGCGCTCAATGGCCTCGATCTGCCGGAACCGCCAAGGCGAAGCCGCTCCGTCGGGCACAGCCATGTGCTCGCCCCGCAGATGCGCGACATGGAAACGGCCCGCATCACGGCCCGGCGCCTGCTTCTGAAGGCGGCCAGCCGGCTGCGCGCGGTAGAATGCGTCACCAGCCTGCTCACCCTTCATGCGCGCTTCGAATCCCGCCGCAGATGGAACCAGACCGCCCGCCTTGCCGCAACCGACGACAGCTTCCCCCTGCTCGAGGCCCTCGCCCGCCTGTGGCAGAGCCTTGCGCGGGACATCGGGCATGACCGCATCCACACCATCGGGGTCAGCCTCGATGACATGAAGCCCGCCGCCGGCATGCAGGGCTCTTTGTTCGATCCGCCGGAAAGGCCCACCCGCGCCATTGCCGCAGCCATGGACAGGCTGAATGGCCGCTTCGGCCGCCACGCCGTCACCCTTGGCCCCGTGGCGACCGGCCGGGCCAGGCTGATCGGCACGAAGATCGCCTTCGGCCGCATTCCCGCAGAGGCGGACTATGACGGCACGCACATGGCCGAAGATGGCTCGTAACGGATGACTTGCGCCGCCACCTCGGCTAAGGGCCGCGCATGAGCGCCATCACACCCCAGGTCGTTGCCGAGCACGGCCTCCAGCCCGAAGAATATGACCGCATCCTGAAGGCCATCGGCCGGGAGCCCAATATGCTTGAACTGGGCATCTTCTCGGTGATGTGGTCCGAGCATTGCTCCTACAAGTCCTCGCGCCTGCACCTGGCGAAGCTGCCGACAAAGGCGCCCTGGGTCATTCAGGGCCCGGGCGAGAATGCCGGCGTGATCGACATCGGCGATGGCGATGCTGCCATCTTCAAGATGGAAAGCCATAACCACCCCAGCTTCATCGAGCCCTATCAGGGTGCCGCCACCGGCGTCGGCGGAATCATGCGCGATGTCTTCACCATGGGTGCGCGCCCCGTCGCGAACCTGAACGCCCTGCGCTTCGGCGCGGCCGACCACCCCAGAACCCGCCACCTGCTGCGCGGCGTGGTGGCCGGCATCGGCGGCTATGGCAATTGCGTCGGCGTGCCGACCGTGGGCGGCGAAGTGAACTTCCACCCGGCCTATAATTGCAACATCCTCGTGAACGCCATGACAGTCGGCCTCGCGCGGACGGACCGTATCTTCTATTCGGCCGCCGCCGGTATCGGGAACCCGGTCGTCTATGTCGGCTCCAAGACGGGGCGGGATGGCATCCATGGCGCAACCATGGCCTCCGCCGAGTTTGACGAGGACAGCGAATCGAAGCGCCCGACCGTGCAGGTCGGCGACCCGTTCATGGAAAAGCTGCTCATCGAGGCCTGCCTCGAACTGATGGCGACCGACGCGATCGTCGCCATCCAGGACATGGGCGCGGCGGGCCTCACCTCATCCTCGGTTGAAATGGCCTCCAAGGGCGGCGTCGGCATCAAGCTGGTGATGGACAATGTGCCCACCCGCGAGGAAGGCATGACGCCCTATGAAATGATGCTTTCGGAATCGCAGGAACGCATGCTGATGATCCTGAAGCCCGGCCGCGAAGCCGAGGCCGAAAAGATCTTCCGCAAGTGGGAACTGGATTTCGCCGTGATCGGCGAAGTGACCGACACCGGCCGCCTGCAGCTGGAATGGCAGGGCGAAATGGTCTGCGACCTGCCGCTCGACCCGATCGGCGAGGATGCGCCCAAATATGACCGCCCCTGGGTGCCGACACCCAGGCGCGCGCCGCTCGGCGAGATGGCCGACAGCACCGACCTGCTCGCCGATCTGGTGGCGCTTGTTGGCGCGCCCGATCTCGCCTCCCGCCGCTGGGTCTGGGAACAATATGACCATATGGTCGGCTGCGACACGGTCCAGCGGCCCGGTGGCGATGCCGCGGTCGTCCGTGTTCATGGCACGAAGAAGGCGCTGGCCATGAGCGTCGACTGCACGCCGCGCTACTGCCACGCTGATCCGTTCGAAGGCGGAAAGCAGGCCATTGCCGAAACCTGGCGCAACATCACGGCCGTGGGCGCAACGCCTCTTGCCGTTACCGACTGCATGAACTTCGCCGCCCCGACGCGGCCGGAAATCATGGGCCAGTTCGTCCAGTGCATCGAAGGCATGGCGGAAGCCTGCAAGGCGCTCGACTATCCCGTCGTCTCGGGCAATGTCAGCCTTTACAATGAAACCGAGGGCCAGGGCATCCTGCCGACGCCCGGCATCGGCGGGGTGGGCCTGCTGACGGACTGGGAAAAGTCGGCCGGTGTCGCCTTCCGCGCTGAAGGCGAGGACATCTGGCTGGTGGGCGAAACAAGGGGCCATCTGGGCCAGTCCATCTGGCTGCGCGAAATCCATGGCCTTGAAGACGGCCCGCCGCCGCCCGTCGACCTTGCAGCCGAGCGCGCCGCTGGCGACTGGGTGCGCGCCCGCATCCAGGAAGGAAGCGTCACGGCCGTTCACGACCTGTCGGATGGCGGGCTGCTGGTCGGCCTTGCCGAAATGGCGATGGCAGGCGGCATCGGCGCCACCGTCACGCTTCCCGAAGGCCCCCACCGCGCGGCCATTGCCTTTGGCGAGGACCAGGGCCGCTATGTCATCACGGCAAAGCCCGGCACGGCCCTGCCCCCCTGCCCCGTGCCGCTCACGCGGATCGGCACGACAGGTGGCGCGGCGCTGGCCATCGAAGGCGGCGGAAGCCGGGCAGTGGCTGAGATCAAGGCCGCGCACGAAGCTTTTCTGCCGGCCCTCATGGCGCGCTGAGCCGGCACGCCGGATCATGAAGAAAGGGGCCGGAACCCTATGGTTCCGGCCCCTCTTTCATTGCCGGGCAAGCGATCAGGCGCTGACGGTCACCAGCCGATCACGACGACGCGCCGCGAAACCGACAAGGCCGAAGCCCATGATCATCATGGCCCAGGTCGCCGGCTCGGGAACACCGGCCACGGCGATGTCATCCAGTTCGAAGGCAACGCCCGTTGCACTGAAGCGCAGGCCCGTAATGACTTCATTGGCGCCCGCTTCGATGAAGACGCGACGGTTGGTCTGCGGCAGGCCCTGGTTGCCGCCGGCCACCGACACGTCGAGACCGGTGATGCTGGCCAGGATGGAGCCGCCAGCACCCAGAACTTCGACCATGTTGTGGGTGTCGATCGAACCCCAATAGAAGCTGATTCCGCGAAGATCGGGCGTCAGCAGCGTCGCATTGTTGGTGGGCAGCGCCGAGGACACGTAGAAATATCTGTCCGTATCCGTGTTGGGCGCGGGCTGGGCGTGCTGACCGGGAATGGTGGCGCTGACGATGCCGTAGCTGCCCGAGAGGCTGTAGCCCGTCGGCAGTGCCCCTTCGAAATCGATGACGATGCTGTAGGCGCCGGAAACGCCGGGATCAGGTGCCCCGTCGACGGCGAAATAGGTGAGTGCGCTGGCCGGAGCCGCAGCAACGGCGGCAAACGCGAAGAGACCAACAATCCTGCCAAACATGTCTTGCCTTTCCTGTAACGGGAAAATGCCCCCGCACCATTCAAAGCAAGGTTCGTGCCAACTTGTCCCAGAAAGCGGAAACAAGGACGCGGCAGTGAAAAAAGAGGCCGCGCTGTCAAATTATCCGACAGCCCGGCCCCTTGTTAACCATTCTGAATATCAGGCAAAAAGCTGAAGCGCCAACCGCACGATCATGGTGCCGAGTGCAACCCAGGACAAAGCGAACAACAGGAAGCGAATGGCCACCTTGTTGATGGTCGCCTGAACCAGCGAATGCAGCACCCTGAAGCCCAGAAAGGCCCAGGCGCAAGCGACATGCAGCGGATCAGCCAGCCCGGCAACCACGACGGTCAGGGCGATGGCATAGAAGAGCGTCGGCTGCTCGAAGAGGTGATTGTAATTGTCGGCAACGCGGCGGACCCCGCTCGGCAACCGGTCATTGTAGGTGCCGGGGTGCATGGCCTCCTGCGGTTCAATCCCGGCCTTGCTGAAGGCCGGAAGCCGTGTCGCGTACATCCACAGGAACATCACCAGTGTCAGCACGCCCATGCCGGCCACGGCCTTCAGGATCGCCAGCGCATCGGCTGTCATCATGGTCTGCATCAAACCCTCCCTTGTTCGGTTCTCTTGTTATCTGCCCCCTGCTTGTGGCCAAAGCACTGGCACCGCGCAAACAGGCGAGATAGAGAGGGAAACCGGGCAAGGAGGAGGATCGCCATGCCACGCCTCGCCGATGTGCGTACCGGCCATGCCTGCAAGGTTGATGGTCATGTGACAGCCTATGCCAAGAGCTCGCGCCTTGGCCCCGTGCATGCCCGCAGCATGGGGCTGGAAGGCGATGAAGTGGCCAACCAGCGGGTTCATGGTGGTCTCGACAAGGCCGTCTATGCCTATGCGCTCTCCAATTACGCCCTCTGGCGCCACGAATATCCCCGCCATTCCGCCCGCCTCGTTCCCGGCGGCTTCGGGGAAAACCTCCTCGTCGAGGGCCTTGATGAAGCGACAGTCCATGTCGGGGACAGGTGGCGCACCGGCACGGCGCTGATGGAAATATGCCAGCCACGCCAGCCCTGCGCCACGATGGCGCGCTGGTTCGATGATCCGGGCATGGTGAAGGCCATGGTCGAAAATGGGCGCTCGGGCTGGTATCTGCGCGTTGTGGAAGACGGCATCGTGGAAATGGGCGCTCCGCTCACCCTCGAGCATCGGCCGGAAGGCGCGATGAGCATCGCCCGCGTGCTGGAAATCTCCTATGGCAACCCGCCGGAAAGGTCAGAGCTTGAGGAACTTTCAGGCGCACCCGGCCTCGCCATAGCCTGGGCGACATGGGCCGCACGCATCGCACGCAATGCCAGGCCATCGGCAAAGCCGCTCTAGCCGCTTCTGCCTGAAGGATGTTGCCGGGATGCCGATGGAGGATAGTGGTGGGCCCGGCAGGACTCGAACCCGCAACCTAGCCGTTATGAGCGGCCAGCTCTAACCATTGAGCTACAGGCCCCACCTGCAAGACCGCTTAGCCGCACTGGCCGCACAAAAAAAGAGGGCCAGGGGAGCAAGCTCGACCCTGGCCCAGATTTTGGTCGACCTCCGAGGGAGGGAGGGAGAGTGGTGGCCGACCAGAGCCAGACATCTCGGGGAGGAGTGAGAGTGCCCGGCTGCGCTGCACTGCAGCAACACAACTCATTTAGGCGTGAGCAGGTTATTGTGCAAGTGCGAAGATCGTGGATCAGCCATGCAAAGATTGCATGGCATGCCGGCCGATCAGCGGATCAGGTCACCCAGGTTCTCGGGCGTCATCCGCTCGATGAGGAAGTCCCTGAGCGCTGCGACCCGGACCGAACCGCGCAGTTCCGAGGAATAGACGAAATAGGTCTGGAAGGTCGCGCCCTGGATATCGGGCAGCAACACTTTCAGCTTGCCCGACATGCCGATGAGATAGGATGGCAGCGCCGCAATCCCGGCTCCGGCCTCGACGGCCTGCAGGACACCGAAACTGTTGTTGATGCTGATGACAGGCTCGCGCGGGGGGCCTTCATTGCCCAGTTCCAGCGCCCAGTTGATCGATCGCAGATAGGCCGGGGCTTCCGGGCCATAGGCAATCATCCTGTGGTCCAGCAGGTCAGCAGGCGTCTTTGGTTCCCCCCATTTCGCCAGATACGCGGGCGAGGCGCACAGCCGGTGCCGGATGGTGGCAAGCGGGCGCTGGATGAGATCGGCGTGCTGGGGCTTGTGGAAGCGGATAGCGCAATCCGCTTCATGGCGGGACAGGTCGCGCTCCTCGTCCGAAAGGATCAGGCTGATCCGGATATCGGGGAAAAGGTCGATGAAATCCGCAAGCTGGCGCGGCAGCCAGGATGAGCCGAAACTCACCGTTGTCGTCAGCTTGATCTCACCCGTGGGGCGGTTGCGCGTCGCCTCGATCGAGCTTCGGGCCCGCTCGATTTCATCGGCCATGCGCATGGTCAGCGCGCGCAGCTGCTCTCCCTCGTTGGTAAGGGCAAGGCCGCGCGCGTGGCGGTGGAACAGCTTGGCGCCCATCTGCTCTTCAAGCGCGATGATCTGGCGCGACAAGGCCGGCTGGGACAATTTCAGCCGGCGCGCACCCTCGGTGAAGCTTCCGGCGGTCGCAACCGCCTGGAAGAGGCGCAGCTTGTCCCAGTCCATGGGCATCAGGCCGAACCGGCCGCCGATGCATGGCCAAGGAAACGCTCGGCTTCCAGCGCCGCCATGCAGCCCATGCCGGCCGCCGTCACGGCCTGGCGATAGGTCTTGTCCTTCACGTCGCCGGCGGCGAACACGCCCGGCACGCTGGTCGCGGTCGAATCCGGGGCCGTGAGCAGATAGCCTTCCGGATCCATGTCCAGCTTGCCACGGAACAGCGCGGTGGCGGGGTCATGGCCGATGGCAATGAACAGCCCGTCGACCGCCATTTCGCTCTTCTGGCCGGTCCGCGTGTCTTCCAGCACAAGGCCCGTCACCGAATCGGAGCCGATGACATCGGCGACCGTCGCGTTCCAGACAGGCACGACCTTCGGGTTTTCCAGCAGGCGCTTCTGGTTGATCTTGTCGGCCCGCAGCGTGTCCCGGCGGTGAATGAGAGTCACCTTGCTGGCGAAATTGGTGAGGAAAAGCGCTTCCTCGACAGCGGAATTGCCGCCGCCCACAACGGCGACATGCTTGCCGCGGAAGAAGAAGCCGTCGCAGGTGGCGCAGGCGGAAACGCCCTTGCCGCGCAGCTTCGTTTCGGAGTCCAGGCCAAGCCAGCGCGCCTGCGCGCCCGTCGCGATGATGACGCTGTCGGCTTCGAAAACCATGCCGCTGTCGGCCGTGCAGCGGAACGGGCGGCGCGAGAAATCGACATCGACGATGATGTCGGACACAAGATCGACGCCCAGATGCTCGGCCTGTGCGCGCATCTTCGCCATCAGCTCGGGGCCCATGATGGCGGTTTCGCCGGGCCAGTTCTCGACATCGGTGGTGATCGTCAGCTGGCCACCGGGCTGCAGCCCTTCCACCAGCACGGGGTTGAGCGCAGCGCGCGCACCATAGACAGCCGCCGTATAGCCGGCCGGCCCGGAACCGATGATGAGAAGCCTCGTGCGCCGCAAGTCCGTCATGGATGATCCTTTCCGGCCGAGACTTAGGCGGCACTGCCCGGAGGTGCAACAGGCCTGCCGGGCAGGCTGGGCGAAGATCGCTTGCGCTCCTGCGCAATAATCTTATGTGGAAGGGCCATATCGGACCCATCCCGTTTTGCCATGAGCCCCGTTTCCGCATGAGCCGTGCCCACCAGATCGACCAGATCGACCGCGAGATTCTCGCCACCCTTCAGGCCGACGGCCGCATCACCAATGTCGATCTGGCCGCCCGTGTCGGCCTGACCGCGCCGCCCTGTCTGCGGCGGGTGCGCGCGCTGGAGGAATCGCGGATCATCAAGGGCTATCACGCCAATCTCTCGCCAGAGGCGCTGGGCTGGCCGATCACGGTTTTTGCCATGGTCAGCCTGAAGAGCCAGGCGGAAGCAGACCTGCGCGCCTTCGAGGAGCATGTATCGCGCCTGCCGCAGGTTCGCGAATGCCACATGCTCAACGGCGAGATCGACTTCATCCTCAAGGTCGTCGCGCGTGACCTGCCGAGCTTCCAGGCCTTTCTCACCGGCCAGCTGACGAGCGCGCCCAACGTCGCCAGCGTCAAGACGTCCCTCACCATCCGCACCTCGAAATCCGAAATCGGGGTCCCCGTTTCGGAGACAAAAACCGATGGCTGAACGCCGCCCGCCCCGCCCGCCGTCAGGCCCCCGCACCCCGGGCGGAAGCCGCACCCCGGGTGGAATCCGCAGGGCAGACGGCCCAGCCAGACCGGGCGGCCCCCGCAAGGCCCCACCAAGAACTGCCGAGGCAGGAACCGCTGCGGACAGGCCGCAGGCCCGCGCGCCCGGCGGTCGCCGGGCAGCCCGAACGGCTGTCAGCGCCGGCGCGCATTCCGCTTCTGGTGGGGGTGGTGGAAAGGGCGAACGGATCGCCAAGCTGCTGGCCCGGGCCGGTGTCGGCTCGCGCCGCGACACCGAGCGCATGATTGCCGAAGGGCGGGTTGCAATTGCCGGCAAGCCGCTCGACACACCGGCCACCATCCTCACCAGCCTTGCCGAGGTGACGGTGGACGGAAAGCCCGTGGCCGAAGCGCAGTCGACCCGGATCTTCCTGTTCCACAAGCCCTCCGGCGTCTTGACGGCGGCACGGGATCCGGGCGGCCGGCCGACCATCTATGACGTCTTGCCCGAAGGGCTGCCGCGGCTGGTTCCGGTGGGCCGTCTCGACCTCAACACCGAAGGCCTGCTGCTGCTCACCAACGATGGCGAGCTGAAGCGCGCGCTCGAACTGCCGGCCAATGCCGTGCCGCGCACCTATCGCGTGCGGGCCATGGGCCAGGTCCGCCAGCAGGATCTCGAAGCACTGGCGCTTGGCGTCACACTCGATGGCGTGCGCTATGGGCCGGTCGATGCATCGGTCGATCGCCGGGCAAACGCCGGCGGCGCCAACATCTGGCTCACCATGACGCTCACCGAAGGCAAGAACCGCGAAGTCAGGCGGCTGTGCGAAGCCATGGGGCTGAAGGTCAGCCGCCTGATCCGCACCGCCTATGGCCCCTTCACCCTTGCCGACATTCCCGTTCGCGGCGTGGTCGAGGCGCCATCGGGGGCAATCACCGGCCTGAAGCGCCAGCTTGGCCGCAGGGCCAGTGCGGCACGCCCCACCACGGGCGCCTGACCATGCGGATCATTGCCGGGCAGTGGCGTTCCCGCCCGCTTGAAACCGCAGCAGGCGATACCACCCGCCCGACTGCGGACCGCGCGCGCGAAACGCTCTTTTCCATGCTGCAAAGCCGCCTCGGCAGCTTCGAGGGCCTGACCATACTCGACCTTTTCGCAGGGTCCGGCGCGCTCGCGCTCGAAGCGCTGTCGCGCGGGGCCGAACGCGCCTTCCTGGTGGAACGCAATGCCGCAGCCAGGCGGGCGATCGAAGCCAATATCCGGAAGCTCGGCGCAAAGGCGCGCCTTGCCGGGCAGGATGCGACCCATCTTCCCCCTGCCCCGTCTGCTGCGGACATCCTCTTCCTGGACCCTCCCTATGGCGAAGGGCTGGCGTCAGCCGCCCTTCCCTCGGCAAGGGCGCAGGGCTGGATTGCCCCCCACAGCTGGATCACGGTTGAAACGGGCCGCGCAGAAGAAGTTTCGCCACCCGGTTTCATCGTGGCAGCGGATCGTGTCGTCGGAAAGGCGCGGCTCTGGCTTCTGCGCCCCGCCGGGGAATTGCCTGTCGTCGAAGGCGATACGGCAGATAGCGTGGCAGAAAGCACATCGGAAAGCGCCGCTGGGGATGCACCGCCGGGGTTGCGCCCTGCCAGCTGAGTTCGCTATCTGTTCCAGTTCCATGCCGCAGCTCCCCGATAATGACCCGCCCTGGCTCAAGGGCCTGAACGCTCCGCAACGCGAGGCGGCAACCCTGCTGGAAGGGCCAGTGCTCGTGCTGGCGGGCGCAGGAACGGGCAAGACACGTGCGCTCACTGCGCGGCTGGCGCAGATCCTGTCGCAGCGGCTAGCCTGGCCCTCGCAGATTCTCGCCGTCACCTTCACCAACAAGGCGGCTGCCGAAATGCGCCACAGGCTGATGGCCATGCTGGGGCCTGCGGCCGAGGGCCTGCCTTTCGTCGGCACCTTCCATTCCATCGCCGCGCGCATGCTGCGCCAGCATGCCGAGCTTGCCGGGCTGCGCCCGAATTTCACCATTCTCGACAGTGATGACGTGCAGAGGCTGCTGAAGCGGATCATCCTCGATGCTGGCCTCGAAGAAAAACGCTGGCCGGCGCGCCAGCTTTCGGGCCTGATCGACCGCTGGAAGAACCGGGGCCAGACGCCGGATGCCGTGCCGGCGGGCGAATCCTTCGCTTTCGCAGACGGGCGCGGCGCGGAACTCTATGCCCGCTACCAGGCGGAGCTTCTTGCCCTCAACGCCGCCGATTTCGGTGACCTGCTGCTGCACATGATCCGGATCTTCGAGGCTCACCCCGATGTGCTGGAAGACTGGCAGCGCCGGTTCCGGCATGTGCTGGTCGATGAATATCAGGATACCAACGCCGCCCAGTATCGCTGGCTGACCCTTCTGGCGGCAAAATCCCTTGGCGGCCAGGGCAATATCTGCTGCGTCGGGGATGACGACCAGTCGATCTATTCCTGGCGCGGCGCGGAAGTCGCGAACATCCTCCGGTTCGAGCAGGATTTTCCCGGCGCCCGTGTCATCCGGCTGGAGCAGAATTACCGCTCCACGCCCCACATCCTCGCTGCCGCCTCGCATGTGATTGCCCACAATCGCGGCCGCCTGGGCAAGACCCTGTGGACCGAGGCAAGCCACGGCGAGAAAGTGAATGTCACCGGCGTCTGGGACGGGCCGGAGGAAGCCCGCCTTGTCGGTGACAGGATCGAAAGGCTGCTGCGTGAAGGCGTTTCGCCTTCGGAAATCGCCATTCTCGTTCGCGCCTCCTTCCAGACCCGCGAGTTCGAGGACCGCTTCATCGGCATCGGCCTGCCCTATCGGATCGTCGGGGGTTTCCGCTTCTACGAGCGCGCCGAAATCCGCGACGCCCTCGCCTATCTGCGGCTCGTGTCCCAGGCAGACGATGCGCTTGCCTTCGAGCGGATCGTCAACACCCCCAGACGCGGCCTCGGCGACAAGGCCCAGGCCCGTATCGCCACCCATGCCCGCGCCGCCGACCTCACCCTTCCGGCCGCCGCCCAGGCGCTTGCCGAAACGGACGAGCTGCCCCCCGCCGCGCGGCGCGCGCTTGCCTCTTTCCTTACCAATCTCAGGCGCTGGCGTGATCAGGCGACCAGCCTCGAACCCGGTGCGCTCGTCCAGATGATCCTGGAGGAATCGGGCTATATCGAAATGCTCGAAAAGGATCGTTCGGCCGATGCCACGGCCCGGATCGACAATCTCTCCGAACTTGTGCGCGCGCTGGAGGCATTCGACACGCTGTCAGCCTTTCTGGAGCATGTCGCGCTGGTGATGGAGAATGATCGTGCCGACACCGATGCGAAAGTGACCATGATGACCCTCCATGCCGCCAAGGGCCTGGAGTTCGACCATGTCTTCCTGCCCGGCTGGGAGGAAGGGCTTTTCCCCTCGCAACGCGCGCTGGACGAGAATGGCGCCGCCGCCCTCGAGGAAGAACGCAGGCTCGCCTATGTCGGGATCACCCGCGCGCGGCGGCGCGCAACCATTCTCCACGCCGCCAACAGGCGCGTCTATGGCCAGTGGACCTCGGCTATCCCCTCGCGCTTCCTCGACGAACTGCCCGAACCCCATGTCGAGCGCACGACAACGCTTTCGGGCGGTGCAAGCCTGTGGCGGGCGGCGCTGGACGAGCGGGACCCTTTCGCCGATGTCGCGCGCGGAACGAGCCGTGGCCCCGGCTGGGAGCGCGCCTCCCAGCGCGGCGGGCTGAAACCGAAGCGCGTCATCGAGGGCCGCGCCATCAGCAGTACCGTGGGCGGCCCGGCCCGCACGGACATCGCACCCGGCGCCCGTGTCTTTCATGCGAAATTCGGAATGGGCACGGTGAAAGGCCAGGATGGCAACAAGCTCGAAATCGAATTCGATCAGGCCGGCACGAAAATGGTACTCGACAGCTTCGTCGAAAGCGCCTGAAATCAGTTTTCAAGCATCAAGCAGGGAGACTTAAATGCTTATTCCCACCAACACCCTGATTCTGGTGACCGATGGCGCCAAACTCATCCTTTACCGCAACCAGGGCACCGCCAACGACCCAGAGCTTTCGGCGGTGAAGGCCGTGGAGCAGAAACTCCCGAATGCGGCTGAAATGGGGGCCGATGCACCCGGCCGCAGCTTCCAGAGCTTCGGCACGCGCCGCAGCGCGATGGACATGCCCGACCCGCACGACAAGGCCGAAGCGCAATTTGCCGAAGATGCGGCGGATCGTGTCAAGGCCCTTGTTTCGGAAGGCGAGAAACTGATTCTGATCGCCGACCCCAAGACACTGGGCATCATCCGCAAGAATCTGGACAATGGCGTGCGCCAGAAGCTGATGGCTGAAATCGATGCCGATTACAGCCGCCATGCGCCGCCTGAACTCGCGAAGATCCTCTCTAACCGCTGATCCGCCCCGGGTTCGGGCCGGCAAGAAACAGGAATGAAAAAGGGCGCGGCTTCCTTCATGGAGCCGCGCCCTTCCTTTTTCAGGCTGCTGCCGGGTTTGCGTCTGCGGCAAGTGCCGCCCCGGATACCGGGGCGGCATGCCAGGCTTCAGCTCGCCGGATTGTGGGCCATGCGCACGATATAGGCGCGAATGGCTTCGGATTCGCCCGGGCGCAGCTGCTTGGCGAAATCCACCATGCCGGCCGATGCCCGCGAACCGTTGATCACGACATCGTCCCAGGCTTCCTGGTCCGCCGTCAGCGGCGACCAGCGCAGATCGGGCAGGACACCCGAACTGACACCGAACGGACCATGGCAGACCATGCAGTTGCGGGAATAGGCGACAAGGCCGGCTTCCCACATCTTCGCATTGCCGAACTGGGCGGTCTGCGGCTTCTTCTCGATCGGGATCGCATCAGGCTCGGGAACGCTGCCCTTGGCGCCCAGCTTGAAGGTGATGACCTTGCCCAGCGCCGGGGGAACGGGCGATTCCACGGCATAACCGGCCGCCAGCAGGAAGGCGGACCCCCAGCCGGTCGCCACGGTCACATATTGCTCGCCATCCAGCTCATAGGTAACGGCGGGTGCGGCCACACCCGACTTCAGGTTCATGCTCCACAGCTTGCTGCCATTGGCGGCATCATAGGCGGTGAAGTCGCCCTTCAAGGTGCCCTGGAAGACAAGGCCGCCAGCCGTCGAGAGAATGCCGCCGTTCCAGGGGCCGTCATGCTCGACCTTCCAGCGCGGTTCCTGCTTGACCGGATCCCAGGCGATGAGTCGCCCCTTCAGCGTCGCGCGCAGGGCCTTCATCGTTCCGGGCGGCGGATCGAGCGGAAGGCCCGCTTCAAAGGCGATGCCCGTGTTCCAGCGAACCGGCGTCGACGTGAACCGCGTGTCATTCTCATAGGCCTGCGGAATTTCCTGGGCCGGAATATAGGCGAGGCCAAGATCCGGGTTGAAGGCCATCGGGTGCCAGTTGTGCCCGCCAAGCGGCCCTGGCGACTGCAGATGCGCCTGATTCTCGTAGCGGGCTTCCTTCGTCTCGATCGGGCGGCCCTTTTCATCGAGGCCAGTCGCCCAGTTCATCGGCACATAGGCCTTGCCCGAGAGGAACTGGCCGCTCTTTGCATCGAGCACATAGAAGAAGCCGTTCTTGGGCGCCTGCATGACCACCCGGCGCGGCGCGCCGCCCTCGCCCAGCGGCAGGTTGGCGAGGATGATGGTCTGGGTCGCGGTATAGTCCCAGTTCTCGCGCGGGGTGGTCTGATAATGCCATTTGTAAGTGCCGGTGTCGGCATCGACGGCCACGATGGAGGACAGGAAGAGGTTGTCGCCTTCGGAATCAGGGTCGCGCAGGCGCGCGTTCCAGGGGGAACCATTCCCCACGCCGAAGACGATCTGGTCGTTCACCTCGTCATAGACGATGGAATCCCACACGGTGCCGCCGCCGCCATCACGCGTCCATGCGCCGGTCTTGCCCCAGGTGCCGTTGCCGAGCTTCGCGAAAATCGCGTCAGAGGCAGCGCCATCCGGCTTCATCTCGGGGTTGGGCACGGTGTAGAAACGCCAGGCAAGGGCGCCGGTGTTCGCATCATAGGCGGACAGATAGCCACGCACGCCCAGTTCCGCGCCGCCATTGCCAATCAGCACCTTGCCCTTCACCACGCGCGGCGCGCCAGTGACGGTATAGGGCTTCGAGCGGTCGACGGTCTGCACGCTCCAGGCGACCTTGCCCGTCTTTGCGTCAATCGCCTCGAGGCGGCCATCGATCACGCCGAGGTAGATCTTGCCGTCATGATAGGCAACGCCCCGGTTCACCACGTCGCAGCAGGCATCGACGCCCACGGCCTTGTCGGCGCCCGGATCATAGACCCACAGTTCCTTGCCGGTGCGCGCATCGAGCGCATGAACGACCGACCATGCCGATGTCGCGTACATCACGCCATCGACGATAAGCGGTGTCGTCTCGACACCACGGCCGGTCTTCAGCTCATAGACCCAGGCAACCCCCAGGTCTCCGACGTTCGCGGCGTTGATCTTCGTCAGCCGCGAATGGCGCTGTTCATCATAGGTGCCGCCATAGCTCAGCCATTCCGCGCCGGCAGAGCCCTTGGCCGCAAGCGTATCGCCGCTGACTGCCGCGTCGGCGCCATCGGGCGCGCCATCCTGCTTCTGGCAGCCGGCCACCAGCAGCCCAGCCACAATCGCAAGCGTCGAAGCCGCCGCGTATTTTCCACCTGTCCTCATGGCATTCCCTCTCCCAAGGTCTCCGTGCGCGCCATCGACCCCGGGCGTGCAGGACTATCCCGCCTTCTGCGCCGAAAAGCCATGCCGGGAAAACAGTTTCTATGGTCAGGTAGCCGGAATGGCGGCGAACAGTTCCGTCCACGGCAAAAGGCAGCCGGACGACTCACGCAGGGTCGTCCCGCAGGCCATGCCAATCGAAAAACAGCGCCAGCCGGTCGCGCATGCGCCGGATGCCCGGTTCTCCTGTTTCCAGCCCCAGCAGAGCAAGCACAGGCTCCTCGCCCACCACGCAGGCAAGATATTGTTCGGCTGCCGCCATGGGGTCGTCGAAGCGGGTAAGCCCATCGGCATTCCAGCGGGCGAACCGCTCGGCCAGCCCGTCCAGCATCTTCTGGCGCAGATCGGCATGAAGAGCGCGCCCGAATTGCGGGTCGACAAGGCAGCGCGCAATGATCAGGCGAAGAAAGGCAATGGATTTGGGCGTCAGCAGGAAGGCCAGATAGCGCCCGGCCACAATTTCAAGCATCGCGCGGGGGCCGAGCCCTGCGGCCCCGAGATTCCTGAGGTCGCCCAGTTCCTCTTCCTGCCAGCGCGACACGACTGCCCGAAGCAACTCCGTCTTGTTGCCGAAGAATTCGTAGAGCGTGGCAAGTGACCCTCCCGAGCGCGCCACGATGGCGCCAAGTGTCGCCCCCTCGAACCCCTTGTCGAGGAACAGCGCCTCGGCAGCATCGAGCATGGCCTGACGGCGCTCCTTCAGCCGCATGGGTTCAGCCGGCGCGGCATTTGGCGCTGCATTTGGCGTGGCGCCCTGCCCGGCCCCTTCGCCGGTTTTCCCGCTATCCCTTTCGTTCATGGTACCTCCCTGCCCTGCAGAAAGGATAACCCGCCTCCGACTCGGATTTATCCTTGAACAACGAGTGTAATATGCATTACACATCATTTCCATGCCATATTGCTCGACCTGTGCGCCCCTTCGACAAGGGGCCCCTCGGGGTCAGACAGGAAATACAGTGTGAGAGACCAGAAGATGCCTGCCATCGCCCGTCCGTTTCATGTGGCAATCGCCCTTCTGTTGTCCTTGGCGCTCGGCGCCTGTGCCGCCGAAGAAGGCGGCCCGCCGCCAGCGCCCGCCGTCAAGGTCGTCACCGTACAGGAGGAACCCTTCCGGCGCGTGACGGAACTGCCCGGCCGGGTGCAGGCCATCCGCACGGCGGAAGTGCGGGCACGGGTGGACGGGATCGTCCAGAAAAGGCTGTTTCGCGAAGGCACCGATGTCAGGGCGGGGCAACCGCTTTTTGCCATCGACCCGCGCGAACTGCGCGCCAACCTCAGCGCCTACGAGGCCTCGCTTGCCCGCGCACGCGCCAATGCCGCCAATGCCCGCCAGGATGTGAATCGCTACAAGCCGCTTCTGGTAGATCAGGCGATCAGCAAACAGGAATATGATGCAGCCGTAGCCCGCCTTGGCAGCGCGGAAGCCGATGTCGCACAGGCGCAGGCCCAGGTGGAAGGTGCGCGCCTCAGCCTTGGCTATACAACCGTGACGGCCCCCATTTCCGGCCGTGCGGGCCGGGCGCGCGTGACGGAAGGCGCGCTTGTCAGCGCAGGTCAGGGCACGCTTCTCGCGACCATCGAGCAGCTCAACCCCATCTATGTGAATTTCTCGCAATCCAGTTCCGACCTTCTGGCGATCCGGCGCGCCATGGCCGCACGTGGCATGCCCCTGCAGGACATAAGCCGCGTGGAAGTGGACCTGCTCTTCGAGGATGGAACACCCTATGGCATCATCGGCCATCTGGACTTCCTAGACCTCACCATCGACGAGGCGACCGGAACAGCCGCCCTCAGGGCGGAGTTCGACAACCCCGCGCGGCTCCTCCTGCCCGGGCAGTTCGTTCGCGCCCGGATCCGCAGCAGCGTGCGCGAAATGGCGATCAAGGTGCCGCAACGCGCCGTCAGGATCGCGCAGGAAGGCGCGAGCGTCATGGTCGTCGGCCCGGATTCCACGGCTCAACTGCGCCCCGTGACCCTTGGCCAGCTCGAAGGCGGCAAGTGGATCATCCGCTCCGGCCTGAAACCCGGCGAACAGGTGATCGTCTCCGGCCTCCAGATGGCACGGCCGGGTCAGCCAGTCCGGATCGCGCCGGATGGCGGCAACCCGTCCCCGGCACAGCCTGCCCCGGCCACCGGCAAGGCGGGCTGAGAGGCCATGTTCCCCCGTTTCTTCATAGACAGGCCGGTCTTCGCCTGGGTCGTCGCGCTGTGCATCTCGCTTGCGGGCATCCTTGCCCTGGCGGGCCTGCCCATCGAACAATATCCGTCCGTTGCGCCCCCGTCCCTCACCATTTCGGCCACATATCCGGGCGCCGATGCCGCCACGCTCGAACAGAATGTCACGCAGGTGATCGAGCAGGAGCTGAATGGCGTGGAGGGGCTGCTCTACATGTCCTCCACCAGCAACTCGAACGGCAGCGCCTCGATCAGCGTGACCTTCCGGCAGGGAACGGACATCGACAAGGCGCAGATGGATGTCCAGAACCGGCTGAAGCTGGTGGAACAGCGGCTTCCGGAGCAGGTGCGCCGGCAAGGCATTCCCGTTCAGGAAGCCAATGCCGGCTTCCTGATGCTTGTCAGCATCGCCTCGAAGTCGGGGGCGACCGAAACGCTGGCGCTGGGCAATTTCGCCAGCGCCCGGGTTGTGGATGAACTGCGCCGCGTGGAGGGTGTGGGCAATGTGCAGGTGTTCGCCTCGCCCTATGCCATGCGCATCTGGCTTGACCCGCAGAAACTGGCCTATTTCCGCCTGTCTGCCGCAGAAGCGATGGCAGCCGTCCAGGAACAGAACAGCCAGAGCCCGGGCGGCCAACTGGGTGACCTGCCCCTGGCCGGAGACATCGAACTGAACGCCGTGATCCGGACCCAGGGCCGCTTCACCACGCCCGAGGAGTTCCAGAACATCATCCTGAGGGCGAACCCCGACGGTTCGGCCGTGACGCTCGGCGATGTCGGCCGGGTCGAACTGGGCGCCCAGAACTATCTTTTCAACGCCGAGCAGGATGGAAAACCCGTCGCCGGCATTGCCATCCAGCTCATGCCCGGTTCAAATGCCCTTGCCACGTCAGAAGCTGTGCGCGAGCGGCTGACGGAGCTGGCGCAGGGCTTTCCGGAAGACATCTACTGGACCATCCCCTACGATACCACGCCTTTCATCAACGCCTCCATCACCGAGGTGATGAAAACCCTGCTGGAAGCGATGGCGCTCGTCTTCCTGGTGATGTTCCTGTTCCTGCAGAACTGGCGAGCCACCCTCATTCCCACCATCGTCGTCCCGATCGCTCTGGCGGGCGCCTGCCTTGGCCTCTGGCTGTTCGGCTTTTCGATCAATGTTCTGTCGCTTTTCGCCATGGTGCTGGCGATCGGCATCCTCGTGGATGACGCCATCGTCGTGATCGAGAATGTCGAGCGCATCATGACGGAGGAGCATCTCTCCCCGCGCGCCGCAACGGTGAAGGCGATGGGCCAGATCACATCCGCCATCATCGGCATCACGCTGGTGCTGATGGCCGTGTTCGTGCCCATGGCCTTCTTCCCCGGCTCCACCGGGGCGATCTACCGCCAGTTCTCGGTCACGCTCATCGTTTCGATCGGCTTTTCGGCGCTGCTGGCGCTCACCCTCACGCCGGCCCTGTGCGCAACCTTCCTGAAGCCGCACACACCCGGCCAGAAAGAAGCGCCGCATGCACTGGCGCGCATGGTCGACCGGTTCTTCGACAGCTTCAACCTCTGGTTCGAACGCACGACCGGGCGTTACCAGTCGGTCGTGTCGGCCATGCTCGGCCGGCCGCTGCGCTGGTTCGCGGTGTTCCTGGCGATGCTTGGTGTAACCCTCATCCTCTTCATGCGGCTGCCCGGCGGCTTCCTGCCGATGGAAGACCAGGGCTCGGTCATCACAGTGATCCAGGCACCGCCGGGCGCAACACGCGCCCGCACGGAAGAAGCCCTGACACAGGTGCGGGATTTCTACGAAAATCGTGACATCGTGGACAACAGCGTCATGGTCCGCGGCTTCAGCTTCTTCGGCCAGGGCCAGGGCAATGCCATCGTGTTCACGGCGCTCACTCCATGGAAAGACCGCCCCGGTGACGAGAACAGCTCCATCACCCTCGTGCAGCAGGCGATGGAGCGCTTCAGCCAGATCCACGAAGCAATGGTCTTTGCGCTCAACCCGCCTTCGATCCAGGAACTGGGCACCGCCAGCGGCTTCACCTTCAAGCTGAAGGATCTGGCCGGAAAAGGCCCGGCCGCCCTTGCCGATGCCCGGAACCAGCTTCTGGGCGCCGCAAGCCAGAGCCAGCTTCTGGCAGGCGTGAGACCCGAGGGGCAGGAGGACGCACCGCAGCTCAAGGTCACCATCGACCGGGTGAAGGCGCGGGCGCTCGGCCTTTCCATCGGCGATGTGAACAACACGCTCGCCATCGCCTTCGGCAGCGCCTACGCCAACGACTTCACCCGCGATGGCCGGATCCTGCGCGTGATCCTGCAGGCAGACGCCCCCTCCCGCATGACACCCGAGCATGTGCTGGCGCTGAAGGTGCGCAACGCCGCCGGTGAAATGGTGCCCTTCGGGTCCTTCACGCAGGTGGAATGGTCATCCGGCCCGCAGCAGCTCCAGCGCTACAATGGCTATCCGGCCATGACCATTTCCGGCATGGCGGCCCCCGGGCGCTCCACCGGCGAGGCAATGGCCGAAATGGAACGCCTGGCCGAGGCGCTTCCCGAAGGCTTCGGCCATGAATGGACCGGAATCTCCTATGAGGAGCAGCAGGCGGGCGGCCAGATCGGCATGCTGCTTGGCCTGTCCTTCATTCTGGTCTTCCTGCTGCTTTCGGCGCTGTATGAAAGCTGGTCGATCCCGGTTTCGGTACTGCTGGTGGTGCCGCTTGGCGTGCTCGGCGTCATAGTGTTCACAATGGCGCGCGGGCTTTCGGCCGATGTCTATTTCAATGTCGGCCTCATCACCATCATCGGGCTTGCCGCCAAGAACGCCATATTGATCGTCGAATTCGCAATCGATGCCGAAGAACGCGGCATGTCCCCGCTCGACGCCACGCTGGAAGCGGTGAAGCTGCGCCTGCGGCCGATCATCATGACGTCGCTTGCCTTCATGGGGGGCATGGTTCCGCTGGTGATCGCCAGCGGCGCGGGCGCCGCCAGCCGCATCGCGGTCGGCACGGGCGTGCTGGGCGGCATGTTCGCCGCCACCATGCTCGGCATCTTCTTCATCCCCCTTTTCTACCTGCTGGTCCGCCAATGGCTGGGCCGTGGCACCAGCGCGCCCAGGGCCGCAGACGCCGAGGGGGCGGAGCATCATGATGAACGCTAAGCCTGCACTTCTCCTTGCAACAGCGCTGCTTGCCGGATGCCAGCTTGCCCCGGCGTACCAGCGCCCCGATCTGCCTGTGGCGGGCCGCTACCCTGAAGCATCCGGCCCCGCGACCCGCATTGCCGGCACCATCCCGGCAGCGGATCTGGGCTGGCGCGACCTTTTCGCGGATGCGCGTCTGCGCGCCCACATCGCAGCCGCCCTCGAAGGCAACCGCGACCTCGCCATCGCCGTCGCCCGGATCGAGGAGGCGCGCGGCCTCTACCGGATCGAATCCGCCGCCCGCCTGCCGACACTGGGCGCCAGCGCTGAAGCGAGCAGGACGCGCACCTCGGCCGCCACGACCGGGGTGGAGGGGGCCGCCGCCGTCACGGCCGACAGGGCCGCCATAGGGGTCGGGATAACCGGCTTCGAACTGGATTTCTGGGGCCGGGTGCGCAACCTCTCCGAGGCTGCGCGCGCCCGCTATCTGGCCACAGTCGAAGCGGAGCGTGCGTTCAGGCTTTTGCTGGTGCGCGATGTCGCTAGCACCTATTTCGCCCTTCTGGAGGCGGAGGAGCGGGCAGCCCTTGCAGAAGCAACGCTCGAAAGCCGCAGAGAAGGCCTGCGCATAGCCCGGATGCGGCTGGATGCAGGCGTGACCTCGGCGCTCGATTTCCGCCAGGCCGAAGCGCTGCTGACCCAGGCCGAAACCGAACTTGCAGCCCTCAGGCTGGCCCGTGCGCGCACCGCCAATTACCTCGCCGTGCTGCGGGGAAGCGCGCAAGCCGAGCTGCCGGAAGAAGCGACCGCCGAAGCGGAGCCGCTCTCGCTTGCAAGACAGTTGCACGGCCCCGCCTTCGCCGAAGGACTGCCATCCGATCTGCTGATAAACCGGCCTGACATCATGGCCGCCGAAGAGCAGCTGCGCGCAGCCCGCGCCGACATCGGTGCAGCCCGCGCCGCCTTCTTCCCCGCGATCAGCCTGACCGGCAATCTCGGCTTTGCCTCCAGCGATCTCGACCGGCTGGTCGGAAGCGACGGCTTCGGCTGGAGCTTCGGGCCGTCGATCAGCCTTCCGATCTTCGATTCCGGGCGCAGGCGCGGGGCGCTGGCCGCCGCGACCGCGCGTGAGACGATCGCGCTTCAAGGCTATCAGGCGTCGATCGAGCAGGCCTTCCGCGAAGTCGCCGATGCGCTGGCCGGCCGCCGCCTGCTGGCCGAACAGGTGGCAGCGCAGGCCCGCGCGACGGAGGCGCAACGCCAGATCGCCCGCCTTGCCCGTATCCGCTACCGGGAGGGCGTCGCAAACTATCTGGAAGTACTTGATTCGGAGAGGAATCTCTTCGCCGCCGAACAGGGTCTTCTCAGCCTGCGCCGCAACCAGCTCGACAATCTCGTCTCGCTCTATGTGGCGCTTGGCGGGGGCCTGCGCGAGTCCGGCGCCACCCCCTGATGCCAAGGCCTTTGGCGGGGCCTGTGGCGGGGCCGATGTCGCGACCGGAGCCGGGGGGATGAAAGAACAAGTTTCTTTCCGAAGCCCCGAAGCCCCTGCTAGGCGTAACCCGTGACCAGCCCGGACGAAAAACCACCCTCGCCCTTCGCTTTCCCGGCCTTCCGGGCCTTTTTCGTGGCCAAGCTGGGCTCGACCCTTGCCCAGATGCTGATGGTGATCGTCATCGGCTGGCAGGTCTATGATCTGGCCCGCGCCACCATGAGCATAAGGGAAGCCGCACTGCTGCTCGGCCTGGTCGGGCTGGCGCAGTTCCTGCCAGTCTTCCTGCTGTCGCTCGTGGTGGGCGTGATCGCGGACCGTGTCGATCGCCGCTACATCGCTCGTGCCTCGATCGCGCTGGAACTGGGCTGCGCCAGCGCCCTTGCCTGGCTGGCGGCCAGCGGCTCCACGCTTTTGTGGCCGCTTTTCGCCGTGGCGGTCGCACTTGGCGTCGCCCGCGCCTTCGCAAGCCCGGCCCTGTCGGCGCTTGCCCCCAATCTTGTGCCGCCGCCGGTCCTGCCCACGGCAATCGCCTGGAACAGCATCGGCTGGCAGGTAGGCGCGGTGCTCGGGCCGGTCCTTGGCGGCCTTGCCTATGATATCCGGCCGCCGCTTCCCTATGCGCTTGCCTTCGTGCTTCTCGTCGCCTCGCTCGTCGCCCTTTTCCTGATCCCGCCGGTCAGGCGCCCGGCCAGCAGCGGCGCATCGGGCCTTGCCTCGGTGAAGGAAGGGCTGCGCTATGTGCGTGGCAACCAGATCGTCTTCGGCGCCATCTCGCTCGACATGTTTGCCGTGATCCTTGCCGGCGCCAATGCCATGCTCCCCATCTTCGCGCGCGACATTCTCGAAGTCGGCGCGCAGGGCCTCGGCTATCTTCGCGCGGCGCCTGCCTTCGGCGCGGCGCTCGTTGCGCTCTGGCTCACGCGAAAACCGCTGGGCAGCCGGGTGGGGCTGAAGATGTTCGTGAACGTGGGCATCTTCGCCATCGCCACAATGGTCTTCGGCCTGTCCACATCGCTCTGGCTGTCCGTGGGGTCGCTGGCAGTCCTTGGCGCTGCCGACATGGTATCGGTCTATGTGCGCTCCTCGCTCATCCAGCTTCACACGCCGGATGAAATGCGCGGCCGCGTTTCCTCGGTTTCCATGCTGTTCGTCAGCGCCTCCAACGAACTGGGGGAATTTCGCGCCGGCATCATGGCGTCGGCCATTGGCGCGGTGGAGGCAACCGTCATCGGCGGCGCGCTGGCGCTTGGCGTCACCCTGGTCTGGACCCGTCTTTTCCCTGACCTGCGGGATGCCGACAGGCTCGATGTGCCGGAACATCTGCAATCCCCTCGCCGCCGGGCCGGCGGGGCCTGAACACAAGGAAGGAGAACGCCATGCGCGTGCAATCGATTCTGGAAACCATCGGCAACACACCGCACATCCGGATGAACCGCCTGTTTCCATCGGCTGAGGTGTGGATCAAGTCGGAACGGTCCAACCCCGGCGGCTCGATCAAGGACAGGATCGCGCTTGCAATGGTGGAGGATGCCGAGCGCTGCGGCGCCCTGAAGCCGGGCGGCACCATCGTCGAACCGACAAGCGGCAACACTGGAATCGGCCTTGCCATGGTGGCGGCTGTGAAAGGCTATCGCATCATCCTGGTGATGCCCGAAAGCATGAGCCTTGAACGGCGGCGCCTGATGCTTGCCTATGGCGCCAGCTTCGACCTGACGCCACGTGAAAAGGGCATGAAGGGCGCGATCGAGCGCGCGCAGCAGCTGGTTGCCGAAACGCCGGGCGCATGGATGCCGCAGCAGTTCGAAAACCCGGCCAATGTCGATGTGCATGTGCGAACGACCGCGCGCGAAATTCTCGAGGATTTCGCCGACGCCCCGCTCGACGCCATCGTCACCGGTGTCGGCACGGGCGGCCACATCAGCGGCGTGGCGCAGGTGCTGAAGGCGGCCTGGCCGTCGCTGAAGGTCTTCGCGGTCGAGCCGACGCTCAGCCCCGTCATCTCCGGCGGCCAGCCGGCCCCGCACCCCATCCAGGGCATCGGCGCCGGCTTCATTCCTGGGAACCTGCACACCCGCCTTCTGGATGGCGCGATCCAGGTGGACCCGGAAGATGCAAAATCATGGGCCCGCAACGCCGCGCGGGAGGAAGGCATGCTGGTGGGCATTTCCTCGGGCGCGACGCTCGCCGCCATCGCCCAGAAGCTGCCCGAACTGGGCGAGTCGCCGCGCGTGCTCGGGTTCAACTATGACACCGGCGAGCGCTATCTTTCGGTGCCGGAGTTCCTGCCGGTCGAGTGAAGCGTGATGAGCACCATTTCCGGCGGCACACCGTAGCGGGCAGGCAGCCAGCTGGTGCCGATGCCGGATGACACGAAGACCCGCCAGCCCTTGATGTCGCACAGGCCGCGACGACAGAGCGGCGGGTCTCCGATCAGGGCGCCCAGCGAGCCGAGAAGCGGCAGGACGATCTGCCCGCCGTGGGTGTGCCCGGCGAGCACCAGCGCCGGCCCGTCTTCCGGGCGCTTGAGCCAGGAGAGGTAATCGCCTTCGTGGATGAGAAGGATGGCGGGCTTGTCGCCCGGCACGGCAGCGCGGGCATTGGCAAGCGCTTCCAGCGGCTTTGCCCCATGTTCGGCTGACTGGCTGCCAACCAGCAGCAGCGGCCCGAGATCGACATGGCTGTTCACCAGCAGCTTTGGCGCGACCTGCCGCGCCAGCACATGCGGGGTCCAGTAGGGCTCGTCATGGTTGCCGTTCACAGCCCATACGCCCATTGGCGCCTTGAGCGCCGCAAGCGGCGGCAAGGCTTCCTCCAGCCAGCTCTTCGGCCAGTCGAGCAGCTTGCCTGCCATGTAATCGCCGGTCAGAACGACAAGGTCGGGCTTCAGGGCATTGGCCTGGGTGACGATGGCGTTGAGCCGCCGGGTGCGCATGTCCGGATAGCCATAGTGGATATCCGTCAGGTGGAGCATGCGGATACGCGTTCCGGGCGGCAGCCCTTCGATGGGCATGTCCACGGAGACGACAAGGGGCGGGCGCGTGGCATTCCACAGGCCCACCACGAGGAAAAGAAGCGCGGCCGCCACCGCAATGGCGGCGAGCCGCGCAATCAGCTTCATTCGGCGGCTTCTGCCTGCTTCCAGCCGACGACGGCCTTCACTTCAAGGAAGTCGGTGAAGCCATGGTCACCCCATTCGCGGCCATTGCCCGACTGCTTGTAGCCGCCGAAAGGCGCCATGAAATCGGGTGCAGCCTGGTTGATGTTGATCTGGCCTGCGCGGATCTTCCGAGCGACCTTGCGGGCTTCCTCTTCCGGGCCCTGGACATAGCCGGCAAGGCCATATTCGGTGTCATTGCCCTGCTCGATCGCCTGGTCGAGGCTGTCATAGGCGAGCATGGTCATGACCGGCCCGAAGATTTCCTCGCGCGCGATGGTCATGTCGTTGGTCACGTCGGCGAAGATGGTGGGCTTCACAAAATAGCCCTTTTCCATGCCGTCCGGGCGGCCGGGACCGCCGGTCACGAGGGTCGCGCCTTCGTCGATGCCCTTCTTGATGAGGCCCTGGATCTTGTTGAACTGGGCTTCGGACACGACGGGGCCGATGGTGGCGTTGCCGGTCGGATCGCCGACGACGACAGCTTCGGCCGCTGCCTTTGCGATGGCCTTGGCTTCTTCCATCCGGGCGCGCGGAACGAACATGCGGCTGGGCGCATTGCAGCTCTGGCCGGAGTTCATCATCATCTGCTGCACGCTGCCGCCGATTGCCTTGGGCAGGTCGGCGCCTTCAAGCACTATGTTGGGCGACTTGCCACCCAGTTCCTGGCACACGCGCTTGACCGTCGGCGCGGCGTTCTTCGCCACTTCGATGCCGGCCCGGGTCGAGCCGGTGAAGCTCACCATGTCGACCAGCGGATGCGAGGAGATGGCCGCGCCCACTGTCGGGCCATCGCCGTTCACCAGGTTGAACACGCCCTTTGGCACGCCAGCCGCATGCATGATCTCGGCAAAGATCAGCGCATTGAAGGGGGCCACTTCGGAAGGCTTGAGCACCATGGTGCAGCCGACGGCGATGGCCGGGGCCACCTTGCAGGCGATCTGGTTGATCGGCCAGTTCCACGGCGTGATCAGGCCGCACACGCCGATCGGCTCCTTGGTGATGAGCGTGGTGCCGCGCTCCTCGTCGAACTCATAATCCTTGAGGATGGCCATGGCGGTCTGGAAATGGGCAACACCCATGGCGGCCTGGGCTTGCATCGCAAGCCAGGAAGGGGCGCCCATTTCCTCGGTGATGACGGCGGCGATGTCCTGGTAGCGCTTCTGATATTCGGCAGCGATCGCCCCCAGAAGCTCGATGCGCTCGGCGCGGCTGGTGCGGCTGAAGCTGGCGAAGGCGCGATGGGCGGCCTTTGCGGCGCGGTCCACGTCGGCCGCGGCGCCAAGCGCGATCCGGCCCATGGCCTCTTCGGTCGCCGGGTTGATCACGTCGAGCGGGCGCACACCCTCGGCCGGATCCACCCACTCACCATCGATATAGAATTTGAAATTCTCGCGCATGCGTCATTACTCCCTCGTTGCGGCAGCCCTTCTAGCCGCGTTGGCGGCGTCGGGAAAGCTGGGTAGAGCAGCAGGGCTGCAGGACTTCGGCCGGAAACTTCCCCGCACCCTGCAAAATGGTCTAGTCACCATTTCATTCAACGAACCAGGAGCCTCCACCACCATGCGACTTGCCCCCCTTGCCGCCCTACTGCTGCTCGGCGTCAGCGCGGAAGCAATTGCCCAGGAACGCCCGTCGAGCCTTGTCGGCACGGGGGTTGCGCCATCCGAAGCGAAATCGAGCGCCGAACGGCCGATCCGCTTTGCATCCGCAGTTCCGGCGGGTTCGGCCCTTGTCATTCCTGTCATGGCCCCGCTGGCAATCGCCAAGGCGGCCCCCGGCCTTCCGGCCGAATCAGCCGATGCCATCCAGCGCGCCGCCGACACTGCGAAGTTCGAGCCGGACACTGGCAAGACGCTTATGCTGCATGGCGTGGGCGGCCATCCGGCCGTTCTGCTGGTGGGCCTGAAGCCGGAAGGCGAGGCCCCGGCTGCAACCGAACTCGCCGATGCCGGCGGCACCGCGATCCAGGCGCTGCGCATGACCCCGCACGACATCGCCGTGCTCGCAGGTGGCCTTCCGGCTGCCAGCGCGCGGTCACTGGCGCTGGGCGTGGCGCTTGGCCAGTATCGCTATGATGCGCTGCAATCCACCGCCAAGGCCCCGCCGCAGAACCCGGTCACTATCGTTGCGCCCGATGGCGAAGCCGAAGGCCGCGCCTTTGCGGCCGATGGCGCGCATGTGGCCGAAGGGGTCCGATTCGCGCGCGACCTCGTGACCATGCCGGCCAACACGCTCTGGCCCGAACGTTTCGTGGAACTTTCGCGCCAGGCGCTGGCGGGTGTACCGAATGTGCGCATCACCGTGCTCGATGAAGCACAGATGCGGCAGATGAAGATGGGCTCGATCCTCAGCGTCAGCGCCGGATCGAAGCGGCCCGCCCGGATCCTCGCCATCGAATATCGCGGCGGCGGAAACGACGCCCCGCTGGCACTCGTGGGCAAGGGTATCACGTTCGACACCGGCGGCATTTCCCTCAAGCAGAACAATGGCATGTGGGAAATGAAGGGGGACATGTCGGGCGCTGCCGCCGTGACGGGCGCGGTGCTTGCTGCCGCCAAGCGCAAGGCAAAAGCCAATATCGTGGCCGTGGCGGCGCTCGCTGAGAACATGCCAGGCGGCAACGCCACCCGCCCCGGCGACGTGGTGCGCACCATGAACGGGCCGACGATCGAGATCTGGTCGACCGATGCCGAAGGCCGCATGGTGCTCGCCGATGCCAACCAATGGGCGATCCGCCAGTTCAGCCCGTCGGGCCTCGTCAACATCGCGACGCTCACCGGTTCCATCGTCGGCGCGCTCGGCCCGGATTTCGCCGGCCTTTTCGCGCGTGACGAGACGCTCGCGGCCCGCGTCGCGGCGGCCGGCGAAAGCTCTTCCGAAAAGCTGTGGCGCATGCCGCTTCTGCCGGTTTACCAGAAGCGCATGGCGAGCGAGATCGCCGATATCCGCAACTCCGGCGGCGGCACCGGGCCGGGCGCCGGACTTGGCGCCCACTTCATCCATTATCTCACGCCCCAGCCCACGCCCTGGGCGCATGTCGACATGGCAGCGGTGGACCGGGCCGATCCGGCGCTTCCCACCGTGCCGAAAGGACCGCGCGGCTTCGGCGTTCGACTGTTCGACGAACTGATCCGCTCCTACGAGCGCTGAAGCCTATTCGGAGGGCGGCGGCCGGTCATTGCCGCCGCCGCCCTTCCCATCCTCCAGGCTCAGCCCGTGCTTCAGCAACATGGGCATCTGCGCAATGGCGAAGGCAAAGGTCAGCAGGCTGTCGCCCCACACCTTGAAGTGCATCCAGACATCAGTGGAAAAAAGGCGCCAGAAGGCTTCGTTGAGTGCTGCCAGCACCAGGAAGAAAATGGCCCAGCGCCATGTCAACCGCGACCAGCCGAGATCGGAAAGCCCTTCGAACGCGGCACCCAGAAGTGATTTCAGATAGTTGCGCCTGCGCGCCAGGCCGAAGAACAATATGGCCGCGAATATCAGATAGACGATGGTGGGCTTCATCTTGATGAAGGTTTCGTCCTTCAGCCACAGGGTCAGGCCGCCGAACACGCCCACCAGAACGGCGGAAAACCAGCTCATTGCCGGAATATGGCGGGTGATCGCCCAGGACACCGCCATAGCAACCGCCACAGCCGCCATGAACACGGCCGTCGCCACGAACATGTCGAAGCGGGAATAGGCCGCGAAGAACAGCAGCAGCGGCCCGAGATCGACCGCAAGCTTGCGCCAGCCTGTCAGTTCGCGCCTTGTTACCGTGGTCATTCGCCTGCTCCCGTCAGCGCGCGGGCAAAGCTGCGCGGGTCAAAGGGCCTCAGGTCGCCCAGCCTCTCGCCGACGCCGATTGCATGGATCGGCAGGCCGAATTTCTCCGCCGCTGCCACCAGAACGCCGCCGCGCGCCGTCCCGTCGAGCTTGGTCATCACAAGACCGGTCACGCCCGCCACCTCACGGAAGATCTCGACCTGGCTGAGGGCATTCTGGCCGGTGGTGGCGTCGAGCACGAGAATCGTGTCATGCGGGGCGCCGGGCGCCTGCTTGCCAAGCACGCGGCGCACCTTGGCCAGTTCGTCCATCAGCCCGGCCTTGTTCTGGAGCCGGCCGGCAGTGTCCACCAGCATCACGTCGCGTCCCGAAGCGCGGGCCTGCTCCATCGCGGTAAAGGCAAGGCCGGCGGCATCCGCCCCCTCCTTCCCCGAGATGACAGGAATGGAAAGCCGCTCCCCCCACACCTTCAGCTGCTCGACAGCGGCGGCGCGGAACGTATCCCCGGCAGCCATCAGCACACTGTAGTCATCTTCCTGGAAAATATGCGCGAGCTTGGCGATCGTGGTCGTCTTTCCCGTGCCGTTCACCCCCACCACCAGGATCACATGCGGCCGGGGAAAGGCCGTGACATGCAGCGGCTTGGCCAGAGGCTTCAGGATGGCCTCGATCTCGTCGGCTGCCACCTCGCGCACGCGGGCCATGTCGATGTCGCCTGCAAGACGTGCCTCGGCAAGCCGGGCCACGATGCGCGCGGCGACAGCCGGGCCGAGGTCGGCCGCGATCAGCGCCTCCTCAATGGCTTCCAGCTCTTCTTCCCCTATCCGTCCGCCGCCAACAAGGAAGGTCAGGTTCTGCGCCAGCTTTTCCGATGAACGGGAAAGCCCCGACCGCATACGCTGCAGCCAGCCCGTCTTTTCGGTAACATCACTCATTCCACCAGCATCCCGTCTTCATGGCCGCGGGCGATCACGCCGACGCGGGCGCCCCTGGGCCTGGCGGCCGCATAGCGCAGTTTCAATCCTTCAGGCGTCAGTCCCTGCGCGCCCTCGCTCACCGTGTCGATCATCCGGCCCGCACAGGCCGTCAACAGCCGCGCGCGCCGTGCAGCGCCCGCCGCCCGCAGTTCCGCCGCCCGCGCCCGTGCAACGGCGCCCGGCACCCGGGGCATGCGCGCGGCAGCCGTTCCCGGCCGGGGCGAAAAGGGAAAGACATGGGCATGAACGATATCGCAGGCATCGACCAGCGAAAGCGAACGGGCGTGCGCCTCCTCGCTTTCCGTCGGGAAACCGGCGATCAGGTCCGCCCCCACGGCAAGGCCGGGGCGCACGCGGCGCAACCGTTCCACCAGGGCGATCGCATCCGCCCGCCGGTGGCGCCGCTTCATCCGCTTCAGCACGAGATCGTCACCCGACTGCAGAGACAGATGGACATGCGGCATCAGCCTTGGGTCGGCAAAGGCTTCGACCAGCGCCGGGTCAGCCTCCGCGGCGTCGAGCGAGGAAAGCCTGAGCCGCTGCAGCCCCGGCACCCGCCCCAGCAGGGCCTGGACAAGCGCACCGAGCGGCGGGCGATCAGGGAGATCGGCGCCATAGCTTGTCGTGTCGATACCGGTCAGCACGACTTCGGCCACACCCGAATCGACGAGTGCCCGCACCCGCGCAACGGCTTCATCGACGGGAACGGAACGCGACGGCCCGCGCGCCAGACGCGTGATGCAGAAGGTGCAATCATGGTCGCAGCCATCCTGCACGGCCACGAAGCCGCGACTTTGCCGGGTGACGGCAGCAACAGGCGATGCCCGGCCCCAGGCGGCCGGGCTGAGCTTGAGCGCATTGGGCATCAGCTGCACGCCAAGGTCCGCGAATCGTTCTGGTTCCATGGTCGCGGCGCAGCCTGTCACCACCACCGGGCCATGGGCAGCGGCGGCCCTGGCGGCCGCGCGCGCATCGCGCACGGCATTGGCCGTCACGGCGCAGCTGTTGATCACGGTGGCGCCTGCCGGCGCCAGAGCTGCAAGCGCGTCCTTCTCCGCCAGGTTCGACCGGCAGCCGTGCACGATGACCGTCAAAGATCGGTCTCGCCCCGGAAGACATGGGTGGCCGGCCCCGCCATGATGAGACGCCCGTCATCCGTCTCGGAAATGCGAAGCGCCCCTCCGGGCAGCACGACTGTCGCCGAAGGATCAACAAGGCCCCGGCGCCGGGCGGCAGCGAAAGTGGCGCAGGCTCCGGTGCCGCAGGCCAGGGTCAGCCCCGCGCCGCGCTCCCACACCCTGAGGCGGATTCGATCGCGCGACTCGACGGTGGCGACATTGACGTTCACCCGCTCCGGAAACAGCGGGTCAGTCTCGATCAGCGGTCCCAGCCGGTCCAGCGGCACGGCATTGCAATCGGGAACGAAGAAAATGGCATGCGGATTGCCCATGGACAGCGCGACTGGATGCTCCAGTTCGTCCCAGGCAACCGGCATGTCCGCCGTGTCCATCGGATAGGCGAGCGGCACTGCATCCCAGTCGAAACGGGGGTGGCCCATGTCGATGGCGAAGCCGGCGTCATCCTCGGCTGCTTCCAGCAGGCCGCCGGCCGTGTCGATACGTGCACTGCCGCCCAAAAGGGCCGCCACGCAGCGGGTGGCGTTGCCGCAGGCGCCGGATTCGCTGCCATCCGGATTGAAAATGCGCATGAAGACATCCGCCTTTTCAGAAGGCTCCAGCAGGATCAGCTGGTCGCAGCCGATTCCGCGCCGCCGGTCGGCCAGCAGGCGGACCCGTTCGGGCGGCATGTCGACCGGTTTCCTGCGCGCATCGAAAATGGCGAAATCATTGCCGAGGCCGTGCATCTTGATAAAGGGCGTGGACATGTGGCTGCGCATCTACGGGCCCTGACGGCGGCTTGCAATGGCAGGGGGGCGTTGCATTGCGCCGCCCATGCGGCTATTGCGCGCGCCTTCCGGCTGGCCTTTCTGGCTGGCTGCAACCTGACCGGCCGGCCTTCTGGCTGGCTGCAACGTGGGATTAGACCAGCCGTGGGCAGCCTGTCCGTTGCATCGCAGTCTATCGTAGCCGATGTGGCCGCAGTCCTTGCGGAAACCCTCGCGCTTGCGCCCGACGTCGCCGCAACCCTCACGCGGGAAACCGAGCTGTTCGGTAACCTGCCCGAGCTTGATTCCATGGCTGTTGCAACCGTGCTGACCGCCCTTGAGGACAAGTTCGCCATCCTCATCGACGATGAGGAAGTCACGGGCGAACTGTTCGAAACAGTCGGCGCCCTTGCGGATTTCGTTGCCGCCAAGACCGGGGCCGCCAGCTAGGCCGGCGTGCGCCACATTCCCGGGGCGCAACACGCCCGGCGGGCCGAGCACGGACAGGCCGCACATATCTGCTGCGGCATCCGAAATGCGCCAAGCCTTGGGCTTTTCATGGCTATTTCGCGTTCCGGCCATGCATTTTTTTCTTTGACATGACAGGCAGCCGTCCCCATATGCGCCCCGCTGCCCCATGGGACTTCCACCGCAAGGCAGCTTGTCGTCAACTGCCTTGTGGAGGTCCCTTGAATTGTACGAAAGCCATAACGCGCTGGGGGTAGCGCAAGGACTGCAGCCTGCAGATCCTGTCACCCTTGTCCGCCCGGAAGCCGCTCTGAATGCGGCCCGCTTCTTCGCCTCGGCATTCCCGGGAAAGAGCTTCTATGCGGTGAAGGCGAATCCGTCGCCGCACCTCATCCAGCTCCTGTGGGAAGGTGGAATCCGGCACTTCGACGTCGCCTCGATCACCGAGGCGCGGCTGGTGCGCGGCCTGTTCCCCGATGCCGCACTCGCCTTCATGCACCCCGTGAAGGCGGAGGAAGCCATCGCCGAAGCCTATCACCGGCTGGGTGTCCGCATCTTCTCGCTCGACACGCATGAAGAGCTGGCGAAGATCGTCCGGGCCACCGCGAAGGATGGCGCGAACGCCACCGACCTCACGCTCTGCGTGCGGCTGAAGGTGTCTTCCGCCCATTCCAAGCTCAGCCTTGCCTCGAAGTTCGGAATCGGTGTTGCCGATGCGCCTGCCCTGCTGCTTGCGGCACGCCAGGCGGCGGACAGTCTCGGCATCTGCTTCCATGTCGGTTCGCAGGCGATGAGCCCGGCAGCCTATGCCGATGCGCTCGCCTTCGTGCGCGCGGCGATCGTCGAGGCAGGCGTCACTGTCGATGTGATCGACGTGGGCGGCGGCTTCCCGTCCCGCTATCCGGGCATGGAACCGCCCAGCCTCGAGACCTATTTCGCCGTGATCGAACGCGCCTACGAAGCGCTGCCGATCAGCTATTCGGCGGAACTCTGGTGCGAGCCGGGCCGCGCCCTTTCCGCCGACTATGCGAGCGTGCTCGTGCGGGTGGAAAAGCGACGCGGCGCGGAACTGTACATCAACGATGGCGCCTATGGGTCGCTGTTCGATGCCGCGCATGTGGAATGGCGCTACCCGGTCCGTCTGGTGCGCGCCGACCAGTCCGAAGCCGAAATGCAGGATTTCAGCTTCTACGGCCCAACCTGTGACGACATGGACCATATGAAGGGCCCCTTCGCCCTTCCGGCTGACATCCGCGCGGGCGACTATATCGAGATCGGCCAGCTCGGCGCCTATGGTCAGGCCATGCGCACCGGCTTCAACGGCTTCGGCGCGGAACAGACGTCCATCGTCTCCGACGCACCCATGCTGTCGCTGATTCCGGAAGACGGGCGGCCCAGCATTCCCGACAATGTGCTGCCGCTCGCGGCGGCGCGGAAATCCTGAACCCGCATTAGCCCTTTCACCTTTCAGACACTATCCTCCCTGCCGGCCCCGCGCCGGCAGGGCGGAAAGCCTACATGAACAGCATGGAGACCGACATGAGCGAGCAGATCGACGCCCAGCGCAAGGCGGAGCTTCTTTCGAAAACCGTCGAGCACATCGACATCAAGAGCTTCGATGCGCGGCCCATCATCGACCAGATGGCCAACATGAGCTTCACCAGCCGCGACCTCGCGCGCGCGACCGGCATCTACAACCAGATGCTGGAAGACAAGGATTGCACCATCTTCCTCGTCATCGCCGGCTCGACGTCGGCCGGGGGCTGCATGGACCTCTATGCCGATCTCCTGCGCAACAACATGGTGGATGCCGTGGTGGCGACGGGCGCCACCATCGTCGACATGGATTTCTTCGAAGGCCTTGGCCACAAGCATTACCAGGCGCTGGAAATCCCCGACGACAACACGTTGCGCGCCCTCTACATCGACCGCATCTACGATACCTATATCGATGAAGAGCAGCTTCAGGACTGCGACATGACGATCGGCAAGATCGCCGATTCGCTGGAGCCAAAGGCCTATTCCAGCCGCGCCTTCATCCGGGAAATGGGCAAATATCTCTCGGAGCATGGCAAGAAGGAAAACAGCCTCGTCAAGCTCGCCTATGAGCATGACGTGCCGATCTTCTGCCCGGCCTTCGTCGACAGCTCGGCGGGTTTCGGCCTGGTGAAGCACCAGGTGGAGCGCATGAAGGAAGGCAAGCCCTACATGGTGCTCGACGCCATTGCCGACTTCCGCGAACTGACCGATATCAAGATCAAGGCCGGCGCTTCGGGCCTGTTGATGATCGGTGGCGGCGTGCCGAAGAACTTCATCCAGGACACGGTCGTCTGCGCCGAGATCCTCGGCCATGACGATGTCGCCATGCACAAATATGCCGTCCAGATCACGGTTGCCGATGTGCGCGACGGCGCCTGCTCCTCCTCGACGCTGAAGGAAGCGGCAAGCTGGGGCAAGGTGCAGACCGTTTACGAACAGATGGTCTTCGCCGAGGCCGGATCGGTGATGCCGCTGCTGGCATCCGATGCCTATCATCGCGGCCACTGGAAGAGCCGCCCGAAGCGCGGCTGGGCGAAACTTTTCGCCTGAAGCCGGGCCTGGACCGGAGACCGGCGCAGCCGCCGGGACATGTGAAAAAGGGGGGCGGGTTCCTTGTCGAACCCGTCCCCTTTGCTTTTTGCCGAAGCGCCTGGATCAGGCCTTGCGCACAAACTCTGTCCGCAAAACCAGTCCCTTGATCCCGCTCACCCGGCAGTCGATTTCGTCGGGGTTGTCCGTCAGGCGGATGCCCTTCACCATCGTCCCGCGCTTCAGCGTCGTCGATGTGCCCTTGACCTTCAGATCCTTGATCAGGGTCACATTGTCGCCATCGGCCAGCATTGTGCCGTTCGCGTCCCGCACGTCCATCCCGAACCTTTCCTGTCTTTCCCTGTTACCCGCCCTGCCGGCGGAATTCGGCCACCAGTTCCACATGGGTGGACCAGCGAAACTGGGCGACCGGCCATAACCGCCCCAGCCGGTATCCACCCGCGACGAGCCGTTCGGCATCGCGCGCGAAGGTCGCCGGGTTGCAGCTGACAGCCGCGACAACCGGCACGGCCGATACCGCAAGCGCTTCCGACTGCGCGATGGCGCCGGCCCGCGGCGGGTCGATGACCACGGCCTCGAAGGGCGCAAGTTCCTGCGCCGACAGCGGCTTGCGGAACAGGTCGCGGTGCAGGGCCTCCACATGGCGGCCGGCGCGGCGGGCGGCCGCCTCCAGCGCCTTGATGGCGGGTCCGGCGGCATCGGCCGCCAGCACGCGGGCATGTTGCGAAAGCGGCAGGGCAAAGGTGCCGCTTCCGGCAAAGAGATCGGCAACCCGGCCTGCCGCGCCGCAGATCTCCGTCACGGCGGCCACCAGCGCCGCCTCGCCATCTTCTGTCGCCTGCAGGAAGGCGGCGGGCGGCACGGTGACGGAAACACCGCCCATCACGAGGGCCGGATCGGCCCTGGCCACCAGCGTTTCAACGCCCATCGGCCCTTCCACGGACAGGCGCGCAAGGCCCTGGCGTGCGGCGAAGTCCGTCAGCCCCTCGATCACGGGCAGGCTGTTTGCCTGCAGGTTTGCCAGCAGCAGGTCGATGCCGCTGTCTGTCAGGGTCATGGTGACGCCAATGGCGGATTTCTCGCTCAGGTGCGGCGCCAGCACGCGCTTCAGCGGCCCGACAAGCGCCATCAGCGCGGGATGCAGCACAGGGCATTCGACCAGATCGACGATGCTGTGCTGGCCGCCGACATTGAACCCCAGCCTCACCTGCCCCTTGGTGCGGGTGGCGCGCATGGCGGCACGCCGGCGCGTGCCGGGTGCCGACATGTGGGTCGGCATCAACTGATCCGGGCGGATTCCCAGCCGTTCCAGCGGCTCCAGAACACGCCGAGCCGCAAAATCGGCCAGCGTCTCTTCATCCACATGCTGCAACTGGCAACCACCGCAGGCGCCGAAATGCCGGCATGGCGGCGCGACATGATGAAGCCCCGGAATGATCGCACCATCGGCGCCAACGCGATCGCCCGGCGCCGCCCCGGGCACATGCCGCCCATCAGCGGTCACCCCATCGCCCCGGGCGGCCAGATGCACCACTTCAGCATATTCTTCGGTTGCATTCATGTTGCAGCAAGCTCCAAGAGGGTCTGCCCGTGCGTGAACCGGAGAAGATCATGAAATTCAGGACAGAGGCCTGAGCAAAGCATGTCGAACGTCACTTCCTGTCTTCGGGCCGGCCTGTCTCTTGCAGGCCTTGCCCTGTTGCTGAATGCCTGTGCACCAGCGCCGCTCTACAGTCCATCATCGGCCGGCAGGGGGCTGACAACCTCCGGGGAAATTCCGCGTGATGCACGGGGTGAGCCGATCCTTGACCGGATACCGCCACCGCCACCGCAAGCGGCTTATCCGCCGTCGGCCTGATTGCCGCAACCGCTAGGCAGGCTGCCCCGTCCCGTCTAGGTTCCATTCGCTGAATCTGTCGTCTTGAGGTAGTGCCGGCCATGGCCTTTCTGAAAAGCATCTGGACCTTCCTGGTCGGCGTGAAGGACGCGCTCGTCCTTCTTTTCATGCTGATGCTGTTCGCCGCAATCTGGGCGAGCATGTCGGCGCCCTCCCCCACCCGAAGCGTGGCTTCAGGCTCGGCACTGCACCTCGAACTGTCAGGCGTGCTGGTCGATGCCGCCACGCCGCAGACACCGTTCAGCCTCGTCTCCGGCGAACAGATCATTCCCGAGATCGAGACCCATCGTCTCGTAAAGGCAATCGACCTTGCCGCCGAAGATGCAGACATCGCGATGATCACCCTTGATCTCGACAGTTTCCTCGGCGGCGGCCAGGCCAATCTGGAAAGCGTCGGCCAGGCGCTCGGGCGGTTTCGCGCCAGGGGCAAGGATGTGGAGGCCTGGGCAACAGCCTATACTGACGCCGGCTATTATATCGCCGCCCACGCCGACCGCATCGGCCTCTCGCCGCTGGGTGCCGTGATACTCACCGGGCCGGGCGGCAGCAGCCTCTATTTCAAGGACGCACTCGACAAGCTGAAGGTGAATGTGGAGGTCTTCCGCGTCGGCACCTACAAGAGCTTTGTCGAGCCCTACACCCGCAATGAAGCCTCGCCCGAAGCGAAAAGCGCCGACCAGATGCTCGCCGACGACCTCTGGGCAGGCTGGCGCAAGGCCGTCCAAGCCCAGCGCAAGGATCTCGACATCGCGGCACTCGTGGAAAGCTGGCCGCAGCGGATCGCCGGCGCGAACAGGGATCAGGCGCTGCTGGCAAAGGATGCAGGCCTTGTCGATGTGGTGGTTTCCAGGGCTGACTGGCACCTCGCCCTGCAGGAACGTCTGGGCGCGGGCGACGATGCCGACATGCCCGGCGATTTCCGCCGCATATCCGGCCGCGACTATCTCGCCGCGCGGGCGCCGCTGCGTGAAACCGGACCGGCTGTCGCTGTCGTCCATGTGGCGGGCACCATCGTCGATGGCGAGGGCGCGCCTGGCCAGGCCGGAGGCGACAGCGTCGCGACCCTGATCGAGGAGGCAATCGCTGATTCAGACGTCAAGGCGCTGGTCGTCCGGGTCGACTCCGGCGGCGGATCGGCGCTGGCTTCCGAACGTATCCGGGTGGCGATGCAGGAAGCCCGTGCCAAGAAGATACCCGTCATCGCAAGCTTCGGCCCGGTCGCGGCAAGCGGTGGCTACTGGGTCGGCGCGGGCGCTGACATGATATTGGCAAGCCCCAGCACCATTACCGGTTCCATCGGTGTCTTCGGCATCGTCCCCACCTTCGAAGGGTCGCTGAAAGAGCTTGGCATCCACAGCGACGGTGTGGGCACCACGCCCTTTTCCGGCCAGCCCGATCTCATCGGTGGCCTCAATGAACCAACCCGCGCCCTGATCCAGGGCTCGGTGAGCGATATCTACCGGCGCTTCCTGGGCCTTGTCTCGGAAGCGCGCGGCCTGCCGCTTGCTGAAGTGGAAAAACTGGCCGAGGGGCGTGTCTGGTCCGGCACAAGGGCAAGGCAACTGAAACTGGTGGACGGTTTCGGGGACCTTGATGCCGCCATCGCCGAGGCCGCGCGCCGCGCCGGGATCGAGGGCAAGCCGCGGGTGCGGAAGATGAGCCAGTCCCCCACGCTGCTGATGCGCCTTCTCGGTCAGCTCGGCATGAGCGAAATGCCGCCGCAGGATGCGCTGGCGCGCGCCGTGCTCGCCAGGCGGATGAATGCAATCGCACAGGTGGAAGCAGCCGTGGCCGTGGCCCATGGGCCGACGGTCCAGGCGCATTGCCTCACCTGCCTCGCCCACGCCGTGCCGCGCGGCACCCCGGCCGGGCCAGGGGACGTGCTGGCGCGGCTGGCAAGGCTCGCGGGCTGAACAGGTTGTGAGGGGGGTCGGGCTTTCCTGCCCGGCCTTCAGCCGCGGTGAACGGGCAGCTTCCAGCCCCAAGCTATCGCCCCGCCGCGTATCAGGAAGGCAAGCGCCGCACCGGCAAGGCCGGCCGGCCATGTTCCCAGCCCCTGAAGCGATAGAAGAACCGTAGCGCCTGCCCCCACGACAGCAGCCGTCACATAGATTTCGCGCATCATCAGCACCGAGGGCCTTCCGGCCATCACATCGCGCAGCATGCCGCCAAGCGTGGCCGTGATCACCCCCATCACCATTGCCGGAATGGGCGGCACACCATAGCCCAAGGCCTTGATCGCCCCGAAGGCCGTAAAGGCGGCCAGCCCCATGGCGTCGAGCCAGAGAAGGACGCGCTCCGGCCAATGTTCCGTCCTGAGCAGCCAGACCACGACGGCGACGGCCAGGCAAGTTTCCAGATAGCCGGGCCGCCACATCCAGAAGACGGGGGCGCCGATCAGCAGGTCGCGCACGGTGCCACCGCCAATCCCGGTCAGCCCCGCGAAAAAGCCCAGGGTGATGATGTCCTGCCGGGCGCGGGCGGCGACCAGCGCGCCCGTGATGGCGAACAGGGCAACACCGGCGAAATCCAGCCAGATGAGCGCCTGCCGCAGCTCGGCCGGGATTTCGCCGTTCATGCCGAGGCGGTCAGATGTGGATCGGCTTGCCCGTCACCGCCATGGCCGCTTCCTTCAGCGCCTCGGGGTGGGTTGGGTGCGCATGGCAGGTATAGGCGATGTCCTCGCTCGATGCGCCGAATTCCATGGCCTGCGCGGCCTGCGCGATCATCGTGCCGGCCATGCGACCAAGGATGTGGACACCGAGAACACGGTCGGTCGCTTCATCCGCGATCACCTTCACCAGGCCATCGGTGTCACGATTGGCCTTGGCGCGGCTGTTGGCCATGAAGGGGAACTTCCCGACCTTGTAGGCCTTGCCCGATGCCTTCACTTCCTCCTCGGTCAGGCCGACGGAAGCGAATTCCGGCATGGTATAGACAACCGACGGAATGACGGCATGGTTCACCTGCCCCGAAAGCCCTGCAATGAACTCGGCAACCGCAATCCCCTCGTCCTCGGCCTTGTGGGCAAGCATCGGCCCCTCGATCACGTCGCCGATGGCCCAGATGCCTGGAACGCTGGTCGAGAAATCATGGCCGACGGGAACACGCCCCTTCGGATCGAGGGAAAGGCCCGCTGCTGCGACATCGAGGCCATCGGTGTTGGGCCGGCGGCCGACGGATAGCAGCACGACGTCAGCCTCTATGGTCTCCGCCTCGCCACCATCGGCCGGCTCGACCGTCAGGGTGGCGCCGGCGCCGTTGCGCTCGATCTTCGTCACCTTGGTTGCCGTGCGGATATCGAAGCCCTGTTTCATCAGGATCTTCGCGAATTCCGTGCTCACCTCACGGTCCATCGTGGGTGTGATGGACGGCATATATTCGACCACAGTCACCTTGGCACCGAGGCGACGCCACACCGAGCCCAGCTCAAGACCGATCACGCCGCCACCAACGACCACCATGTGCTCGGGCACGGCCTTCAGTTCGAGTGCCTCGGTGGAGGTGATGATAACCTCTCCATCCGCCGAAAGGCCCGGCGGGAAGGCGACTTCAGAGCCGGTCGCAATGACGAAATTCTTCGCTGTGACCGTCTCACCGCCCACTTCGATGCTGCGGGCATCGAGGAAACGGGCGGCGCCCTTAAGCCAGGTCACCTTGTTCTTGCGGAACAGGAATTCGATGCCGCCGGTCAGTTCCTTCACGGCCTTGGACTTCTCGGCCTGCATCCGGTCGAGGTCGAGCTTCACTTCACCCAGCGAGATGCCGAACTTTTCGAGGCTGCCATGGCGGGCTTCCGCATAAAGCTCCGAGGCGTGGAGAAGCGCCTTCGAAGGCATGCAGCCGACATTGAGACAGGTGCCGCCAAGGGTGGCACGCTTTTCAACGCAGGCTACCTTCAGGCCTAGCTGGGCGGCGCGAATGGCCGCCACATAGCCACCCGGCCCGGCGCCAATCACCACGACATCGAAATCGGCCATCATTCAGCTCCTCAAAGATCGATCAGAAGGCGGGTGGGGTCTTCGAGGGCTTCCTTGACCCGGACGAGATAGGTGACAGCCTCGCGGCCATCGATCAGCCGATGGTCGTAGCTGAGCGCCAGATACATCATCGGGCGGATGACGATCTGCCCCTTCACCACCATCGGCCGGTCCTCGATGCGGTGCATGCCGAGAACGCCCGACTGCGGCGGGTTGAGGATTGGCGTGGACAGCAGCGAACCGAAAACACCACCGTTGGAGATGGTGAAGGTGCCGCCCTGCAGTTCCTCGATCTTCAGGGCGCCATCACGCGCGCGGCGCCCGAAATCGGCGATTTCCTTCTCGATGTCGGCAATGCTCTTGGCATGGGCATCCCGCAGCACCGGCACGACAAGACCGCCGGGGCTGGACACCGCAACACCGACATCGAAATAGTCATGGAAGACGATCTCGTCCCCGTCGATCCGGGCATTGACCGAGGGCACGTCACGGGCCGCCAGCGCGCAGGCCTTCACGAAGAAGGACATGAAGCCGAGACGCACACCATGCTTCTTCTCGAAGCTGTCCTTGTAGCGGTTGCGCGCATCCATCACGGCCGTCATGTCGACATCGTTGAAGGTGGTGAGGATTGCCGCCGTGTTCTGGGCGTCCTTCAGGCGGCGCGCGATCGTCTGGCGCAGGCGGGTCATGCGCACCCGCTCTTCGCGGCGCGACGGGACGGCGGCTCCGGAAGTGGCCTGCGCAGCCATCACCTTTGCCGTGCCGGCCTCGATCGCCGCCAGCACGTCGCCCTTGGTCAGCCGGCCATCCTTGCCGGTGCCCTCGATACTGGCCGGGTCGAGGTTGTAATCTTCGACCAGGCGACGCACCGCCGGTGACATGGCTTCATACTGATCGGGCGCGGCCGATGCAGCTGGGGCCGGCTTTGCCGCTTGCGGCGAGGCTTGCGGGGCAGCCGGCTTCGCAGCCGGAGCCGGGCTTTCCGCCTGTTTTGCGGCAGCCGGTTTCGCAGCCGGGGCGGCGCCCTCTTCCATGCGCGCGATGATCGCGCCCACATTCACCGTGTCACCTTCGGCGAACATCTGCTCGGTGAGCACGCCATTGGCAGGCGCGTTCACTTCGACTGCAACCTTGTCGGTTTCAAGGCTGACAATCGGCTCGTCTGCCTTCACGGCATCGCCAGGCTTCTTCAGCCACTGCCCGATCGTGGCTTCGGTGACGGATTCGCCAAGCGGCGGAATGATGACGTCCATGATCTTCCTCTCAGTGCCCTGTCAGGGCCTCTCCCTCAGGCGGCGCGCGTGCCCGTGCTGGATTTCAGGCTGGAACGGATGGCTGCCCGCACTTCCGACTTGTCCCCGCCGAGCGCTTCCGCAACCAGCTTGGCCTGTTCGGCTGCATGGCGGCGCGCGAGGCCGGTTGCGGTGGAGGCGGCGGCGGCGCGCCCGGCGTAAATGGGCCGGTGTCCAGTCGCTTCCTCGATCAGCGGGTCCACGAAGAACCATGCCCCGGCGTTCTTCGGCTCTTCCTGCGCCCAGACGATGGTCTCGAGCGCGGGCATCTGCCCGACCAGCTCTGCAATGGCATCCGCCGGGAAAGGATAAAGCTGTTCAACGCGCAGGATATGCACATCGTCATGGCCATGCTCGTCCCGTGCTTCGGCAAGGTCATAGAAGACCTTGCCCGAACAGAGGATAAGGCGCTTCACCCGCGCGGGATCGGGCGCCGCCGGATCCGGCAGGACCCGGTGGAAACGCGACCCCTCGCCAAGATCGGCAAGCGACGAAACCGCCTGCTTGTGCCGCAGCAATGACTTCGGCGTCATGATCACCAGTGGCTTGCGGAAGGGCCGCAGCATCTGGCGCCTGAGGATGTGGAAATAATTGGCCGGCGTCGTGCAGTTGGCGACCTGGATATTGTCTTCCGCGCAAAGCTGCAGGAACCGCTCGAGCCGGGCCGAGCTGTGCTCCGGCCCCTGCCCTTCATAGCCATGCGGCAGCAGCATCACGAGGCCGTTCGCGCGCAGCCACTTCGCCTCGCCGGCGGCGATGAACTGGTCGATCATGACCTGCGCCCCATTGGCGAAATCGCCGAACTGCGCTTCCCACAGCACAAGGGTGCGGGGGCTGGCCATTGCAAAACCATATTCGAAGCCGAGCACACCGAATTCCGACAGCGGGCTGTCAAACACTTCGAAATAGGGGCTGAGGCCCTTCAGCGGCACATGCTTGTGGCCGCCATTCTGGTCCACCCAGACAGCATGGCGCTGCGAGAAGGTGCCACGACCGGAATCCTGCCCGGAAAGCCGCACGCCGGAGGGGTTGCCCGGCTCGGTGAGCAGAGTGGCAAAAGCAAGCGATTCCGCCGTTGCCCAGTCAAGCCCCTCGCCTTCGGCAATCGCTGCCTCGCGGGCCTTCACCACGCGCTGCAGGGTGCGGTGCATGCCGAATCCCTCGGGCACGGCGTGCAGTTGCTGCGAGAGTTCCCGCAGGCGTTCTACCGGCACGCCGGTCTCGGCGCTGCGCCGCGCCGTGACGGGGTCCGCCGGCTGGTGGAGCCCGTGCCAGCGGCCGCCGAACCATTCCGCCCTGTCAGGCACGAAACTGGCTGCCGCCTCGAAATCGGCCTCCAGGCGGGTGACGATGGCGTTTTCCATCTCCGCAACATCGGCCTCGCTCACCAGTCCTTCACCGATGAGCCGCTCGCCATAGAGGGTCGCTACAGAGCGATGATCGCGGATTTTCGCATACATCTGCGGCTGGGTGAAAGCCGGCTCATCCGATTCATTATGGCCGAAGCGCCGATAGCACCACATGTCGATCACGACATCGCGGTTGAACTTCTGGCGGAACTCCGTTGCCACCTTGGTGGCGAAGGTCACGGCTTCCGGGTCATCGCCATAGACATGGAAGATCGGCGCCTGCACCATCTTCGCCACATCCGAAGGATAGGGGCTGGAGCGGGCAAAGGCCGGGCTGGTGGTGAAGCCCACCTGGTTGTTGACGATGAAGTGGATGGTGCCGCCGGTGGAATAGCCGGGAACGCCCGAGAAGCCGAAGCATTCGGCGACGATGCCCTGGCCGGCAAAGGCCGCATCACCATGCAGCAGAACGGGCAGAACCTCGTCTTCCAGCTCGCCACGGGTCGCACCCGGCCTGTCGGCGCCGCGCATCATCTGCGTGGCGCGTACCTTGCCCAGCACCACCGGGTTCACCGCTTCAAGGTGGGACGGGTTCGGGGTGAGCGACAGGTGCACCAGATTATCGTCGAACTCGCGGTCGGTCGACGCGCCAAGGTGATATTTCACATCGCCCGAGCCGCCGACATCGTCGGGGTTGGAAGAGCCGCCGGAAAATTCGTGGAAGATCGCCCGGAAGGGCTTCTGCATGACATTGGCGAGAACGTTGAGGCGGCCGCGGTGCGGCATGCCGATCACGATTTCCTTCACGCCAAGGGCGCCGCCCACCTTGATGATGGATTCGAGCGCCGGAACGGCAGCCTCGCCACCTTCAAGACCGAAGCGCTTGGTGCCGACATATTTGCGGGCAAGGAACTTCTCGAACTGCTCGGCTTCGATCAGCTTGTTGAGAATCGCCTTCTTGCCATTGTCGGTGAAGTGGATCTCCTTGTCGCGCCCCTCGATCTTTTCCTGCAGGAAGCGGCGCTCCTCCACATCGTTGATGTGCATGTATTCGATGCCGACATGGCCGCAATAATTGCGCCGCAGGATATCGACCAGTTCTGCGACCGTCACCGTTTCGAGGCCGGCGAACATGCCGGCGAGATAGAGGATGCAGTCCGGATCGGTGAGGCCATGATATTCCGGCGTCAGGTCGGCCGGAAGCGGACGGTCGGCAAGGCCGAGCGGATCGAGTGTCGCCGCAAGATGCCCCCGAACGCGGTAAGTGCGGATGAGCATGGTGGCTCGCACCGTGTTCACGGCGGCCTCGCGGGCGGCCTCGGAATCGGCGGCGGGCGCCGGCTTGCCGGCAGCCCTGGCGACGGCAGCGGCCGCCTTGCCGGGAAGCCCGTGATCGAGCGCCAGGGTCAGTTCGTCATCCGGAACCAGAGGCCAGTTCGGCCGTGCCCAGCTCGGGCGTGGCAGAAGGTCGGGCAAGCCCTGCTCGTCAATCATCCGTCATCCTCACGCGCATGGAATTCATGCGTGTAGCCGTTCCACGCAACGCTCTCAACCATATCCCAAACGCATGACTGCCATGCAGCACAGGGCCGCATGGCAGTCAGCGTTTCAGAAAATCAGCCCAGAATGGACTTGAGCGTCACGCCAAGCTCGGACGGGCTCGGCGAAACCTTGATCCCGGCCGATTCCATGGCCTCGATCTTGTCTTCGGCCTTGCCCTGGCCGCCGGAAACGATGGCGCCGGCATGGCCCATGCGACGGCCCGGAGGTGCGGTGGTTCCGGCAATGAAGCCGACCATCGGCTTCTTGCGGCCGCGCTTTGCCTCGTCCTTCAGGAACTGGGCCGCTTCCTCTTCGGCCGAGCCGCCGATTTCGCCAATCATGATGATCGATTTCGTCTCGTCATCGGCGAGGAACTGTTCCAGCACGTCGATGAAGTTGGTGCCGTTCACCGGGTCCCCGCCGATGCCCACGGCCGTCGTCTGGCCAAGACCTTCGTTGGTGGTCTGGAACACGGCCTCATAGGTCAGCGTGCCCGAGCGGCTGACGATGCCGACCGAACCCTTGCGGAAGATGTTGCCCGGCATGATGCCGATCTTGCACTCGCCCGGCGTGAGCACGCCCGGGCAGTTCGGCCCGATCAGACGCGACTTCGAGCCCTGGAGCGCGCGCTTCACCGGCACCATGTCGAGCACGGGAATGCCTTCGGTGATGCAGACGATGAGCGGGATTTCCGCTGCAATGGCTTCGAGGATGGCGTCTGCCGCGCCCATGGGCGGCACATAGACGACCGAGGCATCGGCGCCGGTCGCTTCACGCGCCTGCAGCACCGTATCGAACACGGGCAGGCCGAGGTGGGTGGAACCGCCCTTGCCGGGGGCCACGCCGCCGACCATCTGGGTGCCGTAGGCGATGGCGGCTTCGGAGTGGAAGGTCCCCTGCTTGCCGGTGAAACCCTGGCAGATGACCTTGGTGTTCTTGTCGACGAGAATGGACATCAGGCAGCCTTCTTCACTTGCGCGACGATCTTGCGGGCGGCGTCGCCCAGGTCATTGGCGCTGACGATGGGGAGGCCGGAATCGGCCAGGATCTGCTTGCCGAGATCGACGTTGGTGCCTTCGAGGCGGACGACGAGCGGCACGCCCAGGTTCACTTCCTTGGCGGCGGCGACAATGCCTTCGGCAATGATGTCGCAGCGCATGATGCCGCCGAAGATGTTCACGAGAATGCCTTCAACCGCCGGATCGGCGAGGATCAGCTTGAAGGCAGCCGTCACCTTCTCCTTGCTGGCGCCACCGCCAACATCGAGGAAGTTGGCCGGCTCGGCGCCGTTCAGCTTGATGATGTCCATCGTGGCCATGGCAAGGCCGGCGCCGTTGACGAGGCAGCCGATGTTGCCGTCGAGCTTGATGAAAGCCAGGTCGTACTTGGAAGCCTCGACTTCGGCCGGGTCTTCCTCGGTCAGGTCGCGCAGTTCCATCAGGTCGGGGTGGCGTGGCATGGCGTTGCTGTCGAAGCCGACCTTGGCGTCGAGCACCATGAGCTGCCCCTTGTCGGTGACGGCCAGCGGGTTGATCTCGATCTGGCTGGCATCGGTGCCGATGAAGGCGGCGTAGAGCTTGGCGGCCGTGTCGGCTGCCTGCTTGGCCAGGTCGCCGGTCAGGCCGAGCGCTGCGGCAACGGCGCGGCCATGATGGGCGCGGAAGCCGGTGGCCGGGTCGATGATGAAGGTGCGGATCTTTTCCGGGGTTTCATGGGCCACCGTCTCGATGTCCATGCCACCTTCGGTGGAAGCCACGCACGCCACGCGGCCGGTTGCCCTGTCGACGAGGAACGCAAGATAGAATTCCTTGGCGATGTCGACGCCGTCGGTGACATACAGGCGGTTCACCTGCTTGCCGGCCGGGCCGGTCTGGATGGTGACGAGCGTGTTGCCCAGCATGTCGCCGGCATGCGCCTTCACTTCATCCTTCGAGCGGGCAAGCCGCACGCCGCCCTTGGCGTCCGGGCCAAGTTCCTTGAACTTGCCCTTGCCGCGCCCGCCGGCGTGGATCTGCGCCTTCACCACATAAAGCGGCCCGGGCAGCTGGTCGACGGCGGCTACGGCCTCCTCGACGGTGAAGGCTGCAATGCCCTTGGGAACCGGCACGCCCCATTTGGCGAGCAGGTCCTTCGCCTGATATTCATGAATGTTCATATCTGTCCCCTCAGTGGATCACGGGATCGATGGATCGGGTCGGTTTCAGGCGAGGCTCGGGTCGATGCCCTTGCACGCCGCCAGCAGTTCCTTCACCGCATCGACGGAAACCTCGAAATTGGCCTTGGCTTCTTCCTTCAGCGCGATCTCGACGATGCGCTCGACGCCGCCGGCACCGATCACCACCGGCACGCCGACATAGAGATTGTCGACGCCATATTGCCCGGTCAGGTTCGCGGCGCAGGGCAGAAGGCGCTTCTGGTCCTTCAGATAGCTTTCGGCCATGGCGATGGCCGAGGCTGCCGGTGCGTAATAGGCGGAACCGGTCTTGAGCAGGCCGACGATCTCGCCGCCGCCCGAACGGGTGCGCTGGACGATGGCGTCGATCTTTTCCTGCGTGGACCAGCCCATCTTGATGAGATCGGGCACGGGAATGCCGGCAACGGTCGAATATTCGACGACCGGCACCATGGTATCGCCATGGCCGCCAAGCACGAAGGCGGTGACATCCTTCACCGACACATTGAACTCTTCGGCGAGGAAGTGGCGGAAGCGGGCCGAATCCAGGACACCCGCCATGCCCACGACCTTCTCGTGCGGCAGGCCCGAGAATTCGCGCAGCGCCCAGACCATCGCGTCGAGCGGGTTGGTGATGCAGATCACGAAGGCGTCCGGCGCATGCGCCCTGATGCCTTCGCCCACGGACTTCATGACCTTGAGGTTGATGCCCAGAAGATCGTCGCGGCTCATGCCCGGCTTGCGCGGCACGCCCGCCGTCACGATGCAGACGTCTGCGCCGGCGATGTCGGCATAGTCGTTCGTGCCCTTCAGGGCCACGTCGAAGCCATCGACCGGTGCCGACTGGGCGAGATCGAGCGCCTTGCCCTGCGGCGTTCCCTCGGCAATGTCGAACAGGACGACATCGCCCAGTTCCTTGAGGCCGATCAGATGGGCGAGCGTTCCGCCGATCATGCCGGCGCCGATGAGGGCAATCTTCTTGCGTGCCATGGGGTCCCCTTGGAATCCGTGCGAGTGAAATGCTGCGCTGCGTCTATCCGCCCGCTTTCCCTTACGTCAATGGAGGCTGGCGCCGATAAGCGCCGCCTTCGCATTTCCGCCAGTCCGCCGCACTGCCCCGCACCCGGCCGGATGGCTGCATCAATGGCCCTGCACGGGGTCTTCGAAGGTTCCGGGTTTTCGCAGGAAGGCAGGCACCAGCACCATCAGCACAAACAGCGCCGACAGCACGAGAAAACTGTCGGCGATCGCCATAACGGTTGCCTCGCGCCGGATCAGCCCGCCCAGAAGGCGCACGGCATAGCCATCCGGATCGGCAAGGCCCCGTTCCGTCGCCATTTGCGCCACCCCTTCAAGCCAGGCCGCGATTTCCGGCCGGCCCGGGTTTGCCGACTCGGCCAGCCGCGCCTGGTGCAGGTTTCCGCGCACCGTCAGCAGCGTGTTGATGATGGCGATGCCGATCGCGCCGCCGATGTTCCGCATCAGGGTGAACAGCCCGGTCGAATCCTTCAGTTGCTCGGGCGGCAATGTGGCGAAGGCCATGATCGAGACGGACGAGATGGACAGCATGATTCCTGCCCCGCGCAGCACCTGCGGCAGCGCCAGTTCCCAGAAACGCCATTCGTTGGTGATGCCCGTGGTCATCCATGTGGATGTGGCCAGAAGAAGAAAGCCGATCGCCGTCTGGACCCGCGGATCGACACGGCTGGCGAAAAGCCCCGCGATCGGAGTGGTGAGCATCATCGAAAGGCCTGTCACGAAAACGGTTGTTCCGATCTGCGCAGACGACAGATCCGCCACGCGGCCAAGATAAAGGGGGTAAAGATAGACGAGGCCATAAAGGGCGATGCCGAACACCCCCCCCATCAGCGTTCCGGCCGCGAAATTGACGTTGGTGAAGGCATCGAGGCGCACGATCGGCTCCTCGGCGGTGCGGATGCGCCACCACAGGGCGAACGCCGCCATGACGACCATGGCCGACCAGAAGCGGATATGCTCGTCCTCGAACCACTGGCGGCGCGCGCCGTCCTCCAGTACGAAGACGAGCCCGCCGCACAGCAGGGCCAGCGCCAGAAGGCCGGGAAAATCCGTCTTGCGCAATATTGCCGGGTTCGGCTCGTCCGGCAGCTTGACCAGCAGCGCCACCCCCAGCGTGATGAAGATGCCGGGAATGATGTTGATGAGGAACAGCCAGTGCCATGACATCACACCCGTTAGCCAGCCGCCAAGCGCTGGACCTATTGTGGGCGCCATGGTAATGACAAAACTCATGGCGACCGTGACGAGAGCCTGGCGCTGGCGTCCGAACAGCATGAAGCTTGCGGCATAGACGGTCGGGATCATCGCGCCGCCGACAAAGCCCTGGAACGCCCGGGCAGCGATCATGCCCTCGATGGTGGTCACCATCGCGCAGATCAGGCTGGCCACGGTGAACAGGGCGGAGGATATGACGAACAGCCAGCGCGTGGACAAGGCGCGCGACAGAAAGCCGGACAGCGGGATCATCACCACCTCGGCGATCAGATAGCTCGTCTGCACCCAGGCGATTTCGTCCGCACTGGCGGACAGGCCGGCCTGGATCTGGCCGAGGGAGGCCGCGACGATCTGGATGTCGAGCACGGCCATGAACATGCCAAGCGCCATCAGCAGGAAGGCGGCCAGGGCTGCCGGATCGGGCTTTGCATCGGCCCCCAGGCCGGGCGCCAGCCCTCCGCCCGGCATGGCTGCGGCCTCCTCCCCGGCGGTGGCCGCGCCGGCGCTCATGCGCCCGCCTTCCCTGTGTTGGACGCGCCGGCGCTCATGCGCCCGGCGCCCGCCTCAGGTCTGCGCGAACCTCTGCCGAAAGCCCCGGCACAAGCCGCACGCCATCCGGCAACGGCCGATCGATCAGGATCTTCACCGGCACACGCTGTACGATGCGGGTAAAATTGCCCGTCGCATTCTCGGGCGGGATGACGGAAAAGCGGGACCCGGACGCCGGGCTGAAACTGTCGATACGGCCTTTCAGCCCGATGCCGGGATAGGCATCCAGCTCGATGTCCACCGGCATGCCGGGCTTCAGGCCGGAAATCTGCGTTTCCTTGAAATTGGCCACCAGATAGGCCTCGTCCACCGGCACCACCACCATCAGCTGCTGGCCCTGCCGCGCGAACTGGCCGGGGCGGACGCTGCGGTTGCCGACGACCCCGTCGAGCGGAGCGCGGATCACGGTATTCTCAAGGTCGAGCCGGGCGGCTTCAGCCTGCGCGACGGCTGCTTTCAGGGCGGCGCCCGCCCCGCCTTCCGAACCGGTGGCGGCTTGCTGCCCGGCCCTCGCGGCTGCAATCGCCGCGCGCCGCTCGGCAACGGCAGCCGCACTTGCCTCGGCCTGGGCACGGCGCTGGTCGACAATGGCCCGCGTCGCGAACCCTTGTGTCAGCAGCCGCTCCGCCCGCTCGGCATCGGCAGCCGCGCGCCTTGCTTCGGCCTCGGCGGCGCGCAAGGCGGCTTCGGCTTCCGCCACCTGCGAGGTTTCCGCGATGACGACCGATGCCCGCACCCCGCGCTCACGCGAAAGCCGCTCGACTTCGGCTTCGGCCCGCGCAAGGGCGGCGCGATATTCGGCATCCACGATCCGGACCAGCGGATCGCCGGCACGAACCCGCTGGTTGTCCGTTACCGCCACCGCCGCCACATAGCCCGGCACCTTGGCGGCAATGACCGCCATGTCGGCTTCGAGATAGGCATTGTCGGTCGACTGCCAGTGCCGCCCTTCGAAGAACCACCACAGGCCGAGGCCGATGAAGAGCACCACGACAGCACCGGCCAGAAGGGGAAAAACCCCCCTGCCCCTTGACCGGCTTGCCTGAGTCGTCATCTGCTTCGTCTCCCTCGACACGGATTTAAGCAGTTGAAACCGCAATCATGCGCCTGACCAGTTTCTCAGGCCTGCCATGTGGCGCCGCTTTTATGCGTCGGTCCTCAGCCCATGGCCTTCGGCAAGATAATCCGCCGACTGCATTTCCATTAGCCTTGAGACCGTGCGGTCGAATTCGAAGCGGCCATCCCCTTCAGGATACAGGCTTTCAGGCGGCGCATCGGCTGCGATCAGCAGCTTCACACGCCATTCGTAAAGCGCATCGATCAGCGTGACGAAACGCGCGGCTTCGTTGCGGTTTTCCGGGCCGAGCACGGGTACGCCGACAAGGATCACGGTGTGATAGCTGCGCGCCACGGCAAGATAATCGGCCGCGCCGCGTGCCGCGCCGCACAGCCGGCGGAAGGAGAAGACGGCAACGCCCTTCAGGCTTTTGGGAACGAAAAGAAGCCGCCCGCCGCCAACGTCCAGTTCGGCCGAAGGCACATGCGCGCGATCCTCGACGGGAAAATCGGTGAGGCGGAAGAACAGCTCTGACAGGGCCGCCGTCGCTTCCGGTCCATTCGGGCTGTAATAGGTGGGCATGCCACCCATACGGTCGAGCCGGTAATCCACCGGCCCGTCCAGCGGCACGACATCCAGTTCACGCTCGATCAGGGCGATGAAGGGCAGGAACAATTCCCGGCTTAGCCCATCCTTGTAGAGATCGGCCGGCACACGGTTGGATGTGGCGACCACGGTGACACCCTGTTCCATCAGCGCCGTGAACAGGCGCGACAGGATCATCGCATCCGCCACATTGTTCACCTGCAACTCGTCGAAGCACAGAAGCCGGGCTTCGGCTGCCCATTGCGCCGCCACGGCAGGAATGGGATCACCCGGATCCTGCTGGCGGCGGGCATGAATACGGGCGTGCGTATCCAGCATGAACTGGTGGAAGTGGATGCGACGCTTGGGCGAGACATCGGCATGGGTGAAGAACAGGTCCATCAGCATGGACTTGCCGCGCCCGACCCCGCCCCACAGGTAGAGCCCCCTGGGGCGCGGGCTATCGGCGCGCCCGAACAGCCGGCCGAGAAGCCCCGCCCTGGCCGGCTGGCTGGCAAGCGCCCCGGCGAGCGCGTCGAGACGGTCTGCGACCTCCGCCTGCGCCGCGTCGGGCCGCAGTTCGCCCGCCGCGACAAGCGCGTCATAGGCCTTTCGCACCGCAGTCATGGGCGGGTCCGCGGCACCTTCCGCAGCAGGCCATGCCACTGCCCCACAAGCCTTGCCCCATCCTCCTGGGTCAGGGTGCCGCTCACCCAGATGAGCTTGCCGGTTTCCTTCACGATCCGTCCGCGGCCTTCCAGCGGCTTGCCGATTTCGCCCGCGCCGAGGAAATCGGTGGACGCCTGCAAGGTCACGGCCGACATGCCGATCATCTTGTGGCGGACGGCCGCGAACATCGCTATGTCCACAAAGGCCATCAGGAAGCCGCCATGCAGCGCGCCCATGCCATTGGCATGCCGGCGGCTGGTATCCATGGCGGCAACCACCCCTTCCCCGCCTTCGAATGCGCCGTCCCGGAAATAGACGACGCCGAGGCTGTCGGTGAACCTGCCCTCATCCCTGGCATGCCAGAGCTTCCAGCCCTTCCAGGGGCCATCTTCGACAATCACATCCTGCATGATCGAGGGGTTAGACCGCGCGGGCGTGCCTCACAAGCCTGCCCAAGCCTACAGCTTCCGTTGCGGCAGACCTCCGGAAGCCGCTTCGACCGAATTGGCGGCGGCAGCCATCATGCCAGTCCCGTTTGCTGCAAGGGCAATGGGCCGGTCGATGCGGCGAAGGCCTTCGGCCGCGAATTGTTCGAAGCTTTCCGGTGACGCAGCGAGCGCCTCGCGGGCAACCGTCATCGCCTCGGTGCAGAACCGGGCCTGCGCATCGGGCGAAGCGAAATGATTGTACAGCCGCGTCATGTGGGTATCGAGGGCGCGCTGCCAATTGCCCCCCTGCGAGCGGTAACGCTCCGCCTTGGCATCATAGGCCGCCTTCAGAACCGCCTTCTGCCGCGCCAGCAGGCTGTTGTAGGCAGAGACGATTTCCGGCCCGCTCCGTGTCTGGCAACCCAGCGCCGCGACATTGAGCCCGGCGCGCAGATGCCACACGGTTTCCAGTGGGCTGAGACCGGTATGGATAGGCGACAGCGAAACCACGACGGGCGGCGGCGGGGGCGGCGGGGCCACGACCTGCGCCGGCGGCGGCGTCTGGACGGCGCAGGCGGCCAGCAATGACGCCAGGGACAGCGGAAGCAGCTTCCGATGCCAGTTGAACGTGACCATGGGCAGACCCTTTTCTTTCATTTCCAGACCATGAAATTGCCGGCAGCGCCGCGTCTTGCGGATGATGGGCCGAGGCCCGCGCAAGGGGTTGCGCAAAGAGGCGCGGGCATGGCGGCGGCTATCGCGATGGCCGCCACATCGACCGCATTCACGCCTGTGCCCCGCACATCCCTCTCCACACGCCTGCCAAAGCCATATTCAGGCCCTGATCCCCGCCCGGTTGCGCATGGTGTTGCGGCAAGACGGAAAAGGCCTGTTAACCATATCCTTGGACTCTTTTTCTGCCGAAAACACGGGGCAGGCAGCACCCGTCGGCAAGAAAAAGAAACGGGCGGGCGCAACCCGTGCGCCCGCCCGCCGTTTCACGCAATGAACCGCGCTGGAATCAGACCGCGCGCGCGACCATCATCTTCTTGATCTCGGCGATGGCCTTGGCCGGGTTCAGGCCCTTGGGGCACACATTCGCGCAGTTCATGATGGTGTGGCAACGATAGAGGCGGAAGGGATCTTCCAGCGCATCGAGCCGTTCGCCCGTCATTTCGTCGCGGCTGTCAGCCAGCCAGCGATAGGCCTGCAGCAGGATCGCCGGCCCGAGGAAGCGGTCGGAGTTCCACCAGTAGCTCGGGCAGGAGGTGGAGCAGCAGGCGCACAGGATGCACTCGTAAAGGCCGTCCAGCTTCGCCCGGTCTTCGGGAGACTGGGTGCGCTCCTTCAGTGCCGGCTCGGGCGTGACCGTCTGCAGCCAGGGCTTGATCGACGCATATTGCGCATAGAAATGCGTCATGTCGGGCACCAGGTCCTTCACCACATGCATGTGGGGAAGCGGCGTGATGACGACATCGCCCTTCACATCCTCGATCGCCATGGTGCAGGCCAACGTGTTGGAGCCGGCGATGTTCATGGCGCAGGAACCACAGATGCCTTCACGGCAGGAACGGCGGAAGGTGAGCGTCGGGTCGATCTCGCTCTTGATCTTGATGAGCGCGTCGAGAACCATCGGTCCGCAATCCTCCAGATCGATCTGGTAGGTATCGAAACGCGGGTTCTGCCCGTCATCCGGGCTCCAACGATAGATGCGGAAGGTCTTCAGGCGGCTGGCGCCGGCCGGGACAGGCCAGGCCTTGCCATCCTTCGAGATCCTGCTGTTCGCGGGAAGTGCAAATTCAGCCATCGGATAGTTCCTCAGTAAACCCGCGCCTTGGGCTTGATATACTCGATCTCTTCGGTGAGCGTGTAGGTGTGCACCGGGCGATAGTCGATCTTGACGTCACCGCCCTTGCCGCCCCAGCCATCGAACCAGGCGACGGTGTGCTTCATCCAGTTATCGTCATCACGGTTCGGATAATCCTCGTGCATGTGGGCGCCGCGGCTTTCCTTGCGGTTGATGGCGCCACGGATCGTGCACTGGGCCTGGACGACGAGGTTGTCGAGTTCGAGCGTCTCGATGAGGTCGGTGTTCCAGATGAGCGACCTGTCGCTCACGTCCACGTCCTGCATGCGGGCATAGACCTGGTCCATCTTCGCCACGCCCTCGGCCATCAGCTCATCAGTGCGGAACACGGCGCAATGCTTCTGCATCGTCTTCTGCATCTCGAGGCGGATGTCGGCCGTGGCCGAACCGCCCTTGGCATTACGGAAATGGTCAAGACGGGTCAGCGAGAATTCGGCCGAATCCGCAGGCAGTGGCTTGTGCGCCATGCCGGGTTTCACGATCTCGGCAATGCGGTGGCCGGTGGCGCGACCGAAGACGACAAGATCGATCAGGCTGTTCGAACCCAGGCGGTTTGCGCCATGGACGGACACGCAGGCAGCCTCGCCCACCGCGAACAGGCCCGGCACGACCGTATCCGGGTTGCCGTCCTTCAGCGTCACCACTTCGCCATGGTAGTTGGTGGGGATGCCACCCATGTTGTAGTGGACGGTCGGCACCACGGGCAGCGGCTGGCGGGTGAGGTCCACGCCGGCGAAGATCTTGCCGGTCTCGGTGATGCCCGGAAGCCGCTCGGCCAGGATCTTCGGGTCGATATGGTCGAGGTGAAGGAAGATATGATCCCCTTCCTTGCCCACGCCACGCCCTTCGCGGATTTCCATGGCCATCGACCGCGAGACGACATCGCGCGAGGCGAGATCCTTGGCCGAAGGCGCGTAACGCTCCATGAAGCGCTCGCCCTGGCTGTTGGTGAGGTAGCCGCCCTCCCCGCGCGCGCCCTCGGTGATGAGCACGCCGGCGCCGTAGATGCCGGTGGGGTGGAACTGCACGAACTCGAGATCCTGCAGCGGCAGTCCGGCGCGCAGCACCATGGCGCCGCCGTCACCCGTGCAGGTATGGGCTGAGGTGGCGGAGAAATAGCAGCGGCCATAGCCGCCTGTCGCCAGAACAACGGCGTGGCTGCGGAAGCGGTGGATGCTGCCATCGGCCATGCAGATGGCGATCACGCCACGGCATTCGCCATTTTCCATGATCAGGTCGATGGCGAAATATTCGATGTAGAAGTCAGCGTCATACTTCAGGCTCTGCTGGTAGAGCGCGTGAAGCATGGCGTGGCCGGTGCGGTCGGCTGCGGCGCAGGTGCGCTGGGCCGGCGGGCCGGCGCCCATGTTCTGCATCATCCCGCCGAAGGGGCGCTGATAGATGCGGCCTTCCTGCGTGCGGCTGAAGGGCACGCCGGCGTGCTCGAGTTCATAGACGGCGGCTGGCGCTTCACGGCACAGATATTCGATGGCATCCTGGTCGCCCAGCCAGTCGGACCCCTTGACGGTGTCGTACATGTGCCAGGTCCAGTGGTCCGGACCCATGTTGCCCAGCGCGGCGGCAATGCCGCCCTGCGCCGCCACGGTATGGCTGCGGGTGGGAAAGACCTTGGTGATGCAGGCCGTCTTCAGGCCGCTTTCGGCAATGCCCATCGTGGCCCTGAGGCCGGACCCGCCGGCGCCGACGACGATGGCGTCATAGGTGTGGTCGATGATCTTGTAGGCGTCTGCCACGGGCTCAGGCTCCGAACGCAATGGCCAGCACGGAGAAGAGCGCGACTGCTCCGGTAGCCAGGATGAAGAAATTGAGGGCGATGAGGGCGAGCAGCTTCAGCCCTTCGGTGTGCACATAATCCTCGATCATCACCTGGACGCCGAGACGGGCGTGCCAGAAGGTGGTGAGGATGAGGAGCGCGAGCGGCACCGCAACCAGCGGCTGCGCGACCCATGCCGTGACACTGCCGTGATCGAGGCCGGGAAGGGACAGGATCGAGGCGAGGAACCAGACGAGGAGGACGAAATTGCCCGCCGCCGTCACGCGCTGCAGCCACCAGTGGTGGACGCCCGACCTGGCGGACCCGAGACCCCTGACCTTCTTGAGGCCGGAAGCGCTGTCGAATTGCGTTGCCATCAGAGAAGACCCGAACCGAAGAAGACATAAGCCCAAAAGGCGGCGGTAAGGAGAATGGCGCCGACGAAGACCCAGGTGGCGGTCATCTTCGAAATGCCAAGCTCGTAGCCCCAGCCGGAATCCATAGCCAGGTGGCGGATGCCCGACATCAGGTGCTGGAAGAACATCCAGCTGAGACCGACCCAGACGACCCAGCCGAAGGGGCTGCCGGCAAAGGCGAGGAAGATATCATAAGCTTCACGCGAGGTCGCGGCGGCGGCCAGCCACCAGGCGAAGAGGAAAAGCCCGGCGAAAGCCAGCGCGTGGCCGGAAACGCGATGGAAGATGGAAGTCGCCATGTGCACCCGCCATTTCCAGATGGAGAGGTGCGGCGAAAGCGGTCTTGATGCCATGGTCCTTGCCTGGTCCTTCTGATCCCCTTTGACGCGAAACGCATTGGGCCGAATCGCGCCAGCTTGCAACAGTCGAGGCTGTCGCAGATGCCCTGCGCTGCCTCAAGTCATGGGCGAATGACTGCCATGCGGTCAGCGCATGGCATTGTCTCCACACTGGAGCAGGACAGTCCGCTCGAGCCCGGCATAGCGGTGCACGAGGCCGGCCTTGTACCCTTCATCCGCCATCATCGCCAGGAAATGCCCGCGCGACGGATAACGCACGATCAGCATCTGGTCCCAGTCGTTCAGGTCCGCATCGCCGATGAAGCAGCGCATGACCGGCCCGTCGTAAAGCACCTCGGCCCGGCTGACCGCGCCGACCGAGACGGTGAAATTATGCTGGTAGCGGGCATAGGCCTCGCGCCCGGTCGAGCCTGCATCGGGATGGCCATCGGGATAGGCGGCGCGGTCGCGGAACTTCAGCAGGTTCAGCATGACGACCGGGCCTTCGGGGCCATTGTCGCGCAGGTCGCGCACCTGCGCCGATGTCGGGTCGATGGCGCGGTTCATGTTGGCGGGCGGAAAGCTCATGCGATCTCCCTGTCCTTCAGGCGCTGATAGCTGGCGTAGCGCGGGTTATCGACGGCAAGGCGCGCAAGAACGCCCTCGCGGATCGCCGTCTGAACGGCCTTGTCCGCCGGGTCGGCCCGGCCGTCGCGCAGCGCCTCGCACAGGGCCTTTGCCCCGCCGAGGGGCGCAAGCGCGCGGGCTTCGGCGGTGTCGGGGTCCTGCTGCATTTCGCGGGCGACGATGGAAAGCGTGTTGGCCGCCACCTTGGCATGGAAGGCAAGCCGCCCCTGAAGCGCGCCCTCGGCCTCTTTCAGGAACAGTTGCACCGCCTCGATCAGCTGCTGTGCGGTCGGATGGCTCATCACAGGTCTCCGAAGGCAATGAGATAGGACAGATCGGCGGCAACCTCGCTCACCCTGCGCCCGATGACGGCGCGCTCGACAGAGGGCACGCGGCCCGAGACATGATCGTCGGCCAGTTGCAGGCAGCTCATGCCCCATTTGAGGTTGCCATAGACCTCCCAGACGTGAAGCTCCTCGTCCGTGATGGTCCCGCCGGCGGCGCGATAGGCTTCGAGCAGGGCTTCGCGGGTGCCGAAGCCGCCAACGGGCTTTTCCCACTTGCCGAAGCGCCAGGCCTGGGCGCACAGCCAGCCGAGATCCTCGCCAGGCACGGACAGATGCGTCAGCTCCCAGTCGATCACGGCGGCAAGGCCTTCAGGCGTGATCAGCAGATTGCCCGAGCGGAAATCGCCATGCACGAGACAGGTCGCCGGGGTCTGCGGCATGCGGGGCTTCAGGAAGGCAAAGGCCAGGTCGAAGGCCGGCACATCCACGCCGATGCGGCGATAGACTTCGAAGCTGCGCTCCAGAAGCCCGGCCCCGCTGCCGCCAACGAGCGGCAGGTCATTCCAGTGGGTGACAGGCGCCGAATGCAGCCGCGCCAGCGCCTCGGCGCATTGCATGGTGAGCTTCTCGCGGGCGGCGGCATAGTCCGGCTGGCGCAACCAGCGCGGCGCCAGCGCCTCGCCCGGCATCATGCGCGTGACGACTGCATCGCCCAGCCCGTCTTCGGGTCTTGCCACGGCGACAACGGGGGCAACGGGCACGCCCAGCGCGCCTGCCCGCGTCGCGACCTCTGCCTGCACCCAGCGTGGCAGGCTCGTATGCTCGGCGCTGGCCGTGCGCTGGAAGATCAGCCGCTCGATGCCGCAGCCCTTTTCCACCTCAACCTGCCAGGTCGCGCTGGATGCCCCGCCTGAAAGCTGCAGCACCTCTCCCAGCTCGACATCGGCGCCCAGTCCGCGCCCGACAAGACGGGCAAGCGCCGTCTTTCCTTCACACTTTGCCGGATCCAGCATCTTGCCAAGCTCCGTCTGCACTGATTTCTCGTCTGCCATGCGACAATCTCCTAAGGCCCAGCCGCCCATCGACAAAGCGGACAGATTGGCTAGCCCCGCGCGCCCGGTTTCCCCGAGCCATCGGACAGGCAGGCCATGAGCCCGCTTGTCGAGGCGCTGGCCGCCGCCCTGCTGCTCGCCAATGTCTGGCTCGTGGCGCGCCGGTCGCTATGGAACTATGCCTTCGCGCTCGCTGCCGTCAGCCTTTATGCTGCCGTCTTTCTCGATGCGCGCCTCTACGCAGCCTTCGGCCTGCAGCTCATCTTTCTCGCGCTCAACATCTATGGCCTTGCCAGCTGGCGCGCCGCGCGCAGCGGCAGCGGCCCCGTTGCCGTGTCGCATCTGACGCCGTGGTGGATTCTTGTCAGCCTTGCGGCAATCCTCGTGCTTGCCTTCGGAATCGGGCAGATGCTTGCCGCCACCACCGATGCCGAGGCTCCTTTCTGGGACAGCCTGAACACGTCAGCCGCGCTCTGCGCCCAATGGTGGCAGGCGCGGCGCAAGGTCGAAAGCTGGGGCTTCTGGCTATTGGTCAATATCAGCTCGACCGGGCTTTACGCGATGCAGGGGCTGTGGTTCACCGCCGCCGTCTATGCCGTGCTGCTGGCCATGGCGCTGCACGGCTGGCGCAGCTGGAACAGTGCGGCAAATCAAACCGGGCAGACAGGATTGGGGTGATGCTGAAAGTGGTTCTGTCTGGTGTCGAATCGACCGGCAAGTCGACCCTCGCGGCCGAGCTCGCCGCGCATTACGGCGGCATATTGGTGCCGGAATTCGGCCGCACCTATACGGAATGGCTCCGGCGTGACCTCGCGCTCGAGGATCATTACGCCATTGCCGAGGGCCACGCCCTCGATGCGGACCAGGCCGCGGCCAGAAATCCGCCCCTGCTGCTGGAGGATACGGACATCATCATGACGACCGCCTGGGCCACCATGCTGTTCGGAGAGCGGGATCCGGTGCTGGCGCGCCGCCCCAGCAAGGCAGACCTGCATCTTCTGTTCCTGCCCGATGTCCCCTTCGTGCAGGATTCTGTGCGGATGTTCGGCGACGAGAAAGAGCGCCAGCGCTTCCACGCCATCGTGGTGGCCGAGTTCGAGGCACGCGGCACGCCCTACACATCCATCGGCGGCAGCTTTGCGTCCCGCAGGGCGCAGGCGATGCAGGCAATAGAGGCGCGGCTGTGAGCGGCCATCTCGCCACCCTGCCCTGCACCCGCGCCGAGGCCGATGCCGCAGCGCTTGCAGACGAGCCTTTCCCCGGATTCGAGCCGGCCCCAACCCTTGTCGCGGCCGAAACGGATTCCGGCTGGGAGCTGCAACTCTACACCGAAAGCCTGCCCGAAGCCGGGCTTCTGGCGGCCTTTGCAGCGCTTGCGCCTTCGTCGGGCGCGCAGCCGGCCGTATCGGCCCTGCCGGACACGGACTGGGTGACGCTTTCGCAGGCCGGGCTCGAACCTGTCGACATCGGCCGCGTCCATGTCCACACGGTCGAACAGGCCGGCCGGCACCGGCCCGGCCAGTGGCCAGTGCGGATCGATGCCGGCCTTGCCTTCGGCACCGGCCAGCATGCAACGACATCGGGCTGCGTGGCCGCCGCCGCCCGGCTCGCCCGCCGCCACCGGGCGCGCACGATCCTCGATGTCGGCACGGGCTCGGGCCTTCTGGCCTTTGTTGCCCATCGGCTTCACCCCCGGGCTCGAATCACCGCTTCCGATCTCGACGCCATTGCCGTGGAGGTTGCGCGGGACAATGCGCGCCTGAACAATGTGCCGCGCGGACGCAGGCCGGGCATGATCAGCCTGCTGGCGGCGCCCGGTGTCGAACATGCGCTGATTGCCGCGCGCGCGCCCTATGACCTTGTGTTCGCCAACATCCTCGCCGGCCCGCTGGTGGCGCTTGCCCCGTCCGTTTCGGCTGTCGTGGCGCGTGGCGGGCACCTGATCCTCGCCGGGCTGCTCCAGCCCCAGGCGCGGCGGGTCATTGCGGCCTACAGCGCGCGCGGCCTTCGCCTCGTCCAGCGATCTGCCAATGCGGAATGGCCGGTGCTCGTCTTCCGCAAGACGGGGCCGTCCAGCCGCCGTGCCGCCTTGCGCGGGGCAAGGCGTGAAACCGCCAACCGCGGCTGGCAGATCGACACGCTCTGAATAGCGCGGGCTGAATAGCGCGGGCTGAATAGCGCGGGTGGCTGTTCAGCCTTCGCCCAGGATCGACAGCCATTCGGCCTCGTCGATCACGCGCACGCCCAGGGCTTCGGCCTTCGCCCGCTTCGAGCCGGCATCCCGCCCGGCGACGAGGATGTCGGTCTTGGCGGAAACGCTGCCCGACACCCGCGCGCCCAGCGCCTCGGCCCGCGCCTTGGCTTCATCGCGGCTCATCCGCTCCAGCGTTCCGGTGAACACCATGGTCTTGCCCGATACGGGTGATTCAGCCGTTTCCAGCCGCACCTCCCCGGGGGTCATTTCGGCAAGCAGGTCGTGCACCAGCTCACGGTTGTGCGGCTCGGCCCAGAAATCCCGGAGCGCGGCCGCCACTTCCGGTCCCACCCCTGCCACACCGACTATCTCCGCCAGGCCGGCGCGCAGGCGTTTGCGGTATTTCTCGTCCGTCTCGCCAAGGGCGGGCTCGGGGGCATGGTCCACGAGCTGCCGCAACAGGGCCTCCACGGCATTCCACTTGCCATAGGCGCGGGCGATGTCGCGCGCCGTCACTTCGCCCACATGGCGGATGCCCAGCGCGAACAGGAAGCGATCCAGACCCACGTCCCGGCCGGCCTCGATGCTGGCCAGCAGGTTCGCGACCGATTTCTCCTTCCACCCCTCCCGCTCGAGCAGCGCGTCGGCATGCGCCTTCAGGCGGAAGATGTCGGCCGGGTTGGCGATCCAGCCAAGGTCCAGAAACTCTTCCAGAGTCTTGCCGCCTAGGCCTTCGATATCGACCGCCCTGCGGGAGACGAAGTGGCGCAACCGCTCGAACCGCTGCGCCGGGCAGATCAGCCCGCCCGTGCAGCGCCGAACCGCCTCACCATCTTCCCGAACGGCGGCGCTGCCGCACTCGGGGCAATGATCGGGAAAGGCAAAGTCCGTCCGGGCGGCATGCGCTTGCCTGTCCCCCACCCAGCCCAGCACCTGCGGAATCACATCGCCGGCGCGCTGCACCTCCACCATGTCCCCGATGCGAAGATCGCGGCGGCGGATTTCGTCCTCGTTGTGCAGCGTGGCGTTGGTGACGACAACGCCACCCACTGTCACCGGCTTCAGCCGGGCAACCGGGGTCAGCGCACCGGTTCGCCCGACCTGAATGTCGATCGCCAGCAGCTCTGTCCGCGCACGCTCGGCCGGAAACTTGTGCGCCATGGCCCAGCGGGGGTGGCGGGCCACCTGGCCCAGCCGTTCCTGCCAGTCCAGCCGGTCCACCTTGGAAACAAGGCCGTCAATATCGTAACCGAGCGTCGGCCGCGCTTCCTGCAGGCGCCGCCATGCCTCCATCACACCCGCCATTCCCTCGACACGGGTGAAACTGTCGGAAACCGGAAAGCCCCAGCCTTTCAGGCGCATCATCGCCGCATGCTGGGTCTCGCCAAGGGAAGCGGAAACCTCCCCCCAGCCATGGGCGAAGAAGCCCAGCGGGCGGCTTTCGGTTACCGACGGGTCGGTCTGGCGCAGCGAGCCGGCTGCGGCGTTGCGCGGGTTGGCGAAGCTGCGCTGCCCGCGCGCCGCCTGAGCTGCGTTGAGGGCGGTGAAGGCGTCCCAGCCGAGGTAGATTTCACCCCGCACCTCGCAGACATCGGGCGCATCATCCGGCAAATGTTTCGGAATGTCGGCAACCGTCAGGGCGTTGGCCGTCACATCCTCGCCCTCGGCGCCGTCGCCGCGCGTGGCAGCCGATACCAGCCTGCGCCCTTCGTAGCGCAGGGACAGGGAAAGGCCGTCGATCTTCGCCTCGGCCGTGAACATGATGGCGTCACCGGCTTCGAGCCCGAGGAAGCGCCGCACACGCGCCTCGAACTCATGGGCGTCTTCCTCGGTGAAGCCATTGTCGAGGCTGAGCATCGGGCGGGCATGACGGATCTTCGCAAAGCCCGCAGCCGGTGCAGCACCCACGGCGCGGGATGGCGAATCAGGCCGCACCAGGTGGGGAAAGCGGGCTTCCAGCGCGGCATTTTCGGCCACAAGATCGTCGAATTCCGCATCGGAAATCGCCGGCGCGTCTTCCTGATAGTAAAGCCGGCTGTATTCGGCGATCAGCCGCGCAAGCGCCTCCAGCCGTGCTGCCGCCGCTTCTTCGCTCATTCCACCATCACCCCAGTCCATTCCGCAGGCCCTAGCAGCCGCTGGCGCATTCCGGGAAGGGCGGAAGGGCTCCAGGGATGATCGCCCGCCATCAGCCCTGTGCTTTTCATGCGCCGGCTGGCCGAATGGATCGCCACGGCTCCCTCCTTCACAAGGGCGGTGCGATCCAGAAGGCGCCAGCGTGGCGCGCATCGCGATTCGTCCGGGCCACGACCATGGGGCTGCATATCCTCCGGTGCGATCACAAGATCGGCCGTGGCGCAGGCGCGAGCCAGCGCATCGGGGTGAATGGGTGCACCGGTCAACGCCAGCAGCCGGAAGTCACCTTCCAGTTCGACAAGGCAGCCCGCCTCCGTGCAGCGCGCGCCCGGCAGCTGGTGCAGGCGGCGCGCCGCGGGGGCGCCTGTCGCCTCGGCCCAGATTTTGGGCACGAAGCCGCCGCGATGGGCGCGCAGCATGTGAAGCTGGCCGCCCTGCACCACCCCCACCTGCCGCCCATCCGGGCTGACGAGAATATCGGGGCGCGGCGTCAGAAGAAGCAGGCCGGTCGCCGCCATCAGCGGCGGCAGGCCAAGAAGCCGCAGGCGGCCGCCTAGAAGGGCGGCAAGAAGCCCGCCCGCCAGGAACAGCCCATGGGCCAGGGGCGGCGCCGCCGGAAGGGAAAGGGTTGCCCCGGGCCAAGCAGCGACTTCGCGCGCAATCCACGCCAGAAGCCCGATCGCCGGCTTCAGCACCCATATGGCAAGACCTTCGAGGCCAAGGCCGGCCAGAAGCAGGAAAACGCCCAGCAAGGGCATGATGACAAGGCTGGTGAGCGGAATGGCCAGCAGATTGGCAAACACGCCATAGACCCCGGCGCGGCCGAAATGGGCAAGGGCGATGGGCGTCAGCACCAGTTCGATGGCAAGCCCGGTCACTAGAAGGCCGACCACCAGCCGGCCGAAGCGCAGCAGGCCGCCTTCGTCGGGGCGCGGCCGCAGCCATTGGCCCAGCGGCGATGTGGCCAGCACGACAAGGGTCAGGACAGCCGCGAAGCTCAGCTGGAAACTCGCCCCCATCATCGCCTCGGGCCGGGTAAGAAGAATGAGGGTGGCGGCAAAGGCCAGAAGCCGGGGCGACAATGGATCCCGCCCCAGCATCATGGCAAAAAGTACCACCCAGGCCATGATCGCGGCCCGAACGGCCGGCACATCGGCCCCCGACAAAAGCGCATAGCCCGTGCCGGCGACGCCCGCGAGGATGGCGGCCGCGCGCGGCACGGAAACACGCAGCGCAAACCATGGCCAAAGCCCCAGCAGCCGGCGCGCAATGAACAGCACGCCGCCAACCAGAACGCCGACATGAAACCCCGAAACCGTGAGCAGATGGGCGAGGCCGGAAATGCGGATCGCCTCGATCAGCGCCGGGCTGACCCGTCCCTGATCGCCCACCACCAGCGCCACGGCCACGGCGCCCGCATCCCCACCCACCCGTTCATCGAGAAAGGCCGAAAGCCTGGCGCGCGTGCCCGCCAGCATGGCGCCGCCACCGGCAGGCGGGGATAGCAGGCGCGGCGGCTCCAGCAGGCGCCCCGACGCCGAAACCCCCTCGAACCAGGCGCGCCGCGCCGGATCATGGGCGCCGGGGATCGCGGGGCCGGGCACGGGGCCAAGCACCGCCCTGACAGCGATTCGCGCGCCCGGCTGCACGGCTTCGTCAAGCGGACCATTCCAGCCGAGCCGGATCAGGACAGGCGGGTCGATGTCGGTCGCGTCGCGCTGCAGCAGGATTCGCCTCTGCGCACCGCCGGCATGAATCTGCACAGCCTTCACCTCCCCTTCCATCCAGGCGGCCGAGAGGCGATGGTGCAGCACGGGGCTGGCCATGTCGGCGGCGCGATAATCCGCCGCCAGCAGGCCAAGCGCGACAAGCAGCCCCGCCAGCACGACCTGCCGGCGTGGCCCGCTACCAAGGGAAAGGCCAGCAAGAGCCGTGGCCAGTGCCGCAAGCAGCGCCGCCTGACGCCAGGCATTGAGCGGCAGATGGAACCAGAGGGCGATTCCCGCACCGAGCAGCACCGGCACGAACAGCACCCATCGCCCCTGCTGCTGCACAAGCAGGGCGGCGAAAGCCTGCCGCCATCCAGGGCCACCTGTTGCGGATGATGACACGGATGCGAAAGAATTTTGCCCCGCGCGCGCGAAGCTGCTAGCCACCGCGCGCATTTCAAACCGGGTCCCGGCCCGGAAACGCGCCCTCTGTCACCTGTTTCTCGCCAACAATGGGCCGACCCGGCCCCAGCTTTCGGACCCTTTGATGCAGCATGCAAGCGACTTTGCCGGCCTGAAGCCTCCCGTCACCCGCTTCGCGCCTTCGCCCACCGGCTACCTGCACATCGGCGGCGCGCGCACCGCCCTCTTCAACTATCTCTACGCCCGGCACCATGGCGGCACCTTCCTGCTGCGCATCGAGGACACGGACCGCGCCCGTTCCACCGATGACGCCATCGCCAAGATCCTCGATGGCCTGCACTGGCTCGGCCTCGACCCGGATCGCCCGCCGATGTTCCAGTTCGCCCGCGCCGATCGCCATGCCGAAGTGGCGAACTCGCTTCTCGAGGCCGGCAAGGCCTATCGCTGCTACGCCACGCCCGCAGAGCTGGAAGAGATGCGGGCCGAACAGAAGGAAAAGGGCCTGCCCCAGCGCTATGACGGCCGCTGGAGGAACCGGACGGACTGGCCCGAAGGCAAGCCCTATGCAGTGCGGCTGAAGGCCCCGCATGATGGCGAGACCGTGCTCGAGGACCAGGTGCAGGGCCGTGTCGTGCAGCAGAACAGCGAGCTTGATGATTTCATCCTGCTGCGTTCGGATGGCACGCCCACCTACATGCTGGCGGTCGTTGTCGATGACCATGACATGGGGATCACCCATGTCATCCGTGGCGACGACCATCTCACCAACAGCTTCCGTCAGTTGGCCCTGATCCGCGCGCTGGGCTGGCCGGAGCCGGTCCATGCCCATGTGCCGATGATCCACGGGCCGGATGGCGCCAAGCTGTCGAAGCGCCATGGCGCGCTTGGTGTCGAGGCCTATCGCGACGAGATGGGCATCCTTCCCGAAGCGCTGGAAAACTATCTGCTGCGCCTCGGCTGGTCGCACGGCGATACCGAACTCATCACGCGCGAAGAGGCCATCCGGCTTTTCGATCTCGACGGGGTCGGCCGCTCGCCCGGGCGCTTCGACCTGAAGAAGCTGGAAAGCGTCAACGCCCATTACATCAGGCAGGCGGACAATGCCCGCCTTGCGGGGCTTGTGGAATCGCGCATGGCGGCGTCTCTCGGCCGCGCGCTCGACGACCGGGACCGTGACCTGCTGCTTCGCAGCATGGACGAACTGAAGCCTCGTGCGAAAAACCTCAATGACTTGGCGGATTCGGGGCTGTTTCTCCTTCGCAAACGCCCCTTGGCCGTGGACGAGGCAGCAAAAAAGTTGCTAGACGCAAGCGGCAAAAATCTGCTGGCAGAGGCACGCGCCGCGCTGGCCGGGCTTCCCCTGTTCGAACGGGAAGCGCTGGAAGCGTCGGCAAAGGCCGTGGCCGAGCGTGCGGGCGTGGGTCTTGGCAAGGTTGCGGGGCCGCTTCGCGCTGCGCTCACCGGCCAGTCCAGCAGCCCGAGCGTGTTCGCCATCATGGCGACGCTCGGAAAGGATGAAAGCCTCGGGCGCATCGACGATGCACTCGGGGCCTGAGAAGACAGCGGTGCAGGAATATACAGGAAGGTATTGCGCATGAGTGGACAGGCAAGGATGACCCTCGGAGACAAGACACTGGATCTTCCGGTGCTTGATGGAAGCATCGGGCCGCAGGTCGTCGATATCCGGAAGCTCTACGGGCAGACGGGCGCCTTCACCTATGACCCCGGCTTCACGTCCACGGCATCCTGCCAGTCCGCCATCACCTATATCGACGGCGACGAGGGCACGCTGCTCCATCGCGGCTATCCCATCGACCAGCTGGCCGAGAAATCCACCTTCCTCGAAGTGGCCTATCTGCTGACGAAGGGCGAGCTGCCCACCAAGACCCAGCTCGACGAGTACAGCTACACCATCACCCGCCACACGATGGTGCATGAGCAGCTGCTGCACCTCTACCGGGGCTTCCGCCGCGATGCGCACCCGATGGCGATCATGTGCGGCGTGGTCGGCGCCCTGTCTGCCTTCTACCATGATTCGACCGACATCGACGATCCGCACCAGCGCATGGTGGCCAGCCACCGCCTGATCGCCAAGATGCCGACGATCGCGGCCATGGCCTATAAATATTCCATCGGCCAGCCCTTCATCTATCCGGACAACAGCCTGTCCTACACCGGCAATTTCCTGCGCATGACCTTCGGCGTTCCGGCCGAGGACTATGTTGTCGACCCGGTGATCGAACGCGCGATGGACCGGATCTTCATCCTCCACGCCGATCACGAGCAGAACGCCTCCACCTCCACGGTGCGTCTGGCCGGCTCCTCGGGCGCCAATCCCTTCGCCTGCATCGCCGCCGGCATTGCCTGCCTGTGGGGCCCCGCCCATGGTGGCGCCAACGAGGCCGCGCTCAACATGCTGCGCGAAATCGGCACGGTCGACCGCATTCCCGAGTTCATCGCCCGCGCGAAGGACAAGAATGATCCGTTCCGCCTGATGGGCTTCGGCCACCGGGTCTACAAGAATTACGACCCGCGCGCGAAGGTGATGCAGCAGACCGCGAACGAAGTGCTCGCCAAGCTCGGCGTCTCCGACCCGATCTTCGACGTCGCGCGCGAACTTGAGCGGATCGCCCTGTCCGACGAATATTTCGTCGAGAAGAAGCTCTATCCGAACGTCGATTTCTATTCCGGCATCATCCTGTCGGCCATCGGCTTCCCGACATCCATGTTCACCGTGCTGTTCGCCCTGGCGCGCACCGTGGGCTGGGTGGCCCAGTGGAACGAGATGATCGGCGATCCCGAGCAGAAGATCGGCCGCCCCCGCCAGCTCTACACCGGCGCACCCCGCCGCGATTATGTGGGGATCGACAAGCGCTGAGCCGAGCTGACCGGCTGTCCCGTCCTACGGCAAGCAACGTCAGGAAGGCCCGGGTGCGCCAGCAAGGCCGCACCCGGGCCTTTTCCGTTCCCCCCAACCCGTCCGCGGCGCAAGGGGAAGGCGCCGGCCGTCAGGCGGCCTCGTTGGCAGGGGCCTTCAGCCCCATGCGCTTCATCTTCTCCACCAGCGTGGTTCGCTTCAGGCCCAGCATTCGCGCCGATCCGGCAATCGTCCCGCCGCTTGCTTCCAGCGCCTGTGCGATGAGGGCCGCTTCCGCCTCGGCCATCAGGGCCTTCAGCTGGAAACCCGGCAGCCCCTCCCCCGGAAAGCCGGCCAGGGCCATCGGCCGCACCGGTGCCTGCATGGTCTGGGGCGGGCCTTGCAGCCATGTGTCCATGGGGCGACGGCGCGGGTTCAGCACCCGTTCGACGGCCACTGCGTCCAGCCTTGTTTCCCCGAGGGCAAGGGCGCGCTCGACCATATTACGAAGCTCCCGCAGGTTGCCGGGCCACGCATGGGCCGCAAGCGCCGCACACCCACAGGCGGTCAACTGCGGCGCCGTTTCCCCGCTGCGGCTGGCGAAATGGGCGACAAGCTCGGGGATATCCTCCGTCCGCGCAGCGAGCGGGGGTATCTCCATCCACAGCACGGCCAGACGCCAGTAGAGATCCTCCCGGAAAGTCCGGCTGGCGACGGCGTCCTCCAGATCGACATGCGTGGCCGCGATCACCCGGATATCCACCGGAACGGGCCTGCCTCCACCCAGGCGCTCCACCTCCCGCGTTTCAAGGACGCGCAGCAGCTTGACCTGCAGCGGCAGCGGCAGGTCGCCCACTTCATCTAGGAAAAGCGTGCCGCCATGGGCGGCCTCGATCCGGCCGATGCGCGCGCGCGTGGCGCCGGTGAAGGCCCCGGCCTCCGCCCCGAACAGTTCGGCTTCGGCAAGATCCGCCGGAATGGCGCCGCAGTTCACCGCCTCGAACCGGCCGCCGGCCCGCCCAGAGCTGGCATGGAGCGCCCGTGCCGCATTTTCCTTGCCGCTGCCTGTCGGCCCCGTCAGCAGCACCGTCACATCACGCGGGGCAAGCTGCGCAATCCTGTCCCGCAGGCAGGACATGGCGGCCGATCGTCCGATCAGGGCATCCGAAATCCGCGCCCTGCCCCCTTTGCGGAATAATGGCTCCTCACCCATGCAACCCTCTTGTCGGCAATTCATGGTTTTCCGACCCATTTTTGCCTTTCCCCTTTGGGGCTGCCCGCAGGCCTGCGCGGTTGACCTTTGCGCAAGCCCGGCGCAACAGCCTCACCGGGGTCGGCCCATGGCATGGCATGGCTGAAGCGGAAGTTTCAGCACCGTCATGTCCGTTCTGGAACAATGGTGCGGCGCGGAAGGGCGCCATTCCGCACAGGTTCCGGAATTACGCTACAGGTTAACAGGTTAAGGGCCGTCAACATGCGCTATCATCATGCATCCGATATGGACGCTTCGGCACATCGGCCGTTGCGCATTCTCGCTGCCGGCAGCGGATTTGATCCATCAGGCCTCAGCCACCACATGCTGCATCTGGCCGGAAACGCGCTTGCACAGGCGCTGTCGGATATCCAGCCCGACCTGCTGATCCTCGACGCGGCACGCGCGGACGCGGCGCTGGACCATAGTCTGTCCCTGCCCGGGAATGCCGGGCTTCCGATCCTGCTGCTGGTCAGGCCGGAAGATGCTGAAGCCGCAGGGCTGCTTCTGGGCCATCGGATTCACCTGCTCGATGCGCCGGCCGATTCCGCAACGCTGGCAAGGGCCGTGGAGGATCTGGCGCAGCCGCTTTCCGCTGCTGATGGCAGCCGCGGTTTCGACCCTGAATCGCGCATTGCCGCCCTCAGGCGCGATGCCGAACGGGTTGCGGCGGCGCTGGCCGAACTGGCGGGCGAACGCCCGGCCGGAACCGGTCGCCCCGTCGATGCGGCGCGCGTGCGCGCCCATATCCGCGCCCGCCGCCTGCGCGACCGCTTTTTCGATTCCACCCTTTTCGCCGACCCGGGCTGGGACATGCTGCTCGACCTGTTCGCCGCGCGCCTCGAAGGCCGGCGGGTCAGCGTTTCCAGCCTGTGCATAGCGGCGGCAGTGCCGACGACCACGGCGCTTCGCTGGATCAAGACGATGGTGGATCGCGGGCTTTTCCTGCGCGAAAGCGATCCTTCGGATGCGCGCCGCGCCTTCATCACCCTGGCCCCGGCAACCGCCGCCGCCATGGAAGCCTGCCTCGAAGCGGTGCTCAACCATCCGGGTCAATAGGTTGCGGCGGGCGAAAATTCCGGCAAGGCTGCCATCGGGAGGATCATGATGCGAACACTGGCGATCATCGGCTCTGGGCCGGCAGGTTTCTACACGGCTGAAGCAGCCCTCAAGGCGATGGGGGATGACATCCGCATCGACATCATCGACCGGCTGCCGACGCCTTATGGCCTCATCCGCGCCGGGGTCGCGCCGGATCACCAGTCGATCAAGGCCGTATCGCGCCGCTATGATGCCGTGGCGAAGGATCCGCGCGTCTGCTTCGTGGGCCATGTGACGGTCGGCAAGGATGTCTCGATCGCCGAACTGCTCGACCTCTATGACGATGTCGTGCTGGCAACCGGCGCCCCGCATGACCGGCCGCTCGGCATTCCAGGCGAGGAACTTGCCGGCGTGATGGGCTCGTCCGCCTTCGTCGGCTGGTATAATGGCCATCCCGATCATGCCGCGCTTGCCCCGCCGCTCGACGCGGAAACGGCCGTCATCATCGGCAATGGCAATGTCGCCATCGACTGCGCCCGCATCCTCGCCAAGACCGTGCAGGAACTGCAGGACAGCGACATCGTGAACCATGCGCTCGACCCGCTGTCGCGATCGTCCATCCGCGCCATCCACATCATGGGCAGGCGTGGCCCGCACCAGGCAAGCTTCACGCTGAAGGAAGTGGGCGAACTTGGCGAACTGGAGCGCGCCACGCCACTGGTTCGCACAGAGGATTTCCCGCCCGCCGATGCCGATTCGACGCTGGAAACCGGCCAGCGCCGCGTGGTGGAAGTGCTGCGCCGCTATGCCGGACAGGGGCCGGACAAGAGCCGCCCGGTCACGATTTCGCTCGACTTCTTCCTGCGCCCGCTCCGGATTCTGGGCGACGGCCGTGTTGAAGCCATCGAATTGATGCGCACACGCCTCGATGACGAAGGCCGGGCCGTCGACACGGGCGAAACCCTCACCCTGCCCTGCGGGCTGGTGGTGTCCGCCATCGGCTACCGTACCGACCCCATCCCCGATGTGCCGTTCGACGAGCGCCTCGGGCGATTCGCCAATGAGGACGGGCTGATCCGTCCGGGCCTGTGGTGTGTTGGCTGGGCGCGACGCGGGCCGACAGGCACCATCGGCACCAACAGGCCCGACGGCATCGCGATGGCGGAGCGGATCGCCGGCACGCCGGAACGCCATGCCGCAGACCAGCCAGGCGATTCAGCGGAAAACAGAGCGCGGAAGGGGCTGGATGCCCTGCTTACGGCGCGCGGTATCGAGCCGACCTGCTTTTCCGACTGGCAGCGCCTCGATGCCGCCGAAGTCGCCCGTGCGCGGGCAGGCGCGCCACGGGAAAAGATCGTCACCCTCGATGAAATGCGCGCACTGGTGGCCGGAGAAGCACAAGCCTGAGAAAAGACGGCAAATCCGCTTGACGCAAGCGGCCTGCGGGACTATCCCGCCGCCTCGGTCCGGGGAATAGCTCAGCCTGGTAGAGCACTGTCTTCGGGAGGCAGGGGCCGGAGGTTCGAATCCTCTTTCCCCGACCATTTGACCAGATGGTTGGAAACAATGGCCCCCGTGCTTCCGAGCACGGGGGCCTTGTTTTATCCGCAGTCCCTTGAGCGCCACGCCTCATTCGATAGCGAGACCCTCGAACCGGCCCGAATTGCGCCAGTCGTCGATGTAGCGGAAAAAGGCCACCGGCCCTGCCGGATAACCGACGGCATAGACAGAGCGCGGGTCGGCAGCGGCTCCCTCATTGTTGTAGTAGCCGGGCGTGCAGTCGGGCGCGGCGCCAGCCATCATGCCCGGCGCGGTCAGCAGCAACTTCACCCAGGCATCCTGCGCCTCGGCGGTCGCTTCCACCCGGCTAGCCCCCACCGCACGCGCGTGGGACATGATGGCGGCGATGGTGTCCCCGGCATCCGTCCAGTTGTGCGGCACGTTCACGATGAAATTCGCGGCCTGGGTGAACTGGACGATGTAGGCATTGGGGAAACCATGCACATGCAAGCCATGGAAGGTGCGCATGCCATCGGCCCAGGCTTCGGAAAGCCGCCGCCCACCCACGCCGGCAATGTCGAACCCGGCCCGGCGCTCATGCGCGGTGCCCACCTCGAAGCCCGAGGCATAGATGATGCAATCCACCTCATAATGCTTGCCGGCCACGGTGAAGCCTGTCTCGTCGATGCTTTCCACGCCCTTGCCATCGGTATCGATCAGATGGGTGTTCGGCCGGTTGAAGGACTGGAGATAGGCGTCATGGAAGCAGGGCCGCTTGCAGAGCTGGCGATACCAGGCTTTCAGCTTTTCAGCCGTCTCCCTGTCTTCCACCAGCGCCTCGGCGCGGGCGTGGATTTCCGCCATCTTCCTCAGATCGGCATCCTCATAGGCCCGCATCATCCCTTCCGGGGTGAACTCCTCGGGCGGCAGGCCGGCAATCTGATCGCGGATGCGACGGGTCAGTTCGGTCCAGCCGTCCTGCACCAGGTCTTCGCCGGGCGGCGGCCCCATGCCGACATTCTGGGCGAAATTCTCCAGCCACCGCTTCTGCCAGCCGGGCGTCGCGATGTCGGCAAACCATTGCGGATCGATGGGGGCGTTGGCGCGCACGTCAATCGAGGACGGGGTGCGCTGCACCACGTAAAGTGCGCCCGCCGCCTTCGAGAGGTGCGGCACGCACTGCACCGCAGTCGCCCCCGTGCCGATGATGGCGACGCGCTTGTCGGCAAGGCGATCCATCGGCGCGCCATGCTCGTCGCCACCGGTATACTCGTAATCCCAGCGGCTGGTGTGAAAGCTGTGGCCCTTGAAACGCTCGATGCCCGGAATGCCCGGCAGCTTGGGCACGTGCAGCGGCCCGGTGCCCATGCCAATGTGATCGGCCGTGAAGCAATCGCCCCGGTCGGTGGTGATCACCCAGACATTGCGGTCCTCGTCCCACCGCATGTCGGTGACGCGGGTGTGGAACAGTGCCTTTTCATAAAGGCCGAAGGTGCGGCCGATGCGGCGCGACTGCTCCAGGATTTCGGAGGCATGGGCATATTTCTCGGTTGGCACATGGCCGGTTTCCTCGAGCAGCGGCATGTAGATGAGCGAAGCCGTATCGCACTGCGCGCCGGGGTAGCGGTTCCAGTACCAGGTGCCGCCGAAATCCCCCGCCTTGTCGATGATCCGAACATCGGTGATCCCCGCCTGCGCCAACCGCGCCCCGACACAAAGGCCGGCAAAGCCACCGCCCACCATGGCGAAATGCACATGATCGGTAACGGGCGGCCGTTCACGCCGGGGTGTGTAGGGGTCTTCCAGATAATGGGCGAACTGCCCGCTCGTCTCCAGATACTGGTCATTGCCATCCGGCCGGAGCCGTTTGTCCCGCTCGGCGCGGTAGCGCGCGAGAATGGCGTCCTTGTCGAGCGTATCCTTGTCGAGCGTATCCGCTGTCGTGCTCATGAATATGTCTCCCTCTCGGGGCGACAGGCTAGACAAGTCGCGGGCCGGGAATAGCTGGCAATTTATCGCGTCAGCGGCACCCCCTTCGCCGCGGCCGGGGCGGTCCGTCCAAGGTTGACAGCAAGGCCGCAAACTGGCCTTTTCCAAGGGAAAATCCGGAACGCCTCCGGCTTGCCAGTGCTGAAGAGGAGCAGACGATGGCCTACAAGGTAAGCGAGATCGAGGGCATCGGCCCGAAATATTCCGAAAAGCTGGATGCGGCGGGCATTCGCACCACCGATGACCTTCTGAAGGCATGCGGAAGCCGCAAGGGTCGTGAGGATACCGCTGAAAAAACCGGCTTTTCGACCGCACAGCTGCTCAAATGGGCAAATATGGCCGATCTGATGCGCGTTTCCGGAATTGGCGAGGAATATTCGGAACTGCTCGAAGCCGCCGGGGTCGATACGGTTCGGGAGCTTGCCACCCGCAATGCGGAGAATCTCGCGGCGAAGATGAAAGAGGTGAACGAGGAGAAGAAGCTCACCCGCGCGCTTCCGGCGGCCAGCCAGGTCCAGAAATGGATCGATCAGGCCAAGACCATGGAGCCCGCCATCACCCACTGATCACGGACATGGCAGCCGGCGTTGCCGGCTGCGGAAACGATAAGGGCGGAAATGTAAAAAAGGCCGGGGCGGCAACTGCCACCCCGGCCTTTTTCCTGTCTTCCGCCTGCCGGCTCAGCTCGGGCGACGCGCCTTTTTCGGGCCGGCGCCGGGATGCTTCTGCCGGAAGGGCTTGCCCTGCGGCCTGCCCTCTCCACGGCTTTCGCGGCCTTGCGGCCCGCGTTCGCCCATTGGCGCCCAGTCACCCTGATGCGGCTTGCGGGCTACCGGCTTTCCATGGCGGCGGCCGCCTTCGGGCGTCGAGCGGGGCGCGGGGTGGCCCGCATGGCCGCCCATGTCATCGCCTTCGGCCAGTTCAATCCGGATGCCATTCTCGTCCTCGCCATCGGGCCTTGCGGTTCTGGCGACAGCATCGAGGAAACGACCGGCGATGGCGCGCGGAATCTGGAAACGGGTTTCGCCATTGCCGATCCGGATGGCGCCGATCTCGCTCTTGGTCACATGACCCCTGCGACACAGCAGCGGCAGGACCCAGCGCGGGTCGGCATTGTGGCGACGGCCGATGTTCATGCTCAGCCAGACACAATCTTCGAAACCCTGCCGGTGGCCGGCCGGCCCGCGCTCCGCGACGCTGTTGACCGCCAGCTCCTCGGGCTGCGGCATGCGGGCCCGATGGGCACGAACCAGCGCCGCGGCAATGTCTTCCGGGCTCTTCTTTGCCAGCAGTTCCGCGGCGAGCGCATGATCCTCGGCCTCGGTTTCCACCGGCTCCATCAGCGCTTCGAGAAGGCGCGCATGATCCTTTTCCCGGATCATGGCGGGCGTCGGGGCCTCCACCCAGGCGAGATCGATGCGCGCGCCCCGCAGCATCCCCTCGACACGGCGGCGGCGCGGATAAGGCACCACCAGCACAGCCGTGCCCTTGCGGCCCGCCCGGCCCGTACGGCCGGAACGGTGCTGCAGGGTTTCCGCATCGCGCGGAATTTCGACGTGAATCACGAGCCCGAGCGACGGCAGGTCGATGCCGCGCGCGGCGACATCCGTGGCGACGCAGACACGGGCACGGCGATCACGCAGGGCCTGCAAGGCATTGTTGCGCTCGCTCTGGCTGTGCTCGCCCGAAAGCGCCACGGCGTCGAAGCCACGCTCGACCAGCGTGGCGTGCAGGCGGCGCACATTATCCCGCGTGGCGCAGAAGAGCATCGCGGTTTCCGCCTCGTGATAGCGAAGCAGGTTGACCACTGCGGCCTCGATGTCGGCCGGGGCAACGGCGACGGCCTGATAGCTGATGTCGCCATGGCCGCGATCCTGCCCGATGGTCGCGATGCGGAAGGCGTTGCGCTGGTAACGCCCGGCCAGCGCCAGGATGGGGCGCGGCATGGTGGCGGAAAACAACAGGGTTCGCCGCTCGGGCGGCGTCGAATCGAGGATTTCCTCGAGGTCTTCGCGGAAACCCATGTCCAGCATTTCATCGGCTTCATCCAGAACCGCCACACGCAGGTCAGAAAGCAGAAGCGCCCCGCGCTCGAGATGGTCGCGCAGGCGGCCGGGCGTTCCGACCACGATATGGGCGCCCTGGTTCAGCATCCGCCGTTCGCGCATGGCGTCCATGCCGCCAACACAGGTGACGATGCGCGCGCCAGTCGGCTCATAGAGCCACATCAGCTCGCGGCTGACCTGAAGGGCGAGTTCCCGCGTCGGGGCGATCACCAGCGCCAGGGGCCCGCCTGCACGGGGAAGCTGGCCGGTTTCGCCCAGAAGCTCGCCCGCCATGGCAAGGCCGAAGGCGACAGTCTTGCCGGAGCCGGTCTGGGCCGAGACGATGAGATCGCGGCCGAGTGCTTCTTCAGCACAGACGGCGGACTGGACAGGCGTGAGATCGGTATAGCCGCGCGCGGCAAGGGAATCTGCCAGCGGCAGCGGAAGATCGGAAAAAAGCATGGGCCTCACAGAAATATACGCCGGCCAAGTAAAATCGCCGGCGGCTTCGGGACGGAACGGTGCGGTCTGGCATGAGCAATGCCGCACTGGCGAAACCTGAGCAGGCAGGGCCAGAAAGCCCGGCGGCAAGCCCGATTCGCCGCAGCCGCTTCATCCCGGGATGGCGGCAGCTTTGCGACCCTTACAACATTGCAGGCGAAAAGGCCCGCATTCTTTTGCTGCAATAGCGAAACAACTTGGCGCGCCCGGCTCGCGCAACCGGTGTCCGGCTCAGTCGGCCTCCTCGAGAGCAGTGCTGGCGTCCAGCCATCGTCCCTCGGCGGCAAGGATTTCGGCCTCGAGACCGGCGCGGCGCTTCAGCAGTTCCACCATGCCCCCACTCTGATTCTGACCATGGCCCTGCCCGGCTGGCGCGGCGGCCTGTGGGCCGGCGAGTGTCTGGTCCAGTGCTGCAAGTGCTGCCGTGAGCCGCTCGATCTCGGCCTCTGCCATGCGCACGGCCTTGCGAAGATCCTTCTGGCGTTCGCGCGTGTCGGCGGCGGCCTTGCGCTGCGCCTTGCGGTTGGCGGGCTGGTCCCTGGCACCGCCATTGCGCCCGCCGGCCGGATCGCGTGACAGCACGAACGCGATGTAATCCTCGATGCTGCCATCGAATTCGCGGGCCGTGCCGCCATCCACCAGCACCAGCCTGTCGGCTGTCATTTCCAGCATGTGGCGATCATGGCTTACGATCACCACGGCACCTGCATAGCCATTGAGCGCCTGCACAAGCGCCTCGCGCGCATCGACGTCGAGGTGGTTGGTCGGCTCGTCCAGTACCAGCAGATGGGGCGCGTCCCGGGTGATGAGCGCAAGCGCCAGCCGCGCCCTTTCCCCGCCCGACAGATGGCCGACTTCCGTTGTCGCCTTCGTGCCGGAAAAGCCGAAGCGGCCAAGCTGGGCGCGCACGGCAGCAGGCGTCTTGCCGGGCATCAGCCGGCTCATGTGCATGAGCGGCGTGTCGGCGCGGTCCAGTTCCTCGACCTGATACTGGGTGAAATAACCGACCTTCAGACGGCCGGAAGCCGTGACCTGCCCCACCATCGGCTGCAATTGCCCGGCCAGAAGCCGGGCGAGCGTGGTCTTGCCATTGCCGTTGCGGCCCAGAAGCGCGATCCGGTCCTCCGGGTCGATGTTGAGAGACAGGTTCTTCAGCACCAGCTCGGCCCCATAGCCCACCGCCACGCCATCCAGTGAAATGATCGGCGGCTTCAGCGCTTCCGGGTCCGGGAAATCGAAGCTGAGCGAGGGGTCGTCCACCAGTTCGGCGATGGGCTGCATGCGGGCCAGCGCCTTGGCGCGGGCCTGGGCCTGCCGCGCGGTCGACGCGCGCGCCGAATTGCGGGCGATATAATCCTGAAGCTTCTGCCGCTCGGCCTGCTGCTTCGCGCTGGCGGCGGCCAGCTGCGCCTGCCGTTCGGCCCGCTGGCGCTCAAAGGCATCATAACCACCGGGATAGAGGGTGAGCTTGCCATCCGAAAGATGCAGGATATGATCCACCACATTGTTCAGGAAATCCCGCTCGTGGCTCACGAGCAGGATGGTCGCCGGGCAGGATTTGAGGAAATCCTCCAGCCACAGCACCGCTTCAAGATCCAGATGGTTCGAAGGCTCGTCGAGCAGCAGGAGATCGGGGCTGGAAAACAGCAGCGCGGCGAGCGCCACGCGCATGCGCCACCCGCCCGAGAAACTGTCTAGCGGCCGGTGCTGGGCCTCTTCATCGAAGCCAAGCCCTACCAGGATGCGCGCTGCACGGGCGGGCGCAGAATGGGCCTCGATGGCAAGCAGCCGCTCGTGGATTTCGGCAATGCGCGAAGGGTCCTCGCAGGTTTCGCTTTCCGCCATCAGGGCGGCGCGCTCCGTGTCGGCGGCCAGCACCGTCTCGAACGGCGTCGCCTTGCCCGATGGCGCTTCCTGCGCAATGTGGCCGATGCGGCAGCCGCGCGGCATGTCCAGGCTGCCGCCATCCGGCTCGATCAGGCCTGACACCAGCTTCACCAGCGTGGATTTGCCGGCCCCGTTCCGGCCCACAAGCCCAATGCGGCCGCGCGTTGGCAGGCTGGCCGTGGCGCCATCGAGTATGGGCCGCCCGCCAAGGCGTACGGTTATGTCGGCAAGCGTGAGCATGGCGGCCGCTTAGACACGGGACATCGGCCACGGCAAGGGCTGCTGGCGCAAACATCTGGAACAAACATGGGGGTGGCGCCGGCACTCCGTTCGTGAAAGCATGGCGCCCTGCAAGGCACCCTGCATGGCGCGCCCGGCTGATCGGCAGCCTCGGGATGAATGAGGAAAGGGAGACAGAAAATGAAAGCCGTTCGCTACATCGAAACCGGCCGCCCGCCAGAAGTGGTGGACATTCCCACGCCCGCGCCCGGCCCCGGCCAGATCCTGGTGAAGATCGGTGGCGCCGGTGTCTGCCATTCCGACCTCCACGTCCTTGACCATGGCATCGGCATGCCCGGCCCCTTCACCCTGGGCCACGAGAATGCCGGCTGGATCTCGGCGCTCGGCGCCGGGGTGACGGGCTGGAAGGAAGGCGACCCGGTCGCCGTCTATGGCCCATGGGGCTGCGGCAGCTGCCACCACTGCCAGACCTCGGCTGAAAATTATTGCGAAAATCACGCGAGCATCCCCACCTTTGGCGGCGGCCTCGGGTCTGATGGCGGCATGGCCGATTACATGATCGTGCCCTCCCCGCGCCTGCTCGTGCCGCTGGGAACGCTCGATCCGGTGAAGGCCGCCCCGCTCAGCGACGCCGCCCTCACCCCCTATCATGCGATCAAGGCCGCCCTGCCGCTGCTGACACCCGAAGCAACCGTGCTGGTCCTCGGGATCGGCGGGCTGGGGCACATGGCGGTCCAGATCCTGAAGGCGATGACATCCGCGCGCATCATCGCGGGCGACATCGACGAAACGAAGCTTGAACATGCGCGCGAACTCGGGGCGGATCATGTCTTCAACAGCGGCTCCAACCAGGCGGCCGACCATGTCCGCGACCTTGCCGGCCCGCGCGGCATCACGGTGGCGCTCGATTTCGTGGGCGCACAATCCACCATCGATCTCTGCACGCAGGTGGTGGGCCGCGGCAGCCGCATCGCCGTCGTCGGGCTGGCGGGCGGCACGCTGCACTATGCAGCCAACTCACCGCCTTATGGCACCGATGTCTCCATTCCCTACTGGGGCTCCCGCAAGGAGCTGATGGAAGTGATCGCGCTGGCCGCCAATGGCCGCATCAGTGCCACGGTCGAGGCTTTTCCCCTCGACCAGGCGGTCGATGTCTATCAGCGCCTGCGCGAGGGGCGGATCAGGGGCCGCGCCGTTCTGAAGCCCTGATCCGCTGCCCGGGGAGAACCCGGACAGACGCTTTGGGCCTTGCCCTGCCGGCCTCCATGGGCCAGCAGGGCAGCCTGTTTCATGCATCTTCAAGGATAGACCGCCCATGAGCCTTCGCCGCGCCGCCATCGTCGCCCCCATCCGCACCGCCGTCGGCAAGTTCGGCGGCAGCCTTGCCGGGCTGGATGCCGGGCAGCTTGGCGCCGTGATCCTGAAGGCCCTGATGGAGCGCACGAAGATCGACCCCGCCCGCGTGGACGACGTGATCTTCGCCCAGGGCTATGGCAATGGCGAGGCACCCTGCATCGCCCACTGGGCCTGGCTTGCGGCCGGCCTGCCGATCGAGGTGCCGGGCTACCAGCTCGACCGCCGCTGCGGTTCGGGCCTGCAGGCAATCGTCAACGCGGCGATGATGGTGCAGACGGGCATGTCCGATGTGGTGGTGGCGGGCGGCGTCGAAAGCATGTCGAACGTCGAGCATTACACGACTGAAGTGCGCCGCGGCGTGCGCTCGGGCAATCTCACGCTGCATGACAGGCTGACGCGCGGCCGGGTCATGTCGCAGCCGGTCGAGCGCTTTGGCGTCATCACCGGCATGATCGAGACGGCAGAAAATCTTGCCCGTGATCATGGCATCAGCCGCGAGGATGCCGATGCCTATGCCGTGCGCTCGCACCAGCGGGCGACGGCCGCCTGGAAACAGGGCCTGTTCGCGGACGAACTCGTCCCCGTGCCGGTTCCGCAGCGCAAGGGCGACCCCATCCTCTTCGACCATGACGAAGGCTATCGCCCCGATGCCAGCATGGAGACGCTGGGCAAGCTGCGCGCCATCGAGGAAAAGACCATAGCCGGCGCCGTCGTCACGGCCGGCAATGCCAGCCAGCAGAATGATGCAGGGGCGGCCTGCCTCGTCGTGGCGGAAGACAAGCTGGAGGAACTGGGCCTTGAGCCGATCGCATGGTTCCACAGCTGGGCGGCCGCCGGCTGCGACCCGGCGCGCATGGGGATCGGCCCGGTTCCGGCTGTCGAGCGGCTGTTCGCCCGCACCGGGCTTGGCTGGTCCGATATCGACCTTGTGGAACTGAACGAGGCCTTCGCGCCGCAGGTTCTGGCCTGCCTGAAGGGCTGGGGGTGGAGCCGTGACGACAGCCGCCACGAAATCCTGAACGTCAACGGCTCGGGCATTTCGCTCGGCCACCCCATCGGGGCGACGGGTGGCCGCATCCTCGCCAACCTCACCCGCGAACTGGTGCGCCGTGGCGGCCGCTATGGCCTCGAGACCATGTGCATCGGCGGCGGCCAGGGCATTGCCGCCGTGTTCGAGCGGGCCTGAGCAAGGCCCGCCCGGTAAGACCGTGAGCGCCGCCCTATTGCCCGCAATAGGGTGGAAGCTTCACCGGGGCATTGCCCACCCGCTTGTGCCACACACCGCGTTCGTCCCGGTAATATTCACCGGGCGCCACCCGGTTCTGGAACAGTTCGCAGGCAGTTGCCGCTGCAACATCGGCAACCGTCACGCCGCGCTTGACGGCAAGGTCGGTATAAACGGCCTTCCGCTTGATGTTGATCTGGTCGACATGGGCCTTGAGCGTGCCGCCGCCACCGGTGCGCAGGCCAAGATAGCCATCGGCCTGTTCGCCGACTTCGCCGCCCGCGCGGGCTGCCTCGAGCACTGGGTCGGCCTGGGCCGTGGCGGGGACTGCCGCCAGCAGAAGCAGGCCGGCAAGGGCGCTCATGAAGGTGCCGCTCATGAAGGTCAGGCGCATCATACTCGGTTCCTTGTCAGTGTCTGGCAGATATTCAGAAATGGCCGGTTCAAAAGGAAAAGGTTCAGAACAGGCCGGGGTTGGTCTTGATCAGGTCCTTCACATCCTTTTCCAGCCGGATGATCACTTCCTGCCGGATATTGACGTTGAGGTTGATCTCGATCGGGCGGTCGGGCGCCTCCAGCTTCAGGCAGCCGGAAAGCATCGCCGGCAGCAACAGCATCGATATGATTTTCATCCTGTCCATCAGCTGGCCCTGTGATCCTTGCTCGTTTTCAGACTGCTATACCCGCCACCCTTACCGGGGCTGAACGGCTTTCGCACCCTCTTCCTCATCATCCAGTTCCTGGGCGTTGTCCGCAGAGGCGCGTATCATCGCCCGCGCATCGTGGAAGGATTCCGCCGTGCCGAGCAGATGCCGGAACGGCGCGCGCACGGTGATGTCGAAGCGGAAGGGAAGCCCCGTGGCGCCTGACTGCAACCCGCCACCCGGCTGGACCGGGGCTTCATTGCGGCCATCGATCAGCATTTCCGTCACCAGTTCGCCATCGAGGTCGCCATCGAACTTGAGGCGCATCGAGCGATAGCGGAGCTTCCTGAGCGCATCGAAGGCCATCTTGCCGCTGGCCCCCATGCTGTCCGCTCCGACATTGCCCAGATACTGCACCAGCCCGCCCGGTGCACGGGCGGAAAGCTCACCGCCCTCGATGCTGCCCCGCCCGCTGACGAACCGCAGCGGCAGCACCCCGTCGAATGTGCCCGTCGCGTTGATGTCCTTCAGGTTGAAGCCCTGCAGGAACAGCCCTGCATCAAGGCCGCTGGCCCTCAGCGTCATGGCAAGGACCGCCGAATCCGGGTCGACGAGAAGCGGATCGAGGGTGAGCCTGCCGCCGGCATAGGGCCATTCGGCTGCCTCCACCTGCAGCCGGCCACCACCGGGAAGGGAAAAGCGGATACGCCCGTCCTCCACCAGCACGCCGGGGTTCATCGAGGCGATCCGCATCTCCTGGCCGGGGGCCGAGACGAGGTCAAACAGATCCGTGAAACGGATGGCGCCATTGACCCCGGATACCGGCCCGAAGGCAGATGTTGCGAAGGAAATGTCCGACAGCGCCGCGCTGCCCGTGCCCCTGGCACCCGTCTCGTCCCACGCGAACGCGGCCTCGGCGGCGATCAGGCCTTCCACATTCTCGATCACGCCGCGCGCCAGCTCGCTCAGCTGATAGGGCTGAAGGGACTCCCCGAAGCGGAGCTGACCGGCATCGATGCGCGCGCTGCCGCGCCCAGATGGCAGATCATGCACGGCCCGCAGCGTGGCCAGCGCCAGCGGGGCTGCCTTGCCGCGCGGATGGGCAAGCCCGCCGCTGATGGTCAGCCTGTCGCCTTCCTGCGCCACGGAAGCGCCAGTCAGCAGCAACGGGTTGAACCGGGCGGGCGCCGCGCCATCGAGAAGGGTTGCTGAAAGACCCAAGACGCTGAGCCCGCCAGCACCCGCCGACCATTTGCCGGCAGCGTCGCGAACGGTGGCTGGAAGGGCCTCGCCGGAAAGGGAAAGCCCGCTGAACCGGCCCTCGGGCTGGCTCTTTCCGGGCTTCCGGGGCAGGCTGGCGGAAACATTGGCGCGCGCGCTGATCGCCCCAAGGCTGGCACGCACGGGAACAGGGCCAAGGGACAGGCCGTTTCGCCCGGCGACGAGTTTCATGGCCACCGTATCAATGCGGAACGCCTCGCCCTTGGGCCGCAAAGTGCCTGATAGGCGGACAGGCTGGATGCGAAGCGTGCCGGCAAGCCCACCCGAAAGGCCCGCCGGCCCGGTGCCAAAGCGCCCGTCCGGGCAGGCGGTGATACGGGCCGGCCCAAGTGTCACAGCTGGATGGCGAACAGCATCCACCGACAAAAGAGCGCATTCGGATGTGACCGCCAGCCCTTCGCCCGGACGTCCGGCAACCGCGCCCGTGAAGTCCAGCCCTTCCACACGCGCGCCATGACCGGTGCCGCCGGAATAGAGGAAACGCCCGGATGCGCTGATGGCGCCGGCGTCATAGGCCAGGTCTGCCGTCGGCACGGCAAGGCTGTCGGCCCCGCCCTGCCGGTCCCCGAGGCTCCAGCGCGGTATCCGGACCTGCAGGCGGACGCGCCCTTTCGAGGGCGGTGCGCCAGTCTCGAACCGCGCTTCGGAAAGGCTTCCATCGAGGGCCGGGAAACCACCGCCCGACAGGCTGATGCCCCCCGAAGCCGACAGCTGGCCCGAGGCCAGCTTCAGCCCCGATCCGCCGTCAAACAAGGCCTTTGCCCCGCTGCGGGACTGTGCGGCCAGCCGGGGCATGTGGAGCGCAAGGCCCTCCTGCCCCAGGGTGCCGGACAAGGGGGCTTCCACCGTAAAGGCGGAAGCAGCTCGCCGCGCCGCGCCCGCCATGGCCGTGGCAAGCGGCGGCGCGGAAGCCGGCAGGGCTGGCAGCAGCCCTTGCCGCACAGACAGGCCAGTGGCCTCGAGCGTACCGCTGAAGCCAAGGCCCTTTTCGACCCTTGCCTCATATGTCCCGCTGGCGGCCATGGCTCCGGCAACGCCCGCTGGCCAGCGGGCTTTTTCGGCACGCGCGTCCCAGGTTCCGCTGAGGCCATCGCGCCCGCCGGAAAAGCTGAGTGCAAAGGCGGGCTGCTCCACGCCCATGTCCAGCTGGCCGGCGGCTTCGGCGCCGGCACGCGCCTTGCCGCTCCAGCGGTGCATGCGTGCATCAGCCTGCGCCTCCAGCGACAGCACCAGCGCCCTGGCCCCCAGCCCGTCACAGCCGGCCTCCGCTGCCGCACCGTCGAATTGGAGCCGCACATGATCGGCGCCAGTGCCGAAGTGCAGCGTGCCGCGCTCCAGCCGCAGATGGCAGCCATTGGCTGAAAGCCGGGCCGGCAGCAGGCGCGCATCGCCTGCAAAGCCGTTCCGCAGCCGCCCCTCCCCCCACATGCGCGCCTCCACATCCCCCCAGGGCGATGCGAGGATGAAACGGCCGTCGCGCATCTGGACACCGATGTCAGGCAGCGGATCATCCGTGGTTTCGGGGATGAAGGGGTCGAGCACGCCAAAGCCCAGCCGCCCTTCGGCATCGAGCGTCGCGCGGATCAGCGGCGCATCGAGTTCAACATGCTTGGCCTTGGGGTTCCAGGGCAGTCCGCCAAGGGTGATCCGCACGCGGCTGGCTTTGAAATCGGGGCGGTCGGCCGGGCCAAGGCGCACATTCCTGAATTCGACCACGTCAGGTCCCAGCCGTTCGAGGCTGTAGTCCCCCTCGATGGCCTGATCCGCAAGCCAGATGTCGATTGCCGGTTCGGCAAGACGCTGCCGGCCATGCCACAGGGCCAGCACAGAGACGCCTGCCACCAGAAGATAGGCGGCCAGCCGTAGACGCCGGCGGCGAGGGGTCTGGCTGGTCGGCGGCGTCATTGCCCCTCCATTCCAACAGCATGCCAGACCCGCATGCAAGCCGTGGGCACGAAAGCACTTGCATAGACGGGACGGCGCGCACAGGCACGGCCCGCAAGTGAAACTGAACAGAGGACCGGCTCGCAATGCCCGGCACGAAAAGCCCGCACCCACCATCAGCCCCCAGAGTGCTGGGTGCAAGCCTTGTCGGCACGTCGGTGGAATTCTACGATTTCTACATCTACGCGACCGCTGCGGCCCTTGTTTTCGGCCCGCTCTTTTTCCCGGTGGAATCGCCCTCTGCACAGTTGCTCGCAGCCTATGCGAGCTTCGGTGTCGCCTTCATTGCGCGCCCCGTCGGCGCTGCGGCCTTCGGCCATTTCGGAGACCGCATCGGCCGCAAGTCCACCCTTGTCGCCTCATTGCTCATCATGGGCATCTCGACCCTTCTGATCGCTTTCCTGCCTACCTATGCCATGATCGGCTGGCTGGCCCCGCTGTTCCTGTGCCTGCTGCGCTTTGGTCAGGGCTTCGGGCTGGGCGGCGAATGGGGCGGCGCGGCCCTTCTTGCGGTTGAAAATGCGCCCAGGGGCTGGAAAGCGCGCTACGGCATGTTCCCGCAGCTTGGCGCGCCTGTCGGCTTCATCGCCTCCAACGGCATGTTCCTGCTTCTGGGCCTGGCGCTCAGCGATGCCGAATTCCGCGAATGGGGCTGGCGCATTCCCTTCCTTGCCAGCGCGCTGCTTGTCGTCATCGGCCTCTGGGTGCGCACCCGGCTTACTGAAACGCCGGCCTTCGCCGAAGCGCTGCGCGAAGCCCCGCCGCCAAAGGTTCCGCTTGCCGAAGTTATCCGGCACCATGGCCGCCAGCTGTTCGCCGGCACTTTCGCCGTGGTTGCCTGCTTTGCAATCTTCTACCTCGCCACGGCTTTCGCACTGGGCCATGGCACCGTGGCACAGGGTATCGAGCGGGAGGATTTCCTGCTTGTCCAGCTGTTTGCCATCATTTTCATGGCTGCGGGCATCATCTTCGCCGGCTGGTGGGCCGACAGGACAACCCCGCGCTTCGTGCTGATGCTGGGCTGCATCGCCACCATCCCCACAGGCCTTCTGATGGCGCCGATGATGGAAAGCGGCTCCCTGCTGCTGACAGGCGCCTTTCTGTCGCTTGCCCTGTTCGTGATGGGGCTGGTCTATGGCCCGCTTGGCGCCTATCTGCCCGGCCTGTTTCCGGCCCGCGTGCGCTACACGGGGGCATCCATGGCCTTCAACATCGGCGGAATCCTCGGTGGCGCCATGACCCCGATCGTCGCGCAGGCCCTTGCCGGCAATGGCTCGCTGCTTCCGGTCGGCCTTTATCTGGCGGCCGCCGGTGTCCTCAGCTTCATCGGCCTTGCCATCGCCCGGCCAGAGGGCTGAAGCGCCTTCGCGGTTGCGCAAGCGCCACAGCGCATTAGAAGCAGAGCCGTAACCGGATATCAGCAAGAGGACAGGATGCGCCAGTTCACCCAGGAACAGATTATGTTCCGCGACGCCTATCGCCGCTTCCTCGCGGACGAGATCGAGCCCAGCATGGAAGCCTGGCGCGAAGCCGGAATCGTCGACCGCATCGCCTTCGAGAAGGCCGGCAAGCTCGGCTTCCTGATGATCTGGCCCGACGAGAAATATGGCGGCATGGGCGATACCGACTTCCGCTACGAACAGATCATCATCGAGGAGACGCTCCGGGTCGGGTGCAAGCAGTGGTACAACACCCTGCACAGCCGCATCGTCGGCCCCTATTTCCAGCGCTTCGGCACCGAGGAACAGCGTGAACGCTTCCTGCCGCCCGCCGTGCGCGGGGAAAGCATCCTTGCCATCGCCATGACCGAGCCGGGCGCCGGCAGCGACCTCGCCGGCATGCGCACCACGGCCGAGGACAAGGGCGACCATTTCCTGCTGAATGGCTCCAAGACCTATATCTCGAACGGCATCAACGCCGATGTCGTGATCGTGGCGGCCAAGCTCGCGGGCGCGGAAAAGAAGCACGCCATGGTTCTGCTCATTGTCGAGCGGGGCATGGAAGGGTTCGAGCGTGGCCGCAACCTGAAGAAGATGGGCATGCCCGCGCAGGATACGGCCGAACTGTTCTTCAAGGATGTGAAGGTGCCCAAGGCCAATGTGCTCGGCGAGCCGGGCAAGGGCTTTTATTATCTGATGGAAGGCCTGGCAGAAGAGCGGCTGATCTCGGCCGTGGGCAGCGCCACCAATGCGCGCCGCGCCTTCGACATCACCCGCGATTATGTCATGCAGCGCCAGATCTTCGGCAAGCCGCTTTCGGAACAGCAGAACACCCAGTTCCGCATGGCCGAAATGGATACCGAAATCGATCTCGTGCAGCTTTATGTCGATCACTGCGTCCACGCCCACAATCAGGGCCAGCTGACAAGCAACATGGGCGCCAAGGCCAAGATGATGGCCTCCGAAGTCGAATGGAAGATGCTCGATCTTGGCGTGCAGCTGCACGGCGGCGCCGGCTTCATGGATGAATATCCCATCAGCCGCATGTTCTCCGACGCGCGAATCAACCGCATCCTTGCCGGAAGCTCGGAAGTGATGCGGCTGATCATCGGGCGGGATGTCTTCTCGCAGACCTACAAGAGCCTGCTCGACTGATGGCGGGCTTCAGCGCACGCGACCTGCTGGGAGCCTGGCGGCTTGTATCCAGCATCAACTATCGCAACGAGGCAGGCACCCCCAGCTTCGGTACCCCGCCCGCGGGCCAGATCCAGTATACGGACGACGGCTGCATGTCGGCCTTCCTGATGGACCCGGAATGGGTGAAACGCGGGCAGGCGGAAGCCGACAGCTTCACCGATTTCTTCGCCTATGCCGGGCACTGGAGCCTGGAAGGCGACAAGGTGCGCCACCGGATCGCCTTTGCATCCGTGCCCGGCCGGGTCGGCACGGAATTCGTGCGCACCGTCCATGTCCTCGGGCCGGACAGGATCGAACTGGTGACGGAGCCGGAAACCTCGAAATCGGGCGCCGTCTACATCACCCGGCTGGTCTGGGAACGGGTAAAGCCGCGCGCGGCCTGACGCGCCGGCGGCAAGTCCAGCCCGGAAATGATTGCGCCGACCCCATCCCAAGGGCCGGCGCATGTCATTCAGCCCTCAGGCGTCGGCCTTCACGGGCGGTTCGGTATAGGATGCATTGGCGGTGATCACCGCGTCGGGCGTCGCCAGCATCTTCATGTAGGCATCCTTCGGATAGGCCATGTGCGGCTTTGCCGGGTCATAGGGCGGCTGTGGCACCGGGCTCGGGCCGGTATAGGCCACCGGGTTGCGGAACTGCGCGGCCTCTTCCAGGCTGATTCCGGCCTTTTCCAGAACCGCCGGGTCGATCCACCTGTCCGGGTCGAGCGTTACCGACGATGTCGCGACTTCCAGCGTCATCTGGTCCGGCCCGGCGAAATAGATCGACTTGCACATGCCATGGTCGATCGGCCCCAGCACATTCACGCCATGGCTTCTGATCCGGTCACGGATGGCGACGAGATCGGCTTCGCTGGCCACCCGGAACGCCAGATGCTGCAGCGTGCCCGGCGCGCAGACATTGGCGCCGCTTCCCGAATGGGTCTTGCCCAGTTCCACCGGAATGCCTTCCGTGCCCGGCAGATAGACCAGCGAGAAATAGCTGAAGTCGTTCATCTTCAGAAAGGCATGCAGGCCACCCGGCACGCCATGCATGTCGAACAGCCCTACAAGCGGGCAGCCCATCACCTCGGAGAAGAAGCGGATATGCTCCTTCATGTTGCCGGCCATGAAGGCCAGGTGGTGAATACCGTTCAGCAATTGTGTCATTCCGTCCTCCCAAGTCGTGCCCTGCCCTGGCTGGTCAGGAAACCACCCAGCAAGGCATCAAGCACCATGGCTTCGTGCGCGACACGCCCTTCGGGGGCGCCCGCGTCCACATCGAATGCGCCGCGGATCAGCGGCGAAAGATTGATCACGCCGGCAGCCCCGGCCTGCAGCGTCACGACGATCTGTTCCGGCGGATAGGGCTTCAGGTCGCCTTCGGCGATTGCGCGCTCCACCACATCGGCCATGCGTTTCAGCCGCGGGCCGAGAAACTGGTCCACCAGCCAGTCCAGCCGGTCTCCGGCGGCCATGCCTTCCAGCGCCACGATGCGGCCGAGCGCGGGATTGCCCCAGCTGACATGCAGGAACAGCCGCATCGAGCTCTGGAGTTGCAGGATCGCCGGGGCGTCATGCAGCGCGAGAAAGACCAGTTCCTCGCCTTCCACGGCTGTGCGCACGCTCAGCATGGCGCTCTGCCACAGGCGCTCCTTGTCCTCGTAATGATAGTGCAGCGCCGGCTGCGACACGCCGGCTGCCTCGGCAATGCCGGCCATGGTCACCCGCTCGAAGCCAAGCCGCGAAAACTGGTCAACCGCCACGTCCAGAATGCGCGCAGCCGTCGCGCCACCCTTGCTGGTGACAGCGGGCCGGTGTGCGGGGCTGGTCTGGCTGTTTGCCATGGAAGGATTGACTCTCTAATCCTGTTTCCTGATCTTTTAATCAGAAATCGACGGCGCTACAAGCCTGAGGGGATCCGGTCCGGATGGGCGGGTCATGATATCGAGGGAGGACTATGATGAACGTGGTGCGTGAACCCTATGGCTTCGTCCACACCGAGACGAGCAAGATCAAGGAAACCTATGGTGGCCCGACGGGCCGTGTGTTCGTGGAATGCATGCGGATCCGCCCTGAAACAGGCGACTCGAAAACGGTGATCCTGTTCAGCCACCCCATCGGGGGCGGCTCCTTCCTGCCGCTCGTCACCGCGCTGGCGCGCGCCGGCCGGCATGTCATCTACTGCAACCCGCGCTACCGCGGGAATGACACCGCGCTCATCATGGAAAAATGCCTTCTCGACCTTGGTGCCTGCATTGCCGACCTGAAGACACGCTTCGGCTATGAAAAGGTGATTCTGGGCGGCTGGTCCGGCGGCGGCTCGCTTTCCCTTTTCTACCAGGACCAGGCCGAACACCCGACCATCACCGAAACCCCCGCCGGCGACGCGGTGGACATCAAGGGCGCCGGGCTGCAGCCGGCAGATGGAATCATGCTGCTTGCGGCGCACATCAGCCGCTCCGTCACCATGACGGAATGGCTCGACCCGTCCGTCACCGATGAAAGCCGCCCCTTCGACCGTGACGTGAGCCTCAACATCTACGACCCGGCCTGCCCCGAGAAGCCGCCCTATTCGCCCGAATTCGTCGCGCGCTTCCGCGCCGCGCAGATCGCGCGCAACCGGCGCATCACCGCCTATGCCAAGGCGGAACTGGAAAAGCTGCGCGCCACGGGCAAGGGCGACCAGGAACGCTGCTTCACAGTGCAGGGCACCATGAGCGACGTGCGCTGGACAGACCCGACGCAGGACCCATCCGACCGCCCTCCATACACCTGCTATCTCGGCGACCCGGTGATCGCGAACGACGGGCCAGTCGGCCTCGGCCGCTTCACCACGCTGCGGTCATGGCTGTCACAGTGGAGCTATGATGAAAGCCGCGCCAACGGCATCGTGAACGCCGGCCGCATCAGCTGCCCCGTTCTCGTCATCAACAACTCGGCGGATCTCGCCTGCACGCCAAGCCACGCCCAGCGGCTCTTCGACGCCGTCGCCTCCACGGACAAGGCGTTCGTAAACATCGAGGGCGCGGACCATTATTACACCGACCGGCCCGACCTGCTGCCCAAGGCAACGGCGGCGGTCGGTGAATGGCTGGACGCGCGCAACTTCATCTGAGGCCAATCAGGGGTGGCAGCCGGCGGCTGCCACCCCTGAAGAATAGCCAGAACAGGCGGCCTCAGGCCGTAATCCAGCGCAAGGCGGCCTCAGGCCGTAATCCAGCGCAAGGCGGCCTCAGGCCGTAATCCAGCGCAAGGCGGCCTCAGGCCGCCAGGGCCAGTTCCGTCGCCTGGCGGATGGCGCGCTTGGCGTCGAGTTCGGCGGCTTCATAGGCCCCGCCCACAAGCGTCGCATCCACGCCTTCGGCTACAAGCGCGTCGTAAAGCGACCGCTCAGGTGTCTGGCCGGCGCAGATGATCACCGTGTCCACATCGAACAGCACGGGCTTGCCATCGATCAGCGTGTGCAGGCCGGCATCGTCGATCCCGACATACTCGACCCCGCCCACCATCTTCACGCCACGGCGCTGCAGGGTGATGCGGTGGGTCCAGCCGGTGGTGCGGCCAAGCGTCTTGCCGACAGCGCTGGTCTTGCGCTGCATCAGGGTCACTTCGCGACCGGATGTGGCGACGACCGGCTCCACGCCCGTGACACCGCCGCGCGGATGGTTCCTGAAATCAATGCCCCATTCCCTGGCGAAGACATCGACATCGAGCGCCGCGGAAGTCCCTTCATGGGTGATCAGTTCTGCCACATCGAAGCCGATGCCGCCCGCCCCCATGATGGCGACCTTGCGGCCAATGGGCTTCCGGCCGAGGATCGCGTCGATGTAGCTGACCGCCTTGGGGTGATCGATGCCGGGAATCCCGGGCGTGCGGGGGGTAATGCCCGTCGCCACGATCACCCGATCATGGCCAGCGGCCTTGAGCATCGCAGCATCCACCCGCGTGCCGAGCTTCAGCTCGACCCCGTGCACATCGATCATGCGGCGGAAATAGCGCAGCGTCTCGTGGAATTCCTCCTTGCCCGGCACGCGCTTGGCAAGGTTGAACTGCCCACCGATCTCGCTTGCCGCATCATAGAGCGTGACCTTGTGGCCGCGCTCGGCCGCCAGCGTTGCAAAGGCAAGACCAGCCGGCCCCGCGCCGACGACGGCGATGCGCTGCGGCGTCGTTGCCGGCTCGAGCTTCAGCTCCGTCTCGCGGCAGGCGCGCGCATTCACGAGGCAGCTTGTTTCCTGGCCGGTGAAGGTGTGGTCGAGACAGGCCTGGTTGCAGGCGATGCAGGTGTTGATCTCGTCCTCGCGGCCTTCCAGCGCCTTCTTCACCAGCGCCGGGTCGGCCAGCATCGGCCGCGCCATGGAAACGATGTCGGCATCGCCGCGCGCCAGCACTTCCTCGGCAACGGCCGGCATGTTGATCCGGTTGCTGGTGATCAGCGGGATCGACAGCTCCTTGCGCAGCCGGCCGGTCACCTGCGTGAAGGCCGCGCGCGGCACCATGGTGGCGATGGTGGGCACGAAAGCCTCGTGCCAGCAGAAGTGGGTGCTGATGATGTTCGTGCCAACGGCCTCGATCGCCTTCGCGAGCGACACCACTTCTTCCCAGGCCAGACCGCCCTGAAGCATGTCCATCGCCGAAATGCGGAAGATGACGATGAAATCGGGGCCGACGGCCTCGCGCACCGCGCGCATCACCTCGACGGCGAAGCGCATGCGGTTTTCCCAGCTGCCGCCCCATTCGTCGGTGCGCTGGTTGGTCTTTTCCACGAGGAAGGTGGAAATCAGATAGCCGGCCGAGCCGATCACCTCCACGCCGTCATAGCCCGCTTCCTTCGCCAGCCGGGCGCAGTTGGCGAAATCGGCGATCTGCTTGCGGATGCCCGCATCATCCAGCTCATTCGGCACGAAGGCGCCGATACGCGAGCGCAGGGCGGAAGGCGCAACGCAGTCCGGCGTGCCGGCAAGCGGGCCGCTGTGCAGGATCTGCATGCAGATCTTAACGTCAGGGCCGGCGGCATGCACGGCATCCGTCACATGGCGGTGCATCGGCACCTCTTCGGGGGTGGAAAGCTTGGCGCCGCGCCCGCCCTCGCTGTTGGGGGCAATGCCGCCGGTGATGATCATGCCGACCCCGCCCTTCACGCGCTCCACGAAATAGGCAGCAAGGCGCTCGGCGGCGTCGGGCACATCCTCGAGGCCGGTGTGCATCGAACCCATCAGGATCCGGTTCTTGATCCGGGTGAAGCCGAGATCGAGCGGCGCGAAGACATGGGGGTATTTCTGCAGTGCGTTCATGGGTGGGTGGCCCTCGTGAATCGGCCCTGTTCACTGGGCCTGTCTGGTCACCTTGCAATCACGGCTTCGCGCCGCGCAAAACTGGCAAAAGCGCGATTGCGCGCATATTCGCACGCAATCGCGCCGGAATGCCGGTGTCAGGAAGCCGCCAGCGCCTGCTCCAGATCGGCGATGATGTCATCCACATGCTCGATGCCGATGGAAAGACGGACATAGCCCGGCGTGACCCCGGATGCCGCCTGTTCCTCGGCGGAAAGCTGGCTGTGGGTGGTGGTGGCAGGGTGGATGGCAAGGCTGCGGGCGTCGCCGATGTTCGCCACATGATAGAAGAGCTTCAGCGCATCGATGAAGCGCGCGCCGGCCTCGCGACCGCCCTTCAGCTCGAAGCCTAGAAGCCCACCATGCCCGCCCTTCAGATATTTGTCGGCACGCGCGCGCGCCTCACCAGTCTGCAGCGATGGGTGGATCACCTGGGCGACCTTGGCGTGGCCCTTCAGATAGCTGGCCACGGCTGCCGCATTTTCACAATGCCGCGCGATCCTGAGCGGCAGGGTTTCAAGGCCCTGCAGGATCTGGAAGGCGTTGAAGGGGGAGAGCGCCGCCCCGAGATCGCGCAGAAGCGTCACGCGGGCCTTGATGATGTAGGCGACAGGCCCCATCGCCCTGGTGGCTTCGGTCCAGATGGCGCCATGATAGCTGGGATCGGGCGTGTTGAGGCCGGGGTGCCTGTCGGCATGGGCGACCCAGTCGAAATTGCCGCCATCGACGATGATCCCGCCAATCGACGTGCCATGGCCGCCGATGAACTTGGTCGCCGAATGGACGACGATGGCCGCCCCATGATCGAGCGGGCGCATCAGGATCGGGGCCGCCGTGTTGTCGACGATGAGGGGAATGCCCATCGCCCGGCCCAGCGCCGCCACTTCGGCAACGGGAAAGACCTGCAGCTTCGGGTTGGGCAGCGCCTCGGCATACCAGGCTCGCGTGCGCTCGTCGCTGGCCCTGCGGAAGGCGTCCGGGTCGGCCGGGTCGACGAATCGCACCTCGATGCCCTGCTGCCTCAGCGTATTGGCGAAGAGGTTCCAGGTGCCGCCATAAAGATCGGTCGAGCTGACGATATTGTCGCCCGCACTGGCCAGATTTTGCACCGCACAGGTGGAGGCCGCCTGCCCGGAGGCAAGTGCTAGCGCCGCCACGCCACCTTCCAGTGCCGCCACACGCTGTTCCAGCACATCCGTCGTGGGGTTGCCCATTCGGGTATAGATGTTGCCCAGTTCCTTCAGGGCGAAAAGATCGGCGGCATGGCCCGCATCGCGGAACTGGTAGGAGGTGGTCTGGTAGATCGGCACGGCGACGGCGCCCGTCGCGGGGTCTGCGCGCCAGCCGGCGTGGAGCGCAAGGGTTTCGGGGTGCAGGGTCTTGCTGTCGGTCATCCGGGCCTCGTTCATGAATCTGGAGCCTGACCCTATCGGCCGCCTCCACGGGGGGCAATGCGCGCACCCTTCGGGTGCCCCCTAGTTTTTCTTGGGGAAGCCGCTTTCCGCCAGGGCGTGCAACGTGCCGCCTTCATTCCCCCAGCAGGTGAAGCGCGATTGTCCGCCGGTGCGGGCGGCGGCGATGCTCGAACAGGAAAATGCCCTGCCATGTGCCCAGCTGCAGCCGCCCGCCCGAAAGCAGAACGGAAAGCTGCGTCTGCGTGAGGGCTGCGCGGATGTGGGCGGGCATGTCATCCGGCCCTTCGGCATCATGCGCATAGCGTTTCCCATCCTCGCGCACGAGGCGGGTGAGAAAGGCGTCAAGATCGGACAGCACCTCGGGCGAGGCATTTTCCGTGACGATGAGCGATGCCGATGTATGCCGGCAGAACAGGGTGAGAAGCCCGTCGCGAAAGCCCTGCCCCGCCACCCAAGCGGTGGCATGGCGCGTGATGTCGACAAGGCCACGCCCGCCGGTCTCAACCACCAGTTCGCCCAGCGCCTGTTTCATCATGCGCCCTGCCTGACAGGCGTGGCCCGCCGGCGCAAGGGGTGCGCCACCCATGGAATAGAGGGCTGCCATTTCCGCGCCCGGCATGGCTTAAAAGCGCCGTCAGAAAGGGAGACACACATCATGAGCACGCAGGAAACCACCGCCCCCACCTATGCCAACCTCAAGGTCGAGCGGCGCGGCGCCATCGAGATCCTGACCCTCGACCGGCCGGAGGCGCTGAACGCCCTCTCGCCCGAGATGACCGATGAGCTGAATGATTATTACGCCGGCCTCGTCGAGCGGACGGACGTGCGCGTCGTGGTGATGCGCGCCAATGGCCGCGCCTTCTGCGCCGGGCTCGACATCAAGGCGGCCCGCAAGCGTGAAGGCCTCGGCCCTGTCGCCCAGAGCCTCAAGACCCAGACCGACATCGGCAACATCTACCGCAAGATGCGCGCCTGCCCGCAGCCGATCATCGCGCTTGGCCAGGGTGCCGCCTGCGGCGGCGGCTTCTCGCTGCTGCTCGCATCCGATGTGCGCTATGGCGCGCCCTCGCTCAGGATGAACGCCGCCTACATCAAGATCGGCCTGACCGGCTGCGACATGGCTTCCAGCTATTTCCTGCCGCGCCTGGTGGGCGCCAGCCTTGCCGCCGAAATGATCCTTACGGGCCGCTTCATCGGGGCGGACCGGGCGCTGTCCTCGGGCCTTATCAGCGAAATCGTCCCCGAGGATGAACTGCTCGACAAGGGCCTGGCGCTGGCGGAGGAAATGCTCGCCACCTCGCCGCTCGGCCTCAGGCTCTCGAAGCAGGCGCTGAACCTCAACATCGACGCGCCCAGCCTCGAACATGCCATGGCCATGGAAGACCGGCACCAGGTGATGCTGGCCACCACCGAGGACGCGGCCGAAGCCATGCGCGCCTTTGTCGAGAAACGCGCGCCGAACTACACGGGGCGCTGAACAGACAAGGGGGGAGGAAGCCCCTCCCCCCTTTTCGCTGATGGTCAGGCGGCGACCGGCTCGCCGCGCGCGCCGCGCACCAGACGGCCCGGCCGCTCGCCCGTATCCGCGTCGAAGCGGCGGATCACCTGGCCGGAGACGATTGTGGCGTCATAGCCCACGCCCTTCTGGTCCAGCCGCCGGCCGCCCGCCGGAAGATCATGGGCGACATGCGGCATGGGCAGGTCCATGCGGTCGAGGTCGATGACGTTGATGTCGGCCTTGTAGCCGGGTTTCAGCAGCCCTCGGTCGCCCAGCCCCACGGCAAGCGCCGGCTTGCGGCTCAGCATGTGGATGGCCGTTGGCAGATCCCAGCCCCTGCCTTCCGAATCCCGCACCCAGTGGGTCAGCATGAAGCTCGGGTAGCTGGCGTCGCAGATGGCGGCATAATGGGCGCCACCGTCACCAAGGCCCACGATGCAGTCGTCGCGGTCGAGCAGTTGCTTCACGACATCCAGCCGGCCCTGGTAGTAATTGCCAAGGGCCGTGAACAGCATGTTCTGCCCGTCTCCGGCGCTCAGCCAGTCGAGCACCCATTCCTCGGGCGAAATCCCGGCAGCCGCGGCCCGCGCCGCAACGCTCGCCTCGGTCGGCGGGGCGTAATCGGCCTTGCCATCGAAGGGGAAGAGCCACTTCCAGTTGCGCGAAAGCTCCGCCAGCGGATGCCCCTGCTCGGGTGTTTCCGAAAGCAGGGCGGCCCGCATCTCGGGCTGGCGCATGGCCTCGGCCTTCTCCGCGCGCGGAAGATGCGCGATCCGGCGGAAGCTGGGGCACAGGACGAAGGGGTGGATCGAAAGGTCAAGCCCCTGGATCACGCCCACGGGCCTCGGCAGCACCTGCGAGGTGATCTTCAGCCCCCGCGCGCGGGCCTCGTCCATCACCTCCAGCGCGGGCAGCCAGCCCTGAGGGCCTTCATTGCCGATGCCGAGTGTCACGGTGACCGGGCGGCCGCTGTGGGCGGCCACGTCGAGGATCATGCGATATTCCGGCCCGAGCCCGGCGAAGAGATTGGGCACGATCTGCAGCATGCCGGTTCCGGCTTCGGCCAGCGCCGAAGTCAGGGCTTTCAGTTCCGCGACATCGGCCTCGAAACTCGGGATCGCCTCACCCTTGGCAGTCTTGTGGATGAGAAGGCGCGACGTGGCGACGCCGAGGGCGCCGGCATCCACGGCCTCGCGGACGATGCGCTGCATCTGCTCCAGATCCTCGGGCGTCGCCGCTTCGCGGCGGGCGCCGCGCTCGCCCATGGCATAGACCCTGACGGGCGAATGGGGAAGGAAAGCCGCCACGTCGATGTCGCGGCGGCGCGCGTCCACTTCATCGAGATATTGGGGAAAGCTTTCCCAGCTCCACGGCAGGCCCTCGGCCATCACCACGCCGGGGATGTCCTCCACGCCCTCCATCAGCTCGATCATCACATCCCGGTCACCGGGCCTGCACGGCGCGAAGCCGACACCGCAATTGCCCATCACCACGGTCGTGACGCCATGGGACGAGGATGGCGACAAGGTATCGGACCAAATGGCCTGCCCGTCATAATGGGTGTGCGGATCGACGAATCCGGGCGTCACATAGCGGCCGCGGGCGTCGATCTCCTTCCGGCCACGGCCCGGGACCGCGCCGACCGCGACGATCAGCCCATCATCGACCGCGACATCGGCCACGAAGGGCGCACCGCCCGATCCGTCAATGACGGTCCCTCCGCGAATGACCAGATCATGGTCCGCCATATGCATCTCCTTCCCCGTGTGTGTCCCGTATCTCTCCCGCGCCATTCTATCGGACGGCCGGCGCGATCACGCAACTCCGCCAAGGAAGAGGGAGGGCAAGGCGATGAGGCAAATGGTCATGCAAGCCCGGCCTGCTGTTCCAGCATGCGCTCGGCGATCTCGCGTTCGCCCAGGATTGTCAGCGTTGCGCCCATGCTGTCGAGGTGCGTCTGGTCATCGTCGCTGTGGGCGCGCGCATAGATGCCAAGACCCGGATTGATGGCGCGGGCCTGCTGCACCACCTGCCCTGCCTCATAAGGCTCGGGCACGGTGACATAAAGGCGAAGGGCGCCGGCAAGATTTGCCAGCGCCAGGACACGCGGGTCGGCGGCATTGCCTTCCAGCGTTTCGGCGCCATCCCTCCGCGCGAGGGCAAGGGCATCGTCTCTATCCTCGATCACCAGCACCGGCCGGCCGGCCGCCAGCAGCCGCGCCCCCACGAAGCTGCCGACCCGCCCATAACCGATGATCACGTCATGCCCGGAGAGCAGCGTGGGCTGCTGCGGGTCTGGCTCGGGTTCGGGGGCCGGCACCTGCTCGGCGGCGGGTTCCGGCAGATCCCGCGTTTCCTGGGCGCGCCCTTCCGACCAGTATTTCGCAAAGCGGAAGGCCAGCGGGTTCAGCAGGATGGACATGAGCGCGCCGGCAAGGATCAGGTCGCGCGCCATCGGCTCCATGAGGCCGAGCGCAACCGCCATGCCGGCGAGGATGAAGGAGAATTCACCGATCTGCGCAAGGCTCGCCGCGATCATCAGGGCCATGGAGCGCGGCCTGCCGAAGGCGGTGACGATGAGATAGGCGGCCAGCGACTTGCCCAGAATGATGATGGCGACCGTTCCCAGAACCGCCAGCGGCTGATCGATCAGGATACGCGGATCGAACAGCATGCCGACCGAGACGAAGAACAGCACGGCAAAGGCATCCCTGAGCGGCATGGCTTCTTCCGTCGCGCGCTGGGACAGGCGGGTTTCCCCCAGAACGATGCCGGCGAAGAAGGCGCCGAGCGCGAAAGAGGCATCGAACATCTTCGCCGCCACGAAGGCGATGCCAAGCGCGATGGCATAAACGGCCAGGCGGAACAGTTCGCGCGAGCCGGTGTGGGCCGTATAGTGCATGAGCCATGGTATGACCCGCCGGCCGACAACCAGCATCAGCGCGATGAAGGCGGCGACCTTCGCCAGGGTGAGCACAAGATTGCCGGCTATTGCGGCAACCGAGCCGCCACCCGCCGTGCCAAGCGTTGCCAGCACCGGCAGCATGACAAGCGCCAGGATGACGGCCAGATCCTCGACCACCAGCCAGCCGACGGCGATGCGGCCGCGTTCTGTCTCGATGATGCGGCGTTCCTGCAGGGCACGGACAAGAACCACGGTGGAGGCAACGGAAAGCGAAAGACCGAAGACAAGCCCTGCCGAAAGAGGCCAGCCCATGGCGTAGCCAAGGCCCGCCCCCATGACCGTGGCCGCGCTGATCTGCGCGACGGCGCCCGGTATCGCGATGCGCGAGACGCTGAGAAGATCCTTCAGCGAGAAATGCAGGCCGACGCCGAACATCAGCAATATGACGCCGATCTCGGCCAGTTCGAGCGCCAGTTCCTGATCCGCCACGAAACCCGGCGTGAAAGGGCCGACGATGATGCCGGCAACCAGATACCCCACCAGCGGCGGCGCCTTGAGCCTGTGCGCCACCAGCCCGAAAAGATAGGCGAGCGCCAGCCCTGCGGCGATCGTAGCGATGAGGGGGGTCTGATGCTCTGGCACTCGCTATGTGTCTCCCGCGGAAATGACCTGCTGATCCTTAACGCATGGATGAAGCCCGCGCCAAGGCGCTTGCATCCATTGCGGATTCCGCGATCCGGATTGGCAAGCGGGATGGCACCTGTTGCAGCGGAATCCGACCCCGGCCATGGTGCGGCGATGCAGATGCAGTCGGATCAGAGCCACCCTTCTTTCGGCACCGCCCTGCGGCTCTGGGCGCGGATCGGCCTGCTGTCGTTTGGCGGGCCTGCCGGCCAGATTGCGCTGCTTCACAGGCTTGTCGTGGAAGAGCGGGAATGGGTGGAAGAGCAGGATTTCGCCCATGCCCTCAACCTCTGCATGCTGCTGCCCGGCCCCGAAGCGATGCAGCTGGCCACATGGATTGGCTGGCGGCTGCACGGAATTGCCGGCGGAATCCTGGCTGGCCTGCTGTTCATCCTGCCGGGGGCATTGCTGCTGCTGGGCCTTTCAATGCTCTATGCCGCCCATGGCAACCTGCCCCTTGTCGAGGCGCTTTTCTTCGGCCTGCGCGCGGCCGTGGTCGCCATCATCGTTGATGCGCTGATCCGCATGCGCGCGCGGCTTGCCGGCAGCGGGCTGCCTTTCCTGATTGCGCTGTCCGCCTTCCTTGCCCTGTTCGTGTTCGGCCTGCCCTTTCCGCTGGTGCTTCTGGCGGCGGCAGCGGCCGGGTGGGCGGCGGGCCGCGCGGATGTTCCCGGCTTCCGCTTTCCGCCGGCAGGCCTCATGCCCGCATCGGACGGCGCGCGGGCCGCGGGGCGGCGGGCCATGCTGGCCGGCGCCCTGTTCCTCTTCCTCTGGCTTCTTCCCCTGCCCTTGCTTGCCATCCTGCCCGGGCGCTTCGACGTGTTCGGCGATCTGGCCGGCTTCTTTTCCTTTCTGGCCCTCGCCAGCTTCGGCGGGGCCTATGCGGCGCTGGCATGGGTGGCCGACGTCGCCGTTTCCGGATTTGGCTGGCTGACGGCGCGGGAAATGCTGGATGGCCTTGGGCTGGCTGAAACCACGCCCGGCCCACTTCTGCTGGTAGTGCAGTTCGTGGGCTTTCTGGCTGCCGCGCGCGCCGAAACCGGCCTGCCGCCAGCCGTTGGCGGGGCCCTGGGCGCGGCCATTGTGCTGTGGGCCAGCTTCATGCCCTGCTTCGCGTGGATTTTCCTGAGCGCACCGCATCTTGAGAGGCTTCGCCAGAGCGCGCCGCTGTCGGCAGCGCTCAGGGCCGTGACGGCAGCGGTTGTCGGCGTGATCGCCAACCTTGCCCTGTGGTTCGCCTTGCAGGGCCTGTTCGCAGAGCATCACGCCATAACCGGCACCGGGCTTGAGCTGCCGGCGCTGTCATCGGCGCGGCCGGGCGCCATGCTGCTGACCGCCGCAGCCCTCGTTGCGGCGCTAGGCTTCCGCGTGGGGCCGCTTCCACTTCTGGCTGGCTGCGCCCTTGCCGGCCTGCTGATGGCGCAGGCCGGCTGGGTCTGAGATTTCAGCCGATCTCGATCATTTCGAAATCGTCCTTGGTGCTTCCGCACTGCGGGCAGAACCAGTCTTCCGGCACATCCGCCCAGCGCGTGCCGGGCGCTATGCCGTCTTCGGGAAGGCCCTCGGCCTCGTCATAGATGAAGCCGCAATAGGTGCATTCCCAACGCCTGAACGCTTCAGCCATGGGTTTTCTCCTGACTGCTGCCGTTTCAGTTCACGCTGAAGCGGATGGGCACATGCTTCGGCCCGCAGACGAAGTTGGAACGGGTGCGTTCCGGCGTTCCGGCCAGTTCCAGCGTCTTCAGATGCGGGAACAGCTCACGCCAGAGCTGCTTCATTTCCATGCGCGCCAGGTGCTGGCCAAGGCACACGTGCGGGCCATAGCCGAAGGCAACCTGCTTGTTGGGCTTGCGGTCGAGGCGGAATTCGAAGGCATCGTCGAACACGGCTTCATCCCGGTTGGCGGACTGGTAGGGCAGCATCAGCCAGTCGTCCTTGGCGATCTTCACGCCCTTGTATTCGAAATCCTCGACGGCCGTGCGCATGAAGTGCTTCACGGGCGTCACCCAGCGGATGCTTTCCTCGACAAAGGCATCGAGGGCTGCCGGGTCCGCGTTGATCGTGTCGAGCATCTTCGGGTTTTCGGCCAGCGCCCACATGGCGCCTGCCGTGGTGTTCGAGGTCGTGTCATGCCCGGCGGTCGCGGCGATGATGAAATAGCCCATCAGCTGCCGCTCGTTCAGATATTCGCCATTGATCTTCGCGTTCGCGATCAGGCTGTTCACATGCTTGTCGGGGTTGGCGCGGAACTTCTTCGTCACTTCGGTGAAATAGGCTTCGAGGTCGGCCTTGGTCTGCACCAGCGCCATCAGATTCTCTTCCGGCGTCAGTTCCTTGCCGCTGCGGTTGAGTTCCGGGTCGTTGCTGGAAAAGATTTCCTGCGTAAGCTTCAGCATGAAGGGCTCGTCTTCCTCAGGCACGCCCAGCACGCGCATGATGACGCGCAGCGGGTAGAGGAAGGCGACATCGGTTGCGAAATCGCATTCCGGCGCCTTTTCCAGCATTTCCTTCACGAAGGACTGGGCGATGCCCTTGATGTCCTCTTCCCAGACCTTGATCGCCTTCGGGGTCACGGCGGGGAAGACGATTCCGCGCAGGTCCTTGTGCTCCTGCCCGTCGACCGCGACGAGCGAGCGGATCAGGTTGGAATCACCGCCGGTGATCATCCGCGTCATCTGCTGCTGCTCTGCCGGTGTCACTACCGAGGAGCGCGGCGAATTCTGGAAGATGTCGGCGCGGCGCTCGATCTCGAGGATGTCGGCGTGGCGGCTCACCACCCAGAAGGGCTCGTAGTTTTCGGGCTGGGCGCGATCGAACGGCATGTCGCGGCGGATGGTGCGGAAGGCGTCGTCGATCGGATCGCCCTCCTGATAGGCTATCGGATTGACGATGGTGTTCGCAAGTTCAACGGGAATCGGCATGCAATGGGTCTCCACTCCTGAAGGCTGGATAGTCGCCCCGATTTGCTATACGGTCAACAAATATCTTACAGCGTCTTTCCGCATCTGAAAGGTATATGGTGAAGCCCAGCCAGCCAGCCCGCAAGACCCAGGCCGAACGTCGCGACGAATCCGAACAACGCCTGCTGAACGCGGCGGCCACCATCGTCGAGCGGGATGGCTACAACGCCGCCACGATGCAGTCCGTCGGGGCGGAGGCCGGCTACAGCCGCGGCCTCGCCAGCCAGCGGTTCGGATCGAAGGACGGGCTTGTCAGGGCCGTGATCGCGGCGCTGTCCGCGCGACTGGAGGCCCGCTATGCCGCCCATGTCGCGGGGGTTGAAAGCCCGCTTGCCCGAATCCTCGCCCTTGGCGAGCAGCTCTTCGTGGCCGTGGAGGAGGATGCCCATTTCCGCGCCTATTTCGTGATGATGGCTGCCGCCATCGCCAACCGGCTCGATCTGCGGGACGCCTTCCTCGAGGCTCATGAAGGCGTGCGCACACAGTTGCGCAAGCTCATCTCCGAAGGGCAGGAAAGAGGCGAGATCGACCCTGCCCTCCATGCCGACAGCATGGCCCTGCTGATCGGCAGCATGCAACTCGGCGTCTGCCTGGAGATGCTGCTCGACCCGTCGCTCGACATGGCGGACATGCGCGGCGGACAGCGCGCGGCCGTGTGCCGCATGCTTTCGCCACAGCCGCCGGCACCCCCTCCCCCCCGAGAGGGCTGACAGGCTCCCGATCGCGCCAGACGCCCAGCTACGTCAGACGATCAGGGCCTGTAGGCCCGGCGGCTGTGACTCAGCGTGACCCCATTGAAACTGAACATCAGCATGTTGATGCTGGTGGTGTAGGTGGCGCTTATCTCGACAAAATCCTGCCCGGCCTCGGTGCCGTGCGTGAAGACGGGCTGGCCCAAGCGCTGCGGATCCATCCCGAAGCGGGACTGGTTGAGAACGGCCGTCATCTGTGCTTCCGAGCGCCGTGGCCAGAGCGTCGCCTCGCGCGCGGCTTCCCCCAGCGCATTCTGCAGGCCGGCATTGGCGAAGAACAGCAGCCCGAGCTGGAAGATGCCGAACAGGAACACCATCAGCATCGGCACGGTCAGCGCGAATTCGACCGCCGTGCTGCCGCGCCTGTCCCGGAGCGCGCGGCACAGAAAGCCGGAATCCCGACTCCGCATATGGTGCTGGCGGCTCATTGCAGCCTCACCGTGGCGGCCCCTTCCACAAGGACCATGCCATTGGAGCCGGCAAGACCCGCAAGCCCGAAGAGCGGCGCATGGAAAGCCCGCACCCTGACGGACACATAGCGGGCGATCTGCGCCCCGCCGAGGCAGACGGCGTTCGTCTGGCCCTGGCGCACGCCATTGCACTCCAGCCAGAAGTCGACCGTGGCGAGCGCATTCTGCAGGCCGGCATCATTGGCCGCCGCCACCGCCTCGCTGGCGAGGTGCGCATAATCCGCCCGCACCTGCCCGGGGGCCGTGGCCAGTTCCGCCGCCCGGCCCGCCGCCTGCTCCAGATCGAGCCGGGCGGAAAAGGCGCGGGCGAAATCAAAGGCCCCGAGCAGCATCAGGATCAGCACCGGCAACGCCAGCGCGAACTCGACAGCGCTGGCGCCGCGCCTGTCCGCCAGTAGCCTGCTGAGGAATGACGGCCGCCCCATCACGCCACCATCCTGACGGCAGTGCCGGTGAAGGAGCTGGCGCCGGAACCTGCCGGGCAGATGTTTTTCACCGTGCTGTTGCCGCTGAAGGTCAGGTTCTTGGCCACCATCTGGATGCAATCGATCTGCATGCCCGTGGTGCCGGTGAATTCCAGCTCTCCGCGCGGGAAATACATTGCGCCCTGCAGAAAGCTGGAGCTGTTGCCGTTCACCTTGTTGGTGTTGCCGGCCGCTGCCCGGCGATCCTGGTAGAAGAGGATGCCCGCCATTGGCCCGAAGCTGGGCGCGGCCAGGTTGAGGGTGGCGCCACCGTTCATCTTGACCGTCGCGGCCGACCAGGGCTGCGAGGCGATGTTGGAGCTGGTGAGCACGAAGGTGACGCCGGCGCCTGTGACCCTGGCCTGCGAACCGACCGAAAGCTCGCCGCCATCGATGATGTAGACGCCCGGATTGAGGGTGACATTACCCTTCAGATTCATCCCCTTGTAGACACCGGGGTTGAGCGTGCGGGTCTGGTTGGAGTTCACATTCCCGTTCTGGACCGCGCCGGAGATCACCGGGTTCGGCAGGTCCGCGAAGGGGTCGCGCTGGGGCACCGTGTAGGGAATGAGGGTGGTGTCGCCCACATAATTGCCGCTGGGCTGAAGCCCGCCGACCGCGGCGATGGGCGTCGCGGTGATCTGGCTGCTGCCGCCCGCCGTAACCGCGTTCGCTGCCACGGAATTGGTGGACATGCCGCAGCGGAGATCAACCGTCGCGTTGCCGCCCATGCTGATGCCGGTCGTGCTCGTGTCCTCGAGCGAGATGGCGCAATATTCGCCATTGTTGACAACGGCCGCCGTCGATTCCGCCGAAATGGGCATGCCATCCTCGAGGAACATGCGGGAAAAGGGCAATTGCATGCGCGTGCGCAACACCACGCGCACAGCCCGGTCATCGCCGGCGAACGGCCCGGCGGTGGGCGCATTCTCGATGACAGGCGCCTCCGTCAGCGTCACACGCGCGTTGCGGATGAGATCACCCGTCACCGTCATCTCGACATCCTGCGCCTGGGCCAGGCCATAGGCGCCTGCAAGCGCCCCGGAATCGGCCTGGCGCTGCATGACGCGCTTGGCGAGCGACCACTGGATCGTATCCACCGAAAGCGCCACGCCGCCCATCAGCATCGGAAGCGAGGCCGCGAGGACCACCGCGATCGCGCCGCGCTGGTCGGCCTTCAGTCTCCGGATCAGGTCAGAGGCTTGCATATGCTGCCACCTTTGTTCTTGTTGCAACCCTTCAATATTTGCATAGCAAAGGACAGAAGGCCGGGCAAGACGTATATTGCATGAATGCAAACTATCGTTGCATTGCCGGGCCTCATGCGGCGTTTTCATGCCCGCCCGGAATGACCCATGTAGCATCGCCGACATGTCTGTGTGCCGCCTTCCCCTTCCCTCCGCCGGCATGGGCCGGTAGCGTTCCGCACCGGGACAGGGCGAACGATGCGAAGGATGATGCGATGACGATGCTTGACGAGGCCGAAGCGCTGCTGCCGGGCATGGTTTCCCTGCGCCGGGCCATCCATGCCGAGCCGGAACTCGGCCTGCACAATCCGCGAACGGCCGCGCGCATCCGCGAGACACTTGCCGACCTGCCGCTCGAATGGCGCGAAGGGCCATCGACCAGCGGGCTGGTCGCCACGCTGAAGGGCGGCGCCAATGGCCGCACCGTGCTGCTACGCGGCGATACCGATGCCCTGCCGATGCAGGAGGATACCGGCCTGCCCTTCGCATCCATCATAAAGGGCGCGATGCACGCCTGCGGCCACGACAGCCATGTCGCCATGCTGGCGGGTGCGGCGCGGCTGTTGTCCGCCCGGCGCGCGCAGCTGGCGGGCACGGTCATCTTCATGTTCCAGCCCGGCGAGGAAGGCCATCATGGCGCACGCTACATGCTGGAAGACGGCCTGCTGGACCCTCTGCCCGATGCCGCCTTCGCCCTGCATGTCATGCCCAATGCCCCGCACGGGTTGGTATCGGGCAAGGCCGGGCCGCTGATGGCCTCGGCCGACAAGATCCGCATCACCATCACCGGCAAGGGCGGCCATGCCTCCATGCCGCACGACGCGCTCGACCCGGTGCCGATCGCCTGCGAGATCGTGCTCGCCATCCAGAGCTGGGTAACCCGCAATGTGCCCATCGCAGACCCGGCCGTCGTCACCATCGCGGAAATGAAGGCCGGCTCGACTGACAATGTCATCCCCGAATCGGCGATGCTGTTCGGCACCATCCGCACCCTGTCCCCGCAGCGGCGGTCAGCCGTGCAGCAAGGGCTGAAGCGGCTGGCAGAAGGCATTGCGCAGGCCCATGGCGCATCGGCGCATGTTGCGTTCACGCCGGGATTTCCCGTGACGGTCTGCGATGGCCGCGCGGTTGAATTCGGCGAACGCACCGTGAAGGCGCTTCTGGGCGCGGAAGGCTGGGTCACGCTGACAAGCCCGGTCATGGGTGCGGAGGATTTCGCCTATGTGCTGGAAAAGGTGCCGGGCGCCATGTTCTTCCTGGGCGCCAGCCACGAAGGCGATGACTGGCGGCAGTGCTGCGCACTCCATTCCAACCGCATGATGCTCGATGAAAGCGTGATGGCGCGCGGGGCGGCAGTGCATGCTGCCCTTGCCGAACGCTTCCTTGCCGAAGGCTTCGCGGCCTGATCCGTTACAGCGCCTGGGCGGCGGCCCAGCCACTGGCCCAGGCCCACTGGAAATTATAGCCGCCCAGCCATCCGGTCACGTCCACCGCTTCCCCGATGGCGAACAGGCCCGGCACGCGCTGCGCCTCCATGGTCTTCGAGGAAAGCCCTGCGGTCGCGATGCCGCCCGCCGTCACTTCGGCCTTGGCGTAGCCTTCGGTGCCGGTGGGGTGGAAGCGCCAGTCCTTCAGGCGCTGGGCGGCGGCGCGCAGCGCCTTGTCGGTCGTCTGGCCCAGTTCGCCCTCCAGCCCGATCTGGGTGGCCAGCGTGGCTGCCAGCCGCTCGGGCATGTCCTCTGCCAGAAGGCGTTTCAGGCTGGTTCGGGGGCTGGCTGCCTTGGCATCCAGCAGCCAGCCGGCGGGCCTGTCGGGCGCATAGTCGATGGCGATGCCCTCTCCGTGCCGCCAGTAGGAGGAAATCTGCAGGATGGCGGGGCCGGAAAGCCCCTTGTGGGTGAAGAGCGCGGCCTCGCGGAAGGCCGCCTTGCCGCACCGCGCCACCACGTTAGAGGCAACGCCCGAAAGCGTGGTGAAAAGCGCCTCCCCACCGCTCAGGGTCAGCGGCACGAGCGCCGGCCTCGGCTGCACCAGCTTCAGGCCGAAGCGCTTCGCGACGTCATGGGCAAAACCCGTCGCCCCCATTTTGGGGATAGATGGCCCGCCCGTCGCCAGGACAAGGGCTGGCGCCCGTGCGACCGCGCCGCCCGCTTCCACGCGGTAGAGGCCATCGGCATGATCTATGGCCGTGACCGAAACACCGCCGCGCAGATCCACCCCGCCCTTCGCGCATTCGTCAAGCAGCATGGCGAGGATCTGCCGGGCGGAGCCGTCGCAGAAGAGCTGGCCGAGCGTCTTTTCATGCCAGGCAATGCCGTGGCGCTCGACAAGATCGAGAAAGTCACGCGGCGTGTAGCGGCTGAGCGCGGAGCGCGCGAAATGCGGGTTTTCCGACAGGTAGCGCTCGGGCACGGCGCCGATGTTGGTGAAATTGCAGCGCCCTCCGCCGGAAATCAGGATCTTGGCGCCGGGCGTGCGGTTATGGTCGATCAGGAGCACGCGCCGGCCGCGCTGGCCGGCAACCGCCGCGCACATCAGCCCGGCCGCGCCCGCGCCCAGGATGATGGCATCATGTGTTCCCGTCACGCGCGCATTGCCGGGCTGGTGACGGCGGGGGCGGCATCGTCCAGCAGCGACCGGCCCACGGCTTCGGCAAGCCTTATGCCATCGACCGCCGCCGAAAGAATGCCCCCTGCATAGCCCGCCCCTTCCCCGCCGGGATAGAGGCCGGCCGTGTTCAGGCTCTGCATGTCGGCGCCGCGCGTTATGCGGATGGGCGACGAGGTGCGCGTTTCCACGCCTGTCAGCACCACGTCCGGATGGTCATAGCCTTGCAGCTTCCGGCCGAAGACCGGCAGCGCCTCGCGCATCGCCTCCAGCACGAAATCCGGCACGCAGGCGGAAAGATCGGTGGGCGTGACGCCCGGCTTGTAGGATGGCACCACCTCGCCCAGCCCTGTCGAGGCGCGGCTTGCCAGCAGATCCTCGACCCGCTGCACCGGTGCGCGATAACCGCCGCCACCGGCCTCATAGGCAAGCGATTCCAGCTTCCGCTGGAGCGCGATGCCGGCAAGCGGGTTGCCGGGGAAATCGCGCTCGGGGCTGATGTCGACCACAAGGCCGGAATTGGCGTTGAACTCGGCGCGGGAATATTGGCTCATCCCGTTGGTGACGACGCGCCCTTCCTCGGACGTCGCGGCCACCACCCGGCCGCCCGGGCACATGCAGAAGCTGTAGACGCTGCGCCCGTTGCGCGCCTTGTGGGCAAGGCTGTAGGCGGCCGCCCCGAGGATCCTGTTACCCGCATGGGGGCCATAGCGCGCCCTGTCGATCCAGGATTGCGGATGCTCGATCCTGACCCCGATGGCGAAGGGCTTGGCTTCGATATGGACGCCGCGCTCGTGCAGGCGGTGGAAGGTGTCGCGGGCGCTGTGGCCCACCGCCATGATCACATGCTCCGCCCGCAGGAAGCTGCCGTCGCTCAGGTGCAGGCCGCGCAGCTGGCGGCTGCCATGGGGCAGGCTCTCGACCTCGAAATCCTCGACCCGTGTCTGGAAGCGATATTCCCCGCCCAGCGCCTCGACGGTTGCGCGGATGTTCATCACCATCGTCACCAGCCGGAAGGTGCCGATATGGGGGTGGGCTTCCCACAATATGTCATCCGGCGCGCCCGCCTTCACAAACTCTTCCAGCACCTTGCGCCCGAGGTGGCGGGGATCCTTGATGCGGCTGTAGAGCTTGCCGTCGGAAAAGGTGCCGGCCCCGCCTTCCCCGAACTGTGCGTTGGATTCCGGCTCCAGCACGCCGCGGCGCCACAGGCCCCAGGTGTCCTTCGTGCGCTCCCGCACCGCCTTTCCGCGCTCGATGATGATCGGGCGCAGCCCCATCTGGGCGAGGATCAGGGCCGCCATCACTCCGCATGGCCCGGCCCCGATCACCACCGGCCGCAACCCGGCATGGCCCGGCGGCGCATGGCCGATGAAGCGGTAATCCATGTCCGGCTTCGGCTTCACGTCCGGATCGTCGCGGAAACGGGCAAGGACGGCGGCTTCGTCCGCCAGGTCCACGTCCACCACATAGACGAGCCTGATGTCCGTCTTGCGGCGGGCATCATTGCCGCGCCGGAAGACAGTGAAAGACTGAAGCGCATCGGGCCTGATGCCGAGACGGGCGCAGATCGCCGCCGGCAAGGCTTCGGGCGGATGGTCGAGCGGGAGGATGAGGTTCGACAGGCGCAGCATGAAGTCGCCCTAGCTGCAGCCGCGGCCCTGCGCCAGCGCCAGCCGCATGACTGGCCGCAAGACGGGCTGCAGGACTGGCTGCAAGACACGAGTTGACGGCCACCCCGCCCGCGCTGCATCGGCAGGATGCTGTTCACGTGGAAAGGCAGGCACATGACCCCAACCGCCAGGATCCTGCTGCTCGGCTCGGGCGAACTCGGCCGGGAATTCACCATTTCGGCCAAGCGGCTCGGCTGCGAGGTCATCGCCTGCGACAGCTATGACAAGGCGCCCGCAATGCAGCTGGCCGATGGCAGCGAGGTGTTTTCGATGCTGGATGGCGAAGCCCTGCGCGCTGCCATCCTGAAGCACCGCCCGGATTTCATCGTGCCCGAGATCGAGGCGATCCGCACCGAAGTGCTGGCGGAGATGGAGGCAGAGGGCTTCACCGTCGTGCCATCCGCCCGCGCCGCCGTGATGACCATGAACCGCGACCGCATCCGCGAAGTGGCGGCCAGCGAGCTCGGCCTCAGGACATCGCGCTACCGCTATGCCGAAAGCCTCGAGGAAGCGCGCGCGGCGCTCGCCCACACCGGCCTGCCGGCTGTCGTGAAGCCGGTCATGTCCTCGTCCGGCAAGGGGCAGAGCATGGTGCGGGACGAAGCCGGCATGGAGGCCGCCTGGGCACATGCGGTCGCCAACATGCGTGGTGACCGGCGGCGCATCATTGTCGAGGAATTCATCGCCTTCGACTATGAAATCACCCTGCTCACCATCCGCCACCGGGGCGGGGTCAGCTTCTGCCCGCCCATCGGCCACCGGCAGGAACGAGGCGATTACCAGGAATCCTGGCAGCCTACCCCCATGTCGCTGGCCGCCATCGCCGCCGCCGAGGACATGGCGCGCAAGGTGGTGGACAATCTGGGCGGCTACGGCATCTTCGGGGTCGAGTTCTTCGTGAAGGGCGATGAAGTCATCTTCTCCGAACTGTCGCCCCGCCCGCATGATACGGGCATGGTCACGCTTGCCTCCCAGACGCTTTCGGAATTCGATCTTCACGCCCGCGCCATCCTCGGCCTGCCCATCCCCGAAGTGCAACTCATCGGCCCGTCGGCCTCGGCCGTGGTGCTGGCAGACAGGCATGCAGACAATTTCCGGATCGAGGGGCTGGCCGACGCTCTTTCGACGTCATGCGGGGCAGAGGGCGGAGCAGGCCAAAATGTCGACGTGCGCGTCTTCGGAAAGCCCGTCACCCGCCCCTACAGGCGCATGGCCGTGGCGCTGGCGCGCGCCGGCACGGCCGATGATGCGCGCCGCATCGCAATGGAGGCCGCGGCGCGCATCCACATCATCTACGAGGACTGAAGCATCAGTCCTGAAGCACAGGGGCCTTGTCGATCCGGCTGAGCGGCTCGTTCACGTCGAAGACAATGGCGCGGATGCCCGAGACGCCGAAGCCATGCAGTCGCGCGCTGTGCATCTCGATGTAGCGTTCGGCGTCGGCACGGTTGCTGAAACCGTAGATGCCACCCGCCAGCCCCTCGGCCTCGTTCTCGGTCCAATATTTGAAGAGGAAGCCCGGTTCCTCCGCGATGGACCGGGCAAGCCCTTCCATCGCGGCCGCCATTTCCGCGCCCCACGGCCCCGCGAAGGGGAAATCCACCTGCAGGATGGTAATCGACATGGACTTTTTCCTTCCAGCCTTCAGTCTGCCGCCAGCGCCTCTTTCAGGCCGGGCGCATAGTCCGCACCATGCGGCACCTTCGCGGAGGATGCCTTCACCGTATCCCCGATCGGTTCGGCGCGGCCGCCAATGCAACGGGCGAGGAAATTCTCGGTGATGGCCATGAAGGCGATGTTGTTTTCCGGCCGCGCGAAGCCATGCCCCTCGTCAGGATAAAGGACATAGGTGACCGGGATGTTCTTCGCCTGCATGGCCGCCACGATCTGGTCGCTTTCAGCCTGCTTCACGCGCGGGTCATTGGCGCCCTGCCCGATCAGCAGCGGCTTGCGGATGCGGTCGGCATGAGTCAGCGGCGAACGCTCCTTCAGCCAGGCGCGGCCTTCCTCGGTATCAGGGTCGCCCATGCGGCTGATGAGCTGCCTGCGGAAGCTTTCCCAATAGGGTGGCACGGTGGACAGCAGAGTCATCAGGTTCGACGGGCCGACAATGTCCACCCCGCAGGCGAAAGTGTCGGGCGTGAAGGTCAGGCCGGCAAGCGTCGCATAGCCGCCATAACTGCCCCCCATGATCGCGATCTTCCCGCGATCGGCATAGCCGCCGGAAACGGCCCATTCCACTGCATCGAGCAGATCGTCATGCATCCGGCGGCCCCACTCGCCGTTGCCGGCATTGGTGAAGGCCTTGCCGAAACCGGTGGAGCCACGGAAGTTCACCTGCAGCACGCCATAGCCGCGATTGGCGAGGAACTGGGCCTCCCGGTCGAAGCCATAGGCATCGCGCGCCCAGGGGCCACCATGCACCAGCAGCACCATGGGCAGCGGGGTAGACGGCTTTTCACCGGCGCCCGGCGGCAGGGTGAGGTAGGAAACCAGCATCCTGCCATCGCGCGAGCGGATTTCGACCGGGCGCATTGTCGCCAGCGGCGCGCCGACAAGTTCGGGCCGGCTTTCGAACAGCTTCGTCAGCGTTCGCGCCTTGCGATCGTAAAGCCAGCTGGCCGAAGGCACATTGCTGTTGTCGGTGGCCAGCACCCATTTGTCATCGGCATCGGTGCGCGCCGAAAGCAGCCAGCGGCCCAGTTCGGCATCGAGAAAGGCGATGTCCTGCTTCACCGCCTCGTCGAGCACTTTCCACTCGGGCTTCAGATAATTGACCGCCACGGCTTCCAGCCGGCCGGTCACCGGGTGGATCAGCACATTGTCCACATCGGCGCGCGGGTCCTCGGCAAGCAGCGTCATGCGGCCGCTCTCATAGTCCATGGCCCAGGCAGCCGCCGTGTCGCGACCGCGCGCGTCAATCCAGTAGAGCGTCTTTCCATCGGCGGAAAAGCCGAAGGGCTGGGTTGTCTGGCTGTCATCTAGGCCGTGCGTCAGGAAAGGCTCCGCATCCACCACGCCATCGCGCATGCGGAAATAATCCTGACCGCCGGCGGCATTGGGGCGGATGGCGACCCTGAGGGCGAGATCCTCGTCGGCGATGAAGCCGGCATAGCCGTCATTCTGCTGCACCAGCGTGAGCGCGCCGGTCGCAAGATCGAGGCTGTGCACATCGTGCCAGCGCTGGTCGCGGTTGTTGAGGCCGACGAGGATCCGGTCCTTCACCCGGTGCGACGTGCCGACAAGCTGCACCATCGTCTTGTCGAAGGGGGTGAACAGCTTCGTGTCCCCGCCTTCGGGCCTGACGCCATAAAGCAGGAAATCCTCATTCCCGCCGCGGTCGTTGATGAAGAGGATCATGCTGCTGTCGGGCGACCAGAAATGCTGGCGGATGGGGCGCGAAGCCTCGCCCGTCAGCACACGCGCCTGATCCGGGCTGCCAGCGGGGGCCACCCAGATGTTGAGCACGCCGTTGGAGGGGGCGATCCAGCTGAGCCACCGGCCGTCGGGTGAAAGGCGCGCCTGCACGCGGCTGGGGTTTCCGAAAAGGCGGTTGCGTTCGATAAGGGGGGCTTCGGTCATTCCGGCTCCACTATGTGACGGCATCGGCTGGGCGTGCAGGGGGGCAGCGGCCAGAACCGCAAGCCCGGCCAGGAAAAGCGTTTTCATATAATGTCTCCCGCTATGTCCGCGACGGCCCCCTCAGCCCGGCGCAGGGGGAGACTCTAGCAGCGGGCCACTGAAAGAAAAGGGGCGGGAACCAATGGTCCCCGCCCCGATCCTTCAGCAGTTCGGCTGGATCAGAAGTCCATGCCGCCCATGCCACCCATGCCGCCCATGCCGCCGGGCATGCCGCCGGCCGGCTTGTCTTCCGGCAGTTCGGTGATGGTGGCTTCGGTGGTGATCAGCAGGCCGGCAACCGAGGCTGCATCCTGCAGCGCCGTGCGGACGACCTTGGTCGGGTCGATGACGCCAGCGGCCACCAGATTCTCATAGACATCCGTCTGGGCGTTGAAGCCGAGCGTGGTATCATTCGATTCCAGCAGCTTGCCAGCAACCACCGCGCCGTCATGGCCAGCGTTGGCAGCGATCTGGCGAACCGGCGCCTGCAGCGCGCGACGGATGATGTCGACACCGCGGGTCTGATCGTCGTTGGCGCCCTTCAGGCCATCGAGGGCCTTGGTGGCATAGAGCAGCGCCGTGCCGCCGCCGGGAACGATGCCTTCTTCCACCGCAGCGCGGGTGGCATGCAGGGCATCGTCAACGCGGTCCTTGCGTTCCTTCACTTCGACTTCGGTCGCGCCGCCAACCTTGATGACGGCAACGCCGCCGGCGAGCTTGGCAAGACGCTCCTGCAGCTTCTCGCGGTCATAGTCGCTGGTGGTCGTCTCGATCTGGGCGCGGATCTGTTCCACGCGGCCCTTGATGGCGCTTTCCGTGCCCGAGCCATCGACGATGGTGGTGTTGTCCTTGTCGATCGTGACCTTCTTGGCCTGACCGAGCATCGGAAGGGTGACGTTCTCGAGCTTGATGCCGAGGTCTTCCGAGATGACTTCACCAGCCGTCAGGATCGCGATGTCTTCAAGCATCGCCTTGCGGCGATCGCCGAAGCCCGGCGCCTTGACGGCGGCGATCTTCAGGCCGCCACGCAGCTTGTTGACGACGAGGGTCGCCAGCGCTTCGCCTTCGACATCTTCGGCGATGATGAGGAGCGGACGGCCAGACTGCACCACGGCTTCGAGGATCGGCAGCATCGACTGCAGGTTCGAGAGCTTCTTCTCGTGGATGAGGATGTAGGGGTTTTCGAGTTCCACCTGCATCTTCTCGGCGTTGGTGATGAAATAGGGGCTGAGGTAGCCGCGGTCGAACTGCATGCCCTCGACGACATCCAGTTCGAAGTCGAGGCCCTTGGCCTCTTCCACGGTGATCACGCCTTCCTTGCCGACCTTTTCCATCGCTTCGGCGATCTTTTCGCCGACGACGGTGTCGCCATTGGCCGAAATGATGCCGACCTGGGCAATCTCGGAGGAGTTGGCGACCGGCTTGGAGCGGCCCTTCAGGTCTTCGATGACCTTGATGACAGCGAGGTCGATGCCGCGCTTCAGGTCCATCGGGTTCATGCCGGCTGCAACCGACTTCAGGCCTTCGCGAACGATCGCCTGGGCCAGCACCGTGGCGGTGGTGGTGCCGTCACCGGCAATGTCGTTGGTCTTGGACGCAACTTCGCGCACCATCTGGGCGCCGAGGTTCTGATACTTGTCCTTGAGCTCGATTTCCTTGGCGACGGAAACGCCGTCCTTGGTGATGCGCGGCGCGCCGAAGCTCTTTTCGATGACGACATTGCGACCCTTCGGGCCGAGGGTCACCTTCACGGCGTTGGCGAGAATGTCCACACCTTCGAGGATGCGTTCGCGGGCGTCACGCCCGAACTTCACGTCCTTGGCTGCCATAGTTCAATATCCTTGCTGTCTTGTTGGGCGATGAATGGAGGAAAGAGCCTCAGGCGAGAACGCCGAGGATGTCGCTTTCCTTCATGATGATCAGGTCTTCGCCGGCAACCTTGACTTCGGTGCCGGACCACTTGCCGAACAGGATGCGGTCACCCACCTTGACGTCAAGCTCCACACGGGCGCCCTTCTCGTCGCGGGCACCCTTGCCGACGGCGATGACTTCGCCTTCCTGCGGCTTTTCCTTGGCAGAGTCGGGGATGATGATCCCAGCGGCCGTCTTTTCCTCGGCCTCGACACGGCGGACAAGCACGCGATCGTGCAGCGGGGTAAAGCTCATGGATATTCCCTCTTGTCGCTTGTGTTGGAAGCCACGGGCCAGGCGACCGGGCCCGAAGCTTTTAGCACTCACGCTTGGCGAGTGCTAACGAAAGGGCAGATAGGCATGGCGGCCTGGGTGGTCAAGGCCCGCGCATGCATGAAATTTTGATGAAAAGGCCCGGCAGCAGGGCCTTTTTCAACCCGCGACGCGGGCGCTCCCGTCTGCATCGAGGGCATAGCCGGCCGAGCGCACGGTACGGATGATGTCGGGCAGATTGTCCTGGTTTATGGCCTTGCGCAGGCGACGGATATGCACATCGACCGTGCGCTGCTCTACATAGACATCGCGCCCCCAGACGGCATCGAGCAGCTGCTCGCGGCTGAAGACGCGTCCGGGATGCTCGAGGAAGTGCCGCAGCAGGCGGAATTCCGTCGGCCCCAGCTGAACCGGCACGCCATCGCGTGTGACCTTGTGGGCCGATGTGTCCATCACCACGCCGCCATGCTCCAGATGGCCGCCGGACAGAGCCGGCCGCAGGCGCCGCAGCAGCGCCCGCACGCGGGCCACCAGCTCGCGCGGGGAAAAGGGCTTGGTCACATAATCGTCCGCTCCGGTCTCCAGGCCGCGGATACGGTCCGTCTCCTCGGCGCGGGCCGTCAGCATGATGATGGGCAGCGAGGCTGTTTCCGGCGCGCGACGCAGCCGGCGGCAGACTTCGATTCCCGAAAGATTGGCGATCATCCAGTCGAGTATGACGAGATCGGGCTGCTCTTCCTCGGCCAGCACCAGCGCCTCCTCGCCATCGGGCGTGGTGACGACGGAAAAACCTTCACGGTCGAGATTGTAGCGGATAAGCTCGACAAGGCTGCTGTCATCCTCGACGAGAAGGATCTTGGGGCGCATGTCAGTTGCCGCCCGCCTCGTCGACGGCGATCGACGCAGTCTCGTCGGTCTTCGGACGCTCACCCAGGTCCTGCCCAGTCACCGAGAAATAGACCATTTCGGCGATGTTCGTCGCATGGTCACCGACACGCTCGAGGTTCTTGGCGATGAACAGAAGATGGGCCGAGGGCGTGATGTGATGGGGGTTTTCCATCATGTAGGTAAGCAGCGTGCGGAACAGCGAATTGTAGAAATCGTCCACGATCCGGTCCCGCTCGGCGACCTGGCGGGCAAGCTGGGGGTCCCGGTCGACATAGCTGTCCAGCGCGTCACGCACCATCGAGCCCGCCGTCTTCGCCATTTCCGGAATGATGACAGCCGGGCCGACCGGCGCGCCCTGAGTCAGCACCGGCACGCGCTTGGCGATGTTCTTGGCATAATCGCCGATGCGTTCGATGATGGCCGACATCTTGAGCGCAGCGATGATTTCGCGCAGATCGTCGGCCATGGGCGCGCGCAGCGCGATGATAGTGACGGCCAAGCGCTCGGCTTCCACTTCCAGCCGGTCAAGCTCGGCGTCACGCGCGACGACCAGTTCCGCTGCATCGACATCGCGACGGACCATGGCATCGACGGCATCCTTCACCTGGCTTTCGGCCAGTCCGCCCATCTGGGCGATCAGGCTGCGCAGTTCGTGGATCTGCTCGTCGAAGGAGCGGACAGTGTGTGCGGTGGGTGTCTGCGGCATTGATCGCTCCCCTCAGCCGTAGCGGCCGGTGATATAGTCTTTCGTCCGCGTTTCGCGCGGGTTGGTGAAGATCTCGCGCGTGTCGCCATATTCCACCAGCGTGCCGAGGTGGAAAAAGGCCGTCTTCTGGCTGACGCGGGCGGCCTGCTGCATGTTGTGCGTGACGATCACGATGGCATAGCGTCCGCGCAGTTCGTCGATCAGTTCCTCGATCTTGGCGGTCGCGATGGGGTCGAGCGCCGAGGCCGGCTCGTCCATCAGGATCACCTCGGGGTTCACCGCGATCGCGCGCGCGATGCACAGGCGCTGCTGCTGCCCGCCCGAAAGCGCGGTGCCGCTGTCGAGCAGCCTGTCCTTCACTTCATCCCACAGGCCGGCGCGGCGCAGCGACTGCTCGACGATGATGTCGAGATCGGGCTTCTTCTGGGCAAGACCGTGGATGCGCGGCCCATAGGCCACATTCTCATAGATGGATTTCGGGAAGGGGTTGGGCTTCTGGAAGACCATGCCCACCCGCGCGCGCAACTGGACCACGTCCATGTCGGGTGAATAGATGTCTTCGCCGTCAAGCTCGATCTTCCCCGTCACCCGCGCCGACGCCACCGTGTCGTTCATGCGGTTCAGGCAGCGCAGGAAGGTGGACTTGCCGCAGCCCGACGGGCCGATGAAGGCGGTCACGTCCTCGTTCGAGACATCGATCGAAACGCCCTTCAGGGCCTCCGTCTCGCCATAGGAGACGCGAACATCGCGCGCTGTCATCTTGGGCTTCGACGGCGACGCCTTCGAAGCTGCCGCGGATACGGCCATCATGCCAATTTCGTTCACCAGCGCACCTCGAACCTGTTGCGGAGATAGATGGCGAGACCGTTGATCGCGAGAAGGAACATGAGCAGCACGATGATCGCGCCGCTGGTCTTCTCGACGAAGCCCCGCGAGACATTGTCGGACCAGATGAAGATCTGCACCGGCAGCACGGTTGCCGGCTGTTCAAGCCCCTGGGGGGCGGATGTCAGGAAGGCCCGCATGCCGATCATCAGCAGCGGCGCCGTTTCCCCGAGCGCGCGTGCCATGCCGAGGATCGTGCCGGTCAGCATGCCGGGCAGCGCCAGCGGCAGCACATGGTGGAACACGACCTGCACCGGGCTGGCGCCCACGCCGAGCGCTGCGTCACGGATGGACGGCGGCACCGACTTGATGGCCGCGCGGCTGGCGATGACGATGACCGGAAGCGTCATCAGGGCCAGTGTCAGGCCGCCGACGACAGGCGCCGACCGCGGCATGTTGAGCGTGTTGAGGAACACGGCAAGGCCCAGCAGGCCGAAGATGATGGAGGGAACGGCTGCGAGATTGTTGATCGACACCTCGATCACGTCGGTCCAGCGGTTGCGGGGCGCGAACTCCTCCAGATAGACGGCCGCCAGAACACCCACGGGGAAGCTGATCAGCAGCGTAACGAGCACGGTGAGGAAGCTGCCCTTCAGGGCGCCCCAGATGCCGGCAAGCTCGGGGTCGACGGAATCCGAACCGGTGAGGAAGCTGATGTTGAGGCCTGTGCGGATCTGGCCCGCTTCGGCCAGCGTCTTCCACATGGCGACTTCGGCATCAGACACGGGGCGGTCGCCTTCGTCGGCGTCGAGGTCGATCCCGCCCTTCGCCATCTGGTCGATGCTAGAGGTGGAGATAAGCCACATATCGCGCGTGCTGCCGATGACCGACGGATCGGCAATGACTGCTTCGCGCAGGGCAAGCCACGCCGCTTCCGAAACGATCTCGACGCTGGTTCCATGCGAGCGCTCGAGGGAATCCGTGAGGATGCCCTGATAGTTCGCGCGGGAAACGGCCTGCGGGTCGCTGCGCGCCTGTTCCTCGGTCAGTTCCAGGCGGGCCGGATCGAAGGTGACGGGCACGGCCACCTGTGTCTGCCGGAAGGCGTTCCAGCCATCGGCCACGATCGTTCCCATCAGGAACAGCAGGAAGCCGACAGCAATGGAGATGGCGACCATCCCCATCGTGCGGAAATTGCGTTCCGCACGGTATCGGCGGCGGATGCGCGCCTGCATCTCGGGCGAGGACCAGGCGGTCGGCGCCACGGCTGCTTTCTGAACGGCCTCAGTCATAGGCTTCCCGATATTTGCGCACGACGGACAGTGCGTAGATGTTGAGCGCAAGCGTGACGAGGAACAGAACCAGCCCCAGGGCGAAGGCCGACAGGGTCTTGGCGCTGTCGAATTCCTGGTCGCCTGTCAGCAGGGCCACGATCTGGGCCGTCACGGTGGTCACGCTGTCGAACGGGTTGGCGGTCAGCTTGGCGGCAAGGCCGGCGGCCATCACCACGATCATCGTTTCGCCAATGGCGCGCGAGACGGCAAGAAGCACCCCGCCCACGATACCCGGAAGCGCTGCCGGGATCAGCACCTTGCGGATCGTCTCCGAAGGCGTTGCCCCCATGGCGAGGCTGCCATCACGCATGGATTGCGGCACGGCGGCCAGCGCATCATCGGCCATGGAGGAAACGAAGGGGATGATCATCACCCCCATCACGAGGCCCGCGGCAAGCGCGGATTCGGAAGACGCATTGGAAATGCCGATGGAAAGCGCGAAATCCCGCACCGCCGGCGCAACGGTAAGCGCTGCAAAGAAGCCGTAAACGACGGTCGGCACCCCGGCCAGCACTTCAAGCACCGGCTTTGCCACGCGGCGGAAGCCGGGGGCTGCATATTGGGTGAGATAGATCGCTGTCATCAGGCCGAGTGGAATGGCGACGATCATGGCGATGATGGCGCCGATGAACACCGTGCCCCAGAAGAGCGGCACGGCCCCGAAGGCGCCGGACGACCCGACCTGGTCGGCCCGCATCGCGGTCTGCGGCGACCACTGGGTTCCAAACAGGAACTCGACCGGGCTGACCATCTGGAAGAAGCGGAAGCTTTCGAACACGAGGCTCGCCACGATGCCGAAGGTGGTGAGGATGGCGACGAGGGAGGCGACCACAAGAAGCAACATCACCATCCGCTCGACCCGGGTGCGGGCGCGGAAATCCGGGCGCAGGCGGCTCCAGCCCCACAGCCCGCCCATCAGGCCAAGCGCGATGGCAGCGCTTCCGAACATCAGGCCATAACGCCAGGATGCCGCCTTCCAGACGCGGGCCGCCTCTTCGGCGTTGGCGCTGAACGCCTCGGCATAATCGCCGCGCACAAGGCCGCGCACTTCCGAGAAGAAGGCCGCGCGGTCGAGACCCGTCTCAGGGCGCGCTTCCGGCGGGAGGGCCGCCAGCACTTCGCGCGAGACCAGCCCTTCCCCGAAGATTGCCCATGCAATCAGGATGAGGAATGAGGGCACGAGGGCGAAGACCGCCACGTAGGCGCCATGATAATTCGGGCGCGAGTGGACAGCGCCGACCCGCGATCCACCCGCCATCGCATAGGAAAGACCGCGCTGGCGGCCAAACCACCAGCCCAGCGCGCCGAGCGCCAGAACAGCGGCGAAAGCAATCGTCCCGTTCATTTCGCCAGATCCTCAGCCTTCAGCGGCACAAGCCCGGATGCCCGCGCGTGATTCGCTTCGCGCACATCCTCGGGCGAAGCGACAAGGCCGCGCCGCTGCAGATAGCCGCCGGGGCCCCAGGCACGCTCGCGGGTATATTCATCGAGGAACTCCCGAAGCCCGCGGATTGCACGCACATGCTGCGCCTTCACATAGATGAACATCGGCCGCGCGGCCGGATAGGTACGGTTCGAGATGGAGTCATAATCGGCCTGCACGCCATCGATCGGCACGTCGCGCAACGTGTCGAGATTGGCATCAAGGAAGCTGTAGCCGAAGGCGCCGATGGCGTTGGGGTTGGCGGCCAGTTTCTGGACGATCAGATTGTCATTCTCACCCGCCTCGACATAGGCGCCGTCCTCGCGGATCTTTTCGCAGACGGTCTTGTAGCGGCTTTCGTCGCTTTTCTTCAGTTCCTTCATCGACGGGTCGGTGTTGCAGCCGGCCAGCATGTAAAGCTCGTTGAAGCTGTCGCGCGTGCCGGAGGTGGGCGGCGGGCCGATGACCTCGATGCGGATGGCGGGAAGCGACGGGTTCACATCCTGCCAGGTGCGCGCCGTCTGCAGCTTGCCGAACGGCTCGGCTGCCAATGCCGCATAGACATCGCGCAGGCTGAGCGAGAAAGGCGTTCCGCCTTTGCCCTGCGCCAGCACCAGCCCGTCAATCCCCACCTGGATCTCGACCACTTCGGTGGCGCCATTCTTCGCACAATCCTCAAGTTCTGATGGCTTGATGCGACGAGAGGCGTTCACGATGTCAGGGTGGCGCGAGCCAACGCCGCCGCAGAACAGCTTTATGCCGCCGCCCGTGCCGGTCGATTCGACGATCGGCGCCGGGAATTCCGGGTGGTTGCGGCTGAAATTTTCCGCAACGGCCGTGGTGAAGGGGAAGACTGTCGAGGAGCCGACGATCCTGATCTGGGTGCGCGAATCGGAGCAGCCCGCCAGAAATGCCAGCGTGGCGGCCGCGAGTGCGAATTGTCCAAACCTTCGCGCCTGCACCAGTTTTCCCCTTGTGACAGCCCAGTTTCCGGCCTTTTGACGGGCCATGATATCGCAAAGCCGGCACCACCGGCTTCGGTCGCAGCCGCTCTAGCGCCCGACGGTGCGGCTTATGTTACATCCCCGTTTCGGTTTTGTGACAGTGCCGGCCCGGCAATCGCAGTGGCTGTAACAGAAGCCTGGGCGGCCAGCATCGTCGGCAGCAGGAACGAGACCGTCGTGCCGATACCCTGCCGGCTTTCGATCTCGAGCCGGCCGCGATGCCGCTCGACGATATGCTTCACGATGGCGAGCCCGAGCCCCGTCCCCCCCATGGAGCGGGACCGTCCGGTGTCGATGCGGTAGAAACGCTCTGTCAGGCGCGGCAGGTGCTCGGGGGCTATGCCCTCCCCTTCGTCGGAGACGCTGATGCGCACCATGTCTGCCGCACGCCCGGCCGGCCCATGCTCCAGCGTTGCCGAGAGCCGGATAGGCGTTCCCTCCCGGCCATATTTCAGGGCGTTGGAAACAAGATTGTGGAGGACCTGGAGAATCTGGTCGCGGTCGGCCACCACCTGCGGCAGATCCGGGGCCACCGCGATGTCGAGGCGACGGCCATCCGCCTCCAGGCGCATCGCCAGCGTCTTGCCCACATCGGACAGGATCGGCGCGAGATCGAGCATGGTCTGCGGCCGGACATATTTGTCCAGCTCGATCCTCGAGAGCGACAGAAGATCATCGATGAGGCGCGACATGCGCGACGCCTCGCGGCCCATGATATCCAGAAAGCGCGCACGGGCCGGCGCATCGTCGGCGGCAGGCCCCTGCAGGGTCTCGATGAAACCGGAGATGTTCGCCAGCGGGGTGCGCAGCTCGTGGCTGGCATTGGCGACGAAATCGACCCGCATCCGCTCGGTGAGACGGGTCTGGGTGATATCGGTGAAGCCGAGGAGGAAGGTGCCGTCCTCCAGCCCTGCAACCCGCACGCGGAAGGCGCCGTCCTGCGATCCGAGGCCCGTCACCTCACGCAGGACCGGGCTTTCCCCCAGCATGCCCAGTCGCACCGCATCGATGACGACAGGATGGCGCACGGTCTGCCTGAGATCCCCGCCGACGATCCGGCGACCGAACATGGCCTGGGCGCCTTCATTGGCTGCCAGCACCCGCCAGCCCGGCGATGCAAGGATCGCAGGGTCAGCGAGGGCGGCGATCGAAACCCGGTCGCCATCGTCACGGCCTGTTTCCTGAACCCTGCCGGGCTTCGGCTGCATCTCTGCGTCTCCCTTCACGTGCGGCTGAACCGGAACGCGATAGAGGAGCAAGATGACGATCAGGAGTATGGGCCCCCAGAGATATGGCGCGAGATCGGCCGCATGGGACAGCGCACCGAAGCCGAAGGCCAGAAGGGCCGCCAGCGCCAGGCTGGCCCGGTGCAGGGATTCCACCGTCAGGCCTGGCCGCGAAACCGCCGCACGACTTCGGCGCCCATCTGCCCCATGGCATCGAGCAAGGCGTCCGGATCCTGGCGCTTCAGGTCGAGGAGCGCCATGTCGGCGCCGCCGCTGGCGCCCACGGGAATCTCGCGCAGGCCGCGCGCAAAACCGTCGAGGATGATGGCGGCGGCTTCATCCGGCGTGATGCCGGCGTCGACATCATCCGGGCTGTCCCCCTTGGGGGTGCCGTCGGACGTGAGCGCGCGCTTGCCGATCTCAGTCCGCACAAGGCCCGGCACGATTGTCGTCACCCTGACGCCGCGATGGCCGACTTCGGTTCGCAGCGCATCGAAAAAGCCCATCACCGCGTGCTTGGCAGCGGAATAGCCGGTGCGCTGGGGAGACCCAACCTTGCCGGCGATGCTTGAGACGACCGACACATGGCCTTCGCCGCGCGCCAGCATGGCAGGCAGCACCAGCTTCGTAAGCGCGACGGGGGCGAAATAATCCACCTCCATGATCCGGCGATAGACATCCATGCCGGTATCCTCGGCAAGACCGCGCTGGGAAATGCCGGCATTGTTGATCAGCAGGTCCACCCGGCCGGCATGGTCGACCACGGCAGGAAGGACTTCGTAATCCGTCACCTCGAACGGCAGGATCACATGGTCGGGAACATCGGCGGCAACCGCCGCCAGCGCATCGCGGTTGCGGCCCGAAAGGATCACTGTCGCGCCTGCCTTGCCGAACGCCCGCGCAAGCCCGGCGCCGATGCCCGAGGATGCACCCGTGATCCAGATGCGCTTGCCTTCGAATGCCATCACAATCCTCCTCCCGTCATGAAGCCCCAGGGCGGCACCACCGGCGCCTTCAGGAGCATGGGGTGCACGAAGGTGACGAGCGCCCACAGCGCCACGCCCCCCGCCACCGGAACGAACCCCGGCCAAAGGGCCGAAAGCGGCTGGCGGCGCGAAAGGATCGCGCCCAAAGGCCAGTAGCTGGTCTGTGCCTCATAGGCGGCCCAGGCAGAGCCGAGCTGGTGGCGCTTCTTGCCATCCTGCAGGCGTGCGCCCGCCAGCGCCAGAATGCCGATTCCGGCCGCCATGATCACGGTCGGCAGGTTGCCGGACAGGGTTGCATGAACGGCCGCCCACAGGCCGAAGGCCCACATCATGGGATGGCGCGTGATCCTGAGAACGCCGCTGGCCGGCCGGTTGCTGGCCGGAACACCCGCAAGCGCCTTGTTGGCCGGAGTCAGCGATCCGACGAACAATATGGCAGCCAGCAGCATCACCAGTGTCGAGACATGCCAGAAGCCGATCGGCGCGACCCACAACAGCCTGTCAGGCGTTGCGCGATAGGCGTGGACGGCGCCCGCCAGCAGCGCCAGCGACAGCAGGGAATAAAAAGCCTGAAAGCCCTTTTCCCCCAGCCTTGCCACCAGCACATCCCGCAGTGGCGGGTTGGCGAGCAGCATGTGGCTGGCGACAAAGGCCAGCAGAAGCGCAACGAACAGCAGCATGGCAATTCCTCCCTCGTCCTTCCGCCGGCGCCCGCTTCCCCATGAATGGGGAAATGGCCCGCACGGCGTCTCCCTCGCCGTGCGGGCCGGATGACAGGCCTAGCGGCTGTAGCTTTCCGGCAGGCGCGTCCTGTCGCGCCCCGGTGCGTAACGCCGCGCCAGCTTCGACTGCCGGCTTTCAAGGGATTGCGGCTGCCCCCCGATCACCACATGCTCGGCATGGGTCGAAAGCTCGAGCGGGTCGCCGGACCAGACGACGATATCGGCAACCGCGCCCGGGCGCAGAACCCCGCGGCCCTGCAGCCTGAAGATTTCGGCTGGCGCGCTGCTGATGGTGGCGAAGGCATCGGCCCATTCCAGCCCGATGGCGCCGGGCACGCGGCCCTGCGCAACCAGATTGCCGGCATAATGGGGCAGAAGCCGCGGCTGGAAGCTGGCATCGAGATCGGGCGTGCCGAGCGCCACCTTCACGCCGGCGCGCACCATGCGCCCCACGTTCGACATGGTGGCGCCAAGCGCTTCAAAGCGGCCGGGCAGATTGTCCATGCCCAGCGTGATCACCGGCACCCCGGCGCGGGCGATCTCGTCGGCCACCATCCAGCCCTCATTCGCCGAGACGAGCACGAGCTTCAGGCCCGGATAGAGGGCAGGCAGCTTCAGCACCTGCCTTATGTCGGACGCGCGATCCACCCGAACCAGCAGCGGCTGCGTGCCGCGCAGCACCGCCACGAGTGCTTCGGCATCCTCGCGCGTGAGCCGCAGGTCGCGGCTCTGGTCCCGTTCACCGGCGCGGCCGGCCGTCACACGCTTAGCCTCGTCCAGCGCGTTCACGATTTCCGCCCAGGCCGCAGCGCGCGAGCCGCCGGCAAGCCGCGCACCCTGTTCACCATAGGCAAGATACTGGAAGGCGCGTGGCTTTGCGGGGGATGCTGCACCATCGGCCATCGAAAGCACCAGCCCCTGCCCGGCAAAGAGCGTGCGTCCGGGCGCCGGGCCGACGACAGCCGTCGTCACGCCTTCGGCGCGCGTCACGGGGATGGAGGTTTCAGCCGGGTTGATGACGACATCGAGCTGCAGCGCCGCCGAGGCAGGCGACTGGCGTGCCGAAACATCATTGGCGCTGTCGTCGCCATGGACTTCGGCAGCGCCGATCTGGCTGATGCCGGCAATCACGCCGGGCGTCACCCATTTGCCGCGCGCGTCGATCTGGCGATAGCCGGCCGGCACCGGCGCGCCCTGCGGCTGCACAGCAACCACCTTGCCGCCGGAAAGCAGCAGGGTGCCGCCTTCCACGGGCTGGCCGGCGTTGGTCACGACCTTGCCGCCCACGATCGCCAGCCGTTCCTGAGCCATGGCGGGCACCGCCGCGCCGATCATCAGTGCGAGAACGAGTTTCCTCACTTGCGGTCTCCTTCGCCAGGCTGGCCGAGTTCGAAATCGCTCACCGGCCGCCGCGCGGGATCATCCGTGTCATAGAGAAGCGCGCCATCGACCCAGACTTTTTCCGGCCGTGAATAGACAGAAAGCGGGTTGCCGTTCCACAGCACCACATCGGCCTGCTTGCCGGGTTCGAGCGAACCGACCTTGTCGGCGATGCCCAGCGCCTTTGCCGGGTTGATGCCAACCCAGGTCCAGGCTTCCTCGTCGGCAATCTCGATGCCCATGCGGCGGCCATTGGCCAACGCCTTGGCGGTTTCCTGGTTCAGGCGCTGGATGCCATGGGCATCGTCGGAATGGGTGATGGCGCAGCCGCCGGCCGCGTGAATGAACGGCAGGTTTTCCTGGATGCCGTCATAGCTTTCCATCTTGAAGCCCCACCAGTCGGCCCAGAGGGCGGCGCAGATGCCTTCCTCGCGCAGCAGGTCGGCGATCTTGTAGGCTTCGACCGCATGGTGGAAAGCCGTGACCTTGTAGCCGAATTCCTTCGACATGGCGATCACATTGGCCATTTCGTCAGCCCGGTAGCAATGGTTCTGGACGAGTATGTCCCCGTCAAGCACCTGCGCCAGCGTTTCCATCTGCAGGTCGCGCTTCATCGGGCCCTTGGCCTGCTTCAGGCGCTGCTGATAGTCGCGCGCATTGGCCCAGGTCTGGCGCATCATCGCCACATTGCCCATGCGGGTGCCGGGCATCTGGTTGCGCGTGCCATAGACCCGCTTGGGGTTTTCGCCACAGGCCATCTTCAGGCTCCAGGGCGCGCCGGGCATCAGCATGTCCTGGGCAGTACGGCCATAAACATTCTTCAGCGTCGCGCCACGGCCGCCGAACAGGTTGGCGGAACCGGGAAGCACATGCAGCACCGTCACGCCGCCGGCCAGCGCCCGCGCAAAGCCCGGATCCTGCGGCCAGACGGAATGAATGGCCCAGACTTCCGGGCGGACAGGGCCCGTCACTTCATTGCCGTCGGAATGGGCGGGAACGCCCGGCGATGGATAATCGCCAAGGTGGCTGTGGATATCGATGATGCCGGGCGTCACATGGCGGCCAGCGCCGTCGATCACGGTCGCGCCGGCTTCATCGACGCTCTGGCCGATGGCCGCCACCTTGCCGTTCTCGAAGCGGATGGCGCCATTGTCGATGCGCCCGCCCTTGCCGTCGAAGATGACGACATTGCGGATGACGGTCGGCACGCCCGGCCAGGGGCGGTAAGTCGAGCCATGGGCCGACTCCGCCGAAGGCAGGCTGCCCGGCAGGGTTGGCGCGGGGCCGGTGGACGCCGTCGCCCCCTGGCCCGCGCCGGTTGTCGCGCAACCGGCAAGAAGCAGGGCCATCGCCCCCACGAGTGACAATCGCATCAGTTCACACTCCCAGTGCGGGTTCCGGCTGCCTGCGGCTCCCCGATTTCGGATTTGCCCGGTACATCGGCATCCTTCAGCGTTTCAAGGTGCATCAGCCTGCGGATGAGCGGCGAGACGAGAATGACCGCTACCCCCACGCCGACGGCCAGCCAGCCGACATTGGAATAGACGGTGATCACCTGAGTCGTGCCGGCGCCCTCGGCCCCTTCGGCGCCGGTGGCGGCTGCGATCAGGCCGGCGGCGAAATTGCCGGTGGCCGATGCGAAGAACCATGTGCCCATGATCAGCCCGGCCATGTGGGCGGGGGCCAGCCGGTTCATGGCCGAAAGCCCGACAGGCGACAGGCAAAGCTCGCCCGTGGTGTGCAGCAGGTAGATGAGGAAGATGAAGATCACCGGGGTCAGCCCGTCTCCGGCGGAAGTCGCCCCCCACACCAGCACCAGGAAACCTAGGCCCAGCTGCACGATGCCAAGACCGAACTTGGCCGGGGCCGAAGGCTCCAGCCCGCGCCTGGCCAGCAGCAGCCACAGGCTGGCGAACAGAGGCGCCAGAAGCACGATGTAGATGGCGTTGATCGACTGGAACATCGCCGCCGGCACTTCGAAGCCGAAGATGCTGCGATCCACGGAGCGGTCGGTGAAGAGGTTGAGGGAAGACCCCGCCTGCTCGAACAGCGCCCAGAAAAGGATCGAGCCGAGGATCAGGAACATGGCCGCGAAGATGCGGTCCCTGTCTTCACGCGGAAGCCGCGCGACAGCAGTGAAAAGCACATAGCCGACGAGAATGGCGCCAGCCGCGCCAAGCAGCCAGCCGACAATGGCCTGATTCTGCACCAGCACCCAGCAGATCAGCACCGCCACGATACCCAGCGCATAGAGCAGCCATTCGAACGGCACGCCCGCCACGCGGCGTGCAAGGGCGGCCTTGTCAGGCGCCTCGCCGCGCCCTTCCAGCCAGGGCTTGCCGATCACGAAGACGATGAGGCCCAGCAGCATGCCGAAGCCGGCAGCCCCGAAGCCCCATGCCCAGCCATGGGTCTGCCCCAGATAGCCCGCCCCCAGCGCCCCCATGGCGGCGCCCAGATTGATGCCCATGTAGAAGATCGTATAGGCCGGGTCACGGCGCGGGTCGGTGCGGCCGTAAAGCTGGCCCACGATCACCGAGATATTGGCCTTCAGGAAGCCCGAGCCGACGATGATGAAGGACAGCGCCAGCCAGAAGGCGTTGATCGCCGGATCGGTCTGGCCGCCATTGCCCTCGATGGCCATCAGCCCGTGGCCTATGGTCAGCAGCACGGCGCCATAGAGAACCGCCTTGCGCTGCCCCAGATAGCGGTCGGCCAGATAGCCGCCGATCACCGGGGTGATGTAGACCAGGGCGGTATAGGCGCCATAGATGACGCTCGCCTCGCTGTCGGAATAAAGCCAGTGCTGGACGAGATAGAAGATGAGCAGCGCGCGCATCCCGTAATAGGAAAAGCGCTCCCACATTTCGGCGAAGAAAAGGACGAAAAGCCCGCGGGGGTGGCCAAGCCAGGTCTGGCGGCCCTCCTCTCCCACGGCATCTGTGGTCAGTTCGGTCACGCGGATCTCCCTGCGTCGGTCGCCCCTCTGCCGGGGGCGCCCCTGTCATGCCCTGTTGATGCGGGCGAAGCCCTTCCCATGCAAGCCGGAAAACCGGCCAAGCGGGCAGCCAATTCGCCCCACCCTGCCAAAAGCCGCATTGGCGCGCGGCGAAAGCGGTGGCAACAAGGCGGGGAAGATCATCAAGATTGCCCAAGGACAGGAACGCATGGCCGACCAGACCGACGCCCCTACTCGCTTTACCGGCACCGAACGCTATGTCGCCACAGACGACCTGAAGGTGGCCGTCAACGCAGCGGCAACGCTCAGGCGCCCGCTTCTGGTGAAGGGGGAACCCGGAACCGGCAAGACCGTGCTTGCCCATGAAATCTCGAAAGCGCTCGATGCGCCGCTTCTGGAATGGCACATCAAGTCCACCACCAAGGCCCAGCAGGGGCTTTACGAATATGACGCCGTCGCCCGCCTGCGCGACAGCCAGCTCGGCGACCCGCGCGTCGCGGACATTTCCAACTACATCCGCCGCGGCAAGCTGTGGGAGGCCTTCACGGCCCCGAAGCTTCCTGTTCTCCTGATCGATGAAATCGACAAGGCAGACATCGAGTTCCCGAACGACCTCCTCCAGGAACTCGACCGGATGGAGTTCAACGTCTACGAAACCGGCGAGACGGTGAAGGCCGCCCAGCGCCCGATCGTCGTCATCACCTCCAACAACGAGAAGGAACTGCCCGACGCCTTCCTACGGCGCTGCTTCTTCCACTACATCAAGTTCCCTGACCGCGAGACGATGCAGTCCATCATCGACGTGCACTTCCCCGGTATCCAGAAGGCCCTCGTGCGCGAGGCGCTGACCATCTTTTACGACATCCGCGACGTGCCGGGCCTGAAGAAGAAGCCCTCCACGTCCGAGCTTCTGGACTGGCTGAAGCTGCTTCTCCACGAGGATCTGCCGCTCGACATCCTGCAGTCGCGCGACCCGAAGAAGCTGATTCCGCCGCTGCATGGCGCGCTTCTGAAGAACGAGCAGGACGTGATGCTGTTCGAGCGCCTCGCCTTCATGGCCCGGCGCGGCCCCACGGCCTGAGCAACAGGCCCGGCCTGAAATCACCCCCGGCGCCTCAGTGGGGCGTCGGGGGTTTTTCGTGCGGGTCCATGGCCGTCTCAGCTGCCATGGCGGCAACGTCCAGCACTGCATCAATGATGGCGCCGGGTGCTTCGCGGATCATCATGTGCCCGCTTTCGTCGACGATCCGCGCCATGCCCCGGCTGGAGCGCGCCGCGATCTCGCGGTGAAGGCCATGCCAGAAGTCGCGGGCCGCCCCTTCCCAGCCCCGGCCAGCCGTCAGCGCAACGAGGGGCAGATCCCCGAGGGAAGCCGGAAGCCCTTCCGAAGTCGCGCCGCCAAGCGTTTCCAGTTCGGAAAGCCGGGCCGCCCAGCGCGCGACGGGATGTTCCGTCCGGCAACGGGCTGTCTCGGGCGTATCGGCTATCGGCCCCGCCTGCGCCAGCCCGAGGCATTCGGCAGCCCGCGCGCGCAGGCCCTCAAGCGATCCGGCCCCCGGCCCGGCAACGGCAGCAAAGCGCGCTTCCTGCCATTCGACACTGCTGTCCACGAGCACCATGCCGGCGACCGAATCCGGCCGCAGCGCCTGGAAATGGCGCACGTAAAGCCCGCCCGCCGAATGGCCGACAAGGATATAGGGGCCGTCTATGTTCGCCGCGCCCAGGGCGGAATCGAGATCGCGCGCAATGGCCGGCCCGTCCCGCGGCATCGGGCCGGCATCGCTTTTGCCTGAGCCGGCGCGATCATAGGCGCAGACAGGCAAATGGCGCGAAAGCGGGCCGATCACCTGCGCCCAGGCCCTGCTGTCTGCAGACCAGCCGCTTTCGAGAATCACGATCGGCCTCGCAGCCGGCCGCCCTGCCCTGCCAGCGCACCAGAAATTCATCTGCCGCCCATCGTCCAGCCGCACGGCCATGTCGCGCGGTTCGGCGCGTGCGGCATAGCCCGGCAACAGGAAGAGCAGAAGCACTGGCAAAAGAATGCGCATGAGTCGCATCCTGCCCTGTGCCGGGCCACAGGGGAACCGTCCTTGCGGCCAGACGTGGCCGCGCCCATTCCCGGATGCGCGCGCTGATGCTAAACCTCTGGCAAAGCTTCAGGAGCCAAAGCCATGCCCGTTCTGCCAGCGCCCGTCCGTCACCCTGCCCTCCCCGTCATTGGCGTGCGGCGCCTTGTTGCAGGCGTCGCCCTTGCGCTGGCGCTGGCAGGCTGCGCCGCGACTCCGCAGGCCGATGTGCTGCGCTTTCACGCCGGCCAGCCGATCGTGCGCGGAACCGTGGCGATGCAGCCTCTGCGCACCGACATGGCCGGCAGCCTCGAATTCCGCGCGCAGGCCGATGCTGTCGCCCGACAGCTTCGCGAGCAGGGCTTCGTGCCTGTCGAGGATGCGGGGGCCGCCCAGTTCCACGCGCGCATCGACCTGACGATGGCCGAACGCACGGCCGCGCCGCGCAAGTCCGGCTTGTCCATCGGGATCGGGGGTGGATTCGGCAGCGGGAATGTCGGGATCGGCACCAGCGTGCGTGTTCCGGTGGGCGGGAAGCCGGGCCCCGAAGTCGCCGTCACGACAACGCTGGCCGTGCAGATCAGGGAGAATCCCGGCGGCAAGGCGATCTGGGAAGGCCGCGCCAGCATCGACAGCTCGGGCCGCGACAGGATGCGGGGAACAGCCGCCGCCGAAACGCTCGCAAAGGCCCTTTTCCAGAACTTCCCCGGACCATCCGGCAAGACGGTCCGGGTGCCGGCAGGCTGAAGGGCAGCCGACTGGCGGGCTGACCAGCGGGCTGGCTGGCAGCCCCGGCTCAGCCCGCGAGCGTGTAGCCGGCGAAGCGCTCGCGCAGCGCGATCTTCTGGATCTTGCCAGTCGCGGTGTGGGGGATTGAATCCACGAATTCCACTGCATCCGGCATCCACCAGCGTGCGATCTTCCCTTCCAGATAGCCGAGGACATCCTCGGCCGAGACATCGGCGCCTTCCTTGCGCACGATGATGAGAAGTGGCCGCTCATCCCATTTGGGGTGGGCAACCCCGATGACCGCAGCCTCGGCCACGCCGGGGCAGCCGACAGCCAGATTCTCGATCTCGATGGAGGAAATCCATTCACCGCCGGACTTGATCACATCCTTCGAGCGGTCGGTGATCTGCATGTAGCCCTGCGGATCGATGGTGGCGACATCGCCGGTATCGAACCAGCCATCCGCATCGAGGATGGTGCCACCATCGCCCCTGAAATAGGATTGGACGATCCATGGGCCGCGCACCATCAGCCGCCCGAAGGCGTGGCCGTCACGCGGCAGTTCGCGCCCTTCGTCGTCCACCAGTTTCAGCTCCACGCCGAAAATGCCGCGGCCCTGCTTGCACTTCAGGTCGATCTGGCGCTCGCGTGGCAGCTTCAGGGCCTCGGCCGAAAGCGAGCCGATGGTGCCCAGCGGTGTCATTTCCGTCATGCCCCAGGCATGGCAGACATCGACGCCATAGCGCTCCTCGAAGGTTTCGATCATGCTGCGCGGCGCCGCCGAACCACCGATCACCACCCGTTCCAGCGGCTTCAGATCGGTGCCGGTGGCATCGAGATGCTGCAGCATGCCAAGCCAGATGGTGGGCACGGCCAGCGTCATGGTGACAGCTTCCTGCCGGATCATGCGGGCGATGGTCGGCGGATCGAAATGCGGACCGCACAGCACCAGCTTCGCGCCGGCGGCAGCTGCGGCATAAGGCACGCCCCAGGCATTGGCGTGATACATCGGCACCACCGGCAGCACGACCGTGCGCGAGCGAATGTCGAGCACATCGCCCATGCAGGCGCCATAGGCATGCAGGACATTGGCGCGGTGGGAATATTGCACCCCCTTGGGGTTTCCCGTCGTGCCCGACGTATAGCAGAGGCCCGAAGGCGCGGTTTCGGGCACTTCCGTCCATGCCGTGTCGGCGTCCTCGCCACGGATCAGATCCTCGTAGCACAGAAGGTCGAGGTTGCTCTCCTTCGGCATGTGGCCGCTGTCGGTCAGCAGCACATATTTTTCGATGGTGGTGAAGCGGGGCGCCAGCTTTTCCACCAGGTCGACGAAGCTGAGGTCGAAGAAGAGGACGCGATCACCGGCGTGATTGGCGATATAGACGATCTGGTCCTCGAACAGGCGCGGGTTGATGGTGTGCGCCACTCCGCCCATGCCGGATATGCCGTACCAGCTCTCGACATGGCGGTGCGTGTTCCATGCCAGCGTCGCCACACGGTCGCCGGGCTTCACCCCCATCCGCCGCAGGGCGGCCGCCACCTGCTTCGCGCGGCCCTGCACATGCCGCCAGCTGGTTCGCACCTCATGGCCTTCGCAGGTCAGGCTCACGATCTCCCGGTCGCCATGGTTCAGTGCGGCGTGATCAATCAGCTTCCAGACGTTCAGCGGCCAGTCCTGCATCGTGCCGTGCATTCGGATCTCCCTCGATACCCTCTGCCACTTCTCTAGCCGCGCCCGCACCGCCCTGCAAAGGGCAAGAGCAGCTCAGGTACGGTCTTGACAGCATGAGAACAAAAGATGAACATCGCTATATCGAATCGCCCCCTGAAGGGAAATCACGATGATTGAAGGCCATGATATCGCGCCGATTGCCGCCCTTGCCGGGCCGCTCGCCCTTGCCGCCCTGCTGCTGCTGAATGCGCTGTTGCTGTGGCCGATGCGCCACAAGCTGTCGCGTGCGCTCGGCGGCCCGGCCCATCGGGCTGGCCGGCTGATCGGGAATCCGTCCGGCAACCCGCAGACCCGGCCCCTCAGGCCGCACGGGACGCGGGCGCTTCACCGCGCCGCGTCCGCCTTTCAGGCAAGACTCGCAGCCTGAAAGACCGGCAGCGTCCATCTGTCCGGCTTGAGTGAAGTGCGAGCGGCCAGGAGTGTCAGGTGGCCGCTGGAGGCCCTGATCCGGCTTCACCATTCACCGCCGCTTCGGCGCGCCGCTGGCGGCCATAGCTGATCGAGGCGAAGGGGAATGCCAGCGCATAGGCCGCGCTGACAGCGAACAGCGTCATCCAGGGCCGCTGCCCCAGGGCCGCGGCAAACAGGCCCACCCCCACCAGCAGCAGCAACCGGGCATTGCGCGGAACCCGCAGGGATTTGAAGCTCCAGCCCGGAAGCGCCGAAACCATCAGGAAGGCTGCGAGCGCCGTCGCCACGCCAGTGATCGTGCCACGCAGCACAGGGTCGGCATCGAGGCTGTTGTCCGTCGCGAGGGACCAGAACAGCGGGGCCAGCGCGATCCCGGCACCTGCCGGGGCTGGAACGCCCGTTGTAAAGCCGAGGCGCTTCTTGGGCAGATCCTCCTGGTCGATCGCGGTGTTGAACCGCGCCAGCCTGAGCGCGCAGCAGACCGCCAGCGACAGGGCTATCACCCAGCCCAGCGGCCCAAGCGCATTGAGCGCCCAGAGATAGAGGATGAGTGCCGGCGCAAGGCCGAAGGCGGTGACATCCGACAGCGAATCCAGCTCGGCTCCGAAACGGCTGGTGCCGCGAAGCAGGCGCGCGATGCGCCCATCCACGCCATCGAGGGCAGCCGCGATCACGATGGCCGCGGCCGCCTTGTCATAATCCCCCGAAATGGCGAAGCGCACGCCCGTCGCGCCGGAGCACAGGGCAAGCATGGTGACGGCATTGGGAATGAGCGCCCGGACCGGAATGGCAGGAAGCGGCGATTGTTCACCCATTCCCCGCTCCGTCATGCCCGGGGGCCGGGCTGTGCCGGGGCGCGGTCGCGCGCGGCCAGCACGGTTTCACCGGCAACAGCACGCTGCCCCTTCACCACCTGCGGCGCATAGCCTGCGGGCAGGAAGACATCGACACGGCTTCCGAAGCGGATCAGGCCGATCCGCTGGCCGGTGCCGACAATCCCGCCCTCGCGCACGAAGGCGATGATTCGCCGTGCAACCAGCCCCGCGATCTGCGTGATGCCGACACGGGTGCCATCGGCAGCTTCCACAAGCATGTACTGGCGCTCATTCTCCTCGCTCGCCTTGTCGAGTTCGGCATTGAGGAAGGCGCCCGGCACATAGGCTACACGGCGGACGGTGCCGGGGATTGGCGTGCGGTTGATGTGCACATCGAAGACGGACATGAAAACCGAAATGCGGGTCGCCGTGCCGGGGGCAAGCAGCCCGTCGCCAACCAGCTGGCGCGGCAGCTCCACCTCGGTGATCTGGCTGACCAGCCCGTCGGCCGGAGACAGGATCAGCCCGTCCCCCACGGGGGACGCGCGCTTGGGATCACGGAAGAAGGCGAGGATGAAGACAGTCAGGGCAGTCAGAATCCAGCCGAATGTCGTCCATCCGGCGAAAAAGGCGAACAGCGCGAGTGCGCCCGAAAGCCCACCGAACCGAAAGCCTTCGCGGTGCACGGAGGGCCATTGCCAGCCAGCGGGTTCCGGCCCGGCGGCATGCGGGGCAAGCGGAGGCCTGCCGGCGGCGACCGACGGCGCAGGGCCTTCCGCGGCGACCGGCGCTTCAACAGGCGTCTCGGCCACAGATGACGCAGGCTCATCGCGCACAGGCTCCGGCGCGGCTTCAGCCTCCTCTGCGGCAGGGGCGGGCGCGGCTACGGGCATGTGCCGCGCATCCTGCGCCGGCGTGTCAGCCTTGGCCGGCACCTCGGCCGGAACCTCGCCGGGCATCGGCCCGGTGGCGGCAAGTTCTTCGGGTGCCAGAGGCAGTTTCTGCTGTTCGCTATCAGACATGCTTCCAAAGTAAGCACAAAGGCGACGCACCGAAAGGGCTGTTGCGACGTTCGTGGTGCTTTTGCGCGAACGAAAGCGGGGCTAAGGGGTCGGTCATGGCTTCCCCTTCCTACCATCAGCCGGCTCTCTCGCCGCCCACGGCCCGCCCGCTTGCCCTAGCCCGCTGGCTGTTTTCCGTTGCTCTGCTCGTCTTCCTGATGGTCGTCGTCGGCGGCATCACGCGGCTGACCGAATCCGGGCTTTCCATCACGGAATGGAAACCCATCACCGGCGCCATTCCGCCGCTCAGCGATGCCGCATGGCAGGCCGAGTTCGACAAATACCGCCAGATCCCTGAATATCAGTTGATAAACAAGGGTATGAGCCTCGATGACTTCAAGTTCATCTATTTTTGGGAATGGATCCACCGCCAGCTCGGGCGGCTGATCGGGCTGGCCTTCGCCATGCCGCTTGCCTGGTTTGCCCTTCGCCGCGCCATCCCCGAGGGCTATGGCTGGCGGCTGGTTGCGCTGCTGGCCCTTGGCGGCTTCCAGGGCGCCATCGGCTGGTGGATGGTGGCCTCGGGCCTCGTCGATCGCACGGATGTCTCGCACCTCCGTCTGGCGGCCCATCTTCTCACGGCGCTTTTCATCCTTGCCGGGCTTATATGGACTGCACTCGATCTCATGGCGCTGCGGCGCTCGGCCCGCGCCAGGCCGGCGCGCCTTACGGGATTCGGCGTCCTTGTGGCCCTCATTCTGTTCCTCCAGTTGCTCGTAGGCGCCTGGGTGGCGGGTCTGAACGCCGGCTATGCCGCCACGGACTGGCCGCTGATGAACGGCACCGTCTTTCCCCACAGCGTCAACTGGCAGGGGCTGTCGACCTTCGTGAACGACCCGTTCCTCACCCATTTCGTCCACCGCTGGTGGGCGTGGGTGGTGGTGCTCGCGCTTGTCATTCTGGCGCGGCGCGTGCGCAGGCTGGGCCACCGCGCCATTTCGGTGGCTATCCACAGCGCCTTCGGAATCCAGATCCTGCTGGGCATCGCCGTGGTGATGACAGGCATGAACATCACGCTTGCCGTCCTTCACCAGGCGGTCGGCGCCCTTGTCGTCGCCAGCACGGCCTGGGGCATCCACGCCCTTGGCCGCCGGCCCGCCTAGCACAGCCACGGGAAAAGGGGCGCGGCCGCGCTGTCCGCCCTTGAGGTATCATTTTACCACAGGCTGAATCTGTTGATTTCCGGGCAGGTCTCGTGCATTGCCCGCCACCTTGGATCAAGTCATCCGCCCTGAGGAAATCCCATGTTGACCAGAATGACCGCCTCGGCAAAGCCGGCCGAGGTCGAAAAGAAGTGGATCCTGATCGATGCCGACGGTCTCGTCGTCGGCCGTCTGGCCACCATCGTTGCGAACCGCCTGCGCGGCAAGCACAAGCCCAGCTTCACGCCGCATGTCGATTGCGGTGACAATGTGATCGTCATCAACGCGGACAAGGTGCGCTTCACCGGCCGCAAGGCGACGCAGAAGATGTACTATCGCCACACCGGCTATGCCGGCGGGATCAAGGAAATCCGTGCCGACAAGGTGCTGGAAGGCCGCTTCCCCGAGCGCGTGCTCGAAAAGGCTGTCGAGCGGATGGTCCCGCGTGGACCGCTTGGACGCCAGCAGATGCGCAACCTGCGCATCTTCAAGGGCACCGAGCATCCCCATGCCGCGCAGCAGCCCGAAGTGCTGGACGTTGCCTCGATGAACCGCAAGAACAAGGTGAGCGCGCAATGAGCGTCGAGAACACCCCCCAGGAAGATACCCGCATGAGCCTCGCCGATCTGGCGAAGCTGAAGGCTGAAGCCGATGCCGCCCCGGCACCGGCGAGCGAAGCGGCACCTGCTGCCGCGCAGGCGGCCGAAGCCGTGACCGAAGCCGCGCCTGTCCAGTCCGAGCCCGTCGCCCTGCGCCCGCAGATCCTCGACAAGTTCGGCCGCGCCTATGCTACCGGCCGCCGGAAGGATGCCGTGGCCCGCGTGTGGATCAAGCCCGGCTCGGGCAAGATCGTGGTCAACGGCCGCGACCAGACGGTCTATTTCGCCCGCCCGACCCTGCGTCTCGTCATCAACCAGCCGTTCGACGTTGCCGAACGCCGCGATCAGTATGACGTGATCGCAACCGTCACCGGTGGTGGCCTTTCCGGCCAGGCCGGCGCAGTGAAACATGGCATCGCCCAGGCGCTGACCCGCTTTGAACCGACCCTGCGCACCGTGGTGAAGCGTGCCGGCTTCCTCACCCGCGACAGCCGGGCGGTGGAACGGAAGAAATACGGCAAGGCCAAGGCCCGCCGCTCCTTCCAGTTCTCGAAGCGTTAAGCTGGAACTGCAGAAACGAACAGAAAAGAGGCCGGTCTTCCGGCCTCTTTTTTTTGCGTGTGTCCCTTGGCATCATTCCGGCTGGCAGATACCGCCACCTGTTCACCAGCGATTAACCACGCCGCTTCATGATCGAAGCATTCCGATTTCACTGCAAACAGGATAGCTGCATGAAAGCCCTTATGCTCCTTCCAGCCCTTCTTCTATCGTTTGCAACTGCCGCGCACGCCAACGACGATCGCCAACCCACCCCCGGGGAACGGACGGCCATCGAAAAGGTGCTGCGCGCGGCCGGCTACACAAGCTGGGAAGACATCGAACTGGATGACGGCCGCTGGGAAGTGGACAATGCCCTTCTGCCCAATGGCAGCAAATATGACCTCAAGCTGCGCCCCTCTGACCTGAAGATCATCCGCACCGAACTGGATGACTGAAGACGCCCATGATGCCCGGCATTGCTGCGCAGACAGCGGGAACGGGCAAGGCTGCGGCAGTCTTGCCCTTGGCCTCTCCCGCGGCTGGCCCTATGTGACCTTCCGATGGTGAAACAGATCCTCCTGCTCATGGCACTTCTGCTGGGCTGGGCTTCGAGCCCGGCAGCGGCGCAATCCGTGTCCCGGCAGGAACACACCCGCGTCGAACTGGTTTCGGAAGTCGCAGACCCTGCCCCCGGCAAGCGTTTCACCATTGGCCTGGTGATGACACCCGATGCTGGCTGGCACAGCTATTGGGAGCATCCCGGCGACAGTGGCATGCCCACCATCGCCCGGTGGGACGTGCCGGCCGGCGTGAGCGTCAGCGCCTTGCGCTATCCGGTGCCGGAAACCTTCATCGTCGCCGGCATCATGAACCATGTCTATGGCAGCCGGAACGTGCTGCTGGCCGAAGTGGAGACCCCTGAAACCCTCAGCGGCACGCTGCCGATCCGCGTGAAGGTCGACTGGCTGATCTGCGACGACAAGATCTGCGTCCCCGAAACCGCAAGCCTCGCGCTCGACCTGCCCATCGGCACGGGCAGGAAAGACCCTGCGCACGAAACCCTTTTCGCAGGAGCGCGTGCAGCCCTGCCCCGCCAGTTGCTGGAACCCGCCAGCTTCGCCCACACTGCTGAGCGAATCCGCCTGTCCGTGCCCATGGCCGCGACCGACAAGGTGACGGCCGCTCATTTCTTCGCAGCCGGCGATGACAGTTTCGTCCTTGCCAGCCCGCAAACCGTGACCCGCACGGCAAGCGCCCTGATCATCGAGGCCGATGCCGTCGCAGGCGCCACGCCGGCACGCGTGGAAGGCCTTCTCCGCGTCGAGCGCGGCGACACTGTGATGGGACTTACGCTTGCCGCAGACCCGGGGGCGGTTGCGACCGGCGAACCGCTGCAAGCGGCATCGCGCTCCACGGCTGCCTTCCTGCCCGCGCTGGGGCTGGCGATCCTGGGGGGCCTGCTGCTCAACCTGATGCCCTGCGTCTTCCCCATACTCAGCCTGAAGGCGCTGAGCCTTGCCAAGGCCGGCGAATCCCCGGCCCATGCGCGCAAGGAAGGCCTCGCCTATACGGCGGGCGTGGTGCTGGTCTGCACCCTGCTCGGGCTTGCCGCCATCCTCATCGCCCGGGCGGGTGCGGGGGCTGGCTGGGCCTTCCAGCTGCAGGATCCCCGCGTCATCCTTCTCCTCATGCTGCTCACCTTTGCCATCGGGCTGAACTTCGCCGGCCTTTTCGAAATGCAGCTGGGCAGCGCCAACGCTGGCGCAAGGCTGGCACAGGCGCCCGGCTCCAGAGGAGCATTCTTCACCGGGGCACTCGCGGCCTTTGTCGCCACACCCTGCACCGGGCCTTTCATGGCAGGCGCCCTGGGGGCGGCGCTGATCCTTCCGCCTGCTGCCGGCCTTGCCGTCTTTGCCGGGCTGGGCTTCGGCCTTGCCCTGCCCTTCCTCGCCATCGGCTTCGTGCCGGCCCTGCGACGCCGGCTTCCAAAGCCCGGTGCGTGGATGCTCAGCTTCCGCCGCATCCTTGCCGTTCCCATGCTGCTCACGGCTCTGGCCCTTGCCTGGGTGCTCGGCCGCCAGGCGGGTGTGAACGGGCTGATGCTCGGGCTGGTGACCGCGCTGCTGATGGCCCTTGGCCTCTGGGTTCTGGGCCTCAGGCAGCAGCGCATGGCAGGTGGCACCGTGCCGGCTTTTCTGGCGCTTCTGGTAGCGGTTGCGGCACCGTTCGGCCTCGCGCAGCTTCCGGCATCGGCCGCTGTTGCAGACGGCACCGGTGCGGCCCCTGCCGGCCTGAACGCCACGGCCTATACGGCCGAAGCACTGGCCGGCGCGCGGGCCGCGCGCACGCCCACCTTCCTCTATTTCACCGCTGACTGGTGCCTGACCTGCAAGGTGAACGAGCGCGGTGCGCTCGCGTCTCCGGATGTGGCCCACGCCTTCGGGCAGGCCGGCATCAAGGTAATGGTAGGCGACTGGACCCGCCCGGACCCGGCAATCGCCAGCTTCCTCGAACAGCAGGGCCGCGCCGGCATTCCGCTTTACCTGTTCTATGGCGCCGACGGGGAAGTGCAGGAATTGCCGCAATTACTGACCGTCAACATGCTGACCGCGCTCGCAAGCGAGGGTTCATCCAGCATTGGCTAGGGAGAGACCATGATGAAGATCCTGATCGCAGCCACCGCCATCGCCATTTCCGCCCCCGCCGTGGCAGCCGCCGTGGTTGGCCAGCCGGCCCCCGCCTTCACCGCGACCGACAGCAACGGCAAGAGCCACAGCCTGTCGGCCTATCGCGGCAAGACTGTGGTGCTGGAATGGACCAATGCCGAATGCCCCTTCGTGCAGAAATTCTATACCGCCGGCGACATGCAGCGCACCCAGTCCGCCGCCAGGGCGGATGGCGTCGTGTGGCTGACGATCAATTCCGGCGCGACTGGCAAGCAGGGCAATGTGAACGGCCAGCAGGCCAATGCCATCATGAAGCGGCAGGGCTTCAATTCCACAGCCTATCTGCTCGATGCCAGCGGCGATATCGGGCGCGCCTATGGTGCGAAAACCACCCCGCACATGTTCGTGATCGACCCGAAGGGGACGCTTGTCTATGCTGGCGGTATCGACAACATCCCCTCGGCCGATCCGGCCGATATCGGCAAGGCGCAGAATTTTGTGAAGCTCGCGCTTGCCGACATCAAGGCCGGAAAGCCCGTCGCCACCACGACGAGCCGGCCTTACGGCTGCTCGGTGAAATACTGAGGAAGAAGGCCCTGCCCGCTTTGCGGGCACTGAGCTATCCCGACAAAAAAAGGGAGCCGTTATGGCTCCCTTTTTCATGATTGCGGCCTGATAGACCGGATAGGCCGTCACACACAGGGCGGCGCACCCGGGCGGGATTCAGGCGTTGATCGCGTCCTTTTTCCGGCGTCGACGGGCCACAAGGCCCACAGCGCCGAAACCGGCGATCAGCATCGCCCAGGTTGCAGGCTCGGGCACGGCTGCGGTCGGTTCGATTGCAGCGGGCATGTTGCTGAACGCAGGGGCGGGAAGCGTGAAATCCGCAGCACCATTGTCAGGAACAACCGTCACGGCATGGGCCGGTACGGCTGCGACAAGGGCCAAGGGAGCGAGAAAGGCTGTCATCCTGATGGTCATGTTCGGTCTCCTGGCTTTCGATTTGCCTTCGATTTTCCTTCGAGGGCATTGAAAGATCCGGAAAAGAAAGGAGGAAAGCTGCTCACGCAGATTTCCCCGACTTTTTGCGACCCATCCGGAAACAAATGGTTAATTGTTGTTAATCATGATTTTATGCGATTCTGCCGCAATGCACAAGAAGGCGGCGGCATGAAATCAGGACATACCGGGCCTTGCAGGGGATGAATGGGAGCCGGGGGGTGAATATGGCCAAAGGATGAAGCGTGCCGGCGCTGCACGCGGGCAGCGCCGTTCATCCGCAAGCAGTGAGCCTCAGGCCTTGGGCGGCATGGCCGGGCGGATATGCAGTTCGCGCAACTGCTTTTCCGTCACGGCCGAGGGCGCGTTCATCATCAGGTCTTCCGCCTTCTGGTTCAGCGGGAAGAGCGTCACTTCGCGGATGTTGGGCTCGTCTGCCAGAAGCATCACGATCCGGTCCACGCCGGGCGCCGAACCGCCATGGGGCGGTGCGCCATATTTGAAGGCGTTGATCATGCCGGGGAAGTTCGTATCCACCTGGCTTTGCGTATAACCGGCGATTTCGAAGGCCTTGTACATGATGTCGGGGCGATGGTTCCTGATCGCCCCCGAGGACAGCTCCACCCCGTTGCACACGATGTCATACTGATAGGCAAGGATGTCGAGCGGATCCTTCGTCTCCAGCGCTTCCATTTCTCCCTGCGGCATGGAGAAGGGGTTGTGCGAGAAGTCGATCCTGCCGGTTTCCTCGTCGGCTTCATACATCGGGAAATCGACGATCCAGCAGAAGCGATAGGTGCCCTCCTCTATCAGGCCGAGCTGTTCGCCGACCCGCGTGCGCGCCTGGCCGGCAAGCTTCGCCGCCCGCAGCGGCTTGTCGGTCGCGAAGAACACGCCATCATCGGCCCCGAGGCCCATCTGGGCAACGATCGCGGCCACGCGCTCGGCTTCCAGGTTGCGCGCGATGGGGCCACCGGCCTCGCCGCCCTTGAAGTTGACATAGCCAAGACCGGCCCAGCCTTCTGAGCGCGCCCATTCGTTCATCCCATCGAAGAAGCTGCGGGGCCTGAGGCCGGCGCCCGGGGCCGGAATTGCACGGACAACGCTGCCCTGCTCGATCATGCGGGCGAAGACGCCGAAGCCGCCGCCACGGAAATGCTCCGTCACGTCATGGATGACGAGCGGGTTCCTGAGGTCCGGCTTGTCGGAGCCATATTTCAGCATCGACTCGGCATAGGGGATGCGGGGGAATGGCGCTGCGGTCACCGTCCACGGCGTTTCGCGGTTCCAGCCCGAAAATTCCTGGAACAGCCCGGCCAGCACCGGCTCGATGGCAGCGAACACATCCTCCTGCGTGACGAAGCTCATCTCGAAATCGAGCTGGTAGAATTCGCCCGGCGACCGGTCGGCGCGGGCATCCTCGTCGCGGAAGCAGGGAGCGATCTGGAAATAGCGGTCGAAGCCGGCCACCATCAGCAGCTGCTTGAACATCTGCGGCGCCTGCGGCAGCGCATAGAATTTGCCCGGATGCAGGCGCGACGGCACGAGGAAATCGCGTGCGCCCTCGGGGCTGGAAGCAGTGAGGATCGGGGTCTGGAATTCGGTGAAGCCCTGGTCCTGCATGCGCTGCCGCAGCGATGCGATCACCTTCGAGCGCAGCATGATGTTGCGGTGGATGCGCTCGCGCCGAAGGTCGAGGAAGCGGTAGCGCAGGCGGATATCCTCGGGGTAGTCGGTATCGGCTGCAACCGGCAGCGGCAGTTCGGCGGCTTCCGAAAGCACGCTCACGCCGCGCACGCGCACCTCGATCGCGCCGGTGGCGAGATTGGGGTTCACGGTTCCGGCTTCGCGCGCAACGACTTCGCCATCCACCATGATCACCGATTCCAGCCGCAAGCCATCCAGCAAAGGCAGGTGCGGCGAACCGGACGCGACAACCAGCTGGGTCAGGCCGTGATGGTCGCGCAGGTCGATGAATAGAACGCCGCCATGGTCACGCTTGCGGTGGATCCAGCCGGAAAGGCGGACGGTGGCACCGACATCGGAAACGGTCAGCTGGGCGCAGTGGTGGGTGCGATAGGCATGGGTCATGGCCGGGGGAGAAGGCTGGTTGCAGCCCTTTTGTCAAGCGCCGCCGAAGCCGCTAACGGGCCTCATGCAGATTCATCCGCTCGTGACCGACACCGACAGCCTCGCGCGCCTGTGCAAGCGCATGAAGGCCCACCCTCATCTCTGCATCGACACCGAGTTCATGCGGGAAAACACGTATTATCCAGAGCTTTGCCTGATCCAGATGGCAAGCCCAGAGGAAGCCTTCGCGGTCGATCCGCTGGCCGATGGAATCAGCCTCGACCCCTTTCTGGAGCTTCTTGCCGACGACTCGCTGCTGAAAGTCCTGCATGCGGGCGGCCAGGATATCGAGATTTTCGTGAATCTTTCCGGCCGCGTGCCGCAACCGCTGTTCGATACGCAGGTCGCCGCCATGGCCATGGGCATGGGCGAACAGGTGAGCTACGCCAATCTGGTGGCGCATTTCACCGGCCACCAGATCGACAAGGGCGCCCGCTTCACCGACTGGTCCCGCAGGCCGCTTTCGGAGCGGCAGATAGAATATGCCATCGGCGATGTGACCCATCTTTCGGCGCTTTTCCCGAAAATGCTGTCACGCCTGCGCAAGACCGGGCGCGGCGAATGGCTCGATGAGGAAATGGCCCGGATCTCGGACCCGTCCAACTATGTGGTCGACCCGGATTCTGCCTGGCAGCGGCTGAAGCTGCCCAACCGCAAGCCCGAAGTGCTTGGCCGGCTGAAGGCGCTTGCCCGCTGGCGCGAATTCGAGGCGCGGGACAAGAATGTCCCGCGTGGCCGTATCGTGAAGGACGAGACGCTGGCCGACATCGCCGCCTCGCCGCCGGCCACCCAGGCCGATCTGGCGCGGGTGCGGGGCCTGTCTGCGGCCTGGGCCGGCAACGCCATCGGCGGGCGGATGATGGCGGCAATCGCCGAAGCCGGTCCGCTTCCCGAGGCGGAGATGCCAGCACGTGAACACCGGCCCGGCCTGTCGAGCGAAGCGTCGCTGATCGCCGACCTCTTGAAACTGCTGTTGAAGATCCGCGCCAAGGAAGCCGGCGTGGCGCCGCGCCTGATCGGCCGTTCGGATGAGCTTGAAGCGCTGGCCGGCGGCCAGCGCGAAGGCCTGCAGTTGCTGGAAGGCTGGCGCTACCAGAGTTTCGGCGCCGATGCTCTGGCGCTTGTCGAGGGGCGCCTCGGATTCTCGGTGACAGATGGAAAGCTCAGGATGCGAGCGCTCGAACCTCGGCTTCCGTCAGAAGGCGAAGACGCGGCTCAAGACCAAGCGCCTGCGCCAGAGCCCGATGCCGCCTCTGGACCGAATCCCCGTAAAGGGGGGCGCAGGCGCGCGAAAGGCTGAGCACCAGCCAGCGGCTTTCCGGCACCAGCCTGGCGCCTTGCAGCGGCTCGGCGGTGCCGCCGCCCAGGCGCTGGCCGAGCCGCATGGCAAGGCCCCACAGACGCGCCTGCTCAAGCAGCGGCGGGGCAGCCAGCAGGCCGAGGTGATCCGTCGACGGGCTGGGCATGGAACCGCCGTTCACCACCCACAGCGCTGCGGCAAGCATCGCCCGGCCATTGGCGTCGATCCCAACCCAGTTGCCATGCAGCGCAAGATCCAGCCCGTCTGATTCGCGCATGTCGGGGTGGGCGCGCCACGAGGCATCGGCGAGCAGGCAGGCGGCGTGGCGAATCCGCCTCAGGCTGGGCGGTTCCCCCGGGAACACCGGGTCGATGAAGGCGAGCAGCGCCTCGCCCACATTGGCGTCATAGCCATCCGAAAAGCGGCCGAGGCGGACGGCCGTCTCGCGCGCGGCGCTGACAAGAGGGTCCTGACGCTGCGCTTCACGGGGGAGCGCCTGATAAAGCAGGCCCTCGCGCAGCCCGTAGGCGGAAGTGATGATCGCGCTGCTGCCGAAATGGCGAAGCACCGCCTTCAGCATGATGGCAGCGCCCGGCAACTGCGATATTCTTGAAGAGGATATGTTCGGCACCGCCTTCAGGGACTTGGGGTCCATGTGGGCAAGCGAACGGATCAGCCGGGCCGGCGTGTCGGCCGGCATGACATGATGGTGGATCACCGGCAGCGGCCAGCCGGTCAGGTGCATGTGGAGGTGCGCCAGCGCCCGCCAGCTTCCGCCAACGGCATAAAAAGGCTTGCCCCGGCCCTTTTCGGCCCAGTCGAGCGCGGTAAGGCGCGCCTCGATTTCGGCCGCAAGCACGCGGCGGCTGCCCTTGCGAAGCGCATCGAGGCGCAGGGCGCCGATTGGAAGCGAAAGCCGCTCATGCGCTTCGCCGCCCTCGATACGCACCAGTTCCAGCGAGCCGCCGCCGAGATCCCCCACCACGCCGTCCGCATCGGGAATGCCCGCGATCACCCCCATTGCAGCGCAGCGCGCTTCCGTCTCGCCGTCGATGACCTCGACTTCGATTCCCGTTTCGGCCCGGATGCGATCGAGGAAGGCCCGGCCATTGCTGGCGGCGCGGACGGCCGCCGTCGCGACCGCACGCATGCTGTCGACGCCCATGCTGTCGCACAGTCGTGCAAAGCGCGCGAGGGCGGCAAGGGCTGCATCCATGGATTCGGGCAGCAGCGTCCCGCCATTGGCGATGCCGCGACCCAGGCCCGCCATCACCTTCTCGTTGAAAAGAACGGCAGGCGTGCGGCTCAGCCCGGAATAGACGACGAGACGAACCGAGTTGGACCCGATGTCGATGATGGCGACACGCGGACTGGCGGCAAGGAGCATGGGCCTCTCGCCCGGCTCGATCGCCACCGTGGCCATGTTCAGGCGGCCACGCCCAGCGCCTGCGCAGCTGCTGCGCGCACGGCCGCCACCGCTTCGGCGGCCTTGTCGCCATCCGGCCCGCCGGCCTGCGCCATGTCAGGCCGGCCACCGCCGCCCTGCCCGCCCAGCGTCGCTGCGGCGACACGAACGAGATCGACCGCCGATACCATGGCCTTCAGGTCATCCGTCACGCCGATGGCGACGGATGCGCGCCCTTCGTTCACGGCGACGATGGCGGAAATGCCGGAGCCGATCCGCGCCTTGGCTTCATCGACAAGGCCGCGCAGAGCCTTGGCTTCCACGCCTTCAAGCACCTGGCCCAGGAAGGCGGCCGCCCCCAGCTTTTCCGGTTCCTGCGCGCCACCGGTTGCGGGGCCGGCCAGGGCCAGCGCCTTCTTCGCATCGGCCAGTTCGCGCTCCAGCCGTTTCACCGTATCGGCCAGCGACTGCACGCGTTCGGGCAGTTCCTCGGGCCGTGTCCTGAGGGTGGAGGCCGCCGACTTCAACAGCGCTTCCTGACTGGCAAGATGGGCAAGCGCCGCTTCGCCCGTGAGCGCCTCGATACGACGCACGCCCGAGGAAACGGCGCTGTCGGACAGAATCCGGAAGAGCGCGATGTCCCCCGTGGCGTTCACATGGGTGCCGCCGCACAGTTCGACGGAATAGGTCCGCCCGCTGTCGCCGGGGCGTCCCATGGACAGCACGCGCACCTCATCGCCATATTTTTCACCGAACAGGGCGAGTGCCCCCGCCTCGATCGCGGCATCCGGCGTCATCAGCCGGGTGGATACGGGCAGATTGGCGCGGATCTCCGCATTCACCTCGCGTTCGATGGCGGCGATTTCTTCCGCAGTCAGCGCCTTCTGGTGCGAAAAATCGAAACGCAGCTTGTCGGGCGCGACCATCGACCCCTTCTGCGAGACATGCTCGCCCAGCACCCGGCGCAAGGCCGCGTGCAGAAGGTGGGTAGCGGAATGGTTGGACCGGATGGCGGCGCGGCGCCCGCCATCGACGGACAGGGTGACGGTGTCGCCCACGCGCACCATGCCCTTTTCCACCCGCCCGGCATGGGCATGAAGCTTGCCCAGCGGCTTTTGCGTATCGGTGATGGCAATACAAAAGCCCGCCCCCTCGATGCGGCCGGTGTCACCCACCTGCCCGCCCGATTCGCCATAGAAGGGCGTCTGGTTGGCGATGAGCATGACGTCATCGCCTTCAGATGCGCTGGAAACCTCGACACCATCCTTCACGATGGCGACGATCTCGCCCTGCGCCTCGGTGGTGGAATAGCCGATGAAGTCCGTTGCCCCCAGACGGTCGGCCAGGTCGAACCACAGGCTGTCGGTGGCGCTGGCGCCGCTGCCGGCCCAGGCGGCCCGCGCACGGGCCTTCTGCTCGGCCATGGCGGCATCGAAACCGCCCCTGTCCACGCCAAGCCCATGGGCCTTCAGCGCGTCCTCGGTCAGGTCATAGGGGAAGCCGTAGGTGTCATAGAGGCGGAAGGCGACATCGCCAGGCAGCACATCGCCATGCTTCAGGCCTGCGGTTGCCTCGTCCAGCAGCTTCAGCCCCTTGTCGAGGGTCTGGCGGAAGCGCGTTTCCTCCAGTTTCAGCGTTTCGCCGATCAGCGCCTGGGCGCGGCTGAGTTCCGGATAGGCCGCCCCCATGGCGGAAACCAGAGACGGCACCAACCGGTGCATCAGCGGTTCCTGGGCGCCAAGCAGATGGGCATGGCGCATGGCCCGGCGCATGATTCGGCGCAGCACATAGCCGCGCCCCTCATTGGCCGGCAGCACGCCATCGGCCACGAGGAAGCCGGCCGAGCGCAGATGATCGGCGATGATTCGATGCGAGGCACGGGTGGCGGGCGCATCGATGGGCGTTTTCGTCAGGGCGGCGGATTCGCCGATCAGCATGCGGAAGGTGTCGGTTTCGAAATTGTCGTGCGTGCCCTGCAGCACGGCCGAAATGCGCTCCAGCCCCATGCCGGTATCGATCGAGGGGCGGGGCAGCGGCAGGCGGGTTCCATCGGCCTGCTGGTCATATTGCATGAAGACGAGGTTCCAGACCTCGACGAAACGGTCGCCGTCCTCGTCCGGGCTGCCCGGGGGACCACCGTGGATGTGGGAGCCGTGGTCGTAGAAGATTTCCGAACAGGGGCCACAGGGACCGGTATCGCCCATCGACCAGAAATTGTCGCTCGTCGCGATGCGGATGATCCGCTCGTCGGGCAGGCCGGCGATCTTCTTCCACAGGGCATGGGCTTCATCGTCCGTGTGATAGACGGTGACAGTCAGCCGCTCCTTCGGAATGCCCCAGGTGCCGGTCAGGAGATCCCAGGACAGGCGGATCGCCTCTTCCTTGAAATAGTCCCCGAAGGAGAAATTCCCCAGCATTTCGAAGAAGGTGTGGTGCCGCGCGGTATAGCCCACATTGTCGAGGTCATTGTGCTTGCCGCCGGCGCGCACACACTTCTGGGCGGAAACCGCCTGCGTGTAGGGCCGCGTCTCGAGGCCGGTGAACAGGTTCTTGAACGGAACCATGCCAGCGTTCACGAACATGAGCGTCGGATCGTTCTGCGGCACCAGCGGTGCGGACGGCACGACCACATGCCCGGCGCGGGCGAAATGGTCGAGGAAGGACTGTCGGATGTCGGACGTTGACGTCATGTTCCTGGCTTTGCCTGTGGATGGCCGGCATGCGGCGGTCGCGCTCCATTAGGGGCGCGACGGCGCCTGACGCAAGAGAAGCCTTGGGCAGGCCCTGCCCGCGCCGGCCCCGACCTCTTGAAATCCGCCCGCTTCAAACCAGATCATGCCCATGGCTGCGGCTGCCTTCATGGGGTTGCGGCCATATGCCCGGCCATTTGGCGGGAAACATGAACCCATTGCTTTGAAAGGATGGATCACATGCGTGGCAATCTGGATTTCACCCCCCTCCTCCGCTCGTCGATCGGATTCGAGAATCTGAACCGGCTCTTCGACCTCGCCACCCGCGCCACCGAAGGCGACACCAGCTTCCCGCCCTACAACATCGAGAAGCTTGGCGAAGACAGCTATCGCATCACCATGGCGGTCGCCGGCTTCGACAGCGCCGAGCTTGACATCACGGTGCAGGAAAACACCCTTGTGGTCACCGGCAAGGCCGCCGAGGACAAGAGCGCGGCCGGTCGTCAGTTCCTCCATCGCGGCATCGCCAAGCGCGCGTTCGAGCGCCGCTTCCAGCTGGCTGACGTGATCAAGGTGGTTGGCGCCTCGTGCGAGAACGGCCTGCTCAACATTGACCTGGTGCGCGAAGTGCCCGAGCACAAGAAGCCCCGCAAGGTCGAGATCGGCAGCAAGCCGGCCCAGCCCGTGATCGAGGGCGAGCGCGCTGCCGCCTGAGCCTTTCGGGCAGCGAACAGGAAGGGGGCCGGCATGCCGGCCCCCTTTTTTGTGCGGAATATGAGGCGATCCCCGGCCCTTGTGCCAATATTGGGTCTGTTCAGCCCGCGCCTTCCATCCTAGCCTGCTGAGCGGGAGAGAGGAAGGAGGGCCAGATGGAAGGCTATTGGCTGGAACGGCAGAAGGGCGCGCTGGAAAAGGGCCGCATTGCCACCCTTGATATGGAAGCGGGCAAGGACGGCATCCTGTGCCGCATCGATTCGGCGGCTGTCACGTCAAACAACCTCACCTATGCCGTGCATGGCGGGCCGCCGCTCAACTACTGGCGTTTCTTTCCTTCTTCCGATCCGGACTGGGGCATCGTTCCGCTGTGGGGAACCGCAACAGTGGTGGAAAGCCGGCACCCCGATGTCGCCGTCGGCAGGCGGCTGTTCGGCTACTGGCCCAGCGGCAGCCACCTTGCCATCACGCCTGGCGCCATCAGCGAAAGCGGGCTGACGGACATGGCACCCCACCGGCAGGAACAGGCAGCCGTCTACAACCGCTATCGCTGGGCGGATGATTTCGACCAGCAGACCGAAGAGCTGATGGCCCTGTTCCAGCCGCTTTATGGCACGGCCTTCGTGCTTGCCGCCATGCTCCGGCAGACAGCCGCCGACTGCCTCGTGCTGATCACCAGCGCCTCATCCAAAACTGCGCTCGGCACCGGCTATGCGCTGCGGCAGGCAGGCGGCCCGCAATCCGTCGGCATCACTTCATCTTCGCACAAGGGCTTCGTGGAAACGACGGGCTATTACGATCAGGTCCTCGATTATGAGTCCATCGGCAAGCTCGACCCTGAAAGGCCGACGGTGCTTGTCGACGTGGCTGGCAATGGCGCCGTCACGGCGCAGGTCCATGCCCATGTGAAGACTCTGAAGGCCAGTCACATGGTAGGCGGCACGCACTGGAATGCGCCGCAGATGGCCACCACCCTGCCCGGCCCGGCTCCATCCATGTTCTTCGCACCCACCTGGTGGGAAGCGCGCGCCCGCGAGATCGGACCGGCCGCTTTCGACGCCGAACTGGGCGCCAGCCTCAAGGCCTTCCTGGCCAGCACCCGGCCCTGGCTGACCATCGAGGAAACCCATGGGCCGGACGGCTATGCGCGCGATTTCGAGGCCCTGCTGAACGGCGATACGCGCCCCAGCCACGGCATCATCTGGAAACCCCGCTAAGCGGCGCGGCGCAAGGCAATCAAGGAAAAGGCAGCCGGTCTCGACGACCGGCTGCCAGCTTTCCGCCTGTGGTTGACAGCGCCCTGTCAGCCGTTGGCGGTTTCGCGCTTCTCCACGGAAAAGCGCTTCAATTGCTCGACCGGCTCCTTCCACTCCGGCTTCAGGGCGGCTGCGGCGAGATAATCCTCATAGGCCTCGCGCACATTGCCCAGAAGCTCATGGGCGACAGCGCGCGTGTAATGCGCCACTTCCGGCCGCGACGGTTTCATGTCCAGCCCCCTGGTGAGCGCCGCTATGGCCTCGCGGTCGTTGCCGCCCTTGTGCAGCAGGGCAATGCCCAGGTTCACATGGGCCTCGGCCATTTCAAGGTCCGTCTTCAGGGCACTGCGATAATCCCGGATCGCCTGCTCGAGATCGCGGGACTGCATGTAGATGATGCCACGGTTGACGAGCGTGGCGGCGCGATCCCGCCGGGAAAGATTCTCTTCGGCAAGGGCCCGGTCGCACATGCCCAGCCCGGTGCGCGGTTCGCGCCGCAGTTCGGCCGCCATATAGCATTCCCGGCCCAGCCCGCCGCCAAGCGTGCTGATGGCCGCCTGCGCCGGAAGTGCATCAAGCACATAGATGCCCAGAACAGCGATCTTCCCGATCACCGCCAGTTGCAGGACAGTTCTGAAGTTCATGCTCTCCTCCTTCCTCCCGGCATGCAGGTTAACACAGGAAGCAGGTTTTTCCATCACGCACGGGCACGCCTGTGGCCGCAGCCACCCGCGCCCCGTTTACAGCAGGCGGGTCACATGCCCCATCTTGCGCCCGGGCACGGCTTCGGACTTGCCATAGAGGTGAAGATGGGCCGCCGGATCAGCAAGGATCGCCGGCCACTGCCCGATATCCTGGCCAAGAAGATTGTGCATCACCACCTCGGGCGCGCGCAGGCCGACAGGCCCGAGCGGCAGGCCGCAAATGGCCCTGACATGCTGCTCGAACTGCGAGGTCTCGGCGCCCTCGATGGTCCAGTGGCCGCTGTTGTGCACCCGTGGCGCCATCTCGTTGAAGACGGGGCCATCCGCGCAGGCAAAGAATTCGCAGGCCAGAACCCCGACATAGCCAAGCGCATCGGCAATACGCACGACAAGCGCCGTCGCCGCCTCGACATGGGCCGGGTCGAGCTTGCGGGCGGGAACGCGGCTTTCGGCCAGAATGCCGCCTTCATGCCGGTTGAGGCAGGCCGGAAAGTGGCGCTCTTCCCCGCTTGGCCCGCGTGCAAGAATGATCGAGAATTCCGCATCGAAGCGGACAAACCCTTCGAGAATGAGGTCGCGCCCGCCAAGATCGGCCAGGGCCGCCGCCGCATCGGACGAGGCGTGGATGCGCGCCTGCCCCTTGCCGTCATAGCCGAAACGGCGGGTCTTCAATATGGCCGGGCAACCCAGCGCCGCAAGGCCGGCTTCAAGATCGGCCAGACTGTCGACCGGCCTGAATGGCGCCGTGCACCCGCCCAGCCCTTCGACAAAGCGTTTCTCGGCCAGCCGGTCCTGCGCGACATCGAGCGCCTGATGACCGGGGCGGACAGGCTTCAGCCCTTCGAGAAAGGCGACCGTTCCGGATGGCACATTCTCGAACTCGTAGGTGATGACATCGACCGAGGCAGCAAAGGCCGAAAGGGCTGCCTTGTCGTCATAGGCCGCTCGGGTCACATGAGCCGAAACATCGGCCGCCACCAGTTCGGCTTCGGGCGCGAAGATGTGGGTGCGATAGCCAAGCGGCGCCGCGGCAAGCGCCAGCATGCGCCCAAGCTGGCCGCCGCCCAGAATGCCGATGGTCCCCCCCGGCGGAATGATGGCGCCAGTTTCAGGGGGCATCGGCGACGGCATCCGTCTGGCGCTGGCGCCATGCCTTCAGGCGCGCGGAAAGCGCCGGATCGGTGGTGGCGAGGATGGCGGCCGCCAGAAGCCCGGCGTTGGTCGCCCCGGCCTTGCCGATGGCCAGCGTGCCAACCGGGATGCCGGCCGGCATCTGCGCAATGGACAGAAGCGAATCCATGCCGTTAAGCGCCTTCGACTGGACCGGCACGCCCAGAACCGGAAGCGACGTGAGGCTTGCCACCATGCCCGGCAGATGGGCAGCGCCACCGGCCCCGGCGACGATCACGCGTATGCCACGCGCCTCGGCGCTGTCGGCATAGTCCACCATCCGGCGCGGGGTGCGGTGGGCGGAAACGATCTTCACCTCGTGCGGCACATCAAGGGCTGCCAGCGTTTCCGCTGCATGGCGCATCGTCTCCCAATCGGAAACGCTGCCCATGATGATGCCGACCTGGACAGCCTCGGCCGTCCCGGCGCCAGTCTCATGATCGGTCTTCTGCTCGCTCACCGGCAAACCCCCGTCAAAAAACGGCCCCTAGGGGTGAAGGGCCGCCCTTGGCAAGAGGCGGACCCCCTGCCGGTTATCCGAGGCACCGCCCCTTCAGCCAGGGCCGGCAAGCTCAGGCAATGTCCAGGAACCGCCGCCCGGTCGCCTTCAGACCGGCATCGAGTGTGTAGACGATGGGCACGCCCGTCGGAATCTCGAACGAGACGATATCGGCATCCGAAATGCCCGACAGATGCTTCACCAGCGCCCGCAGCGAATTGCCATGGGCCGCGATCAGCACCCGCTTGCCGGCCTTCAGCTGCGGCACCACCAGTTCCTCGAAGGCCGGAAGCGCCCGGGCGATGGTGTCCTTCAGGCTTTCGGTGGCCGGCACGTCGACGCCGGCATAGCGCCGGTCGGCGGACACATCGAAGCTGCTGCCCCGTTCCTGCGGCGGCGGCGGCACATCGAAGCTGCGGCGCCAGATCTTCACCTGCTCATCGCCATGTCTGGCTGCCGTTTCGGCCTTGTCGAGGCCTGTCAGCCCGCCATAGTGGCGCTCGTTGAAGCGCCAGTCCTTGGTGACGGGAAGCCAAAGCCGCTCCATTTCCTCGAGCACGAGGTGAAGGGTCTTGATGGCCCGGGTCTGCACGCTGGTGAAGGCGACATCGAAATCGAAGCCCTGCGCCTTCAGCGCCTTGCCGGCGGCGCGCGCCTCGGCTGCACCCTTGTCGGTGATGTCCACGTCCCACCAGCCGGTGAAGCGGTTTTCGAGGTTCCAGGCAGACTGGCCATGGCGGACAAGCACGAGTTCAGACATTCGGGGCTTCCTATCTCAGATCATCGATGATGTCGGCGAGCGCTGCAAGGCAGGCGCGCGCAAGCTGGCGGGAACGGTCGGGCGACCAGCCCTCTACGGGCTCGGGCAGGTCATCCGCATCCTTGAAGGGCATTTCCAGTGTCGCTGAAACACAGCCGAAGCGTTCCGCCAGCGCATTGGTGGACATGGAGAGATTGGCCGTCCCCGCAGAGGCGACGGGATAGCCGACGCGGGTCTGGAAATCGCGGCTGTGCGTCATCAGGCTCGTCTTGAATCGTTCAAGAAGCCTTGTCTGACGCTCCTGCAGGGAGGGGATGCCCTCGAAGCCGGCGATGAAGACATGGGGAAGCTCTTCGTCGCCATGCACGTCGAGCGCGAAATCGACTCCGGTTTCGCCCATGCGGTCGAGAACGGCCTTCACCTCGGGCGCGCGGTCGGCTGCGGGATTGGCCCATTCGCGGTTGAGGTTCGCGCCTGCCGCATTGGTGCGCAGATAGCCCCTGAAGGCGCCATCGGGGTTCATGTTTGGCACGATGTGGAAACGGGCCTTGGCCAGCAACGACCGGGCGACCGGAGAGGACGGGTCCGTCAGTTCATCCAGCGCGCCTTCCATCCACCATTGCGCCATGGTCTCGCCGGGGTGCTGGCGGGCATAGAGCCAGACTTGGCGCGGCCCCTGCCCAAGGCTGAGGCAATCCATCGGCCGGCCGTCGAGCGTATGGCCCAGGACGTCAGCCGAAACACCCGGCTTCAGCGCCATGCGCGCGACGAGATCCTGATGCCGCTCCATCGAATAGGGCGCGAAATAGGCGCACCACAGAAGATCGGACTCGGGCGTCACGCGGATCGTGAGGGTGCCGCCATCAGCAGCCTTGTCATAGCTGCTGTCAGCCTGGACCCAGCGTTCCCGGTCAGAAGAGACGCGGGCACGATAGCCGGGCCAGCCGCCCGGATAGGCGGATTCCTCCAGCCCGATGATGTCGATGCGGACGGGCCGCCCCTTTGCGCCTGAAAGGCGGAAGTGGAACCACTGGAAGAACACGCCGTCGGCGTCGCGGCGGATGCGCAGGCGGACATGATCGGCCGCCGGCTGGTCGACCGTCTCGATGTTGCCCGAATCGAAACATGCTGAAATGCTGATAGCCATGAACCGGGCAGCTAGCAGCCCGTGCCGGCCGGGCCAACCGTGCGCCCAGGAAACATGAACGGAAAGAGGAAGCATCCCGCGCGCGAAGGCACGGACAGGCGCGTGCGAAGGCACGGACAGGCGAAAGGAATTGACTTGGGGCGGCTTTGCCCGTAAGCGCCGCGGCTCATTTACGTATCCCCGGGGAACACCGATGAAGATCCGCAACAGCCTCAAGTCGCTCAAGGGGCGGCACCGTGACAACCGCGTGATCCGCCGCCGCGGCCGCACCTACGTCATCAACAAGACGAACCGCCGCTTCAAGGCCCGCCAGGGCTGATTCCCCGTGCCGCAAGGCACAGGAAGCGTGCCGCAAGGCACAGGAAGCGTGCCGCAAGGCACAGGAGGCGCGCCTTTCGGCAAGGCCGGGGCCGCAGGCGAGACAGGAACCCAGCCGGCAGGCATGTGGGCTGCACGTTCGGCGCGGCAACCCCGCGCCGTCGTCTTCGATGTCGGCCATGTCCTTTATGACTGGGATCCGCGCTTCCTCTATGAAAAGCTGATACCCGAAGCCGACAGGCTCGACTGGTTCCTTGCCCATGTCGTCACGCGCGAATGGCATTTCCAGCATGACGCCGGCCGGCCTTTCACCGAAACCAGCGCCGAACTCATCGCCCGCTACCCCGGCGAAAGTGACCTGATCCGCGCCTATGGTCCGCGCTGGCTGGAAACCATCCCCGGCCCCATTCCGGGAAGCCTTCCGCTTGTGGAACGGCTGGCAGAAGCCGGCGTGCCCCTGTTCGGAATCACCAATTTCTCGGCGGAATTCTGGGCCATGTTCCGGCCGACAGCCCCCGTCTTCGATCATTTCCGCGACATTGTCGTATCGGGCGCGGAACGGCTCGTGAAGCCGGATCCGGCCATCTACGCGCTTGCCCGCCGGCGTTTCGGCCTGGAAGACGGCGAGGCCCTGTTCATCGACGACAATCCGGCCAATGTCGAAGCCGCACGCAACGCAGGCTGGCATGCCCACCGCTTCATCGATGCCACAGGCGCCGCCGAGGCCCTGCGCCAGCACGGCTTTCCAGTCTGAGATTGGCCGCCCCGCCCAGATGGCGGATCAGGGATGGCGGATCAGGGGTGGCCGTTCAGCATTGGCGGGCGACAGTCGCCATCAGTGCCTCGGTAGACGGGTCGAACCCGTCCCCCTCGCCGGCGGCCAGCCGGCCGGCCACCTGCTTCCCGAGTTCCACACCCCACTGGTCGAACGGATTGACCCCCATCAGCACCGCAGCCGAAAAGGTGCGTGCTTCATAATAGGCAAGCAGCGCCCCCAGCCTTTCGGGTGTCAGGCGGTCGAGCAGGATGGTGGCTGACCCTCGATTGCCGGGAAAGCTTTTCGCCCGCGCCAGCGCTTCATCGCCGCCGGCCTCGGCAAGCGCTTCGTCAGGCGTGCGGCCACGCAGCAGCGCTGCGCCCTGCGCAAAGCAATTGGCCAGCAGCAGCCGGTGATGCACCGCGTCCAGCCGATGCCCGGCTGTGGCCACAGCCACGAACTCGACCGGATCAGCGTGGCTGCCCTGGTGCAGAAGCTGGAAGACCGCATGCTGGGCATCGGTGCCCGTGCCGCCCCAGGTGATGGGCGCAGTCGGGAAGGGCAGCGGCGTCCCGTCGTGTGCGACAGACTTGCCGTTCGATTCCATCTCCAGCTGCTGGAGATAGGAAGGCAGCAGCCGCAACCGTTCGTCATAGGCAAAGATGGCGCGTGTCGGCCGGCCGAGGAAACAGGCCTGCCACACATCGGCCATCGCCCCCATCACTGGGGCATTGGCGTCCAGCGGCGCTTCCAGGAAATGCCGGTCCATTGCATGTGCGCCATCGAGAAGCGCCTCGAACGCATCCGGGCCGCAGCGAAGGGCAAAGGGCAGGCCCACCGCCGACCAGAGCGAATAGCGCCCGCCCACGCTTTCATCGAAGGGCAGGATCTCGGCAATGCCGAGCGCGCGCGCCCTTTCGGGCGCCGCCGTCACGGCAATCGTGCGCGCGATGGGGTCAGCGACCCGCCCGGCCTTCAGCCAGGCAAGCGCCGTGTCGAGGTTGGTGCGCGTTTCCTGGGTCGTGAAGGTCTTGGAAACGGCGACGATCATGGTGTGCGCCGGATCGGCCTCGGCAAGGATGCGGGCAAGCGCCATGCCGTCGATGTTGGAGGCGATGTGGATCCGCGGGCCGTCCCCGCTGTCCCCCAGCGCATCGACAAGCAGGTTCGGCCCGAGGGCCGAGCCACCGATTCCGACATGGATGATGTGGCGCACCGGCCCGAACGCGCCCGTTCGCACGCGGCGCGCGAGATCGAGAAGCGCTGCATGCCCGCCCCTTCGGGCAGGATCCCGCAGGCGCATGTGCGTTGCCGCCCGCCCTTCCGATTCATTGACGATGGCGCCTTCGGCAAGCCGCGCCCGCCAGCCGGCAAGGTCGGCCTGCTCGGCGAGATCCTTGAGGGCGGACAATAAAAGCCGGTCGAGCGGGAGTTTCGCATAATCGAACCGGATGCCGGCCACTTCGGGCGCCATGCGCGAAAGCCGCTCCGGTTCCTGCGTAAAAAGCGCGGCGATGCGGGGGAGTGGACGGCGCGCCAGCATCTCGAGCGCGGACCATGCAGGCGTCTGGTGCGGAAGCATGACCCCACCCTAGCCGATCGCAAGAGGCCACGCGACTGCTGTCGCAGAGATTGACATTTCTTCACGAACCACGCCCTTTCCCCGTCGGTGCTCCCGTTGATGCCTCCTGAACGGCAGGCACTTCTTGACAGCAGGCCGCCCACGGCGCAGCGCCCGGGCAGATGATACGCGCAGCATCCACATTGCCCGGCACAAGCCTGCGCCTTGTCCTGCTCGCCATTCTCGCCGGGCTGGCGGTGCGCATGCTCGTGGGCCAGCCCTATCGGGTGGATTCCGCCTCCATGGCGCCCACGCTTCTGCCCGGCGACCATGTGCTGGGCCAGCCCCTGGCGCCCGCCAGCCTGCCAGGAATGGCGACAGCCGCCTTCGCCGGCAGCCGGCAGGCCCTCTCCATCCGCAGGGGGGACATCATCCTGTTTGCCGGAGCGGACGGGCGGCACTATGTGAAACGGGTGATCGGCATAGGCGGAGACGATGTGGCCCTCCTGAGGGGCGAAGTGCGGCTGAACGGCCGCGCCCTGCCCTGCTGGCCGGAAGGCCCGGGCCTGTGCCGCGAACAGATGCCGGACGGACGCAGCCACATCGTTGCCGACCGCGCGGGCGGGCCGTTCGCCGATCATCCCGGAACCCGCATTCCGCCCGGCCATTATTTCGTGCTGGGGGACAATCGCGGCGACAGCATCGACAGCCGCCTGCCACGTGCCGCAGGCGGACCGGGGCTGGTGGCGGCGTCGCAGCTGACCGGCCGCGCCGAAAGACTTTTCCTGGGCTGGCGTGGTGGCCGGCCCGTCGTGGGGACACGCCTTGACTGATCAGAAAACCGCCCGAGAAAGGCTGAAAGCCGGCGCCTCGGCCGGGCCGCGCCCGCGCCGCAAGCCCGCGCCCCCCACGCCTGACCCGATTGCCGAGGACGAGCGGATGGACGGCCCGGCGGAATGGGCGGAAACGCAGCTGGGCGCCAGCTTCCGCAACCGCGCCATCCTGCTCACCGCCCTGACACACAAGAGTTTCGGCCGCGACAATTACGAGCGGCTGGAATTCCTCGGCGATCGCATCCTCGGCGCGGTTCTGGCAGTCTGGCTGTTCGAGCTGTTCCCCGATGAAAGCGAAGGCAAGCTGACCCGGCGCATGGCGCGGCTTGCCAGCCGCGAAACCTGCGCCCGGATCGCGCGCCGGCTGGGCGTGCCGGGTCAGGTTCGGCTGGGGCCGCAGGCCCGCTCCGATGGCGGCGCCGACAGCGACAACATCCTCGGCGACGTGATGGAAGCCCTGATCGGGGCAGCCCATCTGGATGGCGGCCCAAGGATGGCCAATGCGCTCATCCGCCTTGCCTGGCAGGATGAAGTCGCCGCCATTTCCGAAGCGCCCAAGCACCCCAAGTCCGAACTGCAGGAATGGGCGGCCTCGCGCGCGCTCCAGCCCCCTGTCTATCGCCTGCTGGGCCGCACCGGCCCGCACCACAATCCCCGGTTTCAGGTCGAACTGACCATCGCTCCCCTGCCCCCGATCCTTGCCGAAGGCGCGTCGAAGCAGGAAGCCGAAACGCTTGCCGCAAAGGCCTTTCTGGATGCCCATGCCAACTGATCGCTCCACCGGTTTCGCGCCGGAATCCGCTTCCGGGCCCACGCGCTGCGGCGTTGTCGCGCTGATCGGTGCGCCCAATGCCGGCAAATCGACCCTTGTGAACGCACTTGTCGGCCAGAAGGTCGCGATCGTGTCGCCCAAGGTGCAGACAACCCGCGTCCGCCTCACGGGTGTCGCCATCGAGGGGCAGGCGCAGCTTCTGCTCGTGGATACGCCGGGCGTCTTCAGCCCGCGCCGCCGGCTGGACCGGGCGATGGTGCAGAACGCCTGGGAAGGCGCAGCCGATGCCGATGTCGTTCTGGCGATCGTCGATTCGAAGGCCGGCCTGCGGGGCGAGGTGAAGGAGCTTCTCGAAGCCATCGCGCAGCGGCCGGAGCCGCGCTGGCTGGTGCTCAACAAGGTGGATGTTGCCGACAAGGCCCGCCTGCTGGAAATCGCGGCCGAAGCCCACCGCATCGCCCCCTTCGATGAAACCTTCATGGTATCGGCCCTTTCGGGCGATGGCGTCGCCGATCTGAAGGCGGCGCTGGCACGCGCCGTGCCCGAGGGACCATGGCTGTTCCCGGAAGACCAGCTTTCGGATGCGCCGGCACGGATGATGGCGGCCGAACTGGTTCGGGAGCAGCTGTTCCTGCAACTTGGGCAGGAACTGCCCTATGCCACCGCCGTCCATTGCGAGAAGTTCGAGGAGCGGCCCGACGGCTCGGCCGCAGTCCACGCGCAGATCCTTGTCGAGCGCGACAGCCAGAAAGGCATTGTCGTCGGCGCGCGCGGGGCGCGGATCAAATCGATCGGCGAAGCGGCCCGGCACGGAATGGAGGATCTTCTCGGCCGGCGCATCCACCTGTTCCTGCACGTGAAGGTGCGGCCGGGCTGGGCGGAAGACCGCCATGTCTGGCGCGACCTCGGCATGGACTGGGTGGACTGACACGGGCGCCGGCGGCGGCTGGTGGAATTTTCCGACGAAGCCATCGTCCTCACCCTGCTGCCCCATGGCGAGCATGGCGCGATTGTGCGGTTTCTCTGCCTGTCAGGTGGCCAGTCGGATGGCCAGTCAGGCGGCTTGCGGGCGGGCTTTGTGCATGGCGCGCATGGAAAGGCGCGGCGGGCCATTTTCAGCCCCGGCAACCGGGTTGCCCTGAAGCTGAAGGCGCGCGCCGAAAACTCGCTTCCTGTGGCAAGCGCGGAGCTGGTCGAAAGCCGCGCCCTTCTGGCCTTCGATCCGGCGGCGGCGGCGCTTCTGCACTGGCTGACGGCCCTTACGGCGGCCGCCCTTGCCGAATGCGTGGCCCACCCGCGGCTTGCCCGGGCGCTCGATGCCCTGCTTTCGGGGCTTGGCGCCGGGCTTCAGGGGGAAGATGCGCGTGCGGCCCTTGCCCGCTATGAGCTTCTGCTGCTGGAAGAGGAAGGTTTCGGCCTCGATCTTGCCAGCTGCGCGCTTGACGGGCCGGCGGACGATCTCGGCCATGTCAGCCCGCGCAGCGGTCGTGCCGTGAGCCGCGCGATGGCGCATGGCCAGCCATGGGAAAAGGCGCTGCTGCCGCTGCCACCCTTTCTGCTGCGGGGCGGAAAGCCCGGGCCGGGCGAAGCGGACCAGGCGCTTGCCCTGTCAGGCCATTTCCTCGCCCGCCACTGGCTGGCCGACCCGCGCCTCGACCGGCTGCGCGCCCGTGCGCTTGCAAGAACGGCGCAGGCCTGAGCCGGGCCGGAAACCGAAGCCAAAACAGGGCAGGAACATCGCAAGAACGGTTGGCAGAGGGCGATGCAGCATCTAAAGCCAGAGCCATGAGCGACGAGACCGGAATCATCGAGGCACCCTTTGAATCCGCCCTGTCCGAACGCTATCTCGTCTATGCCCTGAGCACGATCACCGCCCGCTCGCTGCCAGACGTGCGCGACGGGCTGAAACCGGTGCATCGCCGCCTTCTGTGGGCGATGCGCCTTCTGAAGCTTGATCCCGCCTCGGCGCCCAAGAAATGCGCCCGGGTGGTGGGTGACGTGATCGGCAAATACCACCCGCATGGCGACACGGCGGTCTATGATGCGCTGGTGCGCCTCGCGCAGGATTTCTCGCTGCGCTATCCGCTGGTCGAAGGGCAGGGAAATTTCGGCAACATCGACGGCGATAACGCCGCCGCGATGCGCTACACCGAAGCGAAGCTGACGAAAGCGGCCATACTGCTGATGGAAGGGGTGGACGACGAGACCGTCGGCTTCCGCCCCACCTACAATGGCGAGGAGGAAGAACCGGAAGTCCTGCCGGCGGCCTTCCCCAACCTGCTCGCCAACGGGGCGACCGGAATCGCCGTCGGCATGGCCACATCCATTCCGCCGCACAATGTCGCGGAAATCGCAGCAGCAGCCACGCTGCTCATCGATGACCCGGCCACCAGCCTCGTGGACCTCATGGCCCGCATGCCCGGCCCCGATTTCCCTACTGGTGGCCTCATTGTCGAGCCGCGCGACAGCCTGATGGAAGCCTATGCCACGGGCCGCGGCGCCGTCCGCCTGCGCGCCCGCTGGGAACAGGAGGAACTGGGCCGCGGCACCTGGTCGATCGTGATCAGCGAAATTCCCTGGGGGGTGCAGAAATCCCGCCTGATCGAGCAGATCGCCGGCCTCATCGCGGACAGGAAACTGCCCATCCTCGAGGATGTCCGCGACGAAAGCGACGCGCAGATCCGGCTGGTGCTGGAACCGCGCTCGCGCAATGTCGACCCGCAATTGCTGATGGAGAGCCTGTTCCGGATGACGGATCTGGAAACCCGGATCTCCATCAACCTGAACGTGCTGATGCCCGACCGCACGCCCCGCGTCCTCGGCCTCAGGGCGCTGCTGACGGCATGGCTCGACCACCGGCAGGATGTGCTTGTCAGGGCGAGCCGGCACCGCCTTGCCGAGATCGCCGGCCGGCTGGACCTGCTGACAGGCTATATCATCGCCTATCTCAACCTCGACGAGGTGATCCGCATCATCCGCGAGGAGGACGAGCCGAAGCCCGTGCTGATGGCGCGCTTCGAGCTGAACGACCGGCAGGCCGAAGCCATCCTCAACATGCGGCTGAGAAGCCTGCGCAAGCTGGAGGAGATGGAGCTTCGCCGCGAGCAGGAGCGGCTGCTGGAAGAACAGGCCCAGCTCGACGCCCTGGTCGGATCGCCCGCCCGGCAGAAGACGGCCCTGAAGAAGCAGCTTGCAGCCCTGATGAAGGATTATGGCGGCGGCACCGAGCTCGGCCGCCGCCGCACCGATTTCGGCGAGGCGCCCTCAAGCATCCAGATCAGCCGCGAGGCGATGATCGAGCGCGAGCCGCTGACGGTGATCCTGTCGCAGCGCAACTGGATCCGCGCGCAGAAGGCCCACGCCGATCTTGGCGCCCTTGACGGGCTGAAGTTCAAGGAAGGCGACGGGCTGGCGCTCGCCTTTCACGCCGAGACGGTGGACCGAATCCTCGTAGCGGCGTCCGGCGGGCGCTTCTTCACGGTTTCGGCCCATGAACTGCCCGGTGGGCGCGGCTTTGGCGAACCTCTGTCGCTGATGGTCGATTTCCCGGCCGGCGAGGAAGTGGTGGCGGCCTTCCCGGTGAAGGCAGGCCAGAAGCTGTTGCTGGCAGCAAGCGACGGGCGCGGCTTCCTGGCCGAAGCCGAGGCGCTGCAGGCCGAGACGCGCAAGGGCCGGCAGGTGATGAACCTGAAGGGCGACGCGCGCCTCGCCATCGTTCACCCGGTGGGCGAAGGGCATGACCATGTCGCCATCATCGGCGAGAACCGGAAGCTTCTGGTCTTCCCGATCGATGGCCTTCCGGTCATGGCGCGCGGTCAGGGGGTTGCGCTGCAGAAATACAAGGACGGCGCCCTGTCCGATGTCATCACCCTCAGGATGGAGGATGGGCTGAGCTGGAAACTGGGCGGCGACAGCGGCAGGGTCCGCACCGAAAGCGACCTCACGCCATGGCGTGGCTGGCGCGCCGGCGCCGGTCGCCTCGCACCGCAGGGCTTTCCGAAGGACAACAGGTTCCAGCGCCCGTCATGATGCAATGCCAATGAATAGGCAGGCAGTGGCAAGGAGGGGGCAAGCATGATCTGGAAATCACGTCGCCCGGGGGCCGTGACACTGCTCGCCATGGGCATGGCGACGTCGCCGGCGCTCGCCGGGGCCGACGAAACCGGCAAGGACGAATGGTCGTTCAATCTGGTGCCTTATGTCTGGGCAGCGGGCGCCGAAGGCAGCCTCTCCCACCGGGCTTTGCCGCGCGGCGTGGAAGCCGGGCTTGGCTTCCGCGATATCTTCGAGCGCCTCGATGTCGGCGGCATGCTTGCCTTCGAGGCACGGCGCGGCCGCACGGGCATCCTGCTCGATGCGCTCTACGTCAGCCTGTCCGATGAAGGGCGGCTTCCTGTCATAGGCCTGCCTGTCGATGCCGGTGCGCGCACCTTCACCGGCCTTGCGGCCATCCAGCACCGGGTGGTGGATCAGGGCCGCGGCTCGCTCGACCTGCTGGCCGGCGTTCGGCTCTGGTCGGTCGAAAGCCGGCTTTCCTGGAATCTGCCAGCCGGCGCGCCGTTGCCGCCGGGCATTCCCGCCACCTACAGCGGCAAGGAAAGCGCCACCTGGGCTGATGCCATGGCAGGCGCCAAGGCCAGTGTCCGGCTAAGCTCCGGGTTCAGCCTCAATGCGATGGCCATGTTCGGCGGCGGCGGCTCCGGCTTCAGTTCCGATGCCATGCTGTCGCTCGGGGTCGCCGTCACCCCCGGCACCAGCCTTCTCGCCGGTTATCGCTACCTCAACACCAGCTACCGCAGCGACAGCGGCTACAGCTTCGATACCAGCCTGCACGGGCCTGCCATCGGTGTGGGCCTGCGTTTCTGAATCAGTGCAGGCATCGTTGAAAATCTTGCTGAACCACCTTTGGCTGTATCTGGCCCTCCTGCTTCCCACGATGGCGGTAGCCGCTCAGTCGCCTGTGGATCCAGCGCCGCCCTACAGCCTGCCGGGAACCGAGGTGCACGCGATCAGGGCAGCCGCCCTGCAGCGTGATTACACGCTGATGGTGGCGCTTCCCCCCGGCTATGATGCCAGTGCCGAACGCCGTTACCCCGTGCTCTTCACGACAGACGCACCGACCAGCTTCGCCCTCATTCGCGCCATGCATCTGCGGCTCAGGGCTGGCGGGCGCGGGCTGGAGGATGCCATCATCGTCGGCCTTGGGGATGCCGCGGGCGATAGCCGGCAATACAGCCGCCGGCGCGATTATACGCCCAGCCCTCATGGCGACATCGACGCCCGCTCCGACATGCCGGGCCGCCCTGTCCGCTATGGCGAGGCGGATGGCTACATGCGCCACCTGCGCGACGAGGTCTTGCCCTTCCTGGAAGCGCGCTACCGCATCGATCCGGCACGGCGCATCTATGCCGGGCACAGCTATGGCGGCCTGTTCGGCGCCCATGTGCTGCTGAGCGAACCGCGCCTGTTTTCCCGCTACATCCTCATCAGCCCATCGCTCTGGTATGGCAGGCGGCTGATGATCGCGCGCGAACGCGGCTACGCCCTTCGCCACAAGGACCTGCCGGCCGAAGTGCTGTTCATGATCGGCGGCGAGGAAACCGTGCCCGACCCGGATACCGAACCGCATGCCAGCGCACGCCACGCCATGGTGGAAGACATGGAGGAACTGGCGCGTAACCTGCGTGCACGCGGCTATCCTTCGCTGAAGCTGGAGACACGCATATTCCCCGGCGAGGATCATGGCTCCGTCTATGTGCCGGCCATCCGCGCGGGGCTTGAATGGGCGCTTCCCGGCACGGGCAAAGTGCCGCACCAGCCCTGCCTTGATGCAGCCGGAAAGCCCGTGCAGCACTGCCGCGTGCCCTGGGCGCCGAAGGATGCGCATGAGGAAGCAACAGAAGCGGTTGCCGATCTGCCCGGGCAGGATTGAACCGGCAGATACGATGCCACATGGCTTCCCATCAGTCTTTGGCGGTGCCAGACTATGTAAACAGGCCCTCAAGGAAGGGCCGTGCGCAAACAGGGGGATACGGATGACAGGCAACAGGCTTATGTGGGCGCTGATTGCGTCGCTGGTGGCGGCGCCGGCAACCCAGGCCGCTGAATCGGCAGAGGGCGCGGAAGCAACCCTGTTCCGGCAGGTCCGCGTCTTTGACGGAGTCAGCGCGCGCCTGTCCTCGCCCACCGATGTCCTTGTGCGTGATGGCAGGATCGCCGCCATCGGCGGCGCCATGGACGCCAGTGGCGCCCGCGTGATCGAGGGGCAGGGCCGCACCCTGATGCCCGGCCTGATTGACGTGCATGTCCACCTGACCTTTTCGGCGCTCTCCGAAGCCGATCTGATGTCGCCGGACCTCACGCCCGCCAAAGCCGAGGCGGCAGCCGCGGCGGAGGCCGAGCGCATGCTGCTGCGCGGCTTCACCAGCGTGCGCGACATGGGCGGCCCCATCTTCGGGCTGAAGGCCGGGATCGACAGCGGGCGCTACAGGGGGCCACGCGTCTGGCCCTCGGGCGCGACCATCAGCCAGACCTCGGGACATGGCGATTTCCGCCACCCGCACGAACAATCCCGCCGTTTCTTCGGCAAGCCCTCGCGCGCGGAACAGCTGGGCGCCACCTTCATCGCCGACGGGCGTGACGAAGTGCTGACGGCCACGCGCGAGAATCTGCGCTTCGGCGCCAGCCAGATCAAGCTGATGGCGGGCGGCGGATCATCCTCCGCCTATGATCCCATCGACGTGACCCAATATCTGCCCGAAGAGCTTTCCGCGGCCGTCGCCGCCGCCGAGGACTGGGGCACCTATGTCACGGTGCACGCCTACACGCCGCGCGCCGTACGCCGGGCCGTGGAAGCCGGCGTGAAATCCGTCGAGCATGGACAGCTTCTGGATGAGGAAACGATCCGCCTGATGGCCGAACGCGGTGTCTGGCTGTCGCTGCAGAACCTGGCGGCGCCGCCAGCGAACGACCCGCCGGAGCGGCTGGCCAAGAAGATGGAAGTGCGCAAAGGCTCCGACCAGGCCTGGGCGCTGGCCAAAAAACATGGCGTGAAACTGGCCTGGGGCACGGATTTCCTTTTCCACCCCGAGATGAACGCCAACCAGAACAGCTATATCCTGAAGCTGACCCAGTGGTTCACGCCGGCTGAAACGCTGAAGATGGTAACGCACGACAATGCGCGCCTTCTGGCACTTTCAGGCCCGCGCAACCCCTATCCGGGCGACCTCGGCGTGGTGAAGACAGGCGCGCTCGCTGACCTCATCCTCGTCGATGGCGACCCGATCGCGGACCTCTCTCTGGTGGCGCAGCCCGGGAAGGCCTTCCTCGTCATCATGAAGGGCGGAAACATTGTGAAGGGTGAGGCGCTGGCGGCATCGCCGCGCTGATCAGCGCTTGCCGCCCCTGGCCCGCATCTTTCCCCATTTGTTGGTGCGGGTGCCGGGCCGGCCGGCATCCGCCCTGCCCCGCACGGGGGCGGCCTGCCCGGTCGGGATTCCCAGTTCGTCGGCTTCCAGCCGCCGTATCTCGTCCCGCAGGCGGGCGGCTTCCTCGAACTCGAGGTCCGCCGCTGCCTTCTGCATCTTCTTTTCCAGCTCGGCGATATAGGCCTTCAGATTGTGGCCGACGAGATGCGGCGTGTCCTCGTCGATTTCGACGGTCAGATGGTCCTTCGCCGCCACATGGCCAACAACATCGGCAATCGCCTTCCTGACAGTCGTCGGGGTGACGCCATGCGCCATGTTCCAGGCGACCTGCTTTTCGCGGCGGCGCCCGGTTTCGGCCAGCGCGCGCTCCATGCTGCCGGTGCGGTGGTCGGCATAGAGGATCACGCGCCCCTCGGCATTTCGCGCCGCCCGGCCGATGGTCTGGATGAGTGAGGTTTCCGAACGCAGGAAGCCCTCCTTGTCGGCATCGAGAATGCAGACAAGGCCGCACTCGGGGATGTCGAGGCCCTCGCGCAGCAGGTTGATTCCCACAAGGACATCATAGACCCCCATGCGCAGGTCGCGGATCAGCTCGATGCGTTCGAGCGTCTCCACGTCGGAATGCATGTAGCGCACCTTGAGGCCGGCCTCGTGCAGGAACTCGGTCAGGTCCTCGGCCATCTTCTTGGTGAGCGTGGTGACAAGCGTGCGATAGCCCTTGGCGGCCGTTGCCTTTGCCTCGGCGATCAGATCATCCACCTGGTCCTCGACAGGGCGGATATCGACCGGCGGGTCGACAAGCCCGGTCGGACGGATCACCTGCTCCACGAATACGCCGCCGGTCTGCTCCATCTCCCACCGGCCGGGCGTGGCCGATACGCAAACGGTCTGCGGCCGCATCAGATCCCATTCCTCGAACTTCAGCGGCCGGTTGTCGACACAGCTGGGCAGGCGGAAGCCATATTCGGCAAGCGTGACCTTCCGCACACGGTCTCCCCGGGCCATGCCCCCCACCTGCGGCACGGTCACATGGCTTTCATCCACGAACAGCAGCGCATTTTCCGGCAGATATTCGAACAATGTCGGCGGCGGCTCTCCAGGCAGGCGGCCAGTCAGGAAGCGGCTGTAATTCTCAATCCCGGCACAGCTTCCCGTGGCGGCGATCATCTCCAGGTCGAAGTTAGTGCGCTGCTCAAGGCGCTGCAATTCCAGCAGCTTGCCTTCGGCTTCCAGCTCCTTCAGCCGCTCGGCCAGTTCATGGCGTATGGCTTCGGTTGCCTGCTTCAGGGTCGGGCCGGGGGTTACATAATGGCTGTTGGCGTAGATTTTCACACTGTCCAGGCTGGCGATGCGGTTGCCTGTCAGCGGGTCGAACTCGGTGATGGCCTCTATCTCCTCTCCGAAGAAGGAGATGCGCCAGGCCATGTCTTCATAGTGGCTGGGGAAGATTTCCAGCGTGTCGCCCTTCATGCGGAAGCTGCCGCGCACGAAGTTCATTTCATTGCGCTTGTATTGAAGGGCGACGAGCTTCCGCAAGATTTCGCGCGGGTCGTGACTGTCGCCCTTCTTCAGGCTGAAGGTCATGGCCGAATAGGTCTCGACCGAGCCAATGCCGTAAAGGCAGGATACGGAGGCCACGATGAGCACGTCGTCGCGTTCCAGCAGGGCGCGCGTGGCCGAATGGCGCATCCGGTCGATCGCCTCGTTGATCGAGCTTTCCTTCTCGATATAGGTGTCGGTCCGGGGCACATAGGCCTCCGGCTGGTAATAATCGTAATAGCTTACGAAATATTCGACAGCATTGTCGGGAAAGAAGCTCTTGAACTCGCCATAGAGCTGGGCGGCAAGGATCTTGTTGGGGGCAAGCACGAGTGTCGGGCGTTGCAGTTCTTCCACCACCTTCGCCATGGTGAAGGTCTTGCCTGAGCCGGTAACGCCCAGAAGAACCTGGTCGCGCTCTCCGGCGCGGGCCTGCTTCACGAGTTCGGCAATGGCGGCTGGCTGGTCGCCAGCCGGCTCATAGTCGCTCTTCAGAATGAAACGCTTCCCGCCTTCGGACTTTTCCGGCCGCTGGGGCCGGTTGGGGACGAAACCATCGGGAAGAGGTATCTCGTCGAGCGAGGTGCGGATGACGATGCCCATGGATTGCTATCTAGTGATGGCGGAGCAGGATGGCGAGGGGCGCGGTGATCGACAGCCAATGGGCCGCAGCATGGGCCAGCGCGACAAAATCAGGCCTGTTCCGGGGCGCGACGGGGGGCTAAAGCAGCCTCATGCCGTTCGACATTCCCTGGTATCTGGGCATCCTGCTTTTCGTCGCCACCGTGCTGGGCATGGAGGTGGTGGCGATTCTGGGCCACAAATATGTGATGCACGGGCCGGGCTGGTTCCTGCACAAATCCCATCATACGGCACGTCAGGGCTTCTTCGAAGCGAACGACTGGTATGGCGTGATGGGGGCGGCGGTTGCCATCAGCCTGTTCTGGCTGGGCGTGCAGGAAAACTGGGGCAGCTTCTATGTCTGGCTGGCCGGCGGCATCACCGCCTATGGCGCCATCTATTTCGGCTTCCATGACATCATCGTCCACCGCCGCATCGAAACCGGCTATGTGCCGCGCTCAGCCTACATGAAGCGCATCGTGCAGGCGCACCGTCTGCACCATGTGGTGGAAAGCCGCGACGGCACGGTTTCCTTCGGCTTCATCTGGGCGCCCCCCATACAGGCGCTCAAGCGGCAGCTTGCCGAGAATGCCCGCACGGGCAAGGCTGTTGTGCGCGAAAACCCCGTGGGCCGGAACATGGCAGGCGGCATCGACTGAAATCAGGCCTGCGAAGCAGTTTGCGGAAGAGGCCTTGCGGGTCAGCTGAAGTCCGGAGTCCACAGGCCGCTGCGGTCGGCGGAGGTCGAAACGCCGATGTTGCGCTTCCACAGCGCCTCGGGCGCGGCAAGGGCCACCGCGATCAGCTTGTCGCGGCGGCGGGTGTAGGCACGGCCTTCAAGCGCGAGCGGGCCGGCATCCCGCACCTTGCGGCCGATGTCGCCATAGATGTGTGCAGCAGACAGCACCGCCCAAGCCTGCCGGTTGCGCAGCGCCGGCACGCCATGGGCGGCAGATGCCTCGTATCGCTCGGCAAGATCAACGAGGCGCGTCACAACGCGATGCAGGGCGGCACGGTTTTCGGGGCGGTCGTGGGTTCCGGCGGTCAGCCCTTCCTCCGCCAGCCAGTCCGCGGGCAGATAGCAGCGGCCGCGCCCGGCATCTTCCGCAACATCGCGGGCGATATTGTTCAGCTGGAAGCTGAGGCCGAGATCGGAGGCGCGCGACAGCGTCGCATGATCGTCTGGCGACACCCCCATGACAATCGCCATCATCACGCCCACGCAGCCGGCAACATGGTAGCAATAGGTCAGCAGGTGGTCGATGTCGCGCACCGGCTTCCAGTCCACGTCCATGCGGAAGCCTTCCAGCAGGTCATGCGGATAGCGGGCGGGCATCTCCGTCTCGCGGGCGACCCGGGCGAGCGCATCGAAGGCGGGCTCGCCAGTCGGCGCGCCAGCCAGCGCCTTGTCGGTCAGGTCGCGCAGCCGGTCCAGGCGCTGATGCGGGGTGCCACCCCATGCGCCGGCCCAGTCATGGCTGCCCTCCCCCAGATACTGGCCGTCGATCACATCGTCGCAATGGCGGCACCAGGCATAGAGCAGGGTCGCACGGTCACGCGTGGGACCGTCGAACAGGCGGCTGGCAAGCGCGAAGCTTCTTGACCCCTTTGCAATGGCCTCCTGGGCCGCGGACAGGACATTGTCCTCAGTCATTCCGCTGCCTGCAGGGACGGCCCGCCATTGCTGCCCGCCTGCGGATATTCGGCGCCAAGGTCCGAAAGCATGAGCTTGGCGGTTGCCTTTGCAGACCCGACGACCCCTGGAATCCCGGCCCCCGGATGGGTGCCGGCGCCCACGAAATAGAGATTCTTCAGCACATCGTCCCGGTTATGGGTGCGGAAATAGGCCGATTGCCACAGCACCGGCTCCAGGCTGAAGGCGCTGCCCAGATGGGCGTTCAGCTCGGTGCGGAAATTCTCGGGCGTAAAAGTCCGCATAGTGACGAGATTGTCGCGCAGGCCCGGGATCAGCCGCCGCTCGAGATAGGCGAGGATGCGGTCGGCATAGGCTGGTGCGACCGAATCCCAGTCGGCCGGGAACTTGCCCAGATGCGGCACCGGGGAAAGCACATAGAAGGCCGAGCAGCCATCGGGCGCCATCGACGGGTCGCTCGCGGTCGGATGGTGGAGATAGAGCGAGAAGTCCTCGGCCAGAACGCCGTTGCTGTAGATGTCGTCCAGCAGCTCGCGGTAGCGCGGGCCGAACAGGATGGTGTGGTGGGCCACCTGCGGCTGCGGCGCCTTGAGGCCGAAATAGGTGACGAAAAGCGAGGGCGAGAAGCTGCGCCGCTGCATCGACTTCGACATCTTCGACCCGCGCGGATGATGGCCCAGCAGATCCTTGTAGGTGTGGACGACATCGCCGTTGGACGCGACGGTATCTAATTTCAGTTCCGTGCCGTCGGCCAGCGTCACGCCCATCACATGGCCGGCGGCGGCCTCGATCCGCGCCACCTTCTGGCCCATGCGCACTTCGCCGCCAAGATCGGTGAAAAGCTTCAGCAAGCCCCTGACCAGCGCATGGGTGCCACCGCGCGGGAACCAGACGCCCCATTTCTTCTCCAGCGCGTGGATCAGGGCATAGATGGAGGATGTCTTGAACGGGTTGCCGCCCACCAGCAGCGTGTGGAAGCTGAACGCCTCGCGGAGTTCAGGGTCCTCGATGAAGCTCGACACCATCGAATAGACAGACCGATAGGCCTGGTAGCGCATCAGGCTGGGCGCGGCTTCGAGCATGGAGCGGAAATCGAGAAACGCTTCATGGCCAAGCTTCTGATAGCCTTCACGGAAAACATTGTCCGAGAATTCCATGAAGCGCTGATAGCCCGCCACATCCCTGGGGTTCTTGGCGGCGATCTGGCGCAGAAGCTCCGGCTCGTCGTTCGAATAGTCGAAGCTGTTCCCGCTTTCCCACATCAGCCGGTAGAAGGGCGAGACCGGCATCAGGTCGACATAATCGGCGATGTCCCGGCCAGACAGGGCGAAAAGCTCTTCAAGGCAGCTCGGGTCCGTAATCACGGTCGGCCCCGCGTCGAAGACGAAACCCTGATCCTCATAGACATAGGCACGCCCGCCGGGCTTGTCGCGCGCCTCGATCAGGGTTGTGCGGATACCGGCCGATTGCAGGCGGATGGCAAGCGCCAGCCCGCCAAAGCCCGACCCGATCACTGCTGCCGTTCGCTCCATCGCCTGTCAGCCCTTCATGATGGCCCGCACCGCCCGGTGGACGGGAATGGGCGGCTTGCCCATCAGGATGCGTGCCTTGTCTTTCCAGTTGCTATGGCCAGCATAGAAGCGCGCGACAAGGCGCGCATCCAGCCGGTAAAAACGTTCCAGCACCTGCCGCCGCTCGTGCGGGGCCGCGGCGCGGAACAGCATGGTATTGAGAAGCCTGTAGAAACCCCGGTCTTCCCAGGTCTTTATGGCATGGGCGCGCACTGCGCGGTCGATTGCCGCGCCCGAAAGATCGGGCAGTGCTGCAACCTTCAGCGCCAGGCGCACCGCATCGGGGAAGCTGTAGCCCGTGACAGGGTGGAAAAGCGCCGCCGCCATGCCGATGGGCGCGATGCCATCGGGCGCATGGCCAAGATGCGCGCGGATATCGCCGCCGATGGCGATCGGCAGCACGCCGTCCTCGTCGCGTATGATGCGCTTCACGCGCCAGCCCTGCGCCCGGGCATAGGCATGCACCCTGTCGGCCACGGCCGCACGATCGAGCACCGGGCCATCGGCATAATAGGTGTCCTCGACAAGGGCCGTGGTGGGGCTGAACGGCAGGGTATAAAGGAAGCGGTAGCCATCCTCCTGATCGACGGTCGCGTCCATGATGACGGGGCCGGAAAGCCCGTGCGGCGCCTCAAGCTCCAGTTCAAGCCCGACAAACTTCTGGAACCCGAGGTCGAGCGCACCAGTCGCCCGCTGGCCGCGGGCATCCAGGACAGCGCCGGCCGAAAGCCGCCGCCCATCTTGCAGAACGATGCCATCGGGCGCCATTTCCGCAACACGGCAGCCAGTGAAACATGCCCCGGCCGGCAGGATTTCCCGCATGGCCGCATTCAGCCGTTCGGATGTGGCGGATTGATAGACGGCATCGACATGGCGGCGATGCCCGGGAAAGCGCACCTCATAGCCGCGCCAGCGGTGCGCAACGACCCGCTCCGCCAGCGCCTGCCCTTCCGCAGACTGGTCGCTTTCAAAGCTCGACCATGTGTGGTTGCCCCCGAAGGATGGCCCCTCCTCCACTATCGCCACCGAAACATCGGGCCGGTGGCGGGCAAGGGCCAGCGCCACGAGGCCGGCGGAAAGGCCCCCGCCAGCCAGCAGGATATCGAAATGCGGAGATGACCTGCGCGCGCTTGCCACGCCAACGCCTCTAGCCCGAAGCGCGGTCGCCGGCTAGGTGAAACGCATGCTTGCGCTCGCGTCCCCTGCCCTTGCCATTTCCGTCGCGGGCATGTGCCTGATCGTCATCGCACGCTATTTCGCCACCTCCGGCCTGTTTGCATGGGCGGCACGCCGCATCCGCCCCGAAGTCTATGCGCCGTCCGATCCGAAAAAGGCCGCCCGGCTTTCCCGGCAGGTGCGGCGGGAAATCGGCTGGTCGATCACGGCGGCGCTTTTCTATGGCGTGCCGGCGGGCGTCACCGCCCATCTGTGGCTGAACCACGGCATGACACGCATCTACATCGATCCGCACGCCATGCCGCTCTGGTGGATGCCGGTTTCGGTCTTCCTCTATCTCTTCATCCATGATGCCTGGTTCTACTGGACCCACCGCGCCATGCACCACTGGCCCTGGCTGTTCCGCAAGGCCCACGCCGTGCACCATGAAAGCCGCCCGCCCACGGCCTGGGCCGCCATGGCCTTCCACCCCTGGGAGTCGCTGTCGGCCGCCTGGCTGGTGCCGGCGCTGGCCTTCCTCATTCCCATCCATGCGGGCGGGCTGATGCTGGTGCTGCTGGTGATGACCTTCTTCGGCGTCACCAACCACATGGGGTGGGAAATCTTCCCGCGCCGCTGGGTCGAGGGATGGTTCGGGCGACACATCATCTCGGCCTCGCACCATCATCTGCACCACAGCCAGTATCTGTCGAACTACGGCCTCTATTTCCGCTTCTGGGACCGTCTGTGCGGAACCGACAAGGGCCTGAGCGACGAACTGCTCAGACCGCGAGAGCGGCAGCGATAGCCTCTTCCACCGCCTCGACCGGGCGGCTGGCATCGATGCGGTGAAAGCGCCGGTCCGCCGCCGCCAGCGCCGCAAAACCTTCGCGCACGCGCTGGTGATAGGCCAGATCAAGCTGCTCGAACCGCTGTTCGGCGACGCCCCCCGTCGCCAGCCGCCGGGTGGAGCGGGCCAGCCCCTCTTCCACCGGCAGGTCTAGCCAGAGCACGGCATCGGGCCACAGGCCGCCGGTGGCGAAGTCATGGATCGCGTGCAGCACGTCCATCGGCAGGCCCTTGCCGTGGCCCTGATAGGCAAGCGTCGAATGCACGAAGCGGTCGCACAGCACCGTGCGCCCCGCCTCCAGCGCCGGGCGGATCAGGCGCGCCACATGGTCGGCGCGCGCCGCGCTGACCAGCAGGGCATCCGTCTCGGCCACCCAGCGCCCGGCCTCGCCAGTCACGAACAGCTGGCGGATTTCCTCGGCGCCCGGCGTGCCGCCCGGCTCGCGGGTTTCCACCACATCTTCACCGTGCGCGCGCAGCCGTTCGGCCAGCCGCCGGATCTGCGTGGATTTGCCGGCCCCCTCGCCGCCCTCGAAGGCGATGAAACGGCCCCGTGCCGCCGCTATCACCACCGGGCCGGCCGCGCATCGGCGTAGCCAGCAGCGCGCACTTCCCACAACAGCGCATCGAAACGGTCCGCCGGCACCGGCCCGATGCGCACGCGCCACAGGCCACCAGGCGCGGGCACGGCCGCCGAAGGACCGTAATCCGAAAGCACCGATGCCAGCGCCCGCGCCCGCCCCTCGTCGGACAGGGCCGCCACCTGGATGAAGCTGCCCGCGACCGGGTTTTCCGCCCTGCTCGGCGCCGGCGCAATGGCCGGCGCGGGCAGAGCCGCCGCCATGGCAAGCGATGCCGGCACACCACCGGCCTGAATCGGCACGCCGGCTGGCTGCGTTGCGGCAGTGGCGGCGGGCGCGGCAGCGCGGTTGGCCGGCGCGGTGGATGCCACCTGCACCTGCGCGGGGCGCTGGCCGGGCAGCATGGGCGGTGTCACGCGCGCCCAGTCCCCTTCGGGAAAGACGCGTCGCACCCGCACGCGGGCAAGGCCTGGCCTGTCCACCCCCAGAAGCTGGGCCGAACGGCGCGACAGGTCAATGATGCGGCCATCGACGAACGGCCCGCGATCATTGATCCTGACAGTCAGCTTGCGGCCATTGTCGAGATTATGGACCTCGACCCAGCTCGGCATCGGCAGCGTCTTGTGCGCGGCGGTCACATCATCCTGATTGTAGGTCTCGCCATTGGCGGTGGGCTTGGCATGAAAGGTCGGGCCATACCAGCTGGCGATCCCCACCTCGTCATAGGCGCGGTCGTCGCCCGGCACATAGGTCTTGCCGAAAACGGCATAGGGCTTGCCGATCTTGACGCCCGGGGGCGCCACCGGGGCCTTTGTGGCGGAACTGGCTGCCGGCGCCTTTTTCGGCCCGGAAGCACAGGCTGAAACAACAAGCGCCATGCCCAGCGCCAGCGGAAGCGCAAGCCTGCCCGCCAGGCCTCGATCCTGCCGATGCCGTCTGTGCGTTTTGGTGCAGGCCAACATTTCGTCGCAGGCGATCATTTCGTCGCAGGCTCCAGGGCATTGGCCAGCAGGCCGACGGACAGGGCATAGAAGTTGGAACAATTATAGGCCATCAGCGCCCGATAGCTGCGGGTTGTCAGGAATGCACCCTCGCCCGGCCCGTCAGGCTCCACCAGCGTCATTTCCACCGTGTCTGCCGGCCACAGGGCGTTCAGCGGCCGGAAGCCAAGCGCACGCCATTCGACCGCCGTCATCCAGCGGCTGTGCCGTTCCAGCGGGCGGATGCAGCTTTTCGGTGGCTCCGGATTGACGACCGATGCGCGGTCGAAATCCCGCGGCACACCAACGCGAAAGCCCCAGCCAACACCGGGCGCCCAGCCATTTTCCTTCAGATAATGGGCGATGGAGGCAAAGGCATCGGGCGTGGAATTCCACAGATCGACACGCCCGTCGCCATCGCCATCACGCGCCAGCGCCAGATAGGAACTGGGCAGGAACTGGGACTGGCCGAAAGCGCCCGCCCAGCTGCCGGTCAGCTGCGACCGCGCCGCCCGCCCCTCACCCACGATGCGGACCAACGCATCCAGCTCGCGGGTGAACAGGGCTTCGCGCCGGCCATCGAAGGCAAGCGTCGCAATGGCCGATGGCAGGTCAAAGCCCCCCATCACGCGGCCATAGCTGGTTTCCATGCCCCAGATGGCCAGGATCACTGGCGCGGGCACGCCTGTATCGGCCGAAATCCGGGCAAGCGCATCGGCATGAAGCGGCGCGCGTTCGCGCCCGTCGGCGATGCGCTGCGGGGTCAGCTGGCGCTGGAGGTAATCGGCAAAGACATTGCGGCGGCCACTGTCATCGGGCTGGAACCGGTCAAGCTCCACCACGCGCGGCACATAGCGCGCGCCCTCCAGCGTCGCATCGAGCCAGGCCGGGTCCAGCCCGCGCGAAACGGCGGCAGCCTTGTAGTTTTCGAGCCAGACCGGAAAAGCCGCTTCCGGCTGCGTGACATCGGCCCCGGCCGGCGCGGACAAGGCAAGGACGGACAGCAGCGAAAGCGGTGCGGCAAGGCGGGCAAGATGCATCAGAAAAGGCATTTTCCAACAGTGCCACAGGCGGACTCCCGCGTGAATCCCCTTTCGCCCGCCCTCACCCCCGGCCCACCGCATTGCAAGCAGCCGCTCCGCCGGATAGGGAGGCGCGACATGGCACGCCAGCCGCGCGGAAGGGTGGCAGAGTGGTCGATTGCAGCGGTCTTGAAAACCGCCGATGTGCAAGCATCCGTGGGTTCGAATCCCACCCCTTCCGCCAATAAAAACAAAGCTCTATTTATTTTGAAGGGCGTGCTGGCAGCTTGGAGAAACCAGGACTTCCAAGGAAGCAGTCCTGCGAATTGAGGGTAAAGCCGCTATCAGCAACGCCCGACGAGACGAGACCGTGCAGGAGGCCGCCGCCTCTGAATCCTCGGGAGCCTGTAAGGGTGGACTTACGTCGTGCCGGTTGAGCCGACCCGCCCATAAGGATTGCATATGCTTGGCGCGCCGGCACGACTAACTCTGTTTTTGTCGGAGATCACGAAAGCGCCCTGCCCAAACAGAGGTGAGGCGTGAGCGCCCGCAGCCTCTAGGAGCGAATAGCCTCGGACCAGAACGGCTGGCTAAAGCGCAGGTAGCGGTTGCCAGCCGCTCCGCCTGATCACGCGTGGCGGGGCGGAGCGTTGTCCAGCACCAAATTCCGGCACCTGCCATATGCGAATGCCGGATGATGAGGCGATGTCCCCTGCAGCCATCGCCACGCCAAGGCAGCCCGCCGAACCGGCTTCACCTTAGGCCATCATGAAACCAGCGGCACTCAGGATTCACCTCAGCTGTTCAGCAGTTCCTCGCAGACCTGTTCGACCGGGGGTTCGTTCTCGGCCATGGCTTCCACCGCCTGCATCGGACCGCGCATGATGCGCAGGATATATTCGCGCGTCATGTCGCTGCGCTCGGCCGCATCGACCGTATCAGGCACGAAGGCCTCGATGTCGGCGCGGGTGATCGTGCCCTTGCGTTCCAGCAGCCGCTCCACCGTATCGAGACGGTGGCGCATGACCGATACCTCCCCCACGAGGGCCAGCAGCACGGAATAGAAGACATCGTCTTCCGGCTCGTCGAAGAAGGAGGGGCGTTTGCCCTTGGGCTTGCGGTTGGCCAGCGCCATCCAGTCGATTTCGCGCTCCGTCACTTGGGTTCGACTCCCTTCCATGCGCCATAGGCGTGCCAGGCTGCCGCGCGGCCGTGATCTTCGGTTTCGTCGGTGGGCGCCTCCGGAAAGATGGAGCGATCCACCACCGCCTTCACGCCGGTGACGAACAACTCTTCCGCCTTGAAGCCGGCCTCGATCATTTGCTGTTTCAGGTCCAGCGCATGCATGGCTGACCAGAAGGGCTCATTGTTGTTGAAGGCATCCCAGTCGCGGATGAACTGCTCATAGAGCGGCATGTCATCGCTGTACTGCGGCTGCTCGAGATGCAGCATCAGGCCATGCTCGCCAAGCACCCGATACCCTTCCCGGATGATCTTCGGCAGCGCCTTGCCGCTCAGTTCGTGCAGGAACATCGTGGTCTGCACCCAGTCGAAATAGCCGTCATCCCAGCGGGAAAGATCTTCGGCGTTCATCTGGATGAAGGTGATGTTCGTGGCGCCCAGCGCCTGCGCGCGGGCATGGCCATAGCGCAGCGAGGCCGCTGCCGTGTCGATGGCGAAGAATTCGGTCTCGGGGAAGGCCAGCGCCAGCGGCACGACATTGTGGCCGATGGTTGAGCCGAGATCGAGCATCCGGCGCGGCTTCCAGCCCGGATAATTCTTCTGCACCCACTGCGCGATCGCCTGGCCGCCGCCATCGGAAAGCCCGCCCAGTGCGCCGCCCGTGGTGGCGAAAAGGCCGGCATCGTAATTGGCGCCTGCCGACACATCGCCCGGGCGCTCCTCGCCATGGTAGCTGCCGGGCATGCAATGAATGTCCACAGCCGACTGATAATGCGGCACCTCGACAGAGGGATCGAGTTGCAGCGTCGCCTTGCCCTCGTTCAGCCGGCGCGCCTTTGCGTCAAGTTCGTCGAGCTGGCGCAGCACCATCGCCCGCCCGTTCTGCTGGCGCATTTCCATGGAGTTGCGCCGCGAGGCCGACCAGAGCTGATGGAAGGGATCCCGGTTCATCGCGTTGCGGATCTCGAACCGGTCCTTCGGGTCGCGACCGTGGGTCGCGCGGAAGGCCGGCAACACACGGCCCTCATACGCCATCCTGTTGCCCGGCCCAAGATTGCCGGAAAGCACCTTGTTGAAATGCGCCAGAAAGTCGAAGCGGGCCGCCTCGTCGTGGCTGGCCACCGGCATCATCTCGTGCCGCGTGACAGCGCGATAGGGCGGCACCATGTCGGGACGCTTGTTGCTCATATCAGGCCTTCCTTCACCATGCGTTCTATGGTCTGCTCCTGCACTCTCAGAAACATGTCGCGGTCCGGCACGACAATGTCATTGCCCTTCATCAAGGAATTGGCCGGCTGCGGCGACTGGCCGGCATAGGTGGCGGCAAAAAGCTCCAGCCGCTGCCGGGCCAGGAAATTCGTCATCGACGGCTTGCGACGATGGGCGCGAAGACCGGCGATGTCGATGTCGGCAAAGGCGGTGAAGGTCTCGCCTGTGCCGGATTCCGCGATCACCCTGCCCTTATAGTCGACAACCATCGAATTGCCGTCAGCCGAGGCGAAAGGCATGGCCGAAAAATCTATCCCTGCGGTGTTGGCCGAGACGACATACGCCAGATTTTCCTGGGCACGGGCGCGCTTTGCAATATCCTTCGGGGTATCGATGGGCGAGCCGATCTCGGAAGAGCTGTGCGCGAAGACCTCTGCGCCCCGCAGCGCAAGCGCGCGTGCAATCTCGGGGTAAAGTATCTCTTCCGAGGCGATCGCCGCCAGATTGCCGATTTCCGTCCTGGCCACGGGGAACACGCCATCGAGGCCATAGATGTCGAGATATTTCGACCAGACATCATGCGGCGTCGGCGCGAACATGGAGTTCAGGCGGCGATACCGAAGCACCACCTCGCCCGCGGGGGAAATGATGAAGCAGGTCTGGAAATAGAGCTTCGGAAAGTGCGGATCGGCCTCATAGGCGTTTCCGGCGATGAACATGCCGAGACGCTGGGCCATGGCGCCCAGGGCCTCATATTCCGGTCCGTCGATCTCCAGCGCCGCCTTCTCGGCGAAATCGGGAATGGAAATGCGCCCGGGGTAGCTGGTGAGGAGATATTCCGGCAGCACCGCAAGCCTGACGGGGCTGCCGCCATATTGGGCAATGAAGATTGCCGAGGAGCGGATCTTGGGCTCCAGCGTTTCGATCATCGCCGCCATCTGCCGCCGTGCCGACGCGCGGTCCGGCGACTTCTCTACGGACTGCGCGGCAAGCTGCATGGCCACGGCTGAATAGGGCTTGATCATGGCCGCCTGCGTTTCGCCCCCGGCATTCGCGTTCATTGTCTTCTGTCCTTCATCATCCATGCCCGCCGAAGCCGCCAGCAGTTCGCCTGGCCGGCCGGCCAGGCCGATGCCGGCGGAAATGACCGCCGATGCCAGAAGATGCCTGCGGCTGACCATTGGCCTGTCCTCTAGAGACCCAGAGCGCCCGGGTTCATCAGCCCGCGCGGATCAACCGCCTTCTTCAGGCTGACAAGAAGGGCGTCCGCTGCCGGATCAAGGCTGTCGCGATAGCGATAGGTGCGCGCGATCTGGAAATGGGTGGCGCCATGCTCGAACAACAGGTCGACGATGGCCTGCTTCAGGTCCTGCACCGTTTCCCAGATCTCGGGGTCGTGCGGATGGTCCGGCAACTTGGAAAGATGGGCGGCCTCGACGGTTGCGTCGATCAGCGGGTTGCGTGTGTCGGGCCAGTAGAGGCAGGGCTCGATCACGATTCCCGCCCCGCCAACCATGGCAACCAGGGTTCCGGGATGAATGCCGAGCCTTTCCATTCGCTCCGCATTGTCTGCGAAAAGCGCCTCGACCGCATCATAGAAGGCCTTGGCCCTGCTGTGTGGCAGCAGGCCATGGATTGGCGCCCAGCGCTCGCCCTGTGGGCCAACCATCGAGTTGAGCGGACCAAACGGATTGGCGCGCACGATCTTGGGAATCGTGTTCTCGACTTCCTTGCCGCCCGCCCTGGCGACGATCGCACGGGCGGTGGCGATGTCTGCGTCGGCTGTATGTTGCTCCCGTGCTTCCGCCATGACGTGCATGGAGAATTGCGCATCCTTCAGGAAGTTACGCCCGGCCGCGACGACCCTGGCGCCTTCCTTCAGGGCCTTCAGCACCGAACCCTGCTTCTTCATCATGCCCACCAGTTGCCTGGCATCGCTGGCGAGGCTGTCGCGCTGCATGCGTATGGCATTGAGGCGCGGATCAAAGCCGAAACATTCCGTGGCAATGCCGGCACGCTCGATGGCGCTCATGGCCTCGATGACCTGGGCGTGGGTTTCAAAGGTGAAGCTGGCGTAGCCATGGGCACGCGCTTCCGGAACAAGGCGCAGCGTGATGGTGGCCTTCACCCCGAGTGCCCCGGTATCGCACAGGAAAAGGCCTGTCAGATCGGGTCCATAGGGCCGGGCATGACGACTGCCCGTCTTCATGATGCTGCCATCGGCGAGCACCACGTCGAGCGAGACACAGCTGAGCGCTGCCGTTCCATGGCGGCCCGTGCCCCAGAATATGGCATTCTGGCTCATGCCACCGCCAACTGTGGCGTGCAGCCCGGAAAGCGAGCCCCAGAAAGGCGTCCTCAGGCCGCGCGGCTGCAGTGTCTCGTATAGCTTTGCCCAGGTGCATCCAGGTTCGACCGTCACGGTCATGTCGGTCTCGTTGATGTCGAGCACGCGGTTCATGGCTGCCGTATCGATCAGCACAGCACCGGGCGCCGGTGCGGTGTAACCACCCGTATAGCTCATCCCGCCGCCACGCGGGATCACCATGTGGCCACGATCCGTGGCGACGCGCACTGCTGCCGCCAGGGCTTGCGTGTCATGCGGGCGCACAACGGCTGCAAGGTCCGCGCCACGCGAGTAGATGTCGTGGGCATAGAAATCGAGAGAAGCCTTGTCGGTCAGCACTTCGGCGCCTCCGGCGCCAAGCGCCTCGATCAGGCTGGTTTCGGCAAGCGTTGCCATGACAGTCCTTTCATGTTTTTCGGGTCAGGCCTTTTGCAGCAGCATATCGGCTGGCTCATCGGCCTCGAAATGCGCAGGGTATCTGCCCAGCAGCAGCAGTAGCGCGCCTCCGACAACGAAGCCGAAGATCGCGATCGTGAGGATGAGGTCGTAACTTCCGGTCACGTCGCGCACATAGGCATAGATGATCGACGACAGCGCCGAGGCAATGCCGAAAGGCATGTAGAGCATGCCATAGATCTTCCCATAGTGCGCCATGCCGAAATAGCGCCCTGCAAGATAGGCGATCAGGTCGCTTTCGGCGCCGGCGGCAAAGCCGAGGAAAAAGGCGCCGGCAGCGGCCATGGCGAAGGAGACATCCGGCGCAAGCAGGATGACACAGGTTATGGCAGGCAGGCACAGAAGCGGGAAGGCAACGAAACCCTGCCAGAAGCGGTCGAGCAGCGCGCCGGTGATCACGCGGCCAGCAAAGATGCCGATGCCCAGAACTCCCATGACACTCGCGGCGGCGGAGGCGCCGATACCCTTGTCAGAGAGAATTGCCGGCATGTTGATGAAGGCGCCGGAATAGCAGCCGGCCACGATCGCGATGGATACCCACATCACGTAGAAACGGTAATTGACGAGGGTCTGGCCAAGCGTCAGGCCGGTAAGCCGGCCGTCGGCGCTTTCGATGGCGCGCGGCCTTTCCTCAGGGCGCGGTTCGCGGAAGAAGACCCACGCAAACGGCAATGCCACGGAAAGCGGCAGAAGCGCCATGAAGGCGAACATCATGCGCCAGCCATGCACGTCAATGGCCCACACGGCGATGCGCGGCACGAAGAGTGCGGCAAGACTGGTGCCCATCAGAAGAATGCCGAGCGCAAGGCCCCGATGCCTGTAGAACCAGAGATTGACCGCCCGGCTCCAGGTGACAGGCGTCGAGCCGATTCCAACGACCCCGATAACGACCCAGAGGGCATAATAGAAATAAAGGGTGGCGCGCGTATTCTCGAATGGCGTGAGCGCGACAGCGGCCAGCGAGACGCCGAAGGCCAGCAGGGACCAGAGCGCGACAGGCCGGACTCCGTAGCGGTCTGCCAGCCAGCCGAAGACCGGCGCCATGAAAGAGGCGATGAGGCCGTAGATCGTGGCGGGCAGGATGATTTCCGTGCGGGACCAGCCAAATTCGGCAGTCAATGGCTCGACGGTGAAGCCGATCAGGTTGAAGGGAATGGGGGATGCCCCGCAGGTGACACCGAGTACGCCCGCCAGAAGAACCTTCCATCCGGCCGAGAATTCACCCCGGCCTTTGCCTCCGGCGTTTGCGCTAGCTGTCATTCCGGCCTCACCTGTCCCTTAGTGCATTCCTGGCGCGGGCCGGTGCGCCTTTTGCCCCGGCCCGCGCCCATCGGATCAGAAGTCGAACCGTCCCCGCACCATCCAGGTACGCGGCGCGTTCAGATACTCGACATTGGCAAGAGTGGACTCGACCGCTTCCTGATCGAAACAGTTACGGCACTCAGCCGAGATGGACCAGCCATCCTCGCTCTTGAGGGTGAGTGTGCCGTTCACCAGCCAGCGCGCCGGGCTGAGCGAGCCTGCAAGGCGCGCCCCGTTGCCCACGATATTGTTCTGATAAACGGTGCCGCTCGAGCTGGTTACCGGGTCATCATAGAAAGTAAGGTTGTTGGTGCCGACATGGCTCTCGTCCCGCCAGCTTGCATTCACGGATGGTGTCAGGCTGAGACCGCTACCCAGCTCCGCCGTGTAGCTTCCGCCGAAGGCAAGCGTGAACTTCGGAGTACGCACGGGAGACGTAAGCGTGCCATCAGCCCCGACAATCCCCTGGGCGCAGGCGGTAGCGTCACCCCCCGGCACGAGGCCTGCTGCCAGTTGCGCCCGGCAGTTTTCAAGCTGCGCCGCAACCGATTGGACACCGTAGATGTCGAAATCGGCTCCATCGTCGGAGATCTTGTACTTGTCATCCTGGTAGCCGAAGGCAGCAAACAGGTTGAGGCCCGAAACAGGCGCCGCGCTGATTTCCAGTTCGATGCCCTTGTTCTCGTAATCTGCGAAGTTGCGGGTCACGAAACCGATGGCGCCATTGGGGCGAACGAAGCCCGAAGGTGTCTGCAGGCCAGACACATCGAGCCAATAGGCCGACATGTTCACCCGAAGCTTGCGGCCGAACATTTCGGACTTGAAGCCACCTTCGTAGCTCCAGGCCTTTTCGGCGTCGAAGGGCAGAAGTTCGCTCGGGCTGAGGCCGCGGGCGTTCCACCCGCCCGATTTGAAGCCCTTGGTCGCCGAAGCGAACAGCAGGATGTCATCCGAAGCCTGGTAGTTGACGGCGAAGCGGGGCGTCCAGATCTTGACGTTCTGCTTGCGCGGGATGGCCCGCCCGCCTGGCACGATCGCGCTCGACGGCACGAACATGTTGGCGTTGTCAAGGCAAGTCGCCTCAAGCGTTCCATCGTTGCATGATGCCCGGTTATCACGCACCGACATGCGCTTGGTTTCATCCGTGTAGCGAATGCCAGCCGTGACCTTCAGCCTTTCGGTCAGGTTGAAATCGCCTTGCAGATAGCCTGCCCATGCGCGGGTCGAGTTGGTGATCGTGCGATCGCCAAGGATCAGTGGCAGCCCAAGCGGCGGCGGCGTTGCAGGCGATGAGATAGAGAAGACATCGGCGAAATCGCTGAAATTATCCTCTTCGAAATAATAGACGCCACCGACCACGTCGGCAAAGCCGTCCAGCAGCGACGCGCTGACCTTCACCTCCTGCGAAAACTGGGAATATTCACCCTCATTGGCGACGGTGAACCCGCCCAGCGTATAGCCGGCTACGGGAGGAAAGGGGTTATTGATACTGGGAAGCGCCCGACCATCCGCGAAGTCGAGTGCGAAATCCTGCGTCGTGTAGACATAGCCGGTGATGATGTTGACGCTGACATCCTCGCCATCGATCTGCAGGTTCGAAGACAGGAAATCCATGGTTGTCCGCACGCCGAGGCCATAGCCATCCTTCTCGCCGGTGATGCGGCCGCCGAAGTCGCCGTCGCGTGTCATGCCAGTCGTGATGAACCGACCGTCGCAATTGGACGGGTTTGCCGGGTCGCAATCGAAATTAACGAGATTGGCGCCCTCGGCAAGCGTGTGGATGTATGAACCGCGCCAGCTGATGCTGTCGCTCAGCGTGCCGCTCAGGCCGATGCGCGCACCCCAGCCATCCTGCTCATTGTGACGCTCACCGGTCACGGTGTTGCGGGCATATCCGTCGCTATCCTGGACATAACCGGAAAGCTTGACCGAGAAACTGTCGGCAAGCGGCGCGTCGATCGAGCCGCGCAGGGTCCAGAGACCATAGGAGCCGTAGCCTGCCTCGGCATAGCCGCCAAAGACATCGCCCGGATCCTTCAGGAAGACAGCCACCGCGCCGCCCGTCGTGTTGCGACCGAAGAGCGTGCCCTGCGGCCCGCGCAGCACTTCCACCCGGTCAACGTCGAACAGGGAAAGGTTGTTGGCATTCTGCCGCGAAAGATAGATGTCGTCGACATATGTTCCAACCGGCGGGTCGAATGTCGGGAAGGATTCCGTGCTGCCGAGGCCGCGCAGATAATAGGAGTTTGCCGAACCAAGACCGGTGTTGTTCATACCCACCAGGTTCGGAACATACTGGGTTACATCGAGCGCGCTGCTGACGCCCCGGCTTGAAAGCTCGGCCGAGTCAAACGCGCTGATGGCAATCGGGACATCCTGCACGCTTTCCTGCCGGCGCTGGGCCGTCACAAGGATAACGCCAAGGCCGCCTTCATCCGATTCGGCCTGCGCGGATGCATCCTGCCCGGCAAGTGCCGCCTGGGCAGGCAGTCCCGCTGCCAGCGCCACGATGGCCGCAGAGCACAAAATCCCTTTTTTCATTCCCGTTCCCCTTTGCATAGCAACTGCCTTTCCCGCTCCTGAGGACAGCCTCTTTTTTTAATTTGTCCGGACAATTTGCATGGCCACATTCTTTATGCAAGACGAAAATATGACACGGGCGCGGATTCGACCGGCCCGATACGGGATGGAGGAGTGATCGGCTGATGCCCGAGATGACTGTCAGTTTTTACCAGTGGCTGGTCTTCTGCCACCTGCTGCTCTTCGTGCTGTGGCTGGGCGCGGATGTAGGCGTGTTCATGCTTGGACAGCATTTCCGGAAACGTGAAAAATGGACACTTCCACAGAGACTTGCCCTGCTTCAGCTACTCGTCAACGTCGACATGGTGCCGCGTTCTGCCTGGGCGCTGATGGTGCCGCTCACACTGAGCATGGTCGACGCTGGCGGCTGGTGGGAGTTGCCGGGCTGGGCCCTCGCGATTGCGTGGCTGGTCGGCGGCGCCTGGCTCTGGCTGGTCTGGGACGCACATATGCACGACCAGACCGAACGCGCCCGGCGCAACAACCGTATCGAGTTCGTTCTCAAGATCGCGCTGACTCTTTTCTATATTGGGCTGGGCCTGTCCTCTCTTCTGGGTGGAGCGCCGCTGGAACCCGTCTGGCTGGCATCCAAGGCCCTTCTATTCGGCCTGATTTTCGGCGCCGCCATCATGATCGATGTTAAGTTCAAACCTGTAGGGCCGCTTCTGGGCAAGCTGATTGCCGAAGGTTCGTCCGATGCGACCGAAATCCCCCTGAGGCGCACCATGGACCAGTCGCGCGTCTGGGTCTGGGTGGTCTATCTGCTGCTGCTGGGAACGGCTTTCCTGGGCAATATCAAGCCTTTCTGAAGAGGCTGCACAGCCGGTAAACATGGCATGGAAAACGGGCGGAAGCTGGCAAAACTTCCGCCCGCATCATTATCCGGCAGGCTCTGCCCTAGTCTTTCTTTCCGGCAGACCGACGTTCATCGACGAGCTTCCTGAAGACAGTCCAGGTGGTCTCATTCGGGCGGTCGTCATCACCCGGTGGGGGCGACGTATAGGCTGGATAGTTGCGGGCGATTTCCTCGCGGAGAACTGCAGGCAGCGCAGCACCCTTGCGCAGCTTCGAGCCGACAGCATTGAACACCAGCTGGCCCTGGCGGCCACGCATCTTCATCCAGGGCATCCAGTCTGAAATGCGTACCCAGCTTATCGAAGGGTAGGCAGTGGGCTTGCTCGCGTCGAGAATGTCGTTGGCAGGAACGGCAAAGTCAAAAATCTCCATGGCATGATATTTGTTGCCGACATAATCCTGATAATCACCGCCAAGGACATTGTGATAAAAGAGCGGCACCTCGATCGGCATGAACAGCCAGTCGCCCTGCCGCATCAATGTCGGAATGCTGAAGGGCTTTCCATCCGCTGTCCTGGGATAGGTGGGCCGGCTGTTCACCGGGTCATTGGCGATCTGCATCACCTCCACGGTCTCGCCGGTCCAGGGGTTCTTCCATTCTCGCAGGATCTCGCCTGTCTTGGGATCGAGAAAAAGCATGATCTCGCGGCTGACCATGCGATAGCCTTTTCCGCGCACCGGATCTTCCACAGCGACGCAACGCCGCACATTCATTCCCTCGCCCCTGAACAGAAGCCTGTCCGGCTCCCCCTGGACACGGGAATAGACCCTGCCGGACCAGTGAAACACGGCCGGCTCCCCGTCAGCCGCACCGCACTGCATCCGCTTCGATATCTCCACGGCATCAGCGGGAACAGCCGGATCCAGATCGCGCGCAAGCGCGGCTCCCCACGCAAGCCCCGCCAGCGCAACCCCCGCCGCCAATCTGGAACACAAGCCAGCTATACACTTCATCACGGCAACTCCCTTTCGCCAGAAATTGTTTGACTTTCGCATTTGTCCGGACAAATTAGCCCGGAAGGGGCATTTGGTCAAAACATCATGCTTGGTTTCACACATTTCCTTTTCGTGCCCGGCAATCGACCGGATCGCATAGTTGGCGCATTGGCGAGCGGCGCCGAACTGGTGTGCATCGATCTCGAGGATTCGGTGCCCGCATCGGAAAAGGACAGTGCGCGCGAAGCTGCCCTTTCAGCGATCGCCGCTGCGCGGGGAACCGAAGCCGAAGCGCGCCTCGCCCTGCGCGTCAACGGAATGTCAACGCGCGCTGGCTGGCGGGACATGGTTGCGATTGCCGAACGGGACATCCGGCCGGCCGCCCTTTTCCTCCCCATGGTTGAAAGCGCCGCCGAACCGGAACTGCTTTCCCGCATGCTCGGCGAAACGTGCCCCCCCATCGTGCCGCTGATCGAGACAGTGCGCGGCCTCAGGCAGGCTGATGCCATTGCCGCCGTCCCGGGCACCGGAGCGATGATGTTCGGTGGCGGGGATTTTTCGGCGCAGCTTGGCGTCAAGCTGGAATGGACGCCGCTTCTGGCGGCGCGGAGCGCCTTCATCATGGCCTGCGCATCGGCACAGGTGATGGCGATCGACGTTCCCTATCTGTCATTGAAGGATGAGGAAGGCCTGCGCGTCGAATGCCTGGCGGCGCGCAGCCTGGGCTTTCATGCCAAGGCCGCAATTCATCCGGCACAGCTTCCTGTCATCGCCGAGGCGATGCGCCCGACGGACGCAGAGATTGCCGAGGCAGAAGCGGCCGAGGCGGCCTTTGCAGCCGGCGGAGGCAAGGCCATCGCCTTCCGCGGGCGGATGCTGGAAGAGCCGGTGATGCAACGATACCGGCAGATCCTGCGCGCCGCCGGCCGAGGGGCTCTGCCCGGAACGACAATCAAGAAGCACACAGGATCGAAAGGACAGGTACATGCGTGAAGGCGTCATCGAAGTTGCCCCCGGCCGTTTCAGGGAAACCTTCGGCCGGTATTTCGAGGATTTCGTAGTGGGTCACATCTACGAACATCGCCCCGGCCGGACGATCACCGACGCCGACAATGTCGAGTTCACCCTGCTCACGATGAACACGCATCCGGCGCACTTCGATTATGAGTTCGCGAAGAAGACCGAGTTCGGCAAGCCGCTCGTCTGCTCGCCGCTGACAGTCGCGCTGATGGTGGGCATGAGCGTGTCCGACGTGAGCCAGAAGGCTGTGGCGAACCTGGGCTGGGACGAGATCCGCCTTACTCACCCGCTGTTTCCCGGCGACACGCTCTATGCGGAAAGCGAAGTGCTGGACAAGCGCGAGTCCGCGTCGCGACCGCAACAGGGGGTCGTGACCGTCAAGACAATTGGCAAGAACCAGCATGGCGACATCGTATGCAGTTTCAAGCGGACGATGCTGGTCTGGAAGCGCGGCTTCGGGCCGATGGATGACTGAGAACCCGACCGAACGACAGGCGCGGCGGGTCTGAGCGCCCGCCGGCAGGCTTCACGCACCAGCTTGAATGACAAGCCCGATCAGGAAGAAACACAATGGCGACGTCACAGGAATTCGAACCGAGGACAATTGATCCGGACGAAGAGGCAGCCCTCCTCGACAGTATCGAGAAGTGGGTGCAGAAAGAAGTCGCGCCTGTCGTCAAGGAGCATGACCATAGCGACATCTGGCCGGAAAAGCTCGTTGCCCAGATGACGGAAATGGGGCTGTTCGGCGCAACGATCGGCCAGGAGTATGGCGGCCTCGGCCTTCCGGCGACAACCTATGCCAAGATAATCGCGCATATTTCCTCCTACTGGATGGCGATCACCGGCATCGTCAATTCGCACCTGATCATGGCGGCAGCCGTCGAGCGTTTCGGCACGCCAGACCAGAAGGCGAAGTGGCTGCCCAAATTCGCGACCGGCGAAATCCGCGGCGGTCTTGCCCTGACCGAACCGAATGCGGGCACCGACCTGCAGGCGATCCGCACCATCGCCCGCCGAGAGGGGGACAGCTATGTCATCAACGGCACCAAGACCTGGATCTCCAACGGCATCCAGGGCAGCTGCTTCGCCCTGCTGGTCAAGACCGACCCGAACGCCGACCCGCGCTACAAGGGCATGAGCCTGATGATCGCCCCCAAGGGCGAAGGCTTCAGCGTGGGCAAGAAATTTGACAAGCTCGGCTACAAGTCGATCGACAGTGCTGAACTGATGTTCGACGATTACCGCATTCCCGCCGAAAACCTCATCGGCGGCGTCGAAGGCAAGGGTTTCTTCCAGGCAACCGGCGGACTGGAACTGGGCCGCATCAATGTCGCCGCGCGCGGTGTCGGCCTTGCCGAGGGCGCCCTGCGGCTCGCCACAGAATATGCCCAGCTGCGCCACACCATGGGCAAGCCGATTGCCGAGCATCAGGCCATCCAGCTGAAGCTGGGGGAAATGGTTACCAATGCCCGGGCCGCACGGCTGCTCATGCTCGATGCAGCCAGGGCCTATGATCTTGGTGACCGCTGCGACATGGAAGCGGGAATGGCGAAATTCTTCGCTTCTGAAGCAGCTGTCCGCAACAGCGAGGAAGCGCTGCGGATCCACGGTGGCTATGGCTATTCCAAGGAATATGACATCGAGCGCTTCTATCGGGATTCGATCCTGATGTGCATCGGCGAAGGCACCAATGAAATGCAGCGCATGATCATCGCCAGGCAGTGGGTCAAGCGGAACCCGGCATGAGCGACAGCCCTTCCCTGCCGCTGGCCGGCTACCGCATCCTTTCAGTCGAACAATATGGGGCCGGGCCCTACGGCACCCTGTTCCTTGCCCAGCTCGGCGCCGAGGTCATCAAGATCGAGCCGCCAGCCAGGGATGGCGTGGGTGGCGGCGATACGGCGCGCGCCGTCGGCCCGCATTTCCTGCGCAAGGGCGAAAGCCTCTATTTCCAGACCTTCAATTACAACAAGAAGTCCCTGACCCTCGATCTGGGGACGGACGAAGGCCAGGAAATCTTCCGAAAGCTTGCCGCCACCGCCCATGTCGTCGCCAACAATGCGCGCGGCGACATTCCCGGCAAGCTGGGCCTCACCTACGAGGCATTGAAGGATGTGAATCCCGCGCTCGTCTGTGTGCACCTGTCCGCCTACGGCCGGGACAATCCGCGCGCCAAATGGCCCGGCTATGATTATCTGATGCAGGCCGAGGCCGGCTTCCTCAGCCTGACAGGCGAACCCGACAGCCCTCCGGCGCGCTTCGGTCTGTCCATGGTCGATTTCATGACTGGCACGATGATGTCCGTCGGGCTCCTCGCCGCCCTTCTGGACGCGGAGCGCAGTGGCAGGGGCCGGGATGTGGACGTCGACCTTCTCTCGGCTGCTGTTCACCAGACCAGCTACCCGGCCATCTGGTACATGAACGAGGGCGACATCACGACCCGCGTCGCCCGCTCGGCCCATCCGTCCGTCACGCCCAGCCAGCTGTTCCGCACGAAAAACGGCTGGATCTTCGTGATGGCCCAGCTGCCCAAGTTCTGGACCATATTGTGCGAGCGCATCGGGCATGCCGAACTGGCTGCGGACCCGCGCTTCGTGACCCCTGCCGATCGACTTGCCAATCGGGATACGCTGACCGAAGTGCTGGACGAAATCCTCTCCACACGCCCGACACGCCACTGGCTTGACCTTCTCGAAGGTCATATGCCCGTCGCTGCAGTCAACAGCCTGGACGAGGCGCTCGACAACCCTTTCCTGCGCGAAACCGGCATGATCCAGACGGTCGACCATCCGGATCGAAAAGGCCTGAAGGTGCTGACAAGCCCTATCAAGGTGGATGGCAGGCGCCTTCCTGTGCAGGCAGCGCCGCTGCTGGGCGAAAATACCGAATCCCTTCTCAAAGAGCTTGGCTATGATGATGCCGCGTGCGCGCGACTGAAATCGGACGGCGTGATCTAGGAACAGGACATGAGCAAACTCGCGGGCATTCGCGTCGTTGACCTTTCGCTTTTTCTGCCGGGCCCCATGCTGACGCTGATGATGGCGGATCAGGGCGCCGACGTCATGAAAGTCGAACCGCCAACGGGTGATCCGGCGCGCGCCATGGAGCCCATGGAAGCCGGGCAGTCCGTATGGTTCCGCAACCTCAATCGCGGAAAACGCTGCACCCGCCTCGATCTGAAGACGGAGGCCGGACGGGAGGCCCTCTGGGCGCATCTGGCCGACGCAGACGTGCTGGTCGAAGGTTTCCGGCCAGGTGTCATGGAGCGGCTTGGCTTTGGTTACGAGGCTGTATCGGCGCGCAACCCTGCCATCATATACTGCTCGATCTCGGCATTCGGACAGACTGGCAGCATGGCGGAGCATCCGGCCCATGACATGGCTGTCCAGTCGCTGGCCGGCTTCCTGTCCGTCAACGACGGGGCCGACGGAACGCCCGTAGTCCCCGGCGTGCCTTCTGCCGACATGGCAGCAGGACTTACCGGCCTCTCCGCCGTTCTGATGGCGCTGATTGGCCGGCAGCGCACAGGGCGCGGCGAGTATCTCGACATCGCGATGTTCGAAAGCCTGCTGCCATGGTGCGCACATATTGCCGGAACCGCGATTGCCGGCGGACCATCGCCCGTTTCGCGTGCCCAGCGCTCACTGGGGGGCGCGGCATTCTACCATGTCTATCGCACGAAGGATGACCGGCATGTGGTGCTGGGCGGGCGCGAGACCAAATTTGTCCGCACCCTACTTGTCGCGCTCGGCCGTGAGGATCTGATCGCCATGGCGGACCAGCCGGCGGGGCAGCAGGATTTGCTCATCGCCTTTCTGCAGGACACATTTTCGAGCCGCACGCGAGCGGAATGGGAAGACTGGTTCGCCGACAAGGATGTAGCCTTTTCCCCTGTGCTCGATTTCCGCGAAGCCTTCGACCAGCCCTTCCTGAAGGAACGCGGCCTGATGTTCGAGCATGGTGGCGCCCATCAGATTGCACCCGCCATCCGCATGTCCGACACGCCGGACTGGCGCAACCGCGACAGCGAAGCCGGCTGATGCGTTTATCCGTCCGCCTCGATGTGCATGGAATAGGCGAAGCGTTCGCCAGGGTGATAGTTCACGGAAATCTCGTACAATTCGTTACGCTTGTCGAAATAGGCCCGCAGGATCCTGAGCACTGGCCCAGAAGGTTCGATTCCGAGAATTTCCGCCACTTCTTCACTGGCGGCGATCGCCTGAATGTCCTGGGTGATGCGCTTCACCTTGCGCCCGGAATAGACTTCGATCTGCGCAAAGAGGGTGGGGCTGGCGTCATCGAACCTTGCAACGGCATCGGCAAGGTCAGGATGCAGCCACACATCGGTAAGGGCGATGGGACGGCGGCGCCCCTGCTTTCGTCGGATGCCACGGAAGGCGAACCATTCGCCGGAAACGGCAACACCGATGTGCTCGGCAATATCCGGGTCAATCTCGCTCATTCCGCGCGGCTCGAAGTTGATGCGCGTGTCCTTGGCATATTGAAGGATCTCGCCGACGTTCGACAGAGGCTGGTGCAACGCGCCAGCCCGGGCCGACGCCGGCTGCACCTTGGTGCCCGAGCCGCGCAAACGGGTAATCAGCCCTTCCTCCGTAAGAAGCCGCAGCGCCTCGCGCACTGTAAAACGGCTGACACCATGTTTTTCACAGAGGACCGACTCTGTCGGAAAGCTTCCTTCGTCGGCAAAATCGCCGCGCAGAACCGCCTGCCGAAGTTCATCAGCCAGCAGAACGTATCGGGGCTTAGTGTTTTTCTTGCTCGCCATGCCTTTTTCTTGCCGATTGCTGCAAAGGATTATTGCGCCAGAAGGCGAAACAGTTCTCATTGCCTAATGGGCCGTGCAGCATGATGCAAGCTGGCTTGACAAAGAGGCTGACCGGACATCTGAAGCGCCGGATCGAGGAAACCGACCGCGCTAGAGCGCGACTTCATCTTCTTGACTGGCTTGCCTGTGTGGCAGGCGCGCGCCTGTCCCGCACCGCGACCATTGCGCGCAGCCATTCGGCAGGCCCGTCGCTTCGTGCCGCGTGGCTCGCGAACCTGCTGGAAATGGATGATGTCCATCGCGCGGCCATCCTCCACCCCGGTCCCGTAGTCTGGGCCGTGTGCCTTGCGGCTCATGGCAATGGTGGCATGGATTCCCTGCTGGATGCCGCCGTGCGTGGCTATGAGGCGATGATCGCCATCGGTTCCACCTTCGATGCGCGCCATTATGCTTTCTGGCACAATACGGCGACTGCAGGTGCCTTCGGGGCGGCCGTGGCCGCACTGTGCGTGGAAGCCCCCGACGCCAGTGAGGACATGCTCGCCGATGCAATGGGTCTTGCCGGCTCCGTCACCGGCGGTCTCTGGCAGATGCGCCATGAGCCTTGTGACGCCAAGCAATGGCATGTGGCGAACGCCGCGCGCTGCGGCCTTGATGCAGCGCGCGCGGCCAGGGCCGGCGCAGGTGGCCCGCGCTTCATTCTGGAAGGACCGCAGGGACTTCACGCCGCCACATGCGCCGAGCCGCGCCCCCTGCATCTGAAAGACGGCTGGCGAATGCATGATGTATCTTTCAAGCCCTGGGGAGCCTGCCGACATGCCCATCCGGCCATCGATGCGGCTCTTGGTCTCAAGGAGAGGCTCGGCACGCTTGAAGGTGAAATCCTTGTGGAGACCTATGCCGACGCCCTGACTTTCTGCGACCGTCCGGCCCCGGACAGCGTGATCCAGGCGAAATTCTCCATCCAGCATGCCGTCGCCCTCGTCGCAGACAAGGGCGAGCCAGCGCTGGCCGATTTCGAGCCGGCCGCCATCGCTGAAGCCGCTGCCAGCCGCACACGCGTGAAGCTGGTGGAGTCAGCCGAATTCACCGCACGCTATCCGACGCATTTCGGCGCCCGTGTGCAATGCGGTGGTGAAAGCTGCGAAAGGATCGACACGCTGGGCGACCCGGAGCGGCCGCTCGACGTTGACGGCATCATCGCCAAGCTGCGCGCACTCATCGCCTGGGGTGGCCTGCCCCCCGCCGAGGCGGACCGCGCCATCGCAATCGCCCTTGAAGGCACTGACACGGCATCCATCCCTGCCCTTCTGGAAGACTGGCTGTCATGAACAGCATGCACGACATACTGGATTTTGCAGCCGCACCCCACCGGCTTCCCGATGCCATCCGTGCCGATGCCGAACGGCTGCTGGCCGATACGCTGGCGGCAGGGGCAGCAGGCGCTGCCTCTCCGGAAGCAGTGAAACTGTGCGCTGCGGTTCATGGCTGGGGTGCGGGCACGGAAGCACGGAGCCTGGGCGGCAAACGCCTGCCTGCACCCTCGGCGGCCTTCTTCAACGGCTTTTCCATCCACTGCCTCGAATGGGATGCCGTGCATGAAAAAGCAGTGGTTCATGCCCTGTCCGTGGTGACGGCCGCCCTTCTCGCCTCTTCCGACCGGCAGGGCGGGACCGACAGGGAAACATTTCTTGCATCCCTCGCTGTCGGGGTTGATATCGCCAGTGGCCTTGGCCTTGCCGCTACTGGTGCCATGCGCTTCTTCCGTCCGGCAACCGCCGGGGTCATTGGTGCAACGCTGGCCGTCGCACGTCTGGAAGCGCTTTCCCGGCCGCAGATGGCCAATGCAGCCGGCCTTGCCTACAGTTTCCTTTCAGGCACCATGCAGGCGCATGTCGAGGCATCCGTGGCGCTGCCGCTGCAGATCGCAAATGCCGCGCGCGCCGCGATCATGGCGGTCGATTGCGCGAGGGCCGGGCTGGACGGACCGCGTGACATCCTTGACGGCCCCTTCGGCTACAAGGCGCTCATCGAGCCTATCGACATCGAATCCTATACATCCGGCCTCGGAAAAGACTGGAGGATCGGCGAAGTCAGCATCAAGCCCTACCCTTCCGGCCGGGCAAGCCATGGTGCGCTCGGGGCGCTGTGGACGCTGCGCGAGGAAGGGCTGGTCACGGCGGACAATGTGGCGCGGATCACGCTTCATGCGCCGCCCCTCATCCACCGCCTCGTCGGGCGGCCCTGGCAGTCCGGTGCACCGCAATCCTACAACAGGCTCTGCCTGGCGTTTCTCGCGCCCCTGATGCTGCGCGACGGCCTGATCGACCCACGCATCGACACCTCCATTGCCGCACTGGCGGAAAAGGTCGAAGTCGTACTCGATGGCAACCCTGACGCCAATGCGCTGTCACCGCAGCGGCTGGTCGTCACCCTTGCCGATGGGACTGTGGTCGAGCGCTGCATCAGCGCCAATCTCGGCAGCCCCGAAGCCCCGATGGACGCTCGCCAGACGGCTGCAAAGCTCGACCTGTGCCGCGCCCTCGCACCGGACGCTGACCCTCGCATCTTCGATGCCTCCCTCTTTTACGCAACGGAGCCACAATGACCTTCCCCACCTATTTCGAAACCTTCGATGCCCGGCAGATGCTGGAGGACTACCCGGTCGGCGAGGCGTTCGTGGATCGCTACACACGCATGTCGCGCGATGAACTGCATGCGCTGCAGAATGCCCGCTTTCTCAAGGTCATGAAGCGCGGCTGGGAAATTCCCTTCTATCAGCGGCTGTGGGGTGAAAAGGGGATCGAGCCCGGCGACATCCGCAGCCTCGAGGATATCGTGAAGCTGCCGGTCTACGACAAGTCGGACCTGATGGCCTCGGTGAACACCCACCCCCCCTATGGCGATTTCGATGGACGCGGCGACACACCGGTCATCTTCCACACCACGAGCGGCACCACGGGAAGACCGCAGCCGCTGATGTTCGGGCCGAAAGGCCGCGAGATCACCAATCTTCTGGTCGGGCGCATGTACCGCTGGATGGGCCTTGGCCGGAACGATGTCGTCCAGTCGGTCTATGGCCATGGCATGATCAATGGCGGCCACTACATCCGCGAGGCAGTCACCCACTACACCAATTCGCTTTTCCTGAGCGCCGGAACGGGCATCGAGACGCGTTCGGTCAACCAGGTGCACCTGATGGCCGATTTCGGCGTCACCTGCATGGTCGGCTTTGTGGACTATATCCGCAAGCTCGCCGAAGTGGCGGAAGCGGAGAAGCTGTTCGACCGCATCAACCTGCGGATGATCATCGGCCATCTTGGCACCGAAGACCGCGCCTCGACCGAAAAGGCATGGCGGGGCGCGAAAGCCTATGACTGGTATGGCGTCGGCGATACCGGCACCATCGCCGGAGAAGGCCCGGACCGTGACGGCCTCTATGTCTGGGAAGACGCGCAATATCTCGAACTTCTCGACATCGATGGCGGAACGGCCGTGGCCCCCGGCGCCACCGGCGACATGGTGGTGACCTGCCTGTTCAAGGACGACATCGCGCCCTGCATACGTTTCAACACCCACGACATCACCGAGGAAATCATCGGCGCGAACCAGACTGGAATGGTCTTCCGCCGCATTTCAGGCTTCAAGGGCCGCAGCGACAACATGGTGAAGCTCCGGGGAATCAACATCTTCCCTCACGCCATCGGCGCCATGATCGAGAATCGCGTCGACCTGACGGGCGAATTCATCTGCCACGTGACCCGGGATGCAGGTGGCCGGGATGAGATGCTGGTCATTCTCGAAACCCGTGGCGGCACGGATGAAACCGAAATCGCAGCCCTTCTCCGCAAGGGAATCGGCATCGAAGTCGGCATCCGCCTGGTCGGCGCCGGAGACACGGCCGCCGAAACCCAGATCGACACGCGGCAGAAGCCGATCCGTCTTATCGACAGGCGCGGCCTGTGAACAAGGCGCTGATCGACTTCGACCGGATCGAGGCTGCCAACGCGTCCCTCAACGCCTTCACCAGCATCGATCGCTCCGCAAGGCCCGGCGAAGGGCCGCTGAAGGGCGTGACGGTGGGCGTGAAGGCCAATATTGCGGTCAAAGGCCAGCCCTGGACAGCTGGCATGGCCCTCCACCGGGACCGCATCGCCCAACGGGATGCGACAACGGTGGCGGCGCTGCGCAATGCCGGGGCCGCCCTCATCGGCATGCTCAACATGGAGGAAGCAGCCCTGGGGGCGACGACGGACAACCCCTTCTTCGGGCGAACGGAAAACCCGCACCGCATCGGCCATACGCCGGGCGGTTCCTCGGGCGGCAGCGGCTCGGCCGTCGCTGCTGGTCTTTGCGATCTTGCGCTGGGCACCGACACCATGGGCTCCGTGCGCATACCGGCCAGCTATTGCGGTGTCTGGGGCTTCAAACCGGCCCAATCCGCCGTCAGCCAGGACGGGCTGGAAATCGCGGAACCATCGCTGGACGTGATCGGCCCGCTTGCGCGCGACCCCGACATGCTTGAGCGGGCGGCGCGGATCATGAGCAAGTTCGGCGAAGCGGGCATCGACGGCCCTGTCGTCACGCTTGAGGGGCTGGGTGACGTGGAATGCGCGCCCCGGGTGCTGACGGCATATGAAAAGGCCTGCGAAGCGCTCGCGGTGCATGAACGCTTCACCCTGCCCCATTCGCCGTCGCGCATCCGTTATGCGGGCTTCATCGCCACGACCCGGGCTTTGAGCGAGGCGCTCGATGGCTTGGCCGAAGAGGCGCTTTCCCCGCATCTGCGCCAGCTCATCGCCCATGGCACGCGTCGCAAACCCGAAAGCCTTGCCGAAGACAGGTCCATCATGGCCAGCACGTCGGATGCGCTGCATGCAGTCCTTGAGCAAGCCTCGGCCATCCTGTTGCCGACTGCGCCGCAGCCGGCCTTCGCCCATGGCACGCCAGCACCGGCGAACCAGGCGGATTTCACCTGCCTTGCCAATATGGCCGATCTGCCGGCCATCACGCTCCCCGCCGGCTGGACCGAAGACGGCTTGCCGGTTGGCGTGCAGCTGATCGGCAGGCGCGGCCATGAAGCCGGGCTTTTCGCACTCGCCCGTCAGCTCGACGCCAGGCTCCGTGCCGGGCGCCCACCGGCCCATTTTCTCAATCCCTGATCTTTCAGGATCCGCACAGAAAGGAACCTCCATGCGCATCATCGTGCTGTTCAACCTGAAGGAAGGCGTTGATCCGGCCGCCTATGAAGCGTGGGCGCGCGACGCCGACATTCCCGGCGTCAATGCCCTCGGGTCCGTCAGGCGCTTCAGTGTTCACAAGGCGACAGGCCTGTTCGGCTCGGATGCACCCTCGCCCTACGACTATGTCGAGGTTATCGACATCGAAAGCATGGATGGCTTTGTTGCCGACATCTCGACCGAAATCTTCCAGAAGATGGCGGCCCCATTCCAGCAGTTCGCAGACAATCCGCAATTCATCCTGACGGAGGACCTGCAATGACCGGCCGTTTCGCCGGAAAGACCATCGTCGTCACTGGCTCGGGAAAACAGAAGGGACTGGGGCAGGCCATTCTGCAGCGCTTTGCCGACGAAGGCGCCAATTGCATCGTCTCGGACCTGTCGATTGATGCCGAAGCGGAAGCTGTGGCCGGGGATTTGCGCGACCGTGGCGCCGAAGTCGCCACGATCGCCTGTGACGTGACCCAGCCGGGGCAATGCCAGGCCATGGTCGATCATGCAGTCGAACGGTTCGGCAGCATCGACATTCTGGTCAATAATGCGGGGATCGGCTTCATGATGAAGCCCTTGATTGAAGTGGACCCGGCGGACTGGGCAACGGTGATCGCCGTCAACCTCTCCGGCGCCTTTTACTGCACACAGGCCGCTGGCCGCGCCATGGCCGCCGCCGGCAAGGGCGGCCGGATCATCAACATCGCCTCGCAGGCGGCCAAGTCCGCTTTCCCGCATCTGCCGGCCTATGTCAGCTCCAAGCATGGCATGATCGGGCTGACACGGGCGGCAGCGCTCGAACTCGGCGCCCACCGCATCACCGTCAACGCCATATGCCCCAACCATGTGACGACGGGTCTGGGCGAACAGCAGAATGCCTATTTCTCGAAGCTTCTCGGCTTTGAATCTGTCGAAGCCTATCTCCAGAACATGCACCGGAAAAACCCCATGGGTCGCCCCGGCCTTGGCAGCGACACGGCGGCTGCCTGCGCATGGCTTGCCAGCGACGAAGCCTTTTACGTGACCGGCGAAGCACTCAATGTTTCGGGCGGGGAGGAAATGCACTGATGAATGAGGAAAGCATCATCTGGCCAAACGGCGCGAAAATGGCGCTGTCGGTTGTCGTCAATGTCGAGGAAGGCAGCGAAATGACCGTGGCGCGCGGCGACCGCGGCATGGAACCAGTGGACGAACTGGGTATCCACATCCGCTCGCCGATCCGCAATTATGGCAATGAAAGCAACTATCTCTATGGCATCAAGGCGGGTGCACCCCGCATCGTGCGGCTGCTGAAGGATTATGACATCCTCGCCAGCTGGACGGTTGCCGCCCTGAGCCTCGAAAACCACCCGGAGATTGCTCAGGCGATAGCGGAACTCGGGCATGAGCCTGTCAGCCATGGCTGGCGCTGGGTGCACCAGTTCAAGATGGACGAGGAAAAGGAACGGGAGTTCATCCGCAAGGCGGTCCAGTCGATCGAAAAGACAGTGGGTGTGCGACCCTATGGATGGCTTTCCCGCTACTTCCATACGGACAACACCCGGCGCCTGCTGATCGAGGAAGGCTTCACCTACCACATGGATGATTATTCCGGCGACGTGCCCTTCTGGGACCGCCGGACCGTGCCCGGAAAGCCCATCGCAATCGTACCCTATCAGCTCGACAACAACGACATGAAGATGTGGACGGACCCGGCGCTGACCCCGCACCAGTGGCTGGATTACGCCAAGGCGAACTTCGACCAGATCTTGCGTGAAGGCCAGCGGGGCCTCGGCCGCATGATGTCGCTTGGGCTCCACCTCAGGATCATCGGCCGCCCCGGGCGCATCTGGGCGCTGGAAGAATTCTTCCGCCATGTCCGCAAGCATGAAGGCGTGTGGGTGACCACCCGCCACCAGATCGCGCAGCACCTGGCGAAGGTTGACCCGGCATGAGCCTGCGCCTCGAACACAAGGGCGCCGCAGCCCATCTGCTGATAGACAGGGCACAGGCCCGCAATGCGTTCAGCCAGGCCATGTGGGATGCCTTCCCTGACCTTCTGGCCGATGCCATGGCGGACCCTTCCGTCAGGGTTCTGGTTCTGCGGGCCGCCGATCCCGGCGGGGCCTTCTGTGCCGGCGCCGACATCAAGGAGTTCGCGAGCGGCGCGCGCGACCCGGTCTGGCGGGCAGCGAACCAGGCATCCATCAATCGCGTGCAGCATGAACTTGCCCGGGCCGCCAAGCCAACCATCGCCCTTGTCGAGGGGGACTGCATCGGCGGTGGCTGCGGCCTGGCGCTTGCTTGCGATTTCCGGATCTCTGGCCCGGCAGCGCGCTTCGGCATCACGCCAGCCAAGCTGGGCCTTGTCTATCCATTGCACGACACCAAGCTGCTGGTCGATCTCGTCGGCCCCTCACAGGCCAAGCGTATCCTGTTCACTGGCGCGCTGATCCCGGCGGAAGAAGCGCTGCGCATCGGCCTCATCACCGAGCTTGCCGAAGATCCCCATGCCACTGCCGACCAGCTGGTCGCGGACCTATCGGCCGTCTCGGGCCATAGCCAGCGCATGTCGAAGGCGATGGTCAGGCGCGTGCTCGACGGGCAGGCGCATGATGATGATGAGACACGCGCCCTTTTCTCTGCCGCTTTCGATGGAGCCGATTTCTCGGAGGGCGTGTCGGCATTCATCGAGAAACGCAAGGCGATATTCCAGTGAGCGGCGCCGACACTGACAGGATGGCACAGGCCCAGATTCCGCAGGGCAAGATCATCGGCGGCCTGTCGACCGTTCCCGATCTGGCAGCGTCGATGGCCGACTACCGTGATATCCTGGGCCTCGAACTGGTGGAACAGGGTGTCGTCGATCCGTTGCTTGCTTCAAGCTGGGGGGCGCCCGGCTGCGCCGGTCGGGCGATGGCGGTGCTGCGGCCTGCAAGTGGTGCCCCTTGCGCGCTCCGCCTTGTCGAGCAGCCGGATCACCCCGGCTTCAAGCCCACAACCAGCTTCGGCTGGGCAGCCTATGAACTGACCGTCCAGGACGTGTTCGGCTGGCCGGGCAGGCTGGAAGGCTCTGGATTCGACATCCAGGGCCTGCCCAGGGAACTGGAAGGCATGGCCTATTTCGTGCCCATGCAGGTGCTCGGCCGCGGACGGGAAATGCTCTACCTGAACGAGGTGCGGGCCGACATGCCCAATTGCGATCTGCCGCGGGCCCGCTCGCCAGTCGATCGCATCTTCATCGCAATACTCGCCACCGACAATCTGGAGGCGACCCTTCGCTGGTATGAACAAAAGCTCGGTCTGCAACGGGCCGACAGCTTCAACCTGTCCTATAGGATGATCAACCAGGCCTTCGGCCTGCCGGACAGTCACCGCACCGACCTGACCATGGTGCAGAACGGGCGCATGACGATCCTTGAAGTGGACCAGTATCCCGCCGAGGCCTGCGTCCGCCCACGGCATGACGGCATGCTGCCCCCGGGAAATGCCCTGATCACGCTTGCAGTGGACAATATCGACAGCCTCGGGATCGACTGGCTCTCGCCACCCTCGGCCCTGCCCGGCCATCCCTATGACGGACGGCGCGCCGCCAGCTTCATCGGGCCAGCGGGCGAACTTGTGGAATGCATCGAACATGACTGACACTTTCACCTTCCTGCCGCCCGCGGGCGCTTCCATCGCGGTTCTGGGAGCCTGTGGCGGCATCGGTGCCGATATCGTCCGGAAACTGGTCGATGCCGGTTGCAAGGTCGCCGCCCTCGACCTTGAACGCTCGCTTTCCGAGGCGCCGACACCGGCTGCCCACGCTATCGCCTTCGACGGCCTCGATGCGGCGTCTGTCGAGCGTGCCATTACCGCGCTTGGCAAGGCAATGCCGCGGCTCGATGGGCTGGTGATCGCATCCGGCTTTGCAGGCCAGCGGATGCCGTTGGGCGACTGGTCGGTCGATCAGATCGACGAGATTTTCGCCGGCAATCTGCGGCTGATGACCCTTTGCCTGCGGGCCTCGCTCCCGCTTCTCACTCATGGTGGTCCGGCCAGCGTCGTAATGCTCACAAGCGACATGGCTTATATCCCGCAGCCCGGCTATGCGCCCTATGTCGCCGCCAAGGCCGGCATGGTTGCCATGGGCCAGAGTGTCGCGCGCGAAGTCGCGCCCAATGTGCGCATCAACTTCGTCTCGCCGGGCGCCGTGGACACGCCCTTCCTCCGTGGCGGCCGCGGGCGCAGCCTCGATCCCGAAGCGCCCCTGCGCTTCGACATGGACGCCTATCTCAGCCAGATCCCGCTGGCGCGCATGGCCACGCCCGAAGACGTGGCCGGCCCCGTGCTGTTCCTCCTCGGCCCGGCATCATCCTACATGACAGGCTCGGTCCTTCATGTAAGCGGCGGGGCCTTCATGTCCTGATGGGCCGGCATGGCAGCCGGCCCCTCGTTATGCCGGGGTCCGGCCATCAGGCTTCGAAACGCGCCATCTGCTTCCGGAACAAACGCGTCGTCACCGGCAGAAGCAGAAGCGGCACGATCCCGAAGAGAAGCGGAACCGTGGCCATGGCAAGATGGAGATTGGTCTCGCCGTAAACACGGGTCGACAAAATGCCTACGCTGGTCGGGCCGAACAGAAGACCGGCAAGGCTGATCGCCATATAGTAGAGGGCAACCATCTGGCCCCGGATCTGCGCCGGCGTGATAAGGAACAGTGCCGTCACCCCCACGGCAGAAACCATGCCGATGCCTACCGTATTGATAAGCAGCACTGCATAGGCCAGCTTCGGGTCTGGCATGAAATAGGGTATCACTGCGGTGGGCAACAGCAGGATGAAGCCGATACGGAAGATGCGGAAAGGCGCGTCCACCCGCCCTTGCCGGCTCCAGCGATCGGAAAGAAAACCGGCCAGCAGGGCATTTGCCGGCCCAATCATCAGCAGGCCGACAGCGTTGACGAAGGCGAAATATTCCGGCTCCCAGTTCCAGCGCCGCTGGAATGTGGCTGGCAGAAAGCCGTGGCTGTAAGCCACGATGGTCATGACGCATGCCATCGAAACAAAGGCCAGATAGGTGCCGGCATGGCGGCCGGCATAGCCAAGCGCATCGAACAGCCCATTGCCCTTGAGGCTTGCATCCTCGCGGTCGGCGGCACGTCGCTGCGGCTCGCGGATACGGAGGAAGAAGATGCCCACCAGAATCCCGGGCAGGCCGACGATAAAGAAGGTCAACTGCCATGGCGCGATCGTGCCGGCCAGTGGCACATCAATGCTGCTCGTAGTCTTTGCCCATGTCAGCACGATCCCGCCGATGAGGGAGGCAATCCCGCCGCCAAGGGTAAGGGCCGCGTTGTAGAAGGCGATGGGTTTGCCCCGCCGTTCGCTGGGGAAGCTGTCAGCGATCATCGAAAAGGCGGCAGGACTTAACGTCGCCTCACCGACACCCACGCTCATCCGGGCAACAAACAGCTGCCAGAAGTTCTTCGCGAGGCCGGAAGCGGCCGTCGCCAACGACCAGACCAATATGCCGGCCGCCACGATCCAGGTCCGGCGCGCGCGATCGACAAGCCAGCCGAGCGGCAGCCCCATTGTGGCATAGAAGATTGCGAAAGCCGGGCCGATGATCCAGCCAATCTGTTCGTCTGTCAGGCCAAGGTCAGCTTTTACCGGCTCTATCAGCAGGCCAAGGATGTACCGGTCAACGAAACTGAAGATGTAGGCAATGGTCAGCATCACCACGAGAAACCAACCCGCTCGCGCCGATGGATAGGGCGCTTCCCTGCTGGCGGTATCCAACCCGCTCATGAGGCTTCATCCGGCAAAAGGTAGATCACCACGAGGTTGCCATCGAAATCCACGATCCCGATCTCTCGCCCGATCCGGCCGTCATGGGCGTGTAATACTTCCTCTCGGTGCACCTTGAGGCCAAGCGCGCGGGCCTCCCCGGCCACCCTGTCCGGATCTGCCACCTCAAGCACGATGGCGCTGCGATGGGGGGGCGGCACCGGGGCAATCGACACGTCACGGATTTCGGTCAGGGCCATCACGCGGGGCTGACCGGGGGCCGACAGCACGGAAAAGCCGTTGGTCGCACCTTGGGGGATGTCGAATACAGTTATCGAATAGCTTTCGGGATTATGCGGCAGCCGGTAGGTTTCCTCGAATCCCAACACGTCACGATAGAATGTGAGTGCGCGCTCGATATCCCTGACGACATAATTCGCCCGCTGGAAACGCACTTGCGGCTTGTTCATCCTGCTTCCTTCCCTGCCCTGAAGGCAGATTGAATTCACACCAGAATCTGGTTCACTTCAAAAAAATATCCGTCGAGATCCCAGAAGGAGCTGCCCAGCATTTTCCGCACGCTGCCATCCGGTAACGCAACAGACCATGCCTCCGGTTCGGCATGGATGCGCGATCCGAGCGCGCGCGCCCGTGCTGTCGTGGCACGCGCGTCATCCACCGCCATCACGAAAACAGGTGCTCCGAAGGCGATGCGTTCCGGCAACTCCGCCGGTGCGGGCATGGGCGGATCAATCCACTGCATCAGCCCGATCATGCCGATCACATCATCCGCGCATTTCATGACCACAAGCCGGGTGCGATCGCCTTTCGCTCCGGCGGCCAGCTGCGTCCCCGAAAGGGTGAAGGGCATGTCCAGCCAGCGCGTCATGCCGAAAACCTGTCCATACCAGCCGGCAGCGCGCTCGATGTCGCGCACCATCAATGTTGTGCGCTTGAGAATGGCGCTCATGCCAAGGACGTCGCTTCGATAAGCAGCACCTGGCATTCGGCTATGCCCTCGCGCAGCTTCCGTATCGCGGCATAGTCCGGGCTGTTCCAGAATGTGCGGGCGGCTTCCTTGTCCGGCCATTCGGAAATGACCATCGAAGCGTCATTTCCAAAAGCGCCTTCAAGCAGTTCGGCTCCGGGGGCTCGCAAGAGGTAACGGCCACCCATGCGCTCTACCAGCCGTCCGGCCGCCTTGCCATAGCCGGACAGAAAGGCTTCCCGGTCACCAATACTGGCAATCACGATCATATATGCAGGCATGAAAGGCGCGCTCCTTCAGCGGTGAGGGCATGCCGGCCGGGCCGGGCTGGGCCGAACGATGAATTCCCGTCATCAGCCACATTCCTTCCCTTCGTACACGGCTCACGCCCGATGCTTCTGGCCCATGCCGCACTGGAGTCATAACGACAATTGCACGCCCAAATTTGTCTGGACAAATTGCATAACACTCTAGTACGCTTTCTTGGTCAATAAATAAAATTCAGGGAGTATCGTGGCATGAAAACCGGGAAAATCGGCCTGCTTCTGGCCACCGCGTTGACTGGCACCGCAGTCAACGCGCAGGATGGAAACAAGATGGCGGGCGCATCGGCCTTCGACGAGATCATCGTCACGGCGCGCAAGAGGGAAGAAAGCCTCCAGTCCGTTCCGTTGACGGTCAACGTTTTTGGTGAACAATTGATTTCCGAAGCCAACATCCAGAACATGGATGAACTGTCGGACTTCACGCCGGGCTTCCAGCAGCAGTCCGCCTTCGGTCGTGACGGGGACCGGCCGGTGATCCGCGGTACGTCCAATATCCTGATTTCTGAAGGCAAGGTCGGCTTCTTTGTCGATGGCGTGCCATTCATCGGAGACACGTCGGCTCTCGATCTCGCGAATTTCCGCCGAGTCGAAATCATCAAGGGTCCGCAAAGCGCCATTTATGGCCGTGGCACGCTTTCCGGCGCGATCAACTATGTCAGCCAGCCGCTTGCAGAAGAGCTTGGCGGCCGCTTTGAAATGAGCGCCGCCGAATATGGCGACTACAAGATTTCGGGCCGCATCGAGATTCCGCTGGGTGAAGGCTTCAGCGGCTTTGTCGCCGGCAAATATTACAGCCTTGACGGATTCTTCAAGGACGAGACAACCGGCGACAGACTAAGCCAGGAAACCATTTCAGCAACCGCCGGCCTGCGTTTCCGTTCGAGCGATTTCGAAGCGGGGCTGACCTACTTGTACACCCGCGATGATGACGATCATTTCGCCATCGCCCTTCAGGATTCGTCATTCAACAACATCTATACAGAGGGCAGCCGCGGCTATTACAAAGGCGTGGTGAAGTTCCCGAGCAGGCTCGCGCTCAATACCGAAGACCTGATCAACCCCGGCATCCTGCGCAACTCGCACCGGTTCGTCGGCACGGCCAAGGCCAACCTGGGCGACAGTGGTTACACCATGAGCGTGCTGACAGGCTTCAGCGACATCAGCGAAAAGACCGGTACCGACCAGACGTACAATGATCAGACGGCCCTGTTCATCGCCTCGCCCTTCGTCTGCGCGAATTTCGTGCCGGATTGCAATTTCGGAGTGTCGGGATTCAATACGGACAACGAGACTAAACGGCAGGCCATTTCTGTCGAACTGCGTCTTTCGTCTCCGGCTGAAAAGGCGTTCCGCTACGAAGTCGGCGCATTCTTCTTCGATGACCGCAGCCGTTACACCACCTATGGCCGCAAACACACCGAGCTGGGCTATGACAAGGTTCAGGAAGGGCGGGTCACAACCAACTATGCCGCCTTCGCCTCGGCCGAATATGACATCACCAGCCGCCTGACGGTCGGGGCGGAAATCCGCTACGCCCGCGACGAGATCGGCACCCGCCCCGGCACGGCTTATCTTCTCGGCGACCTGTTCCCCAATGCCGCCCAGCCGGATCGCGTGATCCTTGGCGATGGCGCATTCCGTGACGCCAGCTACACGGCCTTCCTGCCGCGCATCACCGTCAACTATCAGGCCACCGACACGCTGATGATCTATGGCGTGTTCTCGGAAGGCAATGCGCCGGGCGGTTTCAACCCGCTTACCGCAAGCAAGACAACCTATGGCGAGGAAAATCTCCGCAATTACGAACTGGGGATCAAGTCGCAGCCGCTGCCTGGCCTGACGGCCAATCTTTCCGGCTATTACATCGACTATAGCGACCAGGTTCTCTCGACGACCTTCACCCGTCCGAACGGCAGTGTCGATTCCTACAGCGACAATGTCGGGGACACGGAGATCAAGGGCCTGGAGTTCGAGGCTGCATGGCGCATCACGGACTTCCTGACGCTGTCGGGCACCTACTCCTTCATCGACGCCGAAATCACCCGTGGCTCCAGTGTGGACCAGGCAGTCCTGCTGGGTGGATCGACGGGCACAGGCCTCGTGCCAAACCCGGCGGTTCCGGGCGCATTCCTGCCCACAACCGGCGGATGCGCCAACCCCGAGACAGTGCTCAACCCGGGCCAGAAGCTGGGTGACGGCACCATCACAACGGCGCCCACGCCCTGCGCCACCTTTGCCGACATCTCGGGCAAGACTCCGCCGCTCGTGTCGAAGCACCAGGCATCGTTCAGCGCCGCGCTCGATCTACCGCTCGGAAGCAACGGACTCGAATTCTTCGCCCGCGGGGATGTCGTCTATCGCTCTTCCTTCTTCGCCCAGATCCACAACCTGGCTGAAACGGGCGATGCAACCCGGGTGAACCTCGCAGCCGGCCTGCGCAAGGACAATCTCAGCCTGCGCTTCTGGGTGAAAAACCTGTTCGACAACGACACGCCCAATGCGATCCTGCGCTATGTCGACTTCGCAGCCCCTTCGCTCAATGGCCTGTCACAGCGCGGCTTCGCGGTCACGCCTGCCATGCCGCGCCAGTTCGGCGTCACCCTGAGCGGTTCCTTCTGACCTGAAAGTCGGCAAGACTGCATGAAAAAGGGCAGGTCGTCTTCAGACGGCCTGCCCTTTTCACATCTGCTTTCCGAGGGCTGTCAGGCTCTTGCCAGCACCGCCCTGACAGCATCCTCGCCGCTTTCCATTGCGCCTTCGAAACCGCTGTAGGCACGGCCCAGATGATCACCCGCGAATTGCAGACGACCGGCACGATCATTGCAAGCCGCTGCCATGGCGGCACGCTGGCCGGTACCGAGATGGGCATAGATGCCGCGCGCAAATGGCTGCTTCTGCCAACTCCACATGCTGATCAGCGAAAGCTTGCCCTTCGACGACGGGCGGGCTGCCTCTATGCGGGCAATAATGGCTGCCGCCGCATCCGCGTCGGGCATCCGGTCCAACGCCACTGCATCGGCGCCATTGATCCAGACCTTCAGAACCGCCGGATCCGCACCAAGCGCGAATATGCGGCCGAGATGCGGGTGATCGCTCCACATGTCGTGCGGCAGGCCATCGGTGATCCAGAATGGTTCCGTGGCCGCAAGATAGGCGAAGCTCGCCTTCGTGTAGGGCAGTTCGGCGATCATGGCCCGCGTGTGCGGGCTGAGCGGCGCGTCGATCCGCATCTTTCGCACTATCGAGAAAGGTGCGGTGCAGATGACGTGCCGGGACGACAGCCGCCGGCCGCTTGCAAGTTCAAGCCGCACGCGCCCTGCTTCCTCGGCCATGGCCACGACTGGATCTCCTGTCATGATCGGGGATGCCAGCGCGGCTGACATCGCATCGGTCAGTCGCTGCGTGCCGCCGCGCACGAAGCGCACCGGCCCCCTGCCCTGGCGGTAGACTGCGCTGCTCCTGGCAAGATGCAGCGCCGAAAGCCTCTCCATGTCCGTACCATTCAGATTACAGCCAATGAGCCGCAGGGCTTCCGGAGAAGCACCCCGGCTTTCGACAAACTGGCGAACGGAGATATCGAGCGCATCACTTTCAGGCTTCATCCAGTCTTCCGCACCAGCGAGTGGCGGGAAATGCCGCATGAAGGAAGAAAGCAGCCTGTCAGGTCTCGTGGCCCGTTCCGCGCCCATGAGCCGGTTGGCGGGCGACTCTGGCCATTGTTCTGCCGTAAGCGTAGTGCCGCGCACATGATAAAGCGGCCCGGACCCGCGCGATGGCGGCTCGTGGAGTTCGACGCCCAGACGCTCTGCTACTGCGATCACGCGGGCATAATTGGATCCGATCTGCACACCGCCCGCATCCGGAGACCCGGGCAGATCGTAAAGTGTATGCGCCCGGCCGCCGATCCGCTCACTGCCTTCGACAATCAGGACCTTAAGGCCGGCCTTTTCCAGCAGATGGGCGGCATGAAGGCCAGAGATCCCGGCGCCCACGACCAGGACGTCGGCATCCTGTCCGCTGGCTGCGCGGGGCGTGGCGCAGGCCGCAACGCTCAAGCCAAGACCGACCATGAAGCTGCGTCTGGTCAGATAAGTCATGCCGGTGTTCCTCTGGCTGCGGCGCGACTGCGCACTGGAATGGAAAAGTGACATGGCGTGCCACTGAAAGGCGAAAAGGCGCCCGGGCCAATGGCCGGGCGCCTCGCGTGGCAGAATGAAAACAGGAGTCCGGTGGCGGGTTCATGGCCATCAGATGAATTTGAGCGCCCCGACAAAGCCGGCGGCAGCGATAGCGATCCAGTAGAGGATGGCCACGCGCCTCGCTGCCCGTATGAGTTGGGCAAGCCGGGCCTCGGCCGCTTCGTTCGGGCCTATTGCAAGCGTTGCGAAGATGCCCGGCCACTCATGCAGATAATGGCGAAGAACAAGCCCTATAATGATGGTGGCGCCAAAGATCAGGATCTTGATGCCATACCATTTCTGCCCCTCACCGCTTTCGAACGGCCCCATGCCCATGAGCGTGGTTGCTCCCACGACCAGCAGCAACGGGATCAGCAGGTAGCGCGACCAGTCTTCCAGCATGCCGAACACTGTTTTCTGCTTCTGCATCTTGTCGCGGAAGGCAAGGAGGGTGATGACCAGCCAGGCAGCCCAGACAAGCCAGACCAGCAGCAGGAATGTGCCGCCATAAGGCTGCACGCCCCACAGATGGCCCATGTGCAGGCCCAGCGGCAGAAGCGAGATGATGCCGATCCGGGAAACGACATCGATGCGGAAGACCGTATCAAGATGACGAACACGCTCCGGCACGCTCAACGCCGGGTTCACCACCTTGTAGGAAGTCTGGAATACCGCCCATTCCCCGCCCAGCCAGTAGGTCATGGCAAGGATGTGCAGGAATTTCAGGATCTGAAGTTCATATACCGAAAGAAAGTCCGCCATGGTCAGGCCTTCCGATCGCGCCTGAACAGTGACTTCAGCACCAGGCCGATCACCGCAGGCCGCATCAGCATGCCGGCAAGCGCGGCCAGTTCCGCGCTGCCAATCTCGACCGTGCAGGGCATGGCATTGGCAACGCCAGAGAGCACCAGCCGGTCCTCCTCGGTCTTCACCTCGCGCACTTCCACGCCCAGCTTGATTGCGGGTGTTTTGACCAGCATCGGATTACTCCGCCGCTTCGGGCAGGCGCACCGGCTTGAGTGCCAGCGCTGACCGCGCCGCGGCCCGGCCGGTAATCATCGCTTCGGTGAGGTAGGATCCATTCTGATAGAGATCGGAAATGAAGGAGCCGAGTTCGCCCGCCTCGAAAAGGCGCGGGATCCTGTTGCCGTCATGGTCGAACACATGGCCGTCCATGTCACGCCGCGCTCCGCCGCCAGTGCAGACGATCGCCGGAGTGATCGGCACGGCATAGAAGGGGCCGTTCGCCAGCGGCTGAAGGGTTTCAGCGCTGCGGCCATGGGCTTCATCCCGGCCGGCGGCACAAGCTGCATTATAGCGCGCAACTTCCTCTTCCAGCACGGCAGGCTCGATACCGATCTGGGCTGCAAGACCGGCGATGCTGTCCGCCTTCCTGATGAGGCCCGAGGCGATCTCGGCGCTGTTGTCCTCGCTCCAGGGTTCGGCCGTAACAACTGCGCTCCAGGTCATCACTTCCAGAACCAGCTTGCCGGCCTGGAGGCTGGTTTCGTCGAGGATCATGTGGACCGGATGGGCATGGTGCAGGGGCACGTCGACAAAACGGCCGTGCTTCTTTTCCTTGTAGTGGGTCAACTGCAGCTCATTGGCCTCGTTGTAGAAACGACGCCCGGTGCTATCGATGTCGAACCAGCTGAAGGCCGGCAGGAAGAAGTTGCGCAGATAGCATGTCTGCTGATGTGGCTGCCGAATGCCGGGCCAGATCCCGCCGGACTGACCCTGATTGCGCATATGCCAGAGCTCGGCTCCAGCCTTCTGAAGGATGCGCACCCCGTCGCCCTCATTATAGGGCGTGCCCAGCGGCACGACATCGGACAAACCATAATAATTCTTTTGCATGTATGGGGAGGCCTCATAACCGCCGACGGCCATGATGACACCACGCTCGGCCCGGATTGCCTTTCGCACACCCTTTTCCTCGACCCAGGCGCCGAACACTTCCAGCGTGTCGGGATCCTGGATGAGATCGACGATGCGGGTGTCGAAGCGAACCGGTACGCCGCGTTTCTCGACATTGGCTTTCAGCGCAAGCCAGACACCGGATGGAATGGGAAGAATGGTCGCCGTATAGGCGACGGCGTCACGGGCGCCGAACTCCGGAAATTCAAGTACGGCATCGCGGCTGGAAAAGCCGGTTCCGCGCAGGAATTCCTGGCCAGCATCGGCTGCAACCTGCTGGATCCAGGGCTCGAGGTTGACCATGCGCTCGGCCCATTCGTCGAGCATCTCTTCGTTCACCGGGTTCGCCGCGCTCATGCGGCGCTGGTAATCCTTGAGGGATTCCTTGTTCTTGGAAATCAGGAGCGACTGGCCAGAAACCCTGCAGTTCCCCCCGGCGAAGGCTTGCGGCGCCTTCTCGATGACCAGAAGGCGCGCCGTGGGGTCTGTATCATGGGCCTCGATCGCGGCGGATGCCCCTGCGCAGCCGTAGCCGCAGATCAGAACATCGACCACATCATCCCACTGGCCGACACTTTTCAGACTCGCCATCGTCTTCTCCCGCTGATCTGAGATCATCCAATATTTGTCCGGACTTTCCTAGGCGGAATGACGGGCCAAATTCCAGCAAATGGTTGTCCAAATCCACAAACCATGTTTGTAGTGACCCATGGAACTGCGCCAGCTATCCCATTTTCTCGCGGTGCTCGATGCGGGCAGCATCACCGCCGCCGCCATCCGCGTGGGCGTAACACAGCAGGCCCTTTCGAAAAGCCTTGCCCGTCTTGAAGAGGATATGGGCGGCCGCCTCTTCGAACGCGAAGCGCGCGGAATGGTTCCGACCCGCCTGGGCGAGGCCATTGCAGAGCATGCCCGGCAGACGATCGCCAACGCAGGCCGACTGCGCAATGCCGCAAGGGCTGAACTCGGGCTTCAGCGCGGACGACTCATCGTCGGCCTCAGTCCGATTGCCGCGGCAAGCAGCCTCGGCCGGCGGGTCACGCGCTTCAGCGAGGCAAACCCCACCATTCGTATCGACGTGGAAGGCGGCATAGACACGGATTTCGTTGCCATGCTCAACCATGGCGAGCTCGATATCGCCCTGTCCTCCCAGCTTGGCGCCGAAACGGAAGGCATATTGCTGGAACCCTTGCAGCACGAACGCTGGGGCGTCGCAGGGTGCATCAGCAATCGGCTTCTCGCGGAAGCGCGCACCCTTGCCGATCTCGCCGACGCCCGCTGGATCCTGGGGCGCAACACGGCGCTTCTCGATGACAGGATTGCCGCGTCCTTCGTCGATGCGGGGCTCGGCGTGCCGCGCCCCGGCATCATGACGACGTCCGTGCTCTTCTCGCTGCACGCGCTGCGCTTTTCACGCTACCTCACCATCCTGCCGCATTCCCTTTGTCAGGACATGCCGGAACTCCTGTGGCGCGATCTCGCGGATGGCCTTTGGCAGACACCCATCTACCTCATGCGCCGCAAGCGCGCCCACATGGACGATCTCACGCGCGCACTGCTCGCGGCGCTGGCGGACTGAGGCTTAAACCCGTGCGTGCGACAGCCCTTACCAGGGCTTGCCGCCAACCCAGCTTCCCAGCTTCACGCCCATGCGGCTGATGGTGATGCGCTCCCAGATATCCGCCTTGAAATAAGGGTCGGATTCGAGAAAGGCGCGCGCATCGGATTCATCCTTCGCGCTGATTACAAGCAGGGACCCCATGAAGCCGCCCGCGCTGTCATGCATGGGCCCGGCAAGGTGGATGCGGTCGAACACCTCGTCGACATGCGCCAGATGGGCCTTCAGCCCTTCCATGCGCTTGTCCTTGCTGTCGGGCCTGTCGATGCAGTGGATGACGTAGATCTGGTTTTCGGTGTCGGCCATGGTGTGACTCCTTCAGGCTGGGTCTGTCTGGATCAGGGAAATTCAAGGACGCCAGGGTTCATCCGCTTGTCCGGATCGAGCGTATGCTTAAGGGTGAGAAGCAGGTCGCGTGGTCCATCCTCCAGAGCGGAAAGATATGGGTAGACGCGGCCGATCTGGTTGGAGACAGCCCCGATATCCCGGAACAGTTCCACTGTCGCCAGGCGCAGGCGATCGACAAGCGCGCGGGCTTCCGGATTTGCCTTCGGTTCCGCCTGCCGTGCAAGATGCGACGGATCCGGCGCCTGTCGATGCAAGGGCAGCCAGGCATCGTGCCAGTGGAATACGGGCTCGAAACTGTAACAATGGTTCCACAGCGCCGATGCAAGCCGCGTGTAGCGCACCCCCTTTTCCGCCATTTCGGCAGCATGAGGCTCGATCATGGCATCGAAGGCCGCGATCAGGCGACGGGCATCCGAATGGGCAACCTTGGCGTTGAGAGCAGCCCAGCGCCCGCCTTCCGGACCAAGCACGCCATTCAGATTGGCGAAGAGGTCGGCGCGCGCCACCATGGGGATCGTTGCCGTGACCTGCTCGCCACCATGGGCGCGGGCAATCCGGACCGCATCCGATATGTCGGCGGCGGCAGCCTCCTTCGAGCGGGCAGCGGCCGTCACGTGCAGGGAATAATGCCCCCTGGGGATCACGGACTTGCCGGCCCTGCCCATCGCGACTAGGGATTTCATGGCACCCATGGCGCCGCCCGAAGCCCTGGCCACCGCCATCGCCGATCGCATCATGTCGGCGCTGTCGAGATCGAGATGATCGGTCGCCGCCGGATCCATGATGTAGATGTCTTCGGCCAGCCCCTCACGCGCCAGTGCGCACAGGGCGTCGCTGGCATGTTCGATGCCGGGGAACGCAAAGCTGGCGTGGTCGAAAGCCGCAGGCATGCGGATCAGCCTGAGGGTCGCGCGCAGCTTGACACCAAGCGCGCCACCGTCGTGCAGGAAAAGACCTGTCAGTTCAGGCCCATGGTTGCGCAGGAAGCTCGCCGGCGCGGCCTTCAACATGCCCTGCCCCGTCCGCATGAGCCGCCCGTCAGCAAGGGCGACATCGAGACCCAGCACCATGTCTGCCGCAGAACCATATCGCGCTGACCCGAAGAACAGCGCCCCGTGGCTCAGGCCTCCTCCGACAGTCGCGCCCTTGCCCGAAAATGTTCCGAAAAAAGGCAGGCGCAGGCGATGTGGCGCCAGGGCCTCGTAAAGTTGCTTCCAGGTGACCCCGGCCTCGACGGTCACCGTCATGTCATCCGGCCTGATCTCGAGGATGCGGCTCAGGCGGCCCATGTCCACGAGGATGGTGCGCCCGGTCTGCGGCAGATAACCGGCGGTATAGCTGAGACCGCCGCCCCGTGGCGCGACCGACAGCCCCGCCTCCGTGATCGCGGCAATGGCGGGCGGCAGGCTGTCGGCATCATCTGGCGCCAGAATGGCAAGCGGCGCACAGCCGCTATGGTGCACATCGTGGCGGGCCTCGTCCAGCCGGACGGTGTCGGTAATGACGGCATCAGCCCCGCACATCTGGCGCAGACGGTCGAGAAGGGCGCCCTGCGTCATGCCGGCTTCACCACGCTTACCACCACGATGGCAGCGATGAAGACCCACAACAGCAGCAGCACCAAGGTGGCGCGCACATAGGTCTGTTCGATCACGCGGTTGCGGACATCGGTCACGCCGTCGCGCGCCATTTCCGCCCAGGTGCGGAAATGGGCAATGAGGGCAAAGCGGATCCCGACACCGCAGGCCATCACGCCGGCAAAGAGGCCCAGCTTAAGCCGAAGCCACAAGGGCATGCCCCAGCCCCCGCCAAGGACACCGAAGGCGAGCGCAAGCAGCAGAGCCATGAGGACATAGCGCGATCCACGGTCAATAGCGCCGAGCCGCTTGCCAAGGGGCGCGTGCCGCAGCCTGTGGACGGCTTCGACAAAGCCAAGCCAGACGAGACCCGCCCCAAGGGCTGCCCACAACAGCATGTCACCACCGGGCACAAGCCCGTAGGCAGCCGCCAGCATGGTTCCCAGCATGGCCTGCAGCACAAGCGCGTAGCGCACATGCTGATCGACATGCATGACATGCTCCATCAGCCGCGCACGCTCGTCAAACGGCATGGACCTGCTGTAGCTCACGTAGCGATAGGTGGAATTGATCACCAGTTCGGAGCCGAGCCAGTATCCCAGCACGGCGATATGTGCGACGAGGATCCAGACAGGGTTCATGGCTGACCGTGCCTGATGTGATGCAGCACGCCAAGTTCATAGCGCGTCTGCATGTAACCACCGACTTCAGCCTTCAGCAGTATGTAATGCCCGTCTGCCGTGCACCAGAGGTGATAGTCCGGATGCTCTTCCGGAAGGCCGGGCACATCGGGAAAGGAAAAGTGGAGCGCATCGAAGGTGCCGGCCTCCACTGTCAGGCTTTCCCGGCCGTGAAAGCGGATCATCAGCGAAACCGGAAAGAACATCGGCCCGGTGGCGCCGCGATGATCGGGCGAAGACAGATAAAGCCGCTCGACAAGCTGGTCACCCGGCCCCTTCTCCAGATCAAAGAGGCTGAGGAGGAAGCCGTCGTTGATGATGGCATGGTTTCCGAAAGCCAGCAGCGGGCTGTCCAGTTCCAGCCGCTGCGAAAGCCGCCCTTCCACCGTGGTGATGGCCTCGCATTCCGCCATCGTCGGGCCGAAACGGAACCAGCCGCTTCCGCGGAAGCGGCCATCGACGAAAATGCGGACGAAACTGTCCTGCGGCAAGCCATCCGGCCCGATGCGCTGGTTCACGTCCCTGACCACGGGCGGCGCATCGTCAATCTCGGCGTGGGCGGCCAGAACCCGCGAGCCATCGCGGTGCAGGTCCATGCGGAAACTTTCGCGCCCGCGCTCGGCGCCTTCGCGGCCCGGCGCTGAACTGGTGTAGCGCAATTCGCCAACGAAGCTTTCAACGACACCGCTCATTGCGCCCAGCCCTCACCGGCCTTCACAGTCTGCAGACGGCGGATTTCAGCAACATCGGCCGGAGGCACCAGCCACATGGGCTTTTCCCTGCGCGCCCATTCCAGGATTGCTGGCGGGAAATCCTCATGACGTTCCACGCGCCATGACAACAGGTGGTAGATGGCCTTGCCCTTGCCGGCGAAGGGCGGAAGCGCGCCATAGCGCTGCCAGCTCATCTGGTGGGGCTGGCTGACCGTGCCCGGCCGGTGGAGGAAGAAATCATAATTTTCCCAGGCTTCGTAGCGCGCGCCACCCGGCAGCGGCAGGTCAAGGAAGACAGGCGCCGTAACGGCAAGCGTGTCGCGCCCCATCCAGCGCATCCGCATGCCTTCGCCCGAACGGATATGGCGGATGTCATCACCCGCACCCTGTTCCACATCGGCATGGATGCGGCCGTCTTCCATGCGATAGCGGATCAACTGATAGGGGTAGGCAATGGGCGTGACCGGCTTGCCGTTCCACTCCTTCAGGATCTCGCCGGTTTCCGGGTGCGTGTAGGCGAATGTCTTGCGCGTGAGGTGCAGGATCGGATCCCCCGGCTTTTCAGGCCATATCACCTTGCTGCTGTCGAAGCCCACCATGCCGAAAAGCTTGCGCCCGCTGGGGTAATCATAGACCCCGCCCTCCGCGACCCAGTGGACCGGCTTGCCGGTACCGGCACGCGCATCGACCCAGAGGCGCAAAGCTTCCGGCGCCTGCGAACGCGCATCGCTTCCTTCAGCGGCGCCTCCTGCCTGCTGCCCTGCAACCGCCGGAACCGGCATGGCGAGCATCGCTGCGGAAAGCAGCGCAGCCCGCACAAGACTTGATGGATTCCCCGTCATCCCTCTTCCTCACACCTGCTGTTTCAGATGAATTTCTGTGCTTTTGTCCGGACAAAGTCCAGCAACCAGCAATTGATGGTGAACAACCCGGGATTGTGCGAGCAAATCCCGGATGACGCTGCCTTTTTCCTGCCCTAGTTTCGGGCAGGAACCAAAGCTGACCACGATGGGAGAGGGGGCATATGCCAGGCCGTGGACACATAGAATTCATCCAGTCCCAGATGCTCCCCTGGCGGCGCATCGGACATGGCCTCGCACGGCCTGATGTCGAATACAGGATGCTGAGCCGCGACCCCTCGGATGGCGCCTGCTCCGTTCTGATGCGCTATCCGCCCGGCTGGTCGCGGCTGGGGCCGGAGCATATCGCGGCGGACGAGGAATTCTATGTCCTCGATGGCTCGCTGGTGATGGATGGCCATGTCTATCCGGCAGACAGCTATGCATTTCTGCCAGCCGGCTGGACGCGCTCGGAGATGCATTCGACGCAGGGCTGCGTCATACTCGCCTTCTACAACCGCGAACCGACGCTCATGCCGCTGGCTGGCGACGGCAGCGCAGAGCGCTCGCCCCGAGCGGTGCCGCATCTGGATGTCACTGCCATGTCCTGGGATCTTGCCCTCAATGACGCCAATCTGAAACATCTGGGCATCGGCAGAAAGAACCTCCGGACCGACCCCGAAACGGGCGAACGCACGTTCCTGTCGCTTATCCTGCCACAGGCGATCCCTCCGGGGAACAAGGGACCGAAGGAAATACACCCTGTCGTCGAGGAGGCCTATTGCATCTCCGGCTCGCTGACAGGGCCGCACGGCACCATGTATCCGGGCGCTTATTTCTGGCGGCCGGCTGGCATTGCCCATGGCCCCTTCGGGGCACGCTGGGGGGCTGTCTCCCTGATCCGTTTCGTCGGTGGCCGGCATGTCAACGTCTGGACGGACGACGAGGCCCCGTTCAGCTTCGATGCCCCCTATTCCCCGGTGCTGCCGCCAGAATTGGCATATTTGTCCGGCATGCCATGGGTGCCGCCACCGCCCTATTGAAGCGCGGCGGCGGCACGAAGCTGGCCAGCCGCATCAACCAACAGCGCCCGCAACCTTCAAGGTTCCGATCCGTTCGTCATCATAGCCGAGTGCGCGCAATATGCTGCCCGTATCGGCGCCCGGTTCCGGCAGGGTGCTGGCTGAACCCGGGCGCAGGCCGTTCAGGGTAATCGGCAATGTCGGAAGCCTTGCCTCGGCGCCATTGTCGAGCGTTACCGGCTCAAGGCCGCCGCCCGCATTGAGATGCGGGTCGTCGAACATGTCCTCGGGCCGGGCGATGGGAGCAAAGGGAAGCCCCGTGCCTTCCAGCCGGTCGACAAGTTCCTGGCGGGTGAAACCGGCGATCAGGTCGCGAATGCGCGGCATCAGCCTGTCGCGCGCCAGCACGCGGGCATTGTTCGCACGCAGGGACTGGTCAGCCCAGAGGTCATCGAGGGCGAAAAGCCTGCAGAATTTTTCCCACAGTCCGTCCGAGACGACTCCGATAAAGATGGGGTCGTCCTTCGTCTCGAACACATCATAGATGGCCCAGGCGGAAATCCGAGCCGGCATAGGCGCGGCAGCCTTCCCGGTGACAGCCTTCTGGGCCATGTGCTGGCCGATGAGATAGACGGTTGTCTCGAACAGGGCGCTCTGCACCAGCTGACCCTCGCCGGTACGATGTCGCTCGTTGAGCGCAGCAAGGATTCCGATCACGCCGAACATCCCGCCCGTCACATCGATGACACTGGAGCCGGCGCGGAGGGGGCGTCCCGGCGGGCCGGTCATGTAGGCAAGGCCGCCCATCATCTGCGCCACTTCATCAAGCGCCGTGCGATTTTCATAGGTGCCGGGCAGGAAACCCTTTTCCGAGCAATAGATGAGGCGCGGGTTGATGGCTTTCATGGCCTCATGGCCAAGGCCGAGCCTTTCGAGGGCATTCGGCCTGAAATTCTCGACCAGCACATCGGCATTCCGGACCAGATCACGCGCCACGGCAAGCCCGTCCTCGCTCTTCAGATCGAGGCAGATGCTCCGCTTGTGGCGGTTGTACATCGGGAAATAACCAGCACCCGACCCGAGCAGGCGCCGGGTCTGGTCGCCTCCGATTGGCTCGACCCGGATGACCTCGGCGCCAAGCGAGGCAAGAATGGCGCCAACCGCCGGCCCCATCACCATGTGAGTAAATTCGACAACCCGTATGCCCGCTAGCGGGGCCGGCCCGGCCTGCGTCATTCCGGGTGACGGCATGTCGGCATCGCTGTCAGTCATTGTGCGGCCTTTCTGAAGCCCAGTGGAACGCCCGCATCCGGCGTGAAACCATAAAGCGGCTCACCCGGCAGAGCCTCGCTGATGATGGCGCGTGCCGCGATCAGGCGATCGAGGTCGATACCGGTATCAAGCCCCATCGCCTCCAGCATGAAGACAAGATCCTCGGTGACGATATTGCCGGACGCGCCGGGGGCGAACGGGCAGCCGCCAAGCCCGGCCTGAGACGAATCGAAGGTGGTGATCCCTTCATCCAGGCCGGCCAGCACATTGGCGAGACCTAGGCCGCGCGTATTGTGAAGATGCAGAGTGTTCAGCCTGTCCGCCCCGGTAGCCTCCTTCACGGCCCGCACGAGACGGCGCACCTGCGCCGGATTGGCATAACCCGTAGTATCCGAAAGGCAGACTTCGCTGACACCGCGGGCGATCACCGCCTCAGCCAGCCGGACAACTCTATCCTCGGGCACAGGCCCCTCGATGGTGCAGCCGAATGCAGTCGAAAGCCCGACATCGAACTGCGGGCGCCGCCCTTTGGGCTGTTCTGCGACCAGAGTGGCGATAGCGGCGATCTCGTCCAGCATCGCGGCATGATCCTTGCGCACATTGCGGATGCTGTGCGTCTCGGACATCGAGAAGGGGATGGAGATCTTGTGCGCGCCGGCTGCAATCGCCCTTTCAGCCCCCTTCAGGTTGGGCACCAGCGCAACGACCGCAAGGCCAGCTTTTCCAAGCGCATGCGTCAGGATTTCGGCCGTATCGGCCATTTGCGGCAGAAGTTTCGGCGGCACGAAGCTGCCCACCTCTATCTCGCTGACACCGGCAGCCGCCAATGCATCGATCCACGCCTTCTTGGCCGCGGTCGGCATCACCCGGTCTATGCTCTGGAGCCCGTCGCGCGGGCCGACTTCGCTGATCTGGATTCGCTGGCTCATGCCGCCTCTCCTTCCATGCCGCCGGAATAGACCCACGGCCTTTCCTGCCTGTCCAATGCCTGCCAGGCCGAAATGGCATCGGCATGCTTCAGGGTCAGGTCGATTGCATCCAGCCCTTCAAGCAGCATCGCCTTTGCTTCCGAATCCAGCTCGAAATGCCAGGCGTTGCCGTCACCCGCCGTCACGCTCTGCACGGCCAGATCAATGGTGACGGGTGCGTGGCTTTCAGTGATGACGGCGATCGCACCCTTGTCGAGCGCCAGCGGCAGCAAGCCGTTGCGCACCGCATTGCCTGCGAAAATGGGCGCGAAGCTTTCGGCGATCACGCAGCGCACGCCATATTCCACCAGTGCCCAAACCGCATGCTCACGGCTGGAACCGCAGCCAAAGTTGCGGCCTGCCAGAAGCACGGCACTGTGCGCAAAACGCGGATCGTTGAGCACGAATGCCGGATCGGGGACCCGACCGCCGGCTTCCGTGTATCGCCAGCCAGCGAACAGCCCATCGGCAAGGCCTGTCTTGCCCGTGCTCTTCATCTCGCGCGAAGGGATGATCTGGTCGGTATCGACATTGTCCCGCAAAAGCGGGGCAGGCACTGCCGAAAGGGTCTTGAATGGTTCGGCCATCAGGCGATCCCCCTCGGGTCGGCGATACAACCAGCCAGCGCACTCGCCGCGACCGTTGCCGGGCTGGCGATGTGGGTGCGCACACCCGGCCCCTGCCGGCCCTCGAAATTGCGGTTGGTGGTGGAAATGACCCGCGCGCCGCTGGGAAAGCCCTCGCCTCCGGCATAAAAACACAGGGAGCATCCGCTCATCCGCCACTCGAAACCGGCTTCGATGAAGATTTTGTCGAGCCCCTCGGCCTCTGCGTCACGCCGCACCTGCATTGAGCCGGGAACACAAAGGGCCTTGACCCCCTTCGCGACCTTGCGACCCTTCAGGATGGCGGCGGCGACCCGCAGGTCGGAAAGGCGTGCGTTTGTGCAGCTGCCAATGAAGGCGGCGTCAATGGGAACACCGGAAACGGGCTGGCCAGGAGCAAGACCGATATAGTCATGAACCTGCGGGCTGGACCCTTGCGGGACAGTCCCGTCAACAGGGATGCTGTGCTCGGGGCTGGTGCCCCAGCTGACCATCGGGGCGATCGATGCGGCATCCATGTAGATCTCGCGATCGAAACGGGCGCCTGCGTCCGTGCGCAGTGATCGCCAGCTTGCAACAGCCCTGTCCCACATGGCGCCAGATGGCGCGTACCGACGCCCCTTCAGCCAATCGAAACAGGTCTGGTCCGGCGCTATCATGCCCGTCATGGCGGCGAATTCGGTTGCCATGTTGCACAGGGTCATCCGCCCTTCCATCGAAAGGGCCTCTACCGCACCGCCGGCGAATTCGATGGCATGCCCTGCCCCGCCGCCGGCACCATGGGCTGCAATCAGTGCAAGGATCATGTCCTTCGGGCTGACAACAGGCGCCAGCCTGCCATCGAACGTGACGCGCATCGTACTCGGCCGCTTCATGCGAAGCGTGCCGGTTGCCATGGCATGTTCAGCCTCGGACGAACCTATACCCCATGCCAGCGCGCCTAAAGCGCCCTGGGTGCAGCTGTGGCTGTCTGGCGCGATCAGGGTCACGCCTGGCAGCACGATGCCCAGTTCGGGAGAAATCACGTGCACGATGCCCTGATCGGGGTCGTTCACGTCGAAGAGGCGTATGCCGGCCGCCTTCGTCGCCGCACGGGTCTCGGTGATGAAAGCCTGGCCGCCCGGCATCAGGGTCTGGTCGGTACGACCGGGGCGCGTATCGACGATATGGTCCGTCACGGCAAAGACACGCGACGGGTCCGCCACCTTGCGCCCGGCCTCGGCAAGGGCGTTCAAGGCGGCGGCGCCTGTCCGCTCGTGCAGGAAGATCCGGTCGATCGCCAGTATCGCGCCGTCATCGCCCAGCGGGGCGATGACATGCGCGTCCCAGATCTTCGCGAAAAGAGTTCGGGGCTCAGGCAGCGTTGGCCTCCCGCATCCGGGCGTCAACAGTGTGCCAGTCCCTGGTCACGAAACGCTCGTTGATGGCGGTCCGGGTTTCCAGCATGCCATTGCGGATCCAGTGCCAGGTGCGGCAACGATATTGCCCGCAATCGGAAATCTGGATCTGCTCATAGAGGTATAGCGAAGGATCGCCGGTGCGCTGCCAATAGAGCATGACAGTGCGCTTGTACTCGTCGAGCGGCACCTCGGCGGCCCAGCCCTTGATCAGATCATTGTCCCACCAGACGCGGCCGTCGCGATAGAGGGCCGGAAATTCACGGGTTTCGCGCCGCCCATCAGCCCACATGTAATGGTTGGTCTGGTGATAGGGGAAAGGGCCTTCATCGGGAAAGCGGCAGATCAGGCGGCTCTGATGCTCGTCCACCTTCTCGTTCTGCGCATTGAAATAGCTGTAAACCCCATCCCACACGCCTTCATGGCGAGCGAGAAGCGGCATGGCCTGGCGGATGTCTGTCATGTCCATGATCCTCATGAAGTGGAATTGTCAGGAAAGCCCTGCTGCGATCCTGGCCGAGTGACAGGCCTTCGCGGCCGTTGCACGCAGGCGGGCACGATGAACCTGCGCCAGCCGCTCGGGCGCGGCATCGACCGGGCTGAAGGCGATTGCCGTTGCAGCCGAAGCCACATACCAAGGCGAGAAGAAACACTCGGCGCGCGCGATGCTCCACGCTTTTGTCAGATAATTTCCATGCCTGTCGGGTGAAAGGTCAGGATAAAGCCTGTCCGGATCGCCCGTCGGAAGCGGCTCGAACTGGCAGGCGCGCGCACCCAGCGCGGCCGCAGCGGCGTCGATCACGGCCTGCCAGGCAGACCAGTCGTCCGGGGCCGGGCCGGCCCATCCGGAAGAAAGCCCGTGGCCGGGCAGATCGATCGCAAGCACACCCTGATGATTGGTCAGGGACGCTTCACGCGCGGGCGCATGAACCAGCAGCGTTTCCGCCCCCGGCTTTCCGGACCAGTGGACAAGTCCGTCGAAATGCGGCGTCTTCACCGGCAGGAAGCCGGCATCGGCATCTTCCGGGAAGTCGGCCCGGAAAGGTCCGGCATGGGGCCGGAGGAAATCGATGCTCGCCGCACGGTGCGCTTCAGGCGTCGTCACCTTGCGCGCCTCCCAGCCAGGCGGCAACGCGCCCAGCCGGTCGATATGCACCTGCAGCGGGTCCCCATCATAGGCCGTGATCAGGCAGGGCGCCGGATTGTCCACGGCGTCGGGAATGTCCCGTGGAGCATTGATGACTGCACCATAACCGTCGCGATAGGCATCGCCGGCATCGAGCATCTCGAGAATGGCCTCGTGCACGCGAGCCGGATCATCATGCGCCATCGGAAGCCGCGTTTGCGGGCGGGTATCGAACCAGGGGAAGAACCAGCTCTGCTCAAGCATGCGGTTCCATAGCCATGTCAGGTGCTCGCCATAGGAACTGGGCAGGAACGCGGGCAGATAGCTCTTCCCGAACAGGGACACTTCCTGCTCCGTCCAGACCGCATAACCGCCAATGGCCAGGGCGCGGAAAAGGCCGGAATGGCGCCGCAGCGCCGTGACGAGGATGATTCCCCCGGAATGGAAGCCGTAGGCGATGCAGCCCTCGAGCCCCATGGCAGTGACGAATTCGGCAATCGCATCGGCATAGTCAGCAATGTCGGGCGAAGGCTTCGCCAGCCTGTCGGACTGACCGAAACCCGGCGTATCTGGCGCGATGCAGGTGAAATGCTCACCCCATTGCCGCATGAGCGGCTCATATTCGGCCGAGGACCGAGGACTCTGGTGCACCATCAGGAGCGGCGGCCCCTCGCCACATTTTCGATAGTGCACACGGCGCGGGCCGGATGCGGTGGAGATGGTGAGGTAGTGACGGGTTATCTGCATGGCATAATTTGTCCGGACATTTATCTGGACAACCCGGTAACGCTTGGCCAGAATGGATGCAAGACAGGAGTTCGCACGAGATGACACTTGTTGGCACGAAAATGATCAGCGACGGAAAGACGGCCCGCCAGATCTTCGAGGAAGTGATGGCCAATCCGGCGCGAAAGAAATTCGGTTTCGGCGAGAAGCTCGCCATCGTGAACGTGGATGTGCAGCAGGCCTATACCCGCACCGACATGTTCCGGACCGCCTATGAGACTGACCCGGATCAGATTGCATGGATCAACCGCATTTCCGCTTTGGCGCGCGCGGCAGGGATGCCGGTAATCTGGAGTCGCGTTGCCTACAAGGCCGATGCCGGCGATGCCGGTGTGTGGGGGACGCGGACCGATACCGAGGACAGCCTGCAGAACATCAAATACGGTTCGGACCGGCATGCCTATGACCCGCGCTGCGCAATCGGGCCGGACGATCTCGAATTCACCAAGCGCATGCCCAGCGCTTTCTTCGAAACCCCGCTTGCCAGCTATCTCGTCTGGCACAAGGTGGATACGGTCGTGGTGACGGGCGGCTCCACTTCCGGCTGCGTGCGCGCGACCGCCGTCGACGCGCTGAGCCACGGCTATCGCACCATCGTCCCCATCGAGACCTGCGCCGACAAGCATGAAAGCTATCATTTCGCGAATTTGACCGACCTGCAGCTGAAATATGCCGATGTCGAACCGGCACAGGCTGTGATCGACTGGCTGGAACAGAGAGCATGAGCCAAATACGCAAATCAGATCCGGGGCTTTATGATTATGCCCCCTGGCGGGGGCGACCGAAGCTGGAATGGCCAGGCGGCAAGACCTGTGCCGTATGGGTCGCGCCCAACCTCGAGTTCTACGAACTCGACCCTGCGCCCAACCCCCATCGCAAGAGCTGGGCGAAGCCACACCCGGACGTGGTGGGCTACAGCCATCGCGATCACGCCAACCGGGTGTCGCACTGGCGCATGGCCGACGTGATGTCCAGGCACGGCTTCCCCGGCTCAGTCAGCCTGTCCGTCGCCCTGTGCGACCATATTCCCGAAGTGGTCGAGGATGCGGCGGCGCGCGGCTGGGAATTCTTCAGCCATGGCATCTACAACACGCGCTACAGCTACGGCATGGACGAGGCACAGGAACGCGCCATCATCGAGGACAGCATCCGCACGGTCCAGAATGCCACCGGGCAGCGCATCAGGGGCTGGCTGGCACCCGCCCTCACCCATACGCCTCGGACGCTTGACCTGATTGCGGACTATGGGCTGGATTATACCTGCGATCTCTACCACGACGACCAGCCGACGGACATCAAGGTGGCCAAGGGCAGGCTGACCGCCATTCCCTACAGCCTCGAGGTGAATGACCATTATGGCTTCTTCATCTACAACATGAGCCCGCGCGAATATGCCGACACGCTGATCCGGCAGTATGAGCGTCTGGCACGCGAAGGCGAGGCATCCGGCACCGTCATGTGCATTCCGCTGCACAGCTACCTGATCGGCCAGCCCCACCGCATCGGGCCATTCGAGGAAGTGCTGCGCCACATTGCGGCCGACGGGCGGGCCTGGATCGCCCGCGCGGGCGAGATCGTCGATGCCTATCGCGCTGTCACCGATGCCGCCGGCGCCATCACGCGGGAGAAGCAGGCATGAGCCTCGATCCAGCCTATCTCGACTATCCCATGCGCAGGCGCGGGATGGACCATGATCACTATCCGTACAGCAAATTTCCAGACCGCAAGCCCATCCAGTGGCCTGAAGGCAGGAAGCTGCTGATCTGGCCGCTCATCAGCCTCGAATATTTCCCGATGGTGCCCAATGACCAGCCCTTCCGGGCTCCCGGTCACATGCAGACGGCGTATCCGGATTACCGCCATTATACTGCGCGCGAATATGGAACGCGGGTCGGTATCTACCGCCTGCTCGATTCCTTCGAGGCAGTCGGCGCAAAAGTGAGCATCGCCTGCAATTCGGCCATTGCCGAGCGCTATCCGCCCCTGATCGAAGACATTCTGGCGGGCGGACATGAAATCATCGCGCACGCGACCGACATGAACGCCACGATCGCCAGCGGCATGCCGGACGATGTCGAAAAGGCGATCATCACGCAATCGCTCGATACACTGGAGCGCATGACGGGCAGAAGGCCGCGCGGCTGGCTCTCCATCGCACGCTCGCAGAGCTTCGCCACGCCACGGCATCTGGTCGATTCGGGAGTCGAATATATGTGCGACTGGGTAAACGACGAGCTGCCCTACCGCTTTTCAACGGCCTCTGGCGACATCGTCAACATCCCGCTGAACCATGAGCTGTCCGATCGTCAGATCCTCAATGTTCAGCAGCAGTCGGTGGACAGCTATGCACAACAGATAGCAGACGCAGCCGACTGGTTGCTGACCGAGGCCGCCAGCCATGGCGGGCGCATGCTGCCGATGCATCTGACACCCTATATCATGGGCCTGCCATACCGGATCGACGCCTTTGACTCGCTTGTGCGAAGACTTGCCGGAAACCAGGCCATCGGCTTCGCGACCGGTTCCGACATCCTTGACAGCTGGAAGGCGCAAGCATGAGCCGCTTGCTCGACATCGCGAACCCGCGCACAGGCAGAACAGACTACAGGATCGCCGCGCTCGATCCACCGGATCTGGCTGCCCTTGCCGCCCGCATGCGAACGGCCCAGCCAGGATGGGCAGCACGCTCTCCGGAAGAGCGCGGCACGATCCTAAAGGCGCTGGCAGAAGCCGTCAGCCGCCATTCCGACGCGATCACGGCCGCCCTTTCTGCGGATACGGGACGAGCCGGCATTTCGCGCACGGAAGTCATGAGCACCGTGCAGTCGCTGAACCGCTGGGCAAATGCGGCGCCCGGTCTCATCGAGCGGCATATGGTCAGCGGCTTCCAGACAGTACACCCGACCATCCGGACCGATGTGCGGCTGGTACCCTACCAACTGGTAGGTGTCATATCGCCCTGGAACTTTCCGCTCATTCTCGCACTGATCGACGCCATCCCGGCCCTGATGGCGGGCTGCGCGGTTCTGATCAAACCTTCCGAAGTGACGCCGCGCTTCGTTCGCCCCTTGATGGCAGCCATTGCCGAAGTGCCGGACCTCGCCGACATTATCGCGCTGGTGGAAGGCGACGGCGCCACTGGCGGGGCGCTCGTGCCGCTGGTGGATTACATCGCCTTCACCGGCTCTGTGCCGACTGGTCGCAAGGTCGCCGAAGCGGCGGCCAGCGCCTTCATACCGGCAAGCCTCGAACTGGGCGGCAAGGATCCCATGCTGGTCCTTGCAAGCGCCGACCCTGAAAAGGCCGCCGCCACCGCGCTGCGCGCCTCCGTCGTCAACAGCGGTCAGGCATGCCAGTCGATCGAGCGTATCTATGTCGCGCGCGAAATCGCCGAACCCTTCATCGCAGCCCTTGTCCGGAATGCCGAGGCAACCGAACTCAACTATCCCGACATCGATCAAGGCCACATCGGCCCCTTCATCTTTGCCCGACAGGCCGAAATCGCACAGGCGCACATCGACGAGGCAGTGGCTAGGGGTGCACGCCTGCTTGCGGGCGGCAAGGTCGAGACACTGGGTGGCGGCAAATATCTGCGCCCAACCGTGCTGGTCGATGTGTCCCCCGAAATGGCCGTGATCCGTGAGGAAAGCTTCGGTCCGATTCTTCCGGTTACAGTCTTCGACAGCGTGGACGAGGCCGTGACGCTTGCCAATGACAGCATCTACGGGCTGTCGGGCGCGGTCTTCGCCGGGTCGCTCGAGGAAGCGGAAGCAGTCGGCAAGCGCCTTAATGTCGGCGCAGTGTCCCTCAATGACGGCTCCCTCACGGCGATCGTCTGGGAGGCTGAGAAATCCAGTTTCGGCATGTCGGGCATGGGGCCAAGCCGCATGGGTGACAGCGGCCTCCTGCGCTTCTTCCGCCGGCAGGCGCTGATCAGGCAGTGCGGCACACCGCTGCCACTGGCTGCCTATGGAGAAAGGGGCGCTGCATGAAGGCCTGGACACTCGGCCCGCAGGATGGCCTGAAATCACTCAGGCTGGTGGAAAAGCCGATTCCGGAACCCGTCATGGGTGAGGCGCTGATCAGGGTCGAGGCCGCCTGTCTCAATCATCGCGACCTGCTTATACTCCGCGGGCAGTATGGCGCACGCAAGCGGGAAGACTGCGTCGCCCTGTCGGATGGCGTGGGCGTCATCGAGAAGATCGAAGGCGCGTCGCATGGCCTTTCCCCCGGTCAGCGGGTGATCGCACCGCATTTCGTGCAATGGACAGATGGCCCCTACTCCCCCTCCATTTTCGCTCAGGATCTGGGCGTTACGCGGGATGGATGGCTGGCCGGGCACATCTGCCTGCCGACAAAATCCCTCGTCCCCGTGCCGGATGGAATGCCGGTGGAAACGGCCGCCACGCTTGCCGCTGCCGGCACAACCGTGTGGCACGCCATTTCCGTGTTCGCGAAAACAGGTCCGGGCGACCTCGTGCTCGCACCGGGCACGGGAGGTGTCTCCATCTTTGCCCTGCAACTGGCAAAGGCGCTGGGTGCGTCTGTCGCGATCACCTCTTCTAGCGACGAAAAACTCGAACGATGCCGCGCGCTCGGCGCGGACCTTTGCATCAACTACGCCAAAAGGCCTGACTGGGCAGCCGCCCTTCTTGAAGCCACAGGCGGGCGTGGTGCAGACGTGATCGTGGACACGATCGGACTGTCGCAGATCGAACAGACACTGGCCGCAGCTGCCCCCAATGCGCGCATCGCGCTGATCGGCGGCCTTGCCGGCACGCTCGGCCATGCCCCGAACATGTCAGGCCTGATCGGCAAGAACATCACGCTCAAGGGGCTGACATCCGGAAGTCGGGCAATGCTTGCGGATCTTGTTGCCCTTGTCGCCCGAACCGGGATCCGGCCGCCGATCGAAGCACGGTTCGACTTCGATTCGGCGCCGGAAGCCCTTGCCGCGCTGGATCAGGCGCGGCACATCGGCAAGATCATGATCAGCGCCTGAGTTCGACCAGTTCGTACCAGGTCATCATGTAACCGCCGACACCACCCTTCAGAAATATGCCGTCCTCATCATCGGTGATCCAGAGATCGTAGGGCGGATGCTCCCCGGCCATGCCGCTCGTGCCGTCATCCACAAACTGGAAGTGACGGGCCTGGAAACTGCCTGCCTCGACTGTAACGTCTTCGCGACCGATGAAGATGGCGTCCATGCGGACGTGGGCGATCTGCGGCGGCGTCGCCCCGCGATGATCGGGGGATGGAAGATAGAGGTTGAAGGTCTTGCGTTCGCCCTCCTTCCAGGGCTTGGTTGAAAGAAGATAGCCATCCGACACGATCGGATGCGTTCCAAACCCATCCAGCGGAAGCTGCGCACGAACCTTCTGCGAAAGCCTGCCGATCGACGGACCATGGCTTTCGCATTCCACTGTTTCACCATCGAAGCGCAGCCAGCCACTGCCCATGAAGCGGTCCCCTACGGTCAGCCGGACATGCAGGTCCATCGGCTGCTTGTTCTCGTCGATGGAATAGATGATGTCCCGCATGACCGTGGGCTCGGGCTCGTAGATTTCGCAATGGGCGCGCATGGTGACCTTGCCGTCAGCATGGCGGGTGAACATGAAGGTTTCGAAGCCGCGCTCCTGTCCCTCCCTGCCGGGCTTGCGCGATGTGTAGCGTAGGCGGCCCTCGATCAGGCGATGCTGCATCCTGAATCCCCTTTTCCGTCCGCACGGCACGCGCGGTGTTGCAGTTTCAGGTTTTTGCTGTATTCACTAAATTTGTCCAGACAAATTATCCGTGACATGGACCGCGGCAAAGACAGGCAAAGCCGACACAAGGTTAAGACCGAGGCAGGCTTTAGGCCGATACGGGGTATAGGAAGGGGCCGGACATGGATTTCCTCACTGCCAACGAACTCAGCATACTGCGCTGGGTTCACATCATCGCCATGGTCTATTGGCTGGGTGGCGAATGGGGCGTTTTCCAGACAAGCTATCATGTGACGAACCGCAACCTCTCGCTTGAAGAGCGACGCAGGCACATGGAAACCGCCTATCGCATCGACATTCTGGCGCGCACGGGCATCGTGCTTCTGCTTCCGCTGGGTCTTCATATGGGCAAGCTGTTCGGCTTCGTGCCCATTCTCGAAGGCAATGGTGTCTGGTGGATGTGGCTGTTCTTCATCGTCTGGCTCGCCATGACCTGGACCGCCTTCTTTAAGCGCGAGACAGACATGGGCATCAAGGTGACACGAACGGAAGAGCTTCTGCGCTATCCGCTCATTGCAGCCCTGTTCATAGCGGCCTTCCTTGCCTTCAACGGCAGCGGCCCGATCGTTTCCGGCGAAGGCAGCTACTGGTATCCATCGAAGATGGCGCTTTACGGCTTCGCGCTCATCATCGGGCTGTTTCTCCGGCTCGTGATGCGTCGCTGGACCGAACGCTTCCGCATCCTGGCCATGAGGGATGACCCCGAGCAGGAAGCAGCCCTCGAGCGGGAAATCGCCCAGGCCCGCATCTCCGCTTACATCTACTGGATCACCATCTCGACGGTCTGTTTCCTTGGTGCCGTGAAGCCTTTCTGACAGGTTCGGCGCAGGAAATCGCACCAGCATCGGGCGGCGGCGACAATGATCGCTGCCGCCCTTTGCATTTCTCGGCTACTTCCCCTTGATGCCGGTCTCAGCTGGCCCTTATGGCTGGATGGCATGGCAGCCATGACAGGTGCGGGCAGCCGGGTCATTTACATGTGGGCTGAAATTCTCCAATACCTGTCCTCGGGCGGCAGCGAGGAACCGGTTGCGTGCAGCAGACCAAATCGGAGCGTAACGGAGTGCATGATCAGCGCATGGTTGCGCAAGCCGAGCATTGCGAGACCTGTGTCGTCCGCAACCGGTCCATCTGCTCTGCGCTGGCGCCGGAAGACCGGCAGATGCTCGGTCGCGAAGGCCGTATCCAGACCGTCCGCAAGGGCCAGACTCTGGTGTGGGAGGGTGAGGACGCCCTGCTCGTCGCCAATGTGATCGAAGGCGTGCTGAAGCTTTCCACCTCCACCAGCGACGGGCGCGAACAGATCGTCGGCGTCGTCTATCCTTCGGATTTCATTGGCCGCCCCTTCGGCGAAAGAAGCCAGCACAGCGTGACGGCCCTGGTCGACTCGCGCGTGTGCCTCTTCCCGCGCGCCGCCTTCGACCGCTTCGCCCATGAGCATCCGGAGCTGGAACACCGTCTGCTGAACCGTGCGCTGGACGAACTTGACCGCGCGCGGCGCTGGATGCTGCTGCTGGGCCGCAAGTCCGCGACGGAGCGCGTGGCGAGCTTCCTTCTGGAAATGTCGCAGCGGCTCGGGGAAACACATTGCAACGGGGCCGGACCGCTCGACAGTTTCGAACTGCCGCTCGACCGCCAGCAGATCGCGGACGTGCTGGGCCTCACCATCGAAACGGTCAGCCGGCAGCTTTCCTCGCTGCGGGCCTCCGGCGTGATCGACCTGCCGAGCCGCCGTGCGCTCGATATCAAGGACCGCAAGCGCCTGATGGCCCTCGCCGGGGACTGAGCCGGCACCATCAGCCGTTCAGCGCCTCGCCTTCTTCTGTCTGGCATGGCCCGCATGAGAAGACGGGCCGGCGCACCTTCAAGAGGCGCACCGGCCCGGCCGTCATGTCAGGCGCTCAGAAGCGCATGCCAAGCCCGATGCCGATCACCAGCGGATTGATGTCGACATTCACGCGCTGCAGCCCGGCTGCTGCGGTGTTGAGCTTCGCCTTGGTGTCGATGTCGATGTACTTCAGGTCGAAGTTCACGAAGAGCTTGTCGTTGAGCGGCACGTCGACACCGGCCTGAAGCGCCCAGCCGAAGCTGTCGGACAGGCTCACATCGGTTTCGCCGACGGCTGCTTCGAGGCTGCCCGAGGCGCGCTCGGAGTAGAAGATGGTGTAGTTGATGCCCGCGCCGACATAGGGGCGGAAGGCGCCGTCGGGCGCGAAATGATATTGCACGGTCAGCGTCGGCGGCAGAACCCAGGTGTCGACCAGCTTGCCGACGCCACCTGTCACGCCGGTGCGGCCGGAAACGCTGTGCTTGGTGGTGGCCAGGATCAGTTCGACGCCGATGTTGTCGGTCGCCATATAGGTGAAATCGAGTTCGGGGGCATAGGCCGTGTCCACCGAAACGCCCTCGTTCGGGAAGGCTGGCGTGATGCCGCTGGAATCATCCTGCGGGGCAACGGCGATGGCGCGGGCGCGGATGATCCAGTCGCCGGCGGCGGCGCTGGCAGGTACGGCGGATGCAACGGCAGCAAGCCCCACGATCCCCCCGATGGCGGCATTCCGAAGTGCGGACGTCATGGCACTATGTCTCCTTTGGCTGGCCATTTGTGACTGCCCTGTGGCAGGCCATCGGGATCTGGTCCTTGATCATGCCCAAACAAGCTCTTGACTTCGATCAACGCGACGCTGTTGCATAAAGGCCATAGTAACAAAATGTGGCCCTATCATCCCGAACTGCTTGCGCGCCCCGTACCGCGCTACACAAGCTATCCGACGGCTGCCGAATTCTCGGATGCGGTGGGCGGTTCCCAGATGCTGGATGCGCTGAAGGCCCTGCCCCATGGCACAGTCGCTTCCATCTATGTGCACATTCCCTTCTGCAAGGACATCTGCTGGTATTGCGGCTGCAACACCAACCGCAACAACAGCCAGTCCCGCGTCAGCGCCTATCTGGAAGCCCTGGAAGCAGAGATTGACTGGCTCGTGCGGCAGGTGGCGGGCCGGGTGGAACTGGGCCGCATCTCCTTCGGTGGCGGCAGCCCCAATGCGCTTGACCCGGTCGGCTTCGTACGCCTCGTCGATCGGATCCTGACGGGCTTCGGGGCCGCGCGCCCTGAGATTTCGGTGGAGCTCGATCCCCGCACCTTCGATGAAGGCTGGGCGGGCCTGCTCGGCAAGGTGGGCGCAGAGCGCGCAAGCCTCGGGGTCCAGACCCTCGATCCGGGCATCCAGGCCGCGATCGGCCGGGTGCAGCCGCACCGGATGATCGTCGATTCCGTGAAGATGCTGCGCGACAATGGAATCCGTTCCCTCAACTTCGACCTCATGTACGGCCTTCCCGGCCAGACATCCGGCATCCTCGCCCGGACACTCGATGATGCGCTGGCGATGGAACCGGACCGCATCGCCCTCTTCGGCTATGCCCATGTGCCACACATCATCCCGCGCCAGCGCCAGATCGACGGCACGGCCCTTCCCGGCGTTGACGAACGCTTCGCCCAGGCAGCCGATGGCCATGCCCGGCTGGTTGCGGCTGGCATGGAGGCCATCGGCTTCGACCATTTCGCCAGGCCCGACGACCCGCTGGCTATCGCCGCGCGCGAAGGCCGGCTGCGGCGGAACTTCCAGGGCTTCACCGACGACCCCGCCGATGTGCTGCTAGGTGTCGGGGCAACGGCGATCAGCTGTCTGCCCGGTGTCATTGTCCAGAATGAAAAGAACAATGGGCGCTACCAGATGCGCGTGCTGAGCGGGCAGCCGGCTGCGACGCTTGGAGTCATGCGCAGCCCGGAAGACAGCGAACGCGGCCTCGTGATCGAGGACATATTGTGCGGCCGCCCGGCCGACCTCTCCCAGTTGCCGGCGGACAGCTTTGCGGAATTGCGGCTGAAGCCCTTCATCACCGCTGGCCTGTGCGATCTCGAAGGCAGCGTGCTTCGCCTTGCAGACAAGGCGGTGCCCTATGCCCGCGCCATCGCCGCCTGCTTCGACAGCTATCGTGCCGGTGGTCCCAGCCGGTTCAGCAACGCAGTCTGATCTTGGGGCACAGCGCCGCAGGCGCTAGCGTGCGGCCATGATCATGCCGGATCTTCTCCAGTCCCTTGCCCTCGCGCTGGCGATCGGGCTTCTCGTTGGCCTGGAACGTGGCTGGACGGCCCGGGCAGAGCCGGCTGGCCACAGAGTCGCCGGCTTTCGCACCTTCGGGCTTCTCGGACTGCTTGGCGGTCTGGCGGTGCAATTGCCGCTGGCACTTGGCGTCGTCATCCTGGGCGGCGCGGCGCTGGCGCTTCTGGCGGGCTATGTGCTTTCCAGCAACGCGCGCGAACACAGCGCGACGAGCGCCATAGCCGGGCTTCTCACCATGGGGCTTGGCGCGCTTGCCGGGTCGGGCCAGGCAACCGGCGCGCTGGCGGCGGCTGCCGTGATGGTGCTGCTGCTGGCGATGCGGCCACGCCTTCACGAAGTCATCCGGGGTATCAGCCCGGCCGAACTGGAGGCCGCCAGCCGATTCGCCATCATTTCGCTCGTCATCCTGCCGCTTGTCCCGTCGGGGCATGTCGGCCCCTATGATGCCTGGAACCCGCGGCAGCTGTGGTTTCTTGTCGTGCTGGTCTCGGGCCTCAGTTTTGCTGGCTATGTCATCAGCCGCCGGGTCGATCCGGGGCGCGGCCTGCTGGCGGCAGCCGCAGCGGGCGGGCTTGTATCGTCCACGGCGGTCACGGCGTCCTATGCCAGGCGGCTCCCAGCCGCCGGAGAGGCCGAACCCGCGCTGGTGGCAGGCATCGGGCTTGCTTCCGCCGTGATGACCATGCGCTACCTCTTGCTCGCCACGCTGCTGATGCCGCAGGCCCTGGCAACGCTTGCCCCGGTCCTTCTGGCTGCCGGGGCCATATTGCTGATCCCTGTCCTGCCCGCCTTGCGCAAGGGCGCCGGCAATGGCGGCGGGCAGGTGGATCTGGGCAATCCGCTCGATCTGAAGGCCGCGTTCGTCCTTGTCGCGCTGGTTGCCGGGCTGGCGGTTCTGTCGCGCTGGGCTTCCGCCATGTTCGGCGACATGGGGGTGGGCCTCATCGCCACGCTTACCGGTTTTGCCGATGTCGATGCCGCGCTCATCACCATCACCGCCTTGCCGAAGGATGCGCTGGCCCCCGGCATGGCCGGCCTGCTTCTGGCGCTTCCGGTCCTTGCCAACAATCTCCTGAAAGCGGTGCTCGCCCTCGTGCTCGGTGGCTGGAAGCGCGGATTTCCGGCCGCTTGGCCGCTTCTGGCAAGCGTCGGCGCCGGGCTGCTGCTGCTGATCCTCCTGCAGACGGCGCGAATGGCGGGCTGAAAGCAGCCGCAAAGCCTTGCCTTCGCTCGCCGCACGGGCCAAGCCTGCTGACTGATGAGCAGCGACGCGGACACCGAAATCAACCGCCCGGCTGTGGCCGACAACCGGCTCCAGCAGAGCTTTCTGCGCGCCATCGAGGCAGCCCTCGAACAGCAGGATGACGGCGAAGTCCGCGCGCTGGTGAAACCGCTTCACCCTGCCGACATCGCCGATCTCTTCGAACAGCTCGGCTCGGACCGCCGCGCCGAACTTGCCGTCGCCCTTGGCCCCGATCTCACGGCCGATGTGCTGACGGAAATGAACGACTGGGTGCGCGACGAGGTGGTGGGCGAACTGGCGCCATCGCAGGTCGCCGAAGCCGTTTCCGAGATGGATACGGACGATGCCGTCGCCCTGATCGAGGAGCTTGCACCCGCCGACAAGGAAGCGGTGCTCGACGAGCTTTCCGCCGACGACCGCGTCGCGATCGAGACGGCGCTGTCCTATCCGGAGGAATCGGCCGGCCGCCTGATGCAGCGCGAGCTCGTCGCCGTGCCCGAGCATTTCACCATCGGCGACGTGATCGACTATCTGCGCTCCGACGGGAACGAGGTGACCGACTTCTGGGAGATTTTCATCGTGTCGCCGGATCATCGCCCCGTCGGCACGATGCGGCTATCCTGGGTACTCACCACGCCGCGCTGGCTGCCGGTATCGGATGTGATGCAGCGGGAACAGACGCTGATCCCGGTGGACATGGACCAGGAGGAAGTCGCCCTCAGGTTCCAGAAATATGCGCTGATTTCGGCCGCCGTGGTCGATTCCGCCGGCCGTCTCGCCGGAGTCATCACCGCCGACGACATCGTCCACATCATCGCCGAAGAAGCCGGCGAGGACATATTGAAGCTTTCGGGCGCCGGCGACGGCGACATCTTCGAGCCGGTGGCGGACAGCTACAAGGCGCGCATCCGGTGGCTGATAGCCAATCTGGGCACCGCCATCCTGTCATCCAGCATCATCGCGGCCTTTGGCGCGACGATCGAGAAGATGGTGGTGCTGGCCGCCCTTTCGCCGATCGTCGCTTCCATCGGCGGCAACACCGGCAACCAGACCATGGCCGTCATCGTCCGCGCGCTCGCCACCGGCCAGATGACCGATGCCAACACTGGACGCACGGTGCGGCGCGAAACGCTTATCGCGCTTCTGAACGGGCTTACCATGGCCGTCTTTCTCGGCCTTGGTGTCGGCCTCATCTTTTCGGATGCTCTTCTTGGCGCGGTGATTGCAACGGCAATTCTCTTCAACATCATGGTCGCCGGGCTTGCCGGCGTAATGGTGCCGCTCGGTCTCAGGCGCATGGGGGTGGACCCGGCCGTCGCCTCATCGGTCTTCGTCACCATGGTCACGGATTCGATGGGCTTCCTCCTCTTCCTAGGGCTGGCCACGCTGTCGGGCCTTGTCGGCTGAGGAGCGCCGCATGGCACGGACCGGCCTGACCCGCGTCGCCTTTGGCTGCAGTGCCATGGAAGACATCGCCAGACGCCAGGCCCTTTTCACGCATGAGGGGCCTGACGGACCTTATGTGAGGCTTACGTCACGCCGTATCCCGCGGCGCGATCTGTCGGGCGGCTCCATCTTCTGGATCATTCGCCACACGCTCGTGGCGCGCCAGCCCATCCTTGGCGTGGAGGAGGAGACGGACGCGGACGGCGCCTTCGCCATCATCAGGCTGGCGCGCGGCCCAATCCCGGTCGTGCCGCGCGCCTGCCGCGCGCACCAGGGCTGGCGCTATCTGTCAGAGGCCGACTGGCCGGAGGACCGGGCGGCCGGAGACAGCCTGCCGCCGCACCTTGCAGCGGAACTGGCCGGCCTCTCCCTTCTCTGATAAAAGCAGGAAAAGGAGCGGCATGCACGGAAAAGGGCGGCCGGCATTGCTGCCAGCCGCCCCTTCAATTCCGGTGGAACTGTTCCGGTGCTGTCCGAACCTGTCAGGCGGCCTTCAGCACGCTTTCGATTTCGCGCTGGGCTGCCGGTTCGTCGATATTCTTCATCGCCGCCACTTCGCGGGCCAGGCGGCTGATCGCCGCTTCGAAGATCTGACGCTCGGAATAGCTCTGCTCGGGCTGGTCCTCGGCACGGTGAAGATCACGCACGACCTCTGCAATGCAGACGAGATCGCCGGAGTTGATCTTGGCTTCATATTCCTGCGCGCGACGCGACCACATGATCCGCTTGACGCGCGGCTTGCCTTTCAGGGTCAGCAATGCATCCTTCAGCGTGGCTTCGCTGGAAAGCTTCCGCATACCCACAGTCTCGGCCTTGTCAGTGGGAACCTTGAGGGTCATGCGCTCCTTGTCGAAACGGAGGACATAGAGCTCGAGCCTGGTGCCTGCGATCTCGCTGGACTGGATTTCGATCACGCGGCCGACGCCGTGCTTGGGATACACGACATTGTCACCCACCTGGAAGCTGAGCGCGTTGGTTGCCATGGCCTGGACTGGTCCTTTCTGAGAAGGCAAGAACCGGCTGCACCCCGCCCCTGCAAAAGGGGCAGGTCATGCCCTGCCAGCCTTCATGTGGTTCACGCCGGGGGGTGGCGGATCACTTCGGCAGACATGGCAGTTAAGTAGCAAGACCGGTCTCGCACGACATCATCTGTTCAGGGCGGTGACCCGGCGAGACCCAGGGAAACACCACCTGTTGGCGACATCTGGGCAGGAAAGCGGTTGCGGTTTCAGGCAAAATCCGCCGAACCTGCTTCAGATGGATATTGTGTAGCATGAAAATGCCATAAACTCCACCCTGTCGCGCCACTCATGGCACCCCGGGGGCCATGAAAAGACAGATTGCTGCAAGGAACCGAGGCCCCGCCGCACTGAAAAGCCAGCCTGCACGGGCCAGCTTACCCCAGATCAGACTTCATCAGCCAGACTTTACCGGCCACACTTCACCGCCCGGACCGGGGCCGCCATGATCAGCCCCCTGGCCACCGGGCCGGCAGCCAGCCGAACCCATGATGCAGAACATGGCCGGGAAGGCTGGCGGCAGCCCCGTCATGCCCATCAGGCACGGCGCCTGCCGACCACAGGGTCCTGCCACCACCCGAACGGGCCGCTCACCCGATCATGATCGCCGGGCAGGCAGAGTCCTCAGATATCGTCTTCCGGATCAGGGCCGGCCATCAGCGCATCGGAAACGCCTGCCGCATTGGCCCGGATCGCCGCTTCGATGCGGGCCGTCATCTCTGGGTTTTCCAGCAGGAACTTCTTCGCATTCTCTCGCCCCTGCCCGATCCGCGTGCTGTCATAGGAGAACCATGCGCCCGACTTGTCCACCAGCCCGGCCTTCACGCCAAGGTCGAGGATCTCGCCAACCTTGGAAATGCCGCTGCCATACATGATGTCGAACTCGACCTGGCGGAACGGCGGAGCCACCTTGTTCTTCACCACCTTCACGCGGGTAGTGTTGCCGATGATGTCGTCACGATCCTTGATCTGGCCGGTACGGCGGATGTCAAGACGGACGGATGCATAGAATTTCAGTGCGTTCCCGCCCGTCGTCGTTTCCGGGTTGCCGTACATCACGCCGATCTTCATCCGCACCTGGTTGATGAAGATGACAATGCACCGGCTGCGCGAAATGGAGCCGGTCAGCTTGCGCAGCGCCTGGCTCATCAGGCGGGCCTGCAGGCCGACATGGCTGTCGCCCATCTCGCCCTCGATTTCGGCACGCGGCACCAGGGCCGCAACCGAATCGACCACCAGAATGTCGATCGCGTTGGAGCGCACGAGCGTGTCGGTGATCTCCAGCGCCTGCTCACCCGTGTCGGGCTGGGAAACGATGAGGTTGTCGGTATCCACACCGAGCTTGCGGGCGTAGATCGGGTCGAGCGCATGTTCGGCATCGACAAAGGCGGCAATGCCGCCGGCCTTCTGCGCCTCGGCAATGACATGCAGGGCAAGCGTTGTCTTGCCGCTGGATTCCGGCCCGTAGATCTCGACCACACGGCCACGCGGCAGGCCGCCGATGCCCAGCGCGATGTCGAGGCCGAGGGAGCCTGTGGAAATGGATTCGATCTCCAGCGTCTCGCGCTGGCCGAGTTTCATCGCCGAGCCCTTGCCGAACGCACGATCGATCTGCGCCAGTGCTGCTTCGAGCGCCTTTTCCCTGTCCATTCCCGTTCCTTGCTTCAGCGGCAGACGCCGCGCGATCGACCCAGAAGCCGAGCGTTACCGCCCGGCCCGCCACGGCACAAGGCCGGAGGCAGTCGCACAGCTCGTACCCTTTTTGTTCCATTGCTGCAAGTGGGCACCCCGGGCCATCGGCCTGGCGTTCAGAACAGATGGCGCCGTCAGCTTGCGGCAGGCGGATTGCACAGCAGTTTCTCGATGCAGCGTCCCAGCGCGTGCAGGCTGAAGGGCTTGGGCAGGAAGGCGACATCAAGGCCCGGCATGGCCGCAAGGGGGGCCTGGCCGGCGTGGCCCGAGGTAAGCAGCACGGGAAGGCCGGGATGCATGGACCGCGCCCGCATGGCCAGCGCCACGCCGTCCATGCCTGTCAGGCGGATGTCGCTCAGCAGCAGGTCAGGCCGTTCCTGCGCCAGCCGGGCAAGGGCCGATTGCGCATCGGCAGACTGGCGAACCCTGTAGCCGCGCCGCTCCAGCGCCCGGCTGACAGACAGGCGAAGCAGCAGGTCATCCTCGCACAGCAGGATCACCTGCCCGGCAGCGCGGACTACGCCTGCAGCAGGCCCCGGAGCACTTCCGGCAAGGCCCGCCGATTCGCCGCTGCCGGCCGCGAGCGGCAGGAACAGGGTGAAGCGCGCGCCGCCGCGCGGGCCGGCATCCTGAAGCAGAAAGCCGCCAGACTGCTTGACGAGGCCGAAACTGGTGGCCAGCCCCAGGCCCTGCCCGTCGGCACGCGTGGTGAAATAGGGGTCGAAGATTCGGTGGGCGATGTCCGGCGCTATGCCCGGCCCCTCATCCGTCACGGAAAGCGCGGCATACCGGGCCGCGGGCATGAAGGCGCGACCGGCGGGCGGAATGCTGCCGGGGTCGATGCGGAACAGGTCGATGCTGATCGTGCCGCCATTGCCCTGCATGGCTTCCCGCGCATTCAGCACGAGATTGGTGAGCACCCGCTCAAGTGCTGCCGGATCGAGGCGGACCGGCAAAGGCCCCCTGCCCGACATGGCAAGCTTCAGGCCCGGCCCGGCCAGGGCCCGCAGCATCGGCAGGAGCGCCTGCACCATGGCGGCAAGGTCAGCGGAGACAGGCCGCAGCACGTCCTGCCGGGCGAAGGCCAGAACCTGCCCGAGCAGGCGGCCGGCGCGCCCTGCCTGATCGATGATGGCGGCGAGATCGCGGGCATCGGCACTGCCGGGGTCCGCGCGGGCTTCCAGCAGTTCCGCAATGGCGAGGATGCCAGCCAGCATGTTGTTGAGATCATGGGCGAGGGCCGCCGCGAACAGCCCCACCGCACCAGTTCTGACATCGGCTGTCCGGCGTGCAGCCGATGCGGCACCGGCGCCGGCTTCGGCGCCGGCACCGGCACTGGACGGATCGTCAGCCGTAACGCTCCTCAAGCCATGGATCGCCGATATTGTGATAGCCGCGGACCTCCCAGAAACCGGGTCTGTCAACGGCCAGGAACTCGATACGCTTAATCCACTTGGCGCTTTTCCAGAAATAATAGCGCGGAATGACGAGGCGCGCGGGGGCGCCATGTTCGCGCGTCAGCGGGGCGCCATCATGGCTGTGGGCGATCAGGCAATCCTCTTCGGCGAAATGCCGAAGCTCGACATTGGTGGTATAGCCGTCATGACCGTGCAGCACGACATGATCCGCATCGGGCAGCGGCCGCACCAGTTCGATCAGGGTGCGGGTGGAAACGCCCTGCCAGCGGTTGTCATAGCGGCTCCACTGGGTGACGCAGTGAATGTCGGATACATCCTCGAACTGCGGCAGCGCCATGAAGGCATCCCAGTCGAGGGTTGCGGGGTTTTCGACAAGGCCGTCGATCTCCAGCCGCCAGCTTTCCTTCGGCACATGCGGCTGCACGCCCAGATCGAGCACCGGCCAGTTGGTGACGAGCCGCTGGCCGGGGGGCAGGCGATAGGCCTTGTCCGGATCGGGCTTGCCGGTCAGCAGGCGCCCTGCCCGCGCCCATGCCTGTTTTGCGGCGGTCAGCTTTTCGTTGAAATCCGTCACGCGATGATCTCCGTTTGCGGGCGGCCACGACGCCGGCAGCGGCGCTGCCACCTCAGCCTGACCCATATCCGCCAGCCCAGATGCACGCCCATGTAGCCGATCGCCGCGCCGACGGCTGCAAAAAGCAGCAGGCCCACATAGGTCGGCCCTGCCAGAGAGACGACCCATGTCAGGCTGCGCTCCACGGCGCCGGCGTCGGGCGCGATGGCCAGGAACGCGTCATCCTTGATCCGCAACACGCTACGGCCGACGATGAAGGCCAGATAATAGACGAAAGGCACCGTCAGCGGGTTGGTGACGAAGGTAGACACCGCCGCGACGGGCAGATTGGCGCGGGCCGCCATGGCGAACAGGGCCGCGAAGGGGGTCTGCGCCACGGGCACGGCAAAGGCCGCGAACAGCCCCAGCGCCACCCCGCGCGCCACGCCACGCCTGTTCAACCGCCAGACGAGCGGGCTGGACAGGCGCGCGGCAAAGGGGCGCAGCAAGCGGCTGCGTTCCAGTTCCTCGCGCGTCGGCAGTTTCAGCCAACCCGTCACAGCCCCAGGAGCCTCCTCAAAGATCCACATGCCCGCTGCAGGGCTTTTGCGGCAAAGTTAAGACAATCAAGATGTGGTCGCGCAGGCGCGCGCGCAAGCCGCGATGCCCCGCGTGGCACTCGTTCCGGCGCTAGTCCGGCGCTGTCAGCCGCGATCGCGCAGCAGGCGGGCCTGTTCGCGCTTCCAGTCCTTCTCTTTCGCGGCCTCGCGCTTGTCGTGCAGCTTCCTGCCCTTGGCGAGCGCCAGTTCCACCTTCGCCCTGCCGCGATCGTTGAAGTAGATCGAAAGCGGCACCAGCGTCATGCCCTGCCGCGCGACAGCGCCGTGCAGCCGCGCGATCTCGCGCTGGGTGAGCAGCAGCTTGCGCGGGCGCTTCGGCTCGTGATTGAAGCGGTTGCCCTGCGCGAATTCCGGGATGTTGGCGTTGATCAGCCAGATTTCGCCGTCCTTCACCTCGGCATAGCTTTCGGCGATGGTTCCCTCGCCAAAACGAAGGGATTTCACCTCGGTACCAGTCAGGACAATCCCGGCATCATACACATCCTCGATGCCATATTCGTAACGGGCGCGCCGGTTTTCCGCGACTACCTTGACCTTGGTGCCCTGCGGGCGAGGGCGTGCCATCAGGGGGCGATCCCGGCATGGGCAAGGGCGGAATCGACAATTGCGCGCGCGGTCGGCGCGGGCGGCAGAATCGGGAGACGGGTATCGCCCGCCATGCGCCCCATCAGTTCGAGCGCATATTTGGTCGGCCCGGGCGAGGCATCGGAAAACAGCGCCTGGTGCAGCGGCCAGAGCTGATCCTGCAGGGCGAGCGCGGACTGGAAATCCCCCTCGAGCGCGGCGCGGGTCTGGTCGGCCACCAGACGCGGCGCGACATTGGCGGTGACGGAAATGCTGCCGTGGCCGCCATGGGCGATGATGCCCAGCGTCATGTAGTCATTGCCGGACAGGATCAGGAAATCGCGCCCGCACATATGGCGTATCTCGCTGATGCGGTTGATGTCCCCGGTCGATTCCTTGACGCCGATGATGTTCCGGTGCTGCGACAGTTCAGCCATGGTGTCGGTTGCCATGTCGATGCCGGAGCGGCCCGGAATATTGTAGATGATGATGGGCAGCGGGCCATGATCGGCCAGGTGCCGGAAATGGGCGAGCAGCCCGCGCTGTCCCGGCTTGTTGTAATAGGGGCAGACGACAAGGGCGGCATCCGCGCCGGCGCGCGCGGCGCTTTCCATGTGGTGCAGGGCGACCGCCGTATCGTTCGAACCGCAGCCGGCGATCACCGGGACCCGACCGGCTGCCGCCTTCACGGTCTCGGCCACGACATGGTCATGCTCCTCGATCGAAAGCGTCGCCGATTCGCCCGTCGTGCCGCAGGGAACAAGGCCCGATGATCCTTCGGCCACCTGCCATTCGACAAAGGCGCGCAGGGCTTTCTCGTCCACGCGGCCATCGCGGAAGGGCGTGACGAGCGCGGGAATGGAGCCGGTGATGCTGAGCATTGCGAAACCTTCGGGACGGTTGAGGCGAGGCCAGGCGGTGCGATGGCCGGGTTGACCGGCCTTGGCGCGCCACCGCCTTCTGCCCTAGAGAGAATGGCATGACCGCGCAACATCGCCTGATGGCGGCCCTTCCGCTTCCGATCCTTGTCCTGGCCACGCTTGTTGCACCTTTGCCGGCGCTTCAGCCAGCCGCCGCGCAACAGGCGGCAGCCCCCGCTGCACGGCCTGACGGCACGACGGCCGCTTTCGACCCCGTGTCACGGGCATGGCTTGCCCGCCAATTTTCGCTTTATGCAGCCGGCGGAAGTGCCGCCCCCGCCGGGGCGCCCGACGCCCTGGCCGACTCGCTCGCGCGCTGGGAATGGCTGCGCCGCCCGGCTCGCGCCGGGCAGGAGCCGCCGCTGGCAGCGCAGGCCGCCTTCATCACCGCCCATGCCGACTGGCCGGGCGTTTCCGCCATGCGCCGCCGGGCCGAAGCGCAAGCCGTGAAGCCTGAAACCCCGGATGCCGACGCCCGCGTCTATTTCCGGGCGCTGCCACCGCAAACGGCGGCCGGGGAAGCGCGCCTTGCCATGCTGTCGACCGGTGCGGAGGCCGTTCGCCTGGCGCGCGCTGCCTGGGTGCGCCCCGGAATTCCACCGGAACTGGAAGCACAGCTTCTTGCGCGCTTCGGCCCCGAATTCACCCGCGCCGATCACGCACGCCGTGCCGATCAGCTCATCTGGTCAGGCCAGACCACGGCTGCCGGGCGGCTTCTGTCGCTTCTCGATGATGAAGCCCGCGCGCTCACTCTGGCACGAATCGCCCTGCGCACAGGCGCTGCCGATGCCGAGGCCCGCGTCGCCTCGGTTCCCGCCCGCTACCGGCGCGACGCCGGCCTGACATTCGATCGCGCCCTGTGGCTCGAACGGCGCAACCGCCTGTCCGAAGCCGAGGCCCTGCTCGCGCGCGGCGATATCGAGCCGGGGGTCAGCCGGCCTGAAGCCTGGCTCGAAAAACGGCTGACCATGGGCCGCGCGGCCATGCGCCGGGGCGACGACCAGACCGCCTGGCGCCTGCTTGCCAACCACAGGGCCTACCCGGCAGGGACCGAGCTTTCGGCGCTGTCGCTTTCCGAGCGCATCGACCTGTCCGATACCGAGTGGCTGGCTGGCTGGATTGCGCTGCGGAGGATCGGGCGGGCGGGCGATGCCGTGCGCCACTTCACCACTTTCAACCAGGCCGTCACCACGCCGATCAGCCAGTCCCGCGGGGATTACTGGCTGGGGCGGGCGGAAAAGGCGCGCGGCAATGGTGCTGCCGCCAATGCCGCCTTCAAGCGCGCCGCGGCCCAGTTCGATTATTTCTATGGCCAGCTCGCCGCCGAGGAACTGGGCGGAACACCGGCCCTGCCCCGCGTGACGCCGCCGGCCATCAGCCAGGCTGAACGCGCACGCTTCGAAGCAACGCCGCTGGCCCGCGCGCTCCTGATGCTGAACGCCATGGAGGACAGGCAGCGCGAATCCCTGTTCGTCCGCGCGCTGGCCAGCAGCGCCGCAACACCGGTGGAAACGCGGATTGCCGCCGAACTGGGGCAGCGGATCGGCCGGCTGGATCTTGGCGTCTGGGCGTGGAAATCGGCGCGTCCGAGCGGCGACTTCGGCAGCTTCGACCTCGCCTACCCGCGGCTTCCCGCCAGCGCCTCGGTACCGGCCGAGCAGTGGATCATCGCCCATGCCATCGCGCGGCAGGAATCGAGCTTCGACCGCACGGCACTGTCTCACGCTGGCGCGCGCGGCCTGATGCAGCTGATGCCCGCAACCGCACAGGATGTCGCCCGCCGCCTCGGGCTTCCCTATGACGTGCAGCGCCTGTTCGATGACCCGGCCTACAATATCTCGCTGGGCAGCTATTACATCGGCCTCAGGCGGGACAATTTCGGAACGGCGGCGCAGGCCATCGCCGCCTACAATGGCGGGGCAGGCAATGTGCGGAAATGGCTTGCGGCCAATGGCGACCCGGCCGGTCTCGACGACATCATCGACTGGGTGGAACTGATCCCCTTCTCCGAAACCCGCACCTATGTGCACCGGGTGGTCGAGAATGCCGTGGTCTACAGCCTGCTCGAACCCAAGCGCGCAGGCGCACGGCCGCATGCGTCGAGCTGGCTCAAGAACAAATAGGCCACCATGGCGACAGACCCGATCACGCCGGCCGGAATGGCCGCGCTCAAGGCCCGCTATGATGTGCTGTTCCAGGAGGAGCGGCCGAAGATGGTGGAGGTGGTGAGCTGGGCGGCCGGCAATGGCGACCGTTCGGAAAATGGCGATTATCTCTACGGCCGCAAGCGGCTGCGCGAAATCGACCGGGAACTGGCGCACCTGTCACGACGCATGAAATCCCTGTCCGTGGTGGACCCGACACGCCAGCCGGACCGTGACCGTGTCTTCTTCGGCGCAAGCGTGCGCGTGGCGGACGAGGATGACCATGAGCAGATGCTCACGCTGGTCGGCCGGGACGAGGCGGACGCCGGCAATGGGCGCATCGCATGGAACAGCCCGGTCGCCATCGCGCTGAAGGGTGCGCGGGTGGGCGAGTGCCACACGGTGCGCCTTCCTGCCGGCGAGCGGGAGCTGGAAGTCCTGGAAATCCGCTACCCCGGCTGATGATCGCCTCAGCGCGGGCTAACCTTGCACCCCAGTTCACGCTCGGCGAGCTTTTTCAGCGCCGGGTCGAGCGGCGGGTCCGTCAGGTCCACGCCATGGGCGAGGCGGTCCGCGATGATGCCGAGCCCGGTGATCCGGGCATGTTTCTTGTGGTTTGCGCCGATGATGTGCCAGGGCGCATGCGGTGTGTCCGTGCGCGCAAACATTTCCTCATAGGCCTCGATATAGGCGTCGCGCTTGCCCCGGTTGCGGAAATCCTCCGTGCTCACCTTCCAGCGCTTCCAGGGCTGTTCCAGCCGGTCGAGCAGGCGCTTGTCCTGCGTTTCCTGATCAACATGCAGGAACAGCTTGATAACGCGCGTGCCATGATTGACCTGCGCTTCCTCGACATGGTTGATCTCGCCATAGGCGCGGCCCCACTGCTCCGGCGTGGAGAAACCCTCGACCCGCTCGACCGTGACGCGCCCGTACCAGCTGCGATCGAAGATGGTCCAGTTGCCGGCGGCGGGCAGCTTCGACCAGAAACGGGCCATGTAATGCTGGCGGCGCTCGATCTCGTTCGGGGCGGCTATGGGCACCACCTCGAAGAAGCGCGGGTCGAGTTCATAGGTCAGACGCTTGATGAGCCCGCCCTTGCCGGCGGCGTCCCAGCCTTCGAGGATGATGATGGCCGACCGGTTCTGGCGGTGATAGGCCGTCAGGATCTGCCACAGACGTTCCTGAAGCGCCTTTTCCTGTTCTGCATAGTCCTCGGGCGGCTTGCCATGCCTGACTGCCGCCAGCCTGTCCATCAGGCAGCCCTGCGCCGCGCCTTGTCGGCCCGCAGTTTCTCCAGCTTCTTCAGCACCATCTCGCGCTTCAGCCGCGACAGATGGTCGATGAAGAGCACGCCGTTCAGATGGTCCATCTCATGCTGCAGGCAGGTCGACGTCAGCCCGTCGAGCGCCTCGTCATGCTGCACGCCATTCTCGTCCAGCCAGCGGGCATGGATCCGGGCCGGGCGTTCCACATCGGCATATTGGTCCGGCACGGAAAGGCAGCCTTCATTGTAAACGCTATACTCTTCCGAAGGGTCATAGAGTTCAGGGTTGATGAAGACGCGCGGGTTGCGCCCGGGCTTGCCATCCTCTCCCTCGGGGCCGTCGCCAAGGTCCATCACCAGAATCCGCAGGGGAACATCCACCTGCGCCGCTGCAAGGCCGATGCCGGGTGCGTCGTACATCGTCTCGAACATGTCGGCGACAAGGGTGCGGATCTCGTCCGTCACTTCGCGCACGGGCTCCGAGATGCGGCGAAGGCGCGGATCGGGAACTTCGAGGATGGGGAGGATAGCCATGCAGAATAGCTAGGCACGAGGCCCCCGCCGGTCAAGATGTGGGCCAGAGTGTCGGCCTGGGTGTCGGCCTGGGTGCCGGCCTGGCCAGCCATGAAGCCGGGGGACGCCGCTTTCAGCCCAGCGGGCGCCTAAGTCGCAGCGCCTGCGCCAGCGTGCCCTCGTCCAGATAATCAAGCTCCCCGCCCACGGGCACGCCATGGGCCAGCTGCGTCACCTTCACGCCCCGGCCTTCCAGCTGTTCGGCGATCACATGGGCCGTGGTCTGACCCTCCAGCGTGGCGTTCATGGCCAGCACCACCTCTTCCACCGGCGGCGGCCCGGGAAGCCGGGCCAGCAGGCGGTCGATGCCAAGCTCCTCCGGCCCTACACCATCAAAGGCCGAAAGCGTCCCGCCAAGCACATGATAGCGGCCGGGAAAAAGCCGTCCGCGCTCCAGCGCCCACAGGTCGGAGACATCGGCAACGACACACAGCAGCGCCGGGTCGCGCTTCTGGTCGGTGCAGATCCGGCACGGGGTCGTCGTGTCGAGATTTCCGCAAACCACGCAACTCACCAGGCTGCTGTCCACCTTCTGGAGCGCGGCGAGAAGCGGCTTCAGCATGGTCTCGCGATTCTTCATCAGATAAAGGAGAACGCGCCGCGCCGAACGCGGGCCAAGGCCCGGCAGGCGGGCTATCAGGGCAGTCAGGTTTGCAAGGGCGTCATCCACGCGGCTTTTGTCCATGCGCAATCGAAGCTAACGGTCCCTGCCATGCGACTAGCCTTCATGGGAACCCCCGACTTTGCCGTCACCGCGCTCGATGCGCTGGTGGAGGCCGGCCACGACATCGCGGCGGTCTATACCCAGCCGCCGCGCCCCGCCAACCGTGGCCGGTTGACCCCGACCCCCGTGCACCAGCGGGCGGAAGCGCTGGGGCTTCCCGTGCGCACACCGCTCAGTCTGAAGCCCGATGCGGAAAAGGCGGCTTTTGCCGAACTCGACCTCGATGCGGCGGTGGTGGCGGCCTATGGCCTGCTGTTGCCACGCGCCATCCTCGAGTCGCCACGCCACGGATGCCTCAACATCCACGCCTCGCTTCTGCCCCGCTGGCGTGGCGCTGCCCCCATCCAGCGCGCCATCCTTGCCGGTGATCATGAAACCGGCGTCACCATCATGCAGATGGAACGCGGGCTCGATACCGGGCCGATGCTTGCAAAGGCCTCCATTGCCATCACCGATGAAACTGCAGGCGAACTGACAGAGCGGCTGGCTGTGATCGGTGCGCGCCTGATGCTGGACGTGCTGGCCCGCCTGCCCGACGTGCAGGCCGAAACGCAGCCGGACGACGGCGTCACCTATGCCCACAAGATCGACAAGGCCGAAGCCCGGATCGACTGGGACGCGCCTGCCGAGCACATATGCCGGCTGGTACGCGCCATGCAGCCCAGCCCCGGCGCCTGGTTCAACGCGCAGGGCCAGCGGGTGAAACTGCTGTCGGCCACCCTGGCCGAAGGCGCGGGCGAGCCGGGCACGGTGCTCGGCGAAGGCGTGATCGCCACCGGCCGGGGCGCTGTCCGCCTTGTCACGGTCCAGCCCGGCGGCAAGGGGGCCATGCCGGCGGCTGACTGGTGGCGGGGCCGGCGGCTTGCCGTGGGCGACCGGCTGTGAGCCAGCGGTTCCGGCTGACGCTGGAATATGACGGCAGGCCCTTCATGGGCTGGCAGCGCCAGGCCCATGGGCCATCGGTGCAGCAGGCGCTGGAAACGGCGATCTTCGAAATCACCGGCGAAGATGTCGCCGTGCATGCAGCCGGCCGAACCGATGCCGGCGTCCATGCCCGCGCCATGACAGCCCACGCCGACATCGCAAAGGCCATCGCGCCCTTCCGGTTGATGGAGGCCATGAACGCGCGGCTGCGGATGGCGGGCGCGGCTGTTGCCGTGCTCGACTGCGTCCCGGCGCCGCCGGATTTCCACGCCCGCTTTTCCTGTATCGGCCGCAGCTACACCTATCGCATCCTGTGCCGCCGCGCCCCGCTGACCCACCAGCAGGGGCTTGTCTGGCGGCGGCCGAAACCGCTCGACATCGAAGCGATGCGGGCAGCAGCCCAGCATCTGGTGGGGCGGCATGATTTCACCACATTCCGCCATGTCCACTGCCAGGCTGCCTCACCCGTCAAGACGCTGGACCGGCTGGATGTCGTGGAAGCGGAGGCGGACTGGGGGCGGGAGGTGCATGTGCATGCCGCCGCGCGGTCCTTCCTGCACCACCAGGTGCGCTCGATGGTGGGTGCGCTCGTGATGGTGGGGGAAGGCCATTCCATGCCCGATGCCGTGAAGGCGGCGCTGGAGGCACGCGACCGCGCCAGGCTGCGCCTCAACGCCCCGCCGGACGGATTATGGTTTACCGGCGCGCATTATGGCTGAACTGTCGCCAGATTTTACAATTCACAGCGCCGCAAAATCTTCAACATGCTGATTTAATTTGTTTTATTACTATGGCACGATAGTTGCATACTATTACGAAGGTCGCAGTCGAGCAACAAAGAACGCATGAGCGGACAAGGAAGGCACATGACAGAAGGCCCAAAAACAGGCTTGCGCAATGTCGTCCTTGTATGGCTGATCGGCCTGACGCTGGGCGTTGTTGCGGGCGCTGCAACGGCCATGCTGCTGATGCCATCCAACAGCCATACCGAGGGCACGTCCCTTGGAGACAGGATCCGCGGCGGCTGACACACGAGCATGGCGGAACCATCCTGCCGGCCCATCACCTACCGGCCCTGATATCTGGCCCCCTAAAGCCCTGCTCTAACCTCTTCGCGCGCTGGCAATGGTTTGCGCATAGGCTGATCGCAATCCCGCGCGATCGAGCTTGCCATTGGCGGATACGGGCAATTGCTCCAGCCAGATGATGCTGGCCGGCTGCATATAGGGCGCGGCCTCGCGCTTCATATGAGCCTTCAGCTGCTTTTCGGCTTGCACCGGCGAAAGGCCTTTGGCCGGGCTTGCCACCAGCCGGATCCTGTGGCCGGCCATGTCATCGGCAACGCCCAGCGCCACCACCTGGGCCACGGCGCCGCTCTGATAGGCAAGCTCCTCAATTTCCGTCGGGGAAACGCGCGTCCCCATTGTCTTGATGGTCTCGTCCTCGCGGCCCACGAACCGCAGCAGCCCGTCCGCATCGCGCACAACGGTATCGCCCGACCAGACGGCCATGCCCCCCAGCCGGGAAGCGGGCGGCGCCGGGCGGAAACGCTGCGCCGTGCGCTCCGGGTCCTGCCAATAGCCCAGGCTGACAAGCGGGCCGCAATGCACCAGCTCTCCCGGTTCGCCATCGTCCGTCAGGCTGCCATCGGGCCGCACGACGAGGATCTCGGCATCGGGAATCGCCCGGCCGATACTGTCGGGGTGGCTGTCCGCCAGTTCGGGCGGCAGGGTGGTGGATCGGAACGCCTCTGTCAGCCCATACATCAGGTGAAGCCGGGCATGGGGGAAAAGTGCCCGCAGCGCGCGCACCGTGGGCACGGGCAGGCGGCCGCCGCTGTTCGACAATGTCCTCAGGCCCGCCACCGCGCCAACCGGCCATTCCAGCGCAACCAGTTGCACCCAGAGCGGCGGGACGGCCGCAAGCTGGGTGATGCCATGCCGCGCAACGGCCTGCACCACATCGCGTGGCATCAGATAATCGAGCAGCACGGCACAGGCGCCGGCATGAAAGGCCGTCGTCACCTGAGACAGCCCGAAATCGAAGCTGAGCGGAAGCACGGCCAGAACGCGGTCATCGGCCCTGGTGCCAAGATAGGTGGCAACGCTGCGCGCGCCCACCAGCATGTTGGCATGCGTGACCATCACGCCCTTGGGCAGGCCGGTTGATCCCGAGGTATAGAGTAGTGCCGCAAGCCTGTCGCCGCCCGGCGCATCGTCCCCTGCGGGGGGGCTGGCTTCCAGCGCATCCCAGTCCTCTTCCACCAGCAGCAGCGGGCAAGGCGGGGCCGCCAGCGCAGCGGCGCGCTGCCGATGCGTCAGCAGAAGCGCCGCACCGGAATCGGCGAGGATATGGTCCACCTGCTGGCCGCGCAGCACCGGGTTCACCGGCACCGCGACGCAGCCCGCGCGCGAAACAGCAAAGAGCGCCAGCACCGCCTCGAGGCCCTTGGGCAGCCAGATGGCGACCCTGTCACCGGGGGCCGCATGGGCCGACAGGCCGCCGGCAATCGCCGCCACCCGGGCGGCCATCTCGCCATAGTCGAGGCTACGGTCCCGGTCGACGAGCGCCGGGGCATTCGGGGCGCCACGCCCCAGAAGTTGGTCGATCCGCTGCATCTCAGCTGTCGAATGGATTGGCCCTCGAGCGCATGGTCATGCGGATCGGCAGGCCCTTCAGGTCAAGATCGTCGCGCAGGCTGTTCACCAGATAGCGGGAATAGCTGTCGGGCAGGAGTTCCAGCCGGGTGCCGAAGACGATGAAGCTCGGCGGCCGGTTACGGGCCTGGGTGATGTAGCGCAGCTTGATCCGCTTTCCGCCGGGCGCCGGAGGGGGGTTGCGCTCCTGAGCCGCTTCGAACCAGCGGTTGAGGGCTGCCGTCGGCACACGCCGGCTCCAGCGCGCCCGCGTCTCGAAGGCGACTTCCATGAGCGTGTCGAGCCCCTTGCCCGTAAGCGCGGAAACCGTCAGCAAGGGCACACCCTTCACCTGGGCGAGGCCCTCGTCCAGCGCCTTCTTCACGCCGTTGAACAGGCGGCTCTGGTCCTCGGCCGAATCCCATTTGTTGAGGGCGATGATCAGCGCCCTGCCTTCCTGCAGCACCATGTCGGCAATCCGCAGGTCCTGCGCTTCGAGGCCAAGCGTGGCATCCAGCAGCAGCACCACCACCTCGGCGAAATCGACGGCATGGCGGGCATCGGCCACAGCCAGCTTTTCCAGCTTGTCCTGCACCTTCGCCTTGCGGCGCATCCCGGCCGTGTCGATCAGCTTCACGGCACGGTCGCGCCATGTCCAGTCGATGGCGATGGAATCCCGCGTGATCCCGGCCTCCGGGCCGGTGAGCAGCCTGTTTTCCCCCAGCAACCGGTTGATCAGGGTCGATTTCCCGGCATTTGGCCGGCCGACGATTGCAAGCTTCAGCGGTGCGTCGGGGTTGTCTTCCGCTTCCACCGCTTCGTCCACCTCGCCGGGCCCCGGCAGAAGCGGCATGAGCGCTTCGAAAAGGTCCGCAAGCCCCTCGCCATGCTCGGCCGAAAGCGGCACCGGGTCGCCCAGCCCCAGTTCGAAGGCTTCCATCAGCCCGGCTTCCCCGGCCCTGCCCTCGCACTTGTTTGCAACCGGCACGATCGGAACCGGCGCTTCCTGCCGCAGCCAGCGGGCGAAATGCCTGTCGGCCTCCGTCAGGCCGCCGCGGGCATCGATCACGAACAGCGCGGCCGAAGCCCCGTCCAGCGCCGCGCGGGACTGCGCGCGCATCCTGTCAGAAAGGCTGCCGGCCTCCGCTTCCTCAAGCCCGGCCGTGTCGATCACGGTGAACTCCAGGTCGAACAGGCGCGCATGGCCTTCCCGGCGATCGCGGGTCACGCCGGGCTGGTCATCCACCAGCGCCAGCTTCTTGCCGACCAGACGGTTGAACAGCGTGGATTTGCCGACATTCGGCCGGCCGAGAATGACGACCCTGGGAAGCCCCGGCCTGGTCATCTGAAGGCCGCGAGATTTCCGTCATCCGTCAGGATGTAAAGCATCCCGTTGGCGACGACCGGTGAAAGATAGGCCGGCGAATCAAGCCGGATGGTCCTGAGGACGGCACCGCTGGCAGGCGAAACGGCAACGAGCCTTTCGCCCGAGGAAGCCACATAGAGCCTGTCGCCGGCGAGGACCGGCCCGAACCATTCGATGGCGCCCTTCTTCGACTTTGGCTTTTCCCAGCGGTCGAGCTGCGTGACCCAGCGGATCTTCCCGTCCGCCCGCGACATGGCGACGAGCTGGGCATCGACCGTCACGGCAAAGACCCAGTCCCCCGCGACCCAGGGCGTGTTGACACCGGCGAATTCTCGCTCCCAGACGCGCTGGCCGGTTGCCAGTTCCAGCGCCGCCATGCGGCCGCCATGGCCGATCGCGAAAACGCGTCCACGGTCGATGACGGGGGCGGCGGTGATGCCGGCCAGCGAACCTAGCGCCGTGGTGCGGCCGGTGCGGGAAAGCTGATCCTGCCAGACGGTGCGGCCATTCTCGACCCGAAGGGCAAAGAGCTCGCCCGAAGCGAAGCCGGCGACCACCGTGTCGAGGGCGACGGCGGGCGCGCCGGCGCCCAGGATCGCCGCCGGCTCGACAGTGGAATTGACCTGCCACAGTGTCGCGCCGCTGCTGGCGTCGAGCGCGGAAAGCTGCCCGTCGATGCTGCTGACATAGATGCGTCCGCCATCGACAGCCGGGGCCGCGCGCAGCGGCGTCGGCATGGTCACACGCCAGATTTCAGCGCCGGTCGCCGGGTCGAGCGCTGCCACGACGCCATGGCCGGTGGTGGCATAAAGCCTGCCCTCGCCAAGGCTGACACCGCCACCGAAGGCGGCGCGGCGGCTCTGCCCCTCGACCTCGAGGCTGCGGCTCCACAAGGAGCGGCCGCTGGACGCTTCGAAAGCGGAGACACGGCCTTCGCTGTCCATGGCGAAGAGGCGGTTTTCCTGGATCACCGGGGTCGCATTCAGGCGCCGCGTCTTGTCCGAACCGGCGCCGATCGAAACCCGCCACTGGCGAGAAGGCTCGGCCGACAGTACGAGATGGCCCATGTTCGATGCTGCATTGCCGCCGGGCTGGGTCCAGTCCGGGTTGACCTCGGCCGTCGGCAGCAGGACGTCGACGCCCTGCAGCTCGGGCTCTGCCTCCACCTGACTCTCGAAATCGAGAACGGCGATGCGCTCGCCAAGGGTGCGGGGCTTCTTGCCGCCGTCGCCCTTGAAGACGCCACAGCCCGGCAGCGCCAGAAGCGCCGTCGCCGCCAGCAGCAGCATGGCGGTCGGCAGCCTGCTGCCCGTCCGCGCGGTCATGTTGCTCTCGTCCGCGCGCGTCATTCACCAGTCTCCACTTCGGCGGCCGGGGCTGCCGCATCCTGTGCGGTCGCCATATTCGGGTCCGCTGCATCCTCGCCTGCCTTCGCCAGCTGCTCGGCAAGGCGGCTCACGTCCTGCCCGAGCCCGGCGGCCATCTGCTCTGCCCGTGCCCTGAGGGATGCGGGCGCACGCGCGTCGGAGGCGATACGCAGGAACAGCGCGCCGGCCTTGTCGCGGTCTCCGGCCTTGAGATGGGCAAGGGCAGCCGTTTCGCCGGCGATGGGGAACCAGGGACTGTCCCCCTCGATGTAGGGCGCCATGCGCTTCAGGATTTCGGCGGGTTCCACCGTATCGAATTCCAGCCGCACCAGCTTCAGCGTGGCGGCATCGCGCAGGGCCTTCGGCGCCGCCTTGTCGTCGGCAACGCCACGGTAAAGGGCTAGCGCCTCGTCGCGGTTGCCACCGTTCATGGCGATGCCGGCCCGGGTGAAGGCTGCAAGCGCCTTGTAGGCGGGGTTGCCGCCTTCCATGATGGCGTCCAGCTGCTCGGCCGCCTCGGTGGTCGCACCGCTTTCGGTCTTGTTGAGGGCCTCGCTGAACTGTTCCGAGATCGTCTCGACCTTGCGTGTCTGTTCCGACTTCCAGAAAAGGGTGGCGCCGACAGCCGCGAGGATCAGGCCCACGGCGAGGATGATCCAGCGGCCGTAGCGGCTGGCAAATTTCTTCAGCTCGTCCTCGCGATAGGCTTCGTCGACTTCGCGGATGAAGGCGTCGTCCCGCGGGTCGGCGGGCTTGCCGGGTGATGGAGAGGAAGGCGGATTGCTGGCCAAGTTCTGATCCCTGAGTTCCTGTGCGCCATGCCATCGGGCCGGCGCCTCGTCGCTTCCTTTAGAGAGGCCGCGGCCAAAGCGCAAAGCCCCCCGGCACAGCCGCAATCAGCCGTGCCCGCAGGCGGCTTGCGCGGCGATGAATGCCCGGCTCAGCCAGCCGCTTTCGCCTTCGGGATGTAAAGTTCGGCTTCCCCGGGAAAGCTGCGGTCACGGACGGCCCCGGCATAGCTTGCCGCCGCCGTGTCGATGCGCGCGGCCAGATCATCGAAGCGGCGCACGAAGCGCGGCACACGCTCGAACATGCCGAGCATGTCATCCACCACCAGCACCTGCCCGTCGCAGGCCGGCGATGCGCCGATGCCGATGGTGGGGCAGGAAAGTTCGCCGGTGATCTGACGGGCCAGCGGTTCCATCACGCCCTCGATCACGACTGCAAAGGCGCCAGCATCGGCCACCGCGCGGGCATCGGCCCGGATCTTGGCGGCCTCCGCCTCGCTGCGGCCGCGCGCGCCATAGCCGCCCAGGGCGTTCACGGCCTGCGGCGTCAGCCCGACATGGGCGACAACGGGAATGCCGCGCTGGACCAGAAAGGCGATGGTCGGGGCCAGCACTTCACCGCCTTCCAGCTTCACGGCGGCGCAGCCCGTTTCCCTGAGCACGCGCGATGCAGATTCGAAGGCCTGTTCGGGCGAAGCCTCGTAGGTTCCGAACGGAAGATCGACCACCACGACGGACCGGTAGCTGCCACGAACGACGGCCGCGCCATGGGCCACCATCAGGTCAAGGGTAACGCGCACGGTCGTGTCGAGACCATATATCACCTGGCCCAGGCTGTCGCCCACGAGCAGCATGTCGCAGTGAGGGTCCAGCAGCTGCGCCATGCGCGCGGTATAGGCCGTGAGCATGACGATCGGCTCGGCCGTTTCGCCATTCTTCTTTCGCCCCCGGATGGATGGCACGGTCAGGCGGCGCACGGGTTCCGGCACAGGGTGGGCACGCGACGTCGATGTGTCGAGCGTGAAGGTGGTGGACATGCAGGCTCCTTCAATCTGGCCCTTCGCCGGGCGGCAGGGCCGGGGCGTCGGGGGCGGGCTCCGGGCCCAGTGGATCGGCGGCGGGGTCTGGCGCGGGCGCATGCTCCGCACCGAAGGCGTTGGTCGAAGTCTGGGGCAGTGGCGCCGATTCGGAAACCGGCGCCCCCTGTTGCACCGGTTGCCGCGATTCCGCCCGCGCCGGAAGGGCTGTAGCACCGGCTGGCTGGGCGCCGGCGGCAGGCAAGGCCCTGTCAGCTGCAAGCCCCGTTGCAGCCGCGCTGTTGCCGGAGCCGGACGGGGCGATACACCCCGCCACTGCAAGGCTGGCCAGAACGGCAGCGGGAGCAAGACGCCAGGCCGAAGGGCTGAACGGCACCATCATCTGGCAGCACCAGCAGCCAGCATCGGCTTTCCGTCTTCCTTCACGAAGTCACCGGGAAGCGGGGCTTCCAGCAGGTCGATCACCCGTTCGGAAGGGCGGCAGAGGCGAACGCCGCGCGGCGAGCAGACTATGGGGCGGTTCACCAGGACAGGGTGGCGAATCATGGCGGCGATCAGCGCCTCGTCATCCGCATCCGCCAGCCCTTCGGCTTCGGGCGCCTTGTCGCGCAGGGCTTCGCGCGGGGTAATGCCGGCAGCGGCAAACAGACCCAGAAGCTGCGGCCGCGTCCAGCCTTCCTTCATGTAGTCGATGATCACCGGCTCCTGGCCGGTGGCGCGAATGGCGGCCAGCACATTGCGCGAAGTGCCGCATTTCGGATTGTGATGAACGACCATGGTCATGCGTGCTCCCCTCTCAAACGCGGCCCGCCGGGCATTCAGGCGGCAGGTCCGGCCTGGCCCCAGCCGGTCTGGCGGCTGATCTCGGTCCATGTCAGCGCCGCAAGCCGCGCCGCCACAGGCCCCGGCACCCCCGTTCCCACCGGCGCCCCGTCAAGGCTCACGATGGGCAATATGGGGGCGGTTGTCGATGTCAGGAAGAGTTCGGCGGCGGACCGTGCCTCTTCCAGCGTGAATGCCCGCTCCTCGATCCGAAGCCCGTCGGCACGGGCCAGCGCCATCAGCGTATCCCGGGCGACACCGGGCAGGATGCGCGCCGAAAGCGGGTGAGTGCGGATGCAGCCGGCATTGTCCACCATCCAGAGGTTGGTCGAAGCGCCTTCCGTCACGCTGCCGTCGCCGGCCACCAGCATCGCCTCGAAGGCGCCCGCATCGCGCGCTTCCTGCTTCGAAAGCACGGCGGGAAGCAATCCGGTGGTCTTGAGATCGGCCCTCGCCCAGCGCTGCTCCGGCAGGGAAATCACCGCCACGCCCAGCTTCTGCTGCGCTATTCGCTGGGCGAAATCGAAGCGGCGGGCCACCATCACCAGCGTCGGCCGGGTGGCGGCGGGAAAGGGATGATCCCGGCGCGCGACACCCCGGCTCACCTGGATGTAGAGAATTCCATCCCGCAGCCGGCTTCGCGCCACCAGCCGCTTCGCGATGGATAGCAGCGCCGCATCGCCGGCCACCCCCTCGATGTGCAGCGCGGCGAGGTTCCGGCGCAGCCGCCATAGATGCTTTTCAGGATCGAGGAAGCGGCCGTTGAGGAAGGCGACCACCTCATAGACCGAATCGGCGAACTGGAAGCCGCGATCCTCGACAGGGATGACAGCATCTGAGACCGGCGCGTAGCGGCCATTCACATAGGCAAGGGCAGGCATGGGGTGGGATTAGAAGCCGCAGTTGCCCTGCGCAATCACCTCGGCAAGGAAAGAGGCATGTCCGCACCCGCCATTCTCTGGTTCCGCAACGACCTGCGTCTGAAGGATCAGGCCGCCCTCATCGCCGCAGCCGCATCGGGGCCTGTCCTGCCCGTCTACATCCTGGACGAGGAAAGCCCCGGTGTTCGCCCACCGGGGGGCGCCAGCCGCTGGTGGCTTCACCACAGCCTCAAGGCGCTCGATTCAGCGCTTGGCGCACGCGGCGGACGGCTCCTGCTGCTGCGCGGCCAGTCCGCGCCCATGCTTGAGAGGCTGGCTGCCACAACCGGGGCCAGCGCCATCCACGCCATCCGCCAGCCGGAACCCTGGTGGCCGGCCATCGAAAGCGGCATCCAGCGCCTTGCCCTGCACGAAGGCAGTTCACTGGTGCCGCCGGGCATCCTGCGCACGAAGACTGGCGGGCGGTTCAGGGTTTTCACGCCCTATTGGCGCCAGCACCAGGCCCATGGCGCCCCCCCCCTGCCCCGCCCCGCACCGGCCAGCCTTGCCTTTGCGGCATGGCCGGATGATGCGGCGCTTGCCGGCGCAAGGCTTGAAGACTGGGGCCTTCTGCCCGTGAAGCCTGACTGGGCTACGGGCTTTTCCATCCACCAGCCCGGCGAGGACGGGGCGCAAGCAGCGCTCGAAACCTTCCTGCCGCGCCTGCCTGCCTATGACGAACGGCGGGACTTTCCCTCCGAGCCGGCGACTTCTTGCCTGTCGGCGCACCTCCACTTCGGGGAAGTCTCAGCCGCCACGGCATGGCATGCCGCCGTATCGGATAGCCCCGAGGCCGCCACGCCATGGGTGCGCCAGCTTGTCTGGCGCGATTTCGCCCACGAAACACTGGCGCAATTTCCGGAATCCGCCACCAGACCGCACAGGCCGGAATATGACCGCATGCCCTGGACCGATCTTTCGACACAGGCGGGCAAGGCCCTGTTCTGTGCCTGGCGCGAGGGGCGGACAGGCTACCCCCTCGTCGATGCCGGCATGCGCCAGCTGTGGGCGACAGGCTGGATGCACAACCGCGTGCGCATGGTGGCAGGCAGCTTCCTGGTGAAGCATCTGATGATCGACTGGCGCGAAGGCGAACGCTGGTTCTGGGACACGCTGGTCGACGCCGACCTCGCCAACAACGCCATGGGCTGGCAGTGGGTCATGGGGTCCGGCGTGGACAGCTCACCCTATTATCGCATCTTCGCGCCACTGGGGCAGAGCAGCAAGTTCGACGCGGGCGACTATATCCGCCGCTGGGTGCCGGAGCTTTCGGCGCTGAAGGGCGATGCCGTCCACGGCCCCTTCCCGCGCGGCTGGAAGGGCTATCCGCCACCGATTGTGGACCATGGCGAAGCCCGCGCCCGCGCGCTGGCCGCCCATGCAGGGCTCAAAGGTTGAGTAAGCCGCCTCGCTGATAAATGGCCCGAATGACCCTGGCCCATTCTGACCAGGGCCGCCTGTGGCAGAGCCGGCTTCAGAAGGCGTTCTTGGGAAAGATCACCGCGAAAATTGTCCGGAAGAGGATGTAGAGGTCGAAGCTCACCGACCAGTTCTCGATATAGTAGAGGTCATGCTCGAGGCGCTTGATCAGCTTTTCCTCGGTATCCGTCTCGCCGCGCCAGCCGCATACCTGTGCCCAGCCGGTGATGCCGGGCTTCACCTTGTGCCGCCCCGCATAGGTCTGCACCACCTCGTGGAAGAGCCGCCCTGCCGCCCGTGTCGAGGGCGCATGCGGCCTCGGCCCCACGAGGGACATGTGGCCCTGCAGTACGTTGAAGAACTGCGGCAGCTCATCGAGTGATGTGGCGCGGATGATGCGACCGACACGGGTGACCCGCATGTCCCCCTTTGTCGCCTGCTGCACGGAATCGGTCTCGCACTTGTCATGCGCCATGGAGCGGAACTTGAAGACGTGGAAGGGCTTGTTGTTGAAGCCTTCCCGTGGCTGACGGAAGAAGACCGGGCCGGGGCTGTCGAGCTTCACGGCAATGGCGACGAGAAGCATGATGGGCCAGATGAAGGCCAGGATGCCGATTGTCAGGATGAGATCCTCGGCGCGCTTCACGATGGCGTCCATGCCGGAAATCGGCCGCTCGAACAGCGTGATGACAGGCAGGTCGCCCAGAAGCACCAGCGGCCGGTGGGAATAGGCAAAGCTGGCAAGGTCGGGCGCAAGGCGGATCCGCACCGGCGTCAGGGCGAGCTTCTGCACCACCTGCTGGATCCGCGCCTCGGCGGACCATGGAAGCGCCACGATCACCTGGTCGATCAGCCCTTCGCGAATCATGGCGATGAGGTCGTCCGTCGTGCCGAAGACCGGCAGGTCATCCACCGTGACAGGCACGCGGCCATCGCGCCGGTCATCGAAGAAACCGACAAGGCTGATGGTGAGCTTGCTATTGCCCCTGATATATTTCGCCAGCCGCTGGCCTTGCGCGGAGGCCCCGTAGATCGCGACCCGGCTGTTGAACACGCCCTGGCTCTTCAGCCGGCGGATCCAGAGCGTGGAGGCCGCGCGCGTGCCGCCCAGCATGACCGCGGATGTGACGAACCAGGTGACGGACCAGCCGCGGTCGAAATCCTGCGTGAGCTGCAGCAGGAAGCCCATGGTGATGAGGAACAGCCCGGTGACAAGCCATGCCCCCGTGACCCGTTGCCAGGCACGCCGAAGGGAGAAGTGACAGTCGACATCATAACCGCCCATGATTTCCACCACGAGCGCGAAGATGAGCGCCCCGCCGAGGACAGCGCGGCCGTAGTTGGGCACGAGATCGACCGGGATGCTGTCGGCCCACAGGGTGAGCGCGACGATTCCGCCCAGAATGATGGTGAGGAACTCGACCACACGCACGGCAAAGATGGCGAGATCGATCGGAATGCCGGTGCTACCCGGCATTCTGCCCGGACGCACGACGCCCTGTTGCCGCGCACTGCTGCCCTTGATGTTCACGCTGCGACAGCCCCCCGGAGCATGGCTCGCAATGCGTAAACAGATGTTACATCATTCTCGGCCATCTCATTCACCACATATTGCAGTTGCCGCAAGGCTCTGTGACGGCTAGCTCCCGATAAGGGGGCAATGCCGGCCCATTCTGTGGGGAGCTGAGGGAAAAGCGTATGGAAACCGTGTACGACTGGGTGACGGTGGCAATCTTCGCGGGGCTGATCGTTCTTTTCCTGCAGCGATCCGTCGGCCCGGAACGGGACCAGATGTGGCCCTATTTCGCGGCTTCCGTAGCCTGCGCCGTCATCAACCAGGTCGGCAACCACGCGATCGAAACGGGCGAAATCCTCTACCATCTCATCTCGGTTGCCGGAATTGCCGCAATCCTGGCCTTCATCCAGTATTTTCTGCGCCCCTTCAGCAAAGACGACTGACGGAACGGCGCTTTCCGCCCGGATGGCCGCAATGGCCATCGACGGCCTTTGCGGCGGCCTTTGCGGCGCTTTTTGCGGCGCACAGCCATTCCCCTCCGCAATCTTGCGCAGTTCCGGGCAGGACATCAGGTTCACCCAGCCATTTCCGAAGCCAGCGGCCGGCCGATAAGGGTTGAAAGGGCATCATCCTCCATCGCCGCGAGCATGGCGCCGGCAAAGGCGCGCAAGGAGGCGAAGGCTTCGGGTGTCGGGTCGCCCACGGTCGACATGCGGACAAGAACGCCATCGGCGATCACCCCCCGCATTTCGGATCGCAGCTTCATCACGCGCTGCTCATTTCCGCTCGTCGGCAGATAATCCCCGATACGGGTCCAGTAGAGGATCGGCTCGGTGCGGTCATTGCTGGTGGCGATCAGCTGCCGCGCCGGCAGCCTGGCATCGCCGCGCAGGGGAATCTCCACACGCTCGGACCCGCTGATCTGGAAACCGACGGCGACATAGCAGGCCTCGGGCCGGTGCAGCTGCAACAGGTCGGACTGGGTGTTGCCATAGGCGATCACCAGCATCACCGGGATCTTGTCCGGCGCAACATAGAGCCGGCTGACCGTCTGGCTGTAGAGCTGGTCCGCCAGGCTTCCTTCCGCCGCCTCCGGAAGGATCATGGCATTGGAAGGCGTCACCTCCCAGCCTTCAAAGGACAGCGGCACGAGCTTTTCGAGGTCGCGATCGCCGAGCAGGTTCATGCGGTCGCGCGGGGTCAGGGCAAGGGCCCCGCCCGCCGCCACCACAAGCGGCAGGCCAAGCAATAGGTCACGCCTACGAAGCATGGGCAGTCTCCGCACCGCTTGGCGCCAGCCTGCGGCGAATGGGGGTCAGGATCTTGTCGAGGAGGAAGATCAGGAGCAGCGCCGACACGAAGGTCACAAGCCCTGCGAAGTCATGAAGATAGCCCTGTGCCACTTCATTGCCGGCATAATAGGTCAGCAGCACGAGGATGATGACGCGCACGACATTGGCGGCAATCGCAACCGGCAGCAGAAAGGCCAGAAGCAGGAGCGAGTAGCGCCAGGACGCATTGTGCAGGAGATAGATGTAGAACAGGCCGACTGCCGTGAGGCTGATGATGGAATTGAGGCCCGCGCAGGCATCCTCGACCAGCAGCTGATACTGGGCGATGTAGAGTGTCACCCCCACCTGGGTGATCGGGTAACCGACCGCCGCAAGCATCCAGGTGACGACATCGGACACCATGATCTTGAGTGGCTGGGTGAGAGTATCGAGGAACCAGCCCGGCAGCGGTATCAGGAAGCCCATGTAAACAATGGGAAACCACAGCTTCATCAGAACCTTGTGGCCGACAAAGGCATAGGCGATCGCCAGCAGGCCGAGAAGCAGCGCCCCGACTTCGATCAGCAGGAAATTATAGGCCCGGCCGAAGACATAGAAACCGGCGGAGAGCAGCAGCACGGGAAAGGCGATGGCCAGGCTGCCATTTTCCGCCTGTTCCAGGATCTCGTCCCAATGCCGCCAGATGAGCCACACGGCCGTCGCCAGCACGAGCGGCCCGTGCACGCCGGATTCGCGCGTCCAGCTCTCGCCTGCCATGGCAAGAATGGTCGGCACACCCGTGACGATCAGACCCAGCACCAGCAAAGGGCTGCGCCGGACCAGCGCCATGAATGCGGCGCTGGTGGACTTGGTGGCGGCAGTCATGTGAAGCGCGTCTCCCCCTGCTTTGCGCAGTCAGGCTTGTTCAGTCATAATCATTGAGGACAGAGCCGATGACCGTGGCCCTTGAAGAGGTGAGCTGCTGAGTCAGCACCTGCACATCCTTCAGATAGGCATGGTTGCGGCGGGCGACGACAAGCGCATAGCCCAGGACACCCGCAACCGTCAGCGCATCGGCATTCTCGTTGGTGGCCGGCGTGTCGAAGATCGCCACGTCATACTGGCGCAGAAGGATATCGACTCCAGTGCGGAAACGCGCGCCCGAAAGCAGTTCCTGCGGCCGCCCGACCGGCGGGCCTGCCGGCACGACCGAAAGATTGGGCAGCACATTGGCATAGACGACACGCTCGGGCCGGTTCGCTTCCATCGACAGATAGGTCGAAAGGCCCGGCCCGTTGGGATCGATGCCGAAGATGGCATCAATGCGGGGATTGCGCAGATTGGCATCGACCAGAAGGGTCTTGATGCCCACCTGGGACAGGGCCGCCGCCAGATTGGCGGCGATGAAGCTCGCCCCGGCGCCATCGGTCGCCCCGGTCACTGCAAAGGCGCGGCGGCCGGCGCCCACATGCTGCGCGATGATCTGCGTGCGAAGCAGCCTGAGCGATTCGGACCGCGGGCTGGCCGGGTCCGAGATCACGACGATCTCTTCCGAGATCGAGGAGGACGGGCTGAGCTGCAGCGCGAGGCTGCCCTGCACAGCCTGGCGGGCAAGCGCCACATCCTCTTCGGTGGCGAGCGCGAGCGCCACGGCGGCCTGATCGAAGGACTGGCCGGTCCGCGCCTGGTGCTCGGCCACGAGCCGCGCCTGATCATCGGTCAGGGCGCCCGTCTGGAGCAGGGCGTCGGAGGTGGCGGGATCCGCCGGGATGGTTTCGATGTCGCTCATGGTCAGATCGCCTGCATTTCGCCTTCGCCATCCGCGGGACCGCGGCGGCCAAGGAGTTTCTGGAGCCGGATGCGGAGCGGCGAGGCCGAGGAGGCCCCCACCGTCACCATCACCGGGACACCGGTGGCATGCGCCAGGTCTTCCTCGCCACGCACCCGGCGGGCGATGAATTCGAAGATGACCGCCGCGAGCACGCCAAGGCCAAGGCCGAACACGGCGGACAGGCCCATGATGATCCCCACCTTCGGGAAGGACGGAGTCGTCGAGGACGTCGGGTCACCGAGGATGACAAGCCCGGCCTCGGACACATCGGCCTCCAGACGCAGCGAGGCAGTGCGCGCATTGGCCTGCTCATACTGGGCGCGCCGCAGTTCGACTTCCCGGTTCAGGCGAACCAGCTCATCGAGGACCGGCTTGCGGGCCAGCACCTTCTGCTCCTGGGCGGCGAGTTCCTGCTCGATTTCGGCGGCCGAACGACGCACGGCACCAGAGAGCGCCGACACGCCGGACTGCGACTTGGCACGGGCCTGCGCCACTTCGTTGCGCAGCGTGTTCCGCCGCGCCTCGATGGCCTTGTAGGTCGGGTGCGCCGTTCCAAGACGCGAACCGGCAAGCGCCAGCTCGTCTTCCACGGTGGACAGCTGCACCTGAAGCTGATCTACGACCGGATCGTTGGCAAGGCGTCCGGCAACGGCAACGTCGGTCGTGGTCTGCTGGCCACGGATCTGCTGGAGCGCCGCCTGGAGCGAGGCCAGCCTTGCCGTTTCGCTATCGACGCCACCCACGATGACGAGGTTGTTCTTCGTCATGAATTCCGAAAGCGTCGTTTCGGCTTCGTCGAGACGCAGGCGGGCCTTCTCGGCCTGCTCGCCAAACCATTCGCCGGTGCGGCCGGCGGAATCGGTGCGGAATTGAAGCGCCGTGTCGACATAGGCTTCGCGGATGGCGGCGACGATCTGCTTCGCCCGCTCCGGATCGGACGCCTGGTACTGGATTTCCAGGATGTTCGATGCCGAAACGAGGCCTGCGCTCGTGTTGTTGATGATCTGCTGGCCGAGCCAGCGGCGAATACCGCCGTCCGCAGCGGAACGTCCGCTGGCTTCATAAGCGGCGATTGTCGCCGGATCATTGGCGAGACCCAGCCGGTCGACCACGTTGCCGGCAACCCGCATGTCGCGGATCAGCTCGACCTGGGTGCGGACATAGGCACGGGCATCGCGCCCGGCGATCATCTCGCCCGTCACCGGGTCAGGCTTCACGATGTCGAGCAGCACGCGCGCGCTTGCCGGATACCGCTTGGGCAGAAGGTTGGCGACAACCGTGGCAACCAGGAAACAGGCCAGCATGGTGCCGAGGATCAGCCGCCAGCGTGCGGCGAGGATCCGGAGAAACTGAATGAAGCTCATGGGTCCTGCCTCCTAGAAGAGCCGCTCGCGGACATTGATGATGTCGCCAGCCTTGAGTTCGGTCTGCTGGTCGACATCGCGCTCCTTCTCGCCCTCGCGGCGCAGCCCGACACGATTGGAGGAGCCGCTCGCGCCGACACCGCCAGCCATGGCCAGCGCCTCGCTCACGGTCATGCCGGGGCGGAGCTGGATCGGGCCGGGACGGTTGACCTGGCCGGTAAGATAGACAAGCTCGGCATCGGCCACGAAGAGCGTGTCGCCCGCCTGAAGCGCGATGTCGTCGGACTGGCCGCGGCCAAGCGCATCGGTGTCGATGCGAACTTCCTTGCCATCGGCCGCACGCCTGAGCGTCACGAACTGCGAGGCGCCTTCGCGCACCCAGCCGGCGCGCAGCAGCACGTCGAGGATGCGGTTCGAACGCTCGAGCGGAATGAGGCCGGGCTGGGAAATCTTGCCGGCCACGCGAACATAGCGGCTGGCGTAATCGGTAACCTCGACGTTGACGATCGGATCCTTGAGGAAGTTGCCCGACACCAGGCGCCGGGTCACCTCGTCGGCGAGGGTGATCACGGTGCGCCCTTCAGCCTGAACCTTCCCGATCAGCGGCATCACGATGGAACCATCGGGCTTCACGCGGGTCTGGACGTTGAATTCGCTCTGGCCGTAAACGATGACGTTGATGCCGTCATTGGGCCCAAGCACATAAGCGACAGAACCCTGCGCCCCCTGTGCCGCAGCGGGCGCCCCGGAGACCGCCGAAACGGCCAACGCGATCATGCCGAACAGGGCAAGCATCCAGCTTGCCAAGCCTGCCGTTCCGGTTCTTGTCCTTGTCATGTCCTGCTCTCCATCCCCCGCCGGCAAGGCCGGCGAAATGTTACGCACTGCCGGCAAGGCCGGCGAAAGCCGCCTAGAAGCTCGCCCGGAGGCCAAGCGACACGGTCGTCGCATCATAGTTGAAATCCGCGGGCACGGACGTCCTTTTCTGATGGTTCAGATCGAGGCTCGCCGACAGCAGCCGGTTGAAGCGCCAGTCGATGCCAGCATACCAGCGATCGAGATCATATTCTGTGAGAAACTGTGACTGCGGAATGTCCTGAGCGCCGCGGCTTTCGGTCTGTGATTTGTTGAAGCCGGCCGACACGCCCATCCGTGTGCCGGCCTTGTAACTGACATTGGCGCCATAGCTCGTGGCGATCTGGTAATTGGCAAAACCGCCGCTGGACCCGCTGACGCTGCGGCCACCCGAAATGCTCGCACCCAGCCTTGGCCCGCTGTAATTGAGGCCGACATTCCAGGTCGTTCCGGAAAAATCGTCCGAGAATTCCGATTTCGGATCGACCTTGGTGAAACCAAGGCTGCCGTTGAACGACAGGGACGGACCAATGCGGTAATTGGCATAGGCGCTGCCGCCCCAGTATTTGGTTCCGTTGGTTTCACCCGTGATGAGCAACTGGTTCGGATAGGTCAGGGTGCGCCACTGACCCTGGATGCCCACTTCGCCCCGGGTGGAGAGACGATAGCCGAGGCCAGCCGAAATTCCCTGCGAACGGACATCGGCGAAATCCCTGTCCAGGAAGCCGCTGTCAGTCTTGTTGCTGGTCTTGTACCAGTCATAGCTGATGCTCGGGGTCAGGCCGCCAGGTGTGCTGCAGCTGGCGTTGGCGAAGAAATTCACCGTATTTTGTGTGGATGGGACGACATCCTCGAACAGGTCGAACTGCGTGCCGCGGGTGGCATAACCGCCCTGCACCCGGCCGCTGCAGCGCACGCCGAGATTCCAGGCGACACCGCCATTCACATCGGCCCGGCTGCGGTTGAGAATGGTGTTGCGGGCATAGAAGTCGCGGCCGACGCTCAGGTTCGCAAACAGTTGCTGCCGCCCGATGGGTCGGCCGGCACTAATGCTGAGATTGGGGCGGAACACCCAGTCCGAGCGCGATTCATAGCCGCCCTGGAGCTGCAGCTCATCCGAACGGCGGACGACGTTGTCGCTCCATTCCGTGACGAGCGAGGCCGAAACGCCAAGACCAAAGCCGGCCAGCACATCGAGACCGCGCGCGCTGGGCGCATCATCGCCGAACACGCGGTTCGGATCGATCTCGACCCCGGTGGGCGCGGTCGATTGCGGCAGGGTCTGCGCATGCGCAGCACCGGCGCCCAGCAGGCCGGCAATACCCATCATCAGCGGCAGCCCGGCAAAGGCGCGGATTTTCCCGCAGGCCATGTCCACATTCATCGCCCGCGAAACCGCCATGCCGAATTCCCCTTGCTTGTCATTCACGCTACGACCCCAGTCAGGCCGGATGCACCGGCGCCTCTCCCCGAAAGCAGGCACGCCGCAAGCGCGGCAGACTGCCCGGATGGAATTGTTAACCTGTCCGCGCCGGCAAGTCACGGCCCGGTAACGAAATACCAGGCAAGAAAAACCCAGACGCAGCGCCGTCTTCCACGCCCTTTTCCATAGCCTTTCACGGATCGCGAATCAAAAGGCGTTGAGCCTGACAAAAGGCGAAACATTGTTGCGCGGCCAACATATGGGCTTTGGCTGCGAACATGTTAATGGCAGGTAGAGGGGCAGTTCCGGCGGGGCGGTTTGACCGCATGCCGGAGTCGTGCCGGGAATGAACCCCGGCGAAGCATGGCGCGCACGGAACGAACGGGAGATCTCGCCTTGAAACCGAACAGCATCACGACACCGCGGCACCAGCCAGGCGCTGTCGCATGCATCGACCAGCAGGCGGAGATGACGGCATGATCTTCGGACGCGATCGCGGCGGCCCCGGCCAGGATATCAGCGGACAGGGCGCCCGCCAGGAAGACAAGGGCGGCCGCCGCCTTTTCGGCCAGGCCCGCGCCCGTGCCGCCCATGGCGAGCGCGCCTCGGGCGGCGGCTTGCCCCGCTTTGCCGTTGCCGCAACCGACGAGGTGGGCGACGCCGCCGCAGGCCTGCCCGGCCAGACGCCCCAGCGGGCGCGTCTGGCGCTTGCCGATGCGCTGTCCGCTTCGCAGCCCGTCACCAGCCGCAGCCGCTTTGCCGGCCGGCACGATGTGCTTTCCGCACTGATCGCCGCGATCGAGCAGCAGCGCGCCCATGTGGTGCTCTATGGCGAGCGCGGCATCGGCAAGACCAGCCTGATCCATGTCTTCACCGAAACCGCCGAGGAAGCACGCTATCTCGTGCTCTACGGAAGCTGCGGTGTCGAAGCGAAATTCGACGAGATGTTCCGCGCCTTCGCGGAGCAGATCCCCCTGCTCTACCATGCCGCCGTATCCCCGACTGCCGACGAGAGGGAGCATAACCGCAGCTTCTCCGACCTCATCGGGCCTGGCCCGGTCGGTCCGCGCGAACTGGCGGAAATCTTCTCCGGCATCGTCGGAACGCGGGTCATCCTCATCCTCGATGAATATGACCGCGTCGCCGACCAGGCCTTCCGGCGCGACATCGCGGAGCTGATCAAGAACCTCTCCGACAGGGCCGCACGGGTGCAGCTGATCCTTACCGGCGTAGCGTCCAACCTCGACGAGCTCATCGGCTTCACCCCATCGATCCGGCGCAACATCGTGGGGCTGCATGTCGGCCCGATGGCCGAGGCGGAACTGGCCGAAATCCTCGAACGGGCCGAGGATGCGACCGGCATGCTGTTCGCCCCGTCGGCGCGCGCCCTCATCATCCGCATGTCGGGCGGCTCGCCCTATCTCGTCCGGCTGCTGGGCAACCGCGCCGCCGGCCGCGCGCTTGACGACGGGCGCCAGGCGGTGAGCGAGGGCGATGTCATCGCCGGCACGGAAGCGGTGCTCGCGGAATGGAATTCCGGGCTTCCCCGCCGGGTGCAGGCGCATCTGCAGCGGCCCGAAGTGCGCAGCGTCTGGCCGATCCTGATCGCGGCGGCCCGCGCATCGGGCACGCCCGATGGCTGGTTTACCGCCCACGACGTTTCGGCAGAAAGCGGCAGCGCCGATGAAAAGACCGCGCGTTCGTCGCTCGACCGGCTGACGGGCGAGATCGACCTCTTCGACCGCGAGGATGGAACAGGTGGCCGCGAGGCGCGCTACCGGTTCCGCACGCAGGGCGTTTCCCAGCTTCTGAGCCTGTCCGCCGCTCTTGCACGGGCAGGACGCTGAAGACCGATGTGACGCGGGAGGGGGCGCAAAGATCATGGGGGCAGGAATGACGGCGACGCCCGCGAAGGGCCGGAACGCCGGGGCGGCACAGGCCCCGGATGTGCCGCCGCGCGCCTCCGTCATCATCCCGCATCTCAACACGCCGGAACTGCTGGTGAAATGCCTGCAGGCCGTGGCGGCGCAAAGGCTCAGCCATGGCTGGTTCGAGATCATCGTGGTGGACAATGGCTCGCGCGTCCCGCTCGACATCGTGGCGGCGGCCTGGCCGGGGGTGAAGTTCCTGGTGGAGCGCACGCCGGGGCCGGGCCCGGCGCGAAACCTCGGGGTTGCGCATGCGCGCGGCGCCGTCCTCGCCTTTGTCGATGCCGATATCCGCGTCGGGCCGGACTGGCTGCGCCACGGCGTGCGTGCGGTCGAGCGGAACCCCGATTTTCCCTATGGCGGCGACGTCAGGATCGACTTCGCCGACCCGGCCCACCCCACGGGCATCGAAGCCTTCGAGGCCGTCTTTTCCTTCCGCCAGAAGATGTACATCAAAAGGATGGGCTTTTCTGGCAGCGGCAACCTGATGGTGCACCGGGATCTGTTCGAGAAGGTCGGCCCCTTCGGCCCGATCAACACGGCCGAGGACAAGAGCTGGGGCCTGAAAGCCAAGTCCATGGGCGCCCCGGCGCGCTACCTGCGGCGAATGGTCGTGTTCCACCCGGCGCGTTCATCGATGACCGATGTCGAGGCACGCTGGGGCCGGCTGATCGCCCAGGCCTACAGCGCCCACATCGCTTCGGGCCGGCCGGCGTTCCTGTGGGAGGCAAAGGCCTGGGCTGTGATGCTGTCCGCCTTCGCCCACATGCCGATGATGATCCTTTCAACCCGCGTTCCGACTGTCGGGGCGCGCATCAGGGGCCTTTCGGTTCTGTTTCAAACACGTTGGTATCGTTTTATGAAGATGCGTCGAATCGCTCGAGAGGGGCATCTTGAAACCGCCATGCAGTGGAACCGCGCAGGGTGACGAGCATGAGCAACGACAATGGAAAGTCCCGCACCATGGCTAGCGACAGCGTGAAAGACACCCCGACCGGGATGACGGACGCCAACCCGCGCGCCGTGCCCCCGGAAGCGTTTGCCCCGGACCAGCAAGGCGCCGTCAGGGCGAGCGCTGCACCGCAGAGGGCATCCGCCGCCTCTGCAGCATCGACCAGGGCGAATGCGCTCGCAGGCGCGTCGCGGCCCCGGCTGGCTGTCATCATCATCAACTGGAACCGCTGGGCCGACACGATCGAATGCCTCGAATCCCTGATGCGCTCGGAACTGCCCGTGCGCATCGTGGTCATCGACAATGCATCCGAGGATGACTCGCTGGAGCGGATCCGCGCATGGGCCGAAGGACGCGAAGCCTGGCAGTCGCCGTCAGGCCCGCTCGGTCGCCTCACCCGACCACCGCTCGAGAAGCCGATCCCCTTCGAGGAGATCAGCGACGTGGAAGCGGTGGACGGCAAGCCCGGCAACACGCTTCTCACCATCATACGCTCGTCCGAGAATCTCGGCTTCGCCGGCGGCAACAACCTGGCCATGCGCCATGCCCTGAACGACCCTGCGATCGCCTATTGCTGGTGCCTCAACAACGACACAGTCGTCGAGCCGGACGCAACCCGCGCGATCGTCGCCCGCATGGACGCGACCCACAAGGTCGGCATGTGCGGCACGCAGGTCCGCTACTATCACCGCCCGGGCACATGGCAGCAGCTCAACGGCTCGCGCTTCAAACTGCTGACCGGCATGAGCGAGGGCATCGGCCGCGACCAGCCGGTCACCCGCCCCTTCGATCCGCGCAAGGTCGCGCGGGAAACCGATTTCGTGCTCGGCGCCTCGCTGGCCGTTTCCCGCGCCTTCGTCGAGACCGTGGGCTATATGGAAGAAAGCTATTTCCTCTATTTCGAGGAAATGGACTGGTCCGTGCGCAACCGGGGTCGCTTCGTGATCGCCTTCGCCCATGGCGCCGTCATCTACCACAAGGAAGGCGGCTCGATCGGCTCTTCCGGCAAGAAGGGGCAGCGTTCGTCCACGTCGGAATATTATCTGATGCGCAGCCGCATCAAATTCTACCGGCGCAACTTCCCGCTGCTTCTGCCGATCCAGTATCCCCTTGGCATCGCCCTCATCCTGCGCCGCCTTCTGCGGCGCCAGCCGGACAAGGCGGGCGCCATGCTGCGCGCCCTTCTCGGGATGAAGCGCAAGTGACGCCCGGCCCGACCGTGACCAGAACAGCCCAACACCCTCAAGCGGAGGAACGAGACATCATGTCGACGATGACAACCGAACGGGCCATTTCCCGACGCCCTGCGCGCGCTCTTCTTCTTCTCGCTGTCGCCGGGGTCGCCCTGGCGTCCTGTGGCGACAAGGGCGGGAAGGGTGGCGAAGCGCCAACCGGCCAGGTGGTGGCCCGCCTCGACGGCGAGGAAATCACCATGCTGGAGGTGAATGCGGAGCTGGCCGGCTCGCCCATCCCGCCCAATGTGGCGCGGCGCGATGCGGAAAAGGCCGCGCTCAACAACATCGTCACGCGCCGGATGCTGTCCAGGGCCGCCGAGGAGCGGGAGCTTCACAAGACGCCCGACTTCCAGATGCAGGCGCGACGCGCTTCCGAACAGCTGCGCGTGCAGGCCCTGGCGCGCGACATCGCCGCCAAGATCGCCACGCCCACCCGTGACGAGGCGATCAAGTTCATGAACGAGAACCCCGCCATGTTCAGCGAGCGGAAGTTCTTCATCCTCGACCAGATCCAGTTCCTCAGGCCGGAGAACATCGGCGAACTGGGCTTCGAGAACACCAAGACCATGGCCGAGGTCGAAGCGATCCTCACGCGCAACAACATGCAGTTCCGCCGGCAGCCCGCCTCGCTGGATGCGCTGGGCGCAAACCCGGACTTCGTGCGCGAAGTCACCAAGGTGCTCGATCGCAACCCGGAAGAGCTGTTCATGTTCTCCAGCCGCCCGCAGGGCGCCCCTGCCCCGGTGGTGCTGGTGAACCAGGTGAAGGACGTGCGCGTCCAGCCCTTCACGGGCGACAAGGCGCGCGAATTCGCGGTGAACTATCTGCGCAACCAGCGGATCCAGAATGCGCTGAAGGCGGAGATGGAAAAGCAGCAGACCGCGGCGAAGGACAAGATCGTCTATCAGGCCGGCTGGGAACCGCCCGCCACCAAGGAAGGCGAAGACAAGAAGATCGGCACTGCCGCTCTTCCCAGCCCTGCCGGCCCGGCCCCTGTGACTCTGCCGGGCGCCGACGCCCCGGCCGCTGCGGCCGAGCCCGCCCTTCCCGCCGGCTGACACAGCCACGGCCCGGCACAAGGGCAGCCTCATGGACCGGAGCCGGGCATCATCCGACATGCCCTGCCCGGCAACCGGCTGAAACCGGGCGCCCGGCTGATGCGGCAGGAACAGGCAAGACAGAGATGACGAGACCACTTTCCATAGGCCTGCTGTGGCATGGCGACAGCAGCGGCAACCTGGGCGTAGGCGCGCTCACCCTGGGGAACATGGAGCTTGTCCGCCGGGCGGCGGCGCGCGCTGGCGTCGAGGTGGAAATGACGATCTTCCGCCCGGGCGACAGGGGGCCGAGCTATGTGAAGGACGGCCTCGTCGCGCGGCATGTGATCAACGGCCGCTTCATGGTCTCCCCCTCGGGCTACTGGAAGGCGCTGAAGGGGCTCGACCTGATGCTCGACATCGGTGCGGGTGACAGCTTCGCCGACATCTATCCCGACAAGCGCTTCGCCTACATCATCGCCACCAAGGAACTGTGCCTGCTGCGCGGCGTTCCGCTCGTCTTCTCGCCGCAGACGATCGGCCCCTTCACGCGCCAGCCGCACATCCGCCTTGCCGCCCATGTCATGAAGAAGGCGAAGGCCGTCTTCGCCCGCGATCCGCTCAGCCTGTCGGCCATCGCGCGGCTTGCGCCGACAGCGCTGCGCTTCCAGGCCATCGATGTCGCCTTTGCCCTGCCCTTCACGCCGGCGCCCAAGGGGCCGGGCACGCGGGTCGGCATCAATGTCTCGGGTCTGCTCTATTCCGGCGGCTATGGCGGCGCGAACGATTATGGCCTCACCATCGATTACCGCGTCTTCACCGACGGGCTGATCGAGGCGTTGCTGGCACGCGAGGGCGTGACAATCGAACTGATCACCCATGTGAACACGCCCACCATCCCGCGCGACGATGACGGCCGCGCCGCCGACCTGCTGAAGGAGCGCTATCCGGCGCTTGTGCGGGTGCCGGCCTTCGGCTCGCCCGTCGAGGCAAAATCCCATATTTCCGGCCTGGATTTCCTTGTGGCTGCCAGAATGCACGCGTCCATCGCGGCATGGTCTTCGGGCGTGCCGGTCATCCCCGTCAGCTACAGCCGCAAGTTCGAGGGTCTGTATCAGGCGCTCGACTATCCCTGGCTGATCCCGGCGCGCGGCCTGACGACCGAAGCCGCAATCGAAAAGGCGCTCGACGCCTTCGACCGGCGCGAAACCCTGCGCACCGATATCGGGCGCGGCCAGAAGGCGGTGAAGGACGGGCTGGAAGTCTATGTCGCCTACCTTGCCGACTGTTTCCGGAGCCTCGCCCGATGACAGCCCAGCTGCCCCCCAAGCTGCCTCCAACGCTTGAGCGGGTCATGCGCGGCCAGACCTGCGCCGGCTGCGGCCTGTGCGCCGGGATCGACCCGGCAATCGGGCTGGAACGTGACAGCAAGGGCTGGTGGCGCCCGGTGGCATATGGCGCCCCCGAGCCCGGGACCGAAAGGCTGATGGCAAGGGCTTGCCCGGGCGCACGCATTTCCCCGTGGGACGATGGCAGCCAGCGCGCGATCGACCCGGTCTGGGGGCCGTACGTCCGGGTGATGACCGGCCATGCAACCGACCCCGAGATCCGCCACAAGGCCTCGTCCGGCGGCGTGCTCTCGGCGCTGGCGCTCCATCTTCTCGAAACCGGCGCGGTGGACCGTGTGCTCCATGTCGCGATGGACCCGCTGCAGCCGCTGTTCACCCGCATCGTCCGCTCCGCCGGGCGCGAGGATATCGTGCGGTCGGCAGGCTCCCGCTATGCGCCGGCCGCGCCGCTTGCCGAAATCCGCGCCGAACTCGACCGGCCGGGGCGAATCCTCTTCATCGGCAAGCCCTGCGATACCGGCGCCATGCGGCAGCTGATCGCCGCCCAGCCGGCGCTGGCCGAGCGCATCCCCTATCTTCTCTCCTTCTTCTGCGCCGGAACGCCCAGCCAGGATGGCACCGGCCGAATCGTGCGCAAGCTTGGCATGAAGGAAGAGGATGTCGCCCATTTCCGCTACCGTGGCGATGGCTGGCCGGGCTATGCCACGGCAACCCGGGCCGACGGCCACAGCGCGCGGATGAGCTATGCCGACAGCTGGGGCGACATTCTGTCGAAGGAAGTGCAGTTCCGCTGCAAGATCTGCCCGGATGCCGTGGGCGGTGCCGCCGATGTCGCGGCCGCCGACGCCTGGTATGGCGGAGACAGCGGCTATCCGGCATTCGACGAGGCCGAGGGCCGTTCGCTGGTCATCAGCCGCACGGCGGCCGGGGATGCCCTTGTGAAAGCGGCCGAGGCCGCCGGCGCCATCGCCACCAGTCCGCTCGACATGGGCGAGATCGTGAAGATGCAGCCCTCGCAGGCGCGCCGCAAGCGGCTTGTCGCTTCCCGGCTCGCGGCCATGGCACTGACAGGCAACCCGCGCCCGGATGTCTCGGGCCTGAAGGTAGCCGAAGCCGCACGCACGGCGGGGATGATGGCAAATGCAAAATCCTGTCTTGGAACCATCCGCCGTATTGTCACCGGCCGCCGCTGATCCGAAAGAGGACGCCATGCGCAAAGGGATCATTCTCGCCGGCGGGTCCGGCACCCGCCTCTATCCACTCACCCGCCCGGTGTCGAAGCAGCTGATGCCGGTCTATGACAAGCCGATGATCTATTATCCGCTGTCAGTGCTGATGCTGGCCGGTATCCGCGAGATCCTCATCATCACCACACCGCAGGATCAGGCAGCCTTCCAGAGCCTGCTGGGCGATGGCGCCCAGTGGGGCCTTCAGATCAGCTATGCCGTGCAGCCGGAACCCAAGGGGCTGGCGCAGGCCTATCAGATCGGCGCGGACTTCGTAGGCGACGGCCCCTCGGCCCTGATCCTCGGGGACAATATCTTCTACGGCCATGGCCTGCCCGAACTGCTGCGCCGCGCCGACGCGCGTGACAGCGGCGCGACCGTTTTCGGCTATTGGGTGAAGGACCCCGCGGCCTATGGCGTCGTCAGCTTCGATGCCGAGGGCCGCGCCGAGACGATCGAGGAAAAGCCGCTGAAGCCGAAAAGCAATTTCGCCGTCACCGGCCTTTATTTCTACGATGGCCGGGCTGTCGATTATGCCAGCCGCATCCAGCCGTCCGCACGCGGCGAACTGGAAATCACCGATCTCAACCGCCTCTACCTCGAAGCAGGCGACCTCAATGTGGAGCTGATGGGGCGCGGCTATGCCTGGCTCGACACCGGCACCCATTCCAGCCTGCTGGATGCAGCGCTCTACGTGCGGATCATCGAGGAACGGCAGGGCCTGAAGATCAGCTGCCCCGAGGAAATCGCCTGGCGGCTGGGCTTCATCGATGACGAGGGACTGCGCAGGGTGGCCGAACCGCTGCGCAAGTCCGGCTATGGCGACTATCTGCTGACACAGCTGGAACAGGGCCGCAGGAGCTTCCCGGCATGAAGGTCGAGGCGCTGGCCATACCCGAGGTCAAGCTGGTCACGCCGCGCGTGTTCGGCGACGATCGCGGCTTCTTCCTGGAAACCTACAATGAACGCGCCTTCGCGGAAGCCGGGTTGCCGACGGACTGGAAGCAGGACAATCACAGCCGCTCGGTGAAGGGCGTGCTGCGGGGCCTGCATTACCAGATGGCCAACCCGCAGGGGAAACTGGTGCGCGTGGCGCGCGGCCGCGTGTTCGACGTGGCGGTCGACATCCGCCGCTCGTCCCCCAGCTTCGGCCAGTGGGTGGGGGCGGAACTGTCAGACGAGAATATGGCGATGCTGTGGGTGCCCCCCGGCTTTGCCCACGGCTTTCTCGTTTTGTCCGACGTTGCCGATTTCTGCTACAAATGCACCACGTTGTGGGATGCCGCGAGCGACCGTTCGCTGAACTGGGCGGACCCCCGGATCGGAATCGACTGGCCGCTCGGCGATATCGGCAAGCCCCAGCTTGCGGCGAAGGACGCCACAGCCCCGATGCTCGCGGAGGCGGAGACGTTCGCGTGAAGGCGCTGATCACAGGCAGCGGCGGCCAGCTCGGGCAGGCTCTGGTGATGACGGCGCCGCAAGGCGATCGGCTGTATGCGCCGGACCGCAACGCGCTCGACATCAGGGACCGGGCGGCGATCGCCGCCGTCATCGCCCGCGAGACGCCGGATCTGGTGGTGAACGCTGCCGCCTATACCGCCGTCGACAAGGCGGAAGGCGAGGAAGCCGAAGCCATCGCCGTGAACGCAACAGCTGCACACGACCTCGCAGCAGCTGCGGCGGCAGCGGGCGCCCGCTTCATCCATGTCTCCACGGATTTCGTCTTCGACGGCACATCCCCCCTGCCCTATGCCCCAGATGCACCCACCGCGCCGCTTGGCGCCTATGGGCGCTCGAAGCAGATGGGCGAAGAGGCTGTCCTGCGCGCCCATTCCGGCGCCCTCATCCTACGGACAGCCTGGGTCTATGCGGCCCATGGCGCCAATTTCGTGAAAACCATGCTGCGCCTGATGCGCGAGCGCGATGAAGTGCGCGTGGTGGCGGACCAGATCGGCACGCCCACCCATGCCGCCAGCCTCGCCCGCGCCATCTGGGCACTTGATGCAGCCCGGGCCAGAGGCATTCACCACTGGACGGACGCGGGCGTTGCCAGCTGGTATGATTTCGCCGTCGCCATCCAGGAGGAAGCGCTGGCAATCGGCCTGCTGGGCCGCAAGGTGCCCATTGTGCCGATCCGCACGGCAGACTATCCAACCCCTGCCCGGCGCCCTGCCATGAGCATTCTCGACAAGACGTCGTGCTGGGGCATCACCGGGCCGTCGGCCCACTGGCGCGTGGAACTGCGCATCATGCTGGCGGACCTGGCGCAGAAGGAAGGGAAAGGCGGCAACTGATGGCATCGCTCCTCGTGACCGGAGGCGCCGGCTTCATCGGTGCCAATTTCGTCGCCCACTGGCTGAAAACCCGCCCCGGCGACCGTATAACCGTGCTCGACCTGCTGACCTATGCCGGCAACCCCGCCAATTTGCGCGGGCTGGATGCCGAACTGGTGGTGGGCGACATCCGCGACGAAGCGCTTGTCACGAGCCTTGTCGAAGGACGCGACATCGACACCATCGTCCACTTCGCAGCCGAAAGCCATGTCGATCGCTCGATCTCCGGCCCCGACGCCTTCATCGAGACGAACATCATCGGCACCCATGCGCTGCTGAAGGTGGCGCGCCGCGCCTTCGTGGACACGGGCAGACCGCACCGCTTCCACCATGTCTCGACCGACGAGGTCTATGGCACGCTGGCGCCCGATGATCCGGCCTTTTCCGAAACCACGCCCTATGCGCCCAATTCGCCCTATTCCGCGTCCAAGGCTGCGTCCGATCATCTCGTCCGCGCCTATCACCATACCTATGGCCTGCAGACGACGACTTCGAACTGCTCGAACAATTACGGGCCGCTCCAGTTTCCCGAAAAGCTGATCCCCCTCTTCCTCATCAACGCGCTGCACGGCCGCCCGCTGCCCATCTATGGCGACGGCCAGCAGGTGCGGGACTGGCTGCATGTAGAAGACCATTGCCGCGGGATCGCCGCCGTTCTGGACAAGGGGCGGATCGGGGAAACCTACAATATCGGCGGCGGCGCCGAGCTTCCCAACCTTGCCGTGATCGACACGCTGTGCGCGGAAATGGACCGCGCCTTCGCGGCTGACCCGGCGCTGGCGGCCCGCTTCCCCGATGCCCCGGCGGCATCGGGCAGGCCCACCGCCAGCCTGAAGACCTTCGTAGCCGACCGGCCCGGCCATGACAGGCGCTACGCCATCGACTGTTCGAAGGCGATGGCGGAGCTTGGATACCGGCCGCAGAATGACTTTGCCGGCGGATTCGCCGCAACGCTTGCCTGGTACATCGAAAACGAGACCTGGTGGCGGGCGATCCTCGATGGAAGCTACCGTGCGGGAGCGGGGCATGACGGGGGGGACAAGGCCGCCCCGGCATGACGCCGCACCCCCTGGTCCGGCGCATCATCGCCTGGACTGGCGCGCACCGCGCCTGGCTCAGCGCCGGCATGATGGCCCTGGTGCTGCTGGTGGCCGGCATTGCCCTTGCGCGCATCCTCGAAGACATTCACCCGGATGAAATCCGGGGCGCCCTGTCCGCCATCACGACAGGCCAGATCCTGCTTTCGCTCGGCCTGTGCGCCCTCTCCTATGTCGTGCTGACCGGCTATGACGTGCTGGCGCTTGGCGCAATCGGCAAGCCGCAAGCCTATTGGCGTGCGGCGCTGGGCAGCTTCACAGCCTATACCTTCAGCCACAATCTGGGCTTCGCGCCCATCACGGGGGCTGCAGCCCGCTGGCGCGCCTATCGCGGCACCAACGTCAACGCGCCCGACATCGCCCGCATCGTGGTGATAGCCGGGGTGACCTTCTGGCTTGGCATATTGGTGCTGCTGGGCATTTTTCTCGTCAGCTTTCCCGGGGCCTTGCGCATCGAGGACAGGGTCCTCTCCTACCCGACACAGGCGGCCATCGGCGGCGCCATCCTTGTCGCCATGGCGCTCTATCTCGTCGCATGCGCGCGGCAGACCGGCCCGCTCGTCATCCTCGGCTGGAGACTGCCCGTGCCGACGCTCAGGCAGGCGCTCATGCAATTTGCACTCGCTGCGACCGACATCGCCATCGCCAGCGCAGCGCTTCTCGTGCTGCTGCCGGAATCGGCCTGGCACCATTATCCGGATTTCATCATTGCCTATGTGGTGGCCATGGTGGTGGCGCTCATCACCCATGCGCCCGGCGGGCTTGGCGTCTTCGAAGCCGTCATCCTCGTCACCCTGCCCGAAGTTGACCGGCCGGCGCTGGTATCGGCCCTGATCCTCTATCGCATCCTCTACTACTGGCTGCCTTTCCTGCTGGCGCTGCTGTTTCTGGGGGGGAAGGAGCTTCTTGATCTGAAGGGTGCGAAGGCCCGTTCAGCAGGCAGTCAGGCAGAGCGGTCTAACAGGGAGGGGACACCCTCTGACCCCCCCTGAACGGCGCCCGGTTCCCCCAGGCGCCGTTTTTTTGGGCGCGACCAAAGACGCTCTTCCGCAAAGACAGGCAGACATGAAAAAGCCCGGCGCCTTGCGGCGCAGGGCTTTTCACAGCCACCATAAGGGCCAAGGCCCGGATCAGGCGATCATCGAGCGCAGCATCCAGGCCGTCTTTTCATGCACCTGCATGCGCTGGGTCAGCAGATCGGCCGTCGGCTCATCGCTGGCGTCCTCGACCGCCGGAAAGATTGCGCGGGCGGTGCGCACGATGGTTGCCTGATCGGCCGCAAGTTCGGCAACCATCTGGTCAGCAGAGGGAACGCCGGTCGCTTCCTTGACCGTGGCAAGACGCGCATATTCGCTGTAGCTGCCCGGCGCCCAGGCACCCAGCGCGCGGATGCGCTCGGCAATCTCGTCCACGGCCAGCGCCAGTTCGGTATATTGCGTCTCGAACATGGTGTGGAGCGCGTTGAACTGCGGCCCTGTGACGTTCCAGTGGAAATTGTGGGTCTTCAGATAGAGCGTGTAGGTATCCGCAAGCAGGCGGGACAGGCCATCGGTGATGGCGTTCAGCTTGTCGGCGGGAATCCCGATATCGAGGGCCTTGGGCGAAGGCGCTACAGCCTTCTTTTCCTTCTTCGCGGGTTTCCGTTCTTCCTTGGCTGCCATGCTGTCCATCCTTTCATTCCGTCTTCACGCAGAAAAGTCGCGGCGAGCGCGGCAATTCGTGCATAGCTTACACCAATACAACCCGGAATCGAACGGATTGTTCCCCTCAGCGCACGTCGAAGGCCGTCACCTTGCCGCCGCTGGCGCGGCAATCCATCACCATGGCCTGGACATGATCAGGATATGTGCCCGTCACCCCGGCCACCAGGATCCAGCCACTGCCGGAACGCTGGGCATTGCGCACCTGATCGAGCTGAACCTTAGTGCCACCGGTGGTCCCGACCTGGCGGGCCGCTTCCTTCATGCAAGCCTCCGCCTCGGCACGGGCATCGGCAGGAAACCTGGCGTAATCGGCGCTGATCGCGGCATCGCCAGAAGCGGTGCTGCTTCTCTTCTTGCCGGAAGACGCCAGAAGGGCGATCAGCCCTGCCGCAACGGCGGCACCGGCGATGATCCCGGCAGCGCTTCCGCCGCCATTGTTGTCATTGTCATAATTGCCGCTCACATTGCCGAAGCCATAGCCGAACCGGGCCTGACAGCCATTGTCCACCCAGATGCTGCTGTTGTCCCAGCCCCAGTTGCGGCCCTGCACGCAATTGGTGCTGGAAAACTGGCGGAGCAGTTCCACCCGGCCGCGTGTGTTCGCGGCGCAGCGCTGGTAGCGATTGTTCTCAGACCGGCATTCCAGCTGGCCCGCAAAACCCTGCGCGCCATTGTTGCCACCCCAGCTGCCGCCACTGCCGCCGAAGCTGCCATAGCCATAGCCGAAGTTCGCCTGGCAGCCGTTGTTCACCCAGATGCCGCGGGCATCGAACCCCCAGTTGCGCCCCTGCACACAGTTGGTACCGGAAATCTGGTTCAGAAGCTCAACCCGGTTGCGGGTATCGACGTTGCAGCGCTGGTAGCGGTTGTTGAGCGAACGGCACTGGATCTCGCCAGCAAAACCCTGCCCGCTGTTGTTCCAGCTTCCGCCGCTTCCGCCGAAGCTGCCATAGCCATAACCGAAACGGGCCTGACAGCCGTTGCGCACGGTGATCGAGTTGCGGTCATAGGTCCAGGAACGGCCCTGGATACAGGAAGAGCTGGACAGTTGCTCGACCAGTTCGACCCGCCCGCCGGTGGAAACGCTGCAGCGCTGGGTGGCATTGTTGAGGCTGCGGCAAGTGATCGTTCCAGCGAAATCCTGGGATTGCGCCGCAGCCGGCGCCTGCCCGATCACGGCGATGCCCGGAATGGGCAAAGGCGCCACCTGGGCCACGACCATCGCGAACGATGCCACAAGCGCGGAAAACCGCCCGGGGCCTTGCCCTGCCTGGCTGCCACCAACAGATTGAAGATCGCCTTGCATGCTTGCCCCCCGGACAGGAAATAATGGCCACATGCTACACGACACACCTTCTGCCAAAAAGCCGTTTCCGGCTGTTTCGGTGCCTTTCTGCCGCATCGGCCGTTGAGGCATGCGCCCGGCCGGGCTAACGGGGCCGGGATGATGGCCGCACGGCAAGCGGCGAAGGAGATCAGGTTTGGACGTCTTTCAGCGGTTCGAGAACATCGTGGCGGAAGCCGTGGCAGCGCTGGCGGCGGATGGAACAGTCCCGCCTGAAGCCACCAACGCGGCCATCGTGCTCGAACCCCCGCGTGACCCGTCACACGGCGATCTCGCCACCAATGCCGCCATGGCGCTGGCCAGGGCCGCGCGAATGAACCCGCGCGAACTCGCGACCCGCCTCGCCATGATGCTGGCCCGCCACCCCGATGTCGAGACGGCAGAGGTGGCAGGACCGGGCTTCATCAACCTGAAGCTTGCCCGCACGGTGTGGGAAGACGAAATCCGCGCCATCGTCGCGGCCGGGGCCGATTATGGGCGGGGCGATCCCGCGCACGAGGCCCTGCCGGTCAATATCGAATATGTTTCGGCCAATCCCACCGGCCCCATGCACATGGGCCATTGCCGGGGCGCGGTGGTGGGCGATGCGCTGGCAAGCCTTCTGGCCTTTGCCGGCCACGATGTGGTGCGCGAATATTATGTGAACGATGCCGGCGGCCAGGTCGATGTGCTCGCCCGCTCCGTCCACCTGCGCTACCGCGAGGCGCTGGGCGAAGCCGTCGGGGACATTCCCGAAGGCCTCTACCCCGGCGACTATCTGAAGCCCGTGGGCGCGGCACTGGCGGCCGAATATGCAGACCGCTTCGCAAAGGCCCCGGAAAGCGACTGGCTCGCCCTGTTCCGCACCCGCGCCGTCGCCGCCATGATGGACATGATCCGCGACGATCTCGCACTGCTCGGCATAAGGCACGACATCTTCTCGTCCGAAGCCGCGATCCAGGCCGCAGGCGCCCCCGCTGCGGCCGAGGCGGAACTGCGCGCCCGCGATCTCGTCTATGATGGCACGCTGCCGCCGCCCAAGGGCGAGATTCAGGAAGACTGGGAACCGGTCGAACTGCCGCTCTTCCGCTCCACCGCCTACGGGGACGATCTCGACCGGCCGATCCGCAAGTCTGACGGCAGCTGGACCTATTTCGGCGCCGACATGGCCTATCATGCCGAAAAGGCGCGCCGTTCGTCCGCCCTCGTCGATATCTGGGGCGCCGACCATGCCGGCACGGTGAAACGCATCACCGCCGCTGTCGAAGCGCTGACACAGGGCAAGGTCAGGCTGGATGTGAAGCTGGTGCAGATGGTGCGCCTGTTCCGCAACGGCGAGCCGGTGAAGATGTCGAAGCGGGCCGGCAATTTCGTGACCCTGGCCGATGTGGTGCGCGAAGTGGGCCGCGATGTGGTGCGCTTCATGATGCTGACAAAAAGGCCCGAGGCCCCGCTCGATTTCGATTTCGCCCATGTGGTCGAGCAGTCGCGCGAAAACCCCGTCTTCTATGTGCATTATGCGCATGCCCGCATTTCCTCGGTGCTGCGCAAGGGGCAGATGCTGTCGCTTCCAGCCGTCGCCCCGTTGGAAAGGCTGGATGCCGAGGAACTGGCGCTCGCCCGGCTGGCGGCCCAGTGGCCGCGCGTGGTGCGCCAGGCCGCCGGCGCGCGCGAACCGCACCGCATTGCCTTCTACCTCGCCGATCTGGCCGGTGCCTTCCACACCCTGTGGAACCGCGGCAATGACGACCCCGCCTGTCGCCTGCTGCGCGAGGACGATGCCGAACTGACCGCAGCCCGCCTGGCGCTTGCCGGCAGCGTGGCGCAGGTTATCCGCACGGCGCTCGGCGTCATGGGCGTCGAAGCCGCCGAGGAGCTGCGCTGATGGCGCGCCGGCCTTCCCCGCATGCGGAGTCGGAGCGGCGCGGCCGCGCGCGCCTTCCTGCCGAGGAGCCGGACGCACCCTGGCTCGACGAAGCGGACATGGATGACGGCCCCACCCACACGCTGATGAGCCGGCGCACCTTCTGGGGCCTGGTCGCCGCCCTCCTGCTGCTTACGGCCGGGGTCGTGGCCGGCATCTTCCTGCTTTCGGGCCGGGAAGATAGCCCGATCGACGTTCCCCGCCCCGGCGAGGAGATTCCGGTGCTGGCATCGCCCGGGCCATGGAAGGAACCGCCCAGCGGCCCCGACGTGGAAGGCATTCCCGTCGAAGGCCAGGGGCAGGTGCTGTTCGGCACCGGGGATGGCCGCACGACCGAGGCGCGCATCGCCCTCGACGCCATGCCCGAAGACCCGCTGCCAAGGCCCGGAACAGTTGCCGAGGAGGTCATCATCGAGCCGCAACCCGAGGATGCGCGCACCTCATCCCCTGCCCCGGGCGCGGTGGCCCCTGCTGCAAGCTCCGCCCAGCCTCAGCAGCAACCCGGCGCTGCCGCCCCTAGGCCCGAGGCGCAGAAGCCGCCTGCCCAGACGGCGCCGGCCCCTGGACCGAAAACCATCCTGCCCAAGCCCGTGGAAACGATCGTGCCGAAACCGGCGCCACAACCAAGGCCAGCCGTGGCGCAGCCGGCGCCGCAGCGCCCGTCGGCACCTGCGAACGGGCAGATGCTCCAACTGGGGGCCTTTTCCAGTGAAAGCCGGGCACGTTCGGCCTTCAAGGCGCTAGGCGAGCGATTCCGCTACCTCCAGGGCATGGAACCCCTCATCATCCCTGTCGTCGCGGATGGAAAGACCCTCTACCGCCTGCGCACCAATGCCGGCTCACCAGCGGCGGCGCGTGAAATCTGCGGCCGCCTGAAGGTTGCCGGCGAGGCCTGCGCCATCGTCGAGTGAAGCCGGAGCGGGTATCCGGAGCGAGCTGTCGAAAGAAAACTGTCAGGAACGTGCCGCCCGGCTTCAGCCGGGCGGCACGTCCAGGCGGAAATCGCCGCCGCCCGCAGCCGCAAGCCGCCAGCCCCGTTCACGCGCAAGGTCGGGAATGTCACGCTCGGCGGCAGGGTCATCGGCCAGCAGGCGATAGAGGCCCGACCCGCCTTCGCGCACCGCGCGCGCCAGCCGCAGCGCCGGCAGCGGGCAGCGCAGGCCGCGCGCATCCACCAGCACGGCACCAGCGGCGTTTTCGCCAGTCCCGGTTTCGCCAGTCCCGCGTCCGGTCGTGTCACCTGTCTCCATGCCTGGACCCTAGCCGAAATATGTGCGCGGCGTCATGCCGTTTGACCTTTGCGCGCATGGGGCCATAGGGAATGGGCATGACCATAGCCGACAACACCCTGCTCTGGTTCGCGCTTGCCGCGCTTGCCATTGCCCTGCTCGTCGCCTGGCTGGCCCTGCGGCCGCGCCCGCCTGTCGAGCCGACCGAAGTCTCGCCTGCCGAACCGCCCATGCAAAGCGGAAAGGCCGAACCCGGCGGCGCTGACGGCAGTGATGCATCGCCGGCAGATGCGGGCAGCATGGCGGCCTCCCCCTTCCTGCCCGGCCCCGAGGGCGAGCCTGACGATCTGATGCGAATCAAGGGCATCGGGCCGAAGCTGTCCGCGCGGCTGGCCGAGCTTGGCGTCTTTCACTATCGCCAGATCGCGGACTGGACGCCCGAACAGCTGGCGCATGTGGACAGCCAGCTTGGTCAGTTCCAGGGCCGGCCAGAGCGCGACCAGTGGCAGTCACAGGCCCGTCTGCTCGCCTCGGGCGACGTGAAGGCCTATGAGCGCGCCCATGGCAAGCTCGGGCCATCGGCTTGACGGCTGAAGCCGCCGGGGTCGCGCCGCGCGGCCCGCTCACGTTCATCACCCTCACCGTCCTGATCGACGCGATGGGCTTCGGGCTCATCGTTCCGGTCCTTCCGGCGCTCGTGTCCGAACTGGGCGGGATGCCGATGAACGAGGCCGCCACCATGGGCGGCTTTCTCATCATGTCCTACGCGCTGGCGCAGTTCCTTTTCTCGCCGGTGATCGGCGGCCTGTCGGACGCCTTCGGACGGCGGCCGGTGCTGCTGCTCTCCATGGCGGGGTTCGCGCTCAGTTCACTCGGGGCCGCAGCCGCCAGCACCCTTGCCATGCTGTTCGTCGCGCGCATCCTCGCTGGTGTCACCGGCGCCAGCTACACGACCGCCTATGCCTATATTGCCGATGTCACGCCGCCTGCCCGCCGGGCGCAGGCCTTCGGCCTTGTCGGCGTGGCCTTCGGCATGGGCTTCATCGTCGGCCCGGCCCTTGGCGGTTTCCTCGGCGCCGGGGGAAGTCGCCTGCCCTTTCTGGCCGCTGCCGGAATGGCAGGTCTCAACCTGCTGCTGGGCCTTCTGGTGCTGCCTGAAAGCCTGCCCCGACACCTGCGGCGCAGCTTTGACTGGCGGCGCGCCAATCCGGTGGGCAGCCTGAGGCGGCTGAGCACACTGGGCGGCGCGCTGAAGCGCTTTGCCATCACCTATTTCCTGTGGATGCTGGCGATCCAGTCCCTGCACGGCGTCTGGAGCTACATCGTCGCCTATCGCTATGGCTGGTCCCCGTTCGACATCGGCCTGTCACTGACGCTGGTGGGCGTGCTCGCGGTTCTGGTGAACGGGCTGCTCGTGAAGCGGGCGGTGGACATGCTGGGCGAATGGCGCACGGCGGTCGCCGGGATCATGGCCGGCACCATCGGCTATGTCGTGCACATCTTCGCCCACGTACCGGCCCTTGCCTATGCCGGCATCATCGTGGGCGGTCTTGGCGGGCTGACAATTCCAGCCCTGCAGGCGCTGATGACAGAGCGCGCATCCGCAACGGACCAGGGCGAACTGCAGGGCGGGCTTGCAACCCTTGCCTCGATCACGGTCGTGGCCGGGCCGCTCATCTTCTCGCAGCTGTTCGCGGCCTTCAGCGGCGCGGAAGCCCGGCTGCACGCACCGGGCGCCCCCTTCGTGCTGGCCGCCTTGCTGTCCGCCGCAGCGCTGGCCCTGATGCTGGCCGCCGAACGCCCCGGCAAGGGCTGAACGGCCAGCCAGCCGCAGGGTGGTATCAGGCGCGCAGCAGTGTGCCGGGCAATTCCCCTGTCGCCTCTCCGGCCTCGAAGGTCACGACACCACGGCAAAGCGTCAGGTCGATGCCACGTGGTGTCTGGAGCAGGCGGCCGCCACCGGCCGGCAGGTCATGCACCATGCGCGGCGGCGAAAGCCCCAGCCGGTCCAGGTCGATGATGTTGAGATCCGCCCTTAGGCCGGGCTTCAGCGCGCCGCGATCATGCCAGCCGACATGGCGGGCGTTCCTGAGCGTGAGGCCATGCACCAGCGATTCCAGCGGCACGGCGTGGCCGGCCTTGTTGCCGCGCGCCCAGATGGCAAGCGTACTGGTGGGGAAGCTTGCGTCGCAGATGGTGCCGCAATGGGCGCCACCATCCGAAAGGCCGAAAAGCGTGTTCGGGGCAGACAGCATGGCATGCACATCGTCGAGGTTGCCGCGCGCATAGTTGATGAGCGGCATGTAGATCAGCCGGTGGCCGCCTTCCTCGCGCAGCAAGTCGAGCATATAATCCGCCGGGTCTCGGCCGGCGGCCTTCGCCTCTGCCGCGATCGACCGGTCGGCCGAAGGCTCGTAATCGACAGGATCGGTCACGCGGAACATGCGGTTGAAACCGAAGGCGATCAGCTTGCCGAAACCGTCTGCCGGAATGGTCTGGCGATGCTGTTCCAGCAGGCGGGCGCGAACGTCCGGCTTTTCCAGTTCCGCCAGCTTTCCGGCCAGCGGCAGCTTCTCGATGCGGCGCCATTCCGGGCAGAAGAGGAAGGGGTTGAGCGTCACCTCCAGCCCCTGGAGCGCCCCGATGGCGCGCGGCGCCACCTGGGTCTTCACGTCCAGACCTTCCGCAACCATGGCCGCCACCCGTTCGAAGATGTGGCGATAGCGGTCTGGCGCCTCGTCCGTCTGCTGCAGGGTGAAGCTGAGCGGGCGGCCGGATTCGCGCGCCATGGCGGCGATCAGATCCAGCTCGCGGTTGGCGAAATCATCATCGGCCGTCATGTAGGCGTCGGAAATGAGCTGAATGACACCCTTGCCCTGCCGGCGCATGGCGCGCGCAATGGCCAGAAGTTCCTCGGCCCCGGCTTCGAGCGTGCCGATATTCTCGCCCGATCGCGCACGGTGCACGATGGTGCGCGAGGTGCTGAAACCGAGGGCGCCGGCCGCCAGCGCTTCTTCCGTCAGCCGCGCCATCTCGGCGATCTCGCTTTCGGTCGGATGCTCGCGGTGGTCGGCGCCGCGCTCACCCATCACATAGGTGCGAAGGGCGGCATGCGGCAGATGCGCTGCCACATCCATGGTGAAGCGGCGCCGGCCCAGCGCCTCGAGATAGTCGGGAAAGCTTTCCCAGTCCCAGGTGAGGCCTTCGGCAAGCGCGGTGCCGGGAATATCCTCCACCCCTTCCAGCAGGGTGATGAGCCATTGGTGGCGATCCGGCCGTGCGGGCGCGAAGCCGACACCACAATTGCCCATGGCGATCGAGGTCACGCCGTTGAGGCTTGTCGGCGCGAGAAAGGGATCCCAGCTTGCCTGCCCGTCATAATGGGTATGGATGTCGCAGAAACCGGGGGTCACCATGCGGCCGCCGGCATCGATGACACGGCGGGCAGGCCCGGAAACCTCGCCGACAGCGGCAATCAGCCCGTCCTTCACGGCGATGTCGCCACGGAAGGGCGCGGCCCCGGTGCCATCGACGAGCATGGCGTCACGGATCAGAATATCGAACATGATGTCTCTCCCGCTGCCCATCCTTCAGCTATGCGCCGGGCTGTCAACAGCGTAATTGGCAGGGCATGACGATCTCGCGGCGCGATGCACTGGTTCTGGGGGGCCTGTTGGGGGCCGGAGCGCTTGCCGGTGTTGCGGCGCGCCGGCTGGAGCCGGTGGGCATCGAAACAGGCTGGACGCCCGTGGTCCGCGCCGCCCATGCCGAGCCGGTGCCGACCGCAGGCAACCCCGCAGGCGATGTGCGCCTGAGCGTCTTCACCGATTACAACTGCCCCGCCTGCCGCAAGGCGCATGGCCCGATGATGGAAGCAGCAGAAGCCGATGGCGGCGTGGTCATCGCCTTCCACGACTGGCCGATCTTCGGCGACGCATCGCGCGCAGCGGCACGAGCTGCCATCGCTGCTGACGAACAGGGCCTTTACCTCCCGGTCCACGCCGCCCTGATGGCTGGCGGCCGGGCTGATGCCGGTGCCGCCGAAGCAGCGCTGGAAGCTGCGGGCGGCGATGTCAGGCGGCTCAGGCAGACGCTGGAGCGGGAGGCGGCGCGCATCGACGGGCAGCTCAGCCGCAGCGCCTTTCACGCCTTTGCGCTTGGGCTTGGCGGCACGCCGGGCCATCTGATCGGCCCGATCCTCGTGCGCGGGGCTGTCAGCGAACGGGATTTCGGCCGTGCGATCCGCCGCGCCCGCAAGGCCGGGAAAGGCTGAAGCAGTTCAGGCCGCCCCGGCCAGCCGCGCCATTCGGGCGAGGTGCCAGTCCTCGTCGCCCCATTCCGCCTCGATCACGGTTGTGCGGCGGAAATAATGGCCAAGCGGCAGTTCGTCGGTCATGCCCATGCCGCCATGAAGCTGCACGGCATTCTGCCCCACGAAGCGGCAGGCCGCAGCGATCGTTGCCTGCGCCGAAGAGGCTGCCCGCGCGCGCTCAGGGGCAGGTTCGTCCAGCGCCGCCGTCACCAGCCGGGCTGCGGCGCGCGCCATCTCGCATTCGAGATACATGTCCACCATCCGGTGTTGGAGGGCCTGGAAGCCCGCAATCGCCTGGCCGAACTGCCGACGCTGGCCGGTGTAGGCCACCGTCTGTTCCAGCAGCCGGTCGAGCACGCCGACGGCTTCGGCCGCCTGCAGGGCGATGGCCCGGTCACGCGCTTCCTCCAGCAGCGGAAGCGCTTCGCCTTCACGGCCCAGCAGGGCATCGGCGGGCAGCGTCACGCCATCGAGCAGCAGATCGGCGGCGCGGCGGCCATCGATGGTGGCATAGGGGTGGCGCACCAGCCCCGGCACATCGGCGGGAACGAGGAACAGGCTGATTCCATCGGCATCGCCCGCCCTGCCCGCCGTGCGGGCGGCAAGGATGAACGCGCCGCACCACGGGCCGGCAGGCACAATGGCCTTCATGCCCGTCAGCCGCCAGCCGCCGCCTTCCCGGCAAGCCTCGAGCGCAATATCCGCAAGATCATGCCGCATGGATGGTTCCGCCCAGGCAAGGGCTGCGATCAGGTCGCCAGACGCCATGGCCTGCAGGCGCCCGTCCTCCGCTGGCATGCCGCAGCGGCGCAGCAGCCATCCAGCCAGCAGGCATTCGGCCAGCGGCTCGGGCAGAAGCGCGCGCCCGGCTTCCTCCATCAGGATCATTGATTCCGTGTCGCCAAGGCCGGCGGCATCCATCAGCCCCATGTCGCGGGCCAGATAGCGCCAGAGATCGGGGCGGTAGCCCGGTTCGGCCGAAACCGCCGCCATGCGGCCGGCGAAATCCTGCCGGGTGGAAAGATAGTTGCGCAGGCTGTCCCGCAGCATGGCCTGTTCGGTGGTGAAAGCCTTGTCCATCGCAGGCCCCCTTCAGTTTGCCGCGCTGCCGAGCGCGCGCCAGATGATGTTTTTCTGGATCTCGGTCGAGCCGCCGTAGATGGTCTGCGCCCGCTCGAAGAGATAGGCCTGCACGCCCGCCGGGCCGAAGGCCGGCACGCCGGGTGCGGCGGCGGCCCAGTCCGCTGTGCTGCGGTCGAGCATGGGGGCGCGGCCTCGGCCTGCCAGCTGGATATAGAGCCGGGTGATGGCCTGCGCGCATTCGGTGCAGGCGATCTTCAGCGCGGCGGCACCGGCCATCGAGATTTCGCCGCGCAGGGAATTGAGGATCGACACCTCGATCGCGTCCAGCCGCGCCTCCACGCGGGCAACGGCGCTGGCGAAGGCGGGGTCTGCATCCATGCTGCGCCCGCCGCCGGCCGGGGTCTGCCGCGCCAGCGCCCTGACGCGGGCGATATCCCGCCGCTTGGCGCCGACATGGGCATAGGAAAGCCGCTCGTTCTTCAGCAGTACATTGGCATAGTGCCAGGCCTGCCCTTCCTCGCCGATGCGGTTCTCGACCGGCACGCGCACATTGTCGAACTCGATCCGGTTCAGCTCGCAAGATCCGTCGAGCAGGCGGATTGGGTGCACGGTGACACCGGGCGAATCGAGCGGCGCGCAGATGAGCGAGATGCCCTGCTGCTTGCGCGCCTCGCGGCTGGTGCGGGCGAGGCAGAAAATCCAGTCCGCCCATTGGGCGCCCGAAGTCCAGATCTTGGTGCCGTTGAGAACATAATGATCGCCATCGCGCTCGGCCGAAAAGCGCAGCGAGGCAAGGTCGGAGCCGGCCTCGGGCTCGGAATAGCCCTGTGCCCAGAAGGCGCGCGATTCGAGGATGGCGGGCAGCCAGTCCCGCTTTTGCTCGGGCGAGCCGAAGGCACAGATGATGGGGCCGATATAGATGACAGCCATGGGGATGATGGTGGCGGCGCCGGCCAGTTCCAGTTCCTGGTCGAAGATGTAGCGCTCCACCGGGGTCCAGCCGGTGCCGCCATGCTCGGCCGGCCAGCCCACGCCCAGCCAGCCGCGCGCGTTGAGCGCCTGCTGGGCGGCGATGTGATCGGCCTTTTCCAGCCGCTGCCCGGCGGCGATCCTGTCGATCACGTGGCGCGGATAGTCCTCCGCGAAAAAGCGGCGCACTTCGTCGCGGAAAGCCTGTTCGGCCGGCGTCAGCGAAAGTTTCACACCCTGCTCCTGCGGTTTGCCCGGTCACCCGGCGCCTGCATAGTGCAGCGGCCGGCAACGCCCGCGCCACTCTCGCTTTTGAGGCTGCGGGAAAGGCGCGCGGGCCTTGAAATGCCGAAAGGAAAACGCCCGGCCTGCGAAGACCGGGCGTTCATCCTTCGGCATTGGCGGTCAGGTCGCCGGAAACTCAGTCAACAGGCAGCAGCTGCCCGCTTTTCACATCATAGATGAAGCCGTGAACGGGGATGTCATCGGGCGTGAGCGGATGGTTGCGGATGCGGGCGACATCGTCGCGCACGCTCTGGGCGAGATCCTTGAAGTTCAGCCAGGCGACATGCCAGCCTTCCCGGCTTCCGCCTTCGGACTGCTGGTTGGCCCAGCTCTTGCCATCGAAGCTGGCGGTGGCGCGGCTGGTTTCCAGCAGGGTCGCGATGGTCGGCCCGTCAAACAGTTCCATGCCGCAATCGGTGTGGTGGATGACAAACCATTCCCGCGTGCCCAGCAGCTTGTGCGAAATGACAAGCGAGCGGATGGCATCATCGCTGGCGCGGCCGCCGGCGTTGCGGATGACATGGGCATCCCCTTCGGCAAGGCCGGCATATTTCGCCGGATCGAGCCGCGCATCCATGCAGGTGAGAATGGCAAAGCCACGCGCCGGCGGCAGGGCAAGCTTGCCCTTGTCCCCGAAATCGGCGGCATAGGCCGCATTGGCGGCAGTCACTTCATCGCGGATCTTCGACATGTTTCAATCCTCCTGTGCGCCCCATCTTGCCCCGCATCCCGGTGACGGGCGAGCTAGATTTTCTGGGCGTGCTGATAGGGGGGAGCAAAGAAGCGTGAAGGCGTTGCATGGCAGGGCGTCGGCCAAACAATTGCAAACCCGCGCCCTTTTCGATCTGTCTGTCGGATCAACATCCAGACTTACCCACCAACATGCAAAGCAGCGAAACGTGGCGGGCAGGTTTCAACCACCGCCCTGAATAAATGTCTGATTGTTGTTTCCCTTGACCACATTGGCAACTGCGCCATGGCCAGAGGCGATGGCGGTCTGCGTGTCGCTGTCGGCCGGGGCTGGCAACAGCGCTGCAAGTTCATCGGCAAACGCCGGGTTTGCCTCCAGAACCTTCACTAGCTGTTTGCGAAGATCGGCCTGATTATCCTCTTGGGATGGTGCCTTTTCGAGATCTTCAAGCGCTTCTTTTGCACGACCTGAAAGCTTGTCTTTCATCCATCCAAGCATCTTGACACCAGCCTCGACAGACGCCTCACCCACCTTTTCGGCTGCGCCTTCACCCACCTTGATGAGATAAGGGGTAATACAGGCAACGACTGTAAATGAAAGTGTGACAGGGTCCATAAAATTACCTATTCAAAACTCTAAAATATAATGACAAATCTATAGCATAAATTCGACGCATAATTTCTATATCTGCCTCACAGCTCAAATAGTTCACGCATCTTATGTAGTTTCCAAAAATATACTGAATTTTTCCCGAAAATGCCTTCGGGAACGACTCAGCGGCCGGAAGCAATGTTTGAACTGCCTCCTTTGCCACAGGCAATGCCTCTTCCTGCTTGCCCATATCAAAAAGACAATTGGAAAGATTGCTGAGAGACAGAGCAAGGTTAGGCATGAAAGCGTCCGGACGACCTGCAGCAAGTGAACGGTAGAGATTCACCGCCTCCTCCGCCGCAGACAGTGCATCTTCCGGCCTTTCTACCTCAGAGAAACTTTTGGATAAATTGTTGAGAGACAGGGCAAGGTCAGGCATAAAAGCATCCGGTCGAACTGCAGCAAGGGACCGGTAGAGATTTACTGCCTCTTCCGCCGCCGGCAGCGCTTCTTCCCGCCTGCCTACGTCAGAAAGACGATTGGATAGATTGCCGAGAGACATAGCTAGGCAGGATCTAAAAGCATCCGGTCGACCTGCAGCAAGGGACCGATAGAGTATCACTACCTCTTCCGCCGCCGGCAGCGCTTCTTCCCGCCTCCCTACTTCGGAAAGACGGTTGGATAAATTGATTAGTGCCCCTGCAAGTTTTGGCATGAAAGCGCCCAGTGGAGCTGCAGCAAGGGACCGATAAAGATTTGCTGCCTCCTCGGCGGCCGACAGAGCTTCTTCCCACCTCCCCACTTCAGAAAGACGGTTGGATAAATTGTTGAGCGCCCCTGCAAGTTTCGGAATGAAAGCGCCCGGTGGAGCTGCAGAAAGGGACTGATAGAGATTTACCGCCTCCTCTGCCGCCGACAGTGCATCCATCCGACTACCCATGTGAGACAAGAGAATAGAAAGATTATTGAGACTATTTGCGCGATATTCTTCATTTGAGCCATCAGACGGGATGTTCTCAATGATTTTCTGCTGAACTTCAACAGAAACCTCAATCATTGACAGAGTTTTATCTGGAATGATTTCAGAAAGAAAAATGAGATTCTGAAGATCCTGTGGCTGCCTCGCGAGGTTCCCTAACCACTGGACTGAAACATGGTTGAAATTTCCATTCGCAAAGTCCTGCGCTGCACGGACCAGACTTTGAAGCACGGCTTCCGGTTCCCGTTTCCATGCACGGATCACGATGCCAGACCTTATATCATCGCTGCGAAATTTATTGCCCTGCACATGTCGTAACAGGAACGCCTCACCGATGAGATCGGGGCGAACCGGTTCAATGCGATCCGAATAGCATGGCAGCAGATCGCACAATTGTTCAGCAATCTGGTCTTCTGGAAATGGAAGCACCTTCTCCATGGCCGCTGCTTCCTCCCTGATCAGGGCTGGCAGCTCTTGCAGATCGGCACCATTCTGCAAGGTGATGCAGGCTGCGACATGAAGGGTGAAATCACCTTGGTCGGCATGGCCCCATGCCAAGGCCCGGCGGCGGATGCGTGCAGTCTCAATGTCAACCATCTCGTCGGCAAGTTCGACGCGTTCGCGGGCAAGCGCGGCCGGCGCTCCGAGGCGGGCGCCATGAATACCGGCCATCAGAAGATAAAGGGGTTCGTTGTCGATCCGGCCGTCAGCAAGTCGCGCATCAAAGTCCGGGTTCTCGCCAGCTGGCGGGGGTGCAACGGGTTGACACGGCGGGTCCAGCAATGGGGCGGCCAGCCTCATGGCCTCAGCCAACAGGGCGCGGCGATCTTCTACTGCCCCAAAAGGCATGAGTTTGCGCAGACATTCGTTTCCAATCAGATCCGCGGGGCCAACCGCCAGTGATTCACGACGCAGCAGGTCAGCCCACCAGCCCGTTTCCGGGTCAGCATGACGCTCGAGAAGAAGGATACGAAGCTTGCTGCCTTCCGGGGCGGAATTGCGGGCAAGGGACGCAAACCATGATTTCAGAACAGGAAGAGATGTGGCCGCATAATCGATGACCAGAAGAACCGGGCACGGCAAAGACCAGCTTGCAAGATTCTGGCCTCGATGAAAACGCTCCAGTTCATCGCTGGAGACGAAACCGGCAACCCAGCCTTCCGCCTCGGCAGCCTCGCACGCTTCTATTGCGAGGCGTGTCTTGCCCGTGCCCGCCCGCCCGGTGATGCAGCGAACCGAGATGACATCAGCTTCGTTGCGCCAGCCTGACAGTTCGGAAATTACACCTGATCTGCCAACCAATGTACTGACACGGCGTTCGGTGATAAGAAGGTCAATAAGCCTTTGGGGAGGCACTTTCCGTTTGTGCAGCGGATCAATTCGAAGCCTGCTCCCCCCAGCCTGAATGGTTACAAAATTATTGTCGCCATCAATGCTCACGGCCATGGCATGAGCAGCAGTTGCAGACGCAGCGGGCATATCGTCTCCCTGTCGAAGAAGAACATGGCAGAGAGGCGAAATTATCGCAACGAATTACGAACTAGAAAAAACCATAATCCAAAGCCATGTTACGGGATTGAAGCCCTATACTTCAGCAAGAGCAGCTCGCAAGCTACGCACTGCGCTCACGGCAAAGTGTCTAATCCAGCTTCTGACCAATCTGTCGCGCGAAACGGCAAATGGCGCGCCCGGCAGGACTCGAACCTGCGACCGTCCGCTTAGAAGGCGGATGCTCTATCCAGCTGAGCTACAGGCGCGTGCCGGAACCCTAGCGCAAGCCGGGGTTCAACGGAAATTCTCGGCGTAGCTTTGCAAGATCAGGCGGCGCGGGGCCGGGGGCACGATCTCGGCGTCCAGCCCGTGGCGTTCGGCATAGGCCTTTGCCGCCTCAAGCGTCGGGAAGGTCAGGCGGATCTGCTGGTCCGTGTCGCCGCTTCCGGCCCAGCCCATCAGCGGGTCCGGCCGCTTTGCTTCGGCGGGTTCCCGCTCCAGAATCCATTGCTGCGCGCGGGCCTTGCCCGATTGGGTCGCGGGGGTGCCCTGCTGGAAGATGCGTGCCTTGGCCATGCACATTCCCAAGCCACGACAATGCGGGAAAATCAACTGTTGCGGCGCGCGTCGGCTGCCTTTGTGCGCACCGTGGCGCTGGCCGAGGCCGGATCATCCGGCCAGGGGTGCCTGGGATAGCGGCCCTTCATGTCCTTCTGCACGTCGCGCCAGCCCCCCTTCCAGAAGCCCGGCAGATCCCGCGTGAGGGCAATGGGCCGCCCGGCCGGCGAGGTGAGCGCCAGTGTGAGCGGCACGCGGCCATCGGCCAGCATCGGGTGGGCCGAAAGCCCGAACAGCGCCTGCACCCGCACCTCGGCCTGCGGCCCGCCCTCTGCCGCATAGTCTATGGGGTGGCTGGTGCCGGCGGGCGTGGAAAGCCGGGCCGGGGCAAAGCGCTCCAGCGCCTGCCGTGCAGCCCAGTCCAGCCGGTCGAGCAACGCGCCTTCCAGCCGCACGTCCGCCAGCCGCTGGGCGCCGGCAAGGCGGGGCAGCAGCCAAAGCTCTGCATCCGCCAGCAGGGCTTCATCCGCCATGCCGGGCAAGCCGGAAAGGCCGCTGGCGCTGGCAAACCGCAGGCGGGCAAGCAGCGCGCGCTCCCCCTCGGGCCAGGGCAGCGCGGAAAGGCCCTTGCGGCGCACCTCGGCCATCAGCGCCCCGGCAACGGCCTCGGGCGGGGCGGGCTGCCGGCGGCGCGCCACCTCGATCGCGCCAAAGCCGGTAATGCGCACCAGCGAAAGGCGGCCGCTTGCCGGGTCGGGCGCCACCTCTTCCACCGTTTCCAGCCGCGGTTCCAGCCATGGCAGCAGTTCATCCGGCGGCAGGGCGGCAGCCAGGCGCACACGGGCATTGGCCCCGGCCCCTCCGGCATCGACCACCACCAGCCATTCCGCGCGCGCCAGCGGGTCCGTCGCCTCAAGGCTGACGCCGCGGCCATTGGCCATGCGGTAATCGACCATCGCATCCGAAGGCCCGGGCGCACGCCGGCGCCGCGCCACGCGATCCGGGAAAGCCTCGGCAAGCAGCAGGGGCAGGGACAGCGGCGCCAGCGACGCATCGCGCCGGGCAAGCCGTGCGGCCTGCCCTGCCCAGCGCGCCGCCAGCTTGCGCGCCTGCGCCGCGCGCCCGCCCTGCAGGCCGGAAAACTGGCGCAGGCGTGTTTCCAGATCGGTCGACAGCCCGCCAAGGCCGCGCTCTTCCACCAGCACGGCCAGGCCCGCCGCATCCTCCGCCTGCCCGCGCGCCGCACCCGCCAGCAGCATATGCGCCAGACGCGGGGACAGCGGCAGCCGGGCAATCAGCCGGCCATGGTCCGTCAGCAGGCCATCGGCATCGATCGCGCCCAGGGCCCTGAGATCGGCCCGCGCGCTTTCGATGGCGGCGGGTGGCGGCGGATCGAGCCAGCAGAGGTCCGATGGCTCCCGCACGCCCCAGGCCGCCAGCCTGAGCGCGAGCGGGGCGAGATCGGCTTCCAGGATCTCCGGCGGGTCGAAGGGGATGAGGCCGCGCGTCTCCCCCTCCTCCCACAGGCGAAGCGCGAGGCCGGGCGCCTGCCGCCCCGCACGGCCGGCCCGCTGTGTGGCCGCCGCCTGCGAGACACGCTCCGTCACCAGCCGCGACAGGCCCGATGCGCGATCGAAGCGGGACCGGCGCGCAAGGCCGGAATCCACAACGATGCGCACGCCATCGATGGTGAGCGATGTTTCGGCGATCGAGGTCGCCAGCACCACCTTGCGCTTGCCCGAGGCTTTCAGCGCCGCGCGCTGGGCCGCCGGGTCCGCCGTTCCATGCAGGCGGTGAAGCTCGATGCCATCGGGCAGGCTGAGCCGCTCCGCCGTCCGCTCGATTTCGCCGACACCGGGCAGGAAGGCGAGCAGGCTGCCGCCCGCCTCCGCCAGCGCCTGGCGGATGGCTGAGGCCATGGCATCCTCGATCCGGCCGGCCGGGCGGCCAAGATGGCGAATGGTGACCGGATGCTGCCGCCCCTGCGATTCGAGCAGCGGGCAATCCCCCATCAGCCGCGTGAAGCGCGCGCCATCGATCGTCGCCGACATGGCAAGCAGCCGGAGATCGGGCCGCAGCTGGCGGGCATCGAGCGCCAGCGCGAGGCCCAGGTCGCCCTCGAGGTTTCGTTCATGCACCTCATCGAACAGCAGCGCGCCGACACCCTCGAGACCGGGGTCCGCGATCAGCCGGTTCACGAACAGCCCTTCCGTCACGCACTCGATGCGCGCATCCGGTCCGACCCGCGATTCGAGCCGCGTGCGATACCCGACACGCCCGCCCACATCTTCGCCCAGCAGGCTGGCGATGCGCTCGGCAGCGGCGCGGGCGGCAAGCCGGCGCGGCAGCATGAGGAGGATCCTGCGCCCTTCAAGCCAGGGGCAATCGAGAAGTGCCGGCGCGACAAGGCTGGTCTTGCCGGCGCCCGGCGGCGCGACGAGCACCGCGCAGGGCGATTGCGCAAGAGTTGTGCGCAGGTCATCGAGGATGGCGGCGACCGGAAGCCCGGCCACTGCCGGATCAATAGGCCCGCTGGATGGCAAATTCGACCGTCTCGACAAGGGCTGCACGCGCCGTGCTGGCCGGCAGGCAGGCCAGGCTGTCGATGGCGCGGCTGCCGTAAAGACGCGCGCGCGCCATGGTGTCGGCAATGGCGTCGGTGCCGTGCAGCCGCTGCACTGCTTCCTTCAGCTCCGCCTCGCCATTGGCGCGGCCGGACATGGCCTTGCGCCAGAAACTGCGCGCCGCCTCGTCACCCCGCGCATAGGCGAGGATGACGGGAAGCGTCACCTTGCCGTCGCGGAAATCATCGCCGCTGTCCTTGCCCATGGTTTCCGCATCGGAGACATAATCGATCGCATCATCGACCAGCTGGAAGGCGATGCCAAGGTTGCGGCCATAGGCTTCCAGGGCGTCCTCGGTGTCGCTGTCGCGCTCGGCTACAACGGCTGCGATCTGGCAGGCGGCGGCAAAGAGGGCGGCCGTCTTTGCCTGGATGATGTGGAGGTAGCGTTCCTCGCTGGTCTCGACCACACGCTGGGCGGTCAGTTGCGCCACCTCCCCCTCGGTGATCACGGAGGCGGCATTGGCCAGCACCTTCAGCGCCTTCAGGCTGCCCGCCTCGACCATCAGCTCGAAGGCACGGGAAAAGAGGAAATCGCCGACTAGCACCGAGGCTTCATTGCCCCAGATGGTGTTGGCAGTGGCGCGGCCACGCCTGAGGTCGGAGCCATCGACCACATCATCATGAAGCAGTGTCGCGGTGTGGATGAACTCGACGGAGGCGGCAAGCTTGTGGTGGCGCTCTCCATCATAGTCGAGGGCGGCCGCACAGCCGAGAGTGAGCATCGGGCGCATGCGCTTTCCGCCCCCTGCGATCAGATGGCCCGCAAGTTCGGGAATCATCGTCACCGGGCTTTGCATCCTGTCGAGGATGACCCGGTTGACGGCATTGAGGCCCGGTGCCACGAGCGACATCAGGGGCTTGAGGCTGGGCTTTTCGGGCCGGAGGGGGCTTAAGGTTGCTGTCATGCTGTGGTTCCCGCTAGGGGTTCCGGCGCAAAAGGGAAAGGGGCTACATGTCGCGCGAGGCACCGACGCCTGAGCAATTGCTGCAATTCCGGCGTTCGATCGACAACATCGACGCGGCGCTGGTGTTCATGCTGGCAGAGCGGTTCAAGATCACGCAGAAGGTGGGCGCCTACAAGGCGGAAGCCGGGCTCCCCGCTGCTGACACGAAGCGCGAGGAAGAGCAGATCGCCCGCCTGCGCAGCCTTGCCGCCGATGCCGAGCTGGACCCGGAATTTTCGGAAAAATTCCTGCGTTTCATCATCGACGAGGTGATCCGCCACCATCAGGCGAAAAGCGAACAACTGCGCGGCTGACAGCCCGAATCAGGGGCCCGCTCAGCCAGGCCGCCTGCTGCCCCGCGGAAGCCGCACCTTCAGCCAGAGTGGCAGATGGTCGGAGGAAACCCGTGATTGCGGGCTTTGATGAACGCCCGCGCCCTCGACCTCCATTTCATTGGACACGAACACGCGATCAAGGCGCGCAACCGGGTTGCCGGCCGGGAAGGTTGGCCCTGTCGGCAGGACCTTGTGGGTACGGGCGAAATCCGCGATGCACCCGGCCGTAACCCGCCATTCATTGAGATCGCCCATCATGATTGTAGGCATCTGCTCGGGCTGGGCCGCGATATGCTCGAGGATCGCATGCGCCTGCCGGCGACGCCACAGGCCGGACAGATCAAGGTGCATGCCGACGATCCGGACAGGAGCGCCAGCGACGGCAAGATCGACCAGCACCGCCCCGCGCGGCTCCAGCACCGGCAGGGTGAGCGTCGCATGGCGGAGGAGTTCCACGCCGTCCCGCATGAGGACGGCATTGCCGTGCCAGCCAATGGCGTTCGGCAGCGCATTCTCGAACGGCACGGCGCGCCAGCCATGCTCCGCCAGAAGCCCGGCGGGAAGCACCGTGTGGCGCTCACCGAAGCGGCGATCCGCTTCCTGAACCACGGCTATGCTGGCATCGATTTCCGAAAGCACGGTCATGATGCGATCTGGCCGGCGGCGCAGATCGGATCCGACCGCCTTGCGGATGTTGTAGCTTGCCACCGTAACGCAAACGGGCCCCGCCTGGGGCCCGTCGCGCAGAATGTCATCCGTGGTCGTCAGCGCCTGTCGAGCCCCGCAATGGCGGCTTCGGTCAGGCTGGCCAGATCCCCTCTGGAAGACCGTTCGGCCAGAAGAGCCTCGGCAGCCTTCAGCGTGATGTCCGCCGCCCGTGCTCTCAGTTCGGTTTCGGCCGCACGAGCCTCGGCCGCGATGCGGTCATGGGCAAGCTTGCTGCGGCGTGCAATCGCAGCCTCGGCGTCAACGCCGGCCTGCTCGATGATGCGCCGGGCTTCCGCTTCGGCGTTCTCAAGCATGGCACGGGCATTGGCTTCGGCCTCTGCGGCCTCGGCTGCAGCCCGGGCCTTCATGGCTTCAGCTTCGGCCTTGAGGGCGGCGGCTTCGGCCAGATCGGCCTTCACCTTTTCCGCCTGGGCATCGAGCGCCGTGCCGAGAGCACGGAATGCGCCAAGTTTCCAGAGGATCAGCACGAAGGTGAGAAAGGCAACGCCCACCCACGCATAGCTGTCCAGTCCGAGAAACGTCTCGTGTCCGGCGTCATGCCCTGCCTCGGTTGTGGCGATGGCATCCGCACCGTTCATTTCAAGTGTCTCGTCCGACATGTCAGGCAGCAACCTTCTGGACAGCCATGCCAGCTTCGTCATTGGAAACGCTGACACCCGCAACCCGATGAACAAGATCGACGGTTGCCTCGGTCGCCACGACTTCCAGTTCGGCAAGAACTGAAGCCCGCACTTCCGCAAGCCGCTTGGCGGCAGCTTCTGCTTCGGTCTTCAGGCTTGCGTCGACATCAGCAAGCCGGCGAGCCGTGGCGGCAGCCGCTTCGTCCCGGGCCTTGCCGGTTACGGCAAGGGACTGGGAACGGGCGCCGGCAAGCGCCGTCGAACCACCGCTCGTTGCAGCCTCGGCCGCATCACGCGCGGCCTCGGCTTCCCGAAGGTCGGCAGCAATCCGTTCCTTGCGGTTCTCGACCACCCTCTGCACCTTCGGCAACATGCCGCGCACGATGATGTAGAGAAGCGCAAAGACGAGGATCAGCCACAGAAGCTGCGGCAGCGCCTGATTGAAGTCAAACTGGGGCATCGCGGGCCTCCGCTACGTCCGTGAGCCTGGATCAGACTGCGAACAGGAGCAGAAGGGCGACGAGGAAGGCGAAGATGCCGAGCGCTTCGGTAACGGCGAAGCCGAAGATCAGGTTCGGGCGCTGGGCATCGGCGGCAGCCGGGTTGCGCAGTGCGCCAGACAGGAACATGGCGAACAGCAGACCGACGGCGATGGCGGCAAGGCCCATGCCGATCGAGGCGATGCCGGCGCCGAGGAACTTGGCGGCAGTTGCGTCCATGGAGAAGTCCTTCCTTGAAACTCAGTGATGCAGGTTGATGGAATCGTTGAGGTAGATGCAGGTCAGCAGCGCGAACACATAGGCCTGCACCACGGCGACCAGAAGTTCGAGCGCATAGAAAGCAACAGTCAGCGCGAAGGGCACCGGCGCAAGGGCTGCCAGCACGCCACCAGCAGCGCCGAGGCTGATGACGAACCCGGCGAAGACCTTAAGCAGGATGTGACCCGCCGTCATGTTCGCAAAGAGACGGATGCTGAGCGTGAGCGGCCGCGACAGGAAGGAGATCAGTTCCACGGGAACGATCAGCAGCAGCAGCGGCTTGGCTGTGTTGGCCGGCACGAACAGCGAGAAGAAGTGAAAACCGTGCTTCACCAGCCCGACAAGCACGCAGATCAGGAAGATCAGGGCAGCGAAGGCGAAGGTGACGACGATGTGGCTGGTGACGGTGAAGCTGTAGGGGAAAAGGCCCACAAGATTCGCCACCAGGATGAAGATGAAGAGCGCGAAGATGAAGGGTACGAAAGGCCGGCCCTTGGGACCGATGTTTTCGTTCACCATGTCGGTGACGAAGCCCGTTACCCCCTCGAGGGCAGCCTGCCAGCGGCCCGGAACGAGCGCGGCATTGCGGGTTCCAAGCCACATGAAAGCGAGAATGACGCCGAGGGCAACCAGCATGAACAGCGAGGCGTTCGTAAACGCCGCGTCGGCACCGGCAACCGAAAATTCGGCATAGCGCTTGATCGCAAATTGCTCGAGCGGATTGGCCACCGTTGACGCGTCCCTAACCCTGTTCTTCCTGTCGATCCTCGTCGGCAGCCCTACGGACTGCCGCCGCTTCTGCGTTGACCGCCTTCAAGAGGTTCCAGAATCCCGCCCCGATCCCCAGAAGGAGAAACAGGAGCAGCAGCCATGGCCCCGTGCCGAGCCAGCGATCGAGAAAAAACCCGATGCCGGCGCCGACGATGGTGGTCGCGGCGATTTCAAAAGCATGGCGCGTGCCCTGCGCAAGCGCCGTGACAGCGACCTGCCGCGGTTCGGGCCTGTGCCTTGCCTTTGCTGCTTCCAGCCTTGCCTCGAGGCTTTCGAGGCTTTGCTTGTCAGCAGGATCGGGCAAGTCTTTTGACCCTCTAGCGGAAATGGTCTGCCATCGACGACGCTGCGTCATGGGCTTCGCCGGCCATGAAGCCGCCAAAGCGGGGGTTCCGTTAGAGGGGGGCAGCGCAAAGGTCAAGCATGGCGCGCCCTGCTCAGGATGCCACCAGCCGCTCGGCCTGCGAAAGATCGACCGATACGAGCTGGCTGACCCCCGGCTCACCCATGGTGACGCCATAGAGCCTGTGCATGGCTGCCATGGTGACGGGGTTGTGGGTGACGATCAGGAAGCGTGTGTCCGTTTCGGCCACCATATGCTTCAGAAGACGGGTGAATCGCTCAACATTGGCATCATCGAGCGGGGCATCCACTTCATCGAGAACGCAGACCGGCGCCGGATTCGTGCGGAACAGGGCGAAGATGAGGGCAATGGCGGTCAGCGCCTGTTCCCCGCCGGACAGCAGCGACAGGGATTGCAGTTTCTTCCCCGGTGGCTGGGCCCGAATCTCGAGGCCTGCTTCCAGCGGATCATCGCTTTCGATCATCTGAAGCTCGGCCGACCCGCCACCGAACAGGGTGGTGAAAAGATCGCGGAAATGCCGGTCAACCTCGGTGAAGGCGGCCATCATCCGCGCCCGCCCTTCCCTGTTCAGCATCCCGATCGAGCCGCGCAGCCTGTTGATCGCGGTTTCAAGCTCGGTGCGCTCTTCCGCCTGTAGGGCAAGCCTTTCCTCGATCTCGGCAAGCTCGATGTCGGCGCGAAGATTGACGATGCCGATTCGCTCGCGCTCTTGCTGCATGCGCTCCAGCCGCGCAGCCAGCCTGTTTGCATCGGCAGCCTCATCTTCCGGGCCGCCGTCGTCTGCGGTTTGCGCATGGCGGTCGAGATTGCCGGGCTGCACGCCGAAGCGCTCGACGGCGGCGCCGACCAGTTCGGCAAGCTTGTCACGCAATTGCGCGCATCGCGCCGAAAGGGTGGCCCGCGCCTCGCGCGCATCGGCAACGGCGGCTTCGGTCGCGCGGGCCTGGGCGTCCAGCCCGGAAAGCGTAAGCTCGGCCACGAGCACGGCTTCGGCCGCCGTGCCGCGCGCCGTCTCGGCGGCTGCAAGATCGCGATCGAGAAGGCCCAGCCGCGCGTCCAGTGCGTCCGGCTCCGAGAGAATGGCGGCGCGTTCGGCGGCGATCCGCTCCTTGCGGCGCAGCAGTTCGGCGGCGGCATCCGTTGCGTCCCGGTCACGCTTTTCCCAATCGGCGATCTCGCGCTCTATCCGGGCGATTCGCGCTGCGGTCTCGGCTGACGTCCGTTCCAGTTCGGCGGCATCGGCGCGCGCTTCGGCAAGGATAGCCCGCGCCCTGTCGGCAGAGCGCCGGGCCTCGCCCGCCCTCTGGGCGGCGGCGCTGCTGTCCGGCAGGGCCAAAACGGCCTCGCTCGCGGATTCGGCCTCGGCAATGGCGCTCGCCCCTTCGGCGTCCAGCCGCTCGATCGAGGCCTCGAGCGCGCTGGCGCGGGCTGCAGCCTGCGCCTCGGCCGCGCGCAGGCCCTGCAGGCGGCCTGACAACTGCTCGCGCCGGCGTTCGGCTTCCGCGCGGGTGGCGCGCGCCTTGCGCTCGGCCTGCTGCGCTTCGGCGATGGCGGCCTTCTGCTGCTGCAGTTCCGCATGGGCCGCTTCCAGCTGGCGGCGCGGCGCGCCCAGGCTGGCGGCGATTTCCCTGCGGCGATTATCCTGCGCCAGCGCTTCGGCAACGGCGGCGGCCTGCCCGCCGGGCGGCGCCACAAAGCCGTCCCAGCGCCAGAGCCAGCCATCCCGCCCCACAAGCCGCTGGCCGGGTAGCAGGCGCGCGATGCGGGCAGGGTCGGGGGCGGTTTCCACCACCCCCACCTGCGCAAGGGAGCGTGCAAGCTCGGGCGGCGCTGTCACATGGGCGGCAAGGGGCGTGGCGCCCTCGGGCGGCGGCGGATCATCGCCGTCTTGCCAGGGCAGGCAAAGCCAGTGGCGCACGGGCTGTGGCGGCACGCCGAGGGCGGCATTGAGCGCATCGCCCAGCGCTGCCGCTGCCGCCGCCTCATAGCCCGGCCGGGCGGACAGCGCGGCCCGCGCACCGCCGCCAGCCAGCGGGGTTTTCGATCGCATCAGCCGGTCGAGGGCGGCGGCCTCGGCTTCAAGGCTCGCCACCTCGGCACGCAAGGCGGAAACGGCCCGCTCCATGCTGTCGGCGGCGTGGCGTGCAGCCTGGGCTGTGCGCTCGGCCGTCGCAATGGCTTCGGCGGCCGTTCCCGCTTCGCTGGCGTGGCGCGCAAGGGTCGCTTCCGTTTCGGCAATGTCCGCCGCCAGCCTCGTGCCGGAACTGGCAGCGGTCAGCTTGTCGCACTCGCCTTCGAGCCGCCTGCGCTCCTGAACGATCCGTTCTGCACGGCCGCGCGCGGCTTCGGCCTGCGCCCGCACGCTGCGCGCCTCGGCCAGAAGGGCGGCATGGGCTTCCACGGCATCGGCAAGCTGGCGTTCCGTGTCACGCACGGCGGCTTCGGCACTGTCCACCCTGGCGGCCTGCGGTCCCGATGCCGATTTCGTGTCAGACAAGGTCTGGCGCAGGGTTTCGATCTCGGCTGCCAGACGCGCACGGGTCGCCGCCGAATCGGCAGCGCGGGCGCGCTCGCGCTCCGCATCCGTTGCGGCAGCCTCCAGCTGCAGGGACAGATCCTGCAGGCGGCGGGCAAGCGCCGCCCGATCGGCAACAAGCGTCGCCCGCTCGGTGGACAGGCGCTGCACCATCGCCGCAGCCGTCGCCTCGGCCTGGCGGCGGGGCGGCAGGCCGGCGGCGGTATCGGCCTGCGCCGTGGCGGCCCGCGCAGCGGCTGCAGTCCTCTCGGAAAGTGCGGCATCCTGGTCGCGCAGGGCGCGTTCGGCATCCTGCACCATGGCGACCGCCGCTTCCCACTGCAAGCGCAGCAAGGCGGCCTCGGTCGCCCGCATGCGTTCGGAAAGCGCCCTGTAGCGAGCGGCTGCGCGGGCCTGCCGCCGCAAGTCCTGCGCCTGCGTGTCAGCCGCCTTCATCACATCATCCAGCCGGACAAGATTGGCATCAGCAGCCCGCAGCCGCTGTTCAGCCTCGCGCCGGCGGACATTGAGACCGGCGATGCCGGCGGCATCCTCCAGCAACTGCCGGCGCTCCTGCGGGCGGGCGCTGATGATCGCGGCCACCCGCCCCTGGCTGACAAGCGCCGGCGAATGCGGGCCGGTTGCGGCATCCGCGAACAGCAGCTGTACGTCCTTCAGCCGCACGTCGCGGCCATTGAGAGACCAGTTCGACCCTTCACCGCGAGCGATGGCGCGGGTCACTTGCAGCACATCCTCGCCGTTGAATTCGGCTGGCGCCCGCCGGGCGCTGTTGTCGAGGGTTAGGCGCACCTCGGCGAGATCGCGGCCCGGCCGGCGGGCGGTGCCGGAAAAGATCACATCGTCCATGCCGCCGCCCGCCGAAACCCGCAGGCTGCGTGCTGAGCTTTCGCCCATCACCCAGCGCAGGGCTTCGAGAAGGTTCGACTTGCCGCAGCCATTGGGGCCGACAATGCCGGTCAGCCCGTCCCGGATGAGCAGTTCGGCCGGCTCGACAAAGGATTTGAAGCCCGAAAGCCGGAGCTTCTCGAACTTCATGGCCTTTTCAGCCGGCGCCGCATGCGCGCCCGCGTGGCGGCATCAGAGCGCCTCGTCGATCCGCGGCTTGAGGGTTTCCCAGCTGTTCACACCATCCAGCTTCCTGCCGTTCAGGAGGAAGCTCGGGGTGCCATTGATCTGATAGGCGTCGATCGCGGCCTGCTGCTGCGCCGTCAGCTTGTCGAGCTGCGCCTGGTTGCTGAGGCAGGTATCGAACTGGGCGCGCGGCATGCCCCGGCTGCGGGCAAATTCGTGCATCTTGCCGGCAACCGCCAGGCCCTTCACCTGCTCGCCCGGCGCCAGCGCCTTCAGCGGCGCGATGTCGGCCTCGGTCAGCTTCGTGAAAGGCGTGACCCAGGCGTCATGGTTGCCATAAAGCTCGCCGGCCCAGGTGAAGAAGCGGCCCGATCCCTCGCAAAGAGCAACCTGAGCGGCGACGAAATCATAGACGTTGAGCATGAAGGGCCTGTATTCGTAGGAAACCTGCCCGGTCTTTACATAGGTGGGCTTCAGATTTTTCTCTGCCTCGAGGTGGAAATCCTTGCAGTGCGTGCAGGTGAAGCTCGCAAATTCCACGATCTTCACCTTCGCATCCGGGTTGCCCATGCGGAATCCGCCTTCGGGCGTTTCCACGACCGTCTTCGTCCAGTCGGTCGCGGCAGTCGAACCGGGCGCGGCGGCCGGTGTGGCGGCCGCATCGGGCGTCGCGGCGCTTTTGCTGTCGCCGTCGCAGGCGATGAGGGCGAAGGGGGCGATGACCGCGAGCGCGGTTCTGGAGAATGTGGTCATGGCGGCAATTCCTAGCATATCATCCGGGGACAGCAAGAAACGGCAGCGCTGCACGCTGCGATTTCAGCGGAAGCGCGATGGCAGGTACAGGCCAGTATCGATGGCGGCATAGGCCGGTGGCAGCGGCATGCCCAGAAGATGGGCCGCGCCGATGGCCGCCGCCGCCGGGGATGTCTGGATTCCCCAGCCGCCCTGGCCGGCGCACCAATAAAAACCGGGGGCTGCGGGGTCGGGGCCGATGACCGGCAGCCGGTCGGGCGCGAAATTCCGCAAGCCGGCCCATTTCGAGGCCAGTTTCGTGACGGGCCAATCGCACATGCGCTCGAAACGGTCGATGGCGATGGCCACGTCCATTTCGTCCGGCTGCACGTCATGGGCCGTGTCCGGCGTTTCGTCGTGGGGGGAAATCCACAGGCGGCCGGCATCCGGCTTGAAATAGAGGCTGCCGCCAGCATCCATCACCACGGGAAGATCGGCTGGCGCCGGTGGCCGCACCTCGGCCACCACGATCGTGCGCCTGAGCGGCATGACCCCGATCGGTGCAACGCCGGCAAGACGCGCGACCTCGTCGGCCCAGGCGCCGGCGGCGTTGACGATCCGCGCGGCGCTGAAAGGCCCGGCCGTCGTTTCAAGCAGCCATTCGTCACCAGCCCTGCGGATGGTCGTGACCCGCGCATCGGTGACAAGCCGTGCCCCGCCCTTGCGGGCCGCGCGCAGATAGGCCTGGTGCAGGCCGGCCACGTCGATATCGGCGCACCCCGGCTCCCAGATCGCGGTCTGCGCCCAGTCCGCCCGCAGGTACGGCACCAGCTGCCTTATGCCTTCAGGGCCAAGCCGCTGATGGGCGACGCCGCCATGATCGAACTCGGCCTCCAGCGGGGCAAGGCAGGCGGTGTTGCCTTCATGGCAGAGATGGATCGCCCCGCGCGGGGACAGGATGGGCGTGTCGCAGAAGCCCCTGGGCGGACGCTGGAAAAAGGCCTTGGACGCAGTGGTGAGGGGCTGCACCGAGGGGCCGCCATAGGTTTCGGCATAAAAAGCCGCCGAGCGCCCGGTGGTGTGGTAGCCGGGGTGCGCCTCGGCCTCCAGCAGGCCCAGCTTCAGGCCGGGGGCGGCTGCCAGAAGCGCATGGGCGAGCGATGCACCGCCGATGCCGGCGCCGATGATCAGGATGTCGAAGCCGCTCATGCAATGCAATCCAGGAGAAAATCGCGAATCTTCGAGAGCGCCATCTGCCGCTGCCGGTCAGCTTCGCGCAGAAGCTCGTGCGCGCCATCCGGCACCAGTTCGAGCCGGCAGCGCGGCAGCCGGGCGGCGATGGCGCGGGCGTGGTCATTGTCGACGAGCCTCTCCTCCCCGGCCAGAAGCATCAGGACCGGCAGGTCGATCGTCTCCAGCGGCAGATGCTCCAGCCTGTCCTCGCTTTCGGCGAAAGCCTGAAGCCAGCCCCAGCTGACACCGCCCGTCGCAAGCCCAGGACACATGGCGATCCAGCGCGCTTCGTCCTCGAAGCGGGCGTCGTCATGGGTCAGCAGTGCCTGGCGCGCGGCGCTCTGCTGCGTTGCGCCATAGGGGCCCTGCCCCCAGGCGAAATCATCGCCCCGGCCCTGCCGCACGCGCCGCGCCGCCATCCTGAGGGCAATGGCCCTGAGCGGCTGAGCCATGTTTATGCCGTGCAGTGGCGAGGACAGAACCGCCCCCTTCAACCGCTGGCGCAGCGGGTGGCGCAGCGGGTGGCCATGGCGCGCCGGCTCGGCGATCCAGCGCGACAACAGATGCCCGCCCATGGAATGGCCAAGCGCAAGCCATGGCGCATCGGGCATCGTCTCCACCGCATGGCCGGCCAGATGATCCAGATCGGCAAGCCAGCGGTCGAAGCTGTCGATGTGGCCTGAGCCCTTCTGCGTCAGCCGGTCAGAGCCGCCCTGCCCGCGCCAGTCGAAGCTGGCAATGGACAGGCCAAGCCCATGCAGCCCGGCAATCGCATCGGCCCATTTTTCGAGGAAATCGGCGCGGCCTGTCAGCAGCAGGAGATTGGCGACCGGCCGGGGGTGCGGCAGCCTCAGCGTGCGGATACGCGCCCCATCCGCCATGGTGACAGGCGCGACATGCGCGGCTTCGGGCAGGTGAAAGCGCGGGGCTTCGCTCATGCGGCGGTCACCACCCCGTCGGCAATCAGGGCGTCGATTTCCTCCGCCGTCAGCCCCAGCCCTTCGAGCAAGGCGCGGCTGTGGCTGCCAAGCATGGGCGGCGGCAGGCGATAGTCAGGCGGCGTGCGGGTAAGGGCCAGTGGCTGGGCCACGGTGCGAACCATGCCCAGCCGGGGGTGCGGCTGCTCCACCACCAGCCCGCGCGCCTTTGCCTGCCGGCTGTCGAGCGCCTGCGGGATGGTGGCGATCGGCCCTGCCGGCACCTGCGCGTCCTCGAAGGCGGCAAGCCATTCCTCGGCCGGGCGCGTCTTCAGCGCAGCCTCGATCATCGGCAGCAGCGCATCACGATTGGCGGCGCGGGCAGAAGTGGTTGCAAAGCGCGGTTCATCCGCCCAGCCCGGATAGCCAACGATGCGGGCAAAGGCGCGGAACTGGCTGTCGCTGCCGACGGCCAGCGCGATGGGGCCGGTGGCGGTGGCGAAATCCTGATAGGGCACGATGGACGGGTGCTGGTTTCCCATGCGGCGCGGCAGCGTTCCGCCGACCAGCCAGCCTGTCGCCTGGTTCGCCATCCAGCCCAGCGTCACGTCGAACAGCGCCATGTCGATATGCTGCCCTTCCCCCGTGCGGTCGCGGTGGAGAAGCGCCGCGAGGATCGCGGTTGCCGCCATCATGCCGGTGGTCAGGTCCGCTATGGCCACACCGGCCTTCAGGGGGCGGCCGTCGGCCTCGCCGGTGATGTCCATCAGGCCAGCCTCGGCCTGGATCATGAAATCATAGCCGGCCCGCTTTGGCTGCGGGCTTTCATGGCCGAAGCCGGTGATCGAGCACCAGACAAGGCCCGGATGCGCCGCCAGCATCTGCCTGTGCCCAAGGCCTGACCGGTCGAGGTCGCCGGCTTTGAAATTCTCGATCACGACATCGGCGCCCGCAATCAGGCGACGCACGATGTCAGCGCCCGCGCGGTGCTTCAGGTCGATGGCCAGGCTTTTCTTGTTGCGGTTGGCGGCAAAGAAATAACTGGCATCGCCCTGCGCCCCATCCGGGGCGGTGGACCAGGGCGGCCCCCAGCTGCGGGTATCATCGCCCTTGCCGGGGCGCTCCACCTTCACGACATCCGCGCCGAGATCGGCAAGGATCTGGGCGGCATAGGGCCCGGCCAGCACGCGGGACAGATCGACGACCTTCAGCCCTTCGAGCGCCCGTGCGGTTGCGGTTGCGTCTGCACCTGTCCCGCCCATTGGCTCAGCCCTGCCTGAGCGCCGCCTGGGCGGCAGCCAGCCGGGCAATCGGCACGCGCCAGGGCGAGCAGCTGACATAATCGAGACGCTGCCCCTCGCAGAAGAGGATGCTTGCCGGGTCGCCGCCATGCTCGCCGCAGATGCCGAGCTTCAGGCCCGGGCGCGCCGCGCGGCCACGCTCGGCCCCGATCGCCACCAGTTCGCCGACGCCTTCGGCATCGATGCTGACAAAGGGGTCGCGCGGGTAGATTCCGGCCTCGACATAATCGCCGAGGAAACGGCCGGCATCGTCGCGGCTGATGCCAAGCGCCGTCTGGGTCATGTCGTTGGTGCCGAAACTGAAGAAACCGGCATGGGCCGCAATGTCGCCTGCCCTGAGGGCCGCGCGCGGCAGTTCGATCATCGTGCCTACCGTATAGGCGATGCGGCGGCCGCGCTCGGCAAAGACGGCCTCTGCCGTGCGATCGATCACGGCCTTCACCAGCTCCAGTTCGCGCGCCGTTGCAACAAGCGGAACCATGATTTCCGGCTCGACCCCTTGATCGACGTCGAGCGCTGCCTCGAAGATGGCGCGGGCCTGCATTTCCGGAATTTCCGGGTAGGAAATCAGCAGCCGGCAGCCACGGTGCCCGAGCATGGGGTTCGTCTCGTGCAGTTCGACCAGGCGGCGGCGAAGCGCCTGAACGGACAGCCCCGCACTTAGGGCCACTTCGGCAATTTCCGCTTCGCGGCTGGGCAGGAATTCGTGCAGCGGCGGATCGAGAAGGCGGATGGTGACGGGAAGCCCCGCCATGATGCGGAAGATCTCGGCGAAATCGGCCCGCTGCATCGGCAGAAGATGCGCCAGCGCCGCGCGCCGCGCGCCTTCGTCCCCCCCCAGGATCATCGCCCTGACATGGACGATCCGGTCAGCGCCGAAGAACATGTGCTCTGTGCGGGCAAGGCCTATGCCTTCCGCACCGAAGCGGCGGGCGGTGGTGCAGTCCTCGGGTGTTTCGGCATTGGCGCGCACCTTCATGCGGCGCACGCCGTCGGCCCATTCCATCAGGCGGGCGAAATCGCCGGAAAGTTCGGGTTCGATGGTGGGGATATGGCCCTCCATCACTTCGCCGCTGGCGCCATCAAGGGTGATGATGCTGCCTTCCGGGAAGCTGTGCGACCCCACGCGCATCACGCGGGCGTCCATGTCGATGGAAATCTGCCCGGCGCCCGATACACAGGGTCGGCCCATGCCGCGCGCAACGACGGCGGCGTGGCTCGTCATGCCGCCGCGCGCCGTCAATATGCCGCGCGCAGCATGCATGCCGGCAATGTCCTCCGGGCTGGTCTCGACACGGACGAGGATCACGTCCTCGCCATGGGCTGCGCGTTCGGCTGCCGTCGCGCTGTCGAGGACGATCGCCCCCGAAGCCGCCCCCGGCGACGCCGGCAGCCCCACGGCGATGACCTGGCGCCTGGCGGCCGGGTCGAGCGTGGGGTGAAGCAACTGGTCGAGAACCGCAGGATCGACCCTGAGCACGGCTTCGTCCCGGCTGATCAGACCCTCGTCCACCATGTCGCCGGCCATACGCATGGCGGCCTTAGCCGTGCGCTTGCCGGAACGGGTCTGCAGCAGCCACAGCCGCCCTTCCTGCACGGTGAACTCGATGTCCTGGCAGTCGCGGTAATGACGCTCCAGAGTCTCGAACATGCCCGCCAGCTCGGCAAACACCGCCGGCATGGCTTCTTCCATGGAAAGATCGCGGGCAGACGCCTTCTCGCGTGCGGCGCGGGTCAGATATTGCGGCGTGCGGATTCCGGCGACCACATCCTCGCCCTGCGCGTTGATCAGATATTCGCCGAAGATCCGCTTCTCGCCGGTGGCCGGGTCGCGCGTGAAGGCGACACCGGTGGCCGATGTCTCGCCCATGTTGCCGAACACCATAGCCTGTACCGTGACAGCCGTGCCCCAGGATTCCGGAATGTCGTTCAGGCGGCGATAGACGCTTGCCCGGTCCGACCGCCAGCTGCCGAAGACGGCGCCGATCGCGCCTTCGAGCTGGGTCAGCGGCGCCTGCGGAAAGGGTTGCCCGGTCTCCTTCTCGATGATCGCCTGATAGTCGGCCACCAGCGCCTGCAGATCCTCTGCCGAAAGTTGGGTATCGAGGGTGACGCCACGATCATCCTTCATCAGTTCGAGGGCATCCTCGAACAGGTAATGATCAAGCCCGAGGACGACATCGCCATACATCTGCAGGAAGCGGCGATAGCTGTCCCAGGCGAAGCGCGGGTTGGCGGAGCGCCGCGCCAGCCCGGCAACCGTTTCGTCATTGAGGCCGAGATTGAGGACCGTGTCCATCATGCCCGGCATCGACACGCGCGCGCCCGAGCGGACGGACACGAGAAGCGGGTTTTCCGGATTTCCGAAGCCCATGCCCACCTCGCGCTCGATATGGGCGAGGCCGTCGGCAAGAGCCGCCAGAAGCGTATCCGGCAGGCGGCCGCCGGCCTCGTAATAGCGGGCGCACAACGTGGTGGGGATGATGAAGCCCGGCGGCACCGGCAGGCCGATGGCCGCCATTTCGGCGAGATTTGCGCCCTTGCCACCCAGGTGCTGCTTGCCGAGCTGATGGGCAGCCGGGGCCGACCCGCCGAAGGGAACAAGAAGACGCGCAACCATGGAACCTAACCTTCGATCTTCGAGAAATCCGCCACCAGATGCGCCGTTTCACGCAGCTTTGCCAGAAGCGACAGGCGGTTGGCCCTGAGCGCCGAATCCTCGGCGTTGACTGTCACGGTGTCAAAGAAACGGTCGACATGCGGCCGGAGCGTCGCCAGCGCCTGCATGGCGGCGGCGAAATCCTCGGCGGCAACGGCTGTTTCGACGGCGCCGGCCACATGGGTCAGCGCTGCGTCGAGGGCGCGTTCGGCATCGTCGGCCAGCTGGCCGGCATCGACCGCAGGCGCGAAGCGCGTGCCGTCCTTTTTCTCCTCGATGCGCAGGATATTGGCTGCGCGCTTGTAGCCGGCTAGCAGGTTTGCGCCATCATCGGTTTCGGTAAAGGCCTGCAGTGCCGCAACCCGCGCCAGCAGGCGGACGAGATCATCCTCTCCGCCCAGCGCGAAAACGGCGTCGATCAGGTCGTGGCGCACGCCCGCCTCGCGCTGCTGGACCTTGAGGCGATCGATGAGGAACTCGAGCAGTTCGCGCGAAGAGCTTTCGCCGATGACACCCCCGGCCTGCTGGCCGGCGGGCATGTCGGGCAGGCCCTGCCCTGCCTGTTCGAAGGCCGGAATCAGGGGCAGGCGGAGTCCGTTGCGCACCAGTATCTGGATGATCTGCAGGGCGGCCCGGCGCAGCGCGAAGGGATCCTTCGATCCTGTCGGCCGCATCCCGCGCGAGAAGAAGGCCGCAAGCGTATCGAACCGGTCGGCGAGCGACACGCAGACAGACAGGGGGACGGTGGGCGCACCGGAATAGTGTTCGGAAATGGCTGCACAGAAATCCGCCGGCTCGCCTGCCGCGCGCGCCATGTGGCCGCCGATGATGCCCTGAAGCTCGGGAAATTCATTCACTGTGGCAGAAGCAAGGTCTGCCTTGGCCAGTTCCGCCGCGCGCCCGGCAAGCTGCGGGTCGAGATCGGGATGGAGACGCCTTGAAACATGGGCTGCCAGCCCGGCAATGCGATCCGCCTTGCTGCGCAAAGTGCCGAGGCCCTCGAAGAAAAGCCGGTCTTCAAGCTTTGGCAGCAGGCTGGCAAGGGACGTAGCCCGGTCCTGCTCCCAGAAGAAGCGGGCGTCCGACAGGCGGGCGGACAGCACCCGTTCGTTGCCGGCAACGATCGTGCGGCCGCCATCGGGCGCCACAAGGTTCGAGACACAGACAAAGGCGGGCGCCAGCGCGCCGCCTGCATCCTCGACAGCGAAATATTTCTGGTTCGTCCGCATCGTCAGCTGGATGATTTCCGGCGGAACATCAAGGAAGGCCGGGTCGAACCGGCCAAGAAGCGGCACCGGCCATTCCGTCAGCCCGGCGTTTTCGGCCTCCAGCCCCTCGTCCGGGCGCAGCACCAGCCCTTCGGCTTCGGCGGCTGCCTGTGCGCCTTCCCGGATGCGCGCGCGGCGTTCCTCCATGGAAAGCACCACAAAGGCCGCTTCAAGCTGCGCTTCATAGCTTGACGGGCTGTCGATCGCGATCGGGTCCGCGCCGCCCATGAAACGGTGGCCGAAGGTCGTGCGGCCAGACGTCAGGCCGAGCGCCTCGAACGGCACCACATCCGCATCCAGAAGCGCCAGGATGCCGCGCAGCGGGCGCACCCAGCGCGGCGAGGCGGTGGACTGGCTGGCCGTGCCCCAGCGTTGGGACTTGGGCCACTGGAAACCGGCGATCATGCCGGGCAGCTTTTCGGCGAGGATGTCCGCCGTCGGGCGGCCCTCGCGCCGGATCACGGCAAAAAGGAAGACGCCCTTGCCGGTATCACGCTCTTCCAGCTGGTCGCGCGAAAGCCCGGTGGATTTCAGGAAGCCGTCAATCGCCTTTTCGGGCGCGTCGGCGCGCGGCCCGCGCCGCTCTTCGGCGGTGGCTTCGCTTGCAGCCGGCAGGCCGCGCGCGATCAGCGCCAGCCGCCGGGGCGTGGCGTGCGTCTCGATGGTTCCTGTTTCGAGGCCGGCTTCATCCAGCAGCGCCCGGAACCGTTCGGCCAGCTGGCTGGCGGCTGCCGGCTGCATCCGCGCCGGAATTTCCTCGGAAAAGAGTTCGAGCAGGAAATCAGCCACGGGCCGTCTCCTTCTCGACATGCAGATCGGCAACCGCCTTCACCAGATCCCGGACCCGGCCGATATAGGCCTGGCGCTCCGCCACCGAGATGACGCCGCGCGCATTGAGCAGGTTGAAGATGTGGCTGGCCTTGATCGCCTGATCATAGGCCGGAAGCGGCAGGCCGGCGGCGACCAGCGCCCGGCATTCCTCGCTCGTCTTGCGGAAGGCGTCGAACAGCATGTCGGTGTTGGCGGCCTCGAAATTATAGGCGGAAAACTGGCGCTCATTCTCGAGGAACACGTCGCCATAGTTCAGGCCATCATTGTTGAACGGCAGGTCATAGACGTTCTCGACGCCCAGGATGTACATCGCCAGCCGTTCGAGCCCATAGGTGATTTCCCCCGCAACAGGCGCACAGTCATGCCCGCCCACCTGCTGGAAATAGGTGAACTGGGTCACTTCCATGCCGTTGCACCACACTTCCCAGCCCAGCCCCCAGGCGCCCAGCGTCGGGCTTTCCCAGTCATCCTCCACGAAGCGGATGTCGTTCATCGCAAGGTCGATGCCGATGGCTTCGAGCGAACCGAGATACTGTTCCAGTATGTCGTCGGGCGAAGGCTTCAGAATGACCTGATACTGGTAATAGTGCTGCAGCCTGTTGGGGTTGTCGCCATAGCGACCGTCGGACGGGCGGCGGCTTGGCTGCACATAGGCGGCCTTCCACGGCCGCGGCCCCAGCGCCCTGAGCGTCGTGGCCGGGTGGAAGGTGCCAGCCCCCATTTCCATGTCATAGGGTTGCAGGATGGCGCAGCCCCGTTCTGCCCAATAGGCGTGGAGGCGAAGGATGATGTCCTGGAAGCATGTCGGTTTCACGCCACGCCGCTTAGCGGCTGGCGCGCGGCAGGGAAAGGGGCATGGGCATTCCCGGGCACATTCCCGGGCACACCCCGTGACCGTTCGGCACTGCCTCAGGCGGCGGCAACCTCGACCGGCAGGGCCGTGAGCGCGGCATTGCCCGAAAGCGGGTCATAGCGTTTGCGGTCCGTCAGGTCGTTTGCAGAAACACCCGGCCGCGTCGCCGCAACCGACAGCTTCACCCCCTTGCGATCATGGCCCCAGCCGTGCGGCAGGCTGACGGTTCCGGGCATCACATCCTCCGTCACCTCGGCGGGCGCGGTGACGGACCCGACCCGGCTGGTGATGCTGACGGGTTCGCCGTTCCGGATACCACGCGCTGCGGCATCGTCCGGGTGGATCATCAGGGTGCAGCGGTCGGGGCCTTTCAGCAGACGCTTCGAATTGTGCAGCCAGCTGTTGTTGGAGCGGACATGCCGGCGGCCGATCAGCAGCAGGCCTTCGCGCGGCCCGGCCATGCTGGTGGCGAAGCGGTCGAGATCGGCCAGAAGTTGCTCGGGCGCACAGCGAATGCGCTTTTCCGGATGGTACAGCCGTTCGGGCAGGCGGCCGGGCTGCAGAGGGCCGAGGTCGATCCCGTGCGGGGCGGCTTCCACCTGCTCCAGCGTCAGGCCATGGCTCGATGCGCGCAACATGCCATCCAGCACTTCGCGCGGGGTGCGCAGATTGGGCGCCGGCTGGCCCTGGGCCTGCAGCATGGCGCGGCCCAGTTCGGCGATGATCTGCCAGTCGGCCTTCTCGCCCTCGCCCATGGGCAGCAGCGCCGGGCTGTATTTGGCGTAGTTCCTGACCGCGATCGCGCCGAGCGACAGAGGGTAATGATCCTTCTGCAGCGGCCCGCAGGGCGGCAATATGTAATGCGCGTGGCGGCTGGTTTCCGTGACATACATGTCGATGGAAACCATCAGCTCGAGGCTTTCCAGCGCTTCATCGAGGGCGCGGCCATCCGGCGTGGACAGCACCGGGTTTCCGGCAATGGTCACCAGCGCCCGGATCTGGCCTTCGCCCGGCGTGAGGATTTCCTCGGCCAGCGTCACCACCGGCAGCTCCGACATTATCTCGTTGAGGCCCGAAACCCGGCTCTTCGTGCGGCCGTAGGCGCCCTTGCCCGACAGCGCCACCATGTCGACAGCGGGTGTTGAGAACATGACTCCGCCCACGCGGTCCATGTTGCCGGTGGCGATGTTCAGAAGCTGGATGAGCCAGTGGTTGAGGGTGCCGAACGCCGCGACCGAAACACCCATCCGCCCATAGACACAGGCCGGCTCGCCATTGCCGAGGCGCGCGGCAATGGCGCGGATGTCTGCCTCGGCCACGCCGCAATGGGCGCTGAGCGCGGGAATGTCGAAGCGCCGGAGCGCCGCCAGCGCATCGTCGAAGCCTTCGAGCATCGGCTCGAGCCGCCCGGGCCTTATGGCGCCCGCTTCATCCAGCGCCAGGATGAGGGCAGACAGAAAAGCCGGGTCGGTTCCGGGCCGGATGAAGACATGGCTGTCCGCCATTTCGGCGGTTTCCGTGCGGCGCGGGTCCACCACGATCAGCTGCCCGCCCCGCGCCCTGAGCGCTGCGGCGCGCTGGCGGAATCCGGGCGCCGTCCACACCGATCCGTTGGACGCCATGGGGTTGGCGCCGATGATCAGCATCGTCTGTGTGCGGTCGATGTCGGCAATGGGGAAGAGGCTGTTGTGGCCAAACATCCACAGCTGGGCGAGCTGGTGCGGGATCTGGTCGACCGTGCCGGCGGAATAAACCGTGCGGCAGCCAAGCGCCTGCTTCACCACCGCAGTTTGGGTGCCGATGCCGTAATTATGGGCCGAAGGGTTGCCGATATAGAGCGCGCCTGCGCCGCCGCCGGCGCGAATATGCGCCAGGCGCCGCGCGATGTCGGCGAATGCGTCTTCCCAGTTCACCTCCACCCACTCATCCCCCACGCGCTTCACGGGGCGGCGCAGCCTGTCCGGGTCCGTCTGGAGGTCGGCGATGGCGGTCGATTTCGGGCAGACATGGCCGTGACTCAGCACATCATCGGGATCGCCCTTGATGGAAACGACCCTGTCGCCATCCAGTTCGACCAGAATTCCGCAATTTGCCTCGCAGATATGGCAGGTGCGGGTATGAACTATGGCCATTGCCTCTCCCTTCCGCAGCACTTGCAGCCTATGTCCGCTTCAAAGCCTGCACTGGGGAGACAGCATGCATCCTTACATCCACGCCGCCAACATGCCGGAAAAGACAGCCATCATCATGGCGAATTCCGGCGAACGCCTCACCTACGCCCAGCTGGAGGAGCGCTCGAACAGGGCCGCCCAGCTTTACCGCAAGTGCGGCCTGAAGCGCGGCGACAATGTCGCCATCTTCATGGAAAACAGCATCGATTACCTGCCCCTGTGCTGGGGCGCCCAGCGCGCGGGCCTCATCTTCACCTGCATCTCCACCAAGCTGATGGAGGAAGAGGCCGACTATATCGTCAAGGATTGCGGCGCGAAGCTGCTGGTGGCGAGCGTATCGCTCGGCAAGGTTGCCCAGGCGCTGACCTCGGTGCCGCACCGCTTCTCGGTCGGTGGTGCGATTCCGGGCTATGAGCCGCTCGAGGAAGCGCTGGCCGCCGTTCCCGCCAGCCGCATCGCCGATGAAAGCCCGGGCCGCGACATGCTCTATTCCAGCGGCACCACCGGCCGCCCCAAGGGCATCATCGGGCCGCTTCCGGAAGGCGAGATCGACCAGGCGGACACCATGTCGGCCCTGGCCGGCGCGCTCTACGGCTTCACGCCCGACATGGTCTATCTCTCGCCGGCCCCGCTCTACCATGCGGCGCCGCTTCGCTACTGCATGTCGGTCCAGAAGTTCGGCGGCACCGTCATCATCATGGAAAAGTTCGACCCCGAGCGCTTCCTCGAACTGGTGGCCGAACACAAGGTGACCCACAGCCAGGTGGTTCCCACCATGTTCGTGCGCATGCTGAAGCTGCCCGAGGATGTGCGAAAGGCCCATGACGTCTCCAGCATCCGCTGCGTGATCCACGCCGCCGCGCCCTGCCCTGTCGAGGTCAAGGAGAAGATGATCGACTGGTTCGGCGAGCGCATCTACGAATATTACAGCGCCACCGAAGGTTCGGGCTTCACCGCCATTTCCTCTGCCGAATGGCTGAAGAAGAAGGGTTCTGTCGGCAAGTCGATGCTGGGCGAGATCCGCATCCTCGATGACGAGGACAATATCCTTCCGCCGGGGCGAGAAGGCCGCGTCTATTTCCATGGTGGCCCGCCGGTCGCCTACCACAATGCGCCGGAAAAGACGGCCGAGGTTCAGGGCGCGCATGGCGCAACCTTCGGAGACATCGGCTATGTGGACGAAGACGGCTATCTCTTCCTCACCGACCGGTCGAGCTACATGATCATCACCGGTGGCGTGAACGTCTATCCGCAGGAAACGGAAAACGTCCTCATCATGCACCCGAAGGTGGCCGATGTGGCCGTGATCGGCGTGCCGAGCGACGAACTGGGCGAGGAAGTGAAGGCCGTCGTGCAGCCGCGTGACTGGGCCGATGCCGGCCCTGAACTGGCCGCCGAACTGATCGCCTTCTGCCGTGACCGGCTGAGCCATGTGAAATGCCCGCGCAGTGTCGATTTCGACCCCGAACTGCCGCGCCATGACACCGGCAAGCTCTACAAGCGGCTGGTGAAGGACCGCTACTGGCCGAAGGCCAAGGCCTGATGCCAATTGGCCGCCTTCTTCTGCTGCTGGCCCTGATTTGGCCGGCGGCACTGATGGCGGCCAAGGCCCCGCCTCCGGCGCCTGAACCGCTGGTTCCGGCGCTCTGGGCGGTGAGCGACGGCAAGAAGAGCATGATGCTGTTTGGAACCGTCCACGCCTTGCCACGGGGCGTGGACTGGTTCCGCCCGCATGTGGCGGCCGCCCTCGACGGTTCCACGCAACTGGTGCTCGAAACCCGCATTCCGGATTCGCCGGCATCCCTGATGCCGGTGATGATGCGCCTGGCCCGGCTTCAGGCCGCCAGGCCCCTGCCCGATCGCCTGCCGGAAAGCTGGCGCCCGCTGCTCGACCGTGCGCTGGAGCGGCTGAAGCCCGGCCCGCTTGACTGGTATGACACCTGGTTCGTGGCCCTCACGCTCAGCAACCTGCAATCCGTGGAAAATGGCTTTGATCCGCGCATTGGCGTCGAAGCCGTGCTGGCCGAACGCGCGCGCATGCGCAGCATTCCGGTGAACGCTCTCGAATCGACGGAAGAGCAGCTCATCAACTTCGATTCCCTGCCCGAGGCAGACCAGCAGCGGCTCCTCATGTCGGTGCTGGAGGGGCTGGACAGTTCGAAGCCAGACATGGACCGGCTGATCACGGAGTGGATGGCGGGCGACATCGATGCGCTGGCCAAGCGCGTGAACAAGGATTTCGACCGGTCGCCCATGCTGCGCCGCCTGCTTGTGGAAGACCGCAACGCCCGCTGGGCCGCATGGATTGCCAGGCAGTTGCGCGAAGGACCGGGCGGGCAGTTCCTGGCAGTCGGCGCCGGACATATGGCAGGACCGGGCAGTCTCATGGCAGACCTCGAGCGCTACGGCCTGAAGGTCACGCGTGTCATGCCGGAGCCTCCGAAGCGCAAACGCCGGCGTTGAAAGGCATAAGCTGAAAGGGGCCGTGACACGCCTGCAACGGCCCCCTTACCCAGATTGATAGCCCGCCGATCAGGCAGAAGCGGAAGCCAGAGGCCTTGAACGACGGCGCGCTGCAGTGCCGACAAGCCCGAAGCCCGTGATCAGCATTGCCCAGGTTGCAGGCTCGGGCACTGCGCCTGCATTCTCGCGCAGCACGACCTGACCACGCAGGAACGCCTCGTTGGTGGCGTTTTCCGTCGTCCAGAAGAGCTGGGCAGGCGTATTGTCGACCAGGAAACCCCGGACATCGAGCGCATAGTCGATGGTACCGATCGAGAAGGCGCCGGATGCCTGGTTGAAGTTCACGGCCACCCTGTCGGCACAGCCGTTGATGTTGACGCCGATCCCGACAAATCCGCCATCGGCACAGGGAAAATCGGCATTTGGCGTTTCGAAGTGGTCGAAGGCGTAGATGAAGTTCACGGTGCCGAAGAGATTGCCGTTCACCAGCACATCGCTCGTATATTCCAGCTTCACACCGGCGATCGAAGTACCGGCACTGATCGGGAAGTTGAAGTGCGTGAACTTCCCGATGTTGGCCACGTCGGACGTATTGGTGAGCGGATCCACCACAAGTTGCAGATCGCCGATGGATTCGAACCGATAGCCCGACTGCTGCCCGCCAACCCCCCAGCGGACTTCGGCGGAAGCCGTGCCCTGCCCGCTGGTGTTGATGTTTGCGCCTCCATCAATGTCGAACCAGGTGGCGCGGACATTGGTGAAATCGATGGTGGTCGTGGCAACGGCAGGCATCGCCACCGCCATTGCGGCAACCGCCGCAACAAGCTTCAAATGCATTGTCATCTTGATTCCCCTGTAAGCATGACCATGAACATTGGTCGATGCAAACATGTCATGGGGAGTGACAAATTCAATATATATTCAGAGTTAATATGCATCTGAATTGGATAACAGGATTTATATGTTTGATTTTATTATGTTGTCACATGATTAATACATGTTATTGATAATCATTTCAGACTTTTGATAGGCATGTTCTTCGATAATACTGAATCGGCTTTTCATTCCAGGCGCTGGCTTTTCAGATGTGCCGGTGATGACCCAGGCGCGCACGGTTCGGGCCGTACGATCCACCAACAGGGCCGAATGCAGGCCATAGGCTTCGCCCAGATGCCCGCAGCCGGACGTGGGGGTCGGCGCGCCCGGCTGGTCCCCGCCCGGATTGCCGCTTCCCGAAAGGCAGTGGAGCCCGCCGTCTGACCAATATTGCATCAGCCCGGCATCCGTTTCCGCACCGGCGCCGGTGGCAGCCACGGGGCGGAGGCGGAAAAGCGCATCGAGGCTTTCACCCGACAGGAACGCGCCGGGGGTCTCGACAAGCGCCCAGCCCAGCCGCGCAAGCCCCGCAACCGAAATGCGAAGTCCGCCCTGCGGTGAAAACAGGCTGCCATTGTCGCCGGGCCGGTAGGAAGCGAGATCGCAGCCTGCCCCCGGCCGGGTGCGCACCGGGCAGCCACCCGCAGGACGCTCCGCATCCACTTGCGCCACCCATGGCCCCTCAGGTGCCCAGCTTTCCCCGCCATCCGGCGATTTGCGGTAGAGAACCGCGCCACCGGCCACCGTTTCCGCCGTGCAGCCAGACCAGTTGAAGCAGGCGTCGAGCTGCAATGGCTGCAGCACCAGACGCGCCATCGCCCGGTCGAAGCGCATGCCGGTCACCGCCTCGATCAGCTCGCCCAGAATGGCATGGTTGATATTGGCATAATCGAACCGTTCACCCGGCATGGCACTGCTCCAGCTGGCCGGCGAAAGCCGGTCGCGCAGGCGCTCGCCCAGCGGGAAGCTGTAACCGCCCGCATCGGACAGGGAGGATTGGTGGCGCAGCAACTGGCGGATGGTGACGGGCGTTTGCGGGTGGGCCGGGTTTCGCAACGCCCAGCCAAGGTGCAGGCCGGCATCGTCATCCAGCTTCAGGCGCCCCATATCCGCCAGACGGTGGATCGCAAGCGCGACCACCAGCTTCGAGACGGAAGCAACCCTGACGGCCGTTTCCGGCCCGAGATGGCGCAGGACGTCTCCCTCTGGAGTCAGTGCCGCAGCACCCTCGGCTTCTGCCAGCAGCCTGCCATCAGGGCGCACCACGGCAACGGCCAGCCCGGCCATGCGGACTGAGGCAGGCCCTTCAGGAAGCGGCGATGCCGATGCCGGGTCGATCACCGCAAGGAAAAGCCCCGCAGCAAGACACAGGGAAGTACGACGACGGCGCCGTGCGCGCAAGCCCGTGTCAGGCCGCGATCCGGCTTTCGGGCACATAGGGGGCAAGCCGTTCGCGCACCTCTTCCGCCTGCAACCCGAACTGTTCCAGCCTGTAGCGATGGCGGTCATAGCCATGTTCCGACGCGGCGCGGGCGACATAGGCCTCCATCGCCTTCAGCGTTTCGGGGGTCAGCTCATGGTCAAGGAAGCGATAGACACGCGCGATCGCGCCGCGCCAGTCGGCGTTCATCTCCTCGAACGTGAGGTCCAGCTGATACTCTGCAGGGATTCGTTCCCTGACCGCAGCGGTCACGCGAAGGCGATATTCCGTCTTGTGCAGCCACTCCTGCCCGATCCATGCCGGGTCCACAAGATCCGACTGGATGACCATCTGGTTCCAGGCAAGGCTGGCGCCCGAGGCCACCAACTGCACCGGATCGCGGTGCAGGAAGAGCAGTTTCGCTTCCGGGAAAGTCTGGTGCAGGGCGGCCAGATCCTGCAGATGCTGCGGCGTCTTCAGGACATGGGGTTTTGCCGGATCGACGCCCGCAAACCAGGTCCGCAGCTTCAGCAATCTTTCCATCCGCCTATAGACCGGCGTCTGGTCAACCTGTTCGCAATGCCGCGCGAAACTCGGCACGCGGCGCTGCGCTTCGATCATGGCGCCTGAAAGCGACTGTTCGTTGAGGCCCAGTTCCTCGTCCACCTCGAGCGGGCCGGTGGGGTGGGCAAGCTGGATCGCGGGGTTGATGGAGCTGATGAAGCGCAACATCCGCCCTACCTGCGCGATGCGCGGATCGGGCTTGCCGGCAGCCCGCGCGGCAAAGCTCTTAGGGCCGGGCACGGGGCATTGCGCCTCATAGAGCCTGAGCGCCGTGAAGGCGGGGTCGCAGGCAAGAAGCCGCTGAAGCCGCGTCGTGCCCGAACGCATCGAACCAGCGACGATGATGGGCGGGGCAAGCGTGATGCGGTCGATTTCGGGGTGCTCGCCAAGCAGCGCCTCGAACCACATCCGCTCCTTCATCACCTTCAGGATGGAGCCATGGGCGACAAGGCGGCCGAAATCCGTGAGGGCGGCCTCTTCCTTCAGGGCCGGCAGCAGGACAGCAAGCTGGCTTTCGAAAAAGTCCCGGTCGATGCTGTCTGAGCTGAGGCCGGTTTCCTTTTCGGCCAGAGTGCGCAGCCGGTCCGGGCACAGATCGGCAGGCGGCAGGATGCCCGTGGCCCATGCCGACCGCAAGGAGCGCATGAGGAACTTCAGATGCAACGGCCGGAAGTGCGTTGCGGGCGGCAGACCGGAATTGTCCATGACTGGACCGAGTGTTACGCGGGGGTGCGACAAAATGGAAGCCGGGAGACACGATTGAAGATCAGCATTCCAGCCCTGACGCTGGCCCTCTCCCTCTTGGCAGGCTGCGCCGCCAGCAGGGAAATTCAGGTTCGCAACGCACTGACGAATGCAGGCCTGTCGCGCCCCATGGCCGAATGCATGGCAGAGCCGCTGGCCCGCGATCTCAGCGCCAGCCAGCTGCGCGCGCTGGCGCGGGTCGGCAAGATTGCCGAATCCGAAGTCCGCGACCTCAGCCAACGGCAGATCCTCGACCTGTTCCGCCGCGACCTGGACCCCGAAACCGTCGCGCTCGTGGTGCGGAGCGGGCTGGGCTGCCTGTTGCGCAGCTGAAGGCCTTCCCCCCCCTGGCAGCCCGCTTTCCGGGGCTGGGCAGGGGCGGCAATCAGCGGTGGCGGCGCTTCAGAAGCACGGAGCGCTGCGACACGCCGCGCCGCTCGCGCTCCTGCTCGCGGATGGCCATCAGGATCAGACCTACCCCGCCGACGAGCGCCAGAAGGCCGCCGGACAGCATCACCCCGGTGGTGACCCCGCCATCCGATGCGCTCGCGCTGCTGGCAGTGAAAAGAAAAGAGGACGCGACAACCACGACGGGTTTGAACATGAAAAAAGCTCCCGTTGATGAATGCCATCAAGGGAGCAAGAAACATGCCAAATTTGTTTCACCTGCGCGACAGGGTGAAACGGCATGAAACAGGCACGAAGACTGTAAAAGGCACCGACAGCTGGCTGCGGCGTTAAGGTTGCCGGCGACAGCGGTCAGCCGCCGCCGGCTTCCGGGATCAGGCGTATTTGAACTCCGCGCCCTTCAGGTCGATGCGGGGCAGTTCTTCGCGCTCGTTCCAGTAATCCTGGTTGTGCATCCACTCCGGCTTGTCGCCGCGCTTCGGCAGCAGGTGCATGCCGCGCATCAGGTAACCGGGGTTGAAATTGTCATCATCCATCCACGGCAGGAGCGGCATGTCCTTGTCTTCGGGGCGCAGCGCCACTTCCACCTTTCGATAGCCATTGGCCTTCATGTGGTTGAGCAGGCGGCAGACATAATCCGCAACCAGATCGACCCTCAGGGTCCAGCTGGCGCGGAAATAGCCCATGATCCACACGAGGTTCGGAACGCCCGTGAACATCATGCCGCGATAGGTGACGGTATCGGCGAAGTTCGTCGGCTTGCCGTCCACCTCGAAGGTAATATCGCCATCGATCGAGAGATTGAAGCCGGTGGCCGTGATGATGACATCGGCTTCCAGTTCCTTCCCCGACTTGAGGAGAACGCCCTTCTCCGTAAAGCGCTCGATCTGGTCGGTTTCGACACTGGCCTTGCCCGAGACAAGACCCTTGAACAGGTCGCCGTCGGGAATGAAGGCCAGGCGCTGCTGCCAGGGCCGGTATTTCGGCGTGAAGTGGGTATCGATGTCGAAATCCGGGCCAAGGATTGCGCGGGCGGCTTCCAGAAGCTCGGCCTTCACCGCTTCCGGCTCATCGAGGCAGCGCCTCGTCAGCTGCTCCTGGTCGAAGAGATATTTGCGCCGCACGATCTCGTGGATCCAGGTCTCGTCGATTTCCAGCGTGCGCAGCAGGTCGGCCAGTTCGTTCACATTGGGGCCGGGGAAGAAATAGGTGGGCGAACGCTGCAGCAAGGTCACATGGGCGCAGCTGTCGGCAATTGCGGGAACGAGTGTTGCCGCCGTCGCGCCGGAACCAATCACGAGCACGCGCTTTCCGCCGAGATCGAGATCAGCGGGCCAAGTCTGCGGGTGGACGATCTGCCCCTTGTAGTTCGCCATGCCCTCCCACTCGGGCGTATAGCCCTCGGAGTGCCGGTAATAGCCCTGGCACATCCAGAGGAAGTTGGTGGTGATGGTGAAGGGCGAGCCATCACCCCTGGTTCCCCGGACGGTCCACAGGGCATCCTTCGAGGACCATGTCGCGCTCTTGATCCGGTGACGATAGCGGATGTGGCGATCGAGATCGCCATCGCGGATCACCTCGCCCATGTAGCGCAGGATCTTGTCGGCAGTGGCAATGGGTTCATCCACCCAGGGCTTGAAGCGGTAGCCGAAGGTGTAGAGGTCGCTGTCGGACCGGATGCCCGGGTATTTGTGCGTCAGCCAGGTGCCGCCATAGCTTTCCAGCGCGTCCAGAATGACAAAGCTGCGCCCCGGGCATTGTTCCTGCATATGCCATGCGGCGCCGATGCCTGAAATACCGGCCCCCACGATGAGGGTGTCGAAATGTTCCGTCGCCTGTGCCGTTCCCGGCCGTTCCATCGTGGCAGTCGCCATGAGTCTCTCCCTTGTCTGTTAAATGCAGTTTGCGGCTGATGCGCCCTCCATCCCTTGATCCCGGTCAAGACGGCAGGCTCAGCATTTGCACAGGGAGAGGTAGAAAGCCTGCTCAGCCCGATGGCGCAAGCGGGGGCAGGACAGGGGCTGGCGCGCGGGCACGCCCGGTCCCGCCCGGCCGGTCTCAGTGCGCCAGGGCCTTCACAATCTCGTCGGTCATCTTCTTGGCGTCGCCCAACAGCATCATCGTGTTGTCCATGTAGAACACGTCATTGTCGACACCGGCATAGCCGACTCCGCCCATGGAGCGCTTCACGAACAGGACTGTCTTGGCCTTCCACACCTCCAGCACGGGCATGCCATAGATGGGACTGGTCTTGTCGGTCTGGGCGGCCGGATTGGTGACATCATTGGCCCCGATCACGAAGGCAACGTCGGCCTGTGCGAACTCGCTGTTGATGTCTTCCAGTTCGAACACCTCGTCATAGGGCACATTGGCCTCGGCGAGCAGCACGTTCATGTGGCCGGGCATGCGCCCCGCCACGGGGTGGATGGCGTATTTCACGTCCACCCCCTCCTTCTTCAGCACGTCCGCCATCTCGCGCAGGGTGTGCTGCGCCTGGGAAACGGCCATGCCATAGCCCGGCACAATGATGATCTTCTCGGCATTCTTCATGATGAAGGCTGCATCGTCGGCGGAGCCGCGCTTCCACGGCCTGTCCACCTTGGCCGCACCGTCACCGCCACTGCTTTCGGCGCCGAATCCGCCCGCAATCACCGAAATGAAGCTGCGATTCATAGCCTTGCACATGATGTAGCTGAGAATGGCGCCAGAAGAACCGACAAGCGCCCCCGTGATGATCATCGCCGTATTCTGCAGGGTAAAGCCCATCGCCGCCGCCGCCCAGCCGGAATAGCTGTTCAGCATCGAGACAACGACCGGCATGTCCGCCCCGCCGATCGGGATGATGAGGAGGAAGCCAATGGCGAAGGCCAGGATCAGGATCGCCCAGAACAGGGCCGGCGTGTCGAGGCCGAACATCGCCACCATCACGAGGATTGCGGCAAGCACGCCAAGGTTGATGGCATGCCGCATCGGCAGAAGGATCGGCGCGCCCGACATGTTGCCGTTGAGCTTCAGGAAGGCGATGACCGAGCCGGAAAAGGTGATGGCGCCGATGGCGACGCCAAGGCCGAGCTCGATCAGGCTTGCCTTGTAGATGTCGCTTCCATCGGGCTTCATGATGCCGAAGGCATCGGGGTTGAGAAAGGCGGCGACACCCACCAGCACGGCGGCAAGGCCGACCAGCGAGTGAAAGGCGGCGACAAGCTGCGGCATCGCCGTCATGGCGATGCGGCGGGCAACCAGGAAACCGATCGCGCCGCCCAGCAGGATGGCGGCGGCAATCTCGCCGATGCTGGCCAGTTCGTGGGTGACGATGGTGGTGACCACCGCGATGAGCATGCCGGCCATGCCGAAGCGGTTGCCCATGCGGCTTGTTTCCGGGCTGGATAGCCCGCGAAGCGCCAGGATGAAAAGAACGCCCGAGGCAAGATAGGCGAGCATCGCCCAGGCAGGAACGGCTGCGTGCATCATCTTACTGCCCCCCGCCTTTCTTTTCCTTTTTCCTGTACATGGCGAGCATCCGTTCCGTCACGGCAAAGCCGCCGAAGATATTGACGCTTGCCAGCACGACAGCCGCAAGGCCGAGCCATTTCGCAACCGGAGATCCGGCAGCGGCAGCCGCAATCAGGGCGCCGACGATGATGACCGAGGAAATGGCGTTGGTCACGGCCATGAGCGGCGTGTGCAGCGCCGGCGTGACAGACCAGACGACATAATAGCCGACGAAACAGGCCAGCACGAAGATCGAGAGGATGGTGATGAAATCCATGTCCGCCTCCGTCAGCCCTGAAGGGCCGGATGAACGATCTGCCCGCCACGAGTCACGCGGATCGCCTCGATGATCTCGTCCCCTTCGGTCAGGGCGAGGCGCTTTGCATCCTTGTCCCAGAAGGTGGAGACGAAGGTGTGGAGATTGCGGGCGTATAGCGCGGAGGCATCGGCCGCGAGCCGGCTCGGATAGTTGGAAAAGCCGATGATGGTGACGCCATTGTCCGTCACCACACGCTCGTCCGGCTTCGATCCTTCGACATTGCCGCCCTGCGACACGCTCATGTCGACGATGACGCTGCCCGGCTTCATGCTGGCCACCTGCGCCGCCGTCACCAGACGGGGGGCCGGCCGGCCGGGAATCAGGGCGGTGGTGATCACGATGTCCTGTTTCGCGATGGTCTCGGACACGAGGGCTGCCTGCTTCGCCTTGTAGGCGTCGGACATTTCCTTCGCGTAGCCGCCAGAGGTTTCGGCGGCCTTGGCTTCCTCGTCTTCCACGAACACCGGCTTTCCGCCGAGGGAGAGGATCTGCTCCTTCGTGGCGAGCCGCACATCGGTTGCCGACACCAGCGCACCCAGGCGCCGTGCCGTGGCGATCGCCTGCAGCCCGGCGACGCCTACGCCCATCACGAAGACGCGCGCAGCACTTACGGTGCCGGCCGCCGTCATCATCATGGGAAAGGCCCGGCCATAGGCTTCGGCGGCGTCGATCACGGCCTTGTAGCCGGCAAGGTTCGACTGGGAAGACAGGATATCCATCGACTGGGCGCGGGTGATGCGCGGCATCAATTCCATGGCCAACGCCTCGATTCCGGCGCTGGCATAGCCCGCAACCCGCTCCCGCGCCTGATAGGGGTTGAGGCTGGCGGCCAGAACCGCCCCTGCCGGAATACCGGCCGGGTCCGGCCCCTGCACCGCCAGCACAAGGCCGGCGCCGGCCAGAATCTCTTCGCGCGTGCCCAGCCGGGCACCCGCTTCGGCGAAGGCGGCATCAGCGATATTTGCGCCGGCCCCGGCGCCGGCTTCGACGCCGACGCTTGCACCCAGGGCAAGATACTTCTTCACCGTTTCGGGTGTTGCCGCGACGCGCCGCTCATTGGCGGCGGTTTCGGCCAGAACCGCGATATGCATCAGCCTCCCCTTATTCCGTGACAGGCCCGGTTCCATGACCGGCCCGGGCCACACCCGTGTCAGGCGAGGAAGATCGCCATAAGGATCAGCAGGATGGTGATGAGGATCACGCCCCACTTGGTTGCGGTCAGAAAGCCTTCGTAGACATTGCGGTTGTCGCGCGCGACCTTGTTCAGCTCAGACATAAGCCCCTCGCCTAAGGTTGAAGAAAGTCGGAATCCTTAGCCACGGGCACCGCATAAAGGCAATGGCAGAACGTCGCATACTGCCTCTCAGGCCAGGGAAAGCCCGGACTCCGCCAGCGCTTCCGCCTGACGGCGGGCGACTTCGGCTTCATCGAAATCATCCATCAGGCTGCGGAAAAGCGCTGACCAGTTGAGCTCGGCCCCGAGCTGGATGAAGACGCCCCCAAGACCGATGGCGGATCTGTCCATGAACACGAATTCGGCGGGGATCGTCACCGTGCCCAGCCGCCGCAGTTCGGCATGGACCTTGCGGGCCGTCTCGCGCCCATATTCGCCGGGCCGGCCATCGAGATCGATCGGGCGCACCCTGTCATCCAGAAGCGGCGCATAGAGGAAGCGCGCCCACATGAGCAGGACGTCGCGAATGTCCCGCGTGAGGCCCCGGAACCCCCACATCTCGAAGGCATGGGCCGCGCGCTCATCGTCGTCCGCCTCGATCGCATGGTAGAGTTCGTTCACCCCGGCGATGAAGCGCGGCGGAAAAATGCGCACGCATCCGAAATCGAGAAGATTGACGACAGCGCCTTCGGGAGAGGCTTCGGCTACGCTGTAATTTCCAAGGTGCGGGTCGCCATGGATGACGCCCATGCGATAGAAAGGGCGATACCAGGCCAGGAACAGCGCTTCGGCGATGCGGTTCCTGATGACGGGATCCCTGTCCTTCCACTCCAGAAGGCGGCTGCCATCCAGCCATTCCATCGTGAGAAGCCGATCGGACGAAAGATCAGGGAACGGCCTTGGCACGCGCACATGCGGCTCACCCTCGAGCATGGCGCGAAAGAGCAGCAGGTGGCGCAGTTCACGGCCGTAATCCAGTTCCTCGCGAAGGCGCGAGGCCAGTTCCTCGCGGATCTGGCTGGTATCGATCGATCCATCCACCCGGCGGAACAGCGAGAGCAGGAGGTCGAGCTGGCCGAGATCGGCTTCCACGGCCGACGCCATGTCGGGATACTGAAGCTTGACGGCCACCGTCTCGCCGCCGGACAGCGTGGCCTTGTGGACCTGGCCAAGCGAGGCCGCCGAGACGGCCTCGGGCGTGAAATCGACGAATTTCGAGCGCCAGTCGGGGCCGAGTTCACCGGACATGCGGCGGCGGACGAAACCCGGCCCCATGGGCGGGGCATTGGCCTGGAGTTCCGCCAGCTCCCGTGCGAATTCGGGCGGTACGGCATCCGGAATGTTTCCGAGGATCTGGGCCAGCTTCATCAGCGGCCCCTTCAGTTCCCCAAGGACCCGCTTCAGTTCGGCTGCGTTTCGCGGATCATCCAGCGACCGCCCCCCCATGCGCGCGGCGGCGACACCGGTGGCGAACCCCCCCAGATTGGCCCCGACACGGGCAAAGCGGGCGATACGTCCCGCAAGCGTTGGCTGTTCTGTCATGCACTCCCCTTAAGCCGTCAGGCACCATCGGGCGAGTGCGTCATGATGACAAACCGCATCCTGGTCCCGAAAGCGAAAAAGGGCGGGGTTTCCCCCGCCCTTGTTCGTTCTGAGCATCCTGGCAGCCGGCAAGACTGCCAGGCCCTGAAAGAGGCCAGCCTCAGTGCGGAATGCCCGCCCAGACGCGCCTGTAGGTCAGGAAGGCCAGAAGCGTCAGGATGCCGAGGAAGATCATGGTGGCGACACCGGCCTGGCGACGGCTTTCCAGTTCAGGCTCAGCAGCCCAGCGCAGGAAGGCCGTGACGTCTTTCGACATCTGGTCGACGCTTGCGTTGGTGCCATCGGCATATTCCACCTGACCATCGTTGAGCGGCTTCGCCATGGCGATGTTCACCGAATGGAAATAGGGGTTGAAGTGCAGGCCTTCAGGCACCTCATGGCCCTTGGGCACCGGGCGATCATAGCCGGTGAGGAGGGAGTAGAGGTAGCTCTGGCCGTCCGGACGGGCCTTCACGATGAGCGAGAGGTCGGGCGGAAGCGCATTGTTGTTGGCAGCACGCGCCGCAACTTCGTTCGGATAGGGCTTGGGAAACTTGTCCGACGGAAGCGCCGGACGCGTGGCTGCCTCGCCCGTTGCCGGATCGATGCTGGGCACTTCGGCGGCCTTTGCAAGCGCCTTCACCTCGGCTTCGCTGAAACCGATGTCGGCAAGGTTGCGGAAGGCAACACGCTGCATGGAATGGCAGGCAGCGCAGACTTCCTTGTAGACCTGATAACCGCGCTGGAGCTGGGCGCGATCGAACGTGCCGAACACGCCGAGGCCAAGCGGACCATCATGGGCAAAGCCCGGATCGCGCGGATAGAGGTGAATGGCCTTGACCGGATCGGGCACGACTTCCTCGCGGGGCATGAGCGCCCCGATCAGAAGTGCCACGACAAAGACCAGGCCGGCGGCGACGCCGATGAAACGAACCATCTGTGGACCCCCTTATTCGGCTGGCGCCGGTTGCGCGGCAGCAGGTGCCGGGGTGGATTCAGCCTGTACGCCGGCCTTGGCGAAAACGCTTTCCGCGATGCTGTTGGGCAGCGGCAGCGGCTTCTCGATGAAGGACAGGATCGGCAGGATGATGAGGAAATGGGCGAAATAATAGGCCGAGGCGATCTGGCTGATCCGCACATAAGGCTCTTCTGCCGGAGCGCCGCCCATCCAGGCGAGGATGAGCACGTCGACCACCAGCACCCAGAACCAGATACGGTACATCGGGCGATAGCTGGTCGATTTCACGCGGCTGTTGTCAAGCCAGGGCAGGAAGAACAGCAGCAGGATCGACGCGAACATCGCGATCACGCCCCAGAGCTTCGCCGGGATCCACAGGAAGTCCACGGTGAAGGCGCGCAGGATCGCGTAGAAGGGCCAGAAATACCATTCCGGCACGATGTGCGCAGGTGTCGAGAGCGGGTCGGCCGGGATGTAGTTGTCCGGGTGGCCGAGGAAGTTCGGCATGAAGAAGACGAATGCGGCGAACAGCAGCAGATAGACGCAGATGCCGACTAAGTCCTTCGCGGTGAAATAGGGGTGGAAGGGCAGCGTGTCCTGCGGGCCCTGCACCTCGACGCCGGTCGGGTTGGTGGAACCCGGGATGTGAAGCGACCAGATCTTCAGGATCACGACGCCAAGGATCACGAACGGCAGCACGAAGTGGAGCGAGAAGAAGCGCGTGAGGGTGGCGTTGTCGGGCGCGAAACCGCCGACAAGCCAGGTCCTGATCGCCTCGCCCACGAGCGGGATGGCCGAGAAGAGCGAGGTGATCACCTGCGCGCCCCAGAAGCTCATCTGACCCCAGGGAAGGACATAGCCCATGAAGGCGGTGGCCATCATCAGGAGGAAGATGACGACGCCGAGCATCCACACGACTTCGCGCGGCGCCTTGTAGCTTCCGTAGTAGAGGCCCCGGAAGATATGGAAATAGACCACGATGAAGAAGAAGCTGGCACCGTTCATGTGCAGGTAGCGCAGCAGCCAGCCCGAGTTCACGTCACGCATGATGTGCTCGACCGAATCGAACGCCGTCAGCGTGTGCGCGGAATAGTGCATGGCAAGGATGACCCCCGTGAGGATCTGCACCACCAGCGCAACCCCGGCGAGAACGCCGAAGTTGTAGAAATAGTTGATGTTGCGTGGGACCGGATAGCCGGCGCCGACGGCGTTGTAGACCAGACGCGGCAACGGCAGGCGGCTGTCCAGCCACTGCATCGCCGGGTGCTTGGGTTCGTATTGGTTGGCCCAGGGGAAGCTCATGGGATCATCCAATCTCGATCAGAGTATCAGACTTGAAGCGGTATTCCGGCACCTCGAGGTTGGTCGGCGCCGGGCCTTTGCGGATGCGGCCCGCCGTATCGTAGTGCGAACCATGGCAGGGGCAGAAATAGCCATTGTAGTCGCCCTTGACCTCACCCTCGGCCGCACCCAGCGGAACACAGCCCAGGTGGGTGCAGACGCCCAGCGTCACCAGCCAGTTCGACCGTCCTTCGATGGTGCGTTCGGCCAGTGTCTGGGGGTCGCGCAGGTCGCTCACGGGCACCTTGTTCGCTTCCGCCTGTTCAGCCGCGGTAAGATTGCGGACGAACACCGGCTTCGAGCGCCAGATGGTCTTGATCGCCTGACCCGGCTGGATCGGGGAAAGGTCCACCTCGATGGAGGCAAGCGCCAGAACATCGGCCGAGGGGTTCATCTGGTTGATGAGCGGCCAGGCGACGGCCGCGGCACCGACCGCACCGAAGGCCCCCGTCGCGACATAGATGAAGTCGCGGCGGCGTACGCCTTCCTGAGCGTCGGGCATGGCTTCGGAATTGGTTGCCATTGAGAGTCCCTGCGTTGAAAATTCCGGGGCCATTAGCCTTTGCAGGCGTGAAATCGCAATGGGCAATCTTGGCGCGGGCTGAATTCTTGCTGAACTTTCGCCCCCCCGGCCGCCCCAGGAATGTGCCGCGCGGCCCACTTTCCAGCCCGGCCCGCATCGCCCGGACGCCCTCTGGCAGCCGGGGTTCGAAGCCTGCTAGCGCGGGCGCCATGCGCAAACACCCCCTCGACGAATCGCCCTCCCCCACCACCGTGCCGGCTGCCGGGAATGGCCCCATCCGAAGCGTTCTGGTCTTCTGCGGCTCCCGGTCAGGTGTCGATCCGCGGCATGCGGCCCTGGCCGCAGCCGTCGGCCGCCTGTTTGCGGAGCGGGGCGTCACGCTGGTCTATGGCGGCGGCGCACTCGGCCTTATGGGCGAGATCGGGCGCGCGACATTGTCCGCGGGCGGCCGGGCGCAAGGCATCATTCCACGCTTCCTGAAGGAGTGGGAGGTCGCCGAGCCGCTGTGCGAGGACATGACGGTCGTTGAAACCCTCCATGCCCGCAAGGCCCTCATGTTCGAGCGGGCGGACGCCATTCTCGCCCTGCCGGGCGGCCTCGGCACGCTCGATGAACTGGTCGAGATACTGTCCTGGCGGAACCTCAGGCTGCACAGCCGGCCCGTGTGGCTGCTGGGCGACGGGGATTTCTGGCAGCCCTTCGTCGCGCTGCTGCACCACATGGCGGACCAGGGTTTCGCCAATCCGGAGAATCTCGGGCATATGGAATGCCTGTCCGGCCTTGATGCGCTTGCCGCGCTGATTTCCCTTCCCTAAGGACATGTGCGAACGATCCACAACAGCACGCATCGAGGTGGCATGAGCAAGATCAAGGTAAAGGGCCCTGTCGTCGAACTCGACGGGGACGAGATGACCAGGATCATCTGGCAATGGATCCGCGAGAAGCTGATCCTTCCCTATCTTGACGTGGACCTCCGCTATTATGACCTCGGCATCGAGGAGCGGGACCGCACCGACGACAAGATCACCGTGGACGCCGCGAACGCGATCCGCGAGCATGGCGTGGGCGTGAAGTGCGCCACAATCACCCCCGACGAAGCGCGGGTCGAGGAATTCGGCCTGAAGAAGATGTGGAAGAGCCCGAACGGCACCATCCGCAACATTCTTGGCGGCGTCGTCTTCCGCGAGCCCATCGTCATTTCGAACATCCCGAGGCTGGTTCCGGGCTGGACCGACCCGATCGTCATCGGCCGCCACGCTTTCGGCGACCAGTATCGCGCGACCGATTTCCTCGTTCCCGGGCCCGGCAAGCTGACCATGCGCTGGGAAGCAGCGGACGGCTCGGATTCCAAGGAATATGAAGTCTATGACTTCCCGTCGCCCGGCGTCGCGATGGGCATGTACAATCTGGATGATTCCATCCGCGATTTCGCCCGCGCCTCGCTGAATTATGGCCTTGCGCGGAAGTGGCCGGTCTATCTGTCCACCAAGAACACGATCCTGAAGGCCTATGACGGCCGCTTCAAGGATCTGTTCCAGGAAGTGTTCGACAAGGAATTCAAGGCGGACTTCCAGCGCCATGGCATCACCTACGAACATCGCCTGATCGACGACATGGTTGCCTCCGCGCTCAAGTGGAACGGCAAGTTCGTCTGGGCGTGCAAGAATTATGACGGTGACGTCCAGTCCGACACCGTGGCGCAGGGCTTCGGCTCGCTCGGCCTGATGACATCGGTGCTGATGACGCCCGACGGCAAGACCGTCGAAGCCGAAGCGGCCCATGGCACCGTGACACGCCACTATCGCCAGCACCAGCAGGGCAAGCAGACGTCCACCAACCCGATCGCATCCATCTTCGCATGGACGGGTGGCCTGAAGCACCGGGGCAAGCTGGATGAGACCCCCGAGGTCACGCGCTTTGCCGAAACCCTTGAGCGCGTCTGCATCCAGACGGTCGAGGAAGGCAAGATGACCAAGGATCTCGCCCTTCTCATCGGCCCGGATCAGTCCTGGATGACGACGGAAATGTTCTTCCAGGCGATCGTCGACAATCTGGAAAAGGAAATGGGCAAGTAAGGCCCGGGCCCTTTCGTTCACCGCCAGCCCAAAGGGCGCATGGTGATCGAGGGGGCGCTTCCCCGAACATGGAAATGGGGCCGGACGGCAACGTCCGGCCCCATTTTATTATGCCCGGGGCAATATCGGGGCATTGTAGCGCCAGCCAGCCAGCCGGCTGCGGCGGCATGGCGTGCGCCTGCTCAGCGACTTTCAGGTACGGATGATGGGGAAACGTGCATCGGGAACCGGCCGGGAAGTCCCCTGCCCTCCTGTCTTCAGGACGGACGGCCGCCCCTGGAGCGCACGAGGGGCAGACCAAACAGCAGGCCCACCAGGAAACCGCCGATATGACTCCAGATGGCGATGCCGCCCGCGCCGGGAAGATTGAAGGCAATAGCCGTGAGCAGCTGCAGGCCGATCCAGAGCGCCGCATAGCGAAACGCACGCACGGTTTCCGCTGAAATGACCAGGCCGAACAGGCGCGCGGGGGCTTCGCCATCGCGGGCAAAGAGCAGCGCATAGGTTGCGAAGATGGCGGATATGCCGCCTGATGCGCCGACGACGGGAATGATCGAGGATGGATTGATCGCCACCTGCATCAGCCCGCCGACAATGCCGCCCAGCAGGAACAGGATCACAAGGCGCGCCGGGCCGAGAAGCCATTCCACCTGCCGCCCGGCCCAGGCCAGGAACACCATGTTCATGGCAAGGTGCACCAGACCCGAATGCAGGAACATGTGGCTGACAAGGGTCAGCGGTGCCGGAATGGCGCCTTTCAGCCCGATGACATCGCCTGTCAGGCGGGCCGGAACCAGACCCGCCGCCAGGGTGACGGACTGGTCGAAGCCAGGCCCCATCACCACGGACAGCAGCTGCAGCCCGGCGCAGATGATCAGGATGACACGCGTGGCGTACGCCGTGGGTGGCTGGAAGGGCTTCATCACCGGCGCAGGCAACCCGCCTAGCGGAATTCGACTGCGTCGATCAGGTAGCTGCGATCACCCGACGGGGTCACCACTTCCACTTCCTCGCCGAGGCGGCGACCGATCAGCGCGCGCCCCAGCGGGCTGTTGTAGCTGATTCGTCCGTTCCTGGCGTCAGCCTCGACCTCGCCCACGATCTGCCAGGTGACGGGCTTGTCGTCCTCGTCGAGCAGGCGGACGGTGGCGCCGAAGACGACCTTGTCCCCCGACAGGGTCGTCGGGTCGATGACGACCGCGCGGGCGAGCTTGTCCTCGTAATCGGCGATCTGTGCCTCGATCTGGCTCTGCCGCTCCTTGGCCGCATGATATTCGGCATTCTCGGAAAGGTCGCCGTGGGCGCGCGCTTCCTCGATGGCCTCGACATTCTCGGGGCGCTCGACTTCCTTCAGATGCTTGAGCTGCCGCAGAAGCTGGGCATGCCCTTCGGCAAGCATCGGAACCTTATCAATCGTTGCCATGGTCTACTCTGAAGTTGCTCCGGCAGGCAGGGGGGCTTCGGCGGAGTTTCCGCCATCAGGCCCGCACTGCTGTCGGAAGGAAATGGTTCACCCTGAAATGCGGTGAGAGTTTAAGGGGCCTTCAAGCCTTCCGCAAGGGCAGTCCCCGCACGGGGCAGGCAGGGGGTCTGCGGTGGCTTCAGGCAGAGGCCAGGTCAGAGCTGGGAGCGGGGAGAGGCAGGCACATGCGCTGACACCCCCCGCCGATGCTCTCCGCCCGGCCGATAGCGGTCAGGCCGGAGGCGCCGTCATGGCGTGGTGGGCCTGAAGCGGCTTCACATCCATGGGCCGGGACTTCATGGCGGCAATCGCCTTCACGCAGGCATCGGACGCAGCCGCAGTCGTGAAGATCGGAACCTTCTGCGACCATGCGGCGCTGCGGATGGTTTCCGAATCCTTCAGCGACTGCACGCCTTCGGTCGTGTTGAAGACCATGGCGATCCGGCCATCTGTCATGGCGTCCACGATATGGGGCTGGCCTTCCAGCACCTTGTTGATGGTGGCGACGGAAACGCCCTCGCCCTTCAGCCATTCTGCCGTGCCGCGCGTGGCGACAAGATCGAAGCCCATGGAAACGAGACCGCGCGCCGCTTCGAGGATAAGCGGCTTGTCGCTGTCCTTCACGGAAATGAAGACCGTTCCGCCCATGGGCAGGATGTTGCCCGCGCCAAGCTGGCTCTTGGCGAAGGCCATGGCGAAATCGCTGTCGATGCCCATGACCTCGCCCGTCGATTTCATCTCGGGGCTGAGAACGGGGTCGGTTCCGGGGAAGCGGGCGAAGGGAAACACGGCTTCCTTCACCGCGATGTGGCCCGAGCCGCGCGGCCTCAGTTCGAAGGTGGAAAGCATTTCCCCGGCCATGACGCGCGCGGCGATCTTGGCATAGGGCCGCCCCTGCGCCTTGGCGACGAACGGCACCGTCCGGCTGGCGCGCGGGTTCACCTCGATCAGATAGACCTCGCCGTCCTTCACCGCGAACTGGATGTTCATCAGCCCGCGCACCGTCAGCGCTTCGGCAAGAAGCTTCGCCTGCCGCTCGATCTCGGCGACGATGTCGGCGGGCAGGCTGTAGGGCGGAAGCGAACAGGCGCTGTCGCCGGAATGGACCCCGGCCTCCTCGATATGCTGCATAACGCCGGCCACATAGACGGTCTCGCCATCGGCCAGCGCATCCACATCCACCTCGATGGCGTCGCGCAGATAGCGGTCGATGAGAACGGGGCTGTCGCCTGAGACGCGAACGGCCGTCTCGATATAGGTCTCGAGGCTGGCTGTCGTTTCCACGATTTCCATGGCGCGGCCACCAAGCACATAGCTCGGGCGCATCAGCACCGGGTAGCCGATATGCTCGGCAACGGCGATCGCCTCCTCGCGCGAGCGGGCGATTCCGCCGGCGGGCTGCTTCAGGCCCAGCCGCTCGACCAGGGCTGCGAAACGCTCGCGGTCCTCGGCAAGGTCGATGGAATCGGGGCTGGTGCCGAGAATCGGGATCCCGGCCGCTTCCAGCGCCTTGGCGAGCTTCAGCGGAGTCTGCCCGCCGAACTGCACGATCACGCCTTCCAGCGTACCGCGCGACTGTTCGAGATGCAGGAGTTCGAGCACATCCTCGGCCGTCAGCGGTTCGAAATAGAGCCGGTCCGACGTGTCATAGTCGGTCGAGACGGTTTCCGGGTTGCAGTTGACCATGATGGTCTCGAACCCGGCATCGCCCAGCGCGAAGGCGGCATGGCAGCAGCAATAGTCGAACTCGATACCCTGGCCGATGCGGTTCGGCCCGCCGCCCAGGATCGCGATCTTGCGCTTGTCCGTCGGCTCCGCCTCGCACTCGGTGCCGGCGTAGGTCGAGTACATGTAGGGCGTAAGGCTCTCGAATTCGGCAGCGCAAGTGTCGATCCGCTTGAACACGGGGCGGACACCGGCGGCATGGCGTCGTGCGCGCACCTCTGCTTCGGAAAGCCCGGCGAGCTTCGCCAGCCGCGCATCGGAAAAGCCCATGGCCTTCAGCGGCCTTAGATCGTCGGGCAGGCTGTTGGCGCGCACCGCTTCCTCGGCTTCGACGATTTCGGCCAGCCGCTCCACGAACCAGGGATCATAGTGGGACACGCGCGCGATTTCGCTTGCCGGAATGCCGGCGCGCAGCGCGTGCGCCGCGATCAGAAGCCTGTCGGGCACGCGGCGGGCCAGCGCCGCAAGGATCTCGCCCTTGGAGGCATTGGCCAGCGCTTCCGGCTCGTCGAGGCCGGAAAGCCCGGTTTCGAGGCCGCGCAGAGCCTTCTGGAGCGATTCATGGATGTTGCGGCCAATGGCCATCACTTCGCCGACCGACTTCATCGCGGTGCCGAGCGTCGAATCGGCGCCCTTGAACTTTTCGAAGGCAAAGCGCGGGATCTTGGTGACGACATAGTCGATCGTCGGCTCGAAGCTGGCCGGGGTCACGCCGGTGATGTCGTTGCGGATCTCGTCCAGCGTGTAGCCGACGGCCAGAAGGGCCGCGACCTTGGCGATGGGGAAGCCGGTCGCCTTGGAAGCCAGCGCCGAGGAGCGGCTGACGCGCGGGTTCATCTCGATCACGACGAGGCGGCCATCGGCCGGGTTCACCGCGAACTGGACGTTGGAGCCGCCGGTTTCCACCCCGATCTCGCGCAGCACCGCGATCGAGGCGTTGCGCATGATCTGATATTCCTTGTCCGTCAGCGTCAGCGCCGGCGCGACGGTGATGGAATCGCCCGTGTGGGTACCCATCGGATCGATGTTCTCGATCGAGCAGATGATGATGCAGTTGTCCGCGCGGTCGCGGACGACTTCCATCTCATATTCCTTCCAGCCGAGGACCGATTCCTCGATCAGCACTTCGGTGGTGGGGCTGGCGTCGAGCCCGCCGAGGACGATCTTCTGGAACTCCTCGCGGTTGTAGGCGATGCCGCCGCCGGTGCCGCCAAGCGTGAAGCTGGGGCGGATGATGGCGGGCAGGCCGACATGATCGAGCGCCTTCAGGGCTTCGTCGAGGGTGTGGGCGATGGCCGAGCGCGGGGATTCGAGGCCGATGGAGTCCATAGCCTCGCGGAACTTCAGCCGGTCCTCGGCCTTTTCGATGGCGTGCGCGTCGGCGCCGATCATCGTCACGCCGTAGCGGTCGAGCGTTCCGTCCTTGAAGAGCGCGAGCGCGGTGTTGAGCGCGGTCTGCCCGCCCATGGTGGGCAGCACGGCGTCGGGCCGCTCCTTCTCGATGATACGGGCAACGACTTCGGGCGTGATCGGCTCGACATAGGTGGCGTCGGCCAGATCCGGATCGGTCATGATGGTGGCCGGGTTGGAGTTCACCAGGATCACCCGGTAGCCCTCCCCCTTCAGCGCCTTCACGGCCTGGGTTCCGGAATAATCAAACTCGCAGGCCTGGCCGATGATGATCGGGCCGGCGCCAATGACGAGGATGGACGAGATGTCAGTACGTTTGGGCATGGGTCAGGCGGCCTTCCTCAACCCGTCGACGAACCGGCGGAACAGGTAATAGCTGTCCTGCGGGCCGGGCGAGGCTTCGGGGTGATGCTGTACGGAAAAGGCGGGGCGGTCGGTCAGTTCGAGGCCGCAGAGCGTCTGGTCGAACAGGCTGATGTGGGTGGGGCGCGCGTTGCCGGGCAGGCTGTCGCTTTCGACCGTGAAGCCGTGGTTCATCGAGGTGATCTCGACCTTGCCGTCGGAAAGCTGCTGCACCGGATGGTTCGCGCCACGATGGCCCTGGTGCATCTTCGCGGTCTTCGCGCCGATGGCGAGGCCGAGGAGCTGGTGACCAAGGCAGATGCCGAACAGCGGCTTGCCGCTTTCCAGCCACTGGCGGATGACGGGCACGGCATAGAGACCGGTCGCGGCCGGGTCGCCGGGGCCGTTCGACAGGAAGAGCCCGTCCGGGTTCAGGGCCATGATATCCTCGAAGCTGGCGGTGGCCGGCACGACCGTCACCCGGGCGCCGGCATCCACCAGTTGCCGCAGGATCGCGCGCTTCACGCCATAGTCTATGGCGACGACATGGGGCGCGTCAGCCGGAAGGTCGCCGGGCAGATAGCCCTTGCCCAGCACCCATGGGCCTTCGTCCCAGCGATAGCTCTGGGTGCAGGAAACCGCCTTCGCGAGATCGAGGCCCTCGAGGCCGCTCCACGCCTTCGCGCGGGCGATCAGAGCCTCCACGTCGAACTTGCCATCCCGGCGGTGGGCGATGACAGCATTGGGCGCGCCGCCCTTGCGGATGCGGCGGGTGATGGCGCGGGTATCGACACCGGCTAGGCCGATGCGCCCCCAGCTTTCCAGCCACTGGTCGAAGCGCTGTGCGCTGCGGAAGCTGGACGGGCCGGTGACTGGTTCGGCGACGACGCAGCCAAGCGCATGAGGGTTGGCCCCTTCAATATCCTCGGGGTTGGCGCCGACATTGCCGATATGCGGAAAGGTGAAGGTGATGATCTGGCCGGCATAGCTCGGGTCCGTCATCACTTCCTGATAACCGGTCATGGCGGTGTTGAAGCAGAGCTCGCCAACAGCCTCGCCCTCGGCGCCGAGGCCACGGCCCCAGAAAAGCGTGCCGTCGGCAAGCGCGACGACTCCAGTCGCGCCGGACGGTTGGCGCAAGCGGGTGTCTTCGGCCATCGGCAGATCCTCAGTAAGCAGGTTTTGGGCTAAGGCGCCGCGATACGGTTGCGAGGCCCATTGGTCAATGGCAGGCGGCACCCTAATGTAACGATTCAAGGAGACACGGGAATGATCCGCGACGATATCAAGGCAGCCCTCACCATTGCGATGAAGGCGCGCGAAAGCGACCGTGTGGCGGCAATCCGCCTGATACAGGCCGCCATCAAGAACAGGGACATCGAGGCCCGCACCGGCGGCGCGCCCACGGACGACGACGTGCTGGTGATGGACGTGCTGGCGAAGATGGCGAAGCAGCGCCGCGAATCGATCGGGATGTTCGAAAGCGGCGGCCGTGCCGAGCTTGCCGCAGCCGAAAAGGCCGAGCTGGCGGTCATCGAGAGCTTCCTGCCGAAACAGCTTTCGGATGATGAAGCCCGTGACGCCGTTGCCGCCATCGTCGCCGAAGCCGGCGCCACGAGCGTCAAGGACATGGGCCGCGTGATGGCCCTGGTGAAGGAAAAGCTCGCCGGAAAGTTCGACATGGGCAAGGCCAGCGGCCTCGTGAAGGCGGCACTTTCCTGAGATGAGCCTGCCGGCCGAATTCCTCGATGACCTGAGGGCCCGGATCGGGCTGTTCTCGCTGGTCGGCCGGCGGGTGAAGCTCGTGCGCGCGGGGCGCGAGATGAAGGGCTGCTGCCCCTTTCACAACGAGAAGACGCCCAGCTTCTATGTGAACGAGGACAAGGGCTTCTATCACTGCTTCGGCTGCGGCGCCCATGGCGACGCAATCGGCTTCGTCATGGCGCAGGACGGGCTGAGCTTCATCGAGGCGGTGAAGAGCCTTGCCGCCGAAGCCGGGCTGGCCATGCCGGAAGAGCGGCAGCCCGACCCCGAGACCCGCCGCCGCGCCGGCCTGCAGGATCTGCTCGAAGCGGCGGCCGACTGGTATCGCACCCAACTGGCGGGCGTGTCTGGCGCGGATGCCCGCGCCTATCTGGAGCGGCGACAGGTTTCCGCCGATGTCGCGGCCCGTTTCGGCCTTGGCCTCGCCCCCGATTCGCGCGATGCCCTTTCGCGCGCGATGATGGCGAAATTTCCCGGGCTTGAACCGGCGCAGATGCTCGACGCCGGCCTTGCCGGGGAAAGCGAAGGCCGCCGCTATGATCGCTTCCGTGGGCGGCTGATGTTCCCCATCCATGACCGGCGCGGCCGTGTCGTCGGCTTCGGCGGGCGCGCGCTTGGCGATGTGGAGCCCAAATATCTCAATTCCGCCGAAGGCCCGGTCTTTCACAAGGGGCGGCTTCTCTACAACCTGCACCGGGCGGCCCCGGCGGCGCGGAAATCCGGCCGGCTGCTGGTGGTCGAGGGCTATATGGATGTGGTCGGCCTTGCCCAGGCCGGGTTCGAGGAAGCCGTGGCGCCGCTTGGCACCGCGCTCACGGAAGAGCAGCTCGAACTGGCCTGGCGGCTGGTTCCAGAACCGCTGCTCGCCTTCGATGGCGATGCAGCCGGAATGCGGGCAGGCCTGCGCGCCGCGCATCGCGCGCTCGCGCTGCTGAAACCGGGCCGCAGCCTTGGCTTCCTTGCCCTGCCCCCCGGGCAGGACCCGGACGACATCGCCCGGAACGGCGGCCACGCGGCCATCGAAGCGCTGCTGGCCACCGCTCGCCCGCTGGACCGCTTCCTGTTCGATGCCGAAGCCGGCGCGGCCCCGCTCGACACGCCGGAGCGGCGCGGGGCACTGAAGGCGCGGCTTAAGGCCCTGGCCGCCGACATCGCCGACCAGGATCTCAGGCGCGACTATCTCTCGACATGGCTCGACCGGGCTGACGCGCTTTTCCGCGCCGCGCGCCCGCAGCGCGGCGGGGGCCCGGCAACCGGGGCACGGACAGGCCGCGGGCAGGATTACAGGCAGGATTACAGGCGCGGCCAGCCGCTGCCGCCGCCCGGTGCGCTTGCCGAGACGCGCGCCATGGCGAACACCCCGTCCGAAGCCGGTATCGCCGGAATTCTCGCCAGCCTCGCCGCGCGGCCCGAAGCCCTCGCCCACCATGCGGAAGCCCTCGCCCATCTCAACCTGAGGACAGAGGCGCTGGCCCTTGCACGCGATGCGCTGCTCCATGGCCGCGACCCCGGCGATGTGCTGGCGGGCGTCACGCCGCGCTTCCCGGCTGACATGGACGAAACGGAATTCGACGCGGCCATCGGCTCTGCCCTTGCGACTCTGGCCCAGTTGCACCACATAGGGTCCGAAAAGCAGCAACCTGGCGATCTTTCCAGTGATGAGGCCTTTGCCAGAGCGTTCGAGCGCCGGAGGCTCCTGGCTGAAGAGCGGGAAGATGCACGCCGCAGGTTGACTGCATTGGCAATTGGAAGCGATCCGGCGTGAGCGGCAGCCCTGCCCCTCGCGCTGCACGCGGTTAGGACTGGCAGACAGGACCGGCATGGCGAAAGCAGCGTTTTCCGAGACCGAGGCTCCCGAGAAGACGGAAGCCGATGGCGCCCCCGTCATCGATCTCAATGAAGCCAGCCTCAAGCGCCTGATCGCGAAAGCGAAGAAGCGCGGCTGGATCACCTATGAAGAACTGAACGCCGCCCTGCCGCAGGACCAGATGTCCTCGGAGCAGATCGAGGATGTGATGTCCGCCCTGTCGGACATGGGCATCAACATCACCGAAACCGAGGACACGGCCGAGGAAGCCGAGGAAGAGGAAGCGGTCGAGGAAGTCGAGATCGACTCCGCCGCCGGCCCCGCCCCCATCACCCCGCAGACCAAGGAAAAGCTCGACCGCACCGATGACCCGGTACGGATGTATCTGCGCGAGATGGGCGCGGTGGAACTGCTTTCGCGCGAAGGCGAGATCGCCATCGCCAAGCGGATCGAGGCTGGCCGCGACACCATGATCGCCGGGCTGTGCGAAAGCCCCATGACCTTCGCCGCCATCATCGACTGGTCGAACGCCCTCAACGAGGGGCGCATGCAGCTGCGCGAGATCCTCGACCTCGAGGCGATGCTGGCCAAGCCCAGCGAAACCGAGGAAGAAAATGAGGAGGAGGGCTCGGACCTTCCCGTCGCCTTCAAGGACGAGGAAGAGGAGGCCGAAGAGCCTGCCGCCCCCGACGAAGAGGACGGCATGACCGAGCGCCGCGCCCAGCGGCAGACCTTCGACGACGATGACGATGAAGGCGGCATGAGCCTTGCCGCCATGGAAGAGGCGCTGAAACCGCAGGCGCTGGAGACCTTCGCCACCATCGAGGCGAGCTACGACAAGTTCCTGAAGCTGCAGGCCGCCCGCATGCACGCCATGGCCCAGGGCCAGGATCTGCCCCGCGCGGACGAGCGGAAATATCAGAAGCTGCGCCAGGAGCTGACTCAGCTGATCGCGGCTGTGCAGTTCACCAATGCCAAGATCGAATTTCTGGTCGAGCATCTCTACAGCTTCAACCGGCGCCTGATGACTCTGGGCGGCCGGATGATGAAGCTGGCCGACAAGCACAGGATTCCGCGCAAGGACTTCCTCGACAGCTATCTCGGCCACGAACTGGACGAGACCTGGCTTGAGGCCAATGCCGGCCGCGACAAGAAATGGGCCGCTTTCGCCAAGGCCGAGGCCGGCGAGGTGGACCGCATCCGCGAGGAGCTTTCCCAGATCGCCCATGAAACGGGGATCGACCTCAACGAATATCGCCGTATCGTGAACATGGTGCAGAAGGGCGAGCGCGAGGCGCGCATCGCCAAGAAGGAAATGGTGGAGGCGAACCTCAGGCTCGTCATCTCGATCGCCAAGAAATACACCAACCGCGGGCTGCAGTTCCTCGATCTCATCCAGGAAGGCAATATCGGCCTGATGAAGGCAGTGGACAAGTTCGAGTACCGGCGCGGCTACAAATTCTCGACCTATGCCACCTGGTGGATCCGGCAGGCGATCACCCGCTCCATTGCCGACCAGGCCCGCACCATCCGCATCCCGGTGCACATGATCGAGACGATCAACAAGCTCGTTCGCGCCAGCCGCCAGTATCTGCACGAGACCGGCCGCGAGGCGACGCCCGAGGAACTGGCCGAGCGGCTGTCCATGCCGCTCGACAAGGTGCGCAAGGTGCTGAAGATCGCCAAGGAGCCGATCAGCCTCGAGACCCCGATCGGGGACGAGGAAGACAGCCACCTCGGCGACTTCATCGAGGACAAGAACGCCGTGATCCCGGTGGATGCCGCCATCCACTCCAACCTGAAGGAAACGGTGACCCGCGTTCTCGCCAGCCTCACCCCGCGCGAGGAGCGCGTGCTGCGCATGCGCTTCGGCATCGGCATGAACACCGATCATACGCTCGAGGAAGTGGGCCAGCAGTTCTCGGTGACGCGCGAGCGGATCCGCCAGATCGAGGCAAAGGCGCTCAGGAAGCTGAAGCACCCCTCGCGGTCCCGCAAGATGCGGAGCTTCCTCGACAGCTGAGGCATTCATCATCCGGTAACGCGCGGGCGTCGACCATGGCCTCCTGACTGAACATGCCATAATGTGGGCGATCAGAAGGCCGAAGGAGGATCAATGCCAGCTGCAACCGGATCATGCGTGGCTGAACGCACCCCATGGGCTGCCGGCCTTTCCTTTAGCCTCGCCTTCATCCTTGCGCTGGCGCTTCCAGGGCCGGCGCAGGCCGACGCCCTGCTCGACCGTCTGCGCGCCAGCGCCAGCGTTGCCGGGCCACCCGCCTTCGAGCGCACCCTCCGCCTCGAAACCGATGGCGAAACGGCCCCGCTCGTCCGCGTGGACCGGCACGACCCTGCCCTGCCGGATGGCGAGCGCTGGAGCCTGCTGAGCATCGACGGCCGCAGCCCGGGCGACAAGGAACGCGACGAATGGCGCAAGCAGGTCACCAGCCAGCAACCGCCCGGCTATCACCGCCTGCACATCCTGCTGGCCGGCCAGCCGGACAGCATCCGCCAGGAAGGCCCGTTGCGCATCTATCACTGGAAAGCCCTGAAGCCCGGCGCCCTCGGCATGAAGGGCCCCGATTTTTCGGGCCGGCTTTCAGCCGAAGCCATCCTTGACACATCCGGGCAGGAACCGGCCCTTCAGCGCGTGCGCATCTATGCGGCCAAGCCCTTCAGCATCATGATGGTGGCGAAGATGCGGGCCTTCGAGGCGACGAGCGACTACAAATCCGGCGCGAACGGCACACCCTTTCTCGTGCGGCAGACAACGCGCACCGATGCCAGCATCCCGTTCCGGGGCAACGGTGTCATACGGAGCGAAGCGCGCTTCCGCCCCCTGACGAAGCAGCCTCACACAACCCAGAAGCTGACGCGCGGCCAGCCGGCAGCTGGCTGACAAGCTGAGAGAAGGCGCTGATCTCAGCGCGGGCGGACAAGCAGGCCGAGCCACAAGGTGCGTGGTTGGCCACGCTCGGGCTGGGCGCCCGAGAAGCCGGTCTCGATCCTGGCGTCAGTCAGATTCTCGGCCGAAGCTTCCAGCGTGATGCCGCGCCCGAGGTCGAGCGCCAGCCGTGCATCGACGGTGGAGGCGGACCGCAGTCGGCGGCTGTTCAGATCATCCTCGAAGCGCGGCCCGAGATGACGGAAGGTGACCGCGCCATCGAGGGGGCCGACACGATGGCCGATGCCGATGCTGCCCGAAAGTTCGGGCGCCTGCGAAGGCCGCTCGCCATCGAGGCCACCGCCCCGGACCCGCGCGTCGACATAGGCGAGGCTGGCATCGATGCGGGTCGCGCCAAGACGCACGCGTGCATCGGCCTCCACCCCGCGGCTGCGGATGCGATCCAGATTCTGGCGCTGGCGATAGCTGCCGCCGGCCGGCACGAAGCCGACACCCGGAAACAGCCCCGGCCCCTGCCCCAGCGTCACGTTGGAAACCGGATCGTCCAGCTGGTTGGCGAACAGCGTGACCGAAAGATCAATGGCCGCGATCGGCTGCCAGCCAAGGCTTGCCTCCACGCCCTTCAGGCGCTCGGGGTTCAGGGCGGGGTTGGCCGCCGTTGCATTGAGACCGGCGCGGAAGGGCCGGTGAAGCTCGTTGATGGTTGGCAGCCGCCAGCCGGTGTAGGCAGCCGCTCGCAGGCCAATGGCGGGAAGCGGCCGCCAGGCAAGGCCGAGCCGGCCGCTGCCTTCGGTGCCGGAGCGATCCGCCGCCGGCTCGTCAAGAGTCGGCAAGCCAGTCGCGAGATCGATCTCGCGCAGCATGCCATCACCAAGACGCCAGTGATCGACGCGGCCGGCTGCCGTAAGCAGCAGGCTTGAACCCAGCCGCAGGCTGCCGTCGGCGAACAAGCTGGCGATGTCCTGGCTGCCACCGGCCTTTCGCTGCCGTGTCGGCAGGCCGGCCTGATAGCGGAAAAGCTCGTTTGTATAGCCTTCGCGTGCGATCCATTCGGCACCGAGCTGCAAGGCGGCATCCGCGCCCAGCGGCGGCTCTGCCGTCAGCCGCAGGCCCCAGCCGGAGGCCGGCGTCTTTTCCTGGTCGAGCACGGTGGTCGCCACGGCGCGGGCCGGGTCCAGCGTGCGGATGACGGAGGAAAAGGCCCGCATCTGGCCATGCAGAAGGCCCTGCAGGCGCCAGGCGCCCTCATGGGTGACGCGCAGGCTCGCATCGGCGCCGCTGGCATGGTTGTCGGCCCCCTCGACACCGCGAAGGCGGTTATCCTCGAAGGCCGAAAGCGTGGATTCCAGCGTGACCGCGCCCAGCTCCGCCACATGGCGTGCGCCGACACCCCATTGATCATAGCGGGCGGCGGCATCGGCCGGGCCTGGCTCTGCCACCAGCTTGTGCCCATCGCCGCGTGACAGGCCACCGGACAGCGCCATGTGCCCACCTGCGACGGCAATGCCGGCAGCGCTCTCCACCTCGACGGAGGCCCGGCTGCCGACACGCGCGCGCATGTGGGTGGGCCGGGCGTCGCTGACGAAGGCGATGGTTCCAGCGAGCGCACCCGAGCCGCCCACGCCGCCGCCGCGCACGACTTCGGCCGAGGCGATTTCGCGCCCGATCAGGCTGGTCCAGGCGACATAGCCGAAAAAGGGGTCATTGAGCGGCACGCCATCGAGGGTGACCAGCATGCGGCTGGCGGCATTGCCGGAAAAGCCGCGCGTGGTGACGCCATCCGCGGAAGGGTTGGACGTGCGGGTGGACGTGGCGCGGAAAAGCTGGATGCCGCCAATGCCGCGCAGCGCATCCTCCACACGACCCGATACCGGGCTGAGGGCAATGGAATCGAGCCGCACGGCGCCAAATGCCTCGGACCCCGCCCCCGGCGTGATCGCCTTGCCGGAAACGAGAATGGTTTCGCGCGCGCTGACGGCTGGCGCGCCAGCCTCGGGCGCGGGGGCTGCAAGGACGGGCGGAGTCTCGGGGGGCATGTCGGTCATGCCGGGCCGACTAGCCCGCCACGCCCCACTGTGCCAAGAAGCGGCGCATGGAATCCTATCAGTTCAACGATGCCGCAACGCCGCTTACCCTGTTGCTGAGCCGCCGCTCGGGCAAGGCGCGCGATCTTGTCGCGCCCGGGCCTGACGCTGCCGAGATGGAAACCATGCTGAAGGCCGCGACCCGTGTTCCCGATCATGGCAAGCTGGCCCCGTGGCGCTTCATCGAAATCACCGACCGCGACGCCTTCGCGGCACTGCTTCTCGATCTTTACGGCAAGGCGCGCGGCGCGCCGGGAAAGACGGAAACGCGGGCGCTGGAGGACTTCGCCCGGCAGGCGCCGAGGCTGCTGGCCGCGATCAGCCTGGTGAACGGCGAGAGCCGGATCCCGGAATGGGAACAGCTGATGACAGCGGGCGCCGCCACCATGACCCTGCTGCACGCGGCCCACGCCATGGGCTATGCCGCCAACTGGCTGACGGAACCGGCCGCCTATCTGCCCGGCCTGCCGGACGCCCTGGGCTTTCCCGGCGGCCGCATTGCCGGTTTCATCTTCATCGGCACCCCGTCGAAGCCGCTGGAAGAACGCCCGCGGCCCGAACTTGCGCACGTGACGGGCCGCTGGCCGCGCTGACGCCCGTGGACCGGATCAGCGCCCGAATCAGCGCATGCGTATGACCTGGACTGTGCGGTTCATGCGATCGAACGTCATGCGATAGCTGCCGAGCGAGCCGCGCTTGATGACGACGGCGGTTCCCGCCTTCACCGGCGGCATCGGGAAGCCTTCGGCCTGCCGCCACATCTGGCCGTTGTCGAGGATGAAGACGCTCTTGCCCAGGCTGTCACGCAGGCTTTCGGTCACTTTCGCCTCGATCTGCTCGATCCGCTCCGGATCGCCCTTGTAGCCCAGGACGCCCTCGCGGCCGAAACGGTCCTTGCGATCGGCCTCTGCCCTTGCCGCCTTCTCGGCGGCTTCGGCCTCGGCGCGGCGGCGGCCTTCCGCTTCACGCTTTTCGGCCATGGCGCGCGCTTCCGGGGACATAGCCTTCGCCAGCCCGTCATAGCAGGCAAGGCGCGCGAAATCGTCGTCAATGGCCGCGCAATCCAGCATCGCCCTACTGGATGGTGCCTGGCCGGATGGCGCCTGCGCGAGGGCCGGGCCAGCCGTAACAGCAGCCATGATCGTCCCGGCTGCAAGCCATGCTGTCGTCTTCACCGGCATCCCCCTCTGTCCTAGTCTCGTGGCAGAGAGCATAAGGCCGCAGGCAGAGTCGGCAAGTGGCAAGACCCGGCAACTGCAACCAGTGAAGAAAGATCGAAGCCTCATGTCCGCACATATCGTCGAAGACCTGGCCCATGCCCGCCTGATCGAACGCCTGACCCCGGCGATGCGCGAAGCCGGCGCCCTGATCGAACGGCTACGCGCCTCGGGCGTGACCCACCGCGACAAGACCGACAAATCCCCCGTGACGGAAGCCGACGAGGCCGCCGAGCGCCTGCTTGCCAACGCCATCCGCGCGCTGGACCCGGTGGCCGTGATCATCGGCGAGGAAGCCGCCGAAGCTGGCGACAAACCGCAGGCCGGCCGCCGCTTCTGGCTGATCGACCCGCTGGACGGCACGCGCGACTATGTGGAAGGCGGGCAGGATTATTCGGTAAACATCGGCCTGGTGGAAGATGGCGTGCCGACACTGGGGCTGGTGCTGCATCCGCCCAGCGAAACGCTGTGGACCGGCTCGCCCGGGCTCGGCGCCTGGAAGGAAAGCCGGGGCGGCGCGCGCGCGCGCATTCACGCGCGCAGCCTGTCGAGCCCGCCCGTCGTCGTCACCAGCCGCTCCCACCTCGATGACCGGACGAAGGCCTGGGTTGCAGCGCTCGCCAATGCCGAGAGCAGGCCGTCTGGCTCCTCGCTCAAATTCTGCCTGCTGGCCGAAGGCCTCGCCGACATCTACCCGAGGTTCGGCCCGACATCGGAATGGGACACGGCGGCCGCCGATGCCATCCTCCGCGCGGCGGGAGGGATCACGCTGGGCACGGATGGAACGCCCTTCGGCTATGGCAAGCCCGGCTATCTGAACGGCAGTTTCCTGGCGCTGGGGGACCCGGACGCAGCCGTCAGCCTGCCTGCCTTCACTGCCTGAGGAGGCTGGCTGAGGAGGCTGGCGAGCGCGCCATCAGCCGGAATGCAATCTTTTGAAAAGCCACGCGCATTGGTTCTTGCCAAGGCGCGTGCCTAAGGCAATTTAGCGCCAACATAGCCGACAAACCGGATCGCGCCATCAAGTCGGACAGGCCAATCCGCGTTGCCCCTCTTGTTGCGTATCGGGGGCGCCAGCCAGGGCCGGGGATGCGGAGGGGCATGCCCGGCCCTTTTCATGCCGGCCCGGCCTAGCCGGCCAGCAGCGCGTCTTCCGGAATTGCGAAAAGCTGGCTTGCCCCGCGCGTGACGGGGCCGAGCAGGGCCGCGGCTGCCGGCAGCAGCTGCTCGGCGAAATAGCGCGCGGTCGCGATCTTGGCCTTGAGGAACCGGGGGTCGCCCTCGCCTGCCTCCAGCCGGCGCGCGGCTTCGGCTGCCTGGCGGGCCAGAAGGCAGGCCCCGATCGTCAGGCCGAACATGCGCAGATAGGGCGTCGCGGCAGCGGCCGTATCGACAAGCTTGTCGCCTTCATTGCCGCTGATCCAGACGGATGCCGTCTGCAAAGCCTCCACCGCATCGTCCAGCCAGGGAACAAGCTGGCCCAGATCGCCCGTGCGGGGCAGCGCGGCGATGAACTGCCGCTCGCGCTGAAGAAGGGCGCGCCAGTGGCGGCCGCCATCCATCGAAAGCTTGCGGCCAACAAGATCCAGCGCCTGGATGCCGTTCGTTCCCTCATAGATGGGGGCGATACGCGAATCGCGATAATGCTGGGCGGCCCCCGTTTCCTCGACATAACCCATGCCGCCGAACACCTGCAGGCACAGGCTCGACACCTCGACCCCGATGTCGGTGGAAAAGGCCTTGGTGACGGGGGTGAGCAGATCGGCAAGCCCTTTGGCATCGGCCTTGCGCTGCGGGTCCGTTTCGGCATGGGCGCGATCGACGGCGGCGGCGTTCAGGCAGGCGATGGCGCGGGCGGCTTCCACATAGGCGCGCGCCGTCATCAGCATGCGGCGCACATCGGCATGTTCGATGATGCGAACGGGCGTGCGCCCGCCACCGAAGGGGGCAGACTGTACGCGCTGCCGGGCGAATTCCAGCGCATGCTGGAAGGCGCGGTCGGCAATGGCGATGCCTTCCAGCCCGACATTGATGCGGGCGTGGTTCATCATGGTGAACATGGCGCGCATGCCGCCATGTTCGGCCCCGACCATATAGCCGACGCACGCATCATTGTCGCCGAAGGCCATGGTGCAGGTGGGGCTGGCGTGGATGCCCAGCTTGTGTTCGGTGGAAACGACGCGAAGGTCGTTGCGGGCGCCGAGCGTGCCATCCGCATTCACCAGGAACTTCGGCACGATGAACAGCGAAATGCCCTTTGTGCCTGCCGGCGCATCCGGCGTGCGCGCCAGCACGAGGTGCACGATGTTCTCGGCGAGGTCATGCTCGCCCCAGGTGATGAAGATCTTCTGGCCCTTGATGCGCCAGCTGCCGTCCTCGGCCGGGGTGGCCATGGTGCGCAGCGCGCCCACATCCGATCCCGCCTGCGGCTCGGTCAGGTTCATGGTGCCGGTCCAGCGGCCATTGACGAGCGGCCGCAGATAAAGCTGCTGCTGCTCGGGGCTGGCATGGGCCTGCAATGCCTCGATCGCGCCAAGCGTCAGCATCGGGCACAGGGAAAAGGCCATGTTGGCAGCGGTGATCTGCTCCTGCACGGCGCAGGCAAGCGCGAAGGGCATGCCCTGCCCGCCATGCTCGGGGCTGGCGCCCAGCCCGATCCAGCCGCCATCGGCATAGGCGCGATAGGCCTCGCGGAAGCCCGGCGGCGTGCGCACCTCGCCATCCACAGCCTTCAGGCCCGACACATCGCCCACCCGGTTGAGCGGCGCGAAGGCGTTGGCGGCCAGCTTGCCCGCCTCACCCAGAATCGCGTCCACCATGTCGGGCGTTGCGCCTTCGAAACCGGGAAGCTGCTGCAGCCCCGCAATGTCGGCGATGGTTTCGAGCACGAACCGCTGTTCGGCAATCGGCGGCGTGTAGGTCATCTGTCCCGTCCTCTGGCAGTCTTGTTCACCGGCCTGTGCGCACGGCGCGCGTGCCGCTATAGCGCCTTGCATGCCCAAAGCCACTGCCATGAAGACGCGCCTTCTGCCTGCGGACGAAGCCGGCATCGCCGAGACGGTGAAGGTTCTTGCCGAAGGCGGCATCGTCGCCCTGCCAACGGAAACCGTCTATGGGCTGGCGGCCGACGCAGCCAATGGCCAGGCCGTGGCCGCTGTCTATGCCGCCAAGGGCAGGCCCGGTTTCAACCCGCTGATCGTGCATGTGGCCGATCGGGCGATGGCCGAACGCTGCGCCCGGTTCGACCCGCTGGCAGACCGGCTGGCATCCGCCTTCTGGCCAGGCCCCCTCACCCTCGTTCTGCCGCTGAAGCCGGGCGCGCCGGTTTCAGCGCTGGTGACAGCCGGGCTTCCGACAATCGCCCTGCGCATGCCCGCAAGCCCTGCCATGCAGGCGGTGATCAGGGGCCTCGGGCGCGGGGTTGCGGCGCCATCCGCCAATGCCTCGGGCCGTCTTTCCCCCACACGGGCATCCCATGTGCTGGAAAGCCTTGATGGCCGGGTGCCGCTGGTTCTGGATGGCGGCCCCTGCGGCCATGGCCTTGAAAGCAGCATCGTGGCGATCACCGGGGGCGGCCCGCGCCTGCTCAGGCAGGGGGCCATTGCAGCCGAAGATCTGGAAAGGATCGCGGGCCAGCCGCTTCTCCCGGCGTCGGAAGGGGAAAAGGTAGCGGCCCCCGGCATGCTGCTGCGCCATTATGCACCGCGCCTGCCGCTGCGGCTGGATGTGGTGACGGCCGGGCCGCACGAACATCATCTCGGATTCGGGCCGGTGGCGGGGGATGAAAGCCTGTCCGCCAGCGGAGACCTTGCCGAAGCCGCAGCCCGGCTCTTCGATGCCCTTCACCATGCGGAGCGGAGCGGCAAGGCGGCGATCGCAGTCGCCCCCGTTCCGCGCCATGGCCTCGGCCTCGCCATCAACGACAGGCTGGCGCGCGCCGCACGCGGGCTCGACCCGGCCGGCTTCATCGACGGGAAGTGAAAGGAAACATGATGCGCACGCGCCTTGTCCTCGGCCTGCTTGTGGGCCTTCTGCCGGTTCTGGCCGCCTGTGCACCGGCACCGCGCACCGCAAGTGGCGCAACCACACAGGGGAGCACGCAGGTGATGGTGCTGGCAACCATACATGGCGCCCACCATGACCATCCGGCCTATGGCTATGAGGATGTGGGGTCCATCGTCCGTGAATTCGAACCCGATGTCGTCGCGGTTGAGATGCGCGCCGAGGATCTTGGCGCCGACGAAGCGTATCTGGCGGCGAATTATCCGCCGGAAATGCGCGCCGTGGCGAAAGCCTATCGGGACAGGGCAAAAGGTATCGACTGGCTGGGCGCGGAACTTGAGGGAAAGCCCGTGCCATCGGACTGGTGGCGCGCGCAAAGCCCGGTCAAGGCGCTGGAACGCGATCTGCAGAAAGACCCGGCCGTCCGCACCCCGAAGGCGGATGCCCTTCAGGAAGAACAGATGCAAATCGTGCGAACAGCCAGCGCCGCAGCCCTCAACGATGGCCGCTATGACACACTTGCCCGACGCTATTACGACACGCTGGAAGAAGAACTGGCCGGCACGCGTTACGAGCTGCTGACCAGCTTTTACCGCGCCAGGGACCAGCGCATCGCGACCAATGCCGCCAGCCTCGTCGCGGCGAAACCGGGCCGGCGCATCGCGATCCTGGTCGGCGCCGATCACCGCGGCCCGGTGGTCGACGCACTCGGACAGCGCTTCGGAACGGAAATACGGCTTGTGCCAGTGCCCTGACTGCCACCCCCTCTTGAGAAAACAAGCTTCAGCGAAGCCGGCTGGGCATCACCCACCAGCCGGGGGGTGCATCGGGGTGGGTGATAGCCTTGGCGGAAAGGGCAAAGCAGGTCGCACCGGAGCCTGACATGCGGACAAGCCCGGCCCCAGGGCAGGCGCGCAGCCAGCCCAGCACATCGGCAATCACCGGCTGAAGCGAAATGGCCGGCGCTTCAAGATCGTTGCGGCCAGCCTGCCAGTCTTGCCTCAGCGGGCCGCGATCGATGCCGTCCCACGCCCTGAAGACCGGCCCCGTCGGCACGGCAACGCGTGGATTGACCAGCAGCACCGCCATACCGGAAAGGTCGGGCCCGGGCCGCAGTTCCTCTCCTCGCCCCTGCCCCCATGAAGTGACCGAGCGCACGCAGGCCGGAACGTCAGCCCCCAGCCCGGCGCCAATCGCTTCCAGCGCCGCCATGTCCAGCGGATGGCCCGCCAGCCGGTTCAAAAGCCTGAGCGTCGCGGCGGCATCCGCGCTGCCGCCACCAAGGCCGGCGGCAGTGGGGATGTGTTTTTCCAGCCGGAAGGCATGGCGCGCCGGGTAGCCGGTTGCACTGGCGAAGACCCGGGCAGCCCGGAGGACGAGATTGTCATCCAGCGGGCCGGTATCGGCCGCCATCGGCCCCACGACGGCGAGCGACCAGTCTTCGGCGTCGCGCGCTTCGAGCCTGTCCCCGAAATCGGTAAAGGCAAAAAGGGTTTCCAGCGCATGATAGCCATCGGGCATGCGGGCGCGGACATGCAGCGCGAGATTGATCTTGGCGGGGGCATGTTCCACCGCCGGCGCGGCATCGCTCATGGCTTGCCGGCAAGCGCGATGTCGAGGCCGTAATCGAGCTTCAGGGCAAGGGCCGCCGACAGCGCCTCGTCAGGCTGCAGCGCCTGCGCCGCGCGCCAGGCATGGCGCGCCTCGATCCGCCGGCCCATGCGCCAGAGCGCATCGCCCAGATGATCGGCCACCGTCGGGTCTCCCGGCTCGGCGGCGCGGGCCTTTTCCAGCAGGCGCACCGCCTCGGCATGGTTACCTGCCCGATATTCGGCCCAGCCCATGGAATCGATGATCGCCCCATTTTCCGGCGCCGCCTTGTAGGCGCGCGCAATCAGGTCGCGCGCCTCGGCCATGGCAAGCGATCGGTCGAGAAGCGAATACCCCAGATAATTGAGATAGACAGGGTTTTCCGGCTGAAGCGTCACGGCCCGCCGCAATTCGCCTTCCGCTGCCGCCCAGTCCCCCGCCTGTTCGAGGGCAGAACCGTGCAGGAAGTGCAGCTGGGCCATCTGCACCGGCCCGAGCGCCTCTTCGCCGGCGCGCGCAATCGCCCTGGCATAGGCTTCGGCGGACTGGCGGTGATTGCCTGCCTGCCGCTCGATATCGGCAAGGCGCGCCCAGTCTTCAAGCTGGGCATCCGGCCCCGCGACCACCCGCGCCACGATGGCGCGGGCCTCGTCCTGCCGGCCGGCGGCCGAAAGATAGGCGGCGCGCCTGCCGGGCGTGACGTCTGCCCATGCGCCCGCCCTGTCCAGCCGGGAAAGGGCCTCGAGCGCGAGGTCGGGCTTGCTGTTGCGGGCAAGAACATCCGCCGTGACAAGCCATGCTTCGGGCAGATCGGGCGCAAGCAGCGTGGCGATTCGGGCGAAGCCCAGGGCTGGCCCGCTCGCCCGCTCCCGCATCAGATCGCCGGCCACCCGCATGAACATCAGCGCCAGCCCATCCTGCTGGCGCGCAAGAATGCCGCCAAGCGCCTCGGGGGACAGGCGCGGGTTCCTGGCAAACGCCGCGCGCGCAGCCATCAGCACAGGATCGCGCTGGGGGCCGGAACCAAGGGCAAGAATGGCGCGGTCGCGCCACTCGGGCTCGGTGCGGGCAGCCTTCAGCGCGGTGGAAACGGCGTTCAGCCGCAGACGCGCGACATTGGCCCCTTCGGCTGCCACAAGCCCCGAATAGGCCTCGGCGGCTTCAGGCCAGCGCCCGGCCAGGGCAAGCAGATGGGCGCGGTGTTCGGCGAAATAGGATGCAGCGATTCCGCCGGCCCTGGCCGGATCGACAAGGGCAAGCGCGGCATCATGCTGGCCACGGGCCGACAGGCCATAGGCTTCCAGAACCGCGCCCATCAACGGGTTGGCGCCATCCGTGCGGCCGGATTCCGCCAGCGCCAGGCGCTCGGCTTCATAGGCGCGCCAGTCCCGCGCGGCGGCGGCGCCGGACAGGCGGATCAGCCCGACCAGCGAATCGGCAAGCGCGAAGCCCGGCCGCTCGTGATCGAGCCGGACCTGCCCGGCCAGCCGCACGGCCGCCTTCATGTCCCCGGACAATATGGCTACATCCAGCGCCCTGCGGCGAAGCAAGTCGTCCGGAGACGTCTTCAGCGCCACGCCGAAGCGTTCGGCTGCCACCGCCAGCTCATCCTCGGACAGGGCCAGCCTGCCCTGCACATAGGCATGGGCGACGGCATCAGCCGAAGGCGGGCGTGCAAGGCCGAAGGCCGGCGCCTGCGGCATGATGGCCAGCAGCCCGCCCGCCAGTAGCATGAACAGGCCCGTACCGGCGACGCGGCGCGCTTCCGGGGCGGACGGGATTTCCACGCAGTCCACAGCTTGTGCGGCCCCGTTGGCGGCGTGGCGGGCTTTGTCAGGCATCGATCGCTTCTGCCTCCAGCTGGGTTGCGTGGGCCTGAATGAAGTTGAAGCGATGCTCCGGCACGCGGCCCATCAGTCGGTCGACCAGGTCGCGCACCATATGCCTGTCCTGGTTGCTTTCCGGAAGCGTGACACGGATGAGCGTCCGGCGGGCCGGGTCCATCGTGGTTTCCCGCAGCTGTTTCGGGGCCATTTCACCCAGGCCCTTGAAGCGGCTCACCTCGACCTTGCGGCCCTTGAATCGCCTGGCGATCAGCTGCTCGCGCTCGATGTCGTCGCGGGCATAGACGCTGTCGGCGCCGGCGGTGATGCGGTAAAGGGGCGGCTGCGCAAGATAGAGGCGCCCTGCCTGCACGAGGCCCGGCATTTCCTGAAAGAAGAAGGTCATCAGCAGCGTGGCGATATGCGCGCCATCGACATCGGCATCGGTCATGATGATCACGCGCTCGTAGCGCAACTGCTCGTCGCGATATTTGTCACGCGTGCCGCAGCCCAGCGCGAGGGCAAGGTCGGACACTTCCTGGTTGGCGCCGATCTTGGCAGCGGCCGCCGAGGCGACGTTCAGGATCTTGCCGCGAATGGGCAGGATCGCCTGGGTGGTGCGATCCCGCGCCTGCTTGGCGGACCCGCCGGCTGAATCCCCCTCGACGATGAACAGCTCCGTGCCTTCGCGGCTGTTGCTGGCGCAGTCCGTCAGCTTGCCCGGAAGGCGCAGCTTGCGGGCGTTGGTCGCGGTCTTGCGCTTTTCCTCGCGCTCGGCCCGGCGGGCCAGCCGCTCTTCCATCCGGTCGATGGCGAAGGCGAGCAGCGCGCGGCCGCGTTCCTGGTCTTCGGAAAGCCAGTGGTCGAAGTGATCCTTCACCGCCGTCTCGACAAGGCGCTGCGCCTCGACGGAGGCAAGGCGATCCTTGGTCTGGGACTGGAACTGCGGCTGCGGAATGAAAAGCGACAGCAGGATTCGCGTTCCCACCAGCGCATCGTCCGAGCTGAGGTCGCCAGCCTTCTTCACGCCTGCCAGCTGGGCAAAGCCCTTCAGCCCCTTCAGAATGGCGCTGCGGAAGCCGGCCTCGTGCGTGCCGCCCTGCGGCGTGGGGATGGTGTTGCAATACCAGCTGTGGCTGGCATCGCCGGTCACGGTCCAGTGCATGGCCCATTCCAGCCGTCCGGCGCCATCGGGAAACTCGTGGCGGCCAGTGAAGGGCTGGTTGGTGACGGTCGCCTCGGCGCCGACATCCTCGCCCAGATGGTCCGCAAGGCCTCCGGGAAAGATGAAGGTCTGGCTTTCGGGCACCTTGTCGTCAGCAAGTTCCGGGGCGCAGCGCCAGCGGATCTCGACCCCGCCGAAGAGATAGGCCTTGGATCGGGCCAGACGGTAGAGCCGTTCGGGCTGGAAGCGGAGGCTGGCGCCGAAAATCTCGGGGTCTGGACGGAAGGCGACCATGGTGCCGCGCCGGTTGGGCGTGCCGCCGCAGTTTTCCAGCGGCCCCTGCGCCGCCCCGCGCGAATAGCGCTGGCGATAGAGGGTGCGGTTGCGGGCCACCTCCACCACAAGCTCTTCCGACAGCGCATTGACGACGGAAATGCCGACACCGTGCAGGCCACCCGAAGTCGCATAGGCGCCGGCGGTGAACTTGCCGCCGGAATGCAGCATGGTGAGAATCACTTCGAGCGCCGACTTGTCCGGAAAGCGGGGGTGCGGATCGATAGGGATGCCGCGCCCGTTGTCGGTGATGGAAAGCGTGCCATCGGCCGCCAGTTCCACTTCGATGCGGCTGGCGTGGCCGGCAACGGCCTCGTCCATCGCATTGTCCAGCACTTCGGCGGCAAGATGGTGCAGCGCATTGCTGTCGGTGCCGCCGATATACATGCCCGGGCGGCGGCGGACAGGTTCCAGACCCTCGAGGACTTCGATGGACTGCGCATCATAGTCACCGGACGCAGCGCCGGTGTCTTCAAACAGATCGGACATGCGCCAGTCATAGCGGCTGCGCAACGGCAAGGAAACAGGGCGGAACAGGGCGCGAACGCATGAAATGCGCCCAGCCGGAACACTGCTGTGCCAAAAATGCAACAGCCGCGCATCTTGCCACGACCCGATGCGAAAAATGCTCTTGTGCAACGCACAAAATGCGGCAACATGTCCATCAAGAGGGCTTCAAGGCCCCATCCAGAACCACTGGCGGGCCTCGGCACCGCCAAGGGTCAGGACACCGCCCTGGCGAGCGCGGAACCGGCCTCAGAGGCCCTTTTGAAATGGCCGTCCATACGGACGGCGCCAGGGAGACATTCAGATGAAGTTCAACCGTTCCATCCTTCTTGCTGCCCCGATTGCCGCGATGCTCCTGCCCGCCGGCATGGCGAAGGCCCAGGATTCCGGCGTCGAGATTTCCGGCAGCGTCGATTTCGTGAGTGATTACCGCTTCCGCGGCGTCAGCTTCTCCGATCTCGATCCGGCCATCCAGGGCTCGATCACCGTCTCCACCGCGCCCGGCTTCTTCGTTGGCCTGTGGGGCTCCTCCATCGCCGACTTCAACGGTTCGACGACGGAAATCGACGCAACGCTCGGCTGGGCTGGCAGCCTTGGCGGCCTCGACACCTCCATCGGCGTCGTCGGCTATCTCTATCCGGGCGGCACGGACACCGACATCGTCGAATTCTTCGGCACCGTCGGCACCACGGTCGGCCCGGTCGGCCTTGAGCTCGGCCTGAGCTGGGCGCCCAGCCAGAACAACCTCGATGGCTCCAGCCGCTACCTCTACGGCGCCGTGAACGCCGGCATCCCGAACACGCCGATCACGCTGAAGGCCTCGCTTGGCCACGAGCAGGGGTCGCTGGTGTTCGACGAAGCCGATGGCACCACCAAGAAGCTCGACTGGATGCTGGGCGCGGACATCGTCTTCGAACCGCTCACCCTGGGCGTTGCCTATGTCGGCACCGATTATTCGCGTGACCGCATCTTCCTGCCGGGCGGCGACAGCTTCCGCGCCAACCGCGCCGGTCGTGACGGCATCGTCGTGACGCTCTCGGCTGCCTTCTGACGCGCAGCTTCTGAAACATGGCCTTTCCTGCGCCGGTCTGGTGCTGCCGCGGGGAAAGCTTCAGAAAAGGGCGGGCCCCGGTGCCCGCCCTTTTTTGTGCCCGGCGATCCCCCCTTGGCATCCTTTCCACCTGAGGGGCATCGCACCGGCCTTCAGCCCGACAGATCAGATCGGGCAGGCAGCCCGCAAAGGCACGGCATGAAAAAGGGGCCGCACCCTGAGGTGCAGCCCCTTTGGCCATTGGCGTTCAGGCCACGCATGCCCGGCCATCAAAGGCCGGACAGGCCGATCGCATCCGCTCACTCGTCGCTGGCAGCCTTCTTCCTGGCAGCCGGCTTCTTCGCGGGCTTCTCCTCGGCGCCGGCCTCAGCGGCAGCCTTCTTCTTGGCGGCTGGCTTCTTCGCGGGCTTCTCCTCGGTGTTTTCTTCGGCAGCGGCCTTTTTCTTGGCAGCAGGCTTCTTGGCAGCCTTGCCATGATCATGATCATGGTCATGGTCGCAATCCGGCCCATGGACATGGCCTTGCGGGGTCTCGTCCTCGCTTTCGATCGCCGCTTCCAGCTCTTCGCGGCTCACGGTGCGATCGGTGATGCTGGCCTTGCCCAGCAGGAAGTCCACCACCTTTTCCTCGAACAGCGGCGCACGCAGCTGGGCGGCGGCCATGGCGTTCTCGCTGAAGAACTTGGCGACTTCGCGCTCCTGCCCCGGATAGCGCGAAGCCTCCTGGGCGACGAGGCGGTTCATTTCGGCCTGGCTGACCTGGACATTGTTCTTCTGGCCGATGTCCGACAGCAGGAGGCCCAGACGCACGCGGCGCTCGGCGATGCGGACATAATCGTCCTTCTCGGCCTCGGCCTCTTCACCGGACTCGGACTGAACCTGGCTCCAGATCTGCTCGAACTCGGCATCCACCATCGAAGGCGGAACCTCGAAGCTGGTTGCGGCCGCCAGATGATCGAGCAGCTTGCGCTTCAGATGGGTGCGGGTCAGGTTGTTGAGTTCGCTCTCGACCTGGTCCTTCAGGATGCCCCTCAGCTGCTCAAGGCTTTCGAGGCCGAGATTCCTGGCCAGTTCGTCATCGACAGCGGGCACCTTGGGCTGCTTCACGGCCTTCACCGTGATGGCGAATTCGGCATCCTTGCCGGCCAGATGCCCGGCGGGATAATCGGCCGGGAAGGTCACCTTCACGACCGTCTCGTCGCCGGCCTTCACGCCCGTCAGGCCATCTTCGAAACCGGGGATGAGGCGACCCGAACCAAGCTCGATCTCCATATCCTCGCCGGTGCCGCCCTCGAAGGCTTCACCATCGACCTTGCCGACATAATCCATGACCACGAGGTCGCCATTGCCGGCCTTGTGCTTGGCGGGCGCGTCCTCGAAGCTCTTCGACTGCTGGGCAATGCGCTCGACAGCGGTATCGACATCGGAGTCGGCAACCTCCGCCATCAGCCGCTCGAGCTCGATGCCCTCGATATCGGTCTCGGGCACTTCGGGGAGCACTTCGAGGCTGATGCTCAGCTTCAGATTTTCGCCAGGCTTGTCGCCGCCTTCGATGTCGATCTTCGGCTGCATGGCCGGGCGCAGGCCGCGCTCCGACAGAAGCTGGTTCACGGCATCGTTGACCGCCTGCTGCACAGCTTCGCGGTGCAGCGACTCGCCATGCATCTTGCGGATCAGGTTGGCCGGAACCTTGCCGGGCCGGAAACCGGGCATGCGCACCTGCGGTGCGACCTCGGCTACAGCGGCCTCGACACGGTCGGCGATCGCCCCGGCCTCGATGAGCAGCTCAAAGCCGCGCTTCAGGCCTTCGTTCAGCGTCTCGGTGACAGTCATGAAACTCCAGGTCCTCCAAGTGGCCCCACATGCGGGGTGCGGTGGCCGGAGGCGAGCCTGGTGCGGGTGGAGGGACTCGAACCCCCACGTCTTTCAACACTGGAACCTAAATCCAGCGCGTCTACCAGTTCCGCCACACCCGCCCTTGCCCCGCCTGGGGCATACCGCCTTGCGTCAGAATTCGAAGCGCGGGCTTATAACAGGCCCCCGCGCACGTGCAAGCGCCCTGAAAGGCCGGAGCGTGAGAGGTTGAAAGCAGGCCCCTCCAGCAAGGGCTGTGCACAGGCGCTGCACCGGCGTTGCATCTACCTCGAAAGGGCAGTATTATTGCCCTACTTGGGGAGAGTCCGCATGTCAGCAGAATCCATCACGCCCGAAACCACCCGGCCCGGAATCATCCGGCCCACGGCTAGCGGGCCGGCGCGCGCCGTCTCGCTGGAAGACCGATATGAACTCGATGCCCCGCGCATCTTCCTGTCCGGCACGCAGGCGCTCGTCCGCCTTGCCCTCGTGCAGCAGGCGCGCGACCGGGCCGAAGGGCTGAACACGGCGGGCTTCATCTCCGGCTATCGCGGCTCGCCGCTTGGCGCCTTTGATCAGGAACTGTGGCGGGTGCGAAACCGGCTGGAGGCCGCCAGCATCATGTTCGTGCCGGGCATCAACGAGGAACTGGGCGCGACCGCCGTCTGGGGTTCGCAGATGGCCGGAATGAACCCGCGCGCCAGACATGATGGCGTCTTCGGCCTCTGGTACGGCAAGGGCCCCGGCCTCGACCGGGCGATGGACGTGCTGAAGCATGCGAACGCCGCGGGCACATCGCGCCATGGCGGCGTGCTGGCGATCGTGGGGGATGACCATGGCGCGAAATCCTCCACCCTGCCCCACCAGTCGGACCATAATTTCTCCGCTGCCTTCGTGCCCTTCCTGGCGCCGGCCAGCGTGCATGAATTCGTGGAATATGGCCTTCTGGGCATCGCCATGAGCCGCTTTGCCGGCACATGGGTCGGCTTCAAGGCAACGGCCGATACGGTCGAGACATCCGCGACAGTCGATACCGCGCGCGAACGGCGGCCGATCCTCTTTCCCGAATTCGAATTCCCCGAAGGCGGCGTCCACATCCGCGCCAACGACATCTGGCGCGAAGAAGACACAAGGCTGCAGCGCTACAAGGGCTTTGCCGCCCAGGCCTTTGCGCGCGCCAACGGAATCGACCGGCTGGTGTGGGACACGCTGCGCCCCCGTTTCGGCATCCTGTCCACCGGCAAGGCCTTTGCCGACACCATGGAGGCGCTGGAAGAGCTGGGCATCGATTCGAAGGTGGCCGCCGACATCGGCCTCAGGCTCTACAAGGTGGGCATGCCATGGCCGCTGGAGCCGGACGGCGTGCGCGCCTTTGCCGAGGGCCTCGAGGAAGTGCTGGTCATCGAGGAAAAGCGCGAATTCATCGAGCATCAGCTGAAATGGCAGCTCTACAACTGGAAGCCCGGCGTTCGCCCCGTCGTGGTGGGCAAGCAGGATGAAAAGGGCGAATGGCTGCTTTCGCCCGACAATGAGCTGACGCCCGGCATGATCGCCCGCGTCATCGCCCGCCGCCTCAGCCACTTCCACAAGACCGAGCGGATCGAAAATGCGCTCGCTTTCTTCGAGAAGCGAGAGGCATTGCTGGCGAAGTTCGAGGCTCCGGTGAAGCGCACGCCCTATTTCTGCTCGGGCTGCCCGCACAACACGTCGACGAAGGTGCCGGAAGGCGAGCGCGCGCTGGCCGGCATTGGCTGCCACATCATGGCGCTGTGGATGGACCGGGCAGAAACCTTCACCCAGATGGGCGGCGAAGGCGCGACCTGGGTGGGCGAGGCGCCCTTCGTCAACGAAAAGCATGTCTTCGCCAATCTGGGCGATGGCACCTACGAGCATTCCGGCCTGCTCGCCATCCGCCAGGCGATCGCGGCCAACGCCAACATAACCTACAAGATCCTCTACAACAATGCCGTCGCCATGACGGGCGGGCAGCCGGTTGAAGGCGGCCTCACCGTGCCGATGATCGCCCGGCAGATGCTGGCCGAAGGCGCGAAGAAGGTCTGGGTGCTGACGGAGGATCTCGAACGCTACCCCGATGGCAGCCTGCCCGCCGGGGTGGTGCTGAAGGACCGCGCCTTCCTCGACCCGGTCAGCCGCGAGGCTGCGGCCACCAGCGGCACCACCGTCATCATCTACGACCAGGTCTGCGCCGCTGAAAAGCGCCGCCGCCGCAAGCGTGGCCGCATGCCCGATCCGGCGCGCCGCGTCGTCATCAACCCGGCCGTGTGCGAAGGCTGCGGTGACTGTTCGGTGCAGTCCAACTGCGTCTCGATCGAGCCGCTCGACACGGAATTCGGCCGCAAGCGGCAGATCAACCAGTCAAGCTGCAACAAGGACTACAGCTGCCTGAAGGGCTTCTGCCCCAGTTTCGTCACCATCGAGGACGGCGAACTGAAAAAGCCCGAAGCCCGCGCCATCGACACGGCGGGCGTGCCCATGCCCGAAGTCCCGGCCCTGCGGGAGCCTGTGAACATCCTTGTCACCGGTATCGGCGGCACGGGCGTCCTCACTGTCTCGGCGCTTCTGGGAATGGCGGGCCATCTCGCCGGCATGGCCTCGACCACGGCCGACATGGCAGGCCTCGCCCAGAAGGGGGGTGCTGTCTGGAGCCATGTCCGGCTCGCGCCGTCCGGCGCCGATCTTCTCGGGCCGCGCATCATGACGGGGTCGGCCGATCTGGTTCTGGCCTGCGACGCCGTCGTGGCTGCGGACAAGGCCGCCCGGAACCTGATGGCGCCAACGCGCACCCATGTCGTCGCCAATGGCGATGTTGCCCCCACGGCCGATTTCGTCCGCAACCGGGATTTCGATTTCCGCACCGCCCTCGTGCGCAAGACGGTCGAGCAGGTGGCGAAGGCCAGCGACTTCATCGCCGCCGACCGCATCGCCACGCAGCTGATGGGCGATGCCATCGGCGCCAACATGCTGGTGATGGGCTTTGCCTGGCAGAAGGGCCTTGTGCCGCTGCCGTTCGAGGCCATTGATGGCGCCATCGCCCTCAACGGCGTGGCGGTGGACTTCAACCGCCGCGCTTTCGCGCTGGGCCGGCTGCTTGCCCATGATCCGGCGCGGGTGGAGGCAATGCTGCGCCCGGCGCCTGCTGCCGACACGACGCTTGGAGACCGCATCGCCACCCGCGCTGCGGATCTGGCCCGCTGGGGCGACGAAGCCTGGGCCGGCCGCTACCGTGACGTGATGACGCGGGTGCAGGCCGCCGAGACGGCCGTGATGCCCGGCAGCGAGCGGCTTTCGGAAGCGGTTGCCCGCGCGCTTCACAAGCTGATGGCCTACAAGGACGAGTATGAGGTCGCCCGGCTGATGATGGATGGCCGCTTCGAGGACAGGCTGCAGGGCATTTTCTCTTCCAGCAGGACCCGCACCTATCATCTGTCGCCGCCGCTGATCGCCCGCACCGACCCGGCGACCGGCCGGCCACGCAAATATGCCGTGCCCGGCTGGCTGGCGGAACCTGTCTTCCGCCTGCTGGCCGGCATGAAAGGCCTGCGCGGCACAGCCTTCGACCCCTTCGGCCATTCGGATGAGCGCAAGCGCGAACGCGCCGCAATCGAGACCTATATCGGCGAAACCGAAAAGCTGATCGCGGGGCTGACTGCCGACAATCTGGCGCTCGCCGTCGACATCGCCCGGCTTCCGCTGGAAGCGCGCGGCTTCGGGCCGGTGAAGGCGGCGGCCGAAAAGACCGTTGCGGAAAAGCGTGCGGCATATTGGCGCCAGTGGCCCGGCGAAAGGCAGCAGAAGGCCGCCTGAAAGAGGCGAATTCAGGAGGCGCGCACAGGCCAGCGGAACGTCGCGCCTCTTGCATTCGCTAGGCAATGCGGACCCGCCTGAAGGGTTAGTCGGAATGTCAAAAGGAGGCCTTCCATGAACTTCGATCTTTCGGATGACGCCAAGACCCTGCAGGACGCTGCCCGCAAGTTCCTTGACGCCCGCGCCGGCCCGGCTGTCGCGCGCAAGGTGATGAACGACGGCGCGACCCACGATGCCGAATTGTGGGCCGCCGTTGTCGAGCAGGGCTGGCCTGCCGCCCGCGTTCCCGAGGCCCATGGCGGCCTTGGCCTCGGGCCGGATGAAGCCTGTGTTCTGGCCGAGGAAATGGGCCGCAGCCTGGCGCCTGTTCCGCTGATGTCGACCATGGCCGTGATCGAGGCGCTGCTGATCGCCGGCACGGACGCGCAAAAGGCCGAATGGCTGCCGAAGCTCGCCGCAGGCGAAGCCGTCGGCTGCCTTGCCTGGGCTGAAGGCGATGCGAAGTCCATCGCCGCGACGCCCGCCACCCGCCTTGAGGGCGGCAAGCTTTCCGGCATGAAGAGCCCGGTTGTCGATGGCCGCATCGCCACTGTCGCCGTCGTCACCGTCGCCACGGCCGATGGCCCGGCCATGGCGCTCGTTTCGCTCGATGGCGTGGCGCGCGAGGCGGTTGAAACGCTCGACCTCGTCCGCCCCTCCGCGACGCTCAGGCTTGATGGCGTTGCCGCCGAGGCGCTGGGCACCGCCGCCGACTGGGTGAAGCTGACCGAGCGCCTCGCCGTCCTCCTCGCATGGGAAGCCCTCGGCACCGCCGAGGCCGCCCGCGACATGACCCTTGCCTACGCCAAGGACCGCGTCGCCTTCGGCCAGCGCATCGGCCGTTACCAGGGCGTGAAACACAAGCTGGCGGACATGTACATCAAGGCCGAGCTGGCCCGCGCCCATGCCATGCACGGCTGCTGGGCCTGGGCCGCCGAAGCGCCCGAGCTTGCGCAGGCGGCGGCCGCCGCCCGTGTCGCGAGCCTCGACGCCCTGAAGCTGACAGCCGAGGAATCGGTGCAGCTCCATGGCGGCATCGGCTTCACCTGGGAGCATGACTGCCAGTTCTACTATCGCCGCAACCGCCAGCTGGCGGCTGCGCTGGGCAGCGCCGCCCACTGGGCCGACAGGCTTGTACGCGCGCTGGAACAGAGGAACCGGGCGGCCGCCTGACGCTGCGGCCAAATGCCTGCTGGCCCATGGCATCGCCGGGCGGCAGGCTGGATGAAAAGGGAGACCCGACATGGATTTCAACGATACGCCGCAGGAAGCCGAATATCGCGCCCAGGTCCGCGCCTGGATCGATGCGAACGCGCAGGAATACATGACCTCGCCCGCAAAGCCCTACGAGCTCGACGAGTTCGTGGCGCACTGCAAGGCATGGCAGGCGAAGAAGCATGATGCCGGCTATGTCGGCATCACCTGGCCCAAGGCCGTTGGCGGCCAGGGCCTGACGCCGATGCACCAGATCATCTTCAACCAGGAAGAAAGCCGCACCTACGCGCCGACCGGCCTCTACAGCATCGGCCTCGGCATGTGCATCCCGACCGTGTTTACCCATGGCCAGCCGGAAATCGCCAGGCGCTATGTGCCCAAGGCCCTGCGTGGCGAGGAAGTCTGGTGCCAGCTCTTCTCCGAGCCGGTCGCCGGGTCCGACCTCGCCTCCATCCGCACCAAGGCCGTGCGCGAGGGTGACGAATGGGTCATCAACGGCCAGAAGGTCTGGACGAGCTACGCTCACCGGTCCGACTTCGGCATCGTCGTGTGCCGCACCGATTTCGACGCCCCCAAGCACAAGGGGCTCACGATGTTCATCGTCGACATGCACGCCCCCGGCGTCGAAGTGCGGCAGATCAAGCAGATGTCGGGCGGCGCCGAATTCAACGAGGTGTTCTTCACCGACGTTCGCGTGAAGGACAGCCATCGCCTCGGCGAAGTGGGCGAAGGCTGGAAGGTGAGCCTTACCACCCTCATGCACGAGCGCCTCGCCGTTGGCGGCAAGCCGCGCCACGCGCCCGGCTATGACACGCTGATGAAGGTCGCCACCGGCATCGAGACGGAAAACGGCCCGGCGATCGAGCGCACGGACGTGCGTAACCGCATCGCCGAGACCTACATCAACGACGAGGGCATCAAGCTGACCCAGATGCGGGCGCTGTCCGCCCTCTCCCGCGGGCAGATCCCGGGTCCGGAACAGTCGATCTCGAAGGTGGTCATCGCCAAGACCATGCAGGACATGTCGTCCTTCGCCCTCGATCTCGCCGAAGGCTCCGGCTTCGCCGTTGAAAAGGGCTCCGACCTCGAAAAGCTGCAAGGCTCCTACCTGGCAGCCGCCGGCCTGCGAATCGCGGGCGGCACCGACGAGATCCTGCGCAACATCATCGCGGAACGCGTGCTCGGCCTGCCCGGCGACATGCGCCCCGACAAGGACACCCCGTTCAGCCAGATCAAGCCTCTCTGAACGGCAAACAATTGTTAAAGGGCGGTGGCTTCAGCCTTTCCAATGGCTGGCAACCGCCCTTTTCATTTGCCTTCTGTCTCTGCCCCTGCAAATTTGGTGCCTGAAGTCTGCAGCCCGGTAGTGTGTCAGGAAGACCGTGTCGGAGGGCAGACCCATGTCGATGCCCAAGGGCAGAGAGGCGAGTTCCTACATGTACAGCGTTCACGGCAAAGGCGGACAGGATGACAGCGGGGCCGGCGGATCGGCCGCCAGGCCGGGCGGCGAGACCCGCGTGGCGATCGTGGGGGCCGGCCCGGCCGGCCTGACGGCCGCCTATGAACTGCAACGCCTTTCCCCATCGGTGAAGCCACTGCTTTTCGAAGCCGACAGGATCGTTGGCGGTATCGCGCGGACCGAAAGCTACAAGGGCTATCGTTTCGACATTGGCGGGCACCGCTTCTTCACCAAGGTGGGTGAAGTCGAGCAGATGTGGCACGAGGTGATGGGCGATGATTTCATCATTGTCCCCCGCATGAGCCGCATCTTCTACCGTGACCGCTTCTTCCACTACCCGCTACGGCTTCTCAATGCGCTGACCAACATCGGTGTCTATGAAGCCGCGCGCATCATGCTGTCCTACTTCAAGTGGCAGATCCGCCCCTCGAAGGAAGAGGAAAGCTTCGAGCAGTGGGTGACGAACCGCTTCGGCGGCCGCCTCTACATGCACTTCTTCCGCAGCTACACGCAGAAGGTGTGGGGCATCCCGCCGTCCCAGATCCGGGCCGACTGGGCCGCCCAGCGCATCCAGAATCTCTCGCTGATGAAGGCCGTGATGAACGCCATCACCGGTTCGAACGACACCGCCAGCCTGATCGAGAAATTCCACTATCCCCGCCTCGGCCCCGGCATGATGTGGGAAAAGGTGGCCGATCTCGTGCAGAAGCGCGGCGGCACGCTCGACATGGAAACGAACTGCACGCGCGTGCTGCGCGATGACAGGCGCGTGACAGCCATCGAAGTCGAACAGGCCGGCACGAAGCGGTTGGTCGAGGCCGAGCATTTCATCAGCACCATGCCCATCCGCGAACTGATCCAGAAGATGGAGCCTTCGCCCCCGGCCGAAGTGGTCGAAGCGGCCAACAAGCTTTCCTATCGGGACTTCCTGATCGTCACGCTGGTGCTCGACCATCCGGATCCCTTCCCGGACAACTGGATCTACATCCATGATCCGGGCGTGAAGGTTGGCCGCATCCAGAATTTCCGTGCATGGTCGAAGGAAATGCTGCCGAATCCGGAGCATGCCTCGATCGGGATGGAATATTTCTGCAACGAGGGAGACGAGCTCTGGTCCATGCCCGACGCCGAGCTTCTGAAGCTCGCCGGCCGCGAACTGGAGCGGCTAGGCCTCGCAAATGCGGATAGCGTCGTCGATGGCACCGTCATCCGCCAGTTCAAGGCCTATCCGGTCTATGATGGCGAATATCGCGATGCCCTCGATACCGTGGCCGGATGGCTCGGCACGTTGGAAAATTTCCAGACCGTCGGCCGCAACGGCCTGCACCGCTATAACAACCAGGATCATTCGATGCTGACGGCGATGCTTGCCGCCCGCAACATCCTGGGCGAAAAGCATGATGTGTGGTCGGTGAATGTGGAGCGCTCCTATCACGAGGAATTCCAGCTGGACGAGAAAAAGCCGGCACCGGGCGGCCAGCTGGCCGCCTGACCAGTGACTGCAGCCGGAACCGGCGCTGCATGAACGCCCATCGCATCAGCCGCATCGGCATTGCCGGCAGCTTGCTGCTGCTTGGGCTGCTGCTCCTGTGGCCGGCAATGGTCGCACGCTCGCCGCTGCAATTCTTCGATACGGAAGCCTATCTGAATTCCGGGGAGGCAGTCGCCCGGCAGGCGTCCATCGTCCTCGAACGGCTGATGCCGGCGGAGCCTGCAACCAGCGGCGGCGGCGCTGTGGCAGGCGCCGAAGACTCCCGCCCCTCGATGGTGCGCTCACTCTATTATTCGGCCTTTGCCTGGACCACGGCCGTTGCCGTGCCACCGGAAGGCTTCCTCACCCTCTATGTACAGGCGCTTGTCATCGTCACGCTGCTGGCGCTGCTGCTCGACCGGGCCGTCCTCGCTGACCGGCGCGGCCTCGCGCTGGCAGGCGGGGTGCTTGTGCTGTTCACCGCCCTTCCCTTCCATGTCTCGTGGATCATGCCGGATATCTGGGCGGCCGCCCTCATCCTCGTCGGCCTCATCGTCGTGCGCGGCACGGAGCGGCTGAAATGGGGCGAGGCGCTGTTCCTCTTCATCGTTTCGAGCTTTTCCATCGCCGCCCATTATGGCCACCAGCCGCTGGCGGCAGGGCTGGCGTTCGTCGTGCTGCTGCTGCTGGCGCTGCGCCGCAGGCTCGGCTTCATGGCGCTGGCCCTGATGCTGGCGCCGCTGGCCGCCGCCATGGTCGCCAACATGGCGGCATCGGCCATCGCCTTCGATGAAGTCAGCACGGCCCCGAAACGCCTGCCCATTCTACTCGCCCGCTCGCTTGTCGATGGCCCGGCGCGATGGCATCTGGAAGACGCCTGCCCAGAGGCCGATTACGAACTGTGCAAGGGCCTGGAGGATCTGCCCCGCGACCTTGGCGGGCTGTTGTGGGAGGACGGCGGCGTCGCCGCAGGGCGCAGCGATGCCGAACTCGACCGCATTCGCGCGGAAGAGCCGGTGATCCTGTGGCGCAGCTTCCGGGATTATCCGCTGCAGCAAAGCTGGTCGCTTGCCGGCAATGCCGTCAGCCAGCTGGCGCTTGTGGGGCTGGATGATTTCCACTGGGCGCCGCTGCGCAAGGGCCCTGATGGCAAATGGCTGTTCGTGCAGGAGGAACGCGACCGCACCGGCCTCGATGCCCTCGGCCTCGTCATCAGCCTCGTGGTTGCGGGTGCGGCGTTCGGCCTTGCCATCCTCTGGCTGAGGGGCCGGCTGGACCCGGCCCGGCGCGAAGCGGACCAGCTCATCCTGCTGCTGTCGGCCCTGTTGATCAACGCCGTCATCTTCGGCGGCCTGTCTGCGCCGGTCGATCGTTACCAGGGCCGCATCGCCTGGCTTCTGCCAGCCCTTCTGCTGGCCTTCTGGCTGTCGCGCAGGGCCGATGCCGCCCACGGCAAGGCAGTGCCGGCATGACCTCCATCATGGCCGTCGTGCCCGCCTACAATGCCCAATGGTGTCTTTCCCGCTGCCTTTCCGGCCTGCTGGCGGGCGGCTTCGCCCCGCAAGAGGTTGTGGTGGTCGATGATGGCTCCACGGACAACACGCAGGCCATTGCCCGCGAGGCTGGCGTCCGGCTGGTGGCCAGTGCAGGGCGCTCAGGTGCGGCGGCAGCCCGCAACCTCGGCGCGCGCACGGCCATCGATGCCGGGGCCGACCTTCTGCTGTTCGTCGATTCAGATGTTGTCGTCCATGCCGATGTGCGGGACATCGCCATTGGCGTCTTCAACAGCGAACCGGATGTGGACGCCGTCTTCGGCGCCTATGACAACCGCCCCGCCTGCCGGGGCCTCACCAGCCAGTATCGCAACCTGCTGCACCACCATGTCCACATGGAAGGGCCGGATTATGCCCGCATCTTCTGGACAGGCTGCGGCGCGGTCAGGGTTTCCGCCTTCCAGCGGGTCGATGGCTTCGACCCTGCCATGCGGATGATGGAGGATGTGGAGTTCGGCAACCGCCTGAGCCAGGCGGGTGGTCTGATCCGGCTGGCGCGGACCATGCAGGGCAAGCATCTGAAATGCTGGACGCTCGGCCAGATGGTCAGGATGGACATCTTCGATCGCGCCATCCCCTGGAGCCGGCTGATGCTGTTCGAAAGCGGCATCGAGAGCGAATTCAACCTCTCGCCATCCCACCGGCTGAGCGCCATCATGGTGCTGGTGATCGCCGCAACCCTTGCCGCCACGCCCTTCTGGCCGCCGGCCTTCGCCATCACCCTGGCCGCCGCCTTCTGGTTCGTCATGCTCAACATGGGCCTGTTCCGCGTGCTGCGGAAAAGGCTGGGGCTATGGGGCGCAATCGGCTGCATGCCGCTTCACATGGTGCACTATGGCTGCGCCATGACGGGCCTTGGCTGGATCATCCTTACTGAATTCCTGCCATCCCGGATCATGGGCAGGGCCGGGCCTGAACGCCGCCCGAAAAGCGGTGGTGCGCCGAAGCCCGGGCAAGGTCGGCGGCCTTGAGCCAGTGGCGATCACGCGTGGCAAGAAGCATGTGACCCTCCACGGGCACCGTCGCCGGGTCGGCGGCCAGGAAGGACTGTCCGAGCGCCGGATCCCGCGGGCGCGCACCGAGGGCGGCGCCCGCAACCCAGGCAAGGGAACGCAGAGCCTGCCGGACCACCTGCAAGGGCTGGCCGGGAAGGATCGCCCGCAAATGGCCAAGGGCGGCTGCCGGGCTTCCGGCCGCTGCGATCTGGAGCGCGAAGCCGAAGGTCCGCGCCCTTGCCAGGCCGAACACCCAGGCCGGCACCTCGGGGGCCTCACGCGCGACGAGATCGAGCGCCATCAGATTGGAACGCGCAGCCCGCGCCACGCTGCGCGACATGTTCGCGCCATGCATGCGGTAGCCCACAAGCGCCTGCGGCACGAAGGCGGCCGGCCCGCGCATGGCCAGCCGCAGCTGAAGCAGAAGATCTTCGGCGCCTTCCACCCCGGATTGCCGCAGGATCGGATCATGCCCGCCACAGGCGCGTGCAAGATCCACAGGCGCCATGATGCTGCTGACATTGGTGAAATAGGTGGTGGCGATCTGCCGGCAAAGGGTTTCACCCGATATGTCGGCAAGGGTGCGCGGGTTGGGCAGGATACGCCCTTCTTCGTCGATCAGGCGGTGGCCCGTATAGACAAAGGCGGGCCGGCCCTGGTCCAGCGCCTCCGCCGACCGCGCCGCCTCAAGCTGGCGGGCGATCTTGTCCGGGTGCCACAGATCATCGGCGTCGAGCCAGGCGGCCCATGTTCCGCGCGCGCGGGCAAGCCCGGCGTTGCGCGCCGTGGCGACGCCGCCATTGGCCTTGGCGATGACGCTGATGCGCCCATCGCCTGCCGCCAGCCGGTGGGCAAGCGCCGCCGTGCCGTCGGTGGAGCCATCGTCCACGATCAGGATCTCGATGGCCCGGTGGGTCTGGGCCGAGACGCTGGCAACCGTTTCCGCAAGCGTCGCCTCGGCGTTCCACGCCGGGATGATCACGCTGACATCAGGCGTCATCCGGCAGCGCCCGCCCTTTCCGCGCGCAGCTTTTCCCAGGCGATTCCATCCTGCAGCATGGTGGCGATGCTGTCATGCTTCGGCGTCCAGCCAAGGCGCTTGCGGGCAAGTCCTGCGTCGGCAACGATCGCCACCGGGTCGCCCGGCCGGCGCGGCCCTTCGCGCACCTCGAAGGGCTGGCCTGCAAGGCGCTGCGCTTCGGCGATGACGGCGCGGACGGAATAGCCATGGCCATAGCCGCAGTTGGCCAGCAGGTTTTCGCCCCCCCCCAGCAGATGGGAAACGGCCGCCGCATGGGCGGCCGCAAGGTCGCTCACATGCACGTAATCGCGGATGCAGGTGCCGTCGGGCGTGGGATAATCCGTGCCGTGGATCTGCATGAAGGGCCTTTGCCCGGCCGCCGCTTCCGCCGCGATCTTCATCAGATGCTGGCTGTCGGCCGAAGGGCCGGAACGCCGCTGCGCATCGGCGCCCGCGACATTGAAGTAGCGAAGCGTGACATGGCGCATGGCGCTGACGGCGCACAGATCGGACAGGATCCATTCCGCCGCCAGCTTCGACCGGCCATAGGGGGATTCCGGGGCAGTCGGGCTGTCTTCCCTGACCGCGCCCTGGCCGGCATTGCCATAGACAGCCGCCGTCGAGGAAAAGACCATCGCCCTGACGCCGGCGCGATGTGCGCTTTCGAAGAGGCTGCGGGCCATGCAGACATTGGCGCCATAATAGCCGAGGGGGTCGGCAACCGATTCATCCACCTTGATGCGGGCGGCGAAGTGGACAACGGCATCGATCCCGCGGCTGCGGATCACGTCGGCAAGCGCCGGGTCGGCACAATCCATGCGGATGAACTCCGCCTGTGCAGGCACGACCGAAAGGCTGCCGCGCGAAAGATCGTCGACGATCACGACGGACCAGCCACGATCGAGGAAATCGAGCGCAGTATGCGAGCCGATATAGCCCGCACCGCCCGTAACAAGGATTTTCGGCTGCCCGTTCGCCATGACCGGCGAATCTCCCCTACGCTTACCGCAACGGCCCTTTGCCAATGCCGTCAGCATATTGCATGGCATATGGCATGAGTGGAAGCATGCGTATTCTGGCCCGCAGGGCATGGCAGGCGCAGATGCGCTTGCGCGCCCGGCACCAGCGTCACGGGCTGGTGCTCATGTATCACCGCGTGGCGGAACCGGCGGCCGACCCATGGGGCCTTTCCGTGACGCCAGCCCGTTTCGCCGAGCATCTGGACGTGATCCGTCGCTACGGCGAACCCATGCCCCTTGCCCGCCTTGCCGACAGCATGACAGCGCCGGACAGGCCGCGTCGGTCCATCGCCATCACCTTCGATGACGGCTATGCCGACAATGCGCTGAACGCCGCCCCCATTCTCGAAGCGCGGGACATGCCGGCCACCATCTTCGTGGTGAGCGGTGCCGTCGGCCGGCAGCGGGATTTCTGGTGGGATGCGCTGGCACGGGCGATTCTCGCCCGCCCGTCGCTCCCCGCAGAACTACGGCTGGTCGTGGATGGCAAGCCGCTTGAATGGGTTGCAGGCGAAGCAGGCTGGGCGACACCCGATGCGCCAGCCAACCGGCACTGGAACGCACAGGATGAACCGCCCAGCAACAGCCGCCAGCAGCTCTATCTTGATCTCTGGGCGCTTCTGAACAGCCAGCCGGCGGACGAGGCCGAGCGCCTGTGCCAGGCGGTGATGGACTGGGCCGGCGAAGATCGGCACGGCCCGCCGGAAGATCGCATCATGGATGCTGGGCAGGTTGCACAGCTTGCACAAGGCGGTCTGATCGAGATCGGCGCGCACACTGTCGGTCATGTCCCGCTCGACACCCTCGACCACCGGCAGGCGCTGCGCCAGATCGGCGGCAGCCGGCAGCAGCTCGCCGATATATGCGGCCGTGAAATCCAGAGCTTTTCCTACCCCTTCGGCCGCCTGCGACGGGAAACGCCGCAGATCGTGGCGGAAGCGGGCTTTCGCCAGGCATGCGAGAGTTTCAGCTGGCGCCAGCTCGCCTTCCCGGAAACCAGCCGTTACCGGATACCGCGCCTCGTGGTGCCCGATCTCGATGGTGACCGCTTCGCCGCCCATCTCATGGACCATTTCGGAGAATGAGCATGTCAGCCCCCAGGGTTTCGGCCATCATGATCTTCCTCAACGGGGAGAAATTCATCGCCGAGGCGATCGACAGCATCATTGCCCAGACCTTCACCGACTGGGAACTGATCCTCGTCGATGATGGCAGCACCGACGGTTCGACCGCGATCGCGAAATCCTATGCGGAACGGCACCCCGGAAAGATCCATTATACGGAGCATCCCGGCCACGAAAATCGTGGCATGTCCGCTTCGCGCAACCGCGGTATCGCGATGGCGCGGGGCGATTATGTCGCCTTCCTCGATTGCGACGATGTGTGGCTGCCAAGGCGGCTGGAAGTCCATGTCGGCATATTGGATGCCCACCCCGACGTCGCCATGGTGATGGGCGCGACCATGTGGTGGCGCAGCTGGACCCGGCAGCAAGGCGGGCTTGAAAACAGCTGGATGGACGACCCGCGCGACCAGATGCTGCCTACCCATCAGCTGCTGCCGGCCCCCACGGTTGCCACCAGCTTCCTCGAAAGCCGGGGCAAGACCCTGTGCGGCATCTGCAGCCAGACGTCGCGGCGGCAGGCGATCCTGGATGTCGGCGGCTTCAACGAGGCCTTCCGCACCCTTTACGAGGATCAGGTCTTCCTGTTCCGCATGTGCCTGCGCCACCCCGTGTGGGCCATTCCGGATGTGCTCGACAAATATCGCCAGCACCCCGATTCCGCCTGCAACAGCGAAGGCCGGGTGACCGGCGATGCCCGCATGCGCCCCATCTTCCTTGCCTGGCTGCAGGACCATCTGATCGACAGTGGCGTGAAGGACGAAGGCTTCTGGCGCGCCTTCCGCGCCGAAATGCTCCGCTATGACCAGCCGCGCGTCTGGTGGCTTTCGCGCCTGCCCGCCCGCGCGCGGGACTGGTGGAACGTGAAGAGCCGCCGCGCGCTGATGCTGGCGCTGACCCCGGCCGGCTACAACAGGCTGCGTCGCCTGTTCGGCAAAAGCTATGTCGATTTCGGCTCGGTGCGCTGAATCCGCCCGGCCTTGATACGGACCACATGATCGACATGGCTGAGCGCATCTGCGCGATGGCTGACGACAAGCATCGTCTTGCCCGCCATCAGGGCGGTGATCCGCTCCCGGATCCGCTCTTCCAGCGCCGGCTCGAGCGCGCTCATCGCTTCGTCGAGGATCAGGATGTCGGGTTTGCGCACCAGCGCCCGCGCCAGCCCCAGACGCTGGCGCTGCCCGCCTGAAAAGCTGAGCCCGCCCGGACCGATACGGGCATCGAGGCCTTCGGGAATGGCTTCGATGTCATCCAGTATCTCGACCAGCGCGCAGGCCTCGCGCACCTCGGAGTCTGTTGCGGCATGGTTGGCAAGCCGGATATTCTGCACGACGGTGCCTTCTACCAGTTCCACATCCTGCCCGGCGATGGCTATGCGCGAAAGCCAGCTTTCCCGCCGTATCGACAGCAGATCTTCCCCATCGACAAGGATGCGGCCCGACTGCGGTTCGTAAAGGCGCAGAAGCAGGTTGATGATGGTGGACTTGCCCGAACCGCTCGGCCCGGCGAGCGCCGTTATCCGGCCGGCCGGGATCTCGAAGCCGGCCTCGTGCAGGCTGTCCGGGCGGCGGGCATCGTGGCTGAAGCTGACGGCTTCGAACAGGATGCCGCGGGCAAGGCCGGAAAAATCCTTAGTGCCTTCGGTCGGCCAGCACTTGTCTTCGGTGCGGATCATCTCGTGCAGGTTCACGAGCGAGGGGCTGATGTTGGCAAGCGCGAGGCGCTTTGTCTCAATTCCGCGCAGGTGCGGCTGCATGCGGAACAACAGCAGCGCCGAGGCAATGATGGTGGGCACATCAACCCCGGCCCGCCCCGCAACCGCCGCGATCACCACGAGTGTGCCGAGGCTGCCGATTTCGCCGATCGGGCCGTTGAGCGCCTTCAGCCGCTCCACGCGCACGGCTAGCGCCCGCACGCGCGATGATGCCTTGCCGAACAGGTCTAGCACATGGCGTTCCTGGGCAAAGGCGCGGATGGTGCGCATGCCGTGCAGGCTGACAAGCATCCGCTCGGCCAGAAGCTGGTTTTCAGCCAGCAGGCGCTGGCCGATGCGGCGGATCGGCTTGAACAGCAACCGCAGCGCCAGGAACATGAACAGGGCGGACAGGCCCGCCGTCAGGGTGATTTCCCACGACAGGAACAGAAGCCCGAAACCGAAGACCATGATTGCGCAGATGTGCACCGCAATCCGGGCGAGATGGTCGAACGCTTCGGCTGCAAGCCATGTCTCGGTCGTCAGCGTATGGACAAGGGCGCCCTGCTCCCGCTCCTGCAGCCAGCGGTAGCCGACGGTGACATAGCGTTCATGCACCAGATCGCGCATGCGCTCCGCGAACAGGTTCGACATCGTCGTCGTCAGCACGCCATGGGCATAGATCAGCCCGGCGCTCAGCAGGATCAGCAGGAACAGGATGATGGCCAGTTCATCGGGCTGGGCGTCGAGACTCCCGCTCATGAAGGTGAACAGGCGCGCCAGCGGGCCTTCCACCTGATCGAGCGCGCGCGGATCGCCGAGAATGGTGAACAGGAACATGACGGCAAGGCCGATGCCCAGAGTCTCGGCAAAGGCCGCCGCCACACCGAAGCCGATCAGGAGCACCAGCCGCCAGCGCCAGCCATCCATCAGGGCGACAAGGCGGAGAACTTCCGTCCAGATGGATGCCGGCTTCATGCACTCTCCGAAACGCGAACCATGCCTTTGTCATTGCCGCGCCTTGGCGGAAACACAAGCAAAGGAATGTCATGCATAGTGCAAGTTGCACATACGAACTGCCAGCGGCATAGAATTCCATCGGCGGCTCATGTGCGGGACCGCCCGGCCGGAGGGGAAAATCAGGGCATGTTGTTCGCTGCGTATCGTCGCCTTTCGGCACTCAGGAAGCGATTCCTCGGCAAGCCTGTGCCGCTTTATACGGATTTCGGCTTTGCGCGCGGCTGGCCGGTCGATCGCTACTATATCGAGGGTTTCCTGAAGGCGAACAGCGCCGACATCCGGGGCGATGTGCTGGAAGCCGCCGCCAACCCCAATTACACGAAGCAGTTCGGCGGCGACCGGGTAACGCGCGGACACATCATGTACCCCGTGCCCGGCCTTCCCGGCGGCACGATGGTCGGCAACCTCGAAACCGGGGAAGGCATCCCCGACGAAGCCTTCGACTGCATCATCCTGACCCAGGTTCTCCAGTTCATCTATGACATGCCGGCCGCCGTCCGCCACAGTTACCGGGCGCTGAAGCCGGGCGGCACGATGCTGGCAACCTTTGCCGGGATCAGCCAGGTCTCCCGCGAGGACATGGACAGCTGGGGCGAATATTGGCGCGTGACGGATGCCGCCGCCCGCCGCCTGTTCGGAGACGTGTTCGGAGCGGACAATGTGACGGCCGAACCGCATGGCAATGTGCTGGCGGCCTGCGCCTTCCTCAACGGCCTCGTCATCACGGACATGAAGCCCGAGGATCTCGCCTATCATGACCCGGATTATCAGGTCATCGTCACCGTCCGCGCGGTGAAACCCGCCAGCTGACGCCAGCTGGTATCAGCCAAGCAGCGCCTTCACCCGCGCCTTGAGGTCGGCTTCGGGCCGGGCGCCGATATGCTCGATCACCTCGGCGGCGGCGATCGTTCCCATCACCGCGCAATCCTTGAGCGCCCGGCCCTGGGTGAAACCGGTGAGGAAGCCTGCCGCGAACAGATCCCCCGCGCCGGTCGTGTCGAGAACGCGGGCGGCGGGCGTGACCGGCACCGCCTCGCGCTGGCCCGGCGTCACCACCACGGCGCCCTTTTCCGAGCGTGTGACGACCGCAAGCGGCACGCGGCCGTCGAGGGCGGCAATGGCGGTGTCGATGTCGTCCGTCTGGAACAGGCTTTTCGCCTCATTCTCGTTGGCGAACAGGATGTCGATCTCGCCCCGGTCCATCAGGCCGAGGAAATCCGCCCGGTGTCCTTCGACGCAGAACACGTCGGACAAGGTCATCGCCACCTTGCGCCCGGCATCGCGGGCAATGGCCGTCGCCTTGCGGATGGCGCGGATGGGGGCCGGCGGATCCCAGAGATAGCCTTCGAAATAAAGGATGCTGGCAGCCCTGACAGCGGCCTCGTCGATGTCGCTTTCATCCAGTTCCTGGCAGGAACCGAGATAGGTGTTCATCGTGCGCTGGGCATCCGGGGTCACGATGATGAGGCACTGGCCGGTGGGCCGGCCGTTGCGCGCGGGCGGGATCCGGTAATCGACACCCACGGCCCTTATGTCATGCGCGAACACCCGGCCGAGCTGGTCATCCGAAACCCGGCCAACGAAAGCCGCGCGCCCGCCGAGCGAGACGATGCCGGCCGTGGTGTTGGCGGCGGAGCCGCCCGAAACCTCGCGGCCGGGGCCTATGCTGGCATAAAGTGTCTCGGCTTCCTCGGCCGATATCAGGCGCATGGAGCCTTTCGGAATGCCCTTGCCTTCAAGGAAATCATCCTCATGAGACGCAATCACATCGACAATCGCATTGCCGATGGCGAGCACGTCGAATTGGTCGGGCAAGGGAAGGCTCCGTCAGCTGGCTTGGACTGGAGAGGCCGCTAGCATCGCCGCGCCGGACTGGCTAGACCGGGCGGCATGAAGTTCCTGCCGCCGACACTGGTGCAGCCCACGCTCGGCCTTCTGCTGCTGGCCGGCTGCGCCACCACGCCGCCCGTCGCCGAGACGCCGCCCCCGCCCATGCCGGCGGGCCTCGGACAGGTGATGGGAAAGCCGGCTGAAACGGCCATCGCGCTGATGGGCGCCCCGGCGCTCGACCGCAAGGAAGGGCCGGCCCGCCACCTGCAGTTCAGCGGCGGCTGCATTCTCGATCTTTTCTACTATCCCGGAAAGGGCGGCGGCGCGGCCCCGCTCGCCACCCATGCGGAGGCGCGGCTGCCCGGCGGCCGGGCCTTTGCGCCGGGCGCCTGCCTTGAAATGCTGATCCGCGCCCGCCCCAACAAGTGAGGCCGGCAATTGAGGCCCGCCACTGAGGGCTGCACCGGCTATTCGCCATCCTCCAGCGGCAGGAAGGTCTGGGCGGAAGGCGGCTTCAGGCCCAGATGCGCCCAGCCGGGCCCGTTCAGAACGCGGCCGCGCGCTGTGCGGGCTACCAGCCCCGTCTGGATCAGATAGGGCTCGACCACATCCTCCAGCGTGTCGCGCGCTTCCGACAGGCCGGCCGCCAGTGTCTCGATGCCAACAGGTCCGCCCTTGTAGAGATCGGCGATCATCCAGAGATAACGCCTGTCCTGCGCGTCGAGACCCCGGCGATCCACCTCCAGCCGGCTGAGCGCCTGGTCGGCGAAGGCGGCATCGACCGGCGCGGCGCGTCCGGCGGCGAAATCGCGCACCCGGCGCAGCAGCCGCCCGGCGATCCGCGGCGTGCCCCGCGCGCGGCGGGCGATTTCCCGCGCGCCCGATTCTTCGAGCGCCAGTTCCAGCAACCCCGCAGCGCGGGTGATGACGCTGTGCAGCTCCTCTTCCGTGTAGAAGACCAGGCGGATGGGAATGCCGAAACGGTCCCGCAACGGCTGGGTGACAAGGCCCGAGCGTGTCGTTGCCCCCACCAGCGTGAAGGGCGGCAGGTCGATCCGGACGGAGCGCGCCGAAGGCCCCTCGCCGATCATCAGGTCGAGCGCCCGGTCCTCCATCGCCGGATAGAGGATTTCCTCCACCGCCGGCGAGAGCCGGTGTATCTCGTCGATGAAAAGCACGTCATTCGCTTCGAGATTGGTGAGCAGCGCCGCGAGATCGCCCGCCTTGGCGATGACCGGGCCGGAAGTGGCGCGGAAATTCACCCCCAGTTCGCGCGCGACTATCTGGGCCAGCGTCGTCTTGCCGAGGCCGGGCGGGCCGGAAAGCAGCACATGATCGAGCGCTTCGCCGCGCGCGCGGGCGGCATCGATGAACACGCGAAGATTTTCCCGCGCCGCCTTCTGTCCGACGAAATCCGCCAGCGAGCGCGGGCGGAGCGCCGCGTCTGCGTCCTCGCGCGTGGCACGGGGCGTCATCAGCCGGTCGTCGCTCATCGCGTCGCCCGCTTCAGCGCTTCACGGATCAGGCGTTCAACAGGGGGGGTGCCGCCAAGATCGCGCACGGCCTCCGCCACGGCGCGGGCTGCTTCGGCGGGCCGGAAGCCGAGGTTTTCAAGCGCCGAGGCGGCATCGGCCTCAGGGCCGGCCGAAGGCGCGGGCGCATCGGCCGGCCCGCTTCCCATGATCGCGCCGGCAGGGGCAGGCTTTCCCTTCAGTTCGGTGATGATGCGGGCAGCAAGACGTGGCCCCACCCCTTGCGCGCGGGCGATCATCGCCTTGTCTTCCAGCGTGATGGCGCGCGCCAGTTCATCGGGCGCAAGGGCGCCGAGGATGTTGAGGGCCACCTTGCCGCCCACCCCCTGAACGGAGGTGAGAAGACGGAACCATTCCCGCTCGGCCGGCTGGGCAAAGCCATAAAGGGTGATCGCATCCTCGCGCACCTGCGTATCGACGAGAAGATGCCGCGCCTCCCCGGGAGCAAGCATCGACAGCGTGCGCGAGGACGCCTGGACGAGATAGCCCACGCCCTGCACATCGATGACGGCATGATCCTGCCCGATCATCTCGACAAGACCCTTGAGCGAGGCGATCATGCCACGGCCATCCGGCGGGCCGTCTGGCGCAGATGGGCATGGGCGATGGCAACAGCCAGCGCATCCGATTCATCCTCGCCCATGGGGCCGCAGCCGGGCAGCAGCCGGCAGACCATGGCGGCCACCTGCGCCTTGTCGGCAGCGCCCGTGCCCACGAGCGCCTTCTTAACCAGCCGCGTCGCATGTTCGGCCACCACCGGCAGCCCGGAAACGGACAGCAGCACCACGCCCCGCGCCTGCCCCAGCTTCAGCGTGGATTGCGGGTTGCGGTTCATGAACACTTCCTCGACCGCCGCTTCATCCGGGCCATGGTCGGCGACCAGCGCCGAAAGCGCCATGTGGAGGAGCGAAAGCCGCCGCGCCAGCGGATCGGCGGCGCGCGTCTCGATCGCGCCATGCCCCACATGCGAAAGCCTGGACCCCTCGGCCCGGACCAGCCCCCACCCGGTTCGGGCGAGGCCGGGGTCAAGGCCGAGGATGAGCGTCACAGGCTGGCCAGAACGTCGTCGGACAGCTCGTAATTGCCATAGACGTTCTGCACGTCATCGAGATCCTCGAGCGTGTCGATCATCTTCATCAGTTGCTGGACCGTGTCGGTTGTCACGTCCACCCGCTCCTTCGGGCGCCATGCAAGCTTCGCGCCATCGGAGTCCCCGAGCGTTTCCTCAAGCGCCTTCACGACTTCGTGAAGGGCATCGGGCGCGGTCCAGATCTCGTGGCCGTCCTCGCTCGATTCGACATCATCGGCGCCGGCTTCGAGCGCCGCCTCGAAGACCTTGTCCGCATCGCCGGCCTTGGCCGGATAGCTGATGAGGCCGAGGCGGTCGAAGCCATGGGCGACGGACCCCGAGGAGCCGATGTTGCCGCCATTCTTGGCAAAGGCGGTGCGCACGTCGGTGGCTGTCCGGTTACGGTTGTCGGTCAGGGCCTCGACGATGATGGCCACGCCGCCCGGCCCGAAACCCTCGTAGCGGATTTCCTCGTAATTCTCGGCGTCGCCGCCCTCGGCCTTCTTCAGCGCCCGGTCGATATTGTCCTTCGGCATGGAGGCGGCCTTTGCGGCGGCGATCACGGCCCTGAGACGCGGGTTGAAGGCCGGATCGGAGTTCCCCCCCTTGGCCGCCGTCGTGATTTCACGCGCCAGCTTGGAAAACAGCTTGGAGCGCTTTGCATCCTGTGCACCCTTGCGGTGCATGATGTTCTTGAATTTGGAATGTCCTGCCATGCAAGGGGCAATAATAGGGCGCACGCGCCTTGAAAAGGGAGGGGGAAGCCGAACATGCAGAAAGCAGGGGGCGGGCGGCCATGACGGCAGCCGGGGAGACTGGGCTGCTGGCCATGGCGGAGGCAAGCGCGCTCGCCCGTTTCACAGAATCGACGCCTTGGGTCGAACCGCTTTCTGGCGTGCTTCACCTCGTCGGGCTGGTGATGCTGCTGGGTCCGGTCTGGCTGCTCGATCTCAGGCTGCTGGGGGCCTTTCGCCAGCTGCCCCTGGTGGCGCTGGCGCAGGCCGTGCAGCCGATCGCCGCGTCCGGCTTCCTGCTGCTGGTGCTGACAGGCGGGCTGATGCTGCTGAAGGATACAGCCATGCTCACGGCAAGCCCGGTGATGGCATGGAAGCTGGCGATCATCCTGCTGGCAAGCTGGAACGCCCTTGTTTCCCGCCGGCGCTGGCTGGGCGGCGGCGCCAACAGCATGCCGGTATGGCTGATGGCCTTCCTGTCGATCTTCCTGTGGCTGCTGGTTCTGGGGCTTGGCTGGCTGCTTGCGCGCCAGCCCTGAACCGGCCCGCCCAGACCCGGGCCCCTCAGGCCCTGGCGGCTCAGACCTGTACTGCGGTTCCCGTTGCCGTCACCATCAGCATCGAGCCGGATTGCCCGACGACTTCATAGCCGATGTCCACCCCGATGACGGCATTTGCGCCCAGTTCGGCCGCTCTGTCGGCCATTTCGCGGATCGCGGTCTGCCGGGCCTCTCCCAGCACTTCTTCATAGGCCCCGGACCGCCCGCCCACGATGTCGCGGATGGATGCGAAAAGATCACGGAACAGGTTGGCGCCCACGATCGTCTCCCCGGCGACGATGCCGAGATAGGTTTTCACGGGCTTGCCCTCCAGGCTGGGTGTCGTCGTGATGATCATGCCATGGCCTCGGCCGCCCGGCGCAGCATCACGCCCGCCAGATGTCCGCGAAATTCAGCCGACGCATGGATATCGCTCGACAATTCGTCGGATTCGAGGCTCAGCCCCGCCAGCGACCGGCCAGCAGCGATTGCCGCCTCGGCCTCGGGCCAGCGGATGACCCCCATGGTTGCCCCCGTCACGGCCACGCGTACGTCATCGCCGAAACGGGCCACGAACACGCCGGCAAGCGCATAGCGGCTGGCCGGGTGCGGATGCTTGGCATAGGCGGCGGCGTCGGGCACGCGGAAGGCGACGCGGGCGATGATTTCGCCATCGGCAAGGGCGGTCGCGAACATGCCCTGGAAATATTCCTCCGCCGCATGGCTGCCATGGCTGGTTTCGATCACCGCATCGAGCGCAAGGGCGGCGGCCGGATAATCGGCGGCCGGGTCATTGTTGGCGAGGCTGCCGCCGATGGTGCCCCGGTTGCGCACCTGCGGGTCACCGATTCCGCCTGCCAGGGCCGCAAGCGCCGGAATGGCCTGACGCACGACCGGGCTTGCAGCCACGGCAGCATGGCGCGCCATGGCGCCGACCGTGAGCCTGTCGCCCTCGCGCGTGATCGAATCGAGGCCGGGGATGCGCGACAGGTCGACCAGCGTCTCGACGCTGCGCAACCGCGCCTTCATTGCCGGGATCAGCGTGTGGCCGCCGGCCAGATAGGCCGCATCGCCGGCGAAGGCCGATTGCGCCTCGGACAGGGTCTGCGGCCGTTTCAGATCGAAAGGTGTCACCGTTCCATCTCCCGTGCGCCTTCGCGAATGGCCGCCACGATGTTCTGGTAGCCGGTGCAGCGGCAGAGATTGCCTTCCAGCTCGTGGCGGATCGTCTCGTCGTCCACCTCGGGCCCGTGGCGGCGGGCGATGCCGATTCCGGCCATCACCATGCCGGGGGTGCAGAAACCGCATTGCAGCGCATGGGCGCGCCGGAAGGCGGCCTGCATGGGATGCAGCGCATCCGGCTGGCCCAGCCCCTCGATGGTGGTGATGCTGGCGCCATCCAGCGTGACGACGAGCAGGGTGCAGGATTTCACCGGCGCCCCGTCCACCAGCACGTTGCAGGCGCCGCACTGGCTGGTGTCGCAGCCGATGTGGGTTCCGGTCAGGCCGAGCGTATCGCGAAGATAGTCGCTCAGCAGGGTTTCATCGGAGACATCGGCCGCATGGCCCTCACCGTTCAGCGTGAATTGTGCCTTCATGTGCAGACCCTATCCCAACAGCCGCGCGCTTTCAGCCCCTCATTGGCGATAAGATTCATCGCCATGGAAGCGCCACTTTAGGCCGGCTCAGCCCCCCGTTCAGACCCCCGGCTCAGCTCTTCGTCGTCATGAAGGCGGCAAGCCCGGCGGCCATCTCGCGCATCATGCGTTCGCCCTCGGGGCTGGCCTTGGCCTTCGCCCACCAGGCTGCAAGGCCGGGGCGCTCGGCCACCAGCTTGCCCGTGCCGAAGGCGCTGTCGAAGCTGTCGAGGAAGAAGAGAAGCGGCATCACCGCCGCATCGGACAGGCCGGGGCGATCGGCGGCCAGCCATTGCGCACCGGCCGGGCGCAGCGCCTCGATATGGCCGAGCGCCTCGCGCATGCCCTCGATGGCGGCGGGAACGGCGCCGGGGTTTTCCCGCGCGCGGAAGATCGGAACCAGGTTGGGCACGATGTAGAGATCGGCGACGCGTGCCAGCAGCCTGTCTCGCGCGCGGGCCTTCGGCTCTTCGGGCAGCAGGCGCGGGCCATCCAGCACTTCATCCAGATATTCGGCAATGACGGCCGATTCGGGCAATGCGAAGTCGCCATCCACCAGCGTCGGCATCTTCCCCATGGGGTTCATGGCGAGATAGGCCTGGGTCTTGATCCCGTCAGCCGGCATCTCGACCGGAATGTCCACGCCCTTCAGCCGCGCGACAAGCGCCGCGCGCATCACGAACGGGCTGAGATGTCCTCCGAGAATCTTCATATGTTCCTCCCTCCTCCAGATGGTGCCGGAGGCCCCCTCAGGCCCCCGGAGCCGGCTCGCCTCAGCCCTCGAGCCCGAGCGCCGACTTGTAGGTTTCGAGAAGCGCCTGCATCTCGGCCCGGGCATTCTCGTCCATCTTGCGCAGGCGCACGATGGTCCGCATCGTCTTCACGTCATAACCGTTGGACTTGGCCTCGGCATAGACTCCCTTGATATCGTCGGCGATGCCGCGCTTTTCTTCCTCGAGGGTTTCGATTCGTTCGATGAAGAGCTTGAGCTGCTCGGCGGAGACGTTCGCGCGCGACATGATGGTCCTTCGAAAAGACAGGGTGAAACTATGCCGCCCCTGCTAGGCGCGAAGGCCGCTTTGCGCAACGGGTCCGGGCCGGCTAAGGCGCCGCGATGACAGCCGCAGACCAGCCGGACAGCAACGCGCGCGCACGCCGCCCGGATGACAGCCCGGAAAGCGGCACGGAAAGCGGCACGGACAACAATATGGAAGGCACTTACGGCGCGCTTCTGCGCCTTGCCGGCCCCAATGTGGCCTCGCGCCTCGGCATCATGGCCATGGGCCTGACGGATGCAATCGTCGTCGGCCAGTATTCGGCGGTCGAGCTTGGCTATCATGCACTGGGCTGGGCGCCCACCTCCACCGTGCTGGTGGCGGGCATAGGCCTGCTGATGGGCGTGCAGGTGCTGACGGCACGGCACATCGGCGCTGGCCGGCCCGAGCTGACCGGCGCGGTGCTCAGGCGCGGTGTCGTCTATGCGATTCTGCTGGGCATTGGCGCGACGCTGCTTCTGACCCTTCTCGGCCCGGTCGCCCTTGGCGTCATGGGGCTGGAGCCCGATCTCGCGCGTGGGGCCTCGGCTGCCCTCATCATCTTCTCGCTCAGCCTCACTCCCTATCTGGTGGCCGATGCGATGTGGTTCTGGCTGGAAGCACAGGGGCGGCCCAAGGTGCCGATGGTGGCCATGTGGCTGGCCAACGGGCTGAACCTGCTGCTTGCCCTGTGGCTGGTGCCGGGCAATTCGCCCTTTCCCGTTTCCGGCGCGGTGGCGGCCGGCTGGGTCACCTTCTTCGCGCGGCTGTCTCTGATGCTGATGCTCGGCTGGTGGATCTGGCGCTGGCCGGTGGCGCATGCGGTGGGTGTGTTCCGAAAGACCCCGCCCGCCCCCCCCGAAGCGCGCGAGCAGCGCCGCATCGGCTATGCCTCCGGCATTTCCTACGCCATCGAGGCCGGGGCCTTTTCAGGCATGAACTTCGTCGCCGCCCAGCTCGGCGTGATGGTGGTGGCCGCCTGGGCCGTGGTGCTCAATGTCGCCGGGGTCGTCTTCATGGTGCCGATGGGCATTGCCACGGCCACGGCCATCTTCGTCTCGCGCGCGGTGGGCGCGCGCGACGTGCGCGCCGTGCGCCGGGCCTTTGCCATGGGGATGAAGCTGGCGCTTGCGGTCCTCTTTCTCCTCTCCATCCTGATGGCGCTTGATCCGGCGCTCGTCGCCCGCGCCTATTCCGCTGACCCCGACCTCGTCGCCATGGCCTCGGGCGCGCTGCTGCTCGCCGCCATCTTCTTCATGGCCGATGGCGCGCAGGTGGTGGCCTCCAACGCCCTGCGCGCGCGGGGCGACATCTGGTGGCCGACCGGCATGCATGTCGTGTCCTATCTGCTGCTGATGATTCCCCTGTCCTGGTGGCTGGGCATCGCGCGCGGGCATGGCCTTGATGGAATCCTCTGGGCCGTCATCATCGCCAGCCTCGTGTCAGGCGGCGGGCTCGTCGCCCGCTTCCTCTGGCTGGGCGACAGGATGCGGACAAGCCTTGGTTGAAGCCCCTCCCGCAGATGGAGACAGAATGACAGACAGCCCCGCCAGCCCGGCACCGTCCATCCCCCGCTCGCTGCAGACCTATGCCGTGCTTTACGGCGGGCTGCTCGTGGTGGCGGGCGTGCTCGGCTACAAGCTCATCAAGCTGGGGCCGATCTTCGGCATCGGGCCGCTGGCGGTGCCGGGCGGGGTCTTCGGCTTCCTGCTCGCGATCGTCACGGTCAATGCCACGGCCGAGCTGCATGGCAGGCCGGTGGCGCAGCGCATGGTGCTGATGGGGTTCGTGCCGCTGCTTGTCGCCATTGCGCTGATGCAGCTGGTGCTGGCGCTGCCGCCGGCGGAAGGCTGGCAGGGGCAGGCCACGGCCGAGGCGGTGCTCGGCTCTTCCATGCGGCTGATCCTTGCCGGCATGGTGGCCTATGGCGTTTCGCAGACGCTCGATGTCACCATCTTCACCTGGATGCGCGGCCAGCCGGGCGGGCACCTGCTGTGGGTGCGCGCGACGGTGGCGGCGCTGGTGGCGCAGACGGTCGATACGCTCATCTTCGTCACCATCGCCTTCTACGGCGTCTTTCCGTTGCTGCCGGTGATCGGGGGGCAGCTTGCCGCCAAGGCGATCATCTGGTTCGCCGCCGTGCCGCTTTTGTATGCGGTGGTCGGCGCCGGCCGGAAACTCGACCGGCGCTGACACAGGCGCGAAGCCCCGCCGGGGTCAGAAACCCAGCGGGATCCCCAGCGACACCCAGGCGAGCAGGAAGGCTGTCCACACGCCGAGCATGACGAAGGCATAGGGCGCCATAAGGATGAACATCTCGCCCAGTGTGAAGCCCGGCACATAGCGCCGCATGAAGACCAGGATGACGCCGGCATAGGTCATCATCGGGGTGATCACATTGGTCGGGCTGTCACCCACGCGATAGGCTGCCGCCACGACATCGGGCGTCATCGCCGGGTTCACCGTGTAGAGCATGGGCACGAACATCGGGCCAAGAAGCAGCCACTTGGAGCTCAGCCCTCCGATCATCAGGTTGGTCAGCGCCGTCAGCAGGATGAAGGCGACGAGAAGCAGCATCGGCGCATCCTGCAGCCCCAGCCAGATCAGCCCGCTAGCCCCCAGATGGGTGAGAAGCGTGCCCAGCCCCGTATAGGAGAACATCGACAGCGCATTGTAAGCGAAGAAGCTGAGCACCACGACATAGCCCATGGTGTTCATCTGCTTCACCATGCCCTGCATCACGTCCATGACGGACCGGACCTTGCCGGCGCCGATACCGAAGGCCGCCCCGCACAGGATGAACAGCATGCCGATCAGCAGCACCAGCCGTTCGAGATAGGGAACGATGCGCTTGCCGCTTTCCGGGTCGGTGTAGGCAGCGAGCGGGCCGGTCGCCAGCAGCGCGATCAGCACCAGGCTGAGAAGAAGCCCCACGAGGCTGAACCTGAGGCCGCGGGCCTCGGCGGATGTCAGGCGGAATTCGCCGACATCGATGTCGGCGGGAATCTGGTAGGGTACCCGCTCCAGCTTGCGGGCAACGAAGCGGGTGGTGACCCACGCCCCCACGGGGGCAAGGACGAAGGTGGACGCCGCCGTGAACCAGTAGATCATGGTGGCCGGGTTGAGCGGGCGGCCATCGGCGCTTTCGAAGGCCATGCCGGCGGCCTCGGCGAAGGCGCGGGCGTTCACGCCCACCACCACGTCGCTGGTGGTGCCGGGAATGAGGTTCGCCGAAAAGCCGGCCGAAACCCCGGCGAAGGCCGCCGCCATGCCGATCAGAGGATGCTTGCCGAGGCTGGCGTAGAGAAGCCCGGCGAGCGGCACGAGGATGAGATAGCCGGCATCGGATGCAAGCGAGCTCATGATGCCGAGGAACACGACGGCAAGCGCCAGCCAGCGTTCCGGTATGGCAGCGCCCGCACGCTTGATGAGCGCGCCCAGAAGCCCGAGATGCTCGGCCACGCCAACCGCCATCACGATGAAGATGATGATGCCGATCACCCCGCCGCCAAAGGCCAGCCAGTTGGCCAGGATCGCGTTGTCGAAGATCCAGCGCACATTTTCGGTGCTGTGCATCGGCCGGATCGTCTGGGTGGCGCTGCCGCCGTCGGGGGCGCGGATGTCGAAGCTGTAACCGCCCAGCATGATGGAGGCGACGAACACGATGACCCACAGCAGCATGAACAGCACGATGGGATCGGGGATCGCCTTGCCGATGCGCTCGATGCGGCTGGTGGCGGCAGAGGCGGCGGCTGGATCAGCCATGGGTGTAACCTTGTATCATGATGGCGAAATTGCCGCCTTCCGGTGCCGCACGCAAGCAAAAGCGGCCGCGTGGCCGGCGATGACGCACTTGCCCCGGCGGCAGGCCGGGGCCATAGGCCGGGCATGCATGACCTGAAGGCTATCCGTTCCGATCCCCAGGGCTTTGACGAAGCGCTCGCCCGCCGCGGCGCCGGGGCCGCATCCGCCGCCATCATCGAAGCCGATGCCGCCCTGCGCGCCTTGCAGACACGGCTTCAGGCGGACCTTGCCCGCCGGAATGAGGCGTCGAAGGCGATCGGCGCCGCCAAGGCCGCGAAGGACGAGGCCCGCGCCAGCGCGCTGATGGAGGAAGTGGCGGCGCTGAAGGGCGCGATCGCCGATGGCGAGGCCGAGGAGCGTACGCGGCAGGAGGCGCTTGCCGCCATGCTGGCCGCCCTGCCCAACCAGCCGGCGGAGGATGTGCCAGCGGGTGCGGACGAAAGCGGCAATGTGGAGGTGAAGCGCTGGGGAAGCCCCGAGCCGCGCGGCGAGGAACATGACGCCATCGCCCAGCGCCTTGGCTGGAACCCGGATGCGAGCGCGCGGCTTTCCGGCGCCCGCTTCGCCCTGTTCCAGGGCGGGCTCGCGCGGCTGCACAGGGCGCTTGGGCAGTATATGCTCGATCGGCAGGTGGCTGCCGGCTATACGGAAAGCTGGGTTCCGCTGCTGGTGCGTGACGAGGCCGTGTTCGGCACCGGGCAGCTGCCGAAATTCGCCGAGGATCTCTTCCGCACGACGGACGGGCGCTGGCTGATCCCGACGGCCGAGGTCAGCCTGACCAATCTTGTCCGCGAACAGATCCTCGATCTCGACGACCTGCCCCTCCGGATGACGGCGCTGACGTCCTGCTTCCGCTCCGAGGCGGGTGCGGCCGGGCGGGACACGCGCGGGCTGATCCGCCAGCACCAGTTCGAGAAGGTGGAACTTGTCACCATCTGCGCGCCGGAAGCGGCCGAAGCCGAGCATGCGCGTATGGTGCAGGCAGCGGAAGCCATCCTCGAATCGCTCGAACTGCCCTACCGGCGCATGCTTCTGTGCACCGGCGACATGGGTTTTTCCGCCCGCAAGACCTATGACCTCGAAGTCTGGCTTCCCGGCGCCGGCACCTTCCGAGAAATTTCCTCCATTTCCGACTGCGGCGATTTCCAGGCCCGGCGGATGGACGCGCGCTTCCGCGTGAAGGGCGAAAAGGGCACCCGCTACGTCCACACCCTGAACGGCTCCGGTCTGGCTGTCGGCCGCACACTCGTTGCCGTGCTTGAAAACTGGCAGCAGCCCGATGGCAGCGTCACCGTTCCGCCGCTTCTCCGCCCCTATATGGGCGGCCTTGAAACACTCTCTCCGGAGGCCTGATGCGCATTCTTCTCACCAACGACGACGGGATCAACGCGCCCGGTTTCGCCGCGCTCGAACGGATCGCCCGGCAGATTTCGGACGATCTCTGGATCGTTGCCCCGTCCGAGGAACAATCGGGCGCCGGCCATTCCCTGACGCTGACACGGCCCATCCGCGTGCGCGAACTGGGCGAGCGGCGCTTCGCCGTTGCCGGCACGCCGACCGACAGCGTGATGATGGCGCTGGGCCACATCATGGAAGGGAAGAAGCCCGACCTCATCCTGTCGGGCGTCAACCGCGGGCCGAACCTTGCCGAGGATCTCACCTATTCCGGCACCGTCTCGGCCGCGATGGAAGGCACGCTTGCGGGTATCCGCTCCATCGCGCTCAGCCAGTCGCTGGCCGATTACACCCATGGCAAGGAAAGCTTCGCCGCCGCGGAACTGACCGCGCCCGACATCATTCGCAAGGTGGCCGCCGCCGACTGGGGCGACGGTGTGCTCATCAACATCAATTTCCCGCCGGTGGACGTGCCCGAAGGCGTGCGCGTGACGGAACAGGGCTTCCGCGATTACGGCCATATCCGCATCGAGGAGCGCATCGACCCGCGCGGCTTCCCCTATTACTGGTTCGGCTATGGCCGGGAGGTGGAAACCCCCGCCCACCGCACCGATCTCGAAGCCATCCGCGACCGGCATGTCTCTGTCACGCCGCTGCACCTCGACCTGACGCACCGGCAGACGCTGGCAACGTTGCGCAGCGCCCTGGAGGGCTGAAGCCGCCGCCTTCGGGCGGACAGCGGAGCGACAGGCATGAAAAAGGCCCGGTGATTGCGCACCGGGCCTTCTTTTGATGGCATAGGCCGGCTTCAGGCCGTCATGGCCCGACGGCGGCGGGCAGCATGACCGACAAGGCCGAAGCCCAGGATCAGCATCGCCCAGGTGGCAGGCTCGGGAACGCCCGGCGCAACCGACGGCGTCACCGAAACCGACACATCATCGAGGATCGCGCCGATATTGTCGTTGCTGGAGGTGGCGATGCTGAGGGTCAGGCTGCCGGCCTCGCCAGCCGTGAACTGGAAACCGAAACGCTGGAAGACGGAACCGGCGTTGATGCTCGGGCCAAGATAATGCCCGGAATAGCTGCCATCGGGGATGGAAATCGTGCCGAACGGTCCTTCCCAGACGAAACCGGACTGGGCGACCGGCGAACCGAACAAAACGCCGACCTGGATGCTTTCAGAGGCGCCATTGCGCTGGTTGCCACTGAGCCAGAGTTCACCTGCAACCACTTCGCCGCTGGCAAAGCCGATGGCGGAGTTGAGGACAAGTTCCCCGCCATTGCTGGTGGAACCGTCGAGATCGACACAGGAACCGGCGCCACCCCGGCAGACGATGCCATAATCACCCGAGCGGATGATATCGACCGTGCCGTTCTGAACGGTCCAGTTGGCAAACCCGCTGTAGTTCAGCGCGGAATTGCCGCCATTTTCTGCATCGAACCCGTCGGAAAACACGATCGCGGCCGTTGCCGGAGCGGAAAGGGAAATCGCGGCTGCGGCAAGGACAAGGCTGATACGCATGGGACACTCCTGCACTGAAAAAGGTTTCAGGAATTGAAGAGCAACTATCGTGCCATCCACTGAAACTAATTTTTTCGAATATATTTCAGGTGATTGCAGTATTCGTGCAAAGTGGTGACTCCGCGACCTGTAAGATTCCCCGACAGGCCGGACAGGCGTATGGTTAACCCTGAGGCTTCACGGAGTGTCGGGAAACTGGCCTGGTAAAGGGGCAGCGGCGCCCCCGCGCCGCTGCCCCTTCCGTGACGATCCGTGTGAAGGTGACGAACCTGTCTCGTGCCGGCAGCTTGCCCCCGCCAGCGCAAATACAGCATGCAGATTGCATGCCAACCATCCCTGAAAATCACATTGTATTGATTTCATTGAATTTTGAAAAAATGGCACAGGAAAAACCACCGGGCTGACTGTCAAATTTTCCGACATGGTTAACGCGTAAACGGGACAGGCTGGCGCGCAGGCCGTTGGACATGACGGAATGCTCGGCTAGAGGGCCTTTGTGCGCCGCTTTCCTGAAATCCCCAATATTGCCACCCCCGCATTTACGGCATTTGCATGCCTGCTGCCCTTGCTGCTTGCATCCTGTGCCGCCCCCAAACCGCCCTCGGCGCGCCCGGGTTCGGGTGGCTCACATGTCTATGTGGACCAGCAGAGGCAACAACAGTCACGTCAGCGCTGGCGGGCCGTGCCGGCGAAGGCCGATGGCGCCGTGGTGCCAGGCGGTCGCCGCCACATCGTGAAGCGCGGCGAAACGGGCATCGCCATCGCCATCGCCTATGGCGTTTCCTGGAGCCGGATCGCAGCCGCCAACCGGATCGAACGCGATTCCATCCTGCTGACCGGGCAGGCGCTTTTCATCCCGACGGGAAGCAGCGCCAGCCAGCAGGCCAGCGGAGCGCAAAACCGCAATACCCAGACCCGTGCTTCTCAGACCCGTGATACTCAGGCCCGTGATACTCAGGCCCGCAGCACGCGCCGCGACACAGCCGCAAGACCCGCCCGCCCCCTGACGCCCGAAGAACAGGCCGCCGCCTTCCGGATCGATGTCGATGATCTCATCACCGGCTCGGCCGAAGCCCGTGACCCGCAGCCCCGGGCGGCTGCCGGGCAGGCAGCAGCGCCAACCCCGCGACCGCCCGTGCAGGCCACCATGACAGCGGCGCCACGCCTTGCATGGCCGGTGGACGGGCGGGTCATCCTGTCCCGCTTCGGGCCAAAGCCCGGAGGCCGGGTGAACGACGGGGTCAATATCAAGGCGGTGCGCGGCAGCCCGGTGCGCGCAGCAGCCGATGGCGAGGTCATCTATGTCGGCGATGCCATCGCCGGCTTCGGCCTGCTGCTGCTGCTGCGCCACGAAAACGGCTTCGTCACCGCCTATGGCCATCTTGAGGACGCCCTCGCCGACAGGGGGGACAGGGTGCAGCGCGGCCAGCCCATCGGCCGCGCCGGCTCAAGCGGCGAGGCGCGCGAACCGCAGCTTCTGTTCCAGCTGCGTCAGGGCCGCCGGGCGCTCGACCCGCTGCCCTATCTGCCACGCTAAGGGACCGCAGCGGAATCAGGAAATCGGGCTAGAGCCTTCAGCCACGGCCTTGAAGGCACAGGCATCAGTGTGACGGGCACATCGCTTCTGTCGTGATGCGAACTGGTGTGGATGCGCCCTTGCCGGGCGTTGCCAGCAGAAGGTCGAACCGGGGCGGCGTGCCTGTGCGGGTGGTAATCCGCACCAGCCGGCAATCATGCGGGAAACAGTCCCGCGAATGCGCCCCGCCCTCCTCTGCATCGCCCACCGGCTCCAGAATGACGGATGCACCCGGCGAGGCGGTCAGGGTCAAGTCCTCCCAGCCGGCATTCGGGCCGCGCAGCGCAAGCGTGGCTGTCATGCGCGGTGCCGTCTGGCAGCGCATGGCCGGGCGGGGAACCGGCCCTTCGGCCTCCACCGGGCCAAGGGCCAGCGCTGCATGGCAGGCCGCGCGCGGCTGGCGGCTTTCCCGCACGGCGGCAACCGGCTGGCGGCAGCGGTCCTTGCCATCGGCCTTTTCCATCGTGAAGCCGCGCGGGCATATCATGCCCCGCGATGTGAGTTCGGCCGGAACCAGCCTGTCGGGCGGCTGCACCATCACCTCGGCGCTTTCGGGCAGGGCCGCGCAATGGCTGGGCAGCGCCACGGCCGGCCCATGCAGGAACAGGCCTGCCAGCCCCCCTGCCAACCCCCCTGCCAGCGCCCGCAAAACAGGCCTTTTGCCGTTGCTTTCCGCCATGCCCCCAGCATGCCCGCGAAACGGCGGCAGGAAAAGCCGCAGATGACATGAGCTGCCGACTTTGACGGAAGCCCAAGTTGTTCTAGGGACAATCCATGACCGACACCATCGAACCACAAGCCCCGGCGCCGGGCTCCGACATCGCGCCCATCAGCCTCGTGGACGAGATGCGCTCCTCCTATCTCGACTACGCAATGTCGGTCATTGTCTCCCGCGCCCTGCCCGACGTGCGCGACGGCCTGAAGCCTGTTCACCGGCGCATCCTGTTCGCCAGCCAGGAAAATGGCTTCACCTCGGGCAAGCCCTTCCGCAAGTCGGCCCGCATCGTCGGGGACGTGATGGGTAAATATCACCCGCACGGCGACAGCGCGATCTACGATGCCCTTGCGCGGATGGCGCAGGACTGGTCGATGCGGCTGCCGCTGATCGACGGCCAGGGCAATTTCGGCAGCATGGACCCGGACCCCCCGGCTGCCATGCGCTACACCGAGGCGCGGCTTTCCAAGGCCGCCGAAACCCTTCTCGACGATCTCGACAAGGATACAGTCGATTTCGTGCCCAACTATGACGGGCAGGAACGCGAGCCATCGGTTCTCCCGGCCCGATTCCCCAACCTGCTGGTGAACGGGGCCAATGGCATTGCCGTCGGCATGGCCACCAACATCGCCCCGCACAATCTGGGCGAAGTGGTCAATGCCTGCCTCGCCTATCTGGATGACAGGGCGATCAGCGCCGAAGCGCTGATGGAACATGTGCCCGCCCCCGATTTCCCGACCGGCGGCCTGATCCTGCGCACCGGCGGAATCGCCAGCGCGATGACGACGGGGCGCGGCTCCATCCTCATCCGCAGCCGCCACGTGCTGGAAGAGCGCCGTGGCACCGGACAGCAGATCGTGCTGACGGAAATTCCCTATCAGGTGGGCAAGGCCGGCCTGGTGGAAAAGATCGCCGAGGCGGTGAAGGACAAGCGGATCGAGGGCGTGTCCGACCTTCGCGACGAATCCAACCGCGAAGGCGTGCGCATCGTGCTTGAACTGAAGCGCGATGCCGTGCCCGAAGTGGTGCTGAACCAGCTGTGGCGCCATACACCGGCACAATCGAGTTTCGCCGTCAACATGCTTGCGTTGCGCGCCGGCCGGCCCGAGCAGCTGTCGCTGCGCGATGTGATCGAGGCCTTCATCGCCTTCCGCGAAGACGTCATCCAGCGACGGTCGCGGTTCCTGCTGGCCAAGGCGCGTGATCGCGCCCACCTGCTGCTCGGCCTTGTCATCGCCGTCTCCAACCTCGACGAAGTGGTGGCGATCATCCGCGGTTCGGCCACCCCGGCCCAGGCGCGGGAAGCCCTGCTTGCGCGCGAATGGCCGGTGGGCGAGATCGCACCCTATCTCAAGCTTGTGGATGACGCCGAGCTGGAGCTTTCGGGCGAGGACCTCACCGCCGTCACCTACCGCATGTCGGAACTGCAGGTGCGCGCCATACTCGACCTGCGCCTGCACCGGCTGACGGCGCTGGGCCGCGACGAGATCGGCGACGAGCTGAAGCAGCTGGCCGAAACGATCGCCGACCTTCTCGACATCCTTTCCAGCCGCGTGCGCCTCGTGGAAGTGCTGCGCCAGGAACTGATCGAGGTGCGCGACCAGTTCGCGAACCCGCGCCGCTCGGAAGTGGTGATGGCCGACGATGTGGAGGACGAGGATCTCATCGCCCGCGAGGACATGGTCGTCACGGTCACGCTTTCGGGCTGGATCAAGCGCGTCTCGCTGATGAGCTATCGCGCCCAGCATCGTGGCGGCAAGGGCCGCCAGGGCATGGCGACGAAGGAAGAGGATACCGTTACCGAGCTGTTCGTGGCCTCCACCCACGCGCCCGTCCTGTTCTTTTCCACCTTCGGCAAGGTCTATCGCATGAAGGTATGGAAGCTGCCGGAGGGAACGCCCCAGTCCAAGGGGCGGGCCATGGCGAACCTGCTGCCGCTGGATCCGGGCGAAAGCATCGCCACCGTTCTGCCGCTTCCCGAAGACGAGGCGGAACTCGCCCAGCTCCATGTCATGTTCGCAACGGCCAAGGGCCAGGTGCGGCGCAACAGCATGGATGCCTTCGCCAATGTGCCGTCCAACGGCAAGCTTGCCATCCGCTTCGAGGATGGCAGCGATGACCGGCTGATCGGCGTGGCGCTCTGCCACGAGAGCGAGGATATTCTTCTCGCCGCACGCTCGGGCAAGGCCATCCGCTTCGAGGCGACAGCCGTTCGCGAATTCCAGTCCCGCACCTCGACCGGCGTGCGCGGCATGGATCTCGAGGAAGGCGACGCGGTGATTTCCATGTCCGTCCTGAAGCGGGTGGGCACCACGACGGAAGAGCGCGAGCTTTACATGAAGGCCCCCGCATGGCGCGGCGGCACCGGGGCAGAGGGGCTGGCGCCCGAACGCTACGCCCTGATGGCCGAGCGCGAGCAGTTCATCCTGACCATCACCGCCAATGGCTATGGCAAGCGTTCTTCGGCCTATGAATACCGCCGCACAAACCGGGGCGGCAAAGGCATCGTCAACATCGACACATCGGAGCGCAACGGGCTGGTTGTCGCCAGCTTCCCGGTGGAACCGGGCGAGGAGCTTATACTGGTGACGAACCAGGGCAAGCTCATCCGCACGCGTGTCGCCGACATCCGGATCGCCGGGCGCGCGACTCAGGGCGTCACCATCTTCCGCGTGGCGGAAGGCGAACATGTCGTTTCGGCCGCGCGAATCCGCGAAAGCGCCGATGAAGGCGATGACGAAGCCGACGCCACCCCTGCCGACGCTGCCGACGCTGCCGGCGATGCAACGGGCGAGCCCACGGATGCGCCCGGGCCGGAAGGGAGCGGTGGCGCTTCGCCGCAAGACTGATGACACTGGTACTGGGCATCGAATCCTCGTGCGATGAAACGGCGGTCGCGCTGGTGACGGACGACCGCCGCATCCTCGCCGAGCGTATCGCCAGCCAGGAAGCCGAGCATCGCCCCTTTGGCGGCGTTGTGCCCGAACTGGCGGCGCGCGCCCATGCCGAGCGGCTGGCCCCGATGCTGGAAGCCGTGCTGGCCGAAGCGGGCGTCACCCTCGCGGATGTGGACGCCATCGCGGCCACCGCCGGCCCCGGCCTGATCGGGGGCGTGATGGTGGGTCTTGTCACCGGCAAGGCGCTCGCCTTCGCGTCCGGCAAGCCGCTACATGGCATCAACCATCTGGAAGGCCACGCCCTTTCACCGCGCCTCGTCGATCCCGGCCTTGGCTTTCCCTATCTGCTGCTGCTGGTTTCGGGCGGCCATTGCCAGCTGATCGCAGTGGAAGGCGTGGGCCGCTACCGCCGCCTTGCCACCACCATCGACGACGCCGCCGGCGAAGCCTTCGACAAGGTCGCGAAGATGCTGGGCCTCGGTTTTCCCGGAGGCCCGGCTGTCGAGCGCGCCGCCATGGCGGGCAACCCGAAGGCGGTGCCCCTGCCCCGCCCGCTGATCGGCTCGGGCGAGCCGCATTTCAGCTTCGCCGGCCTGAAGACAGCGGTTCTGCGGGCCACGGAAACAGGCAGGCACGAAACAGCCGACATCGCCGCCAGCTTCCAGCAAGCCGTGTGCGACTGCCTCGAAGACCGCGCCCGCCGCGCCATCCGCGCCATGCCCGAGGCAAGCGCCCTTGTGGTGGCAGGCGGCGTGGCCGCCAACAGCGCCATCCGCACAACCCTGGAACGGCTGGCCGCCGCCCATGGCCTGCCCTTCATTGCCCCCCCGTTGCGGCTGTGCACCGACAATGCGGCCATGATCGCATGGGCGGCGCAAGAACGGATCGCCGCTGGCCTCACGCCGGATGCCGACCCGCAAGCGCGCCCGCGCTGGCCGCTCGACCCGGCGGCTGAACCCGTGCGCGGCGCTGGAGTGAAGGCATGACCGAAACAATCGCGGTGATCGGTGGCGGCGCATGGGGCACTGCCCTTGCCCAGACCATGGCCATGAAAGCCGACGTGCTGCTCTGGGTGCGCGAGGCCGCTGTTGCCGAAGCCATCAACAGCACGCATGAGAACCGCCCGTTCCTGCCCGGCATCCCGCTCAGCCCGCGCATCCGCGCAACCACCGATGCCGGCGCGCTTGCTGCAAGCAGGCTGTGGCTGGCAGTGCCGCCCGCCCAGCACATGCGTAGCGTCTTGCAGGCCACGCCGGTCACGCACCAGACCTGCCTTGTGCTGTGCGCCAAGGGAATCGAGGCCGGGACAGGCCGGCTGATGGCCGATGTCGCCCGCGAAATCGCGCCGCATTCGCCGATCGCCGTGCTTTCGGGGCCGAGCTTCGCCGCCGAGGTTGCTGCAGGAAAGCCGACGGCCGTCACGCTGGCCGCCGATGACATCGCCCTTGCCCGCAGCCTTTCCGAAACCCTCGCCCGGCCCCATTTCCGGCCCTATGCCTCCGACGACGTGACCGGGGCCGAGATCGGCGGCGCGGTGAAGAATGTGCTGGCGATCGCCTGCGGCGTGGTGGTGGGCGCAGACCTTGGCGAAAGCGCGCGCGCCGCTCTCATCGCGCGCGGCTTCGCGGAAATGACCCGCTTTGCCGTGGCGCGCGGCGGTCGCGCCGAAACGCTGGCCGGGCTTTCGGGCCTGGGCGACCTGGTTCTCACCTGCGGCAGCCCGCAATCGCGCAACATGGCGCTGGGCATGGCCATGGGCCGGGGCCAGACGGCAGCCGAGGCGCTGGCCGGCAAGGCGACCGTGGCCGAAGGGGCCGCGACGGCGCCTGTCCTGATGGAGGCGGCTGCAAAGGCCGGAGTCGACATGCCGATCTCGGCAGCTGTGACAGACCTGCTGCAAGGCCGGCTGACAGCAGCCGAAGCGGTCGAGCGGCTTCTCAACCGGCCGCTGAGGGAAGAAGGGCTGTAACAGGGACGCAACGGCACCGTCACCGGAAAGTCATGCCCGGCCACTAGGAGAATAAGGCAACCGAGCCACCCCCTTTCTGGAAAGGGACTCCCCATGGCCACAGTTGCCCGCGCACCGCTTGAGCACCCCCGGGGCGATAGCTTCCCACCCCCACCGCCGCCTGTTACCCTGCTTCCCGCATGGATCGACGGGCCTGACGAACATGCGCCGCGCAAGCGGCTTAAGCTGCGGACGGTCTTCATTTCCGATACGCACCTGGGCACGCCGGGCTGCAATGCGGACCTGCTGTTCGATTTCCTGAAGTCGATCGAGTGTGAGACACTTTATCTGGTGGGCGACATCATCGACGGCTGGCGGCTGAAACGGGGCTGGTTCTGGCCGACACGCCATAATGACATCGTGCGCCGCGTGCTGAAAATGGCGCGCAAGGGCACGCGGGTCGTCTATGTCCCCGGCAACCATGATGAAGTGCTGCGCGACTTCATAGGCCTCGGCTTCGGCGACATCGAGATCCGGCCGGAAGCGCTGCATGTCACCGCCGACGGCCGGCGCCTGCTGGTCCTGCATGGCGACGAATTCGATGGCGTGGTGCTCTACCAGCGCTGGCTCGCCTTCCTGGGCGATCATGCCTATGTCGCGCTGCTGAAGCTGAACCGGGCCTTCAATGCCTGTCGCCGCCTCTTCGGCCTGCCCTACTGGTCGCTTTCCGCCTATCTGAAGAAAAAGGTGAAGAACGCGGTCGAATATGTCTGCCGCTTCGAAGAGGCCGTCGCCCATGCCGCGCGGGAACGCGGCGCCGATGGCGTAGTCTGCGGCCACATCCATTGCGCAGAAATCCGCCAGTTCGGCGAGATCACCTACTATAATGACGGTGACTGGGTGGAAAGCTGCACTGCGCTGGTGGAGCATGCCGACGGCCATCTGGAGATATTGGACTGGGCAGCCCTTGTGCGCGCCGAGGCTGCTGCCGGCCAGGCCGTGAAGCCGCGCCTGAAGGCGGGCGCCGGTGCCGCTGCATGAAGCACCTCGTCCTCGTATCGGATGCCTGGAGCCCGCAGGTAAACGGCGTGGTCCGCACCCTGCGCACCACTGCCGATATATTGGAACAGCGCGGCTGGACGGTGACGGCCATCACGCCGGACCGCTTCGCATCCCTGCCCTGCCCCACCTACCCGGAAATCCGCCTGGCGTGCGCCACGCCCGGCGCCGTCGCGCGGCTGATCGCGCAAGCCGGCAATGCAGCGGTGCACATCGCCACCGAAGGCCCCCTGGGGCTTGCGGCGCGACACCATTGCCTGAAGGCCGCGCGCCCTTTCACCACCAGCTTCCACACCCGCTTTCCAGACTATCTCCACGCCCGCTTCCGCCTGCCGCGCAGCCTGAGCTGGCGGTACCTGCGCTGGTTTCACGGGGCCGCGCGCGCCATTCTCGTGGCGACGCCGCGCCTGGCTGCGGAGCTGGCCGGGCAGGGATTGACGCATACGCAGATCTGGTCGCGCGGCGTGGACCTAGCTGCCTTCCGCCCCGGCCTTCCCCCTCCGGATGCCTATCATGGCCTTGCCCGCCCCATCTTGCTGAATGTAGGCCGCGTGGCGGTGGAGAAGAACATCTCCGCCTTTCTCGAAGCCACGGTTCCGGGATCGAAAGTCGTCGTCGGCGACGGACCGGCCCTCGCCGAACTGAAGGCGCGCCACCCCGAGGTATTGTTCCTGGGCGCGCTTCAGGGTGAAGCGCTTGCGCGTGCCTATGCCGGGGCAGACATCTTCGTCTTTCCCAGTCGCACCGATACCTTCGGCCTGGTGCTGGTGGAAGCACTGGCTTCCGGCCTGCCGGTTGCCGGCTATCCGGTTGCCGGCCCGCTCGACATCCTGGGCGACAGCCTTGCCGGCGCGCTGGATAGGGACCTGTCGCGCGCCATTGGCAGGGCCCTGACCATTCCGCGCGGAGCCGCCATCGCCCGCGCCCGCGATTACAGCTGGGAAAAAGCCGCCAGCCAGTTCGAATCGGCAGTAATCGCCTGTGCCGCAATGGCAGGCACGGACGCCAGGCCGGGCATCGACTTGTGCGGCGCCACCGGAAAGGCCTGACAGCAACTTTCAGGAAAAGCCTCTGGCGAAAAGAAGGGGGCGGCCGGGTCACCGGCCGCCCCCTTTCAGTATTCCGGAAGGACTGAAATCAACCGGATAATCAGAATTTCGCTGTCAGCCCGAAGGAGAAGCTCGTGCCGACATCATAACGGTTGTTGTAGATGATGCTGTCACCAAGACGCTGGAATTCCTTGAATTCCGTGCCCGTGATGTTGCGGACTTCGAGCTTCATCTCCATCGGCAGGCTGCCGATCTCGATTTCCTCGCGCACGACAAGGTCAAGCCGCAGGCCGGGGCGTTCGGTCAGGTCGGGCGTACCGTTGGGGCCACGCTGCGACACACGATCGGACGCATAGGTCAGCATCAGCGTCTGTTCGGACAGCCTGTCCTCATGCTGGAAGCCGATCTGGAAGTTGGCCACATGGTCCGACTGGCCGGTGAGCGGCGCGCCATTGACGAAATAGTCGCTGGCCGGGGCATCGGCGCCATTGCCGGTCACGGGGCGCGTGGTATCACCCTCGCCGACCTTCAGCTTGGAATTGGTGAAGGTGTAGTTGGCGGTGGTGAAGAGCCGGCGACCGGCGAACAGGCCTTCGTCGGCGATGTGGAAATATTTCTGAACCTCTGCCTCGATGCCGTAAAGCTCGGCCTCGGGCGCATTGGCGAAGGTGGTGAAGAGCGTGCCGCCCTGCTGGAAGGAGACCACTTCGATCGGGCGATCGATTTTCTTGTAGAAGCCCCCTAGCTGGAAGCGCTCGTCACGGCCGATATACCATTCGTAGCGGGCTTCGAAGTTCAGCAGTTCGGAATCGACGAGATAGGGGTTGCCGAAGCTGGTCCGGTCGGTGTCGGTATCGAGATACTGCTGGGCCGCCAGCTCGCGGAACTGCGGGCGGGCGATGGTCTTCGATGCCGCAAGGCGCAGCTGCATGTCCTCGGCGAAGTTCCAGGTCAGCGTGCCGGCCGGCAGCCAGTAATCGGCTTCGATGCGGCTGGAAAGCAGCTGGCCGGCGCCCGTGCCGAACAGGTCGAGCGGCGTGACCGACTGGCGGCCATCCTCATAGCGCACACCCGCCGTCAGCTTCACGCCATCGGCGACTTCCGCTTCCACCTGGCCATAGCCGGCGTGAACGGTCAGCGCCGCATCATAGGCGGCAAGGCCGGCCGCGCCCGAGGTTTCGCTGATGTAGATGTCGTAGGCGTAGACGTTGAAATCCGACAGAAGATAGTCCGGCCGCTGCTGGCTGACACCGGCAGGCAGGGCGCCATCGGACTGATAACGGAAATCACGTCGGCTCGCGGAGCGGCTGTTGTCGGTATAGGCGTAACCGGCCGAGACCGAGACCGGGCGCTCCGTCGGCAGCCTGTAGCCGAGGTCGACGCCGCCCGCCCACACATTGTCCGAAAGTTCGGAGAAGGCGATGGTGGAAGAGGTGCCGTTGGTCCGCAGGTCGTTGAAATAGGAATTGGTGACCGGGTCGAGGCGATAGCTGTTCACCCGCTCATAGGGGCTGTCGCGGCGGGAATTGGCATAGGTGCCGCGCACGTCGAGCCTGAGGTCGCCGAAGCGGAACTCGCCCACGAGCGAGGAGGAGAAGAGCTGACGCTCGAACCAGCTGGTATAATTGCGGTTCACCGGGTCTTCGCCGACGTTCACATCGTCGATACCGGCCTGGATGCGTGCTTCCTTCAGCACATCGCGGATGTAGAGGTTGGTGAAGCGCAGCTTGCTCTCGCCGAACTCGTAGCCGATGCCGAGCAGACCGTTCAGCTGGATGCGGTTTTCGGTCGAGAGGAAACGGTAATCCTGGTCGGGGAAGACGATTTCATTGCCATCGGCATCGGTCGAGATGCCAAGGGTCGTCTGCTGCAGGCCATCCTTGGTCTGCCAGTTGTTCGACCAGTTGGCCGACAGCACGAAGCCGAGGCGATCCTCGCCGATGTCCCAGGCGTTGCCGGCGGTGAAGCCGACCGACATGTTGGCCGGGATGGTGTCGTTGCGCTGGATGAGATTGGTGCGCGCGTTCGACAGGCTGGCCGTGATCGTCTTCAGCTCATCGAGCGAATAATTGCTGATCCCGATCAGCTTGCCGGCGCCCAGCGCGCCCTTCAGCGGCGTGGGCACGGAGCGCGTGCCGCTGTCGAAGCTGGTCCAGTCGCTGCGGGAACCGAAATAGGTGTAGCCGAGCTGGCCGGTGGTGACGGTGTCGCCCGACACCGAGGCGGAAACGTTCAGGAACGCCTCATCCGGCACGGCGCGGGTCGTCAGGTTGATGACGCCGCCGCCGAATTCGCCGGGATAGTTTGCAGTGTAGCTTTTCTGCACCAGCGTTGAGGCCAGAAGGTCCGTCGGGAAGATGTCGAGCGGGACAACGCGCTTCAGCGGTTCCGGAGAGGGGATGGGAAGACCGTTCAGAAGCGCGAGCGAATAGCGTTCGCCAAGGCCGCGCACATAGACATATTTGCCGCCGACGACCGACAGGCCGGTCACGCGCTTCAGGGCGCCGGCGATGTCACCTTCACCCGTGCGCGAGAGATCCGCAGCAGACAGGAGCGAGACGACGGACGGCGTGGCGCGAATGGGGTTGGGGATGTTGCGCCCGATGACGACGATATCGCCGCTGCCGAAGGAACCGGCACCCGGCGCGGACACATCGACATCATCCTCTGGCTCGGCCTCCTGGGCGGCCGGCGCCTCTTGCGCCTGTTGCGGAGCCTGCTGTGCCAGGAGCGGTGCGGCATGAAGTGCGGTCGTCGCCAGAAGCAGCTTCGCCAGAGTGGAATTGGTCATCTGGGTTCCCCGGAGGTGAAAGCGGCCTTGAAACCGCAGGGCAGACATCATGAGTGCGGGGGTGGCGCGCAAACGCCACCCCCGGCGCTTTTCAGGTTCAGTTGATCGGCAGGGCTGCCGCGGTGCACGAAACCGTGCCCGGCAGGCCGCAGGTCCAGCCAGCGAACCAGCGGTCATTCTGGTCGCGGAAGGCGCCGACATAGGTCGTGTCGGTGAAGTAGCTGTTGTAGCCCGACACCGCGAACGGCGTGACGGCCAGTTCATTGGCGCCCGGGAAAATGCCGTCGATCAGCGTGCTGGTGCCGTCGAGGACATTGTTGTTGCCCGTGAGCAGATCGAGAATCTGCTGCTGGGTGATGCCCGTGCCGGCTGCCGCCGCACCACCGGCGCAGGCCATGAAGGTCGAGGCAACGACCGGCGGGCCTTCTTCCTGGATGGCGGCATCGGCCGGCGCGATCGTCTGCGGGTTGGCATATTGGAAGCATGCGCCCGGAGCCGTCACGATGCTGTTGTAGATGCGGTAATCGGTGCCGCCACGGAACAGCAGGGCGGCAGGCGTGCGATTGCCGACGAAAGTGTAGTTGGTGAAGACCGGACGCGAGCGCGGCGTGCGCAGGTCATTACCCGAGGTTTCACCCTCGATCACGCGGTCACCGCCGGTCGAGCGCTGCAGCACGAGGCCGAACTGGTTGAAACCACGATAGCCGAGGTCGGTGTCGAGCGAATCGTCATCGGCGCCGGTCACGACGAGGTAGCGGCTGTTGACGCGGCCGCCGAACCATTCGACGCCATCATCGGAGCCGTTGTGGACCTGGACATTCTCCATGAAGGTGCCCGAGCCGACGCCACCCAGGGTGATGCCGTTCAGTTCGTTGCCGGGCGAAACCTCGAAGCCGGCGTAACGCACCTGCAGATAGCGCAGACGACCGGAGTTGTCGGTCGGCAGAGCGCCACCGTAAAGGCCGTTGGCGCCTTCGATCTGGGCTTCGCAGTCCACACTGCCGCCAACGATTCCCGCACCGATGCAGGTGTGGATCGGCGCGCGTCCGAGAATGACGAGACCACCCCACTGGCCGATCGAATCGTCGTTGGTGGTGCCTTCGACATTCTGGCGGCTGGTCAGCACGATCGGCTTGTCGGCCGCCCCTTCGGCGAAGATCTGCGAGCCACGCTCGACGAGAATGAAGTCACCGCCCGAGGAGCCGAAGAGGACGACGCCCGGCTCGATGGTGAGGATGCCCTGCGCGCCGCCGGGCTTCTGGCCATCGCCGCCGATATCGCGACCGATGCGGACACCGCCCGAGACCGAGTAGATCACGCCCGGCAGGTTCTCGAGGACGAGGTTGCCCGTGATGGTGCCCGAGACCTGGCAATTGCGCAGATCGGCAATGATGCCGACGTTCGACGTGCCGGCGGGGCAGCTTTCGGCCGGGCCGGTGGGCGGCGTCGGCGTGGGGGTCGGGGTCGGCGTGGGGGTGGGCGTGGGCGTGGGCGCCGGCGGGAAGACGATCACGCCGTCGCCGGGAGAGGCGACGTCGGTTGCTCCGCTGCAGGCGGCCAGCGCCATGGCCGAGCCGATGAGAAGCAGGGCGCGAAATTGAGACATGGTATTCCCCTTGGCGTGTAAGGTGCGAATCCGGTCCGCTTCCCCGGCCCGTGCCGGTGCGGCGGCGTCTCACTAGGCTGCAAGCATTGCAGCTTGGTTGCGCGCAGCTTTCAGTTGGGTTTCAATCGCGTGACACTAAGGTGACGCAAAAGTTGCGCTTTGATGACAGCGCGATCTGTCAGGCCCCTGCCATCTCCGCCAGAAGCGCTTCCTCGGCTTCGCCGCGCACGCCTTCACGGCCTATGTCGAGCAGCACCGGAACAGCGAGCGGGCTGACGCGGTCGAGGTGGCGCACGACCAGTTGCGTGCGCGCCCGTCGCACCAGCGCGTCCAGCCGGTCCAGGTCCGTCAGGCGGTTGCCCGCCTCGGCCCGGGCGGCTTCGAGCAGGATATGGCCCGGCTCGTGGCGCTGCAGCACATCGTGGATGAGGTCGGTCGAGAAGGCGATGGAGCGGCCGCTACGCCGCCGGCCCGGCTGCTGCCGTTCCACCAGCCCCGATATCACCGCAACATCGCGGAAGGCGCGCTTCAGGAAAGGCGTCGTGCGGATCCATTCCTCCAGTTCATCGGCCATGATGGCGCCTGAAAACAGGGCGGCCGGATCGTCGAACGGCTCCAGCCCCCACAGGCCCAGCACATAGTCGCTGGCAAGAAAGCCCAGCGGTTTCAGCCCCAGAGTCTCCATCCGCCGGGTCAGCAGCATGCCGAGGGACTGGTGCGCGTTTCGCCCTTCGAACCCGTAGAGGATGAGGTGATGGCGGCCATCGCGGGCGAAGGTCTCGGCCAGAAGCTTGCCCGGCCCGGGAAGCTCCGACAGCTGTTTCTGCAAGGTGAGCCATTCGCGCACATCGGCCGGCATGCGCGCCCACTGGCTGTCATCCGCCAGAAGGCCTTGAACCCGGCGGGCGAGATTGGTGCTGAGCGGCATGCGCCCGCCGACATAGGCCGGAACGGACGGTTCGCCCCGCGCCAGACGGGTATGCAGGTCCGTCTCGGTCGACTGCACCAGTTCCAGCACCTGCCCGGCGAAGAGGAAGCGGTCGCCGATGCGAAGCTGGCTTCCGAACCATTCCTCTATGGTGCCGAGCGCCCGGCCGCGCCCCAGCCGCACCGTCATGGCCGGAGCTTCCACGATCACGCCCGCGTTCAGGCGATGCTGTGCCGCCAGCTTCGGATGTGCCAGCCGCCAATGGCCCGGCGGGCCTTCGACCAGCTTGTGGAAGCGGTCATAGGCGCCGAGAGCATAGCCCCCGGTCGCCGCGAAGGCGAGCAGCCGGTCGAAGGTGCTGCGTGGAAGGCCGGCATAGGGTGCCGCCATCCTGATTTCGGCAAACAGGGCATCGGCTCCGAACGGGCCGGCCGATGCCACCCCCATGACATGCTGGGCAAGCACATCGATCGCGCCCGGCCGGTGCGCCTCGCCATCAAGCTCGCCGGCGGCCACTGCATCGAGGCAGGCGAGCGCTTCCAGATATTCGAAGCGGTTTCCGGGAACGATCACCGCGCGAGAGGATTCCTCCAGCCGGTGGTTGGCGCGGCCGACCCGCTGCAGCAGCCGCGCGACGCCCTTGGGCGCACCCATCTGCACCACGAGATCGACGTCGCCCCAGTCGATCCCGAGATCGAGGCTTGAGGTCGCGACAATAGCCCGGAGCCGCCCGTCAACCAGCGCCGCTTCGGCCTTCAGCCGGGCTTCGGCGCTGAGCGAGCCATGGTGGATGCCGATAGGCAGGGCCTGGTCATTGACCGCCCACAGGTCGTTGAAGACAAGTTCGGCGATGGCCCGCGTGTTCACGAACACGATCGCCTGACGCGATGTATCAATGAGGCGCATCACGTCGCGTGCGGCATGGCGGCCATTGTGCCCCGACCATGGGATGCGCCCGTCGGGCACGAGGATGGAAATGTCGGGCGGAGCGCCCGGCTCGCCCCGCACCAGCGCCACATTTCCCCCCGGCGCCAGCCAGCGAGCCATGGCGTCGGCATCGGCGATGGTGGCGGATAGGCCCACCAGCCTGAGCGCCGGGTTCATGGCCCGCATCCGCGCCGCCGCCAGCGCCAGAAGATCGCCGCGCCGCGTGGTGGCGAAGGCGTGGATTTCATCGATGATGAGCGTTTCGACACTGCCGAGCAGGGCGGCCGAATCGGGCCAGCTGAGAAGCAGCGACAGGCTTTCCGGCGTCGTCAGCAAGATGTCGGGCGGGTCGGTGCGCTGGCGACGCTTCCTGTCTGCGCTGGTGTCGCCGGTGCGGCTTTCCACGCGCAGGGGCAGGCCGGCGCCGGCGATGGGCGCCATCAGGTTGCGGCCGACATCGGCGGCAAGCGCCTTCAGCGGCGAGACATAGATGGCCTTCAGGCCCGGCCGGCCGGGATGAAGGGCCGCATCCGCCAGCACCGGCAGAAACCCGGCCAGGGTCTTGCCCGCCCCCGTGGCGGCCACCAGCAACGCATGCCGTCCGGTGCGTGCTGCCTGCAGCATCTCCAGCTGGTGGCGGCGCGGCCGCCACCCGCGGGAAGCGAACCACCCCGCGATGGCCCCGGGCAGGTCCGGTTGCGTTGCCTCGGCCATGTCATCGCGTCTATCAGACATGCATGCATAGCTGCCCGATCCGGCGGCCCAGTCAAAGGCTTCACATGCGCGCACATCTTCTGCTCGGCTTCGCCCTTGCCGCTCTTCCCGCCCTTCCGGCAGTCGCCGCCGAAGGGATGTGGCTTCCGTCCCAGGCGCCGCTTCTGGCCGAAAGGCTGAAGGCGGACGGCCTCGAAATTCCGGCGGCGGCGCTCGCCGACCTTGGCGCCGCCCCGATGAACGCCATCGCCTCGCTTGGCGGATGCTCGGCCAGCTTCGTCAGCCCCGAAGGGCTGGTCGCGACCAACCACCACTGCGTTTATGGCTCCATCCAGTACAACAGCAGCCCCGAACGCGACCTGCTGACGAACGGCTTCCTTGCCCGCACAAGGGCCGAGGAACTGCCAGCCGCACCGGGCGCCCGCATCCTTGTGATAGAGGAACTGCGCGACGTGACGGCGGCGGTTCTGTCCGGCGTGACGGTAAAGGTGACCGGCAAGAACCGCACCGACCTCATTGACCGCAACCGCAAGAACCTCATCAGCGCCTGCGAGGCCGAGGCAGGACGGCGCTGCGACGTGCGCGCCTATTTCGGCGGCGGCACATGGTTTCTCCAGAAGATGCTGGAAATCCGCGACGTGCGGCTGGTGCATGCGCCGGCTGGCAGCGTCGGCAATTATGGCGGCGAAGTGGACAACTGGCAGTGGCCCCGCCACACGGGCGACTACAGCTTCTATCGCGCCTATGTCGCCCCTGATGGTTCGCCCGCCGGCCATGACGCGGCGAACGTGCCCTATCGCCCGCGCGCCCATCTGAAGATCGCCACCAGCGACCTGAAAGAGGGCGATTTCGTGATGATCGCCGGTTTCCCGGGCGTGACGGAGCGTTACCGCACGGCCGGAGAGACGCGCGCCTATTATTCCGACATCTACCCGCTGCAGCAAAGGCTGCTGGCCGAGCATTCCGATCTCATCACCCGCGAAGCGAAGACGGATGCAGAGCGCATCGCCACCGCCTCGCTCCAGAAGCGGTCGGACAATTTCAAGAAGAAGATCCTCGGCCAGATGGAGATGGCCGCGGCCACCAACCTGCTGGCCACCAAGGAAGCCGATGACCGCAAACTCGCCGACTGGGCGGCACGGCCCGCGAACCGGCGCACGCATGCGCGCGCCATCGCCGACTATGATGCGGCGGTCGCCGGGGAACTGGCCGCCAGCCGCGCCCGCATCGTCAACCAGACGCTCGACCGCGCGCAGTTGCTGCGGGCCGCGCGCGACCTGTTCCGCTGGGCCAATGAGCGCGCCCTGCCAGATGAAAAGCGCGCCCCCGGCTATCAGGACCGGGACCGGCAGGCGCTCATCGACCGGCTGAGCCTGATCGACCGGCAATATGTGGCGCGGATCGACGGGCTTATGCTGGAACAGGCGCTGCGCGAAGTCGGGAAACTTCCTGAGGGCCAGCGCAACCTCGCACTCGAAAAGGCCATCGCTGAACGCGGGCTCGACAGACTGTACGCCGGCACCCGCCTTGCGGACAGGGCCGAAAGGCTGGCCTGGCTCGACCGGCCGGTGGAAGCCTTCGCCGCCTCGGACGACCCCTTCATCCAGGTGGCGGTGGCCGCCTATGCCGCCGACATGATGGGCGAAGAGCGCGCACGCGAGCGGGAGGGACGCCTGCACGCGGCGCGGGTTGCCTATATGGAGGCCGTGAAGACGCATGCGGCCTCCGAAGGGCGGCTGCTCTACCCTGATGCCAATGGCTCGCTGCGCTTCACTTGGGGCAAGGTTGCCGGGCGCGCGATCGAGGATGGCAAGGCCTGGACGGCCTTCACCACGACCCGCGGCCTCCTTGAAAAGGAAAAGGGCGAGGAACCCTTCAACGCGCCGCCCGCCCTGCTGGAAAAGGTGCGGGCCGGTGACTGGGGCCGCTGGGCCTCGCCCGCGCTCGGCACGCTGCCGGTCAACTTCCTCTCCACCACCGACATCACCAACGGCAATTCCGGCTCGGCGGTGCTCAACGCGCGTGGCGAACTGGTGGGTCTTGCCTTCGATGGCACGATCGAGGGCATGCTCTCGGACTGGAAGGTGGATGATGCGACCAACCGCACCATCGCAGTGGATGCCCGCTACATGCTGTGGGTGATGGAGAAGATGGACGGAGCCGGCCACCTTCTCGAAGAAATGGGCGTCGGGCCGGAGAAGGAAGCCGCCGCGCGCTGACACCGGCGGGCCGGGATGGCGCCCGGGGCTTCAGCCCTGCGGCGCCATCTGGGCCTTCCACTGGGCCATGTCGAAATAGTCGCGCCAGTGGGTGATGAGGCCATCCTTCACCTCGAAGGTTCCCATCACCAGAAGCTCGACCTTGTGCCCGCCCTTCATGAAGAAGCGGTCGACCCGCTCTGTCAGGACCTTGCCGTCCGGCGTGGCGGCGATGGCGGTGTTGATGAACTCGAGTCCCTCCATCGGGATGTTGTCATAGACGGCCTTCACCATCGCCCGGCCATGTACCGGCTCCATCGGGATGTTGTGATAGACCACGTCCGGCGCCAGCAGAGACCAGGCCGCATCCAGCTCCATCGCGTTCAGTTTCGAGATGAAAGCCTCTACCGTCTCGGTTGCATTCATGTTTCGTCTTCCTCCGCAGCAATCCCTCCAAAGGGATCATGATCAGTGCGGCATGGATGCTGGCCGCTGCCGCCGTCGACCGCAAGCCGCGCTTTCGAGTGGCGCTCAGGCACTTGCAATATACGCGATGACGCGTAAGCAGGCACCGGCGGAATGCCCCGGGACCGGCGTGGGAGATGCCGGACACCCATCAGGCAGGGGCCGCCTGGGAGAGTCGCATGGGAGAAGGCAGGACAAGCCTCAAGGAAGAGATTTCACGGATGATCATCCGCTCGGTGGCTGACATACGCCCCGCAGCGGAAGCCCTGCGCGACATTGCATGGGCGCGCGCCAACCTGCGCGTGGCAGTCGCGGACAATATCGCCAGCAAGACACCCCTCATGGATGAGGACGGCGCGATCCTTGCCTCGGAAGTCTTCGGCTGGAATGCCCCCAATGAACGCTGGTGGGCCGATACACGCCTGGCGCTTTCCTCCCCGCTGCCGCGCGCCTGCCGCTATGAATCCGAACCCTTCTGGGCCAATGCCGACGGCTTCCGCACCCGCCAGCACAATCGCTATCTCGATGCGATCGATCTTGCCAACTTCGAGAAGCGCGCCTTCACCAAGGCGGCCATCGTCATCCCCGTGCACCTGCCCTTCGGCCAGATCGGCATGGCGACCTTCAATGCAAGCCACGCGGACCAGACGGATCTTTCCGCCGAATATGAAGAGCATGCCGACGAACTGGCCCTGCTGACGCATCGCTACATCGCCGGCTGCGTCAAGGCGCTGCGGACGAGGCAGTGGCTTCCCGCCGACTGCCAGCTGACCAAGCGCGAGGTGGAATGCCTGCGCTGGGCCTCCATCGGGAAGACCGACAAGGAAATCTCGATGATCCTTGGGCGCAGCCATGCCACGGTACGGTTCCATATCCAGAATGCGGGCGAAAAACTGGACGCGGTTAACCGCAGCCAGACCATCTTCAAGGCAGCCCAGCTCGGCTATCTCGGCTTCGCAGCCTGAAGGCCGCTGCGGGCGGGTGCCCGATCAGGCCCCGCCCGAGTGACGTTCCAGCCGTAGGTGGACCGCATGGCTGGCTGCCTCAAGGGCCACCAGCGGGCGCAGCATCAGGGTGATCCCGGTGATCTGGCCCCTCGATTCCCGGTCATGCGATTCCCTGCCTTCCAGCCGGAACACGCCTTCGCAGGGCCGGCCTTCGGCTGTTGCGGTGAAGTGGTAAAGGGCCGGGCTGCGACCATCATGCGGCCCGGCGGGCGTGATGGCGATATCCTCCAGCACCGAAAGCCACTGGCACAGGATGAAATGGGCGACATCGCGACCCGTGTGCGGCTCGACATGCGCCGGGCAGCCGAACCACGCCTCCGCGTCCATCAGGTCGATCAGCCCGTCCCGGTCCCCGGCTTCGAGCAGGGCCGCGAAACGGTCGGCTGCAGACGCGGCGTGCGGTTCGCCGCTCATGCGCGCGCCGCCCTGTCGAGCGCCTCGATCGTTTCTTCGGCGGCCGTCACGGGCAGGTCATGGCCCGAATCGATGTCGATGGCCGGCCAGCCGGAATCCCGCGCCTCGATCGCGCCCATGGCCGGTGCATCGAGCGTGTTGCCAAGCGCCCGCACATAGGTTTTCGGCAGGTCCGCGAAACGGTCGGGCAGCAGCGGCATCTTTTCCTCGAGGCAACGCCACGGCATGGGCGTCTGCCGCCGGTTCACCCAGTCATGCCCGGGATGATCGGCTGGAATGCCGATGGCCTCGGCCGGAAGCGGCGGCAAACCAAGCCCGCCCACCAATGTGCCCTTCATCGCCTCCAGCGCTTCGGGCGGCGCGCCATCCAGCAGGCCGGTGCCAGGCTCCACATGCACCCCGTCGAGCGAGATCCACGCCCTGACGGCAGGATGCGCCGTGGCAAGCGCCGTCGGCCTGGCGCCATAGCTGTGGCCCACAAGGACGGCGTCGCGCAGTTCCTCGCTTTCGATGATGGCCAGAATATCCTGCCGGTGCTGGTCGACGCCGGTGCCGGGCGTCAGCAGATGGGCGCGATCACCCAGGCCTGTCAGCGAAGGCGTGAACACCTTGTGGCCGCGCGCGCGCAGCCCCTCGGCCACATCGCGCCACACCCAGCCGCCATGCCACGCCCCGTGCACAAGCAGGAATTCAGCCATTCTCGTCCCTCCCCTTCGCGTCATTCCATTGATCACAGGCCCGCTGCTGATGCCGCCTCACAAAAGCGGCGGCTTCAGGCCCCACGAATGCACCTTCCCACGGGTCGTGCCCTTTGGAAAGCCACCATCCCTGCCCCGGCAGCCCGTCCGACTGGCGCACGACAAGCGAGGCCAGTTCGGGCAGGCCGCGCCCGCGCTGCAGCGCATCCACCTCTTCGAGGGCGGCGCACAGATGCCCCACCTGAAAGCGCTGGAACGGCATGCCGAACCAGCGGAAAACCTCGCCATAGCTGATGGGTTCGCCCATCTTCGCCCTGAGCACAAGCAGCGCTTCCAGTTCATCGACGGCGAAAAGGCCGGCGTTCCGGTCCGACGCATCACGGCCCCGCGCGGGTTTTCCCCCGGCCTTCCCTCGGCTTTCAGGCATATACCAAGGCTAGCGGAGGCACGCGGCCCGCGCTACATGCGGAAATGATGACTGAAGGACGTTTTCCCGGAACCCGGATGCGGCGGCTGCGGCGCGCCCCATGGTCGCGCGCGATGGTGCAGGAAGCCCGGCTTTCCCCTGACAATCTGATCTGGCCGATCTTCGTGCGCGAAGGCGTGGGCGAAGCAGAGCCGATTGCGACGATGCCCGGCGTCTTCCGCCATTCGGTCGATCGCCTGCCGGATCTGGCCCGCGAAGCCGAAGACCTTGGCATTCCGGCCCTGGCCCTCTTTCCCTACACGCCAGCCGAACGACGCAGCGCCGATGGTGCTGAAGCGCTGAACCCGGACAATCTCGTCTGCCGGGCCCTGAAGGTGATCCGGGATGCGGGCGTCAATGTCGGGCTTCTGACAGATGTCGCGCTCGACCCCTATACCAGCCACGGCCATGACGGGCTGGTCGATGCGACGGGCCATGTGCTGAACGATGCCACCGTCGAAGTGCTGACGGGGCAGGCGCTCAACCAGGCGCGTGCCGGGGCCGACATCGTCGCCCCGTCCGACATGATGGACGGCCGCGTCGCCGCCATTCGCGCAGCACTTGAGGAAAGCGGCCATTCCGATGTGCAGATCATGGCCTATTCGGCAAAATACGCCAGCGGCTTCTATGGCCCCTTCCGCGATGCCGTGGGCGCCGGCGGCTATCTGAAGGGCGACAAGAAAAGCTACCAGATGGACCCCGCCAACGCCCGCGAGGCCCTGCGGGAAGTCGCCCTCGACATCGCCGAGGGCGCGGACAGCGTGATGGTGAAGCCCGGCCTTCCCTATCTCGATATCGTGCGCCGCGTATCCGAACGCTTCGACGTGCCGGTCTTTGCCTATTGCGTGTCGGGTGAATATGCCATGGTGGAAGCCGCAGCCGCCGCCGGCATGCTCGACCGCGACCGGGTCGTGCTCGAAATCCTCACGGCCTTCCGCCGCGCCGGCGCAAGTGGCGTGCTCACCTATCATGCCCCCCTTGCCGCGAGGCTCATGCGCTGATGACGGATTTCGGACGGTTGATCGCGCCTGACCAGGGTGAGGAAGCCCGCATGCTCAGGCTGGTGCCGGCATCGGGCCTCGAGGATCTTGTCGCCAGCCTGCCGCAGGTGGCGCGCGCGGCCGTGGCGGCAGCCGGTTTCCGCGGCCGGGAGGACAGCGCCGTCTTCCTGCCCGGCGGCAATGGAGAGGACTGGTCCGTCGCCATCGGCCTTGGCGACAAGGCTGAAGCCGGGCGCTGGACGCTTGCGGCGGCGCTCGGCCATCTGCCCGAAGGCCGCTACCGGCTGGCCGGGCCGGTGCCTGCCGTTGCGCTTCATGGCTGGCTGATGGGCCAGCATGGCTTCACCCGCTACAGGAAGGCGGAAAACCCGCGTGGCCCGCGCCAGCTGCTTGTCAGCGATGTCGGCGCCATTGCCCCGGCCCTGGCCGAAGCCGAAGCGGCCGCCCTCGTCCGAGACCTGGTGGATACCCCGGCCGAGGACATGGGCCCGGCGGAGCTGGAAGCGGAAGTCAGGAAGCTGGCAGAAGCCAATGGCGCGCGCTTCGATGTCGTGACCGGCGAGGCGCTTCTGGACCGCAACTTCCCCGCCATCCACGCCGTGGGCCGCGCCTCGCCCCGGCGGCCGCGCATCATCACGCTCGACTGGGGCGATCCTTCGCACCCGCTGGTCGCACTGGTCGGCAAGGGGGTCTGCTTCGATACCGGCGGCCTCAACCTGAAACCCGGCAATTCCATGGCGCTGATGAAGAAGGACATGGGCGGCGCGGCCCATGCGCTGGCGCTTGCCCGCCTTGTCATTACCCGGCTTTCGGGCCTCGCCGGCAGCAGCAGGCCGAAGCTGCGGCTGAAACTGGTGATCGCCGCTGTCGACAACGCCGTCTCCGGCGAATCGATCCGCCCCGGAGACGTCATCGCAACCCGCAAGGGGCTGAGCGTGGAAGTGGGCAACACCGATGCCGAAGGACGGCTGGTGCTGGCGGATGCGCTGGCTCTGGCGGCGGAAGCGAAGCCCGATCTCATCCTCGATTTCGCGACCCTGACCGGGGCGGCGCGCGTTGCCCTTGGCCCCGACCTTCCGGCCCTGTTCGCCAATGACGACAGGCTTGCGGATGCGCTGCTGGCGGCAGCCGATTCCTGCGAGGATCCGCTGTGGCGCCTGCCGCTCTGGCGGCCCTATCGAAGCATGTTCAGCTCGACCGTAGCCGATCTCAACAACAATGCCGAAGGCGGTTTCGCGGGCGCTATCGTGGGCGGGCTGTTCCTCGAACATTTCGTGCCCGAGGGAACGCCCTGGGCGCATGTTGACCTCTATGCCTGGAACGCCACGGCACGGCCCGGGCGCCCCAAGGGCGGCGCGGCCATGGGCCTTGGCGCCTGCCTGCGGATGCTGGAGCAGCGTTTTCAATGACAATGACCAGAATTTCCGGCCCCCGAATCGCGAAGCCGTTGGGGCCGCTTGACCCGCGCACGGCAGCATGGCGCAACGATCTGGCCGACATCGCGCTTGCACAACTGGTTGCAGTTCCGAACTATGTCGAGCCGCGCACCATGGTGGCGACGCGCCGGGCCATGATGCTGGGCGCCGACCGCGCCGACGCGCCCGCCGTGAGCGAACTGCTGCCGGGCGAGACCTTCGCCCTGCTGGACAGCGGCCACGGCTATGGCTGGGGCTATTCCCTTCATGACCATTATGTGGGCCATGTCCCGCTCGACGCGCTGGCGCTTTCGCAGCCCCCTGCGGGCGAAGCCATGCTGATCGGCCCCGGAGACGGGCTGGTACTGGCAGCACCGGCGGTGAAGGCGCCTGTCGTCGCCACCCTGCCCATGGCGGCCCGGGTCGAAGTGACCCCGCATGACGAACGTTTCCATGCAATCCTTGCCGGCCCCCATGCCGGCTGCTTCATGCACCACCGGCACCTGCTGCCCGCAGGCGGGGACAGCAGCGCCGACTGGGTCGAATTCGCGGAACGCTTCGTCGGCACGCCCTATCGCTGGGGTGGCCGCAGCCGGGCCGGCGTGGACTGTTCGGGCCTGGTGCAGGTGTCGCGCCTTCTGTCCGGCCATGCCTGCCGGCGGGACAGCGACATGCAGATGGAAGACGCGAGCTACGCCGTCATGCCGGGCGAAGTGCGCCGGGGCGATCTTGCCTGCTGGCCCGGCCATATCGGCGTGATGGTTGATGACCGCCACCTGCTGCACGCCAACGCCCACTGGATGGCCTGCGTGGTGGAGCCGCTGGAAGATGTGGTGGCGCGTGCGCGCCAGCGGGGCGAAGCACAGCCCGAGCCAAGGCTGCGCCGCTTCTGACACCGGCCCGCCCATGGGGCCTTGCGACCCACAGCCCGACCCGTTGCCATTCTGCCGCAACCACATGAAATTTCTGTTGCGGCATCTGTTCCGCTTGCCGCTGCATGGACCGTGCAGTATCTGGCCCCGCAAGGTGCGGGGAGGCACCGGAAGGGGCAAAAGACCCCTCGAAACGGACCGGTGAAAACGCCGGCTAACGGGAGAGGCCCAGGTGGCGGACATGCATTCGAAACAATCTGGTGCGGACATATTGGAACATGGCGGCCTGATGGCCCGCCTGGAAGGCCTCGGCCTTCCGCGGGACTATCAGCCCAGCGATGACGAACCCTTCATGAATGACAGGCAGCTGGCCTATTTCCGCGCCAAGCTGCTGCAATGGAAGGCCGACATAGCAGCCGAATCGAAGGCTACGCTCGAAACGCTGAAGGAAGGCCCGATCCAGGAGCCGGACCAGACCGACCGGGCGTCATCGGAAACCGACTGGGCGCTGGAACTGCGCACGCGTGATCGCCAGCGCAAGCTGATCTCCAAGATCGACTCGGCGCTCCGGCGGATCGACAGCGGGGACTATGGCTATTGCGAGATCACGGGCGAGCCGATCTCGCTGCAACGGCTGGAAGCGCGTCCGATCGCCACGATGACGCTGGAAGCGCAGGAACGCCACGAGCGGGAAGAGCGCATCAGCCGGGACGACTGAACCCGAACTGAACCCAAGGGGTCTCACCCCTGGCTATGCGGGTTGCTGAACAGGCGACACGGGAAAAGGCGGCGGATCGCATCCGCCGCCAGCCCGGATAGCGCTGCTATTGCATGCGGCGGATTTCCTCCTTCAGCTTCAGCTTCTGCTTCTTCAGTTCGCTGAGCTTCACGGAATCCGGCACCGGGCGGTTCATCTCGGTCGTGATCTGACCCTCGATCATGGCATGACGGGAGTTGAGAGCTTCGAGATGCGAGCTGGCCATGGTGGCGGTTCCTTTCTCTCCAGAAAGCGCCCGGATTCCTGGGCGCAGGGGAAAGTAAATCATGCATTCGTGCCCCTGTCAGCGGGCTGAACAGGAATTTCGCCATGGTCCCGGCCCGGCCGTTTCCATGGCCATATGTGGGGCCGTGCCAGGCGCTTCACCACAAGATGAGGGCCATGGCCGAATCTCTGCCGGGCAAGGGCCAGAAGCCGACTCGGCGGCGGGCCGGCTGCATGTTGACGCGGGCATGGCTTATGGTCATTGGCGCGCAATGTCGGCCCGGCCCGGCGGCGGGCATCCGGCAAGCCATTGCATAGATGGGCAACAGGAACAGGCGGCATTCCATGGATGAAGCGGAACTGAGGGCGCGCCTTCATGCCTTGTCGCAGGAGCATCGCGATCTCGATGCCGCGATCGAGGCGCTATCGCGTTCGGCAACGGCCGATATCCTCCAGATCGCGCGGCTGAAAAAGCGCAAGCTGCGCCTGAAGGACGAGATCGCCCAGATCACCGACCTGCTTATCCCCGACATCATCGCCTGAAGGACTGGCTGAGCAGCTGAGGCCTTCAGCGGGCCAGCAGCGCCTCGATCCGTGCGTGGAAGCCTGCAATGCCCTGCTCCAGCCCGCCCAGCAGCAGATCTGGCACGGCGCCCGATTCCAGGCCACGCTGCCCGGCTTCGGCCGCCATGAAATCCTCCGCGCCGAACACCTTGCCGTCGAGCAGCGCCCAGCTCTTGCGCCAGTGCGCCTCTTCCTCGGGCGTTCCGGGTGGTTGGGGGATGAGCATGAAATCCTCGACCAGCGTTTCCCCGGCCGATTGCGGCATCAGCACCATCAGGTTCACATAATCGGGGCTGGCAATCAGGATCGCGCCGGGCAGCAGCTGATAGGCATAGGTGACGATGCGGCGCAGAGCTGCCCAGTCACTGAAATCAACCCCGGACAGCCCGCCAAGCCGCGCCACGGCAGAGCGCATGTGCGGCCCGATGCTGTCTCCGGCCGAAAGCCCGTCCTCGAAGAAGCGGGCGATGGAATTCCGGTGCAGCCGCTGGACATGATAGCTTTCAAGGAAGGCATCCATCACCAGCTTCCAGTTGGAAGCGACCCTGTGGGTGCGGCGGGCGTAGAGATGCATGCCGCCAAGGCCGAGGGCGTCGAAATCCTCGGCCAGCAGGCCCCGGGCCAGGCTGAAATCGACATCCGCCGAAGGGCCGGGCGCAACCCAGACGAGCCCGCCGGCTTCTGCCGAAACGCACTCGACCAGTCCCATCACCGCCTTGTCGAGGCCGGGAAATGTCTCTGGCCGTGGCAGGGCCTTCAGCCGGCCATCGAGGCCATAGGCCCATGCATGATAGGGGCAGAGGATCTGCGACGCCTCCACCGGTTCGGGCGCATCGGCCAGCCGCGTGCCCCGGTGCCGGCAGGCATTCAGAAAGGCCCGCAGCCGCCCTTCCGGATCCCGCAGCAGAAGCAAGGGGAGCCCGAAGCCGTCATGCGTCAGCATCGTTCCGGGCGCTGGCAGCATGGCGGATGGCCCGATCAGGAGGGGCATGCCCCCGAACAGCCTTTCCTTTTCGGCGCGGAAGCGGTCCGGGCAGAGATAGGCGCTGGCCGGCACGGTCGAGATGATGGACGTATCGGGCGGCGGCCCGTCACGGCACTGCTCCGCCAGGCGGATCTGGCCGCTGGTCGGCGCGCGGGCCACTGCCGCGCCTTGCGCGTTGGCGAAGGACGCCTTCATGCCGGCATGATGCGCCCGGCATCGCCATCAGCGCAAGCCTGTTTCCTTGGGCACGGAAACCGGCCACAAGCAGCCGCATGACAGCATCCGCCAAAGAGGGCCGCGGCTGGGGCGCGGCCATACGCCCCTATCTCGAACGCGGTCCCGTCGGCGCGCTTCTGCTGGGCCTGTCCTCGGGCGCGCCCTTTGCCATGCTGGCCGCAACCCTCACCACGAGGCTTGCCGAATCGGGCATCCAGAAATCCACCGTCACGGCCTTCGCGCTCACCTTCCTGCTCTATAATTTCAAGTTCCTGTGGGCGCCGGTGATCGACAGGGCGCGGCTGCCGCTGCTGGCGGCCGCTGTCGGCCAGCGCCGCGCATGGCTGGTGCTGATCGCCATCGGCCTTGCGGCAGGCTTCACCTGGATGGGGGCCGTCGATCCCGTGGCCGATATCGGCCAGATGGTGGCGGCGGCGCTCTTCGTCGCCTTCCTCGGCGCCAGCTTCGATATCGTGATCGACGCCTATCGAATCGAAAGCCTGCGCGAGGACCAGCTGGGCGCGGGGTCGGGGATGAGCCAATATGGCTGGCGGCTCGGCGCCGCAGGCGCGGGCGCCCTCGCCCTGGTGCTTGCAGAGCGTTCGGGCTGGGGGCTTGCCTATGCGGCGGCAGGCCTTTTCGTGCTGCCGGCGCTGGCTGCCGGGCTGCTGCTGGGGGAACCTGCCGCACGGACGGCGGCACTGGCCGCCGAGGCGCTGCAGCCGCTGGGCCAGCGGCTGCGGACCGCCTTCATCGCCCCGCTTGCCGATTTCATGAAGCGCCAGGGGGCGGTTCTGGTGCTGCTGTTCGTGATCATTCACAAGATCGGCGATACACTGGCGAACCTCTCGCTCAGGCTGCTGCTGTCAGACCTCGGCTTCACCAAGGATTCGATCGCCGTCTATGACGTCGGCTTCGGGCTTGTGGCCACACTCGTCGGCATCTTCGTCGGCGGGGCTGTCTATGCCCGGCTCGGCATGATGCGCGCCGTCATGCTCTCGCTCGTGCTGATGGCGGTTTCCAACCTCAGCTTCGCCTGGCTTGCAACCATGGGCGCGATCGACTGGGCGCTCGCCGTCACCATCGGCTTCGAGAATTTCTCCAGCGGGGTCGGTGGCGTCGCCGTCGTCGCCTATCTGTCCTGGCTGTGCAACCTGCGCTTCACCGCCACCCAGTTCGCCCTGCTGTCGGCCCTTGCCTCCATCCTGGGGCGCTTCCTTTCGGGCACCACGGCGGGCGGGCTTATCGAGGTGATGGGCTTCGTCAACTTCTACATACTGACGACGGTTCTGGCGGTTCCGGGCATCCTTATCTTCCGGCTGCTGATGAAGCGCTACGCCCCGCCGCCTGCCGGGGATGGAAACATGCCCGACAGACTGTCATAATTCGATGCCACAGGCCTCGTCGACAGGCCCGCGCGGGGCCTCGAACGAGGGACGGGACCGCCATGCAGCAGACCGAATCCGCATCCACCGCCATTTGCGCCCGCCGGCTGGCGACATCTCCGCACATTCACCGGCAGGGCCGACTCGACGTCCGGCTCGCCCGGTCGGACGAGGAGGTCGCTGCGGCGCAGGCACTGCGCCATGGCATTTTCTATGGCGAAATGGGTGCGCGCGCCGATGCGGCCACCATCGAGGCCGGGCGCGATATCGACCCCTATGACAGCCTGTGCGACCATCTGCTGGTGATCGACCATGAGGGGCCGGAAGGGCCAAGAGTCGTCGGCACCTACCGGTTGCTGCGGCAGGACGTGGCGATGGAGAACAGCGGCTTCTATTCCGCTGGAGAATATGATCTTGGCCCCCTGCTCCGCACGGCGCATCAGGGCGGGCAACTGCTCGAACTGGGCAGGTCGTGCGTTGCGCCTGCCTTTCGCGACAGCCAGACCATCAGCCTCTTGTGGCGCGGCATCGCCAGCTATCTGGCCATGCACGATATCGGCCACATGTTCGGCTGCGCATCCTTCCATGGCACGAACCCCGATGACCATGCCGCCGAGCTGAGCTATCTGTTCCACCATCATCTGGCACCCCCGGACCTGCGGGCACGCGCCCTCGTCCACGAGCCGATGGACCGGCTGCCCGCCGGCAGCTATGATGTGCGTGGAAGCCAGCGTGCCCTGCCGCCCCTGCTGAAAGGCTATCTGCGGGTCGGCGCGATGGTGGGTGACGGCGCCCATATCGACCGGCAGTTCAACACGGTGGACGTGTTCGTGCTGATGCCTGTCGAGCGGATCACGCGCCGCTATCTCGACCGTTTCACCGGGGGTTGCGAACGCTGCTGAAAGACGAGGATGGCCTTGCCGTCGACATCAGGGTGAACCCGCGCGCCCGGCGCATGGTGCTGCGCCTGTGTCCCGATAGCGGCACGGCCCGCGTGACGCTTCCGCCGCGCACCTCGCGCGCCGAGGCGCAGGCCTTCATCACCCGCAACCGGGAGTGGATCCGCCTGCAACGGGAACGGCGCGCGACGCTGAACCGGCCCTTCGTGCCGGGCCTCGACCTGCCCTTCCGGGGCGGCAGCCTGCTGCTGGCGCCGGGCAGCGGCCGCCTCGCACGGCATGAAGGGGGCCAGCTGCTGGTTCCGGGGGAAGGCAGCCTGTTTGCCGGCCGGGTTCGGCGCTGGCTGACCCAACAGGCGCTGGTGCTACTTGAGGCGGAGACCCGCCAGCTGGCGGCATCGGCGGGGCTACGGGTGACTGGCGTGCGCGTGGGCGATTATCGCAGCCGCTGGGGAAGCTGCGCCCGCGACGGACGAATTGCCTATAGCTGGCGGCTGATCCTGGCGCCCGATACGATCCGCGCGGCTCTTGTCGCCCATGAAGTGGCGCATCTGGCTCACCCCAATCATGGCCCGGGCTTCTGGGCGCTGGCGACAGAGCTGCTCGGCACGCCCCATGGCCCGGCGCGCGCCTGGCTGAGGGAGCATGGCCCGCGCCTGATGGGTTATGGCGCCGGCGCCTGACCGGCCTGCTGGCGACGTTCCTGGCGGACGGCATCTTCGAGCCAGCGGTCGGTGAGCGGCTCGGGTTCCGGCAGGGCCCCGGTCTGGACGGGCGACTCGGCGACGGGCGCCAGACTGGGATCGAGCGCGCCAGGATCCAGCGTCTCCCCGCCCTCTCCGAACAATTCGGAACCGGGCACGATGCCGTAGGCCTCGGCGTCGGGCTCGCTGCCGTATTCCGGCTGCTCGACCTGGTCTTCGAGATCGGAAATGGCGACACCGCTGAGGGCCTTGGCCATGAAGGCGGAAAATAGCCGTGCAGGCGCCTGTCCGCCCGCCAGCCCGCGGACCGCCTTCGCATCGTCGCGCCCGATCCACACGCCGGCCACGAGTTCGGGCGTGAAGCCGATGAACAGGCCGTCCTTGTTCGAGCTGGTGGTGCCCGTCTTTCCCGCCAGCGGGCGGCCGATCTGCGCCGCCCGGCCGGTGCCCGCCTCGACGGCGGCGCGCAGCATGTCGGTCATGTAGGCGGCGACGAAAGGGGCAACGAGCACGCGCGGGGTTTCCGGCTCCCGGTTGTAGAGGGTGCGCCCGGAGGATGTGGTGATCGACTGGATGGCCCAGGGGCGGGCTTCCACGCCGCGCGCGGCTATGGCCGCATAGGCCGACGTCATCTCCAGCAGGGTCGTTTCCGACGAGCCCAGCGCCATGGCCGGCTGGGTGGAAATGGGGGTGGTGATGCCGAAGCGCCGGGCCATGCCGGCCACGCGGTCATAGCCATATTGCTGCGCCAGCCTGGCCGCCACGGTGTTGATCGAAAGCGCAAAGGCCTGGCGCAGCGTGACAGAGCCGAGATAGCGGCCGTTGGAATTGCGCGGGCTCCAGTTGCCGATGGTCAGCGGCTCGTCCACCACGCGGCTGTCCGGGGTCATCCCCTCTTCCAGCGCGACAAGATAATCAAAGAGCTTCCAGGATGATCCCGGCTGGCGGCGCGCGACGACGGCGCGGTTGTACATGCTGGTCGCATAATCACGCCCGCCCACCATCGCGGTGACGGCGCCATCGGCGCGCATGGACACAACGGCGGCCTGCGTTCCCGCCACCATCTGCGAATGCACGGCAGCTTCGGCTGCGGCCTGGTGGCGCGGGTTGAGGCTGGTGGTGACGTCGAGCGCCTCGTCGGCCTCGTCCGTCAGCGTTTCCAGCTGGGTGAGCACCCAGTCGGTGAAGTAGCGCACGTCGCCCTGATCGCGGTCGACCACGAAGCGGACGGCGCCGACATCGGCCGCGGCTGCCTCGGCCGGGCTGATGGCGCCGGATTCGCGCATGGTGCCGATCACCACGCGGGCGCGGCTGCGGGCGCGTTCCGGGTCTGCGGTGGGGGCATAGCGGCTGGGCGCCTTCACCAGCCCGGCGATGATGGCGGATTTCTCGAGATCGAGCTCCGTTGCCGGATGGCCGTAGAATTTCCGCGAGGCCGCATCGATTCCATAGGCGCCGCCGCCAAAATAGACCCGGTTGAGGTAGAGCTCCATGATCTGCTTCTTGGTGAAGCGCCGCTCCATCGCCAGCGCCAGAACCGCCTCGCGCAGCTTGCGGCCATAGGTCTGCTTGCGGGTCAGGAACAGGTTCCGCGCCAGCTGCTGGGTGATGGTGGAGGCGCCCTCCACCGTGCCGCCGGCGCGGAAATTGACCACCGCCGCACGCGCGATGCCGAAGGGGTCAATGCCGGGGTGCCAGTCGAAGCGGCGGTCCTCCACGGCCTTCATCGCCTCGATCATCTCGCGCGGGATCCGATCATAAGGCAGCCAGGCGCCATAGCTTGGCCCGACGGTGACAAGCTCGGTGCCATCGGCCGCGCGGATGACGACGGACTGGCCCTGCGGGCTTTTCATCATCTCGGAATAACCGGGCAGGGACGCCATGCTCACAGCCACGGCAAGCGCCAGCCCGAGCGTGCCGAGCAGCGCCAATATCGCGCCCCAGCCGATAAGACCGAAGACGATGCGCCCGATAAGCGAGCGCCGCGGCGCTTTCCGCCTGGAGGATGTGCCTTTCATGGGGTTTCAGGAATAGGGAGGGATTATGGCGGCAACAAGATCCATGCGCCCTCGGCTCGTCGCAACAGGACACGTCACTACAGGTCAAGTCGCAACAGGGACCACCAGGCCGACAATCCTTGAAATGCCGTGTAACTAACCTATCTGGTTAATCCTTCTGGGGGAGACAGGGGCATGCAAAACTTGAACGGCCAGATCATCGACGGCTGGGCGGCCGGCGCCGCGCGCGCGGCTTCACCGAATTTCGAAACCGGGCACCGGGCGCGCGACTGCATCGTCATGCATTACACGGCAGGCTACACGGCTGAATCCGCAATCGCGACATTCCGGAACAGGGCATCACGGGCAAGCGCCCATTTCGTGATCGAAACCGATGGCAGAATCACCCAGATGGTTAGCCTGAACGACACCGCCTGGCATGCAGGGGGCGGTGTCTTCCGGGGCGCCGGGCAGGTGAACCAGCGCTCCATCGGGATCGAGATCGTCAATCCCGGCTATCATTTCCGCAGCGATACGGGCGAATGGCTGAACTGGCAGCGGAAACCCGTGCCTGCAGCAAGGCTGAGACCCTTTCCGGGCATGCTGGAAGCACGTGACCAATGGGTCGGCTCCGCCGCCGCCTTCTGGCCCCTTTATCCCGAAGGGCAGCTGCGCGCCATCGAGCAGATCGTGACGGCCTGTCTCGGGGCGTTTCCATCCATCTCGGCCATCGTCGGCCACCGCGATGTCGATACGGTACGCAGGCTGAAGGTGGACCCCGGCCCCGCCTTTCCCATGGAGCGCATGCGCCGCCTGCTGGCGCAGCCCGGCCGCGAGGCGGCACGGGCCGGGCGGCGGATGCGCGTTGTCTCGCCCGAAACGCCGCTGAATGTCCGCAGCGGGCCCGGAACCCGCTATGAACCGCTGAAGCGCGGGCCGCTGCCGCACGGCCGGCAGGTGCATGCGCTGGAGGCGCACGGCGACTGGCTGCGCGTGCGCGTGGAGGATTCCGGCGGTCTTGCGGCCCCCTTCGAGGGCTGGTGCCATGGCGGCTATCTGAAGCCGGTTGGCAGCGAAACTATCGCGACACGGCACTAGCGATTCATTGCGCCCGTCTTCGCGGACCGTTAAGCGGCCCGCGAAGACGTTTTTTCAGGAGATGCGCGCAATGACGGAGCAGGTGAAAAAGGTTGTGCTCGCCTTTTCGGGCGGGCTGGATACCAGCGTGATCCTGAAATGGCTGCAGGCCACCTATAATTGCGAGGTGGTCACCTTCACCGCCGATCTCGGCCAGGGCGAGGAGCTGGAGCCAGCCCGCCACAAGGCCGAACTGATGGGCGTGAAGGAAATCTTCATCGACGACCTGCGCGAGGAATTCGTGCGCGATTACGTGGCGCCGATGATGCGGGCGAACGCGCTTTACGAAGGCCAGTATCTGCTCGGCACTTCCATCGCCCGCCCGCTGATCGCCAGGCGGCAGATCGAAATCGCCCGGCAGGTGGGCGCCGATGCCGTCTCCCATGGGGCGACGGGCAAGGGCAATGACCAGGTGCGCTTCGAGCTTGGCTATTATGCGCTCGAACCCGGTATCCGCATCATCGCGCCCTGGCGCGAATGGGACCTGACCAGCCGCGAGGCGCTGATCGCCTTCGCCGAGGCGCACCAGATCCCGATCCCGCGCGACAAACGTGGCGAAAGCCCCTTCTCGACCGATGCGAACCTGCTGCACACCTCGTCCGAGGGCAAGGTTCTGGAAGATCCGTGGGAAGAAGTGCCGGATTATGTCTATTCCCGCACCGACAACCCGGAAGACGCGCCCGATACGCCGGAATATATCACCATCGATTTCGAGCGCGGCGACCCTGTGGCCATCAATGGCGAAGGCCTGTCGCCCGCCAGTCTGCTGACCCGGCTGAATGACTATGGCAAGCGCCATGGCATCGGCCGGCTCGACCTGGTGGAAAACCGCTTCGTCGGCATGAAGAGCCGCGGCATGTACGAGACGCCCGGCGGCACCATCTGGATCGCCGCCCACCGGGGCATCGAATCCATCACCCTCGACCGTGGCGCCGCCCACCTCAAGGACGAGCTGATGCCGCGCTATGCGGAGCTGCTCTACAATGGTTTCTGGTTCGCACCCGAACGCGAGATGCTGCAGGCCGCGATCGACTACAGCCAGGAAAAGGTGACGGGCACGGTCAGGCTGAAGCTCTACAAGGGCAGCGTCAATGTCGTCGGCCGAAAATCGCCTTATTCGCTCTATTCCGCCAACATCGTCACCTTCGAAGACGATGCCGGCGCCTATGACCAGCGCGACGCCAAGGGCTTCATCCGCCTGAACGCCCTGCGACTGCGGCTGCTCGGCCAGCGCGACCGGCAGGGCTGAGGCCATCGGGCTGAAGCTACGGGCCTGCGCCAGCCGGGCCGTGGTGACATCAAGGCAGGCTGCCTGCCCCCTTCCGGGGAGCGGGCGGCCAGCCTATTGTGGGCGCAGGAGACCTTGATGCCAGACGTGCCGCGCCCACCCCTCACAGATACCGCCATCTTCCGTCGCACGCTCGTGGTGGCGGCGGCCATCGGGCTTTGCGTCATGCTCTGGCGGCTGACCGATCTTCTGCTCCTGCTCTTCGCCTCGGCGCTGGTGGCGCTGATGTTCCATGAATTCGCCCGGCTGCTGCAACGCCGCCTGCGCCTGCCCTTCCCGCTGGCGCTGATTCTGGCGGTGATCCTGCCAATCGTCGGCATAGGCATCATTGGCTGGGCCTTCGGCAGCCTGATGGCCGAGCAGTTCGCCATTCTCTTCGAAAAACTGCCCTCGGCCTTTGCCCAGGTGAAAACCTGGCTCGACACATCGACCGAAGGCCGCGCCGTGATGGAGAACATCGGCGGCTTCATGCCCGATGGCCAGCGCATCGTCTCCGTGGTGCAAACCGTGCTCGGAAGCGCCGGCACGGCAATCACGGGCCTTGTCGTGGTGCTGGTGTCGGGCGTCTATCTGGCCGCCCAGCCGGGCCTTTATGGCCGGGGCCTCCTGCTGATGCTGCCCCCCGCAAGGCGTCAGGCCGCCCTCATGACGGTCGAGGCCGTGCTCGCCAGCCTCAACGCCTGGCTGAAGGGACAGGCGGTGTCGATGAGCTTCGTCGGAGCGGGCACGGCGCTTGGCCTGTGGATCGCTGGCCTGCCCTCGCCGCTCGCCATTGGGCTGGTGGCCGGCCTGTGCGAGTTCGTGCCCTATCTGGGGGTGATCGTCGTCTCCATCCCGGCCGTCATTCTCGGCTTTTCCATCAGCTTCGAAACCGGGATCGCCACCGTCATTGCCCTCATCGTCGTGCAGCAGCTGCAGGGCAATGTCGTGACGCCGATGGCGCAGTCGGCCATGGTCGATCTTCCACCTGCCCTCACCGTCTTCTCGCTGATTGCGGCCGGCGTGCTCTTGGGGCCGCTGGGGGTCATTCTGGCCGTTCCGCTCACCGTCGTCGGCCTTGTGCTGGTAAAGCAGTTCGTCGCCTCCAGATATGGCGAGGGGGCGCTGCCGCCCGCAGGCTGAAACCCTGCAAAGATTGACTGCAAGGGCCGGCTGCGCCAAGCGCCGCTGTCGCATATCTCTGCATGAACCGGGATTGGAGCTTTAACGTGGGTTATCGGGTTGTCGTCGTCGGCGCCACGGGCAACGTGGGCCGCGAAATGCTGAACATCCTTGCCGAACGCGAATTTCCGCTGGCCGACATCGCGGCCGTGGCTTCGCCGCGCTCGCAGGGCACGATGATCGACTTCGGCGATACCGGCAAGGAGCTGAAGGTCCAGAACATCGAGAATTTCGATTTCACCGGCTGGGACATCGCCCTCTTCGCCGCCGGTTCCGGGCCGACGAAGATCCACGCGCCGCGTGCGGCGGCGGCGGGCTGCACCGTCATCGACAACAGCTCCCTCTACCGGATGGACCCGGACGTGCCGCTCATCGTGCCGGAAGTGAACCCGGAGGCGATCGACGGCTACAAAAAGCGCAACATCATCGCCAACCCGAATTGCTCGACCGCGCAGATGGTGGTCGCACTGAAGCCGCTTCATGACGAAGCCGGCATCACCCGCTGCGTCGTCTCGACCTACCAGTCCGTCTCGGGCGCGGGCAAGGACGGCATGGACGAGCTTTTCGAGCAGACACGCGCCGTCTTCGTGGGCGACGAAAAGGTCCGCAAGAAGTTCACCAAGCAGATCGCCTTCAACGTGATCCCCCACATCGACGTCTTCCTCGATTCCTCATCCGGCTATGACGGCTACACCAAGGAAGAATGGAAGATGGCGGCGGAGACCAACAAGATCCTCTCGCCCGACATCCGCGTCACTGCGACCTGCGTGCGCGTGCCCGTGTTCGTCGGCCATTCCGAAGCCATCAACCTCGAGTTCGAGCGGCCCATTTCCGTGGCGCGCGCCCAGTCCATCCTGCGGGAAGCGCCGGGCGTCATGCTCATCGACAAGCGGGAAGACGGCGGATACACGACACCCGTCGAGTGCGTGGGCGACTATGCCACCTTCGTCAGCCGTGTCCGCCGCGACCCCACGGTGGAAAACGGGCTGGTGCTCTGGTGCGTTTCCGACAATCTCCGCAAGGGCGCGGCCCTCAACGCGGTGCAGATCGCCGAGCTTCTCGGCCGCCGCCACCTGAAAAAGGGCTGACAGCAAACGGGCAGCCGGGGCAGCCAGATGGCGCGCCCCGGCTCGCTCAATCGCTTTTTGCGATCACGCACTTCCAGTAAATCAATTTGTTCGATTGAAGCCTGCGACCTATATACACCTTGCCCGAATCAACTGGCAAAGGAGTTCGCATGCCCATCATCGGAAGCACCCTCAAGCCGTTCACTGCCCAGGCCTTCAAGGAAGGCAAGTTCGTCACCGTCACCGACGGCGACGTCAAGGGCAAGTGGGCCATCTTCTTCTTCTATCCGGCTGACTTCACCTTCGTCTGCCCGACGGAACTCGAAGACATGGCTGACCTTTACGGCGAGTTCCAGAAGCTCGGCGTCGAGATCTACAGCGTTTCGACCGACACGCATTTCAGCCACAAGGCCTGGCACGAAACCTCGCCGGCCGTCGGCAAGATCAACTATTTCATGCTGGGCGACCCGAGCGGCCAGATCACGACCAACTTCGACTGCATGCGCGAAGGCGTCGGCCTTGCCGACCGCGCGACCTTCGTCGTCGATCCCGATGGCGTGATCCAGTATGTCGAGGTCACTTCGGAAGGCGTCGGCCGCAATGCGTCCGAACTGCTGCGCAAGGTGAAGGCGGCCCAGTATGTCCGCTCGCACCCCGGCGAAGTCTGCCCGGCCAAGTGGGAAGAAGGCGAGAAGACCCTTGCTCCCTCGCTCGACCTCGTCGGCAAGATCTGAGGCTGGCCCCAGCCGCATGACGGCGCTGCCGCCCACCCCCAGTGGGCGGGCGGCGGCTGCCACCGGCCCGACAAGACGGCCACCTGTTCACTGACCCGGAGACACCCCCATGCTCGACTCCAACCTGAAGGCCCAGCTGAAGGCCTATCTCGAGAAGATCACCATGCCGATCGAGCTGGTGTCATCCCTCGATGACGGTCCGAAGTCGGCCGAACTCGCCGGACTGCTCGGCCAGATCGCGGAGCTGTCGGACAAGGTCAGCCATGTTCGCGCCGATGACAATGCGCGCCGCCCCTCCTTCCTGATCCGCCGCACCGGCACCGACATCGGCGTGCGCTTCGCCGGCATCCCCATGGGGCATGAGTTCACCTCGCTGGTGCTCGCGCTGCTCCAGGTCGGCGGCCACCCCTCGCGCGAGGCGCAGGAACTGCTCGACCAGGTGCGCGACCTCGACGGCGACTTCCTCTTCGAAACCTATTTCTCGCTCTCGTGCCAGAACTGCCCCGACGTGGTGCAGGCGCTGAACCTGATGAGCGTCATCAACCCCCGCATCCGCCACGTCGCCATCGACGGCGCCCTCTTCAAGGAGGAAGTAGACGCCCGCAAGGTGATGGCGGTGCCGACCGTGTTCCTGAACGGCGAGGTGTTCGGCCAGGGCCGCATGGACCTCGCGCAGATCGTCGCGAAGATCGACGTGAACGCATCCGCGCGCGCCGCCGAGAAGATCCGGGCCAAGGACGCCTTCGACGTGCTGGTCGTGGGCGGTGGCCCGGCGGGCGCGGCGGCGGCCATCTATGCCGCGCGCAAGGGCATCCGCACCGGTGTCGCGGCCGAGCGTTTCGGCGGCCAGGTGCTCGACACCATGGGGATCGAGAACTTCATTTCCGTCCCCTATACCGAGGGGCCGAAGCTCGCCGCGCAGCTTGAAGCCCATGTGAAGGACAATGATGTGGACATCATGAACCTTCAGCAGGCAATCGAACTGGTGCCGGCCACAACGCCGGGCGGCCTTGTCGAGGTGAAACTTGAGAACGGCGCCAGCCTGAAATCCCGCACCGTCATCCTCTCGACAGGCGCGCGCTGGCGCACCATGGATGTGCCGGGCGAGGATGACTATCGCAACAAGGGCGTTGCCTATTGCCCGCACTGCGACGGCCCGCTGTTCAAGGGCAAGCGCACGGCCGTGATCGGCGGCGGCAACAGCGGCGTGGAAGCCGCGATCGACCTTGCCGGTATCGTCGCTCACGTCACCCTGATCGAGTTCGACAGCCAGCTGCGCGCCGATGCGGTGCTGCAGACCAAGCTGCGCAGCCTGCCCAATGTCACCATCATCACGTCGGCGCTGACCACCGAGGTGAAGGGCAATGGCGAGCGCGTGACCGGCCTTGTCTACAAGGACCGCACGACCGACCAGCTGCACGAAGTGGAACTGGAAGGCATCTTCGTCCAGATCGGACTCGTGCCCAACACCGAATGGCTGAAGGGCACGGTCGCGCTTTCTCCGCGTGGCGAGGTCGAGGTGAACGCCAGGGGCGAGACCAGCGTGCCCGGCGTGTTCGCGGCCGGTGACTGCACGACGGTTCCCTACAAGCAGATCGTCATCGCAATGGGCGAAGGCTCGAAGGCAGCCCTGTCCGCCTTCGACTACATGATCCGCCTGCCGCAGGATGTGGCCAAGGCCGCCTGAACCGCGACAGGCCAAACCTGAACAGGCTGAATGAAAAGGCCGCCATCCCATTCCGGGGGGCGGCCTTTTTCATGAACCCGGATCTCAGGGCTTGCCGGGCTTTTCCGGCTGATAACGGTTTTCGAGGAAGCGTCCCTCGACCTCCAGCGCGGTCAGGCTTTCGCGGGCGATGCTGCCGTTGATGCGGTCGATCTCCGCCGCCACCACCTTCAGCCCTTCCTTCAGGTGGCGGGTGGCTTCCGGCGTGGCGCGGTGGGTCGCCGGTACTTCGGCATAGCTTTTCACCAGCCGGGGCAGATGATCCCCGATCAGGCGGCGGGCATCGTCTGCCATGGGGTGCCCGGCATCCAGCTTCGCCAGTTGCGGCGTGATGAGATCGAGCCTTGTCATGATGCGGTCGATCTCCGCCGTGACAGGCGCCGGCAGCAGGGCGCGATGGCCCTCCAGCCAGTCCTCCACCTGCGCGGGAAGCGCCTTCAGCGGCACTTCGGGCAGGGCTTCGAGCGTCGGCGAACGCTCGCGCGGCCAGCTGGTCAGAACGGCCATGACGACAAAGGCCGCAAGAATGGTGAGCATGACCCCGCCGAAACCCAGCGGGCCGATGAAGCCGCCATAGACAACAGCCGCCAGCACCACGGCAAAGGCGCCGAGGAGCATGTTGCGGATCCTGCGGCCGACGGCGCGGGTCTTGCGCTCGATCCGGCGGGCGCGCGCCTTCATCGCCTCGGGCGATTTCACGGTGCGCGCCAGCCACGCATCATAGCGGGCGAGCGCCTCGCGGGTTTCGGGCAGCAGGGACATGGATCAGCCCTCGACAGGCGCGAAGGGGCTTTCCTGCGCCTTGCCCTCGATCTGCGCCATGCCCTCGGCCCGAGCGATATAGCCGCGCGATTTCTCGACTTCGCCCGAAAGCGTATCCACCGTCTGCTTCATGCTGGACAGCGCCTGCAGCTTGAACTGGTCGATGGAATCCATCGTCTGGTAGATATTCTGGAAGGCCTGTTTCAGCGTTTCGAGCGGGATGGTGGAAGACGCCGCCTGCCTGTGGATTTCGGCTGTCTGCGTGCGCAGCATGGTGCCGGTCGAATCGATCACATTGGCGGTCGTCGTGTTCAGCGCGGTGATCTGGTCGAGCACCAGCTTCTGGTTGGTCAATGCCTGGGCAACCGTGACGGCGGTGCGCAGTGCCGAAACCGTGGTCGTGGATGCCCGGTCCACACCCTTCACCAGCTCCTGATTGTTCTTCTTCACGAGATCGAGTGCCAGATAACCCTGCACCGAAACCGCCATCTGGGTCAGAAGGTCGGTCGTGCGCTGGCGGGTATAGAAGAGCGCCGTCTCGCGGATGGCCTTGGCCTTGGCGGGATCGACATGGTCGAGTTCGGCCGCCTTTTCCTCCAGCCGCGCGTCCAGCGTCTTCGACAGGTGGATCATCTGCTCAAGCTTGCCCATGGCTTCCCACAGCTGCCGGCGCTCGACGTCGATGGCGGCATTGTCGCGCAGCAGTTCATCCTTGCCGCCCTGCAGCCGCTTCAGGATCGTGGCGATATGCGACTGGGCCGAGGCATAGCTGTCGAAATAGGCGCGCGCCTTGTTGCCGAAGGGAATGATCCCGAAGAGCCTGCGACGGCTGGTGATGTCACCGCGCCGCGATGGGTCGAGATCCTCCACCGTGCGGCGCAATTCGGTCAGGTCGGCGCCGATACCGGTGTCGGCGTCCATGGCGCGCACGGGCCGGTCGAGAAAGCGGTTGGACTGGCCCGATGCCTCGGCGATCTGGCGGCTGCCAAGACTCGCAAGCTGGTCTACGCGCTTGCCGAATTCCGGGCTGTTGGCATCCTGTGCCACGAGATCGGCGATGAAGGCTTCCACCTTGCGGTCGAGTTCGGTCTTCTGCCCTTCGTCAAGCGGCACAAGCCCGGCCGCCGTTTCGGGAGAGACGGCGGGAACAGGCTCGGGCGCGTCGAGCTTCAGGGGCTTCTGCCCGGCAATGGCGGCGGCACTCTCAGTCTGGGGCTCCATGGCATCTTTCTCTGTCTGACACCCCTCTCGGGAACAGAGGATGGCGATTGCGCGGCCAGTTCGCAAGAGCAGCCGCCTTGCCGGCGGCACCTCAAGGCTCTAGCTCTTTCCACATGCACTATCGAAGCTTCGACGGAACCAGCCTTCACGTGACGGAGATGGGCGATGGGCCGGCCCTTCTTCTTATCCATGGCCTGTTCTCGAATGCGGATGTCAACTGGGTCCGCTTCGGCACGGCGCGGAAACTGATGGATGCAGGCTATCGCCTGATCATGCCCGACCTGCGCGGCCATGGGCAAAGCGACGCGCCGCTCGATGCAGATGCATGGCCCGCCGATGTGCTTTCAAGGGATATCGAGGCGCTCGTCGAACAGCTGGGCCTTGGCGGGGACTTTGTCCTCGGCGGCTTTTCGCTGGGCGCGCGCACCACCGCGCGGCTGCTGGCGCGGGGCATGCGGCCGCGCGCCGCCATCTTCGCCGGCATGGGGCTGGAAGGGCTTACCAGCGCCAGCCGCCGCAGCGACTGGTTCATCACCATGATCGAGGGGCGCGGGCAATGGAAACGCGGTGACCCCTATTTCATGGCCGAAGCCTTCATGAAGACCCATGTGACGCAACCCGATGCCCTTGTTCACCTGCTGCGCCAGCAGCTGGACACGCCAGCAGACGTGCTTGCGGGCTTCGACCTGCCGGCCCTTGTGGTGTGCGGCACGGAAGACGAGGACAATGGCCCGGCCCCCGATCTTGCCCGGCTGCTGCCGCAGGGCCGCTACAGCGCCATTCCGGGCACGCACATGAGTTCGGTGACGAAACCCGAACTGGCAGCGGCGATGATCGACTTCCTGGAAAGCCTCTGAAAAGACTCTGAGCGGCCACCTGCTCAGAGATGCTCCTTGAACCAGCCCAGTGCATCGGCCCATGCCGCCTTTGCCGCCGCCGCATTGTAGCTGGGGCGGTAATCGGCCAGGAAACCATGGTCCGCATTCTCGAACAGGCGGATGTGGCTCGGGCTGCCGGCGGCCTTCAGCGCCGCGTTCATGCGCTCCACATCGGCAAGCGGGATGCCCTTGTCGAGCGTGCCGTAAAGCCCCAGCACCGGGGCCTTCAGCGCACCGGCGACATCGATGGCGTGGCGCGGCTGCAGGTCCGACGGTTCGCCCACCAGCCGCCCATACCAGGCAACACCTGCCTTCAGCGCGGGGTTGTGGTGGGCGTAAAGCCAGGTGACGCGCCCACCCCAGCAGAAGCCGGTGATGCCAAGGCGCTTCGCGTCGCCGCCATGCCGTCCGGCATAGGCCGCCGCCGCGTCGAGATCGGCCATCACCTGCGCATCCGGCACCTTCGAGACGATGGTGCGAAACAGGGTCTGGATATCGGACACCTTCGTCGGGTCGCCCTGACGCTGGTACATGTCGGGCGCGATGGCGTAATAGCCCGCATGGGCGAGCCTGCGTGTCACGTCCCTAATCCATTCGTGCAGGCCGAAGATTTCCTGCACCACCAGCACGACCGGGGCATCATGGCCGCGCTTGCCGCGCGGGCGGGCGCGATAGGCATTCATGCGCAAACCGTCCGAAGCCTCGAACTGCACCATGCCTTCCTCAAGCCCGTCTGTCGGCGTGAAGGCGCGGTCGGCCCGCACCGGCTGCGCGGCGATCGCATAGCCAAGCGCCGCGACCCCGCCGCCCAGCGCCGCACGGCGGCTGACGCCCGACATGCGCACCCAGTTTTCCGTTTCGGGAAGACGATCCGTCATTTTCACTCTCCCTCTGGCAAATCGGCATAGGCCCGCACCAGCGGCCAGCCGCCCACGGCAGCCATCAGCCGGTCCCGGTCTGCCGCATCGAGCGCGGCATGGGCCGCGGCGATCTTGCGGCGGCTCTTTTCGGTGAAGCCGCGCGCCGGCACATCGACACCATCGATGGCCAGACGCTTCGTGCCATCGGCCAGCGCCTGAGCATTGGCCCGCTGGAAGGCATGGAAGCCCAACGCGTCGCCGCCGAGAAGCGGTTCGAGGCGGCGGCTGACGGTGGCGAGATCATCCCACTGGCCGAGCGGATCACCCCCGGCATCGGCAAGCGCCTTCAGCCGGCCATGGAAGGCGACAATGGCCGGGTAGCGCGGCGCGACATGAGCCTTTGCCGCCGGTTCCCACAACAGGCCGGCTTCGAGATAGCCCCAGAGCGACGCATCGGCGAGGCTGGGCCGCGTGCCGGCGAGAAAGGGCGTGGCCGAGAGGATCGTCTCCAGTGCAGCAAGGCTGGCCTCCAGCTGCGCCAGCACCTGCTGCCGGCTTTGCGCGACCACGCCGTTCACCTCGCCCGCCATCACGAAAAAGCGCTCGGTCGCGTCCGCGATCCGCGCCACCTTTTCCTCCAGCCCGGCGGGACTGTCGGCGCCGGCCGGGTGGCCCAGAACGTTGAGCGCCCCGGCCCGCGCCACCCAGGCGCGTGTTGCGGCATCCACAGGCCGCCAGGCGAGGCAGGCGCGCAGGAACCATTCGTCCAGCCAGTCCTCGGCCACCAGCATCAGCCAGTCGAGCGCCGGGTCATCGGGCCGCAGCGAGCGGGCCGGGTGGCGGCGCGAAAGTTCGAGGCCGATATCGGTCGAATCGACGATCCAGTCCCCCTCTTCGCAACAGACGACGGGGAAGCGGTGATAACCGCCGACAGCGGCCTCCACCTCGGCCTTGACGGCCAGCGTCTTCAGCCGGTCATCGACGGGAAGGCCAAGCAGGCGCATCGCCGCCCAGGCCTTGCGGGTGTAGAAGCTGGGTTCTGTTCCGTAGAGTATGGGCATGGCCAGCATCCTAGCGCGGCGCTAGAAAAGCGCCATGCTTCTGATCCTCGGCCAAGGCTATTCCGGCACCATTCTCGCCCGCGCGGCGCGCGCACAGGGGCTTTCAGTGCTCGGCGTGCGGCGATCATCGGGCGATGGCATCATGGCCTTCGACGACCCTGCCCTGCCCGATGCAATGGCGGCCGCCACCCATGTCGTCTCGTCCGTGCCGCCGGACAGCGCGACCGGCACGGACCCGGTGCTCGACCGGTTCGGCACACATCTCCAGAGCCATGGCGGGTGGATCGGCTATCTTTCCTCCACCGGCGTCTATGGCGACACGGGCGGCGCCTGGGTTGATGAACATGCCCCCGTGGGCGGCGGCCGGCGCACCGCCAGGACAGCCGCCGATCTCGGCTGGCAGGCGCTGGGCGCCGCCATCTTCCGGCTGCCGGGCATCTACGGCCCCGGCCGCTCCGCACTTGACCAGGTGCGCGCCGGCACCGCCCGGCGGATCGACAGGCCGGGCCACCGCTTCAACCGGATCCATGTGGACGACATCGCCGGCGCCGTGCTGAAGGCCGCTGCGGTGCGGGCGCGCGGCATCTTCAACATCGTCGATCAGCTGCCGGCCGAACCGCGCGCCATCACCGAATATGCCTGCGGGCTTGCAGGCATGCCCCTGCCACCCCTCGAACGACTGGAAGAGGCGGACCTTGGCCCCATGGCCCGCGGTTTCTGGAGTGAGCGGCGGCTGGTCGCGGGGGGGCGGCTTGCCAATTCTCTGGGCTATCGCCTTGTCCATCCCGACTATAAGGCAGGGCTGACGGCCATTCGCGAAGGGGAGAGAGCATGAAATTCGGAACCAGCCAGACTGGCGTCGGCAAATCCGTGGAACGGGTGGAGGATGCCCGCCTGCTGACAGGCCATGGCCGCTACACTGACGACATCCGTCTGCCCGGCATGCTCTTCGGCGTGACGCTGCGCTCCCCCTATGGCCATGCCGCGATCAGGGGTATCGACATTTCGGCGGCCCGCGCCATGCCGGGCGTGAAGGCCATCTATCTTGCCGGCGATCTCGGGGCCTATGGCCCCCTTCCCTGCGCCGTTCCGCTTTCCGGCCCGATCAAGACACCGCGCCCGCTGCTCGCCGGAGAGCGGGTGCGATTCGTGGGCGATGGCGTTGCCTTCGTCGTTGCGGAAAGCCGCGAACAGGCCCGCGCCGCCGCCGACATGATCGAAGTGGATTATGATGAACTGCCGGCAGTGGCCTCCATCGCTGCCGCAATCGCTCCCGATGCCCCAAAGATCTGGCCGGATGCCCCCTCGAATGACCTGTTCCTCTGGGAAGCCGGCGACCGCGAGGCAACCGACAGGGCGCTTGCGGCCGCGCATCATGTCACGCGGCTCAGGGTGATCCAGAACCGGGTCGCGCCGACATCGATGGAAGTGCGCGCGGCCGTTGGCGAATGGGACGCCGGCAGCGGCTACACGCTCCACACCGGAAGCCAGGGCGTGGCCGGCATGCGTGCGCTGCTTGCCGGAAAAGTGCTGAACTGCCCGCCTGAGACGCTGCGCATCGTGACCGGCGATGTCGGCGGCGGCTTCGGCATGAAGAGCTTCCTCTACGCCGAATATGCCCTCGTGCTGCATGCCGCCCGCGATCTGGGCGTGCCCGTGAAGTGGACCGGCGAACGCTCCGACGCCTTCCAGACGGACACGCACGGCCGGGCGATGGAATCGGAAGCCGCCCTCGCGCTGGATGCCGAAGGACGCATCCTCGGCCTCAAGGTCGAAAGCTGGTCGGACCTCGGCGCCTATCAGGCCCAGTTCGGCCCGGCGATCCAGACCCAGGCCGGCGGCCGAATCCTCGGCGGCGTCTATCGCATCCCGGCCATACACAATGCCGTGCATGGCATTGTGACCAACACCGCGCCCGTCGATGCCTATCGCGGCGCCGGGCGGCCGGAAGTCGCCTATCTGATGGAGCGGCTGGTCGAGGCCGCCGCCCGCGAAATCGGCATGGAAGTGGATGAGATCCGCCGGCGCAACCTGCTGAAGCCCGAGGAACTGCCGCACGCCAATGGCCTCGGCCTCACCTTCGATATCGGCAATTTCCCGGCCGTTCTGGAAAAGGCGCTCGCCAACGCCGACTGGCAGGGCTTCGCTGCCCGCAAGGCCGAAGCGGCGCGGCGCGGCAAGCGCTATGGCCGGGGGCTCTGCTATTATGTCGAGATCGCGGGCGGTGGCTCCAGGGATGAATTCGCCGACGTGCGCGTCCTGCCGGGCGGAATCGTCGAAGTGGCTGTCGGCACGCAATCGAACGGCCAGGGTCATGAAACCGTCTATGCCCAGGTGACGGCGGAACGGCTTGGCATTCCCATCGAGCAGGTGCGCGTGGTTCAGGGCGACACCGCCCGGCTGGATCAGGGCAATGGCACCGGCGGCTCGCGCTCGATGGCGTGGGGCGGGGGGGCCTGCCTTGCCGTCGCCGACGACATGGTGGCCCGCGGGATCGAGCTGGCGAAGGCCGACCTTGGCGACGAAGTGGATTATGCCGACGGCCTGTTCCGGGCGCGCGGTTCCAACGCCAGCCTGTCGCTCGAGGAACTTGCCACGCGCCACCCCGGCGCGCTCGATGGCCGCTCGCGCTTCGCGCCCGAGGATCCCCGTCCCACCTACCCCAATGGCTGCCATGTCGCCGAAGTGGAGGTGGACCCGGAAACGGGTGGCGTGAAGATCGCCCGCTACAGCCTCGTCGATGATTTCGGCACCATCGTGAACCCGATGCTCCTGCTGAGCCAGATCCATGGCGGCGTCGCCCAGGGGCTGGGGCAGGTTCTGCTGGAAAATGTGGTCTATGACGAAAGCGCCCAGCTCATCACCGGCAGCTTCATGGATTATGGCATCCCGCGCGCCGACGACATGCCCGCCGACATCGGGTTCGATACCCTGCCCACCCCCAGCCCCACCAACCCGCTTGGCGTGAAGGGCTGCGGCGAAGCCGGAACCATCGGTGCCATGCCCTCGGTGATGAACGCCATCATCGACGCGCTGGACGGCACCCGGATGGAGATGCCGGCCACGCCCGAAAAGATCTGGCGCGCCTGCCAGGCGCTCAAGCCAGCCATGGCCGCCGAATGAATCGCTGGCTGCTGAAATCCGAACCGAACGTCTACAGCTGGGACGATCTGGTGAAGGAAGGCGAAACCGTCTGGAACGGCGTGCGCAACGCCCAGGCCTCCAACAATCTGAAGGCCATGGCCGAAGGGGACGAAGCCTTCTTCTACCATTCCAACATCGGCAAGGCGGTGGTGGGCATCTGCCGGATCAGCCGCACCGCCTATCCAGACCCGACGGATGACACGGGCCGCTGGGTCGCCGTATCCGTGAAGCCGGTCAGGAAGCTGGACGGCGTCGTGACCCTTGCCGACATGAAGGCGAACCCGGCGCTCGCTGCATTGCAGCTTATCCGCCAGTCGCGCCTGTCGGTCGTGCCGGTGCGCGATGACGAATGGGTCGAGATCCTCAGGATGGCCGGCTGAGGATCCAGGCAGCGATCAGGCAGAGGGTAAGCGCAACGGCTGCCGCGAGCCAGGGTTCTGGCCGGGCCGACAGCCAGAAGACCGTATAGCCGCCGGCCATCCCGCCCATCGCGAACAGCTTACCGCGCGGCGCGATCGCGCCGCGTTCGCGCCAGTCCCGCACATGGTGGCCGAAGCGCGGATGATCGAGGATCCACGCTTCGAGCCGCGGGGAAGAGCGCGCAAAGGCGCCGGCCGCCAGGATCAGGAACAGGACGGTCGGCAAAAGCGGCACGACCACCCCGATCAGGCCGAGGCCGGTGAAAAACAGCCCGATGGCGAACCACAGGCCGCGGCGGATGAAGCCTGGCCCCGGCTCGCCCATCAGTCGTGGCTGTGGGCTGGCGCTTCGAGGCCGGCGCCGCCGCTGCCGTCGGCCACCCACCAGTGCGCGGGGCGGCTGACGGCATCCGGCGCAATCTGGTCCATCGTCGCCGCATCATGGAGGCGCCCACCCAGCATCACCGCATGCACGCGCTCGCTGTTGCGGATGTCGGCGAGCGGGTCGGCATCGAGGACCACGAGATCGGCCAGCTTCCCCTTTTCGAGCGTGCCGATGTCGGCTTCCATGCCCAGCGAGCGCGCGGCCTCGCGGGTCCCGGCGGCCAGCGCCTCGACCGGCGACATGCCGCCCTTCACGAAGGACCAGAGCTCCCAGTGCGCCGCGATCCCCGCCTGCTGGCCATGGGCGCCGATTGCAACCGGCACGCCCAGCCTTGCGAGGCGCTGCGCCTCGCGCGCGGCAACACCGTCGATGAACTGGTCCTCGGGGGCCTTCAGCCGCCGGATGCTCTGCGCCAGCACAGCGGGCGGCGTGTGCCGTTTCAGCAGCGGCTGATCGAAGATGTCGGTTGCCTGACGCCAGTAGGGATCGCCCGCCAGCCCGCCGAAGGCAACGACGAGCGTGGGCGTATAGGCCACCCGGCTGCCGCCGAAGAGCACCAGGACATCGGCATAAAATCTGCCAAGCGGGATGTTGTGTTCGAGTGTCGCATTGCCATCCATGATGTGCGTCATGTCCAGCCCGAACAGGGAACCGCCCTCGGCCACGACCTGCAGCCCCTCGCGCCGCGCCGCCTCCACGATCTGCTGGCGCTGGTCGCGCCGGGGCTGGTTGTAGTTCTTCACCGAAAGCGCCCCTTGCGCCTTCAGGCGGCGCACATGGGCGAGAGCGTCATCCAGGCTGTTCACCTCGGCATAAACGCGCGCCGCCTTCGCGCCATAGATGATCTCGCCGGTGGAAAAGATGCGCGGCGCCAGAAGCTTTCCGGCGCGCTGATATTCGGCTGCCGCGAAAATCTCGCTGGCGCGGTTCGACGGATCGTGAATGGTGGTGGTGCCGAGTGCCAGCGCCTGAATGGCAGACCAGTTCTGCTGTGGAATCAGCTGGTTCACGCCCTGCGGCCCATGGGCATGGGCGTCGATCAGGCCGGGCATGACCGTCTTGCCGGCCAGATCGACGACCCGCACGCCAGCCGGAATGGCAACAGTGCCACGCGGGCCGATGGCCTCGATCCTGTCGCGGTTCACAAGGATGACGCCATCCTCGATCACGCCGCCATCCTCGCCGGCCATGGTGAGGATGCGCGCGCCGGTCAGCGCCAGCCGGCCGGTGGGCCGGTCGGCCTCCACCTGCATCGAAAGCGACAGGGACGCCGGCTCTGGCACTGTGCCGGGGCTTGCAAGGGCCGCAGTTTCCACCGTCTTCAGTTCGGCGCCGATGCTCCAGTGCAGCCGGCTGCCATCGCCAGACCAGTGGACATGATCCGCCCCGCCGATGCTGGCGCGCCCCACGGGCAGTGCGCGGGATTTCGCATCGGCCGGCACATCCTGCGGGCCGGGCAGAAGCGGCATCACATGCACTTCGTAATTCTGGCGGAAGGCCAGCATGCGCCCGTCCGGAGAGACGCGATAATCCGTGGCAAGCTCCCCGGTCGCGTGAACGCGCTGCGCCGCGCCATCGAGACTGGTGCTCACCAGCCGGGCGCGGCCCTTGTCGCTGCCGATCATGAAGACGCGATCGCCACCCGCGCCGAACTGCGGCGCCGAATGCCCGCTGGCGATCCGCACCGGCGCGCCGCCGGATGCGGGCACCCGATAGACGCCGGGGTCTTCCGACCAGCGGGCCGAAGTCAGGGCGCCGCCCCGGCGACGCTCGAAAACGATGGTGCGCCCGTCGGGCGAGAAGCGCGGCTCGGCATAATGGCCGGGAACGCTGGTGACGATGCGCCCCTCGCCACCGGAGGCGCTGGCGATGCGGATCTCGCCAAGGCCCGTATCGGTCCAGCGCACATAGACGATGGAGCGGCCATCCCGCGACCAGGAGGGGAAAAGCTCGCGGGAATCCGCGTCGCCGCGCGTCAGCCTGCGTGGCGCACCGCCGGAGGCCGGTTTCACCCACAGCTTGCCGAGGCTTTCGAAAACCACCTGTCGTCCATCGGGGGACATGGTGGCGAAGCGGACCATCTTCGTCATGAAGCGGTCCGGGGCAACTTCGACCTTGGGGCGCAAGGGGTCGATCATGTCGCGATTGTCCGTCACGCGGAAGGAGATTTCGCGCGCATTGCCGCCATCAGCATCAACGCGCCTGATCTTGCCGCCAGCCCAGAAGAGGATCGAGCGGCTGTCAGGAGTCCAGGCGATATTGGGGTAGAGGCCGGTGATCGCCCAGGTTTCCTGCATGTCGAGATCAAGGCCGACCTGGAGCCGTCGCTCTTCACCCGAGCGCAGGTCCTTCAGATAAAGTGCCGGCGCCGCGCGATCCCGGCGGACGAAGGCGATAAAGCGCCCGTCGGGCGAAGGCGCCGGGCGCACGGCCCCGCCAGCGCCCGAAACGACAGTCGCGGTCTCGCCCGTTTCCAGATCCAGCCGCTCGATGGCGAAGAGCCCTCTGTTCGAATCCTGCGCATAGTCGAAGATCGCGCCCGGCGAGATGTCCCGCGTGTAGTAGATGGCCTTGCCATCGGGCGCGAACACCGGCTCGCCCAGTTCCTTCTGATGCGCCTCGTTCGGGCGCTTCACCAGCACCGTGCCGGTGCCACCGGAAAGATGATAGAGCCAGATTTCCCCCGTGCCGAGCGACCGGCCGGTGGTGAAATGCTTCTTCGCCGCCAGAAAGCGGCCATCGGGGCTCCAGGCGGGCTGGTAGAGCAGGCGAAAATCCTCCCGCGTGATTTGCCGCTTGTCGCTGCCGTCGATGTTCATCACCCAGAGATTGTCGCCGCCGCCCCGGTCGGAGGTGAAGGCGATCGTCCGCCCATCGGGGGAAAAGCGGGGCTGCACTTCCCATGCCAGCCCTTCGGCGATGCGGGTGGCCGTGCCGCCGGCAATGGGCAGGGTATAGATATCGCCCAGAAGCGAGAAGGCGAGCAGGCGACCATCCGGGCTGACGTCCACGTCCATCCAGCTGCCTTCGCTGACATCGATGGGCAGTTTGCGGATGCTGGCGCCAGACGGAGCGTTCACGTCCCAGGCGGGTTTGCCGCCTGCATCGCCTGCGGCCATCAGCGGGCTGGCAAGGCAGAGGGCAAGCGCAGAGCAGAGGGCAAGCGCGGGGCCGATCGTCTTCATTCCGTCTCTCTCAGGGCAGGTGTCTCAGGGCAGGTGTCTTTGGGCAGGTGTCTTTGGGCAGGCGAACCATCTGCGGCCGACCCTAGGCCAGCCTGCCGGATTCACAAGACGGCAAAATCCGGCCATCCGCCCGGGCCAGCGCTGCGCGCGATGGCGCTTGCGAATAGGCAAAAAAACGGCGGCATGGTTGCCCATGCCGCCGCAATTTTTCAGCTGGTCCTGGTGCGGATCAGGCTTGCGCAACCATCGTGCGGCGGCGACGCGCGGCGAAGCCGACGAGACCGAAGCCTGCGATCATCATGCCCCAGGTGGCCGGTTCCGGAACGGCCGCCGCGCCGAAGCTCGCGGTGAATGCCATGTCAGGGATGTACCAGCTGCTCCATGTCTGACCCGGCTGCGGGGCCGCACCATTGGAGTTGAGAAAGCGGAAGGCGCCATCGGCAATGGTGTCGCCCGACGTGCCACCTACCGCCGCTCCAGTGATCGGATTGGCGACGCCCGCGATCGTCAGATAGGCAATGTAATTGTCGCCCAGCGTGGTGGCCAGGTCGAGGTTGACGCTATACGCGCCGGCACCAGTATAGGCGATATCGCCCGACGACCACAGATCGGCACCCGTGACGCCATTGCCGTCAAAGCCGGCCACGGCCACGCGGAAATCACCGGCATTGGCCGTGCCGAGCTGGAAGGTCAGCGAATTGAGGTTGCCACCCGGCGACAGGAAGGTCTGGCCGTAGTTGGTGGTATCGGGCGCACCGAAAGAGACGATGAAGGTGCTGCCATCCCAGACCGGATCATTGGTGATCGTGGCAGCCGTTGCCGGCACGGCAAGAGCTGCAAGGGCGGCAGCGGCAAAGGCGGAAGCAAGGAAGCGCATGAACTGAACCCTCATTCTAGGACTTCCGGAATCTGGAAGCGCAAACCATTCGTAGCAATTTCCATGCCATCTTTTATTTCATGCAAAAACAATGGGATGGCAGGAAACGCGTCTAGCGCGCTGTAAGGATTTCCGACAGTGTCGGCAGTTATTAATCATCTTTCTGCAATAGCTTGTCGCCGGCCCCGGCGCAGGCCGGCGCCCGGTTCAGGGGGCTGAAGCCTGAAGAGAGGGGCTCCTAGAGGGCGCGAAGCGCCTCTGCCACGCGGCTGAGCCTCTCGCCCGCGTCTGCTGCAAGCTCGGCGATGGCCGGCTCTTCGCCAAGGCCTGCTGCCTGCATCATGTTGCCCGCATCGATGATCCGCACCAGCGCGCCGTCACCCCGCGCCTCCACGGTTACATTGCAGGGCAGCAGCAGGCCCACCTCGGGCCGCGCCGTAACGGCCTTCAGCGCCAGTTTCGGGTTGCAGGCGCCGAGGATCGCGTAGCGGCGGAAATCGGCGCCCAGCTTCTCGCGGAAGGCCTTGTCCATATCCACCCGCGAGATCACGCCGAAGCCATTGTCGGCCAGCGCCTGTGTCACGGCCTCGATGGCAGCATCGAAGGGCAGGTCGATGGCGATTTCTGCACCCAGTTCAGACATCGGCTTTACCTCAGGCGATGAAAGTGGCGCTCGTTTTCGCACGGACATCCTCCGGCGTCACCCCCGGCGCGCATTCCACCAGCCGGAAGGGCGCGCCCGCGCGGTCCGCACGCTCGAAGACGGCGAGGTCCGTGATGATGACATCGACGACATTGGCCCCCGTGAGCGGCAGGGAGCAGGACGACACGAACTTCGGCCGCCCGGCCTTGTCCACATGCTCCATCATCACCACGATTCGCGGCGTCCCGGCGACGAGATCCATGGCGCCGCCCATGCCCTTCACCATCTTGCCCGGAACCATCCAGTTGGCGAGATCGCCCTTTTCCGACACTTCCATCGCGCCGAGGATCGAAAGGTCCATGTGGCCGCCACGGATCATGGCGAAGCTGTCGGCAGAGCTGAAATAGCTGGTTCGCGGCAGTTCCGTCACGGTCTGCTTGCCAGCGTTGATGAGATCGGGGTCTTCCTCGCCCTCGAAGGGGAAAGGCCCCATGCCCAGCATGCCGTTTTCCGACTGCAGGGTGATGTCGAGATCCCCGGCATGGTTTGCCACCAGCGTGGGCATGCCGATGCCCAGGTTCACGTAGAAACCATCCTTCAGTTCCCGGGCGGCGCGTGCCGCCATCTCGTCACGGGTCCAGGCCATGGGTCACTCCTAGGAAATGGGGGGGCGATTGGAAGGCTGCCGCCGTCAGGCTGCCGCGCGCGGGCGCACGGTGCGCTGCTCGATCCGCTTTTCGAACTGCCCGGCAAACAGGTGCTGCACGAAGACGGAAGGCGTGTGGATGCAATCCGGGTCCAGCCCGCCATCGGGCACGATTTCTTCCACTTCGGCCACCGTCACACGGCCGGCGGTTGCAGCCATCGGGTTGAAGTTCCGCGCGGTCTTGCGGAAGACAAGATTGCCGAAACGGTCAGCCTTCCAGGCCTTGACGATCGCAAGGTCGGCGACGATCCCGCGCTCCAGGATATAGGTTTCGCCGTCGAAGTCCTTGTGCTCCTTGCCTTCGGCCACAAGCGTGCCGACACCGGTGCGGGTGTAGAAGCCGGGGATGCCGGCGCCGCCGGCCCGCATCCGTTCGGCCAGCGTGCCTTGCGGGCAGAATTCCAGCTCCAGTTCGCCCGACAGATACTGGCGTTCGAACTCCTTGTTCTCACCCACATAAGACGAGATCATCTTCTTCACCTGCCGCGTTTCCAGCAGCAGGCCGAGGCCGAAGCCATCCACCCCGGCATTGTTGGACACGATCGTCAGATTCTTCACGCCCGAATCGCGAATCGCCCGGATGCTGTTTTCGGGAATGCCGCACAGGCCGAAGCCGCCCGCCACGATCGTCATGCCATCGAACAGCAGGCCTTCAAGCGCTTCGGCTGCATCTGCCCTGACTTTGTTCGCCATGAAGTCCTCCAGAACTTGAAAGATGAATCGGGTATCAGGTTTTGAGACTTGACCGCCGTGTAGCGACAGTCTTTGCACATTGCCATGCCTCACGTCGCCCCCGCACCGCTTTATCTCGCCCGCCACGCCGAGACCGTGTTCAACCGCGCCCGCCGCATGCAGGGCAATGACGCCCACACTCCCCTCACGCGGGACGGCATCGCCCAGGCCGAGCGCATGGGCGCCGTACTGGCGCGCCATTTCTCCAGCCGCAGCGAGCCGCTGCCTGCCATCTGGGCCTCGCCGGCCGGGCGCACGCAACAGACAGCGGCCATCATCGCCGAGCATCTGGGTGTCGATTTCTTCACAATCCGCACCGACCACCGCCTGCGCGAGATCGAGGTGGGCCACTGGACCGGGCGTGACTATGAGGAAATCATCGCCACGGAAGGCGACATCATCGATCATGAGCACCGCCTGTTCCGCCTGCCCATCCCCGGCGGAGAACATTATGCCGACATCGCCACCCGCCTCGCGGACTGGCTCGGCCATGCCGGAGAGGCGCCGGCCCTGGTGATCAGCCACGGCATGACGGCGCGGGTGCTGCGCGGCCTGCTGGTGGGGGGCACGCCCTATCATGGCGTGCCGATCGCGGGCGATGTGCCGCAGGGAACGGTGATGCGGATTGCCGGCGGAACCGAGGAAGCCGTGCTTCTGGGCGAAGGCGCATCAGGCCTTCGTGTCGCCTGAGGCGCACGCGCGGCCGCCAGCCTGACCGGGCATGCGCTACAGGGTTAACAGCCTCGTGACTGTCGGCCAGCTTTACAGATCAAATGGACGACACCTTCACAAGCTCATGACATTGTTGACCTAGAGCAGTTGGCACGTAGATTGCACCAACCTCCTTGAACACATCAGGAGGTATGTATGCTGCGTAATCTCGTTCTCGCCACCGTCGCGGCCTTCGGTCTTTCGGCTGCCGCCAACGCTGCACTGCCCGTCTATCCGGATGCAGGCACCATCAACCCGGTGGACTACAGCTTCACCGCCTCGGCTGACGGCGATATCGTCGCCTATTTCGCCGGGCACAGCGCCGGTTACACCAATTACCTCCGCCTGCTGGTGAACGGCGTGGACACCGGCATCGAGGGCCTGAACAACCAGACGAGCGCACTGGGCGAGTCGCTGAACTTCGGCGCGGTGCAGGCAGGTGACGTGCTCACCTTCGCCATCCGCGTGTCGAACACCGGGGACTTCTTCTATTCCGACCGCAACCTCAACGCGGACGGCATCACCCATATCTATTCCGCCCCCTATGCCGGTGGCGACTTCGGCATCCCGGCCGGCGTCTATGTCGGCTTCGAGGACATCCTCGGCGGTGGCGACAAGGATTATGACGACCTGCGCTTCGTGTTCACCAACGTGAGCGGCGGCGCTGTGCCCGAGCCGGCAACCTGGGCCATGCTGATCGCAGGCTTCGGCCTCGTCGGCTTCGCTGCCCGCCGGCGCCGCACCATGTCCGTCACGACTGCCTGATCCGGGCCTGACGGAAGCCTGAAAGGGCCGCCCTCCCTGCGGGGAAGGCGGCCCTTCGCTTTTGCCGGCGGATCGCCTATATGCGCCCCCTCATGGATACGAACCTCATGCCGATCGCGGGCGCGGTGGACCCTGTTCCCGTGCGGCGCGCCATCCCCGCCACTGCCGACGGGCGGACCGACCTTGTCGGCCTCGACCGGGCGCGCATCGCGGAACTGCTCGTCGAAACCGGTCTTGCCGAGCCGAAGCAGGCGCGCATGCGGGCCAAGCAGATCTGGGGCTGGATCTACAATCGCGGCGCCACCGACTTTGCCGCCATGTCCGATCTTTCAAAGCCTCTGCGCGAAGGGCTGGAACGGCATTTCACCGTTGGCCGGCCCGAAGTCGTCGAGGCGCATGTGTCGTCCGACGGCACGCGCAAATGGCTGCTGCGGTCAGGCGGCGAGGAATATGAGATGGTGTTCATCCCGGATGCCGACCGGGGAACCCTGTGCGTATCCTCGCAGGTGGGCTGCACGCTCAACTGCCGCTTCTGCTTCACCGGCACGATGAAACTCGTGCGCAATCTCACAGCGTCGGAAATCGTCGGCCAGGTGATGCTGGCGCGCGACAGCCTCGGTGAATGGCCCTCGCAGCCCGAAGGCCGGCTGCTCACCAACATCGTGATGATGGGCATGGGCGAGCCGCTCTACAATTTCGACAATGTGCGCGATGCGCTGAAGATCGTGATGGATGGCGAGGGGCTGGCCCTTTCCAAGCGGCGCATCACCCTGTCCACCTCGGGCGTCGTGCCGATGATGGCCCGTGCCGGCGAGGAGATCGGGGTCAACCTCGCCGTGTCGCTCCATGCCGTCACCAAGGATGTCCGTGACGAGATCGTCCCGCTCAACAAGAAATATGGCATCGAGGAACTGCTCGCGGCCTGCGCCGCCTATCCGGGCGCCAATAATGCCCGGCGCATCACCTTCGAATATGTGATGCTGAAGGGCAAGAACGACCGCGACGAGGATGCCCATGAACTGGTGCGGCTGATCCGCAAATACCGCCTGCCCGCCAAGGTGAACCTGATCCCGTGGAACCCCTGGCCGGGCGCCGCCTATGAAACCTCGGACGACGCGCAGGTGCAGCGTTTTTCCGATATCGTGTACCAGGCCGGCATTTCAGCCCCCGTCCGCCGGCCGCGCGGTCGCGACATCATGGCTGCCTGCGGGCAGCTGAAATCCTCGTCGGAAAAGATGAGCCGCGCCGAACTGGATCGGCGCGCCGCCGAAAAGGAAGCCGCCTGGGACTGACGCCCCGGCGGCTGCCTTCATTCCTTCATGCTTCCGTGCCGATCGTTTCGCCCTCAGCGTGGCGAGCGCTTGGCGAGGATCCTCTGCAGGGTGCGGCGGTGCATCTTCAGCCGCCGCGCCGTTTCCGAGACATTCCGGTCGCACAGCTCATAGACTCGCTGGATATGCTCCCAGCGCACCCGGTCGGCTGACATCGGCTCCGCGGGCGGTTCCGGCCGTTCGCCCGCAGGCGTGAGCAGGGCGTTCACGAGATCATCCGGGTCTGCCGGCTTGGCGAGATAATCGATCGCGCCTTCCTTCACCGCCGCAACCGCCGTGGCGAGATTGCCATAGCCTGTCAGCACCACCACGCGGGTGGTCGGGTGGGTGGCGCGCAGTTCGGACACGAGATCGAGGCCGTTGCCGTCACCCAGCCGCATGTCGACCACGGCATAATCCGGGTTGAGGCCGCGCAGAAGATCCCGCGCTTCGGCAAGGCTGGCGGCGGCCCGCACATCGAAACCACGGCGCCCGAGGGTTACGGCAAGGCGCTGGCGGAAGCTGTTGTCATCGTCGGCAAGCAGCAGGGTTCCGAGCGGCTCGGCCATGGATGGCGCGGGGGCGGGAACGGCGATGGTCTCGGCGGTGGCTGTCATCATTGATATCCCTCCGGAAGGGGCTCTTCATAATCAGGCTCGATATCGGAACGCCACCAGCGCAATTCCACCCTTGCGCCCCCTTCGGGCAGGTTGAAGAAGCCGAGGCGGCCGCCGATACGCTCAACCAGCGTAGTCGCAATGAAAATCCCAAGGCCTGTCGACCCGGAACGGGACCATGATGGACCCAGAAACGGCTCTCCGAGCCGTGGCAAAAGGTCGCTCGCGAAGCCCGGGCCATCATCCGACACGGCAATCCACAGTTCCGTCTCCGTTTCTCCGGCATCCATCCAGACATGTGCGCGGGCATGCCGCAGCGCGTTCGAGAGGAAGTTGGACAGCCCGTGCAGCAGTTCGGGCGACCGGCGGACGACCGGGGCCTGCCCGCCTTCCCAGGCAAAACGCAGTTCCACTGGCACGCGCGTCGGCTCATACTGGCTCAGCACCTCGCGCAGCAGGATGGGGACCGCAATGTCGGGGAACGGGTCTTCGGCTTCGGCACGGGCGGAAATCTGGCGCAATATGTCACGGCAGCGCCGCGCTTCCTGCCGCAGCAGCGACACATCCTGCGCATGGACGGGATCGTCGCCCAGCGCTTCCTCGAGATCATTGGCGATGAGGGTGATGGTGCCAAGCGGCCCGCCCAGTTCATGGGCGGCGGCAGCCGCCAGCGAACCGAGCGCGCCCATGCGGCTTTCCCGTTCCAGCGCCGCCTGGGTCGCAATAAGCGCAGCCTGCCGCCGCCGCCCTTCGGCGGACAGTTTCCAGGCGTAGAAGGTGAGGAAGATGGTGCCGAGGGCAATCGCCACGAGGATGCCGGCGCGATAGGTGGCCGGCAGGGTGAAGCGCCCCTCCCCCCAGGGAAGGGGCATGTGCCAGAACCACATCGTCAACAGCAGCGCCAGCGCCACCAGCACCAGAAGCGCCGCCTGCCGCGCGCTCAGCAGCGTTGCCGAAATGGTGACGGGAACGAGGATCCAGAGCGCGAAGGGGTTTGCCAGCCCGCCCGTCAGCGCGAGGATCGTCGAGATCTGCACGAGATCGAAGGCGAGGTGCACCCAGGCGCTGCGGCCGTCGATCCTGTCCTGGCTGCGGTAGATGCTGTGCAGGCCGAGGTTGACCGCGGCCGCCGCGCCCACCGCTGCCAGCGCCGGCCCCCAGGGCAACGGAAAGCCGAGCAAAAGGCCGACGACGACAAGCGCGATGAGCTGCCCGGCGATCGCCCCCCAGCGGATGGCGATGAGCGTGCGCACCCGTACCCCGCCCTGCTCCACCTCCATGGTCTGCCGCGAGGCGGAACTCAGGCCCATGGGCGGGCCGGGAGCAGGGCTGCTGTCATCGGGGCGTCCGGATCAGAGTTGCGGGCCGAAGGTGGCGGCAGCGGCCTTGCGCGGGGCATCGGCGAGCAGGCGGCCAAGCGGGCCGCCACGCGCGTCGCGCGCTGCATAGTCGCGCGCGGACATGCCGGTCAGATTGTCGGTCCGGTCCGGGTCGGCGCCGGCCTTCAGCAGCATGTCGGCGGTCACATGGTCGCGGGCGTGCACGGCCTTTATCAGCGGCGTCTCGCCCCGGCTGTTCGCCATGTCGACCTGCGCCTTGCCCGCCAGCAGCAGGCGAACGCCATCGGAAAAGCCGCCCATGGCGGACACAATGAGGGGCGTGTTGCCTTCGCGGTCGGGCAGGTTCGGATCGGCGCCATTCTGCAGCAGGAAGCCGATCCAGGGCGGATCGCGCCGCTTGATGGCGATCAGCAGCGCGGTGTCGCCATTGTCATAGTCGCGCGTGTTGATGATGGTGCTGCCCGGCTTGTCGATCAGGGATTTCGCCTTCAGCACATCCTTGTCGCGGACAGCCTTGAGGAAATTGTAGCTGTCGGAGAACTGCGCGCTGGCGGGGGTGCCGGCCAGCAGGCCGAGCGCCAGCATGAAGGAGAATGCCGCGGCACGAAGCGCGGCAAGCAGGCGCATCGGGGAAGGCCGGAATGTTCGTTTCTCTCGCATATCCATCCGATAGCTTATATGGGAGCCGCATGAACAGTCGCTTGTCCAGATCGTCACGCCTGCCGCTCATCCTTCTGGTGCTGGCCGCCATAGTGCTGGCAGCCCTGTGGGTGCTGAAGCCGGACAAGGCGCCGGAAGGCAATCTTTCCGGCGCGGCCGTGGGCGGCCCCTTCACGCTGACCGATGAAACCGGCGCCCGCGTCACTTCGGAAAGCTATGACGGCAAGTGGCGGCTGATGTATTTCGGCTTCACCTACTGCCCCGATGTCTGCCCGGTGGATACCGCGAAACTGGGCGAAGGGCTGAAGCTGTTCGAGGCGAAACACCCCGACGCAGCCCTCAAGGTGCAACCCCTGTTCGTGACAGTGGACCCGGAACGCGACACGCCCGAAGCGCTCGCCGAGTTCACCGACAATTTCCACCCCCGTCTCGTCGGCCTCACCGGCAGCCGGGCGGAAATCGAAGCCGCGCTGAAGACCTTCCGCATCTACGCCTCTAAGGTGCCGGGCGTGACCGAAGGCAGCTACACCTACGACCATCTCGCCGTCATCTACCTAATGGACCCGAAGGGTCGCCCCGTCGAGTTCATCGCCGGACCGACGGCAACGCCGGAGCTGGTCGAGGCGATGCTGTCACGCTTCCTCGCCTGACCCCCCATGCTGCGCCCGCGCTTCTGGGAAGGCCGCCGCCTTTCCGACCTCGATCGCGAAGAGTGGGAGGCCCTGTGCGACGGCTGCGGCAAATGCTGCCTCCACAAGCTGGAGGATGAGGAAAGCGGCCGCATCTATCGCACCAATGTCGCCTGCCGCCTGCTGGACCGGGAAACCGCCCGTTGCAGCGATTACCGCAACCGTCGCGCCCATGTGCCCGATTGCGTGCAGCTCCGCCCAGATCTGGTGCCGCAGATCGACTGGCTGCCCTCCACCTGCGCCTACCGGCTGGTGGAAGAAGGAAAGCCGCTGCCGGCATGGCATCATCTTGTTTCCGGCAGCCGCGATACGGTGCACGAAGCCGGCGCCTCCATCCGCGGCTGGACAGTCAGCGAAGTGGATGCCGGCGACCTCGAGTATCACATCCTCGATGGCGACTGATACGGATGGCGGCTTCTGCCAGGATACGATGGCGGCTTCTGCCGCAGGGCGAAGCTGCTATGAGCCACCCATGAACGATCCTCTCAGCATCCGGCGTCTCTACGGCAGGGCGCAGGGCCACGCCCTCAGGGCCAATGCCCAGCGCCTGGTGGACGAACTACTGCCACGCATCGCCATTCCCCCGCAGGGCCCGCTCGATGCGCGCCGACTTTTCGGCGATGACCGCCCGCTGGTCCTCGAGATCGGCTTCGGCAAGGGCGAGCACCTGGCCTTCCAGGCCGCGCGCCGGCCCGACCGGGGCTTCATCGGCGCGGAACCCTATGTGAACGGCGTGGCCGGGCTTCTGGCGGAAGTCGACAGCCACGGGCTTTCGAACGTGCGCATCCTGAAGGGTGACGCCATCGACGTGCTCGACCGCCTGCCCGATGCCAGCCTTTCGGCCGTCTATCTGCTCCATCCCGACCCATGGCCCAAGGCCCGCCATGCCAAGCGGCGCTTCGTGAACCCCGGCCCGGTGGGGCTTGTCGCCCGCCGGCTGAAGCCGGGCGGGGAATTCCGCATCGCGACGGATCATGTCGGCTACATGCGCCACACCCTTTCCGTGATGCAGCACATGGATGCCTTCGAATGGACCGCAACCAGCCGCGATGACTGGGAAAATGTGCCCGAAGACTGGCCCGACACGCGGTTCGCGATGAAGGCCCGCGCGCTGGGCCACGACGTCTGGCGCTTGATTTACCGGCGCCGCTGAACCACCTGCAGGAACATCATGGCCCAGATCCTCGAATTCGAAAAACCCGTCGCCAGGCTCGACAGCGAGCTTGCAAGCCTTGAAGCCACTGAGGCGAAAGCCCCCGAGGCGCAGGCGCTCAGGCATAAACGCGACGCGCTGCTGGCGGAGATCTACGGCAATCTCTCCCCCTGGCAGAAAACGATGGTGGCTCGCCACCCGGACAGGCCGCGCCTGCTTGGAATCGCGAAGCAGCTGTTCACCGAATGGGAACCGCTGGCAGGCGACCGCGGCTTTGCCGACGACCCGGCGATCCTGGGCGGCCCGGCCCGTTTCCGCGGCCAGCCGGTAATGCTGATCGGCCATGAAAAAGGCTCGGACACGGCAAGCCGCGTAAAGCGCAACTTCGGCATGGCCAAGCCCGAGGGCTATCGCAAGGCCGCCCGGCTGATGGACATGGCCAGCCGCTTCGGCCTGCCCATCATAACCCTCGTGGACACCCCCGGCGCCTTCCCCGGCATCGAGGCCGAGGAACGCGGCCAGGCCGAAGCCATCGCACGGGGAACCGAAGCCTGCCTGCAGGCCGAAGTGCCACTGGTATCCGTGATCATCGGCGAGGGCGGATCGGGTGGCGCCGTGGCGCTGGCAGCCGGAAATCGCGTGCTGATGCTGGAACATTCCGTCTATGCCGTGATTTCCCCTGAAGGATGCGCCTCGATCCTGTGGCGCGATTCAGGGAGGGCGGCGGACGCCGCAGTTGCCATGCGAATTTCAGCCCAGGATCTGGCCGAGCTCGGCGTGATCGACAGCATCGTCCCCGAACCGGTGGGTGGCGCGCACCGCGCCCCCGAAACCGCGATCGAACGGCTTGGCGACGGCATTGCCGAAGCCCTCGCCGGGCTTTCAGCCATGTCTCCGGCGGAGCTGAAGGCGCAGCGCCGTGCCCGTTTCCTGGCTTTCGCGAGGGCTGGCTGATGCGCAGGTTCCCGATGATGATGGGCAAGGCTGCCGCCCTCCCGGCAGCCGTGGCGGCGCTTTCGCTCCTCGCGGCTCCTGCCTGCGCCCCCGTCGATGCACGCTCGGGCCAGATGATCGGCCTCAGCGCGCGTGACAAGCAGATTGGCGCGCAAGGCTACAAGGAAATCCTGGAACAGTTCGGCGGCCGCGTCGATGGCCCGCTGGCCGCCTATGTGCGCAGCGTCGGGCTGAAGGTCGCGATTCCGTCGGTGCCCGGCTCCACGGCGGCCGACTGGACGATCACTGTCCTCGATTCACCCGTGCCCAACGCCATGGCGACGCCAGGCGGCTATCTCTACATCACCCGCGGCATGCTGGCGATGATCAACTCCGAGGCGGAACTGGCCTCGGTGCTGGGGCATGAAGCCGGCCATGTCGCCGCCAATCATTCCCAGCAGCGCAACACCCGGGCGACACTCGGTGGTCTTGCCACCATCGCAGCGGCCGTGCTCGGCGGATCGGAAGTGGCGCAGATCGCGAACATCGGCGCGTCGGCCTGGGTCAGCGGCTTCTCGCGCTCGCAGGAAAACGAGGCCGACACGCTCGGCATGCGCTACGCCATGGCTGCCGGCTATGATCCGAAGGCCTCTGCCTCCATGCTGGCCGCCCTTGACCGCGTTGCCGCCGTCGAAGGCAAGGAATCGATGGAGCGCGGGGGGCTCGCCAGCTTCTTCTCCACCCACCCCATCACCTCCGAGCGGGTTCGCCGGGTCAGCCAGGCAGCAGCCGCCACCGGGCGGACCGGCACTGTCAACCGGGATGCTTTCCTCAATGCCCTCAACGGCATGACCTTCGGCGATTCGCCCGCCCAGGGGATCATCAGCGGTCCGAGCTTCCGCCACGCGTCACTGGGCATAGGCTTCGATGCGCCGGTTGGCTTCAGCCTGCAGAACAGCCCTTCTGCAGTACAGGGCCAGGGCCGTGACGGATCGAATTTCCTGTTCGTCGGAGCGCGCCTCAGCCCGGGGCAGTCGCTCCAGCAACTGGTGACGACAGGCTGGCAGCAGATCAACAACGGCACCGTGCCACAGGTGAATTACAACGAACAACGGATCAACAGCCTCGATGCCGCGCTGTCGACTGCACGGCTCAACAGCAACAAGGGCGCGGTCGATGTCGGCGTCCATGCCTTCCGCACGGCGGCCGATCAGGCCTACATCATCCGCACCATTGCCCCGGCCGGGCGTGGCGGGCAGTTCGACAGCCTGATTTCCTCCTTCCGCCGGCTGACACAGAAGGAAAAGGCGGACGCCGCGCGTGGCCGCCACATCGAAGTTGTGCGCATTCAGCCGGGGCAGACAGTAGCCAGCCTCGCGGCGCGCATGTCACCGCCCTACAACCGGGACCAGAGCCTGCTGGCACTCAACGGCTTCCAGCCGTCGGACGTGCGGGCCGGGCAGCGGATCAAGCTGATTGTCGAATGATCTGCCCTGGTGTCCGGGCGGGCAGCCGGAACGGCGGCTGCCGCTCGTGACGGTTGCCTGCGCGGTCATGGTGGACCCCGACGGCCGCATTCTCGTTGCTGACAGGCCGCCGGGCAAGGACATGGCCGGCTTGTGGGAATTCCCCGGTGGCAAGGTCGAGCCGGAGGAAAGCCCCGAGGCCGCCCTCGTGCGCGAACTGCGCGAGGAACTGGGGGTGGAAACCGCCACAAGCTGCCTTGCCCCCTGCGGCTTTGCCTCACACGCCTATGAAAAGAGCCATGTTCTGCTGCTGGCCTTCGCGCTGAGGAAATGGAAAGGCACGCCTGCCCCGCAGGAGGGGCAGAGGCTGCAGTGGGTGCCGGTGAACGGCCTGTTCCGTCTGGACATGCCGCCGGCGGACAAGCCCCTTCTTGGGCAGATCGCGGCGATCCTCTAGCGGGGGGCGCTTACGCCCGCTTGTCCAGAAGCGCCCGCCAGATCAGCAGCACCAGCACCGCGCCGATCACGGCGCCGATGAAGCCGGCGCGCTCGCCCTGCGCATACATGCCGGCGAATTGCCCTATCCATGTGAAAAGCGCAGCGCCCGCAATGCCGAGCAGTGTCGTCAGCAGGCAACCCTGCGGATTGCGCGGATCGGATGCGAAGAAACGCGCGAGAAGCCCGGCGAAGAAACCGATCAGGATCACGCCAATCCAGCTGGATGCCATTGAAAACTCCCTGTTTGCCGGGGCAGCCTAGCTGCGGGCAAGCCTGTCGGCAACAAGGCGGATGGCGTGCGGGTTCCAGGGCAGCCCGGCATGGCTGCCGGGAACATCCAGCGTTTCGGAAAGCGGACCAGGCCGGGCGCGCGCCGCCTGCGGATGGACGATGCCGTCGCCTGTCGCGACGATGGCGGTAAAAGGCACTTCGGGCAGCGCCCCCGGAACCCAGGCAACGGGGGCCGCCCCGATGCTGTGGCCGGCAACGCGCTCGTAAAGCCGCCATGCATTGTTCGAGGTGAGATCGCCAGAGACAGGCGACCCGAGGGTGATGACCTGCCGCACCGCCTGCGGATGGCGGCGGGCAAGCTCGACCGCCAGCAAGCCGCCAAGGCTGTGCCCCACAAGCGAAAGCGGCGCCCCTGTCTGGCCAGCAAGGCCGAGAAGGCGCTGTTCCAGCGCTTCGAACCGGCCCGGCCGCATGCCGAAGTTGCGCCCAAGCCGCCAGCCCTCGGCACGATGGCCGATGGCGTTCAGCACGCCCCGCAGCGGCGCCATGGCCAGATCGCTGGACAGGAAACCCGGAATCACCAGCACATGCCGCGTCGGCCAGCCCGGCAGGGTGCGGATGAGTTGGACACGCTGGCGCCAGAAGGCGGAGAGTTCTGCAAGTGCGCGGACTTCGGCCGCATAGGCGAGCAAGCCGGGCGGGCCGGGCGGCGCAGCGAAGGCAGCCCCGTCGCCCGGCAATTGCGCACCAGGGGGGCAAGCCTCCGGGCGTGCGGGGATTTCGCTGGTCGGCGGGCTCTCCATGCCCTTCATATGGCAAGGGCGCTGCGGGGTTTCCATCCCGCCACGCCCTTGCCGGTCTCAGGAGAAGGCAGGGGCCAGCCCGATGCGGCCGGCCCTTGCCTTGCCCTGCCTGTCACTCGCCGAAGGTGCGCTGCCACCAGCCGCGCCGGGGCGGCTCTGCAGGTTCTGCTTCTGGCGTCACCTCACCGACTTTTGCCTCCTCGGCCTTCGCCTCCTCGGCCTGCGGCGTTGCGACAGTCTCGCCAACGGGCGCGGCTTCCACCTGGACCGCAGGCTCGACACCCGCCTCGGCCGCAGCTTCAGGGGCTGCTTCCAAAGTCGCGTCCGGGGCAGCCGCCCTGGGCTTGCGGGTGCGCTTCGGGCGAGGCGCGGGTTCGCTCGCCGCCACTTCGGTTGCAGCTTCGGTTTTTGCGGGAGCTGTCGCCCGCGTGCGCCGCTTGCGGGCAGGCTTGGGCGCCTCCGCTGCCGCCGTATCGGTTGCGGCAGTGTCGGTTGCGGCCACTTCGGCCGCCACCGGCGCGGCAGTCATGTCCGCAGTGCCGGCATCGGTATCGGCTGCAGCCCGGGCGCGGGCTGCAGGACGGCGGCGCGTGCGCTTCGGCTTTTCAGCCGACTCTTCGCCGGACACCCCGGCAACAACTGCCGCATCTTCCGCAACTTCCGCTTCTGCCACCACAGCAGGCGCGACCACATCTTCAGCAGCCGGCAGAGTGGCTTCATCGGCATCCGCAACGGCGGCTTCGCCCAGCACGGCTTCCCCGGCATCATCGTGGCCCTCGACGACAGCGTCGCCGTTTCTGCCACGACGCCCACCACGCCGGCGACGGCCGCGCCGGCCACGGCGATCGCCGCGCTCTTCCTGGCCGTCTCGGGCGACGGTTTCTACGTCGCCTTCGCCGACATCGGCGCTGTCTTCCCCGGTGGCAGGTGCGTCGCTCGTGGCGCGTTCCGCCTCGCCGCTTTCCTCGCGGGTCTCGTCACGATCACGGTCGCGTCCGCCCCGTGCACGGCGGCCCCGCCGGCGACGGCCGCGGCGTTCGCCGCGCTCGTCCTGTCCGTCACGGTCGGAATCGCGGCCCGCGTCGCGGCCTTCGGCCACTTCGGCTTCTTCCTCCTCGTCAAGCTCCTCAAATGCTTCCTCGGGATCGGGCTCGACATGGCGCGGGGCGGCCAGTGCCGCCATGCGCGGGGCCTGGGCCGGGGGCGGGCCGCTGGAATCGATCTGCATGCGGCCGCCGATCAGGCTCTCGTCGGGCAGGACTTCGATCAGAACGGCATAGCGCGCCTCGAGTTCGGCCAGTTCGAGCCGCTTGCGGTTCAGCATATAGACCGCGACCGACCTATCGGCCCTGAGGCGGAAGACGCTTGCACGCCCCTTCACGGCCTCTTCCTCAAGCAGCCTGAGCGCCGCCAGCGCCGCCGAGCCATCGGTGCGGATGAGGCCCGAACCATCGCACATGGGGCAGACCTGGGTGGAGGCCTCGAGCACGCCCGTGCGCAGGCGCTGGCGGCTCATTTCCAGAAGGCCGAAGGGCGAGATGCGGCCAACCTGGATCCGCGCCCGGTCGTGCTTCAGCGCATCCTTGAGCGCGCGCTCGACCTTGCGGTTGTTGCTGTTCGATTCCATGTCGATGAAATCGACCACGACAAGCCCGGCAAGGTCGCGCAGGCGAAGCTGGCGGGCAACTTCCTCGGCCGCTTCGATGTTCGTCTTGAGGGCCGTTTCCTCGATATTATATTCCCGCGTCGAGCGGCCCGAGTTCACGTCGATGGCAACCAGCGCCTCTGTCGGGTTGATGACGATATAGCCACCCGATCTCAGTGTGACGACAGGGTTGAGCAGGGCTGCAAGCTGCGATTCCACGGCGGCGCGATGGAAAAGCGGCACCGGGTCGGCGTAAAGCTGCACCTTCTTCGCGTGGCTGGGCATCAGCAGCTTCATGAAGCTCTTTGCCTGGGCATAGCCTTCCTGCCCGTCCACCAGCACCTCGTCGATCTCGCGCGTGTAGATGTCACGGATGGCGCGCTTCACCAGGTCCGAATCCTCGTAGATGAGGGCGGGCGCGGTGGAGGTGAGGGTCTTTTCGCGGATTTCGTCCCACAGGCGGGCGAGATAGTCGAAATCGCGCTTGATCTCGGTCTTGGTGCGCTCGAGCCCGGCGGTGCGGACAATGGCGCCCATGCTCGAAGGCAGGTTCAGCTCCGCCATGATGGTCTTCAGCCGCTTGCGGTCGGCCGCATTGGCGATCTTGCGGCTGATGCCGCCGCCTTGGGCCGTGTTGGGCATCAGCACCGAATAGCGGCCGGCAAGCGAAATATAGGTGGTGAGCGCCGCGCCCTTGTTGCCGCGCTCTTCCTTCACGACCTGGACCAGCATGACCTGCCGGCGACGGATCACTTCCTGGATCTTGTAGCGGCGACGCAGGGCCATGCGGCGGCGGCGCAGGGCCTCGGCGCCGGCCTCTTCGGCATTGCCATGCTCTTCGGGGCGGGCTGCCGGCTCACCACCATCGCTGCTGCCACCGTCTGCGCCCGAATCTCCTGCGCCATTGTCGCTGACGCCATCGCCGGCGGCCCTATCGTAGGCCGGGCGCTCGCCGCCATCGTCATCGGCATCGAAGTCACCGGCGGCGGCTTCCTCCACCAGTTCCTGCTCTTCACGCAGAAGCGCGTCGCGGTCTTCCTTCGGGATCTGGTAATAATCCGGATGGATTTCCGAGAAGGCGAGGAAGCCGTGGCGGTTGCCGCCATAATCGACAAAGGCCGCCTGGAGCGACGGCTCCACGCGGGTGATCTTGGCGAGGTAGATGTTGCCCTTGATCTGCTTGCGGGCCGCGGCCTCGAAATCGAATTCCTCGATGCGGTTACCCTTGACGACCGCGACCCGGGTTTCCTCCGGGTGGCGGGCATCGATCAGCATTCTGGTTGTCATGAAATTCACTCCTGGCGCCGGTGGCGCCTGATTGCCGGGGCGCGCCGGCGGCGGATTTCCGCGCGGCGCAGGTTCTGGAAAGACGAGCGGCCAGACCGGCCGGAAGGCCGGAAAGGGGGCCGCACGATCCCGTTGCGGGGGCATCGGGGGCAATGCCCCCGGGCCCGGAAGGTGAAGTTGCAGGCAGTAGCGATGCAGGAATGCGCCGGCGCCACCGCATGGCGGCACCATGGCGTGGCAGGCGCGATTCACGGGGCGCATGACAATGGGAATGCAGCGCGTCCGCCCCTTGGGGCCCGGCTGCAACCATTGCGTCTGCGCTTCCAGTAATCGTCATTCCACCCCGGCGTTCCTGCCATGGCCTGGCGCGCCTGTTTCCCGGCGCGTCATCAATCCATGGGGGGCACCAAGCCCGGCGCGCGGCGCGGTCTGCGATAAACGCGGTCCCGCTTCCGGCAGCCATGGCAAACATGCCCGTCGATTGCTGCTAGCACCACCCCGGCAGCCCGGCAAGCCTGTCGGGCAAGTGCCATCAGGCCCTAAGCATTTTCCGGCAATGGCCGTTCAGTGCCTGTGCCATGACCAATATCCTGACAACGCTCAACGCCGGTTCCGGCATCGACCTGAAGGCTCTTGTCGATGGCCTGGTGGAAGCCGAGCGCACACCGCGCCAGCAGCTGCTGGACAATCGGCAGGCGCGCGTGGATGCCCGCATTTCGGCCATGGGGCAGTTCCGCTCCGCCCTTGATGCACTGACGGGCGCGCTTTCCACGCGGATATCGTCGGGCTCGCTTTCGGGCATCCCCCGGGTTTCCGACCCGGACATATTGACCCTGCAGGTCGATGGCGGCGCAACCGTACCCCGCCAGCTGATCGAGGTGCGCCAGCTTGCCCGCGTCCAGTCGCTGGCCTCGGCTTCGCTGGCCGATGCCGAAGCCCCTGTCGGTCAGGGCACGCTCACCATCCGTTTCGGAACAGTGGCCGGAACGGACGCGGCAACAGGGTTCACCGCGGGATCAATCGCCAATCTTTCCGTTAGCATCGGCCCGGGGGATGACAGCCTCGCCGGGCTGAAAAACGCCATCAATGATGCCGCAGCCGTGGCGGGCGCCCCCATTCAGGCACAGGTGCTGAGCGATGCCGGCGGCAGCCGGCTGGTGTTGCGCGGCGCCATGGGGGAAGCCTCGGGCTTCATCATCGAGACAGCAGGCGACCCGGCGCTGGAGGCTTTTGCCTTCAACGACATGACCGCCGGCGGTATGACCCGCACCCAGGCTGCTGCCGATGCCCTCGTCGCCGTCGACGGGCTGGAACTGCGCCGGCCATCGAACAGCATCGCGGATCTCGTCCCCGGCGCCCGCATCGCACTCGGCCGCGCCGAGCCCGGCCGGATCGTGACCATCGAAGCCGAACGCGACGGCGAGGCACTTTCGCAGGTCGTGCGCGACATCGCCGGCGCCCTCAACGAACTTCTGTCCATCGGGCGCGGGCTTTCAGGCGGCCAATCCGCCACATCGGCAGCCGGCGCCCTGGTTTCTGACAGCATGACCCGCCGCACGCTGCAGACACTGGGCGCCATCACGGGGCGTGACCTGGTCGCGCCGGATGGTGACGCCCCTGTCCGCCTTTCGGGAATCGGCCTCACGGTCGACCGCAACGGCAATTTCACGGTGGACGAAGCGCGCCTTGCCGCTGCCGTCGCCAGCCACCCGGAAAGCGTGGAAAAGCTGATCTCGGCCCTCAACGCGCCCGCCGCGCCGGGCAAGGCCGCCGGGCCCTTGCGGCAGGTGGCGGAAAGTTTCCGCCTGGCGGCGCAAGGTGCGGCCGGCCAGCCGACGGCATTGCAGCGCGAGGCAGCCACCATCGCCCGCGAGCGGGAGCAGCTTGAAAGCCGCACCCAGCGCCTGCGCGACAATTACACCCGCCAGTTCGCGGCGCTCGACAGGGCCGTCGGCCAGTCGCGCGCCGTGCAGACATTCCTGTCCCAGCAGATCGACCTGTGGACCAGGTCATCGGATCGATAGAGGTCAATCATGCTCCAGCTCCTTGCCGCCCGCAGCGCACAGCCGCGCAGCTCCAGTGAAGCGATCGCGCGCTATGGCCAGCTGTCGTTGGAAGCGCGCGTGGCGGCCGCCAGCCCGCACCAGCTTGTTACCATGCTTTACGAGCGGCTTGGCCATCATCTGCGCGAAGCAAGCCTGGCTGCTGGCCAGGGTGACCGGTTGCGCCGGCTGCGCGCCACCGAACGCGCGCTGGCGCTGGTCGACGGGCTGGACACGAGCCTCGACGATGCGCGCGGCGGCGAAGTCTCCAGCAGCCTGCACGCCGTCTATGCCGGCTTGCGGGAAAGCCTGCTTTCAGGCCAGCTGGAGGATCTGGCCCGCGCCTGCGACAGCCTTTCGACGATCCTCGCTGCATGGCGGGCAATCGGGCCGGCGCGCGCCTGAACCACCCGTCAGGCTGCCCGGGGGAAGCCTTCGCGCGCGATGCGCATCAGAAGCAGCGCTGCCAGTTCCGCCCGCTCCTTCAGGCTTTCCACGATCAGATATTCATCCGCCGAGTGGATGGCGCCGCCGCGTACGCCCAGCGTATCCACCACGGCAAGCCCTGTCGCGGCGAGGTTGTTGCCATCGCAAACGCCGCCCGCCGCGCGCCAGCCGATTTCGAGGCCGAGATCAGCACCCGCATCCCTCACCAGCCGGAACAGGCGCATCTGGTTTTCATCCAGTGGCTTGGGCGGCCGTGCAAAACCGCCATGCCGATGCAGGGCGACATCATGGGCGGCCGCCACGGTCGCCAACGCCGCATCCATGGCATCGAGCGCGCGGGCTTGCGCTTCCAGCGTTTCCGGGCGCATGTTGAACCGCAGCACGGCCGTATCGGGCACGATGTTGTTTGGCCCGCCGCCATCGATCCGCGCCACATTCACCTTCAGGTCCGGCGCAACAAGGGCTGCCAGCCGCAAGGCCAGATCAGCTGCGGCCAGCACGGCATTTCTCCCTTTTTCCGGTTCGCGCCCGGCATGGGCGGCCCGCCCGACGACATGAACCGAAAAATTGCCGCTGCCGGGCCGTGCACCGGCCAGCGTGCCATCTGGCAGCGCCGGCTCGAAGGTAAGCCCGGCATCGGCGCGCCGGGCCGCTTCGGCAAGCAAGGGGGCGGAGCCGGGCGAGGACACTTCCTCGTCGGCGTTCAGAACCACTTCATAGCCGATGGACACGGCAAAAGGGCTGCCCTCCAGCGCCTTCAGCGCCGCCAGCATCACCGCGATCCCGCCTTTCATGTCCGCCACGCCCGGCCCGTTGAGCACACCCGGCTCGCGCCAGCGCAGGGTCTGGAAAGGATGGTCGGCGGCAAAGACCGTATCATAATGGCCAGTCAGCAGCACACGCACCGGCGCTTCCGGGCGCACCCGCAGATTGAGGTTGCGGCCATGCCGGACCGGCTCGACATCGCCCGTGGGCAGCATGCGGGTGGCCGGCGCTGGCTCCAGCAGCCTGATTTCACCCAGCGGCGCAAAGGCGGCTTCAAGCAGCGCCACCATGCGCGCCAGCCCGTCGGGATTATGGCTGCCGCTGTTGATGGCGCACCATTGCTCCACCTGCGCCAGCATGGCCGCCGCGTCGATCCCGTCGAGGGCGCGGCGTTCTTCAGGCAGGATCCGCATGCGCCCTCCCCTACTGGCCCGTCAACAACCGGCGGCCGGGCGCGATCTCGTCCGGGTCCACCACAACATGGATCAGCGATGCCCGCCCCCGCGCTCTTTCGAGGGCGGGAGCGAAGGCGTCCGTCTCGGATACGGTTTCGGCGTGCAGGCCGAAGCTCCGCGCCAGTGCTGCGAAATCGGGGTTGGTGAGACGCGTTCCGCTCGGCCGGCCGGGGTAATCACGCGCCTGGTGCATGCGGATGGTTCCATATTGGCCATTGTCCATCACCACGAACAGGGGCGTTGCCCCTTCATGCGCCACCGTCGCCAGTTCACCGGCCGCCATCAGGAAATCCCCATCCCCCGCCACCACCACCACCTGCCGTTCCGGATGGATGAGCGCTGCTGCAATGCCGGCAGGAACGCCATAGCCCATTGCACCCGACGTGGGGGCAAGCTGTGTGCGGGGGGCGCGGTGCAGGTGGAAACGGTGCAGCCAGGCCGCGAAATTGCCCGCTCCGTTGCAGAAGATGCTGTCCGCCGGCAGCCGCTCCGACAGGGTGCGGATGACCATGGCCGGGTTCACGCCGCTGCGCACCTGTGTCGGCTCGGTCCAGGCGCGGTGGAGGCCCGAAAGCTGGTCCACCCATTCGCTCCGCTCGCGCGGCGGCAATTTCTCCAGCGCCACCAGTGCCGGCCCGACGACCGCATGAATGGCAAGGCGCGGCTGCCAGGTGCGCCCCAGCGCCTCCGGGTCGATGCAGATGTGAACCAGATGCCGGGTAGCGAAGGCGGGATCGATGAGGCTGTAGCCCTGAGTGGCGTTTTCCGTGAGCCGCGCGCCCAGCACCAGCAACAGGTCTGATCGCTTCACGGCCTCCAGCAGCGCCGGGTTGGCGCCCAGGCCGAGTTCGCCGGCATAATGGGGGTGCGCATTGTCGAACCGGTCCTTCCGCCGCCAGCTGGTGACGACGGGCAGGCCGAGCCGCTCGGCCACGCGCGCGGCAGCCGATACATCCTCTTCCCGCCACAGCGGGCCGCCCAGCATCAGGACCGGGCGTTCGGCCTTGTCGAGCAGGCCTGCAAGTGCGGCAATGGCTGCAGCATCGGGCGCTGGCGGTGCCGTGGGCGCGGGCGCGACCGCCGATGCGGCGGAGGGTTTACCCAGCCGGTCATCGGGCAGCACCACCACGACAGGCCCGGGCCGGCCTGACAGTGCGGCGGAAAAGGCGGATGCCATCTGCTCACCGACGCGGTCCGGCTCGGTCAAAGTGATGACACGCTTGGCGACCTTGCCGAACATCTGGGCATAATCCACCTCCTGAAAGGCTTCGCGGCCCAGCATGTCCTGCCCCACCTGCCCTATCAGCAGCAGCATGGGCGTGCTGTCCTGCTGGGCGGTGTGCAGGCCGATGGCGGCATGGGTGGCGCCGGGCCCGCGCGTTACCAGCGCAACACCCGGCCGCCCGCCGAGCTTGGCCGCCGCCTCGGCCATGTTCGCCGCCGCCGCCTCATGCCGGCACGTGACAAGGCGAACACGATCCTGCACATCCGCCAGCGCATCAAGCAGCGGCAGATAGCTTTCGCCGGGCACGGCAAACGCATGCCGGACCCCGGCCAGAACAAGGCTTTCGGCGATCACATTGGCAACCGTGCGGGCAACCGGCTGGGAAGGGGTGCTGACCATGGCGGCAGAAGGCCTGCACGCCAGCCGCCTGTCAACATCGGACAAAGACGCGGAGGCTATTGCCAACGCAACCCCAACACTGCTAGGCGCGCCCCTCGTTGGAGCGGTGGCCGAGTGGTCGAAGGCGCACGCCTGGAAAGTGTGTATACGGCAAAACCGTATCGAGGGTTCGAATCCCTCCCGCTCCGCCATTTCAACAGGTTAACCCATTGTTTTCAAACGAAAAGCCGGAAAACCTGCCCCCAGTATATCCCCCACTTCGACAAGGCTTGCCCCGGAACGTGGCGGAAACAAACGCCCAGCCAGTGGGGGCGTCGCTTCGGACCTCTCACCTCTGTAAACCCCTAACCCGTAAATTTGCGGCGCTAAAAAGAACACTTCCCCCGCCGGTCCTGTGGCTGATCGGAAAAAACTTTCCGACCACCCCCCGTGTCCCCGGCTTGTGCCCGAGCGTTTGTTGCCCGGTCATGGCGTGCTCCCTTCCGGCTGTTCCCATTGCCCGGTTGACGCGTTCTTGTGTTGCCCGCGCGGCACGAAGCGTTCCCAGTCGGTCAGCCGGAATCCCCATTCTCGTTCATGCCACCTCCCTAGCGGTTTCCAAAAGATGGCAAGGAAGCACGTAGGAAGAGCGCTTCTCGTGCTGGCCTGCCTGGTCCCAAGCCAAAGCTTAAGAACAATCAGTGAACGTTCAAGGCAGTTCAGCCCTGTCCGGTGATTGGCACCCCTTTCAGGATGGGCGCTTTGCATGGCGCGGCATCAAGACCTCGGGCTGCATCCTGCGCCTGGCTGAGAAATGCGCCCGACAGGGATGATTGATGACGTTCCAGCCATGATTTCATGGCATTGTAGTCAGGCAACATATGGCTGAGCAGCGACCAGAATTCCGGCCCGTGCGTCCGGTGCGCCAGATGCGACAGTTCATGTGCCACCACATATTCCATCACTTTCCTCGGCGCGAAGATCAGGTGCCAGTTGATGAACACGTTCCCCTCCGGACCACATGATCCCCATCCGTGGGCCATATCGCCCACGCGGATCGAGCGGGGCACAAGGCCGAACCGCTTGCCAAGGCTTGCGGCGATCTCCCGCACATCCCGGCGCGCCCGCTGCATCAACCACAGCTTCAGTTCCAGAGCGACGAGGTGGTCGGCATTCTCGCCCACCCAGGCTGGTAGATCGACAATGAAGCCGTTGCGATAGCGTGTCGTGAACCGGTCGGAATCTGTCCGCCGCACGGTCAGGGGCATTTTGCGGCCCCGGTAGGGTATCTTCGATCCGGTGATGAACCGGGGCACGGCGTGGCGCGTGGCGGTGATCCGCTCCATTTCGCGCACGGTGTCAAACACCCACTGGCGCTTGCGCTCCAGAAAGCCCGCGATGTCGTCATCGTTGTCGCTGGTGAGCGCCAGCACCTCGACATGACCGGGTGTGATGGTAATGCGGCGTTCCGACGCCGTCGCCGACCGGCGAAGCTCGTAGGGGATTTCCTTCCGGCCAATCTGGAGCGTTGGCATCAGGCCCCGCCCCCATAGGCGTGCACGGCGAACTCCTCGACCTTCTCGCGGATGATCTTTGTTTCGCCGATGCCGTGCTCGGTCAGGATGCGCCGCACCTGCTGGCGCAGGCTGCGCAGGTAGGCTTCCATGTGGGCGAAGGCGGGCTGGGTTGCAGCAGCATCCGCATAAATTGCGCCGATAGCGACGGCGGCACTCTGCAATGTGGCGTGCTCAACCTCCGGCACAATGGCTTCCATGATGCGCAGGATCGAGAAGGCATGCTCGTCCATGCCGAGTTCGGCGTGAGCGCCCTGTTCGGCCTGAATGTCGCCCGTCAGCCCCTCAAAGTCGCGTAGGCCATCGGCGGCGGCAAGCTGGCCTTCCTCGAAGCGACGGATGATCTCCAGAACCCGCTCTGAGAAGCGGCCATATTGCGCGGGGTTCTTGTCCACCAACTCGCGGGTGACGCGGCGCAGTTCGGCAGACTTGCGCACGAACGCCTCTTTCAGTTCCGGCTCATCTTTTCCCTCGGTCGCGAAGTCATCGGCGAACTCGGGGTCGGTGAGGCTGCGCAGCCGGATGGTGGTGGAGAGGCCCGTCGCGTGGACGTGCTGCTCCAGCATATCCCTGATCTTGCCGGTGTAGCTGCGGTGATCGAGGCTTTCTTCCTTGCTGATGGCCTGCGTTGCCAGCCGCAGGAAGGTCGCTGCCCATTTCACCTCGGCGGTGAAGTCGAGGATCGCAGGATCGGGTGAGAGGTCGCCATAGACCTTGATGAAGGCGCGAGTGAGCCGCTGGAGGTCGAACCAGTCGTCCTCTTGCCCCTTCGCTGTCATGTCGGCGGCAGCATAGGCGGCGGCTTTCTCGTCCAGCCCCTCCAGCTTCATTGCCCGCTTCTGTGCGCGGTAGCGGGCGTGCGCTTCCTTCAGGTCATTCCGCAGGATGGCGATGTCCCGCATCGCGTTCTCGACATCCTCGGAGCGGTATGATTGCAACGCCTCGTCAAGGTGGTTGGTGACGCCAATATAATCGACGATCCGCCCGGCTGGCTTCTCGATGGTGCCACCCTCGGCGTCGTTGAAGGCGTAGGTGCGATTGGTCCGGGCGATGGCCTGGAGCAGGTTGTGCTCCTTGAGCGGCTTGTCGAGATACATGACGTGCTCGATGGGGGCATCGAACCCCGTCAGCAGCTTGTCGCAGACGATCAGGAAGCTGGGATCGGCCCCGCGAGCCTTGAACCGCTTCTTCACATCCTTCTCAGCATCGTCGTCGAGATAGTGCGCCCGAAGCCCCTCGCGCACCGCCTGAATGTGGGCCTGCTCGCTGTCCTTGTCGTCCTCTTGGCTCTTGGAATAGACGCAGGCGATCATGGCGTCGGCCTTGGCGTGCGCATCCGCCGCATCCATCCCGCCGCGTTCCAGATCGGCGGCGATAGCGGCAGACAGGGCGGCGCGGTAGAGGATGACCGCCTCGCGATCCACGGCCACGATCTGCGCCTTGTAGCCGTCCGGCTGGCACACAGCCTTAAAGTGCTCCCAGATGTCGAGCGCGATCAGGCGCACGCGCTCTGGGTGCTTGGCAATGGTGGCGAGGGTCAGGCCCTTGCGCTTCAGTTCCTCGCGTTTGACGTCGGGCAGGTCCACGAACCAGCGGTCGAACAGGATGTCGATCTCGGCCTCGTTGATCGCCCAATCGATTTTGCGGCCCTCGTAAAGGATCGGGACGGTCGCCCCATCGCGCACCGCATCGTCGATCCCGTATTTGTCGAGATAGCCCTCCCCGGCGATGCTGAACCGGGCGTAGGTGTCCTTGTCGGTAGATTTGATCGGGGTGCCGGTGAAGCCGTAGAAATGGGCGTCGGGCAGGGTCGCCTGCAAATAGGCCCCGAGGTCCTTCTCCTGCGTGCGGTGGCACTCGTCCACCAGCACGATCCAGTTGGCGCTGTTCGGGATCGGCTCTTTCGATCCGGCGAACTTGAAGATGGTGGACAGCAGGATTTGCCCGTTGCCGCCCCGGTTCACCGCTTCGCGCAGCGCCGCCACTGATCCGCACTGCATCGGGTTGGGCAGGCCGCAGGCGACAAAGGTCTTGCTGATCTGGTCGTCGAGGTCGATCCGGTCGGTCAGCACAAGGATGTTGGGATTGGTGAGCGTCGGCGCATCGAGCGTCAGGTGGGTCTTCAGCTTGAGGGCGAGGAACACCATGGTCAGGCTCTTGCCCGAACCCTGCGTGTGCCAGATCAGGCCCTTGCGGTGCTGGCCTGCTGCCACCCGCTCAACCGCCTTGTTGACCGCCCGGAACTGCTGGTAGCGGCAGACCTTCTTGATCTTCCGCCCCGTCTCCGGGTCCACCTCGAACACGATGAAGTGCGCCAGCAGGTCCAGCAGGCGGGACGGTTCGCACAGGCACCACAGGTCTTTGGACAGGTCGTCGGCGAAGTCGTCCCGGTGGCGCGGCCAAGCGTCGGGCCACGGGGCATAGAACTGCGAGTGCGCACCCGTCGCGCCATAGAGCGTCGCCATGCCATCGGTGACGAGGTTGAAGGCGTTGGGGTAGAACAGCCGGGGGATGTCCCGTTCATACTGCTTGATCTGCTCGAAGGCTTCCTCGGCCTTGGCCGTGGCCTTCAAGGGAGACTTGGCCTCAATCACCACCAGCGGGATACCGTTCACAAACAGCACCACATCGGGCACGCGCGGGCGCTGCGCGGCAACGCGGAACTGGTTGGTGACGTGGAAGGCGTTGCGGCTGGGGTTCTTGAAGTCGATCAGCGCAATCGGGCTATCACGGTTCTCGCCGGACAGGCGGCGGGAATAGCCGCCGCGCAGCTTGCGCTGCCACTCCTCGTTGTCGGACAGGGTGGACAGGTCGTTGTAGATCGCCTCGGTATCCGCCGCGCCGATGCCGTTGATCGTGCGCAGGGCGTCAATCAGCACGGGTTTGAGGATGACCCGGTTTTCCTCCTCGCGCATCGCCAGCGCCTGCGCCGGGGACAGCACCTGCCAGCCCATCGCGGCCAGCGCATCGAGCGCGGGCTTCTCGGCAAGGCGGTATTCGCTCATGCAGGCACCCGCACGCGACCGGAGAGGAGGTCGGACATCAGATGACCTTTCAAGTCTTCACTTGCCGCGATTGCGCTCGCGCCCCGGATCACTTCTTCCTCTGCACTGTCTAGCAAGGTCGCAATCCTCTCCTGTTCAGCAGTGCCCGGTAACAGGATTTTCGTCTCCCCAATGAGCGATTTGCTAAGGTTCGGTTGGCCAGAACCTTGCTGGGATAGCAGCATGCGGGTGCTCGCCTGCTGTAGAGCATGAACCAGAAAGCGAGCCGTTGCCTTCCCCTTGATCGGCTCAACCGCCAAGACGGCTTGATTGATCGCAGCGTCAATTTCCAACATCCCAACGACACCTGCCGTCGCCCCATACATTGCAACAACAGGCGTTCCTGCTCGCGCCATGCGAGTAGTTGTCTCGACGAGAGCTTTCTCCGAAATGCTCTCCTCGGTGCAGATTATGCGGTTCTGGCGAACTTCACCCGACTTGAGCCAAGGTATCTTTCCTTCGTAGTATTCGCGTTTTTCGCGCTTTGGGGTTCCGCCTGCAAAAAGTCTGGCAACTGCACTTATCTTAGCTTCCGGCCATTTCTCGATGTTCACATTCGGATCAAGCAGGTTTCCCTGCAAAAACTTAAGGGTCTTTTTCGACTGTCTTAGCGCACTTATTTGAGCGCTGATTGCCTCATCCACCGATCGCAGCACCTCGGCGATCCGCCGCTGCTCGTCGAGGGGTGGCGAAGCGATCTCGAATGAGAGGATCGAACGCGCATGGGTCCGGGGCATCTTGGTGCCCGCTGCCGTCGCAATGGCATGGGCCACCAAAGGTTCGGACTGGAGCACCTGAAACAGGAACGCCGGGTCGGCGCTAGGCTTCGCGCGCAACACGATGATGTCGGTCGAACACACGCCGCCGAAATCGGGCCGCGCTACCTTACGCAAGTTCGGTCGCAGCTTGCCATACAGGATGTCACCCGCATGAAACCGGGACTTCTGGCTGACCACATGAGCAGCTTTGCCAACACCTTCCAACTGGCCGGTGCCTTGGCCAATGTGTTCCAAGCCGATGTAGTGCCCGCCAAGATCGCCATTCATCGCGGCTGGATCGACCCGCTCTGCCACCTCTCCGCACAGCTTGGACAGCGGCTGGACCGTCCAACCTTGGGGAACCTCATCAACGGGCCGCTCCAGTTCGGCCAGTTCACCCGACATAGCCAAGCCTCCTGAGGTGCCCGAACATCACGGCTTCCGCCTCGTTGCGCTTGGCGATCAGGTCTTGCAGCTTCGCGACCTCCGCCGCGACATCGACTGCCTCGGCATCCGCGCCGGTCTGGACATAGCGGCTGATGTTGAGGTTGTGGCCGTTGGCGGCGATCTCCTCGACCGGGACAATGCGGGCCAGCTTCTCGACATCGGCGAAGGCATGGACCGTGGCGGCCAGCTTGCGGACATGTTCATCGGTCAGGAAGTTCTGCGCCTTGCCCGGCTGGTAGGTGGCATCGCCGTTGACGATCAGCACCTTGCCGCGCCGCTCGGCGGGCTTTTTCTTGCGGCACACCAGCAGGGCGGCAGGGATGCCCGCTCCGTAGAACAGATTGGGGGCAAGGCCCACGACCGCCTCGATCACGTCTGCGGCCAGCATGGCCTCCCTGATCCGCCCCTCCGCCCCGCCTCGGAACAAGACGCCATGTGGCACCACCACCGCCAGCATCCCGTCATCCTTGAGGCTGGCCAGCATGTGCTGGACAAAGGCAAGGTCGCCATACTGCTTGGGCGGGCAACCATAGGTATCGCGTCCGAACGGGTCTCCGTTCTGCCAGACCTCGTAGCCCCACACCTTTTCCGAGAATGGCGGGTTGGCCAGCACCCGGTCATAGGCCCCGATACCTTCCACGAACTCGCGCGCCTTGGGATCATACCGCTTGGGGGACAGGATCGTGTCGCCCTTGGCAATGAAGGCATCGTCCACGTTGTGCAGGAACAGGTTGATCTGGGCGATGCCCCACGTGGCGAAGTTCTTTTCCTGCCCATAGAGCGACAGGGTCCGGGCATCCTCGCCCCGGTCCTTCAGATACTGCACCGCCTCCAGCAACATGCCGCCAGACCCGCAGGTGGGGTCATAGACCGACATGCCGGGGCGCGGGTCGATGATCTCGACCATCAGGCGGACGATGGAGCGCGGGGTATAGAACTCGCCGCCCTTCTTGCCCGCACCCTCGGCGAACATCTTGATGAGGTAGAGATAGGCATCGCCCAGCATGTCGGCTGGCACATCGGCATTGCGCAGCCGGTGCTTCTCGAAGTGCGACAACAGCTTTTCCAGCAGGGCGTCAGAGAAGCGATCCTGATTGGCGAAGTCCACATCGCCGAACACGCCGCGCAGCCGCAGGTTGGCATCCTCGATAGCCGCCAGCGCATTGTTCAGCCGCTGGCCGATCAGGGTGGACTGCTGGCGCACTGTCTCCCAACGATGTTCCTTGGGAATGTGGAAGCGGTGCTCGTCAGGGTCGGCGGCTTCCTCGCGGTCGCCCGTCTCGGCCAGCAGGGCCTCGAACTCCTCATCCCACACGTCACACAGGCGTTTGTAGAACAGCAGGCCGAAGATGTATTGCTTGTAGTCCCCGGCATCGACCGTGCCGCGCAGAATGTCCGCCGCGCCCCACAGGTGCCGTTCAAGTTCAGCTTGCGTCAGAATTGCCATTCACCCCTCGATATTCCTGCACAGGCCAATATGCGGCGCGCCGGTTCTGCCTTCCCTTTTACCGGGCAAGGGCTGTGTGCCAGCGCCCATCGGGCTGTTCAACGACAGCGCGCGACCTTAGACTGGCATCCTGTCGATTCGGCAGTGTGTAAATGGGGGCGTATTCAAATGACCGTATTTTCGATGAACCTGGCTGCCAGAGCTGCGGCGCTGGGCTGCGCACTGACAGCCGCCATGCCGGCAGCGGCATTCATCCTGCCCGAACTGCCGGCAGGCGTGACATCCACCATAGAGTTCAGGGGCTATGGAAAGGTTACGGAGCAAAGGCTGGAATGCATCTTCGGTGGCTGTGACCCAATCCTCACACCAGATTTTTTCCAGCTTCCGGCTGTCGACACCCCTGTAAATTACAGCATGATTTTCGAAGTTACCAAGCCAAATGACCCTGAAGAAATTATGGGATCAGGAATATCAAAATTAAAGATTTGGAGCGAAGAGAGAACACTGGCATATTTTTCAGCACCATCTACATATTACAGTCAGGAAATTGTCGAAGGCTCGGATTCATTTGATTCTACCGGGTCAAGATTTTACTGGTATTTATACCCTACTTACGGAAACGGAGGGTTCACCTATAAATTCTGCTTTGGCTGTGAATTTAACGACAATGATGATTGGTACTATGGCTTTGATGCAGCGCTGAATGTCAGGGAAGTCATCACCAACGGCGTTTCCGTAACCGTTCCCGAACCGGCAAGCTGGGGCATGTTCATCGCCGGCTTCGGAATGGCAGGCTTCATGCTGAGACGCCGCCGAAGCGCACAACAGCCTCTGCACCAGATGCAGAAACAGGCACTTTAGCCAGCAATCTGATGCCCATGCCCCTGTTTGCCGGGGCATGGGCGCTTGCCCATCAGCCGAAATGCCGCAAGCCGTCAGGGACTTGCGCGGATGGGGTAATGCTGGCCCCTTCGGCCAGGGGCGATCCGCAATAGTCCGCCCAGGCCTGCATCAGCTTCACGCGCCTGGGGAACAGGCTGCCACGCTGATATGCCGCTTCGGCCTTGTCTGCGAGCTGATGGGCCAGGGCATGCTCCACCACTTCGCGGGGAAAAGCCGTGGTTTCAGGCTTCCCCCCCGGACAAAACCGACATAACCGACAAAACCCCCTTTCCCGGTAGCCGTCGCCACGCCTTCGCTACCCATCGGGTCATGT
>NZ_JBQXGU010000003.1:0-444429 GCF_052616365.1 Sandaracinobacteroides sp. A072
GGCGCGGGTTCGGGCCAGATGGGCAGGAAGCGGGCCAGCAACCCATCATCATCGGACTTGAAAAGCAGACTTTTCAGTCGGTCGGGTTGAATACCCCCAAGCACGCCGATAGACAGCCGGTCGATTGTGAGCGGCTCGCGGCCCATGCGTTCCACCGTGAAGCCCCGGCCCCCGTAGGCTTCCAGCCAGAAAGGCCGGTCGCTTCCGCCGCCGGAATAGCGCTGCATCCCTTCAAGCCAACCGGCCAATTCATCCCGCATTTGCAGCGTGCCGCGCGGTTGCTGGGCAAGTATCGCCCCAAGCCGTTCAATCGTGCCATCGTTCACCACCAGGCGCGGAATATGCGGGGGCGGTCCAGCGTCGCAGCCGGTCGGCCTATCGGTGGCCGTTTCACCGGCCTTGATTGCCGCCCTTGCCGCTTCCTTCCATGTTTGTTCCGCAAGCTTCGCCAGTTCCGCCTTTTCGGCCCATGCCTTGCGCTCGGTTTCCGCCGCTTCGCGCAGGGGGCGTTCTGCATTTCGCAGGGGTTGCAATGCCGCGTCGATGGCAGGGCTTTTGCCCGCGCTGGGAAGGCCGATGCACATGGTCCAGATAACGGGCGGTTCGGCCCAGCCCGGCCAGATTGCCGCCCAGCGCGCGTTCCCGATGGTCGAGCCTGCCACCGCCAGCAGCGCCGCGAAAATATAGTCAGGGGGCGCGCCCTTGGCTTCGGCTGCATCCGCCACCCATCCCGCCAAGCGCGGCCCCAGCACATCGCGCAGGGACAGTTCCGGGGCGGGGGGCAGTTCGGCCCGCAACAGGCGCGGGTCAGGGGCGGCCCACGCGGGCGCGAAGGGGGTTTCTATCGGCTTGGCTTGCGCGTTCATGCTGCCCACCGTTCATGCAAAATGTCGTTGAAGTCGCGCCCGGTTCCGGGGTCGAGAATGCCCACTTGCCAGCCCGAGCCGTGCGCCCGTTCGGCCAAGGCGCGCGCAGCTTCGCGGCCCGGCCCGTCGCCATCGGCTGCGATTGTCAGCCACCCCGGTTCCGGGGGCAGGCGCAGCCCGCGCATTCCGCTTGTTGAAAGCGCAGCCCACACCATCGCGGGGCCATCCAGAAGCCCGCACAGCAGCGACAGGGCCGATTCGACACCTTCGGCCACCGCCAGCCGTGAAGGCCCGTCAGTGAGTCGCACAGCACCGCCAGCGGTTGCCCCCAGCATTGCCTTTGCCGGTTCGATGTCAGCCTTGCCCGAGCCGTCAGCGCGCAGCCATGTGCGATGCACAGCCACCGCGCCCGCGCCCTGCACCACCGCCACCATCGCCGGATAGTGCCGGGCGGTCGGCCCGTGCCAGGCTTCCGGGTGGAAGCGCAGCGTGCGGGGCAGCTCGCAAGTGATGCCGCGCCCGCGCAGATAGGCTTCCGCCACCGTGCCCGCGATGGGCTGGGCTTCCTTCCACAGCCGCTTCGCTTGTTCCGCCTTGCGCCGGGCTTCGGCCCGCCGTTCGGCTTCGCGCTGGGCCAGCGTCGCCGGGTCCGGGGCGCAATAGTCCCCCGGTCGCAGCCTCTCCGCCGCCAGAATGTCGAGAAAGGCGCAGGCGGATTTCTTGCAATGAAGCACCAGCCGCCCGCCGTTGCCATCGGCCAGCGTCAGGGCGTTTTGCCCCTTGCGCCGTTCCGGCTGGCATTGAGGGCATGGCGCGGCCCCGTAGCGGCCATACCATCGCCCGCCAAGCGCCAAGGTCAGTTCACGCGCGTCAGTCATCGCCGCCCCCCAGCTTTGCCCGGCCCGTGTCATGTGCTAGATTCGGAGTGCCCGCCGCTTTCGCATGACGGCTTCCCCGGCCCGGTTCCTGTTCGCGCAGGTTCCGGGCCATTTCATGCCCGCCGCCCATGTCAGGCGGCCTTCACTTCGCGGGCGGCCATCCAGGCTTCAATGTCGGATTGACGCCAGCCCACAAGCCGCGCGCCCAGAGCCACGGGTTGCGGGAATTCGCCTCGTTTCATCCAGTCGTAAATTGTCGAGCGGGAAAGCCCCGTGCGGGCTTCAACGTCAGGGCGTCGCAGGATGCGTTCGGCCATTGCCTATCCTTTCCACCAAGCCGCAACGGGATAGTTGCGGTTCATGCCGGAAGAATGGGCAAAGGCAGGGCGTCTTTGGATTGCTGGCGAAAATCAGAATTTAAATCGCAAGGCGTCAGCCGCTAGCCACATATCTCGCGCAGCTTGCGGGGGCGGTGCGCAGTATCCGCCCGAAGGGTCCTTGTGCCGATCCAGAAGCTTTTCCGCATAGAAAGCGCCAGTGATTTCCGCCCATGATGCGCCAGCTTCGCGGGCGTCGAGTGCGCGCAGATACCCCAACCATTTCTTGGGGCGGCGTCGCTTTTGAAGAGGCTTCCCGTGAAGGGCGTACTGCGCCGACAGCAGAACCTCCCGGGCGTGCGCCAGTTGCGGTTCAATCGGGCGGTCCAAATCGAAGGTAAGTGGCTCTTCGTGCGGTGCCAGCGGAAACGGCACGCCCCCTAGATCATACCTCACCCCGTCATGTTGATGTGTCTTGATAAGGTGCATCGGTTGCGCCCCTATGCGGGGGTTCGGAAGGGAGGAATAGCCAAACTGGGCACCGGCTTCGAGGGCTGCATCCAGAGTGAAGCCGGGTTCATTCGGGCGCAGGTGCGCCACCGTGAAGCCATCCTTGCCCGCATAGCGCTGGCGGCGTTGCAAGGTTTCTTCGACATGAGCGTCGAAGTATGCGCGCAGGTCATCCCGCCGCCGGTAGAATTCCCACCGCCAGCGGTCGAAGCGCCAGCGCTTCACGTCGCCATATGCCGCTGCGTCGCGCCAATCGGGGGTGCCCCATTCGTTCATCCCGCCGTCCCCAGCTTCACCACCTTTTCGCCGGTTCCGACTTCACCGCGAAGGAAACCGGCCCAAGCGGCCATCATTTCGCGCCGCCGTTCGAGCATGTCGCTTCGCTGATAGGCCCTTTCGGTTTCATCCCCCACGCGATGCGCCAGCGCCAGTTCGGCCATGTCGCGCGGAAAGCCCCGTTCCGCCGCCCATTGCCGGAAGGTCGAGCGCAGCCCATGCGGCACGGCTGGGCGTTTGCTTGTCGGGTCGAGAAAGCCCGCCCGGCCCGCCTTTTCTTCGGCATCCTGCATTCGCCGCATGACAGCGGAAAGCGTCATGTCGGACAGCATTCCGCCGCGCTGGGCGTGAAAAACATAGGGGCTTTCCGAGCGGGGCAGGCTTCGCAGGATTGCCACCGCTTCCGGGGTCAGCGGAACGCGATGCGCCCGGCCCATCTTCATCCGTGAAGCGGGAATGCTCCATGTCGCAGTTGTCGCAAGTGTCGCTGTGGGGGTTTTGTCGGTTTTGTCGGTTTTGTCCCGGCCCCCGAAGTCGATTTCATCCCATGTCATGCCCCGGACTTCGCCCGAGCGCGCAGCGGTCAGCGTCAGGAATTCCACCGCCCTCGCGGCCATCCCGTCGCGCTGGGCCAGCGCTGCCCACCAGCGCGGCACGTCCCCCAGCGCCAGCGCCGGTTGATTGTCGGCCTTCGCCACCTTGCCGGGCTTCGGCAGGATTTCCGACAGGTTCCCTTTCCAGCGGGCTGGGTTGTCCCCCATGCGATGCCCGGCCACGGTTGCCCATGACAGCACGGCTTCGATGCGACCGCGAAGGCGGGAAGCGGTTTCCGTCCTGGTTTGCCAGATGGGTTCCAGCGCGCGCAGCACGTCTTGCAGCGTGATTTCCGCCACCAGCTTCGGCCCCAGCACCGGGCGAGCGTATGTGTCCAGGGTCGAGCGCCATTGCGCCTTGTGCTTGTCGTTCCTGAATTCATCCAGCTTCGCGGCCAGATACCGTTCCACAGCCGCTTCAAAGGTAAGCCCCGCACGGGCGTCGCGCCGTTCCTGCACCGGGTCGCCGCCCATCATCGCCTTGCCCCGGTTTTCCAGCGCCAGCTTGCGAGCGGTTGCCAGCGGGATTGCAGGCGGGCTTCCCAGCCCGAGTTCACAGCGTTTGCCGCGAATGGTGATGCGCTGCACCCATTGCTTCGCGCCGTTCGGTTGCACGCGCAGGAACAGGCCCTGCCCGTCAAAATACTTTCCCGGGTCGGTCACGGTTTCCACAAAGCGAGCGGTCAACGCCTTTTCCGGCTTCCGAATGCCCCTTGTTGCCATCGCATCCCCCAGCCTATCCCCCGGAAGGACTTCCCCCACCATATCCCCCACATTGACGCGGATTGAGCCGGAATATAACGGAACAGTCCGGTAAAGGGAAGTATAAACAATGGCTTGTAAACAAGGACTTGCGGCACTTCACGGAAGCCGCCGGAAGCCAGTTATACGGACTCCCGCTCCGCCATCTCGTGGCTACCATGCCTTGAGAATATTAAGATTTCAGAAAATCTCGCGGCTGTCGTACCTCACCTAGTCCCTCACGCGTTCAAGATCGGGTACTGTCAAATCAAACGCACCTGCGGGCGCCATGCCCATGATCGCGCGGGGCGGGTCGATGCCCAGACCCAGAAAGCAGCCAGCCTGTTCCCCCATTTCAACGCATCGCCTGAGGTGATCCGCCTTGTGGTGATGATCTACGTGCGCTTCCCACTGAGCCTTCGCACCGTCGAGGATCTGCTGTTCGAGCTCGGGCTCGACAACTGCTAGGAAACAGCGCGGCCTGGTGGAACCGGTTCCGGCAGATGACGTCACTGCAGAAGTTCGCCTCGGTCCACGCCATCGTCCACAACCACTTCAACCTCGATCGCCACCTCATCGACAGGCAGACCTGCAAGACCACCCACTCAGCCGCCCTGGCCGGGTGGCAGTCGCTCATGGCCTGAACCGACGACGGGCCGGGGGCAAACTCCGCCCATCGGAGACGACTTGCGATTAGACTGACAGCGCTCTGCCCTCCCCTTGCCAAGGGGAGAGCGGTTAGCGTCAGACTTGCAATTCCTTTGAGACCGCAGCGACCTGCAGGCCTGTCACGCCGCCGCCAGATCTTTGCTGAGCCGTTCGCGCAGTTCGCGCCTCAGGAACTTGCCGCTGGCGTTGCGCGGCAGTGGTTCCGTCATGAACCAGATGTGGCGCGGAACCTTGTAGGCGGCGATATGGCCTTCGCAGAAGCTTCGCAGCCCGGCCTCATCGAGATTTTCGCCGGGTTTCAGCATGACAGCCACGCCGACGTCCTCGCCAAGCCGGTGATCGGGCACGCCGAACACGCAGCATTCCGCGATCGCGGGATGGCGGTAGATGGCTGCTTCGACCTCGGCGCAATAGACATTCTCGCCGCCACGCAGCACCATGTCCTTCTTGCGATCGACGATGAAGATGAAGCCATCCTCGTCGATGCGGGCGATGTCGCCGGTGTGCAGCCAGCCATCCGTGATCGCCGCCTCGGTCGCCTCAGGGCGGTTGATATAGCCCTTGATGACGGCAGCCCCCTTGACCCACAGTTCGCCGACTTCGCCCGGCGGCACGGTGTTGCCGTCGTCATCGACGCATTTGACCTCGTAGCTGGGCATGGCGGGGCCGGCGCTGTCCGGCTTGTCGACAAAGAAATCGCCGGAGACGGACGTGATGATGCCGCTGGTTTCGGTCATGCCATAGCCGGTGCTCGGCCGGGCACTGACCACCTTGTCTTCGATCTTGTGAACGAGATCGGGCGGCACCTGGGCGCCGCCGCCCGAAAGCGCCATCAGGCTCGACACATCGGTGGTGGCGAAATCCGGGTGGTTGATCAGCTCGCGCGCCATCACCGGCACGCCGCCAATGGATGTCACCCGTTCCTGCGCGATGATGCGCAGCGCTTCGCCGGCGTCCCAGCGGTACATCAGCACGATGGTGCCGCCGGCCGCAGTCGTCGCATAGGCGCCGCAGTTGTTGGCGGTCACGTGGAACAGCGGCGTCGTCAGCAGGGACACCGGCACCGGCGGCGCGGCGGGCGGCTCCACGCCTGTGGCCCGCTGCACCGCCAGCGCCGTCGAAGCGCCGGCATAGAGCATGTTGTACAGATTGGTGATGCACCCGCGATGGGTCAGTTGCGCGCCCTTGGGAAAACCGGTGGTGCCTGACGTGTAGAAGATGCAGGCATCGGCATCGGGATCAATTTCCACCTCCGGCATGGCGCCGCCGTGCGCGATGACATCGGCGAACGGCGTCACCCCCGGCTCGGGCCCACGCAACCGCACACCGACGAGCGCCATGCCAGCCGGCGGCTCGGCGATTTGCTTGTAGCGGTCGAGCCGCTCGGCATCGAGGAACAGGACCTTGGGCGCCGCATCGCCAAGCCCATAGGCCATTTCCTCGGCTGTCCACCAGGCGTTCATGCCGACGACGGCTATCCCTGTGGAGACGCAGGCCCAGTAGATCAGCAGCCATTCGGGATAGTTGCGCATGGCGATCGCCACCCGGTCGCCTGGCTTTACGCCCTGTGCCGCCAGCCATGCCGCGATGGCGTCAACGCGGGCGTGGGCTTCGGCATAGGTCAGCCGTTCGTCGCGATAGACAAGGTAGCTGTTGTCAGCGAATTGCCTGGTGGATTGCCATAGCGCCCGCACATCGGGCATCGCATGGCGATAGGCGCGCACGGCGATGCCATTGACATCGATGGTGATGATCTCGAACGCGCCACCAGGGCCCGTCAGTTCCTCGCACGCCTTAGCCAATTCCGCGTAGTGCATAACCCTCCCCAGAGCATAGTTCTCGCCTGACGTTGATACACAGGATCCGCCGCCCGGAAAGCTATCTAGAGCCATCGGGCTGTCACATTTGAGGGAAGCATGCCACGATACAGAATTCCGGCGGATATCCGCAGCCCGCTGTGCGCCGTCATCCATGGCCCGCAGCAGGCGTTGTTCGGCTTGCGACCCGGACCGGGCCGCAATACCCATTGCCGATGACAACAGGGATGTCACTCAAACTCACCATCCGCCTGTATTGCGGCGATCAGATCGCAATGGGCCCCGGCAAGGCAGACCTGCTCGATGCCATCAGGGCCTGCGGCTCGATCTCGGGCGCAGGTCGGGCGATGGGCATGAGTTACAGGCGCGCCTGGCTGCTGGTCGACACCATGAACCGTTGCTGGAAGGAACCGCTGGTTGCGACGGCCCCCGGCAGCGCCCATGGCGGCGGCGCCCGCTTGACCGGGATGGGCGAGAAGATCCTCTCCCACTATCGAAGCCTGCAGACCTCCCTCGATATGGCCGCATCATGCCCCGATCGGGCAGCACTCGCACAGGCAATGCGCGATGAGCCGAAGACAAGCCAGAAAGCCCGCGTTTGAGCTTGGCCGGTCGAATTCCGCCCTATATACCACGCGACATAGCCAATTGGATGATCGCCCGTGTCGCTGCTCCGCATCCTGTCCGTCTTCCTTATCGCAGCCTTGCCGGTTCTGGCGCCTGCCCAGGCGCGGCAGCAGCGAGGGCCCATGCTGCTCGCCGCTGCAAGCTTGCAGGAAGCCCTGACCGACGCGGCCAGCAGCTGGGCCGGCAAGGGCCATCCACGCCCCGTCATCTCCTTTGCAGGATCCTCGGCACTGGCGCGGCAGATCGAGGCAGGAGCGCCAGCGGACCTGTTCATCCCGGCCGATGAGGAATGGATGGATCATGTTGCACGCAAGGGACTGATCCGGGCGAACAGCCGTGTATCCTTCCTTTCCAACCGGCTCGTGCTTGTTGCCCCCACTGGCAGCAACGCCCGGCTGGCCATCGGGCGCGGCTTCCCGCTTGCCGGTGCGCTTGGCAACGGGCGCCTCGCAATGGCTGACCCTGACAATGTGCCGGCAGGCAGATACGGGCGCGCGGCGTTGAGCAGCCTGGGTGTATGGGCATCCGTGTCCGGAAAGATTGCCCGCGCCGAAAATGTCCGTGCAGCACTTGCGCTGGTGGAACGCAAGGAAGCGCCCTTCGGTATCGTCTATGCAACCGATGCGCGCGCGTCCGCGCGGGTCCGTACAGTGGGCGTCTTCCCGGCCAGCGCGCACCCTGCGATCACCTATCCCATCGCCGCCTTGCGCAGGTCGACCAATCCGGACGCGGAAGCCTTTCGCCGGTTCCTCGTCTCGCGCGAAGGCCGGGCGATCTTTGCCCGGCACGGCTTTGCAGCGCGCTGAGACGGGAAGGATATGGCGCTCAATCCAGAGGAATGGGAGGTCATCGCCCTGTCGCTCAAAGTGAGCGCAGTGGCAGTGACGGCTTGCCTGCCGGTGGCGTTCGGGCTTGCCTGGCTGCTGGCGCGCGGGCGGTTTCCGGGGCGTATCCTGCTCGATGCACTGGTTCATCTCCCGCTCGTGCTTCCACCGGTGGTCATAGGCTGGCTGCTGCTGCTCGCCTTCGGCAACAATGGCCCGGCAGGGCGCTGGTTTTCCGAGATCATGGGCATCAGTTTCATGTTCCGCTGGACAGGCGCTGCCCTGGCTGCGGCGGTCATGGCCTTGCCGCTGATGGTGCGGGCGATGCGCCTGTCGATCGAAGCGGTGGACCACAGGCTCGAACAGGCAGCCGAGACGCTGGGGGCTTCGCGCGCGCATATATTCGCCACGATCACCCTGCCGCTGGCGCTGCCCGGCCTGTTGGCGGGCGCGGTGCTTGGCTTCGCCCGCTCGCTCGGCGAATTCGGCGCAACGATCACGTTCGTCTCGAACATACCGGGCGAGACGCGCACCCTTCCGATTGCCATCTACAGCGCCTTGCAGGTGCCCGGCAGCGAGGTGGTGGTTGCCCGCCTGTCTCTGATCGCCGTTGCCCTGTCGCTGGCTGCGCTGGTGGCATCGGAAGTGCTCACCCGCCGCGCCGGACACGGAAAGGGCGGACATGTCCTTTGATGTCAGGGTCGAATGCCGCCTTGGCGACCGGACCATCAAGGCCGCCTTTTCCGGCACACATGGCCTGACCGCGCTGTTCGGCCCGTCGGGCGCTGGCAAGACCTCCATCCTCAACATGGTGGCAGGGCTGCTGCGGCCAGACACGGGCCGCATTGCCGTTGGCGACACCATTTTGTTCGACAGGTCTTCCGGCGTCGACCTGCCCGCCCGCCATCGCCGCGCAGGCTATGTCTTTCAGGATGGCCGGCTGTTTCCACACAAGCGGGTGCGCGACAACCTGCTTTATGGCTGGCATCTGGCTCCGGCTGAAGATCGCTGGATGAATCTTGATGAAGCCACCCGGTTTCTTGGGATCGCCCATCTGCTCGACCGCTGGCCGCGCACGCTTTCGGGCGGCGAGGCGCAGCGCGTCGCGATTGGCCGGGCGCTGCTGTCCGGTCCACGCTTCCTGCTGATGGACGAGCCGCTGGCATCGCTGGACCGGGCGCGGCGCGAAGAGATCATGAACGTGATCGAGCGTCTCCGGGACGAACTGACATTGCCCATCCTTTATGTCAGCCATGATCGCGACGAAGTCGAGCGGCTGGCGACGACGATTGTGCCAGTCGGTTAGAGCATGCGCCCACAAGCCCGAATGGGCAAGCAAGCGCCAACTGGCCGGCGCCAGGGCCTGCCGGCCTGATCCCTGCCAGCCTGAACCCTGACGGCCTGAACCCTGATGGTCAGGCGGCCATCGCCAGCCTCTCCATGTCCGCGCGATGGTCGAGGTCGAGTTGCTGCATCATAACATCGCGTTGAGGCCCGGGCGTCGGTGGATAAGCGGCAGCATTCAGACGTTTGCCGCGCGCCCAGTAATAAAGCACGCCAGCAAGGTTGCGCGGGCGCCGAAGCCAGGCATCGGGATGTTCCAGCATGTGAAAGCCGCGCATCGCTGCCCGCAGCAACCGGACATCGGACCGCAGCGCGATGCGGATGCCATCCTCGACGAAACTTTGCACCAGCCGCGCCTTCAGTCCCGCGCGATAGCCGGGGGTCAGTGCATGACGCGCCCGCTTGATCGCGCTGCGATCGTCCCGCCGCTGCGCGATATAATAGGGGAGCAGTTCCGCCTTCAGCCCTTCTTGAAAGGCGATGGCGCGCTGCGTGGGGTCGTTGCTGGAATCCAGCACCTGCCGCAGCAGTTGCGCACTGACGGCTGCAAAGGAACAGCCCCGGCCATAAAGTGGATTGGTGCGCACCAGCGTGTCGCCCAGCGCAAAATAGCCGCGCGTCGCCGGCTTGCCGTCCACCACCATGTCGCGCCAGCGGCTCTTCAGGTCGCCCATGCCGATAACCTTGCTGGTCGGTTCCGAGCGCTCAGCATTGGTCCAGGGATGTAGCCCCGGCAGCATCAGCGTGATGGCGTGGAAAATGTCGGGGTCGGTAATGGCGTGGCGCAGCTCCAGCTCGACTTCAGGCAGCGCCACGGTGATTGAAAAATTGCCATTGTCAGCGGGGAAAACGCCAAATTTGATATAGCCCAGATCGCCCGATGGTGGCGGATTGGCGCTGCGGTCCGGCTCGACCTGCCCCGGCAGCAGGCGGTAATGGCGCGTGAAATAAAGGATGCCGGCGGACTCGCTTTCCTCGTGGATCCTGGCGCCTTCGTTCATCAATTGCCTGATGGTGGCGCCGCCCTTGCCGGACGCATCGACCACCATGTCGGCGGTCAGGGTCACTGTCTGGCCATCGACGACACCCTCGACACCGCTCACATCCACCACGCTGTCGTCGCCCATGCGCGTGATCAGGCGCCGCACCTTGAAACCGCAGCGCAGCTCCACGTTGGGCAGCGTTGCGACATAGCGCCGCATCGTCATTTCCAGCGTGGTGCGCCGGCTGGTGATGATCGTCAGTTCCTCATCTTCGGGCGCGGGCCGGTAGGCTTGCTGCTGCGCTTGTGTCAGCATCATCTCGAACGGCAGTTCGCGCACTCCCATCGCCATCAAATGGTCGAGCAGGGCGGGATGCTCGGCCTTCATGATCGTCCGCAGCCGGGCGAGGAAGGCATGGCTTTGCCGCACATGGGCAACACCAAGGCGGCGCCAGCTGCGGAACAGCACGTCCGGGTCCGCCGTTTCCAGCGGACCGTCGCGTTCGAGCAGCAGGATATCGCGACCGGATGGCGCAAGCATCAGGGCAGTGCACAGTCCGCCGATCCCTGCACCGATAACGATGACCTTTTCAGCCATACGGGCTTGCCTTCTCAACCGTCGATGCTGCGCAGGAATTCGAGGATGGCGGCGTTGACCGCATCCGGAGCTTCCTGCTGCGTCCAGTGGCCGATGCCGGGAATCATGCGGTTGATCCTGAGGTCCGTCACATGCTCCGGCATGGCCCTGATCGCCTCGGCCGCCATCATCACCACGCCATCCGCCGTGCCGGCAACGAACATCGCCGGCTGGTGTATCTGCGTCGGCGCGCCGGCGGTCAGCTCCCATGTCAGGTCGTGGTTGCGATAATAGTTGAGCGGCCCGCGCATTCCAGACCGCGTGAATTCGCTGGCATAGAAATCAAGATCAGCCTCGCTGAGCCAGGGCGGCAGGGTCTGCGGGTCGGGGAGGTTCGACAGCAGATCGTCATCCTCCGCCTTGGGCGGCAATGTGGCGAGGTCCGTCTCGCCGCCCGCCATGACGAGGAACTTGCGCAGGGCCGTCCTGATGTCCTTCTCGAACTCCGCCTCGGCGACGCCGGGTTCCTGGAAATAGAGCTGGTAGAAGAACTGGCCTTTGAACATCTGCCGCATCAGCGGCACCGGCTGCACGGGCGAACGCGGCATGAAGGGAACCGACAGCCCGCCGACAGCGCGAACCCGCTCCGGATGCCAGAGCGCGGTCGCCCATGCGGTCGGTGCGCCCCAGTCATGGCCGATCACCACCGCCCTGTCATAGCCCAGCGCGGGGATCAGGCCGATGATGTCCTTCACCACCTCCACCTGATTATAGGCGGTGATGTCCTGCGGCCTGTCGCTCTTGCCATAGCCGCGCATGTCGGGCGCGACGACATGATAGCCCGCCGCCGCCAGGGGGGCGAACTGGTGCCGCCAGCTATACCAGCTTTCGGGAAAGCCGTGGAGGAGGAGCACAAGCGGCCCCTCCCCTGCTTCGGCGATGTTCAGCGCGATGCCGTTGGTTTCGACCCGCCGCTCCGTCACACTGTCCCAGCTCATGCAGCGACCAGACCCTTGGTGGGGTCGATCACGCCGGGCAGCATCACGCCGCGCGTGTCGGTCGAATAGCCGTCCGCCGCGGTCCAGGCGACGCCGCCGCCCACGATCACCGTATCGACGCCCAGCGCATCGCGCACATAGCGGCTGCCGTCACCCGGCACGTCCTGCACATAGACTTCGGCGCCACGGTCGATGGCGGCAGGGTCGAACACCACAATGTCCGCGACCAGCCCCTTTTGCAGCAGCCCGCGATCCGCAATGCCCCAGATGGCGGCGGTGTCGGAAGTGACCTTCTTCACCCCCTCCTCAAGCGTCAGCATGCCGGTGTCGCGCACGAAATGGCCGAACAGATAACCGGTGTCGCCATAGGTGGAGAAGGACAGGATGTGCGCGCCGCCGTCGCTTGCGCCGATATGGACGCGCGGGTGCTTCAGCAGCTTGCCGACATGCTCGTCCTGATTATGGCCCATGCCTTCGGCGATGAAATGCGCGTCGAGCTTTTCCTCGACGGACAGGTCGATCATCGCCTCCAGCGGAGTGCAGCCGCGCAGTTCGCCGATTTCAGCCAGCGTCTTGCCGACCAGATGCCGGTTGGCCTCGCTTGCCACCTGGCGCAGGCGCAAGACAGACCACAGCGCCATCTGCGGCTCAGCCTCGGCGATCAGGGCCGGGCGCCGTGCGGGGTCGCTGAAGGCGGCGATGATGTCTTCCTGCGTGCCGAAGCGCATGATCCTGTACCAGGTCGGGAAGCGGATGAAGATCAGGCTTGGCACCGCAAAGCTGAAGCTGATGTCGATGGGCCGGGTCTGCACCTGCGGCCAGACGCGGGCGCCGCGCGCAAACTGCTCGTCGACCCGCGCCATCACCCGTTCGACCGCGGCCACATTGTCCGCACTGACGAACAGCGGGGAAAAGGTGGTGGGGATGGCATGTTTCAGCGAAATTTCAGCCAGCTGGTCCAGCCGCGCGATGGTGAGGTCGGGGTCGTAGAATTCCGGGACGATCTGCAGAATCCGGCCATATTCGCCAAGCACGCTGGCCAGCGCATCGACCTCATCGGCATCGGCATAGCGGCTCGGCACTGGCTTCAGCGTTTCGTCCATGTCGACATAGCTGGTCGACAGGCCGATGGCCCCGGCGTCGAGGCATTCGCGCAGCACCGCCTGCATCCCGGCGATTTCCGCCGCATTCGCCGTGCGCTCCATCGCGGCATCGCCCATCACCCACAGGCGCAGCACGCTATGACCGACCAGCGGCGCGACGTTGATCGCAAGACCCTTGCGGATGCGGCCGATATATTCGGAAAAGCTCTCCCAGTCCCACACGACGCCTTCCTTGAAGGCCTTGAGCGGCATTTCCTCGATCTGGTTGAACATGCCGACCAGCTTCATGCGATGCTCGGCCTTCAGCGGCGCAAGCGAGAGCGAGCAATTGCCCGGCACGATGGTCGTCACGCCGTGCGTCAAGGCTGGCTTGGCATAGCCATCCCACAGCAATTGCGCATCGAAATGGGTGTGCGGGTCGATGAAGCCGGGCGCGACGACCTTGCCGGCGGCGTCGATTTCGCGCCGGCCCTGCTGGTCGATGCGGCCGATTTTCGCGATACGATCGCCAATGACGGCGACATCTGCGGCATAGGCGGGCATGCCCGAACCATCGACGACACGCCCGTTGCGGATCACCAGATCATACATCTCGGTCTTTCCTCCCATCTCGTTCTTCATTGTGGCCGGCAAAGCGGCTGGACGAGGCAATCAGCGCATCGCGCACCTTGTCCCAGCCCACGCCGATCAACTGGCCTGCGGCCTGCGCGCCAGCGGACGCGAGCAGAGACCGCACGGCATGTTCATCCAGCGTCACCAGAGACTGGCCGCCATTGGCAAAACGCAGCGTGACGACCAGTTCCGCGTCGCCGTCATGTGAAGCGGCCAGGCGAACCTCGCTGATCGTCGCGCCGGCCATTCTCAGGCGCGCGGCGGCTCGACGAAAATGACGTCGCTGGGCAGAATCGGATTATCCCCATTCACCCCGCCCACCGCGCCGGCGGCGCGCATGAACACATGCAGGTTCCAGCTCTGCAGCATGCTGACCGCATCGCTTTCAGCAGTGCCCGGCAGCTCGCGGCTGGCAATGGACGCCCAGGTGTCCCCACCCCTAGGAAGTATGGACTTCCGGACAGTCGACAGGGTTGCGGTCATTGCGCTCAAACTCTCTCTCCCTTGTTTTGAGAAAATAATGGAACATGTTTCAGAAATGCCGGCAAGAGGGCGACGCCACAAAGTTTGCACCGCCAGTGACGGAACGGCCCGTCGGACGAGGCGCAGGTACCGCCCCGGCCCCGGCTCAGCCCCGAAAGCCCGTAAATCCGTTCCGCTATTTCAACGAATTACCCGAGGTCATGCGCCTCGTAGTCATGATGCATGTCCGCTTCCAGATGTCGCTGTGGAACGTCGGGATAACCGGGGCAATCAAGATCAGTCTCTGATTGGCTTTGGTCTCTTTTTCCATTGAAGCTCAGCGGAAAAGGTCCGGTCAGCGAAAACAAAAGATTTTCCAAGCTAATCCGATCAGCTTGAATCGCACCTGTGTGCACCAGTCTTGGCAGTCACTCGGGCCGTCAACCAGAAGTGCGCAAGATACTGTCAGTGCCAGCCCGCACCCTTCAATATTCCGCCTCGCCAAGACCCAGGCGCGCGGCGGCTTCGTCCGGGACGAAGCGGGCAGGCGGGCAATCGCCTTCTGCGCATGGCCCTATAGCCAATGTACGCGCGGTGAGTTCGGGGTCACATCCGCTGACGCTCTCATACACCATGCCAGTAAAGGTCACTGTCCCGTCCTCGTTGTGCGTGAAGCTGTCAGGCGCGCCGAGAGAAGGGATTGGCCAGGTGTTGTCCTGGATCGCTTCCGACCAAGCCGTGATTATGCGGACATGACGACTATGGTGCACGATATCTTTCGGATAGGTGACAGTAAAACCCACGACGCAGTGGTTATCATGATCGATGATCTTTGGCCTGAACGTTATTTCATATGGAGACTCTGCCGTGGCCGTTTGAGCAATGGCCGCAACCGGACAGGTGGCCATCGTGAACGTGATGATCACTCCCATTTGCATCAATTTCATAGAGATATCTCCTTGATCTCAATTCGAAGTGCCGGCTCCACAAGATGGCTTTGCTACCGGAGGGTTGCTGCCTGGCGGCAAACATTCCCAAAACGCGAAGGGCTGCCTCACCGGCTCTGCCGAACAGGACAACGCAAATTCATGTTTACTGGCTGAGATTATCCAGTTCGATATCGAATGTCAGATCGACTGCATGGCTTTTGCTGTCATCAATGTTCCGACCCATATCCTGTGAGTAACCGAGGATCGCGGAAACAGATCCACTGAGGTGCATTTGTTCGCCAGATTTCTCGAGCTTGTTCAACGTCACAGGCGATCTTGAAGATGATAAAAGGTAGAATGACCTCTTCCCCTCGCCATTATCAAGCGTAATCTCCGCATTGTTTGGCTGCCCGCCACTGAACTCAAAGCCGAACGCGAGATTACCGATGTCGTCTGGCCCGCTCACCTTTCGCGCCATGACAGAAACCGTGCCGTTGCTGGCATCGCCTGTGAAATCCGACTGCATTGTCCACAACGACCAGCTGACAGGCTGTCCATCGACTGTGCCATTGATGCGTGTGCCCTCAGCCTGCCCGTTGATGCCGGCGGCGCCCTCACTGACATTGCTGGATTGCGCGGCGGGACTGGCGGCGGATTCCTGCCCGTCAGGCGAACAGCCTGCAATGAGCATGATCGTGAGCGGGTACAGGGTTATTCTGCATCCGGATGAGCGAAATGACATGACGTTCTCCTGAACTATGCGCTTTTTCGGGCGATCAAACCCCGAGAATGATGGCGGCCGTGTCGGGACAGGCCGAACGCACCTTCGCCTCGATCCGCTCATTCAGGCGGCGATCATAGGCTGCAACAACTTCGCCGACATCAGCGAGAAATCCGCCAAGAGAGCTGCGGTGAACAGGCAGGGCCTTCAGCAGGCTCACACACTGCGTCGTGCCGGGATTGTCGACAGACAAGGTCGTGTCGACGAAGTGCGCCATGGCCCGAACGTAACAGGCATCCAGTGCCTCAAGCGCATCCGTGCGTTCCTGACCGCCAGTTGCCGTTGTTTTCAGCAGGCCGGCCGCCTTGCCGACAACAGCGGCGCAGGCCTGTGAGGGGCTGCGCCCTTCGCTGGCATTCTGCCACGCCCTGTCGAAAGATGTGCGATATGGTTCAGCGACAGCCGAACCGCTCCCTGCCGCTGCCGCAGTGGGCGATGCAGGCTCATTCGCTTCTTCGCCGGAGCATGCCGATGCCAAAAGGAAGATGGGCGCAAATAGAAGGAAGCGTCGCATGGCAAACCCCTCTCGTAATCCAGGACTGCTGAGCACGCGACCATACTGTGCCTCTTTTCCGGAAGGCTAACGAGCTTTCAATGCTTATGCAAACAGGGTTTCCGCACTTGCGCGAACCGGACAGATCAGATCATGTGTACGCTGGCCAATATTTCTGCTGCTCCTCTATACCCGGCGGCAATGGCATTAGCTCATGGCCTGAGAGCAGCGCCATAAGGACCGAATTCGTCGATCAAGTGAAAGGTTTCTATCCGGCCGTCAGCATACGGCCAATCCGGGTTGGCTGCGTCCATGCAGCCCGCACCACCCAATCCCTTCCGCAGACGCGCGCCTAAACGGGCCAGCCGCTACGATTATAGGCGGAATCCCAGAACATCCACTCATAGCGGGTCGCCGTGCGAAAGGCGCGGGCCATGGCTTCGCGGGTTTCCGCCGTGGCCGTGGCAGCGGCTTCATCGACAAGGGCGCGGGCGCGTTCGGTTGCCCCGCCGAATTCCGCCGTCGCATAGGTTTCGATCCAGGCGGCATAGGGGTTGGGCGAAACCGCGCGTGGCTTGATCGTGCAGCCAACTTCCCAATAGACCCAGAAGCACGGCAGGATTCCCGCAACCAGTTCCGCATAGCTGCGTGTTGCGGCCAGATGGCCCAGATAGCTGGAATAGCCAAGGCAGGCTGGCGTCGGCTCGCTGGATGCCACCATTGCCGCATCCACGCCGAACATGTCGAAATAGGAGCGGTGGAGGCTTTCCTCGACCATCACGGCAACCTTCGCGCCATCGGACCATTCCAGCCTGGCGGCCGCTGTCGGCGCGCGGGCCGCAGCCAGGGCCAGCACCCGGGCATATTCGGCCAGATACAGGCTGTCCTGCATGATGTAATGGCGGAAGCTCTCCCCCGGCAGGGTGCCGGCGGCCAGTTCGGTCAGGAACGGAAGGTCCAGGATCTGCTGCCGGACAGGCTGCATCTCGTCCCAGATCGCGTCGCAAAAGCGCATCGGCCTTGTCTCCCTCAGAATCGCAGGCTCGCACCGGCGCCGAACTGGCGGCCGCTGTTGATGGTGAAGCTGTCGAACGGGCCGCCCGGCTCCAGGCTCAGGAGCAGGGGCAGTTGCTGCTGCCCGAAGGCGGAAATGGCCCAGCGCCGGTCAAACAGGTTCTTCGCCCAGATGTCGAAAGTCCACTGGCCAAGCGTTGCTGCCAGCCGGGTGTCGACCGTGGTGTAACCGGGGCTGTGCAGGATGTTGTCGATCTCGAAGTCGACCCGGCTGACATGGGCCATGCTGATGCGCGCATTGATCCTTGCCGCGCCAAGATCGCCTTGCCACGAAAGCGCGCCATTCACGGTCCAGTCCGGCGCGTTCGGCGTGCGGTTGCCGCTGAGGTCGAGCACAGCCGGCTCGCCTTCCTCGGGCGTGGGGTTGGGGGCAAGGTAGCGGCCGATGCGGCTTTCCGTCCATGCAGCGCCCCCGTCCAGGCGGAATCCGGCGCCAAGATCGGCATCCAGCGCCACTTCGAGGCCATGGACATCGACCCTGGGCACCGAAAACACGATCGAATTCCCGAAGAACACCGTGTTCTGGAAGTTTTCATAGTCGGTCAGGAAACCCGCCAGAGACAGACGCACGCGGCCACCGGCCAGCGCCGTCTTGATCCCGGCTTCCACAGAGCGGGTCGTCTCGGACGGGAAAAGCGCCTGATAATCGACCGGCGGGAAAGGCGCGGGGTTGAAGCCGCCAGCCTTGAAACCGATCGCACCCGTTGCATAGGCGGTCAGGTTGGCGCTGGGCCGCCAGGCAAGGGACAGTTTCGGCTGCACCTTTTCAAAGACATGCTCGCGCCGGACCGAAACTGCCCCGGAGTTGACGCCAACGCTGCGCTCCTTGCGATCATCGCGATCATAGCGCAGCGCAGCCGTGGCCTCGACAGTGGGAACAAGATCATAGCTTGCCTGCGCGAACAGGCCGATCTGGCTCGACCGGGTTTCCGAACGCTGGGCTTCGGCGCCGAAAAGCAGCGGCCCGAAATCATCCGTGCGGTCGCGCTCAAGCCGCTGCAGGAAAATGCCGGCAAGCCAGCGCAGGCGGCCATCGTCAGCCGAAATGAGGCGCGCCTCGGACGTGTAGTCACGAATGCCAACCGGCTGGGCGATCGGCGCGAGGCCTTGCGGAAAGGTCGTTCCGAAAACGGTGACGGGGCCGTTGCGGAAGTCCAGTTCCTCGACGAAATCCTTGCTGTAATCATCAAGGCCTGCCGTCCAGAACAGGCGCATGCCATTGCCCAGTTCGCTTTCCAGCGTCGCCTGTGCACCCCACCATTCGCGCGAGGAACGGCCTTCGAAGTCTCCGACAGGATTGGCAAGCGCCTTGCCGGCAAGCCGCCCGCCAAAAAGGCCGGTCACATTGGAAGAGGAAATATAGGCCGCGCCGCCATCCTCGTCCGCCCAGCCCAGCCGGAGCTTCAGAACGCTTGCCTCGGACAGTTCGGCACGAAGCCTGGCGCGCAGGTTGCGGCTGGTGAAGCCATCCACCTTCTTGCCCAGAAAGCTGTTGGTGATGAAGCCGTCGGTATCGCGGAAGGAACCGGCAAGGCGCAACTGCACCTTGCTGGAAAGCGGCGCGTTGACAGCGGCGTCAGCTGTCCAGGTAAAGCCGTTGCCAATGCCCAGCCTGGCTTCGCCGCCGGCTTCGGGGCCGGCATCGACCGTTGTCAGGTTGACGACCCCGCCCGAAGCCGAACGGCCGAACAGGGCGCCCTGTGGGCCTTTCAGCACTTCGATGCTGGCCAGATCATAGGCGCGAAGGGTGAAGAGTTCGGGATCCGCCAGCGCCATCCCATCGACACTGTAGACGATCGACGGAACCTGGTTGCGGTTGGTCGAGACCCCGCGGATGGAAATGAGGTTGGTGCCCGGATCCTGATCGTTGATGATGAAGACGCCGGGTGTGGCGGCAATGATGTCATCCACCGTCTGCAACCCGCGGGCCATGATGTCCTGGCGGTCGAAGGCGGTGATCGTATCGGGAACGGCGATCAGGGCCTCCGCGCGGCCGCGCGCGGTCACGATGATGGAAGTGCCATCCGTTTCTGCGGCGCTGGCAGGAACAGGCGCAAGCAGGCCTGCCGCGACGGGCATGATGGATGCAATCGGAAATACAGATAGACGTGTGGCTTGCTTGCGCATGGGCCCTATTCCTCCGCCGGCATGATCCGGATCAGGTTCTCGGGTTGGCAGGCAAGGAGCCTCTTGCTCCCGACACGCCTCTCAGCCCTGGAAACACCAGGGCACCCCGTGGGTCGATACCCGGCCGCTAGACCGGGGCCCACAGGCAGTCAACATGAATTGGACATATGAGTGGGAAGAACTGTGCCGGACGGATGGCAACGTCCGGGCAAGGGGTTATCCTGACCGGATGCGCACGGTGCCAAGGCGGAATGTGCCAGGGCGGAATGGAAGGGCTTGGTTCATGGCCGCTGGCGATGGCCGGACAGTGCCTTATCGGGCACCACAGGAATAATCTGACCCGGTGCCATCCATGCAGGGGCACGCTGCTTGTCAGAGAAAGGGACCGGGTGGGTTTCCCCACCCGGTATCTGCGTTCAGCGAATACGCCTGTGCTGCACCATGTTGACGATGCCCAGCAGGATGACCGCGCCGACGAAGGCGATGATGAGCCCTGTCAGCGAGAACTGCTGCACGCTGCCGCTGATGCCCAGAAGCGGCCCGGCGACCGCATTGCCGATCATCGAGCCGATGATGCCGACAACGATGTTCCAGAACACCCCCATCGAAGCGTCGCGGTTCATGACGAGGCTGGCAAGCCAGCCGGCGATGCCGCCCACGATCAGTGCAATGATCCATCCCATTTTCGCATCCTCCTCAGTTGCGGATTATCCAATAAGCCGGGCTTTCGCCCGGAATTCACGCGTTGCCGATGTTTTCGGGTGTTTCACCGGGTGACAGGATGAAGCGCCAGATCAACGCACCGATGGCAGCACCCACGAGCGGCGCGATCCAGAACAACCACAATTGGCCCAGCGCCGCAGTCTCGGCGAAGAGTGCAACGCCCGTGGACCGGGCCGGATTGACCGAAGTGTTGGTGACGGGAATCGAGATCAGGTGGATCAGCGTCAACGCGAGGCCGATCGCGACCGGCGCAAAGCCGGACGGCGCGGCCTTTGCCGTGGCGCCCAGTATGACGATCAGGAACCCTGCCGTCAGCACGATCTCGATCAACAGGGCCGCCTGCATCGTGTAACCGCCGGGCGAAAGATCGCCAAAGCCGTTTGACGCAAAGCCTCCCGCGCTCCAGCCGGCCTTGCCCGAGGCGATGGCGTAAAGAACAAAGCCCGCGGCAATGGCGCCAGCAACCTGGGCAACCCAGTAGGGAAGCAGATCCTTCCAGCCGAAGCGGCGGGCCAGGGCCAGCCCGAGCGAGACCGCGGGATTGAAATGCCCGCCGGAAATTCCGCCCACCGCATAGGCCATGGTCAGCACCGTAAGGCCAAAGGCCAGCGACACACCGGCAAAGCCGATGCCAAGTTCCGGATAGCCCGCAGCAAGCACCGCCGATCCGCAGCCACCGAAAACGAGCCAGAAAGTACCGAAGAACTCGGCAGACAGTTTGCGCATCATTGCCCCCTCTCCTTGCGTGCCATCATGCAACCGCAGGCCAGTATGCGCCGCGGCATGAGCCGCGGGAAGCAAGATATCCTGCCCATGCACCTTCCCCCCGACTGACTGATGTTTTGCAATGATGTCAGACATCGAGGTTACAGGCCATGATCATTATCAAAAAAAAGGAAATCCTGTTTCAGGTTATGAGATCTCATTTTAGCAGACGCAGCATTCATGCAGATCCTTCTCTGCAGAATCGCGTGCCGCGTTGCAGCAAAAACCCCAGGTTGATTTCAAGTCTATTATGCGTGATCTTATCGGCGAGTCGAATCACAAGCTGAAAAGGCAATTAATGGTGGCATGATTACCACCATATAGGTCGGCTCACTCTTCCTTCAGGGGTGACATGATCGGGGAATTTACAGGAGAAGCAATATGGCTATCGCCAAGGTTATCGAAGTCATTTCCAGCTCCACCAAGGGCTTTGAAGACGCTGTTTCCAGCGGTGTCTCGAAAGCGGCAGAAACCGTGGACAATATCGAGGGCGCCTGGGTCAAGGACACCAAGGTAACTGTCCGTGGTGGCAAGATCAGCGAGTGGCGGGTGATCCTTTCGATCACATTCATCGTCAACTGACCCCTGCCGGAGTCCGCCTCGCCCGAGGTGGACTCCAGGCCTGAACGATCCATTCAAGGGCCTGCTTCATGCGGGCCTCCGGGCGCTATTCATGCTTTTGATGCATGCTGGTTACCGGATCGCACGGCAGGGCTGTTTTCAGTCGACCACGGGGTAGAATGGAAGGCCCCAGTTGTGACCGGAATTGTCCATCATGATATCGATGAAAACAGGCAGGAGAAAGCCGAGGACTGACGCGCCATCCCGCACCTGATCCCGATTGACCTTGCTGTTCCAGGTTGCGCCGCCATGCACAAGCTGATTGCGCAGAACATAAAGCCTGTCGAACATGAGCGAAAGGATACGGGCGGTGTCTTGCTTCCCCATGGCCGCTGCAATGGACCGCTGGCTGCTTGCCAGCCTGTCAGCCCAATTCTCATGGCCTGGCATGCCATTGTGGTGATTCCAGAATGGCTGAAATACATATTTGTTCGAAAGCAGCAGCCGGATTTCCTGTGAAAATCGCTGCCAGACGGCATTGTAAATGCGACGGTCCGCATCAAGGGCGACGAGCGTTTCGAAAAATGCCCCGAAGATGCCGCGCTCACCAATGATTTCAGATTTCACTTCAGACGCATAGGCCGAATTGAAGCCAACCCAGAGCAGGATGAAGCGTAGGTCGTCATCATCATGTTCGGCCTCAGCCCGGCCAAGCCAGCTGATGGCGCGGTGAACGCGAAGCGCCAGGCCATCTGGAAAGTCGTGGCGGATGGCCCGCTGCTTGTCCTTGAGGATCTGGAAATGTCCTGCAACAAGTTCCCGGCTGTCATTCAGGCTGCCCCCTGGCACTGGCACCACTCCCCCGCTGCAATGATATCCGCACATGGTTCATTTCAGTCTTCGCCTTCAAGGCCTTCCAGTAAAGATGTGAGTCCCCGGCCTTTCGACTGGACTTCCGCGCAACCCTGTTCAGGCATGGGCCTTCACCCTGCGTCAGCTTCATCTTGCGACATCCCGAGCAGCGGAGCGAGGAGGGGATTGGGGAAGCGGCGGTCGCGGGTGACGGCAAGAAATGTCTCCGTCAGCCCTTCGAGCTTTGCTGCTTCCAGCAGCGCGCCCGTGGCCAGTTCATCCTGCACGACGATGGGCGGGATGACGGCAAGGCCCGCATCCTCGCGCGCCAGCAGGCGCAGCATGGCCATGTCGTCGGCCTCGGCAGCGATGCTGACCACGATGCCAAGCCGGCTGGCAAGCGCGTCGAACCCGGCGCGAAGGGCCGTTTCAGGCGTGGGCAGGATGACCGGCTCCTCCTCGAGCAGGGTGGCAAGCGCGCGCCTGCCCGCACCGATCCGCGCGGGCGTGCCGATCAGGCTGACGGGCTGCTCGTCCAGCCGGTGCACCAACCATGGGCTGGACGCATCGCGTGGCGGCGCGAGGTTGGTCAGGACGACATCGAGCGCCATCGCATCCAGCCCGCGCAGCAGTTCCGCCTGGCCGCCCGAGCGCAGCACCACCTCGACATCCGGCCGCCCGATGAGCGGGCGCAGGAATTTCATCTGCAGGTTGCGCGACAGGGTCGCCAGCGCCCCCACCCTGAGCGCCCGTCGCCCCTGCCCCGCTTCCCGCAGCGTGGCGCTCAGATCCTCGGCCACGCGGAAGATCGCATCGGCGTGGTCGAGCGCAATGCGCCCGGCCTCGGTCAGAACCAGCCCACGGCCGCGACGCTCGAACAGATCATGCCCAAGGGATTGTTCCAGGATCCTTATCTGCGTGGACAGCGCCGATTGCGACAGGTTCAGCCGACGCGCCGCAGCCGTGAGGGACTGTTCGGTGGCCACTGCCCGGAAAAGGCGGAGGTGGTGAAGGTTGAGCTGCGCCATCGTTCTGTTTCCTGGATGAATATTGCAGATAATATGTAATATTATGGCGAGTTTCCAGAGGCTATCCAGCCAACCGGTTCCCTGTTCGAGGATAGCGCCGATGGATTTCCCCCTGTCTGCCCCCCTTGCCGCCCCGCTCGCTGCCCCGCTCGCTGCCCCGCTGATCCTGCTTGTCGTCGCCGCAATCGCGGCTGCGCGGCCGGGCCGGCGCCCCGGCCTGGTGCCACGCCTTGCAGAGGGCGCGGCGCTGGCGGCGCTTGCGCTTGCCGGGCTTGGCGTGCTGCGGCTGGTCCTTGCCGGGCCGGCCACGTTTGCGGCGCCGGGCAGCGCGCTTGTCGCCTTCAGGCTGGATGCCATCAGCGCCACCATGGCGCTGCTCGTCGCCTTCGTCGGCTGGATCGTGGTTCGCTATTCCCGCACCTATCTCGATGGCGAGGCGCGGGAAGGCCGTTTCCACGCGCTGATGCTGGCAACGCTCGCGGCCGTTCTGCTGCTGGTGCAGGCAGGAAGCCTGGCGGTGCTTGCGGCGGGCTTTGTCGCTGTCGGCCTGGGCCTTCGGCAACTGCTGCTTTTCTATGCCGAGCGGCCCGAAGCCCGGCGGGCAGCGGCCAAATTCACGCTGGTGTGGGGCGCCGGCGATCTGGCGGTGATCCTGGCCGCACTTCTGCTGTGGGCGGCCTATGGCACGGCCGACATCATGGCGCTGGGGGCGGCGGCCGCAACCGGCCTTCCGCTTGCAGCGCAGGCGGCGGTTGCCCTTCTGGTTCTGGCCGCAGCGCTCAAGACGGCATCCTTCCCGCTGCACGGCTGGCTGACCGAAGTGATGGAAGCGCCGACCCCTGTTTCGGCAATGCTGCATGCCGGCATCGTCAATGCCGGCGGCTTCCTGCTGATCCGGCTGGCGGATGCGGTGCAGGCGAGCCCCGGCGCGATGGCGGCCCTAGTCATGACCGGGGGCTTCACGGCGCTGTTCGGGGCCGTGGTGATGCTGACCCAGCCGGCCGTGAAGACCGCGCTCGCCTGGTCGACGGTGGCGCAGATGGGCTTCATGCTGCTGCAGTGCGGCCTTGGCCTGTGGGCGCTGGCGCTTCTGCACATTGTCGCCCACTCGCTCTACAAGGCGCATGCCTTCCTTGCCTCGGGCGGGGCGGTGCAGGCGGTGGCATCGGTGCACCGGCCCGGCCCTGTCGCGGTGCCCGGCCTTGGCGCCGTTGCCAATGCCTTCCTGATGGCCCTTGCCCTCTATGCCACCGTGGCAACGGGCTTCACCCTGCTGGCAGGCGAAAAATCGGCGCAGGCGCTGGCACTTGGCGCGATCCTGGTTTTCGGCGTCGCCTATCTCGTCGCGCAGGGCCTTGCCGATGCGGCACCCGCCGCCCTCACCAAGCGGACGGCGCTTGCGTCCGCGGGCGCGGCTATCGCCTATTTCGCCTTCCACCATCTCGCCGAGGCGCTGTGGGGCGGGCAGGTTCCCGCGACGCCCGCGGCCGGGCCGCTCGAATGGGCGCTCATCGTGCTCGCCCTCGTCTCCTTTGCCCTCGTCGCGGTTGCGCAGGCGCTGTTCCCGCTCTGGGCGCACCACCCGGCAGCAGCGGGACTTCGCGTGCATCTTGCCAACGGCCTCTACCTCAACGCCGTGCTCGACCGGCTGATCGGCGGTTTCAAGGCCGCGCGCCACCCCTGACATCAAGCCTGAGACCACTCCCGACACCAAGGAGGCAGACATGTTCCTCAAGTCCATCGACATCGCGCCGGCCCGGCTGACCGCCATAGTGAAGGCCGCCGAAGCCGCAGCCCGCGCCATTCCGCCCGCCTTCCCGCTTTCCGCCACGGTCGCGGTCAATCCCTTCCTCGGCCAGGCGGGCGAGGATCTGACGACCGCCTCGGCCCGGCTCGCGCGGGTCGCCGGAATCCGGCTCACCCGGCCGAGGGCGGCCTTTGCCGCCGAGGTGGCAGCGGGCCGGATCAGCGATGATGATCTGGCAGCGGCGCTGTCCGCCTGCCCATCACAACAAAAGCCCGGCAGCCTTGCGCAGCTGAAAGCGAAACTGGGCGAAGACGGGCCGCCGCCCCGCGCCCTGCCAACCGTTGCCGAACTGGCCGAAGGCGCCACGGGCACCCGTTGGCCCGCCGTGATCGCGCGCTGTTTCGGCCTTTGGGCCGCAGGGCGGTTCGATCGCGGTCAGGCCCTGTGGATGCCGGCGCCGGGCCAGGGCGCCTTCGCCGCCTGGCGGGAATGGGCAACGCATGACCTGACTCCCGAAATCGCGGGCCTGTCCGGCTTCTGCGCCCATGTCGCAGCCGCGCCAGACACGGCCGAACGCGCGCTGCTGCGCGCGGCCGAGCGGCTCGGGCTGACCGAGGCCGCCGCCCCCACCGTCTTTCACCGGCTGCTGATGGAGCTCGGCGGCTGGGCACAGCATGCCCGCTGGCTGCTGTGGGACGCGGAACTGAAGGGGGACAGCGACAGCAGCATCACGGATCTGCTCGCCATCCGCCTTGTATGGGAAGAAGCCCTGCTGGCGCATGCGCCGCAAATCGCCGGGGACTGGGCAAAGACGGTCGCGGCTCATGCCGAACCCGTGGCGCCAACGGCGGAGCAACTGGTCGATTCGATCCTTCAGGACGCTGCCGAACGCGCCCACCAGCGCCAGCTTGCCGGGATGCAGGGCGGGCCGGCGGCAGCGGCGGGGCGGCCAGCGCTTCAGGCGGCCTTCTGCATCGACGTTCGCTCGGAACTGTTCCGCCGCGCGCTCGAAAGCCTTGACCCCGGTATCGCGACGATCGGCTTTGCCGGCTTCTTCGGCCTGCCTGCCGCCCACCGGGCACATGGAACGGACGAGATCGCCGCACACCTTCCTGTGCTCCTGAACCCCACGCTCACTTCGACCAGCCATGCGGAACCGGCCACCGAGCAGCGCGCCCGGATCGCGGCACGGACTGCCCGCGCCTGGGGCCGTTTCCGGCAGGCAGCGGTTTCCTCCTTCGCCTTCGTGGAAGCAGCCGGGCCGTTTTACGGGGCAAAGCTGGTGAAGGATGCGCTGGGCCTCGGGCGGCAGCCCGCGCCGCAGCCAGCGCCCCGTATCGAAGGCGCAATGACAGCCGAGGCCAAGGCCGCGACCGCAGCAGCCGTGCTCAGGGCCATGAGCCTGACGAAAGACCATGCGCGCCTTGTCCTGCTGCTCGGCCATGGCGGGCAGGTGCGGAACAATCCACATGAAAGCGCCTATCATTGCGGCGCGTGCGGCGGACAGACTGGCGAGGTTTCCGCCCGTCTGCTGGCGCAACTGCTCAACGACCCGGAAACGCGCGCCGGGCTTCCGACCCATGGCATCGCGATTGCCGAGGACACGCTGTTCCTCGCCGGGCTTCATGACACCACGACCGATACGGTGACGCTTCACGAGGACAGCCCGGCACAGGCGCATGCAGCGGATATCCGCACCGCCAGGGTGTGGCTGGAGCAGGCGGCGCGCCTTGCCCGCATCGAACGGGCGCAGCGCCTTCCCGGCGCCCGGGCCGGAAACATTGCGGACAGGGCGCGCAACTGGGCCGAGGTGCGCCCCGAATGGGGGCTGGCCGGCTGCGCCGCCTTTGTCGCTGCACCACGCGCCGTGACGGCTGGCCGCGATCTTTCAGGCCGCGCCTTCCTCCACAGCTATGACTGGAAGGCGGATGAGGGCTTCGGCACGCTGGAACTGATCCTGACTGCGCCGGTGGTGGTGGCAAGCTGGATCAGCCTGCAATATCATGGCTCCAGCGTTGCGCCGGATGTCTTCGGGGGTGGCAACAAGCTCATTCACAATGTCGTGGGCGGGATCGGTGTGGTCGAGGGCAATGGTGGCCGGCTGCGCCCCGGCCTGCCCTGGCAGACATTGCATGACGGCGAGCGGCCGGCGCATGATCCGCTGCGCCTGTCGGTGCTGATCGAGGCCCCCATGGCCGCAATGGCGGAAATCCTCGCGCGGCATCCCGGCGTGCAGGCACTTTTCGACAACGGCTGGCTGCATCTCTTCGCCCTTGAGGAAGGCCGGATCGCCGCCCGCTACCGCCCGGGCCTTGCCTGGGATACGACCGACGACCTTGCAGAAGCCGCGTGAGGCATGCGCGTGCCTCATGCCGTACGCCCAGGCCGAAAAGGGGCTTTCTAGGCGGCGGCGCCCCAGGGGCCGGTGATGGCGATGGTGGCCGTCGGGCTGTAGGCGTTCAGGAACAGGACGCGACCATCCGGCGAGAAACAGGCGCCTGCCGGCTCGGTCTGCGTGCGCAGCGCGGCCAGCGGATAGGCTTTGCCTTCCGGTGTGATGCCGCGCACATGATTGGCGACGACATCCGTATACTGGTCCTCGCAGACAATGAGATGGCCGTTCGGGGCGATTGTCAGGTTGTCGCCATAGTTGAACTGGTCGGGGCTACTGCTCTCGAAGAAGAGCTGCAGGCCATCGGACGCGCCATTGCGCCCCGGCCGCAGCCGGAAGATCTGGCCCAGCTTCGCGGCGCCGCCATTGGTGCAGCAGAAATAGAGCTCGCCATCGCCCATCCACACGCCTTCGCCGCGCGCGAAGATGGCCGCGCTCTGCGCGGCACCACGGATGCGCAGATCATCGGCGGGCGCTTCCGGGTCATCCAGCTTCACCCAGCGGGCTGCATGCCAGCCGCCCACCGCGTGGGTGCGGCCATTCCAGTTGCGCGTGTCCGCCGGGGCCGCCGGGAGCACGAGCGCCTCGAGTTGCCCGCCACGGGCGAGGTCGCCCGGAACTGCGGGAATGAAGCGATAGAGAAGCCCGTCCTTGCGGTCTTCGGTCATGTAGACGATGCCGGTTGCCGGATCGACGGCGGCGGCTTCGTGATTGAAGCGGCCCATCGCCTTCAGCGGCACGGGATCGACCAGCCCCTCCGCCCGCGCGGGCACCTCGAAGACATAGCCATGATCCCTGCCGGCCAGAGGCCCGGCGCGCGTGACATCTTCCTCGCAGCTCAGCCAACTGCCCCATGGCGTCACCCCGCCGGCGCAGTTGCGGATCGTGCCGGCAAGGGACCTGTATTGCCGCTCCACCGCCAGCGTTTGCGCATCCACCACCAGGGTGGTGGTGCCGCCGGGCATCACGATGTTGCTGCGGGCAACCCGGTCATAGCCGGATGGAATGGCGCCGCCGCCGCTCTTGCCAGGGCGCAGCTCATGGTTGCGCACCAGCGCCCATTTCCCGCCGCCGTGATCGAAGCAGCCCATGCCATCGGCCGCATCGGGCACGGTCAGGCCATCGTCCATCGCATCGCCGAGGCGGCTGATGACGCGATAGGAAAAACCGTCCGGCAGATCGAGAAAGCCGGCGGGGTCAGGCACCAGCGGCCCATGGCCTGCGGCCTCGGCAAGCGCCGGGGAAATCGCGCCGCGGGTCGAGCAGCCGCTGGCCAGCAGGGCGGCGAACGCGCTGCCCGTGGCGGCAAGAAAGGCGCGGCGGCTTGTGTTCATCATCGGGCGCACATCCATATGTCCTGCATATCCTTCATGTCTTCCAGCGGCACCGGCCTGACTATCCGGGCCGGTGGCCGGTTCCCGCCATCCCGGCATGGTCGAGGCAGGCAGATGCATGCTTCCCCACCGGCTCTGAACCCGTTCGGCATATTGGCCTGCTGCGGTTACAGAATTGCGAACATGCAGCATTCCGCCAGCCATGGATTCCATGGCACAGGGAACCGCGCATGGCATTGCCAGCCGGCGCAACCAGCCTAAATGACGCTGTGGCCGGTTCAAGCCAGTTGCAGGCGGGGTGGCCGCCTCGTCAACAGCTGGATCGAAAGGCCGAAGGGGTGCGCCGATGATCAGCGGATACAGGAATGACGGCGGCCGGCTCAGGGCGGTGCATGACGCACTTGCGCATGACGGGGACCTGCTGTGGATCGATCTTCTCCAGCCCGAGGACGCCGAGGAGACCGGACTGGAGAAGAAGCTGGGGATCGACATACCCACATTGGAAGAGATGGCGGAGATCGAGATCTCCTCGCGGCTCTACAACGAGAATGGCGCGGCCTACATGACCGCCCTGCTGCCCGCCAACGCCGATGGCGACACGCCGGACATGAATGCCGTGACCTTCATCCTGAAAGGCGATCTGCTCATCACCGTCAGATATCATGATCCGCGCGCCTTCCAGACCTTCCGGCAGCGCGTGGAAAAAAACGACATGGGCTGCTCATCGGGGGAGGATGTCCTGATCGCGCTGCTCGATGCGATCGTCGAGCGCCTTGCGGATATCCTGGAACGTGCCGGACGTGACATCGACGGGATTTCGCGCAGCATCTTCCAGCACAACGGCTCAGGCTCGGCGAAAAACAAGGATTTCGGGAAACTCCTGTCCGGGATCGGCCACAAGGGCGATCTCATCTCGAACATCCGCGACAGCCTCGTCACGCTCGAGCGCATGGCCGGTTTTCTCGGGCAGGGCGCAGTCCAGCGCAAGAGCGCCAAGGACATCCGCGAAGGCATCAAGACCCTCTACCGGGACGTGCGCTCGCTTGCCGACCATGCCGATTTCCTGTCGCAGAAGATCACCTTCCTTCTTGATGCGACACTCGGGATGATCAGCATCGAGCAGAACGCCATCATCAAGATCTTCTCGGTGGCAGCCGTCGTTTTCCTGCCACCGACGCTCGTTGCCTCGATCTACGGCATGAACTTCGAACACATGCCGGAATTGCAATGGCTGCTGGGCTATCCATGGGCGATCGGCCTGATGGCGCTGTCGGCCATCATCCCACTCCTGTATTTCAAGAAACGCGGCTGGCTCTGAGAGGACATGGCATTGGAAACACTCTGGTACGATATCGGGCTTGTCGCAGCCGGGCTTGTCCTGCTCTTCATCGGGGGGGAAAGCCTCGTGCGGGGCAGCGTGAACATCGCCGAACGCCTCGGCATCTCGAAGCTAATCATCGGCCTTGTCATCATCGGCTTCGGCACCTCCATGCCGGAACTTCTGGTGTCCCTGAATGCGGCCCTGAACGGTGCGCCCGAAATCGCGCTCGGCAATGTGGTGGGCAGCAACATCGCGAACACGCTGCTGATCATCGGGATCGCCGCCGTGATCGTGCCCATATCCGGCTGGAGCCCGACGGCGCTGCGTGAAGCGGTGGTGGCGGGGCTTTCCGCACTGATTCTGTTCGGGCTTGTCCAGGGGCAGGTGATCACCCTGCCGGAGGGCGCGGCCCTCCTCGGCGCCCTCATCCTCTTCCTGGGGACAACCTACATGAAGGAGCGGCGCGAAAAGGCGGCCACGCTGTTCGAGATGGAAACCGATGAGTTCGAGGATATTCCGATCCGGCGGGCGTGGATGGGGCCGGCGCTGGCGCTGGGCGGCATCGCGCTGCTGGTTTTCGGCGCGGATCTTCTCGTTGACGGGGCAGTTTCCATCGCCCGCGACTTCGGCGTTCCGGATGCCGTCATCGGCCTTTCGCTCGTGGCGGTGGGCACGTCGCTTCCGGAACTGGCAACCGCAATCGTCGCGGCCATCCGGCGCCATTCCGACGTGGTGCTCGGCAATGTGATCGGCAGCAACATCTTCAACATCCTGGCCATATTGGGCACCACGGCAGTCATCCACCCCATTGCCGTCAGTGACCGCTTCCGCAGCATCGATACGCCGGTGCTCCTGGCGACTGCTATTGCGCTCATCCTCATACTCTTCGCCTTCCGCACGATCGGAAGGGGAATCGGGGCCGCCATGCTGCTGGCCTATGGCGCCTACATGATCTTCCTGTTCACGAACGGCATGACCGCCTGATCGCGCCCTGACCGAACAGACACCGCCGGTCCGGCGCGCGCCCCTGTTTCAGGGCAGCGCGCTGAAGTCGGACCGGCGGTAGCCTTCCACCATGGCGCGAAGGCCATCGGGCGCCAGCACCTCGACCTTGTCCCCCCATTGATAGAGATGCCAGGCCATTTCCAGCCAGCCCGAGGCCCGGAAGCGGACGATGAGGCTTCCATCCTCCTGCGGCTCGGCATGCTGGCCGGGGTGAAAGCGGAAGCCAGCCGCACGTTCCGCGGCTTCGGGGCTGAAGCGCCACACAACCTCGCCATATTCATCCGGGTGCTGCCACACGCCAAAGGACTGAGCCGCATGGTCCTCTAGTGAAAAATCCTCCGCCATCGCGAAGCTCTCGTCGAGGGTGCGGGCCTCGTGGATGAGATCGAGGCGGAAACTGCGAATCCTGTCGCCGCGATCGGGCTGGCGGGCAACAAGATAGGACCGATGCCCCATCAGCACGCCATGCGGTTCCAGCATGCGCGGCGGCGAATCCGGTTCCCCATAGCGGACCACAAGGCGGAACGGACCGCGCAGCGCCTCGATGATGGCATCGAGCATGGCGGGCGCAAGGCTCACGCGTGGCCCCGGCCGGCTGACATGGCCCATGGCGGCGAGCACCGCCTCGGCATCGGCTTCCGCCCGCGCGGCGTCACGGGCCGGCAGGCACGCCAGCAGGCCGTCGCGCAGGCCTTCAAGCGCCCGTGCATGGAGAAGGCGCCCTTCGCCCGTGGCCGCGCGCACGGCGATATCAAGCGCTTCCAGCCCGGTTTCCTGCCGTGGCAGCAGACGGCCGAGGCCAGGGTCGGCAAGCCGCCAGCGGCGCTTGCGATCCTCGCCATCGATCACCTCCACATTGGCGAAACACTCTTCCAGCGCGGTCGTCATGCGCTGCGCCGTGCGGTGGGCGACACCGAATTCGGCGCAGATATCCTCAAGCCCGATGCCGGAGCGACGGGCAGCGGCAAGCTGGGCGAGCCGGATGAGATCGCGGGCCTTGGAAAATGACATGATGCGCAATCAGCCTGCCAGTTTTTGACACCCGCACAGGCTATGACCGATTCTGCGTCCTGTCGAGATGCGATGCGTTGCCCACCCGATGTATGTCGGGCATGTCGCATCCCGGCAGACGCACCCCGTCGGTTTGTCTGGCCAGACAAACTTTCAGGGGGCCGGGCGGATCACGGCAAAGGAGCCAGATGCGGAACGCAGGCGACCACATCCTCTTTTCGGCAACCGACCTCATGCGTTTCACCGGCTGTGCCCATGCCACGGCCCTCGATCTTGCACGGCTGCGGGGCAAGGGGCCGGAGCCGCGCGAGGACGATGCCGATGCACGGCTGCTGCAAACGATGGGCGACGCGCATGAGGCGGGCCATCTCGCCCGGCTGAAGGCGCAAGGGCGGCATGTGGTCGAAATCACCCCCGGCGACCTTGCCACCGATGCGGCGGCTACACGCGCGGCGCTTGCCGAAGGGCCGGACATCCTGTTCCAGGGCGCGCTGCTTTCGGGAAACTGGGGCGGCTGGTCCGATTTTCTCGAGCGGGTCGAGCGCCCCTCGGCCCTCGGGGCTTTCAGCTACGAGGTGACGGACACCAAGCTGAAGCGCCGCCCGCACCCGAGGCATGTGCTGCAACTTGTCCTCTATTCCGATCTTCTGGCCGACGTGCAGGGAGTGCTGCCGGAACAGGCCCATATCGAACTGGGTGACGGAACGCGCGCCACGCTGCGGCTGGCCGACTATGCGCATTATGCCCGCGCGGCACGCGCACGGCTCGAAGCCTTTGTGGCCGAAACGCCCGAAACCCGGCCCGAGCCCTGCGCGGACTGCAGCCTGTGCCGCTGGTCTGACCATTGCGCGCAGGTCTGGAAGGCCGAAGACAGCCTCTTCACCCTGGCCAACATCACGCGCGCGCAGGTGAAGAAGCTGGAATCGGACGGCATCGACAGCGTGGCGCAGCTGGCGCGCCACGCGGGGCCGGTGCGCGGCATGGCCGCCGAAACGCTCGACCGGCTGAAGGCGCAGGCACGGCTGCAACAGGCGCGCAAAAGCGGCCCGCCACGCCACGAACTGCGCCCCGCCCGGGCCGGAAAGGGCTTCGACCTGCTGCCACGGCCGCAACCGGGCGATATCTTCTACGACATCGAGGGCGACCCCCATGTCGACGGCGGGCTTGAATATCTGCACGGCGTGCTGACGGAGGAAGGCTTCCAGCCCTTCTGGGCGCATGACCGCGCGGGCGAAGGCCGGGCGCTGGCGAAGCTGTTCGCCTTCTTCGAGGACCGGCTCCGGTGTTTCCCGAACGCAGGCATATATCATTACGCTCCGTACGAGATCACCGCCCTCAGGCGGCTGACGGCAAGGCATGGAATCGGCGAGGCCTTCCTCGACCGGCTGCTGCGCGAGCGGCGGTTCGTCGATCTCTTTGCCGTGGTGCGCGGCGGGCTGATCTGTTCCGAAAGCAGCTATTCCATCAAGTCCCTCGAAGTCTTCTATGATTTCGTGCGCGAGGGCGAAGTGAAGACGGCGGGCGGTTCCGTCGTCGCCTATGAGGAATGGCGCGAGACGGGCGAGGCGGCGATCCTCGACGAGATCGAAAACTACAACCGGCTCGACTGCCTCTCGACACAAAAGCTGCGCGACTGGCTCGTGTCGATCCGGCCGGAAGGCCCCTGGCCCACGGCCGCGGCCACCACGGCGGAAGACACGGAAAGAGACGATGATGTCGAGACGCTCAGGGCACGGCTGCAAGCCTCGGGCCTGTGCGAAAGCCGGCAGGCCATGCTCCTCAACCTTGGCGTCTTCCACAAGCGGGAGGCAAAGCCGGGCTGGTGGGCGATCTTCGACAGCCTCGGCATGGAGGCGGACGAACTCATCGATGACCTCGATGCGCTCGCCGGGCTGGTTGCCACGGGGCCGTCCGAGCCGGTCAGGCAATCCATGCGGCGGACCTACAGCTTCCCCCGGCAGGAAACGAAGCTGCGCAACGGTAGCAGGGCCTCCATCGCCACGCCCGAAAACTTCACATCCATCAACATTGAGCATCTGGACCGCAAGCACCGGACGGTGACGCTGACGATCGGCCGGAAGAAGGCCGATCTGCTCGCCGACCAGCTGACGCTGCACCCGGACGCGCCGCTGGATACCCGCGGCATCGCCCAGGCGCTGCGCGACGTGATCGAGGACCAGTGCGGGCCGCGCCGCTACCGCGCGGTGGACGATCTGCTTTCCCGCGCGGCCCCGCGCCTTTCCGGCCCCATGCCACAGGATGCGGACCCGGTTCTCCGCACCATCGAAGCGGTTGCCCGGATGGAGGAAACCGTCCTGCCGATCCAGGGGCCGCCCGGCACGGGCAAGACCCATGTGACCGCGCGCGCCATTCTTGCCCTGCTGCGGTCGGGCAAGCGGGTGGGCGTGGCCTCCAGCAGCCATGAGGCGATTCGCAACCTGCTGACAGGCTGCACAGCCGCCATCGAGGAGGCCGACCTGCCCTTCTCATGGGAGATCATGCACAAGCTCTCGTCCGTGGATGACGGCTATCCGGAGGACAGCCCCATCCTGCGCACGACCGACAATGCGCGCGCGGCCGTCGGCAGGCATGTGGTGGGCGGAACCGTCTTCTTCTTCGCCCGCGCAGAGAATATCCAGGCCTTCGACTGGCTGTTCGTGGACGAAGCGGGCCAGGTGGGGCTGGCCAACATGGTGGCCATGGGGCGCGCGGCGCGCAACATCGTGCTGGTGGGCGATCCGCGCCAGCTGCCGCAGGTGATCCAGGGCGCGCACCCGGAGCCCGCCAACCTTTCCTGCCTCGACTGGATGCTGGGCGAGCATGCCACCATCCCGCCCGACCGGGGCATCTTCCTGGACAGCACGCGGCGGATGCACCCGGCGGTGAACCGCTTCATTTCGGAACAGGTCTATGAAGGAAGGCTTGCCAGCCACCCGGATACGGCCCGCCAGAAGGTCTCAGGCACGGGCTTTCCTGAAGCCGGGGCCTTCTGGGTGCCAGTGGCGCACGAAGGCAATGCGCAGGTCGCACAGGAGGAAACGTCCGCGATCCTTGCCGCCTGCGGGCAGCTGCTCGCCGGTCAGTGGACCGGCATGGACGGGACATCAAGGCCCATGCGGCCAGCCGACATCATCGTCGTCGCACCCTATAATGCACAGGTGAACGCGCTCGCGGCCGCGCTTCCGGATGGAATCCGCGTCGGCACGGTCGACCGGTTCCAGGGCCAGGAGGCGGCCGTCTGCCTCGTTTCCATGACGGCATCCTCGGCAGGCGAAATGGCGCGCGGAATGGAATTCCTGTTCTCGCTCAACCGCATCAACGTCGCCATTTCCCGCGCCAGGGCGCTTGCGCTGATCTTCGGCGCCCCGCGCCTGCGCGAGGCGAAATGCGAGACCATCGAGCAGATGCGGCTGGTCAACACGCTGTGCGCGCTTCCAGGCCTTCCCGCCGGATAGCGGTGGCCGGGCTGGTTAACCCCTTCTGAACCGCCCGTTTGCAGACTGTTCAACCATGATCCCGCAGCAGGGACGACATGGTTCGAGGAAAGGGAGATTTCATCATGATGCACAGGATGAATCTGGCCGGGAAAAGTCTGGCCGGGGCGCTGCTCTGCGGTGCGATGATGATGGCCGCAGGCCCCGCCCTTGCAGGCGACCAGGAGTGCCGCGGGTCGCTCGGCCCGGCCAGGATTGACGGAAATCTGGTGGTTCCCAATGGCGCGCGCTGCAATCTGGGCAACACCCGCATCGATGGGAACATACTGGTCCGTGATGGCGCCAGCCTGAGGGCCGAGGGCGTGAAGGTCGGTGGCAATGTTCAGGGCGAAAACCACCGCCATGTCGACCTCAGGGGCGTGTCCGTGGATGGCAATGTGCAACTGAAGGACGGCGGATCGGCGCGCCTCTCCGGTCTGCGGGTCAATGGCGACATCCAGCTGTTCGGCAACCGCGGCATCCAGAGGGTTTCCGGCAATCGCATCGACGGCAATCTGCAATGCAAGGACAACCGCCCCGCACCCGACGGCGGTGGCAATATCGTCAAGGGCAACCGGGAAGACCAGTGCGCGCGCCTCTGACCGTGGCGGCAACAGTCATGCCGTGCATCGGCCTGAACGAACGACGGGGGCGGCTTTCGGGCCGCCCCCGCCTCCGTTTCGCGGCCCCTGAGGGCCCTGCCTCAGCCGCCGTGGCTCAGCCTTTGAAAGCCGGCTTCTTCCTGCGCACCAGAGTTTGCGCGGCGGTATATTCCAGCAGACCCTCGACACCGCCTTCGACGCCCATGCCCGACTGCTTCATGCCGCCGAAAGCCGCCAGCGGGGACAGATGCTGCGTCTCGTTCACCCAGACCGTGCCCGACTGGATGCGCTGCGCCAGTTCATAGGCCTTCTCCTCGTCGGCGGACCAGATGGAGGCACCCAGACCGTAATCGCTGGCATTGGCGCGCGCGACCACTTCATCGATGTCGTCGAACCGGATCAGCGGCAGAACGGGCCCGAACTGCTCCTCCTGCACGATGCGGCTGTCCTCGGGCGGGTTGTCGAGGATGGTGATGGGCACGAAATAGCCCGGCACATCGGACTTTTCGCCCCCCATCAGGAACGTATAGCCATTGTCCTTCGCATCCCGGATCAGGTCGAGCACGCGCTCATATTGCGGGCGGTTGTTGATCGGCCCGATCTGCGTGCCCTGCTGGGCGCCATCGCCTACCTTCACAGTCTTCGCATAGGCGACGATGGCGTCGCGCAGTGGCTCGTAGATATCCTTGTGGATATACATGCGCTTGGTGGCGATGCAGATTTGCCCGTTGTTGGAGAATGCCGCCCAGAAAAGCTGCTCGGCAATCTTTTCCACGTCCACGTCGGGCATCACGATCGCCGGGTCGTTACCGCCCAGTTCCAAAGTCACGCGCTTCAGGGTCGGCGCGGCCGATGCCATCACCCGCCGCCCGGTCTGGGTGGAGCCGGTGAAGCTGATCTTGTCGAAACCTGGGTGCGCGGTCATCAGCGGGCCGAGATGGTCGCCGCCGGTGATCACGTTGAGCACACCGGCCGGCAGGATCTCCTTGGCCAGTTCCGCGAACTTCAGTGTGCAAAGCGGCGTGAAGGGCGAAGGCTTCAGCACCATGGTGTTGCCGGCCAGAAGCCCGGGCGCCACCTTGAACATCGCCAGGATCATCGGGAAGTTCCATGGCGCAATCGCGCCCACCACGCCCAGCGGCACATGGCGGGTGATGGAGATACGCTCGTCGGAATCCTCGTTCACTGTCTCAGGCAGGTCGAGGGCGGTTGCCGCCTTCAGCCAGAAGCCCGCGCCCATGATCTCGCCCTGCGCCTCGTGGTGGGGCTTGCCCTGCTCGGCGGTAAGTAGGCGCATGAAGCCATCCGCATTGGCCATGATCGCGTCGCCCAGCGCGTTCAGCATGGCCTTGCGCTCGGCGATCGGGGTCGCGGCCCAGCCCGGAAAGGCCTTGCGGGCTGCGTCCACGGCCGCCTGCAGCTCGGCCTCGCCGCTGTCCGGCACGCTGGCGATGACCTGCTCGGTCGCGGGGCTCAGCACATCGAGGGATTTTGCCGCGCCCACCAGCGCGCCGCCGATCAGCATGCGGTAATCATTGTCGAATTGCATCGGGTATCTCCGTTCTCGCGCGTTTCAGGTCTGGCGCATGTCAGGGAATGAGGACGACCTTGATGCAGTCGCCGCGCGCCTGCGCCTCGATCGCCTCGTTGATCCGGGAAAGCGGGAAGGTGCGGATCAGCCTGTCGAAGGGGAAATCGCCCGCCGCGTGCAGCGCCAGCAGTTCGGGAATGAATTGCTGCGGCACGGCATCGCCCTCGATGATGCCGATGATCCTGAGGCCCGGCGTCATCAGCGCGGTGATGTTCACCGAAATGGCGGCCTCGGCCTCCTTCGGCACGCCGACAAGCCCGATCATGCCATGCGGCGCCAGATTGGCGAGGCCGGTTTCCACCACCCCGACATTGCCCGTCGTGTCGAGCGCGAAATCGACGCCCAGCGGCAGGATCGCGCGGATTGCCTCGCCGAGATCACCGGCGGCGGGGTCGATCACATGGGTCGCGCCAAGCTCGAGGCCCGTTTCACGGCGCGCGGCCAGCGGCTCGACGAGGATGATCGTGGCGCAGCCGCGCACGCGCCCGGCCATCACGGCCGCCAGCCCGACAGGGCCGCCGCCAAAGACGATGAGGGACGAGCCGGCCTTGCAGTCCATGGATTTCATGACTGCGCCTGCGCCTGTCATCAGGCCGCAGCCAAGCGGGCCGAGCAGTTCGAGCGGCAATTGCGTTTCCGGCACCTTCACGAGGTTCCGCGCCCGCGTCACCGCCAGCGCCGCGAAGGAGGACTGGCCGAAGAAGTGGGAGGAAACCGGCGCGCCATCAGCCCCGGAACAGGCGGTGGAGCCATCCTCCAGCCGCATGCCGGCATAGTTGAGCGGCACGAACTGCAGGCAGTAGCTTGGCAGATCCTCGTCACAGCGGGGGCAGGCCCCGCAGGAGGAAAAGCCCATCACCACCCGGTCGCCAACGGCGAAGCCCTCGACGCCCTCGCCCACGGCCTCGATAATGCCGGCGCCTTCATGGCCCAGGACACCGGGCTTGGCGAAGGCCTCGACCTGGTCGCGGAAGACGAGATCGGTGTGGCATAGCCCGACGCCCGCCACCCGAACGCGCACTTCCCCGGCACGCGGTGCCGTGACCTCTATCTCTTCGAGCGTGAAGGGCTGGTTGGCGCCGCGCGCGACAGCGGCCGTGCAACTGGTCATGAAAGGCTCCCGCAGGGTGGTGCAGGCCGGAAAGCGGCCGCCAGCCAGCTTGGAACGTCGCGGGCCGTCCGTCGACCCCGGCGTTTCGAGAGGCCAGCGTTTCGGCGGGCGTGGCGAACCGCACGCGGGCATGCGGCCGAATGGGGTCGCCCCCCAGTCAGGCGATGGCGAGCGCCGGGTCGGTCACGCTGTCCCGGCCATTTTCGAGCCGCCCGGCAATCCGCCGGCTGAATCCCGGAACATCGGGCGCGGTGATGCTGATGTCATACCAGCCGCCTGTCAGCGCCAGATCCCAATGATGGCGGCCACCCCCCTCGCCGCTCCAGTTACCATGCTGGCGGCCATAGGCATTTGAAACAGCCTCCACGCGCCCTTCCCCCACAATCAGGGCAAGCCGCATCGCCGTGCGATCGAGCCGCCAGGCAAGGCGCGGAGCCGTCTGGCCCGGACGGCCGGTGAAATGGCGGTGGAAGCCGTTGGGGCCGAGCACCCACAGATCATGGGCGCCATCCTTCAGCAGCCAGCGGCCGGAAAGCGTCTTGCCCGGTGTCAGCGTGTAGCGGCGCGGCGGCTTGTCGAGCGCCAGCCGGTCATAGACATGGAAGACGGCGGCGGCCGTCCCGTCGCAGGCGAAGCGGAGAGTGATGGCGTCGTCCTCCATCGCATCCGTCACCTCCAGATGGTAAGGCAGGGCACGCGACCGCCTGATGCCCGGCTCCTGCGCCGAGAACGGATTGTGCGCCGGCGCGTCCGGCACCGGCTGCTTCGGGATGAGCGCCGCGCGCGCGGCTTCGGGGCGCGGATCGGGCAGGGGCGCGGGCGCGGCGTTACCGGCGCGGGAGAAATCCAGACAACCGGCGAGATCCCCGCACACGGCCCGCCGCCAGGGCGAGATGTTGGGCTCCGCCACGCCGAAACGCGCTTCCAGAAAGCGGATGACGGATGTGTGATCGTAGACCTGCGAATTCACCCAGCCGCCGCGCGACCAAGGCGAGACGACGAACATCGGCACGCGCGGCCCAAGGCCATAGGGACGGCCCCTGAGTTCGGGGAGGTCGGATTTCCCAGCGCTTTCGCTCGGCACAAGATGATATTCGCCTTCTGTCAAAACAGTGGAGGCGCCCGAGGCTTCATCGTCCCGACGGCCCGGAGGGGCCGGCGGGGGCACATGATCGAAGAAGCCGTCATTCTCGTCATACATCACGAACAGGACTGTCCGCGCCCAGACAGCCGGGTTGGCGGTCAGCGCGTCGAGCACTTCGGCGGTATAGGCGGCCCCCTGTGCCGGGCTGGACGGGCCGGGGTGTTCCGAAAGCGCTGCCGGGGCCACCATGTAGCTCACCTGTGGCAAGCGGTTTTCCAGTATGTCCTTGCGGAACCGGTCGAGGGTGTGGGTCGAAAGCCCCCGGTCGAGAAGGGCCGGGTCGGACCCCGGCGTCCTGGCGTGGGCGCTCCGGAAACTGTGGAAGCCAGCCAGCGGGTTGTCGGTGAAATTGTCCGCCATGTCCTGATAGATACGCCAGTCTATGCCGGCCTGCTGCAGGCGCTCGGTGTAGCTGGTCCAGCGGTAGCTTTCCGGCCAGCCGCCGAGTTCGGCGAGATTATCGTGGGAGTTGGTGATCGCCGGCCCGCCATGGCTGCCAGCAGGATCATTGGTTCCGGTCCAGAGGAAGAGGCGGTTCGGGTTGGTGCCTGCGTGCATCGAGCAATGATAGGCGTCGCACAGGGTGAAGGCCTCGGCCAGCGCGAACTGGAAGCCGAGGTCTTCGCGACGGTAATGCCCCATGGCGCGGACGGTCTTGGATGCCGCCCAGGCGTTCATCCGCCCATTGTCCCACGCCTCTTGCGCATCCTCCCAGTGATGCGGCGTGCCCTTTACCCGCATCAGGTCGAAATGCTGGCGGGTGGATAGATGGAAGGGCGCGACAAGGCGGCCTTCGGCATCGGCCTGCCACCAGACAGGGCGTGTCCCGCCATCCGGACCCATGACGGGAATGGGGAAACGGTCCCCGAAGCCCCGCACGCCGGCCATGCTGCCGAAATAATGATCGAAGCTGCGGTTTTCCTGCATCAGGATCACGACATGCGCGACATCCTCGATGGTGCCCCGGCGTACATCAGGCGCGATCGCGGCCGCCCGGGCAATGGCTGGCGGAAGCATCCCGCCACCCGCAAGCGAGAGACCGGCAAGCAGAAAGTTGCGGCGGCTGGTATCGGCCATGATGGCAGGAATTCCTCTGGTGAGACTCTGTGACGGGACGGCGCAAACCGCGTCTGCCTAGCCGCCGCACATGTCGGTTTTGCGACAGCACTGCCCCAGTCAAACTTTTATGAAATCTAAACAAATCTGCAACAAGGCGCGCCCATAGGCCGCTCGCCCCGATGTCGATGCGCTTTGTTCTCCGCATCGATGGACGGGCTTGCCGGCGCTGTTTGGCTGCCCCCCGCAGGCCGGCGGAAACCGACATAAACAGACCATATTCAGGGAGTCTCGACTTGAAGACCATCCATCTGGGTGCCGCCGCGCTCGCCGCAATTGCCTGGGCCTCCGTCGCCCAGGCGGCCGACACCGCAGTCGCCGATTCATCGGCTGCCGCGGCCGATGTTGCCGGGGCCGATGCAGCCGGCGCCCTTGGCGAAAGCATCATCGTCACAGCTGGCCGCGCCACCTATGCGGTCTCCGAAGTGACGCCGGAAATGATCCGGCGCCAGGCGCCGATCGCCAGCGTCAACACAGTCATCAGCGAACTGCCCGGCGTGCTTGTCACCGAAGCCGACGCCTTCGGCTCTGCCGACTGGGTCACCAACATCACCATCCGCGGCTTCTCGACCAATGATGGCCACATCGGCACCACCATCGACGGTGTGCCCAACGGCGGCTCCTCCTATGGTGGCGGCTCCAAGGCGAACCGCTACCTCGACGTGCAGAACCTGCAGACGGTCGCGGTTTCGCAGGGCACGGCCGACATTTCCTCGCGCACCAATGAATCGCTTGGCGGCACGCTGGATTACCAGACATCGAACCCGGAAGGCGAACGCCGCTACCGCTTCAGCGCCGCCACGGGCGACTTCGGCGGGCGCAAGCTCTACGCCCGTGTCGATACCGGCGAGATCCTTCCCGGCACCTATGCCTGGATCAGCGCCTCGACCTCCCGCGTGAAGGACTGGGTGGCCCAGTCCGACACCACCAGCCGCGACCATTTCGCCGGCAAGATCACCAGCGATCTCGGCAAGGTGGACCTTACCGGCTACGTCTCCTTCGACGATGCCAATGAAGGCGAATATGGCAGCGTATCGCTGGAAAGCTTCCGGCAGAACCCGGATTTCGACGGGCTGACAAGCAACTGGACCGGCATCCCCTATCTCGACCAGAATTTCCGCTCCGGCTCGCGCGCGCTTCGCAAGAACCTGTTCGGCTATCTGCGTGGCAATGTGGATCTTGGCGAAGTGAAGCTCATCGCGACCGCCTATGGCCACACGATGCGCGGCCGGGGGGACTGGCTGCCGCCCTATCTCGTCGACGTGACGGATGATGGCGCAGGCAACACCAACAGCGAGTTCGACCGTTCGAATACGGTTTTCGGCGGCGCCTCGCTGGGCCGCATCTTCTACGTGACCCCGAATGGCGCCACGGCCCCGATGATCGCGGGTTGCGCCGGCAGCGCTGGCCTTCCGGCCGACTATGACCCGTCCTGCTATGCTGCCGGCAGCAGCCCGGTCATGTCCTATCGGCACACCCACTACAAGAACCGCCGCCTCGGCACGATGGTCGACGTGAACTGGGAAAAGGATTTCGGCCAGGTCGAGAACCTGCTTCGCGCCGGAATCTGGTATGAAAACGGCAAGTCCACCGTCATCCGCGACTGGCACAAGGTCACAGACGCCCGGTCCAGCCTCCAGTTTGATGGCGTCCCCTATTGGGTCCAGTATGAGCGGGACTATGGGCTGGACGAGTTCGTCTATTATGTGGACGACAGCATCACCTTCGGCGATTTCACGGTGCGTGCCGGCCTGAAGCAGTATTTCATCGACCAGTCGCGCACCGGCGTCATCGGGGACATGCTGGAAACCAGCATGAACTATCATTCCGATCCGCTGTTTTCGGCAGGCATCAACTATCGCCCCCTGCCGGAACTGGAGATTTTCGCCGGCTATGCGCAGAACTTCGCCGCCCTCAGGCGCGGCCTGCTGGATGAGGATGAAAGCGTCCGCCGCGAGATCCGGCCCGAAACGGCCGACAGCATCGAGGCGGGCCTGCGCTTCAGCAACCAGCGGGTGAACGCGTCGATCACCGTCTATGACATCAAGTTCGACAACCGGGTGGTCTTTGTCCCGTCGAACTTCGTCACCGGGATCGATTATCTGAGCGAGGTGGACGGCGTCTACCTGAACGTCGGCGGGGTGAAGAGCTCCGGCGTCGAGGCGGCCCTTGCCTACCGGATCACGCCGGAACTGAGCATCTCCTCCTCCTATTCCTACAACCGCGCCAAATATCTCGGCACGGGCGATGCGGCGCGGGACGTGGAACTGGGCATCATCCCCGGCGTGCAGGTTTTTAACACGCCAAAGCACATGCTGGTCGGCGCGCTCGACTATGCCGGCGAAATCTTCCGCGCCGGCCTCTCGACGAAATATGTCAGCAGCCGCTTCATCGACCGTCAGGGCATCGACCCGAGCGGCTCCTTCTGGCTGACCAACGCCTATCTCGGCATTGCCGTGGGTGACATCGCGCCCGCCCTCAAGGGTCTCGATTTCGCCATCACGGTGAACAACCTGACCAACGAACGCTATCTGGCCGGCGCCGACGGCGGCTCCGCCTTCCTGGGCGCGCCGCGCACCATCATGGGCGCCTTCACGATCGACTTCTGATCGTCACGCAAGGCCTCGGGGCCGGGCCGGAGCATGTCTTCCGGCCCGGCCTTTCTTTTATGCCCTGCACGGGCAGCCAGCCTCGCCTTTCAGCCGGGATTGTCACCCCGGCGATCCGGTCATAGCCTTGCCGAAACGGGTGAGGAGACAATCGTGGACCTGAAACTGGACGGCAAGGTGATCCTGGTAGCCGGCGCAAGCCGCGGAATCGGCCTTGGAATCGTGGAAGCCTGCCTTGCCGAAGGCGCCCGCGTGGCGATGGCTGCGCGCGGAGCAGAGGCCCTTGAGGCCGAGCGCGCCCGCCTTGCCGCCATCCATGGCGAGGACCGGCTATGGACCATGGCAGGCGACCTGCGCGACACGGCAACCATCGACGCCCTCGTGGCGGGCGCCGAAGCCGCGCTCGGGCCGGTGTGGGGCGGTGTCGCCAATGTGGGCCTCAACCCCTGCCCGCCCGGTTTCGAAGTCGACGACGAAAGCTGGGATGCCGGAATGAGCCAGAACCTCGATTCCGCCTTCCGGCTCAGCCGGGCGCTGCTCAGGGTCATGACCCCGCGCCGGGAAGGCGCGATCCTGATGATCAGTTCGATCGCCGGGATCGGGGCGCTCGGCACCCCGCTCACCTACGGCACGGCCAAGGCCGCCATGAACCATCTGGCGAAGGAACTGGCCCGGGTCGCCGGCCGGGACGGCATCCGCGTGAACGCCATCGCCCCTGGCAACATCATCTTCCCCGGCGGAGACTGGGAGGCCCGCGCGACCGGCGAGCGCGCCGATGCCTGGAATGGCTGGATCCGCCGCGAAGTGCCCCTGCAGCGCTTCGGCACGCCGGAGGAAATCGGCAGCACGGCGGCCTTCCTGCTCAGCCCGAAGGCAAGCTTCATCACCGGCGCTGTCGTGCCCGTCGATGGGGGCCAGACCCGCTGACCCGCCACCGGCGCGACTTGCGGCCCCCTGTCAGTCGACCTCAGCTGAACCGGGGCGCCCGCTTTTCCAGCCGGGCCATCACGGCCTCCTTCTGGTTGGGCGAGCCGATGAGGGCGCCCATCTCGACGCTTTCGGCCATCAGCAGCTCGGCAACGCTGGCATCGCTGCTGCGGTTGAAGATGCGCTTTGCGGCCTTCACCGCATCCGGGTTCTTGTCCGCGATCTCGCGCGCGAAGGCGAGCGCCTCGGCCCGCGGGTCGGCGCAGACGCGGGAGGCGAGGCCAATGGCCAGCGCCTCGGCGCCTTCGACGGTGCGACCGGTGTAGATGAGCTCCCGCGCCACGTCGGCGCGCACCAGTTCGCGCAGGATCGGGAAGGCCCCCATGTCGGGGATCAGGCCCCAGTTCATCTCGAAGGCCGAGAGTTTCACATCGGGCGTGACGAAGCGGAAATCGGCCCCCAGCGCCAGCTGGAAGCCGGCGCCCAGCGCCACGCCATGCACCGCCGCGATCACCGGCACCGGCAGGTCACGCCAGCCGAAGGAAACCTGCTGGCCGCGGTTCGCACCTGTCCCGGTGCGCGGCAGATTGACAATGCTGTCGCCACCCTTGAATTCGCCGGAGACCATCTTGCCGAAGCTGGACAGATCAAGCCCGGACGAAAAGCAGGGGCCTTCGCCCGAAAGCACGACGACGCGCACGCTACCGTCCCCGGCCAGCGCCGCGACGGCTTCGTTCACGCCTTCGAACATGGCGTCATCGAAAGCGTTGCGCTTGTCGGCCCGGTTCAGGCGCACATCGGCGATGCCGTCCGCGACGGATATGGTCACGCGATCGTTCATGGTCCCTCTTCCCCCCATTCATGGCGGCGCGCCGCCTGCATGGGCCGTGCGACTCGCCTTCCTCAGAATTCCGGCTCCAATGGCAAAAAGAGAGAGTGCGGCAATTGGGTAATTACATAGCGTGCGGCGAATATATAACGCGATATAAAAATAACTCTGTCCGGCATGAGGGAGACTCCGCGTTGCGCTGCGGAGAGCCGGGCGCAAAACGAGGGCGGACCGCCTGATACGGGTAAAAGGCAGGCCTGCCCCGCAGAAGGGGAGAAGCCATGTCTGCATGCAAGTTCCTGGCCAGCCTGTCCGGCGCGGCCGTCACCACCGCCATCCTGTCCGCAGTTCCCGCCCATGCCCAGCAGGCGGACATGGACGTGATCATCGTCACCGCGCAGAAGGTCGCAGCCGACATCAACGATGTGCCCATGTCGATCACCGCGGCGAGCGGCGACATGCTCACCAAGATGGGCGTGACCGATGCCTCGCAGCTGGGCAAGATCGTGCCCGGCTTCACCTACAATGAAACCGCCTACGGCACGCCGGTCTTCACCATACGCGGCATCGGCTTCCAGGAAACCAGCCTCGGCGCCAGCCCGGCGGTGAGCGCCTATGTCGACGAGGTGCCCATCCCCTTTTCCGCCCAGACGGTGGGCCTCGGCCTCGATCTCGAACGGCTCGAGGTGCTGAAGGGGCCGCAGGGCACGCTCTTCGGCTCCAACTCGACCGGCGGCGCCCTGAACTACATCGCCGCCAAGCCCACGAAGGATCTGCGCGCCGGTCTCGACGCCACCTATGGCAGCTTCAACACGGTCGACCTTCAGGGCTTCGTCAGCACGCCGGTCACCGATACGCTCGGGGTCCGCGTGGCCGCGCGCTACACGCGGGGCGACAGCTTCCAGAAAAGCATGACGCGGCCCGATGACCGCCTCGGCCAGAAGGACTTCCTCCAGGGCCGGATCATCCTCGTCTGGGAGCCGAGCCCGATCTGGCGGACGACCCTGAACATTACCGCCCAGCGGGACCGGTCGGATTCACTGGCGCCGCAATATATCGCCTTCAACGCCCTGAACTCGGGCGCCGCCATCCCGCCCGGCTTCATCAACTTCCCGCGTGCCCCCGAAGACAATCGCGTGGCGGACTGGGATGCCGGCGTCGATTTCGCCCGCAACAACCGCTTCTATTTCGGGTCGCTGCGCAACGAGATCGACATCGGCGAGAATGCCCGCATCACCGCGCTCACCTCGCTGCAGCGTTTCAAGCGTTACCAGCCACTGGAAGGCGACGGCACGCCCTTCAACAACTACAGGGCCGAAAGCTTCGGCAAGATCGACACCTTCTACCAGGAACTCCGCCTCGACGGCACGATCGGGCGGGCGAGCTACATCATCGGCGCCAATTACGAACATGATTATGTCGATGACAACACGATCCAATATTATACCGAATCCTCAAGCGCGATCGTCTTCGGCGTGCCGCTCGGGCCGACCCGGCCCAACACGCAGCAGCGCCTGAACACCTATGGCGTCTTCGCCAATGTCGATTACGACCTGACCGACCAGCTGACCGCCCATGCCGGGGTCCGCTTCACCCAGGCCAACCGCCGGCTCCTCTACGGCTGCGGGCAGGACATCGACGGCACCTGGGCCGATGTGTCGGCAGCGATCCAGGCATATCTCAACACCCTGGCCGGCAACGGCCCGATCTTCACCCCTGTCGAGAAGGGCGGCTGCGGCACCATCGACCAGGATACGATCCAGCCGGGTGGCGCGACGGGCACGCTCAACCAGAACAACATCAGCTGGCGGCTGGGGCTGGACTACAAGCCGACGGACGAAGTGCTGCTCTATGCCAATGTCTCGCGCGGCTACAAGGCCGGCAGCTTCCCGACATTGGCGGCCGCAACCACGCGCCAGTTCCTACCGGTGGTGCAGGAAACGGTGCTGGCGTTCGAGGGCGGCTTCAAGGCCACGCTGGCCGATGGCGCCATCCAGGCCAATGGCGCGGCCTTCTACTATGATTACACGAACAAGCAGATCCTCGGCCGAATCCCCGACATCGCCTTCGGGCCGCTTCCCTCGCTCGTGAATGTGCCGGAATCGCGCATCTGGGGGCTGGAGCTTGATGTCGTGATGCGCCCCCTGCCGGGGCTGCGCATCCACCCGGCGGTCAGCTACATCAACTCGCGGCTGGGCGACGGGTTCGTGAACTATGACTCCTTCGGCCAGCAGCTGGATTTCAGCGGCGAGCCCTTCCCCTACACGCCGGAATGGCAGGCCAATGTAGATGCCGAATATGAATTCGCCATCTCCGAAAATCTCGACGCCTATGTCGGCGGCACGATGATCTACCAGGGCGAGACCAGTGGCGCCTTCGGCCAGTATCCGATCCTCTCGATCGATGCCTACACCACCTTCGATGCGCGGCTGGGGGTCGCATCGGCCGATGGGCGCTGGCGCTTCCAGCTCTGGGCGCGCAACCTGACCGACAATTACTACTGGACCGCCGCCTACCGGAACAATGACAGCATCAACCGCTTCGCGGGCGCGCCCCGCACCTTCGGCGCGACCCTGAACTTCCGCTACTGAAGCGCAAGAGACGGGACGCGGCCGGCAAGGCACTGAACAGAAAACGGAAAAAACGGAGACAGATATGGATTTCAACCTGCCACAGGCCCTTCTCGATTATCTGAAGGAACTGGATGCCTTCATCGAAAAGGAAATCCGCCCGCTGGAGGAGCAGGACGACAACATCCGCTTCTTCGACCATCGCCGTGAATGGGCGCGCACCGATTTCGAGAATGGCGGCCTGCCCCGCCATGAGTGGGAAGAGCTGATGCGCGAAGCCAAGCGCCGGGCCGACAAGGCCGGGCACCTGCGCTTCGCCATGGACCCGAAGTTCGGCGGCAAGGGCGGCTCCAACCTGTGGATGACGGTGATCCGCGAATATATGGCCGCCAAGGGGCTGGGCTTGCACTATGACCAGCAGACCGAACATTCGATCGTCGCCAACAACCCCTTCGCCAAGATGTTCGACGATTTCGGCACGCCCGAACAGCGCGCCGAATTCATCCAGGGCATGTTCGACGGCACGCGCCGCGTGACCTTCGGCCTGACAGAGCCCTATCATGGCTCTGACGCCACCCACATGGAAACGCGGGCCGTCCGCGAAAGCCGCGACGGTGTCGATGGCTGGCTGATCAACGGCGAGAAGATGTGGACGACGGGCATGCATGTCGCCACCCATTGCGCGCTTTTTGCCCGCACTTCGGGCAATGACGGCGACGCGCGCGGAATCAGCTGCTTCCTGGTTCCCGCCGACAATCCCGGCGTGAAGGTCGAGGAATATCTCTGGACCTTCAACATGCCGACCGACCACCCGCGCGTCAGCTTCACCAATGTCTGGGTGCCCGACAGCGCGATCTTCGGCCCGCCGGACAACGGCCTGCCGCTCGCCCAGTCCTTCGTGCATGAAAACCGCATCCGCCAGGCGGCATCCTCGCTCGGCTCGGCAGTCTATTGCATCGAGGAATCGGTGCGCTACGCCCGGCTGCGCAAGCCTTTCGGCGAGGAGCTGGCGAGGAACCAGGCCATTCAGTTCCCGCTGGCCGAGCTTGCCACCCAGTGCGAGATGCTGCGCCTGCTGATCCGCAAGACCGCCTGGGAAATGGACCAGATGACCCACCCCGAAGTGGAAAAGCGCATCTCCGACAAGGTGTCGATGTGCAACTACTGGGCGAACCGGCTGTGCTGCGAGGCGGCCGACCGGGCGATCCAGATCCATGGCGGCATCGGCTATTCACGCCACAAGCCGTTCGAGCATATCTATCGCCACCATCGCCGCTACCGGATCACCGAGGGCACGGAGGAAATCCAGATCCGCAAGGTGGCGGCCTTCCTGCTGGGCTATCTCGGCCCGCGCCGGCGTGAGTTTGCGGAGCTCACCTATGATGATGTGGATTACCGCACCCAGTCGCAGATCCGCCCGCGCAGTGGCTGGCAGGTGATCGCCACGACAAGGCCGGAAGCCGGCTGAATGCCCGGCCGGGGCAGCGCACAAGCGCCGTGGCAGGCCGCTTCGCCGTCAGGCGGGCCGGCCCTGCCCTGCCGCCGCGGGCGCTTCCCCGGCCTGCCTGTCCGCCAGACGGCCCGCCTCGATCGCCATCAGCTCCTTCTGGATGGCGTCGGCGCGGGCGGCGATGCCGTCGCGCGCCGCATCGCTGGCCGCCCCGCAGAGGATCAGCGCATAGCCGAGCCGGATGGTCGGCCCCAGCGCCTCGGGCGCGAGGTCGCCGGCCACCCAGTCCAGCATGACCGAGCGGAAGACATGATCGAGCTGGCGCATGAGCTGCCGTGCATCGATGCCGGGCCGCAGGGCGCCGGACGCCGCGACATCGCCGATCAGCCCCAGCCAGAAGGCATCGCGCCGGGGGTTGTAGATGGCGGCGCGCACCTCGCCCGAAACGTTGAACACTTCGCGCCACAGCGTGCTGTAGAAGGCGGGATCGTCGAGATAATATCCGACCGCCAGATCGACGCCGGCCAGCACCCGGTCCACCGGGTCGCCGGGGTGGACACTGGCGAAGCGCATGTGGAAATCGCGCACGTCCTGCAGCACGCCGACAACAACCGCCCCGCGCGAACCGAACAGATTATAGGGCGTGGCAAGGCTCACCCCTGCCCGTTCGGCCAGCGCGCGCATGGAAAGGCCGGTGCTGCCCGTTTCCCGGATCATCTCGCGGGCGGCCTGGATGATGCGCTGGCGCCGCTTTTCCTTGCCCGCTTCACGGCGGCCAGGCGCCCTTTCGGCCTTGCCGGCAGCATTGTCACTCATTCACCCACTCCAGCCCCGAGCCAGTGGCACAAGACAGTCCGCCTGACAGTTTTCCGGGGATACGGCAACCGCCGCACTCTGCGACCCGCTGTGCACAGGCTCCACAACCGCGCCACCCCTGCCCGGGGCCGCGAGGGGAATCAACCGCCCGGCAACGGGCATGAGGGAAACCGGCCCGCAAGGGGCCAGGGATGAAGGGAGAAGACAGAATGGACATGGAACTGGTGACCGAGGGGCTGCAATTTCCGGAAGGCCCCATCGCCATGGCGGACGGCTCCGTCATTCTGGTGGAAATCAGGCGCCAGACCCTGACCCGCGTGCACCCGGACGGCCGGCAGGAGGTGATCGCCGAACTGGGCGGCGGGCCGAACGGTGCGGCCATCGGCCCGGACGGCGCCGTCTATGTCACCAACAATGGCGGCTTCGAATGGATCGACAACCCTGAAACCGGGCTTCTCGTGCCCCATGGCACGCCGGACTTTTACACCTCCGGCTCCATCCAGCGGGTGGATATCGGCACCGGCGCCGTGACGACGCTCTACACGGAATGCGACGGTCGCCCCTTACGTGGCCCGAACGATCTCGTGTTCGACGGCAAGGGCGGCTTCTGGTTCACCGATCTCGGCAAGAGCAACGGCGATTCCAGCCAGGTGGGCCACATCCTCTACGCCCGGGCCGACGGCTCGCACATCGTCCGCGTGCATGAAGGCATGGTGACACCCAACGGAATCGGCCTCTCACCCGATGGCAAGGCCCTCTATGTCGCCGAAACCCAGACCAGCCGCCTGTGGGAATTCGGCGTCGCCGGCCCCGGCCAGCTGGCGGCCCCAGCCGACATGTGGACGGCCGGAAAGGTGATGGGCCCGCTTCCCGGCTACCAGATGTTCGACAGCCTCGCCGTGGAAGCGGATGGCCGTGTCTGTGTCGCAACGCTCGTCAATGGCGGCATCACCGTCTTCGATCCCGCCGACGGCAGCTGGGAACAGCATGCCTTCCCCGACCCGCTCACCACCAACATCTGCTTCGGCGGGCCGGACATGCGCACCGCCTTCATCACCTGTTCGGGCACCGGAAAGCTCTACAGGGCGCGCTGGCCCCGGCCCGGCCTGAAGCTGGCCCACAACGGCTGACTAAAAGGGAACGGCCATGAACTTCGGGGACATTCTCTACGAAACCGATGGTCCGGTCGCGACCATCACCCTCAACCGGCCCGACAAGCTGAACGCCTATACCGCCCGGATGGGCGAGGAACTGGCGCAGGCAATCGCGCTGGCCAACGAAGACGATGCAATCCGCGCCGTGATCCTGACAGGCGCTGGCCGAGGCTTCTGCGCCGGGGCCGACATTTCGGCCGGGGCGGGAAGCTTCGACACGCAGTCGGGCGCCGGGGCCGTCAACTTCGGGGCCGGACGAAGCGCGGAAGCGGATGGCGGGCTTGGCGGCGATGGCGGCTTTGTCGGCGCGCTGTTCAACTGCCGCAAGGCGACGATCGCCGCCTTCAACGGCGCGGCCGTGGGCGTCGGGGCGACGCTTGCCCTGCCGACCGACATCAAGATCGCCTCGGATCAGGCGCGCTTCGGCTTCATCTTCGCCCGGCGCGGGCTGGTGCCGGAAGCGGGCAGCGCCTGGTTCCTGCCCCGGCTCGTTGGCACGGCGCAGGCGCTGCGCTGGGCGATCACGGGCAGCATCTTCGGCGCACAGGAAGCGCTGGCCGGCGGGCTGGTGAGCGAGGTGGTGCCGCACGAAGAACTGATGGCCCGCGCCCGGGCGATCGCGCTCGACATCGCCGAAAACACCTCGGCCGTGTCCGTCGCCATCACGCGGGCAATGATCTGGCGCTTCGGATCGGCCGAACTGCCGTTCGACCTGCTTAAGATCGACGGCGCCTTTGCGATGGAACTCGGCTCCGGCCCGGATGTGAAGGAAGGGGTCGCGGCCTTCATCGAAAAGCGCAAGCCGAACTTCCCCAACCGGGTTTCAGCCGACATGCCCAGAGGCTTTCCCTGGTGGTGAAGCCCGGGTAGCCGGAAAGCCTGGCCGGAAGGCGGGGGGCGGCAACCGCGCCCGCCGCCTTCCGGCACGCTGCTCTCAGCTTTCTGCTAGCCTGCCCGCTGCAGGCCGAGGCTTCCGTCCCTGATCCACAGGCGAAGTTCGCGCTTCAGGATCTTGCCCGAGGCGTTCTTGGGCAGTTCCTCGATGAAGGCGATGGCGCGCGGCTTCTTGTAGCTGGCGATCCGGGCGCGGCAGAAATCGATCAGCTCGGCTGCCGTCGTCTCCATGCCGGCCCGGCAGGACACGACGGCGACGACTTCCTCGCCCCAGGTGGGATCCTCGGCCCCGATCACGGCGGCCTCCAGCACCGCCGGGTGCCTGTAGAGGACATCCTCCACTTCCCGCGGATAGACATTTTCCCCGCCGGACACGATCATGTCCTTCTTGCGGTCGACGATCCAGAGATAGCCATCCCCGTCCCAGCAGCCGACATCGCCGGTGTGGAACCAGCCGTCCTCGAAGGCGCTCGCGGTCGACTCGGGGTTGCGCCAGTAACCGCTGAAGACCTGATCGCCCTTCACCAGTATCTCGCCTTCCTGCCCCGGCGGCACATCGCGGCCTGCCTCGTCCACCACCCGCACCCGGGCAAGCAGCATCTGCCGGCCGACGGAATTGAGGATGGGCAGCCCCTCGTCCACCGCGCGGTCATGCTCTCCGGCGGTGAGCACCATCACATTGCCGCCAAGTTCGGTCATGCCGAAGCCGGTGGCGAAGCGCACGCCCGGCCAGACCTCGCGTGCGCGCAGCAGCACGGCCGGCGGCATGGCCGAAGCGCCATAGCCGATGTTCCGGATGGACGAGAGATCGTAATTCCCGCGCGAACCATGGTTCAGCAGCATGGCGATCATCGTCGGCGCCAGCGACAGGGAGGTCACGCCATGGCGCTCGATGGTGGCGAAGAAGGTCTCGATGTCGAAATTCTGCATCAGCACCATCGGGGTCGCGCGCAGATGGGTGACGAGCATGGCGTAGCCCGCGACATGATACATGGGAAAGGTCAGCATGAAGACCGGGTCGGGCGAGCCGGGCGGGTCGCTTTCCCAGCTTGCAAGGCTGTTGAGCACGGCCGAGACCACATTGCGATGGCTGAGCATCGCCCCTTTCGGCAGCCCGGTGGTGCCCGAGGTATAGAGCAGCCAGGCGAGGTCATCCTCGTCGATGGTGACATCGGGCGGCGCCGGCGCGCCACTGGCGATAAGCGCATCGAAGCCCATGGCCCCCGCGCGCGGCTCGCCGATAATGACGACATGACGGACAGAGGGAATCTCGTCCCGGATCTGGTCGATGACGCCAAGATAGCGGTCTTCGACGATCAGGACTGTCGGTTCGGCGTTGCCGATGATCCAGGCAAGCTCGCCGGCGCTGAGACGATAGTTCAGGAAGGTGAGCGCCATGCCGGCGGACGGCACGCCATAATAGGCCAGCACATATTCCGGGCAGTTTTCGGCCAGGATGGCGATGCGGTCACCGGGGCGCGCCAGCTGCAGCAGGCCATTGGCAAGCTGCCACGACCGGTCACGCATTCCGGCATAGGTCATGGCATGGTCCCGGAAGCGGACCGCATCCACATCGGGCGCGCGATGCGCCGCCAGCACGGGAATGTCGCCAACCAGCATTTTCCTCTCCCCTCCTGAATGCGCCGGCTTTTGCCGGCCTCTCAGGAAATCTATATCGCGTTATAATCACGCCCGGGTAAAGCCCGGAATCGCGGCCGGCAGGGAGGGTGCCGAGCCGAGGGAGATGATGGCGGCAGGAAACGCGGCCAAAAAACAGGGCCGGAAGCCCGGAGGGAGAGGGGATGGGGAAACAGGCAGAGCAGGCAGGCGGGCATGAGGATGGCGCCTTCGCCGCCGCGTTGCTGGCAATGGCGCGCCGGAGGGATCCCGCCGTCACGGCGATCGAAGGCATTGCGCGCGTCTCTGCCGGGGCCACGCTCGAGACATGGGCGCTCGATGCGGTGCGCGCGGATGGCAGCGTGCCACTTATCCTCCGACGGTCGCCGGGCAACCGTGCCGGCACTTCCGTCACGCTCGACTGCGAAGCCGAAGTGCTGCGCGCCGTCGGCGCGGCGGGCCTTGCAGTGCCCGAGGTATGGCATGTGCTCACAGCCGAAGATGGCCTTGGCGAAGGCTTTCTGATGCGCCGCATCGCTGGCGAAACCGTGCCGCGCCGCATCATCCGCGCCGTGGAGGCATCGGGCACGGGCGAAAGGCTGGTGGCGCAGCTGGGCGATGCGCTGGCCCTTCTGCACGCCACGCCGCCGGAAGGCCTGCCGCCACTGGTCACGACCGATGCCCGCACCGCCCTCGACCAGCTGGAAGAAGGCATGTCGCGGCCCGGCGCCCAGCCCCGCCCGGTGTTCGAACTGGCGCTCCGCTGGCTTCGCCGCAGGCTGCCGGATCCGGTCGCCCCGGCGCTGGTCCATGGCGATTTCCGCAACGGCAACATCATCGTCGGCCCCGATGGCCTCGGCGCAATCCTTGACTGGGAAATCGTCCACTGGGGCGACCCGGCCGAGGATCTCGCCTGGATAGAGCTGCCGCCCTGGCGCTTCGGCATCCTTGAAAAGCCTGTCGGCGGGCTGGGAAGCCGGAACAGCTTTCACGCCGCCTATGCCGCGCGCAGCGGCCGGCCGGTCGACCCGGCCAGGGTCGATTTTTGGCGCATTCTGGGCAGCCTGCGGTGGGGCATCGGCACGGCTGCCATGATCGAATGGTTCCACGGCCATGACCCGAGCGTGGAACGGGCAATGATCGCCCGGCGCGCTTCGGAAAATGAAATGGACCTGATGCGCGCCATCACGGGGCGGGAGTAGGACGGATGCAGGAACAGCCCACAGCCATCGAGATTCTCGGCGCCGTTTCGCGCTTCCTGCGCACGGTGGCGGTGCCGCAGCTTTCGGGCCATGCCGGCTTCACGGCGCGCGTGGCCGCAAATGCCGTCGATCTCGTCGCGCGGGAAATCGCGTTGCGCCCCGATGCCGAGGCAGCAGAGATGGCACGGCTGGCCGCTCTGCTCGGCGCCGGTGCGGATGCGGGCAATGTGGCGGCGATGAACGATGCCCTTGCCGGGGCCATCCGCGCCGGCCGGCTGACCGAGGATGACCCGGCGCTCATCGACCACCTATGGCAAACGACGATGGACAAGCTGGCGATCGACCAGCCAGGCTATGCTTCGTATCGCGCCGAACTGGAACGCGGGGAAAAGCCCGGGGAAAGCCTGTGACCGGCGGGGGATGAGCGGCGAGCAGGGGCGGAACGAATAACAGACAAGGCAGGCGGCAACGGCCAGCCGGCAGACGGGAGAGGAAACGACCATGGCAGCCACACAGGACCAGAATGGCGCGCGGCCGGATGCCGGATGGCCGACGGTCAGCCTTGCAGAGACATACCGGATCCTCACCGCGCCGGGCGCGCCCTTCGAGATGGAAGAGGTGGACATCCGCGGCAGGCGCTACCGGGCCTATAAAAATGCCATGGGCACCTTGCGGGAGGTGTTCGAGATCGGCCGCGGCTGGGGCGACCGCGACTTCATCGTCTATGAGGATGAACGGCTGAGCTATGACGCAGCCTTCCGCGCCGCCGGTACGCTCGGGCGCATCCTCCATGAACACCATGGCATGCGCAAGGGCGACCGGCTGGTCATCGCCATGCGCAACCTGCCGGAATGGATCATCGCCTTCTGGGCCGGGGCCTCGATCGGGGCCGTGCTGACCCCGCTGAACGCCTGGGGCACTGGGGAGGAACTGGCCTATGGTATCGAGAACAGCGGCGCCAAGGTCGCCATCGTCGATGGCGAGCGTCTGGAACGGCTGACACCGCATCTGCCGGCACTGGACCTTGCCGCCACCATCGTCACGCGCGGCGAAGCCAGCCATGGGGCGGTGACGCTGGAATCCCTGATCGGCAAGCCCGAAGATTATGGCCGCCTGCCCGACAACCCCATGCCGGACCCCGGCTGCCATACCGACGATCCCGCCACCATCCTCTATACCAGCGGCACCACAGGGCGGCCGAAGGGAGCGCTTGGCAGCCACCGCAACATCATGACGAACATGGTCAGCCTGGGCTTCAACGCCGCGCGCGCCGCAATCCGCCGGGGCGAAGCGCTGCCGCCGCCGCCCGATCCGGATGCCCCGCCACTGCCGCAGAAGGCGCTGCTGATCCCGGTGCCGCTTTTCCATGTCACGGGCACGAACTCGATGATGGTGCCGGCCGTTGTCGGCGGGGCGAAGATCGTGCTGATGCACAAGTGGAACCCGGAACGCTTTCTCGAACTGATCGAGCGCGAGAAGGTGAACACCACGACCGGCGTGCCCACCATGGTGTGGCAGGTGCTGGAATCGCCCGATTTCGGCAAGCGCGACCTCTCCAGCCTCGAAGCCTACAGCTATGGCGGGGCCGCCATCGCGCCGGAACTGACGCTGCGGTTCGCAAAAGTCTTTCCATGGTTCCCCGTCGGCCAGGGCTATGGCGCGACGGAAACCTCCTCCGTCTCGGTATCGCACAGCGCCGAGGATTATCTCGCCCACCCCGACAGTGTCGGCGTGCCCGTGCCCTGTGTGGATGTGAAGCTGGTGGACGAAGCCGGCCATGAAGTGCCGCGCGGGCAATCGGGCGAACTGTGCATCCGCGGCCCCAATGTGGTGAATGGCTACTGGAACAACGTGGAAGGGACTGCCGCCGCCTTCACCGACGGCTGGTATCATACGGGCGACATCTGCCGCATGGACGAGGAGGGCTTCATCTACCTTCTCGACCGCAAGAAGGACATGCTGATCCGCGGCGGCGAGAACATCTACTGTGTCGAGGTGGAAAGCGTGCTTGTCGCCCATCCGGACGTGCTTGACGCCGCCGTCGTCGGCCTGCCGGACCGCGTGCTGGGCGAGGAGGTGGGCGCCGTGGTGCAGGTGAAGCCGGGGGCCACAGTCGACGAGGAGGCGCTGAAGGCGCAGGTCGCGAAGCATCTGGCGCCGTTTAAGGTGCCAGTCAGGATCGATATCCGCACCGTGGAACTGCCACGCAATGCCAGCGGCAAGACGCTGAAACCGGTGCTGCGGCAGGAAATGATCGCAAAAATGGAAGGAACGAAGTGATGGGCGGGGCATCAGCAGGAACGGCAACGGCAGGCACGGCGACGGAAGGTGTCGGCCAGCGGCTGGGTCCGGTGACCGACAAGCACCGCTTCGACGAAGCGGCGCTCGACCGCTGGATGGCGGCCAATGTCGAGGGCTATGCCGGCAATCTTGCGGTGCGGCAGTTCGCGGGCGGGGCCTCCAACCCCACCTTCCTGCTGACATCCGGCAGCAGGCGCTATGTGTTGCGCAAGAAGCCGCCCGGCCAGCTTCTGCAGAGCGCCCATCAGGTCGATCGCGAATATCGGGTGATGGCGGCCCTGGCCGGCACCGGGGTGCCCGTGCCGGTAATGCGCGGCCTGTGCACCGACCAGGAGGTGATCGGCACGACCTTTTACGTGATGGATTTCCTGGAGGGCCGCATCTTCCGCGACGCCACCCTTCCGGGCATGGCGCCTGCCGAGCGCACGGCGATCTATGATGACCTGAACGCCACGCTGGCGAAGCTGCACGGGGTGGACTGGCAGGCCGTGGGCCTTGGCGATTATGGCAAGCCCGGCAACTATTTCGAGCGCCAGATCGCGCGCTGGGCACGGCAGTATCGCGATTGCCCCCTGCCCCCCGTTCCGGCCATGGAACAGCTGATCGCGGAACTGCCGGCACGCATTCCCGCCGACCAGTCGGTCGCCATCGCCCATGGCGACTACCGGCTGGAAAATGTGATGTACCACCCGACCGAGCCGCGCATCATCGCCGTGCTCGACTGGGAGCTTTCCACCATCGGCCATCCGCTCGCCGATCTCGGCTATTCCGGCTTCCTGTGGCACTCGCACGGGGCCAGCTGGGGCTCGCTCGACGGGGTCGATTTCGAGACATCGGGCATCCCGACGGAACAGCAGTGGGTGGATGCCTATTGCCGGCGGACAGGGCGCGACGGGCTGGAGGACTGGAACTTCCTGCTTGCCTTCTCGGTCTTCCGCCTCGCCTCGATCAGCCATGGCGTCCATGCCCGCGCACTCGCCGGGCAGACACCCACGGCGCAGGCCGGGGAAAATGGCTGCCCGATCCTCGCCGAACAGGCGCTCGCCCTGCTGCACCGTTCAGCCTGAACGCCCGGGAGGAGAAACCGCATGACCGACACCACCCCGCAGGACGTGATCTATGCCGTGGCCGACCATGTCGCCACCATCACCCTCAACCGCCCGCACCGGCGCAATGCGCTGAACTGGAATGCCTATGCACAGCTGGAGGCGGCGCTGAAGCAGGCTTCGGCCGATGATGCGGTGCGCTGCGTCATCGTCACCGGCGCAGACCCGGCCTTCTGCTCGGGCGACGATGTGGCCGAGATCATGGCCGGTCCGAAATCCTTCGCCACCAGCCGGTCGGCACTCACCATCGTGAAGCACCAGCCGACACCCGCCGCCATGGCGGCGCTGGAGTGCGAGAAGCCGATGATCGCGGCGGTGAATGGCGCGGCGATCGGCTGGGGGATGGAACTGGCCCTCTATGCCGATATCCGCCTTGCCTCGGAGCAGGCGAAATTCTCGGAAATGTTCATCAAGCGCGGGCTGATCCCCGATGTCGGCGGCTTCTACCGCCTGCCCGCCATCGTCGGCCCGGCAAAGGCCGCCGAGCTGATGTTCACCGGCGACGTGATCGATGCTGTCGAAGCGCTCCGCATCGGGCTGGTGACCGAGGTGACGCCCCATGCCGACCTGCTGCTCCGCGCCCGGGCGCTCGCCGCGCGGATCGCCGCCAACCCGCCGCTGGCCCTGCGCTTCATCAAGGAAGGGCTTTCGCGTTTTTCCCATGGCCATCCGCGCGAGATCGGGGCCTGGGCCATCGAGGCGATCCGCCGCCTGATGGAAACGGAAGATCACAAGGAAGGCGTGGCCAGCTTCCTGGAAAAGCGCGCGCCGAACTTCACGGGCCGCTAGCGCAAGGAAAAACCGGGCCGGGAGATATTCACCCGGCCCGGTTTCAACCTGCCTGCATTCATTCAGCCAGCCAGCCAGCCGTGAGCCCGGTTCAGGCGGGCTGGCGCGCTGTCATGATCTTGCGGCCCAGCAGCACGATGCCGAAGAAATAGACCGAGCCGGCCGCGATCGCCGCCATCACGTGCGGGAAGCTTTCGTTCGCCTGCAGCAGCGGCGCTGCCATGACGGTCAGGTAAAGCATGAAGGGCCGGTTCACGAGGAAGGTGAGCCACCCCTTCAGCTGGCAGAAGATGGCGGCAAGGATCAGCAGCAGCACCGGGACAAGGCCGGTGGGGCCCCAGTTGGTGGCGGCATGCTGCAACAGCCATGCAAGCGCCGTTCCGCCAACCGCGCCAATGATGAGCGGAACCACGGTCGACGGGTTCAGCTCGTCGATCGCGCCCCAGTACCAGATGAGCAGGAAACCCGCGTAAAGCGGCGTCAGGCCGAACCAGGTGGCGAGCGCCACGAAGCCCGCGATCAGCACCGCGATGCCCAGCGTCACCACGATGGCCGTGCCTGTCGGCATGCTTGCCGGCTGGGCGTTTTCAGTCGGTTCCAAAAGTCATTCTCCCCCAAGGATGTCCACGCCGGCGACCGGCTGGCATGGTTCTTTCTTCATCCTCACCCTGTTGTCCGGGTGATTGTTCTCCCGCCGCGCAGACTGACATGACAGCCGGAAGCGCCAAGCTGGCGTTTCGGCATGTTGACCTGAACGGCCATGTCGCCCACGATAATGAATTGTGTGTCAGCCAAATGGCGGGATGACGCGCGCCTCGCCGATCCGGCGCAACCAGCGCGCAAACATTTCCTCCGTATCCTCGCAGTCGCCAAAGCCCGCCTTCCGCAGCTTGATGGTGCTCACCAGCACGAGCGCGCGCTCAGCTTCTTCAGGGGCGTGCACGCCGAACAGCAGGTCGGCATAATGGTGGGATTCCCCCAACAGCCTGTCGAGATCGGGTTCGATCAGGCCATGGCGCCCGGCGATCCTCGCCCATGTCTCGCGGTGCTGCTCCAGAAAGCCGACAAGGCTGAAAGGCGCGCCAAAGGCCGGCTCCATGCCGACTGCCCGCGCAATCGCCGGCCACACATTGGCAAAGGCGAAGACATCGCCGTTGGTGATGTTGAAGGTCTCGTCCCGCGCGGCCGGGCTTTCGGCCGCCCAGCCAAGCGCGCGGGCGATGAGATCGGCATCCACCGCTTCCGAAACGCCACCAGGCCGCCCCGGATAGGCCAGCGGCCTGCCCAGTTCCCGGCAGATGGCGGCATAGGCGCCGATCACCGGAATGAGGTTCATGGCGACCCCCGTGGCGCCGCCGAACACGATCTGCGGCCGCCAGATGGTGAGGCCCCAGCCCGCGCCCCGGCGCTTGTCCTTCAGATAATCTTCCTGCAGCCAGTAGAAATTCTCGTGATTGTCGCGCGGCCTGTCTTCGCGCGCCGGCACCGCGATCTGGTGGACGTGGGCGCCATAGGCCTTGGTGCCCTGAAAGGCGCTGACATGCGAAAGCCCGCCAGCCGCCGCGCACAGCGGCTCCATCAGGTTGCGCATCATCAGCAAATTATGTTCCATCTGGTCGCGCTCGAGCCATCCGGCATAAAGGCCCGGCTTCTCGTAGAGCGCGGCATAGACAAGATGGGTAACCGGCGCGAACTGCCCGGCCGCCGCCGCGCAGGCCCCGGCATCCGTCAGATCGAGCGGCAGATGGGTGAAGCGCGCATCGACCGGCGGCACCCGGCGCGACAGCGCAAGGACATCCCACGCGCCCGATTGCGCGAAATGCGCAACCGCCGTCTGCCCGATCACGCCGCTTGCCCCGGCAATCAGGACCGTTCCGCGTTTTTCCATCCCGTCTCTCCTCCCGTCGCCGGACGGCATCGCCCGGCCTCTCCCGACGGGAAGGCTAGCCGGGCGCCCGGGGCGGAACAACCGGCAGATTGTCAGGCCCGGGCGGCGTCCCCTTCCCTGCCGTCGCCCGCTTCGCCGCCCCGGCCCTGCAGGGCGAGGCGCATCTGTTTCTCGGTCTCGATGATCGCGAAGAACAGGGCGCCCACGCCCACGATCAGGAAACCGTCTGCCAGCGGCACGGATCGGGTGCCGAACATCGCCTGAAGCGGCGGCAGATAGGTAATGGCCAACTGCGCCGCCGTCACCGACAGGATGCAGATCCAGATGATCCGCGTGCCTTTGGCGGCGGCCCAGGTCAGCGAGGTTCCGTGGATGTTGCGGATGAAGAAGAGGTGGAAGATCTCCAGCACCACCAGCATGTTCATGGCCATTGTCCGGGCGAGCGCCTGATCATGCCCCTTGTCCAGCGCATAGGAATAGATGCCGAAGACCGCCAGCAGGAACAGGGTTGAAACCAGTATGATGTGCCAGATGAGGGCGCCTGTCAGCAGCGGCTGGTTCCTGGGGCGCGGCGGCCGGCGCATGGTGCTGCTCTCCGAAGGCTCGAAGGCGAGCGCCAGGCCCAGCGTGATGGCGGTGACGAGGTTGATCCAGAGGAGCTGCACCGCCGTGACCGGAAGGGCAAGGCCGGCCAGCAGGGCGACGATGATGGTCATGGCCTCGCCGGCGTTGGTCGGCAGGGTCCAGCTGATGACCTTGGTGATATTGTCATAGACGGTGCGCCCCTCGCGCACGGCAGCGGCGATCGAGGCGAAATTGTCGTCAGCCAGCACGAGGTCGGCCGCTTCCTTGGCGGCCTCGCTTCCCTTAAGCCCCATGGCGATGCCGGCATCGGCGCGCTTCAGGGCCGGCGCGTCGTTCACGCCGTCCCCCGTCATCGCCACGGTCAGCCCGCGCGATTGCAAGGCTGTCACCAGCCGCAGCTTGTGCGCCGGGGAGGTGCGGGCGAAGATGTCGGTCGAAAGGGCCGCTTCGGCGAGGTCGCCGTCATCCATCGCCTCGACATCGGTTCCGGTCAGCACGCGGTCGCTGTTCTTCAGGCCGATCCTTTCGGCGATGGCGCGCGCGGTCGCGCCATGATCGCCGGTGATCATCTTCACCCGGATCCCCGCTGCATGGCATTCCGCCACAGCCTCGATCGCCTCGGCGCGCGGCGGGTCCATCAGGCCGACAAGGCCGACAAGCGTGAGCTTGCCACTGAGGTCGGAGGCATCGAGGCTTTCCTGCCCGGCGGGAACCGCGCGCACCGCCAGCGCCAGCACGCGCTGCCCTTCGGCGGCCAGCGTCTCGACCTGCTGCTCCCAGTGCGCCGGGTCGACCGGCGCCGTGCCGCCATCTTCGGCGCGCTGGTCTTGGCACAGCGCGATGATCGCCTCGGGCGCGCCCTTGGCGTGGATGAAGGCCTTTCCGCCACCGTCCCGGCTCAGCACCGCCATGTAGCGGTGGGCCGCATCGAAGGGGATGGCATCGAGCCGCTTCCAGCCTGAAAAGGGCGTTGGCCCGTCACCGCTTATCTTTCCGGCCAGGGCCATCAGCGCCCCTTCCATCGGGTCGCCCTCCACCCGCCAGCCATCATCCGCCCGGCGCAGCATGGCGTCGTTGCAGAGGCCGGCGGCAAGGGCGAATTCCATCAGGATCGCGTGGTCGGCCGGGTCGGTATCGGCGTCCTGCCAGCGGATCGCGCCCTCGGGGGCATAGCCATCGCCGGAAATGCCGAAGACATGCCCGGCGGATGCAAGCGAGGCCGCGACCATCTCGTTGCGCGTGAGCGTGCCGGTCTTGTCGGAACAGATGACGGAAACCGAGCCGAGCGTCTCGATGGCCGGCAGGCGGCGGACGATAGCGTTGCGCCGCGCCATGGCCTGCACGCCGACTGCCAGCGTGATCGTGAGGACAGCCGGAAGCCCTTCCGGAATGGCGGCAACGGAAAGACTGACCACCACCATGAAGATTTCGCCGAAATCGATATGATCGACGAAGACTCCATAAGCCAGCAGGGCTCCGGCGACGAGAAGGATGAAGAGGGTCAGCCAGCGTGCGAAGCTGTCCATCTGCTGGACAAGCGGCGTGACAAGCTGCTCCACGCGGGAAAGCATGCCGGATATGCGCCCGATCTGGGTGTTGCTGCCTGTCGAGACGACAAGGGCGCGGCCGGTTCCGGCGGCGACCAGCGTGCCGCTGAAAAGCATGGAGGAGCGGTCCCCCAGCGGCGCGCTGTCCGCCACCGGCGCCACGCCCTTGTCCACCGGCACGGATTCACCGGTGAGCACGGCCTCTTCCACACGCAGGCCGCGCGCCTCCAGAAGCCGCAGGTCGGCGGGCACCCTGTCCCCGGCTTCCACGAGCACGATGTCGCCCGGCACGAGGTCGCTGGCGTCGACACTGATGCGGCATCCATCGCGCAGCACGGCCGAATGCGGGGCCAGCATGCCGCGTATGGCCTTCATCGCATCCTCGGCCCGGCCTTCCTGGATGAAGCCGATGATCGCGTTCACCACCACCACGGCCAGGATCACGCCCGTATCCACCCAGTGGCCCAGCAGCGCCGTCACCACGGCAGCAGCGATCAGCACGTGGATGAGCACATTGTTGAAATGCGAAAGAAAGCGCAGGACCGGGTTTTTGCGCGGCGGTTCCGGCAGGCGGTTCGGGCCATGCTCCGCCAGGCGGCGCGCAGCCTCGGCAGCGGCAAGACCGGACGCATCGGCCTCAAGCCGGCTGAGCGCCTCGCCTGCCGTCAGTGCATGAAAAGGCTGTTGCTTGCCTTCGGCCGCCATGTTTTATCCCTCCGCTGGCTTACGCTCTCTTTCCACGGGATGCGCCCGATCCTTCCGGCTCCTCGGCCGGAATGGATGGTATCGCGATCCTCTCCCCTACGGCCGTGCCGCACAGAAGGTCGACAGCCCTGTCGGCCGCATCCTGGAAGGGTTCCAGAACGACATCGGCACCGGCGCGCAGAAGTTCCTGCGTTTCATTGGATCCGTGCGACGCCATGGCGAAGTGGCCGCTGAACCCCGCGCTCCGGGCCAGCTGGATCAGTGTCTTGCGCGTATCCTCATGGGACAGGCCCCTGGGGTGCGCGGGAATGGTGCAGACGGTCCAGTCTGCCCGGTCCAGCGGCAGTTCCAGAAGAAATTCGGGGTCGGTTGCGTCTCCGAATTCGGCCTCCAGCCCCATTGCGCGCCAGCGCCGCACGGCCTGCGGGTTGAAATCAACCCCGAGCACCCGGATGCCCCGCTTCCTGAGCCTGAGCCCTATCGCCGTACCATAGCGCCCCAGACCGAACAGAATGATGCCGCCCTGCTGTTCAGGTTTCTGCATGGCATCGTGCGGCTCGCGCGGGGTGCCGCGGCGCTCGAACATGCCGAGCACGGGCTCGAATAAGGCGTAGAGCTGGTGCGACCAGGTGATCATGTAGGTCGAGGCCGCGATCGTCACGAGGCCCACCATGGTGACGAGGCCCAGCGCATCCTCTCCGACATGGCCGAGAGAGACACCCATGGCGACGAAGATGAGCGAGAATTCGCTGATCTGCGCGACCGTCAGGCCGGCGAGAAAGCCGGTGCGCTTGCGGTAGCCCATGGCCCCCATGATGGCGAGCACGACCAGCGGATTGCCGATAAGGACGAACAGGGAAAAGATGATCGCGCCCCAGACATGCGTGCCGAGGAGCGACAGGTCGAGCGTTGCGCCCAGCGCGATGAAGAAGAAGAGCAGCAGGAAATCCCGCAGCGGCGCAAGCCTTGCCGCGATCGTCTCGCGATAGGGGGTGGAGGCCAGCGCCACGCCGGCAAGCAGGCCACCGACTTCCTTGCCGAGGCCCGCGTAATCACCGATCGCCGCGAAGATGGCGGCAAGCGCGATCGAAAAGATCAGCAGCAGTTCCGGGGCCATGGCGAGACGCTCGGTCAGCGGATCGGCGATGTAGCGCACGAGGAAGACGACAAGCGCCACAAGGCCGATGCCGGCGCCAAGGGCGGACAGGAGCGACCCCTCCGTGCCGCCATGCCCCCCGGCGCCGATGCCGATGGCGGACAGAAGGATCATCGCCAGCACCACCACCAGATCCTGGACGATGAGGAACCCCAGCGCGATCTGGCCGTGAAGGGAATCGATCTCCCGCTTGTCGGACAGCAGCTTGACGATGATGATGGTGGAGGAAAAGGTAAGCGCCACAGCCACATAGAGGCTGGTTACATGGCCAAGCCCCAGGGCAAGGCCGATCAGGTAGCCAAAGATGGAGGTGAACGCGACCTGCCCCAGCCCGGTGAACAGGGAGACCGTGCCCAGCGAGCGGATGAGCTTCACGTCAAGCTTGATGCCGACGAGAAACAGAAGGACCGCGATCCCGAGTTCGGACAGAAGCGCGATCTGCTCGTCCGACTGGACGAGATCGAAACCGGACGGCCCGGCAATGAGCCCCACGGCGATGAAGCTGACAATGAGCGGCTGCCGGAGCAGGAGGCCCAGAAAACCGATGGCCGCAGCAATGACGAGAAGCCCCGAGACTTCGCCGAAGGGGGTTTGCAGAATCCCTTCCATCAGATCGGAAGCCCCCTGCCTGCCAGGGAAGCTGATGCGATGCACCGGGCGCGTGCGATGACAGGAAAGCCGCCTGCCCTGTCATGGATTGACTGCCCGAAAGCCCTTCTGTCAGTCTCGCCTGTCACCCGTTTATATTCCTGTCTTGCCGAGAAATGAAAGCTGCCGGCAGACCTTGGCCCAGGGAGGAGCTTGCGCGCAACGGCATTTTCCATGCTATGAACCACATATGGCAAACGGATGAATATTCGTGGGCACTGAAAGGATGAAGGCTGTGAAATCGATCATGGTGGCCACGGATTTCTCCGAACGGTCTGACCGGGCGCTCAGGCGTGCAACCCTGCTGGCGCGATCGACCGGCGCATCCCTCAGCCTTGTCCATGTGATCGACGACGACCAGCCCAGACGCATCATCGACAATGACAGGGCGGCGGCAGAGACCCTGTTGCAGGAAGCCGCCGCCACGCTGTCGGCCGTTGACGGGCTGCAGGCTGGGACACGGATCCTGCTGGCGGACCCGTTCGAGGGCATCGCCATCGCCACGCGCGAAGCGCGGCCCGACCTGCTGGTGATGGGACCGCACCGGCGCCACCTGCTGAAGGACATCTTCATCGGCACGACAGCCGAGCGGGTCATCCGTTCGGCGGCCTGCCCGGTGCTGATGGTGAATGCTGCCCCCGTGGCCCCCTATCGCCACATATTGCTGACAACAGACCTGTCGGACATCGCCCTCGACGCTCTCAAGGATCACGCAAGGCTGGGCCTTTGCGACAATGCCGCCCTCTCGGCGCTGCACATCTTCCCGGCCCCGGCCCTGCGCCTCTCCATGGGGTACAGCCTGGCGGCGGAAGGCCGTGCAAACTATCTCGAGGAGGAAAGCCGGGCAGCGGCGCAGAAACTGGCCGGGCATCTGGCGAAGGCCGGGCTGGCCCATGCCCGGCAGATCCTCCGCCCCGAGGAAACAACGGCCGGAAATGACATATTGCGCACCGCCGCCGAAATCGGGAGCGACCTGATCGTCGTATCGACCCATGGCCGGACAGGCATGGCCAAGCTGCTGCTCGGCAGTGCGACCGAACATGTTCTGCGCGCCGCGCCGGTCGATGTCCTTGCCATCCCGCCCGCACCTGCCGCTGCCTGACGCCAGGGCCCGACGATGACATAGGCGCGCATGGCTGCTTGCTCAGGCCTTTGCGAAGCTGGCGCTGGGCGGCTTTTCCCCGGCCCAGCCTGCGCGCTGGCGACGCAGGGTCTCGACGGTCTTGTCCCAGTAGGTCGCGGTCTTGCCAAGGAAGCGGATGTCGAATTCATGGGCGGTGCGGAACTCCAGCACCTCCACGCCGTCCGGCCCGGGCGTATAGGTATAAGGAACATCCGTCCCGACGAAAAAGCCATCACCCGGCCCCAGTTCCTCCGTGCCAAGCTTCAGCGAGCCGGCGATGATGTAATAGAGGCAGTCGGCGTTGTGGCTGTGCAGTGGCAGGGGAAAGCCGCTCTTGAACCAGGCGTAGGTCAGGCTCATGCCGGGCATGGAAAAGAGGAGCTTCACGATATTGCCCTCGGCCGCGCCCTCGGCGGTCGCGCGCTCGATCCCTTCCATGATGACAGGCGTAAGCCCCACCGGCTCCATGCAATCCACCTCGCTGAAATCCGGGGCATCGGCTGCCCGGAAGATGCTGAAACGCGGTGTGTCGCCCTGCTGGCTGACGGCTTCGCTTGCCATGATGCATATCTCCCGCTTCGCCGCCCCTGTCTCCCGATCATGACGGCTGTGCCGGCAGTGGCCGGCCTTCTCTCCACCAGTGATGTTCGTCTGCAGGGCGCAATTGGTCAAGCCTGACGGGACAACCAGCTTCATCGACAAGGCCGATCAGACTGACCGGCCTTTTGATATTCAAATATTATGAAATCATGATATGAGGGATGAAGCCAGAGTGAAGGAGAGCCTGGATGACTGAAACAACCCCCCAGACCCAGTCGATGCCGCGGATCAACGAGCCCGCCCCCGACTTCAAGGCCAAGACGACCCATGGCGAGAAGAAGCTGTCCGACTATCGTGGCAAGTGGCTGATCCTCTTCTCCCACCCCGCCGATTTCACGCCCGTGTGCACCACCGAATTCATGGGCTTCGCGCGCGAGGCCGATACGTTCAAGGCGATGAACACCGAGCTTCTCGGCCTGTCGATCGATTCCAACTATGCCCACATCGCCTGGGTGCGCAGCATCAAGGAAAAGTTCGGGGTCGATATTCCCTTCCCCATCATCGAGGACATCTCGATGAACGTGGCTTCGGCCTATGGCATGGTGCACCCCGGCGCATCCGACACGCAGGCAGTCAGGGCCACCTTCTTCATCGACCCGGAAGGCATCATGCGCGCCATGGTCTATTACCCCATGTCGAACGGGCGCTCTATCGCCGAGTTCGTGCGCCTGATGCAGGCCCTGCAGACAGCCGATGCCAACAAGGTGGCAACGCCCGAAGGCTGGCAACCCGGCCAGGATGTGATCGTGCCGCCGCCGCAGACGGCGCCGGCCGCCGAAGCCCGCGCGGGCGAAGGCTACAACACGGTTGACTGGTATTTCAGCACCCGGAAACTCTGAAACCCCGCTTTCGGGCAGGCGTGGTGCATCCGGCCTTGCGGCCGGGTGCGTCACCCATTTTACGGAACGCAAGGCCGCAGCAGGTCGATGCGCCGCTGGCCCCCAGCCCGACCTGAGCCGGGCCAGAACCGGGCCAGAACCGGTCTTTAGGCAGCAGGCATGGAGGCAGCAGCCATGGACAGGACAAGTCTTCTCGGAATCCTTGCCGAAGCGCTTGACGACGAGCGCAAGGCCGAAGCGACCTATGCGGCCGTGATCGACCGTTTCGGGCCGGTCCGCCCCTTCTCCAACATCATCAAGGCGGAACGCCGCCACGCCGCAGCGCTGATACGCCAGTTCGATCGGCTCGGCGCGCCACCGCCGCCAAACCCCTGGCCCGGCCGCATCGCCCCGCCCGAAAGCCTGGTCGACGCCTGCCGCCAGGCCATTGCAGGCGAAATCGAGAACATCGCCATTTTCGACCGGCTGCTGCCATCGGTGACGGATCCCGCCGCCCGCAAGGTGCTGGAGCGGCTGCAGAACGCATCGCGCGAAAGGCATCTGCCGGCCTTCCGCCGCCATCTCGCCCGGCTGGAAGCAGGTGAAGCGCTGCCCGCCGATGCCCCGGCGTGCGGGGAAGGCGGGGGTCAGGGCTGTGGAGAGGGTCGCGGAAGGGGCCGGCGCCACCGGCATGGCCGCAGACGCCAGGACTGAGCGCTTTCAGGGGCGGGATTTCAGGGGCTGGCTGTCAGAGGGCGCGTTGAAATGCGCCTCTCGGCTTTTGGAGTTTCATGAAATTGGCACAAGCCTAGGATCGTCCTCCTTGGGAGAGGAACGACATGGCGAGAATGCCGGCACCGATTACGGGCGAATTTCCGAAAACGATCAATGAAATGACTGCCGAATGGCTGACAGGCGTACTGCGCACGCGCGGCCTGTTGCGCACGGGCCGGGTTACCGGCTTCGAGACACGCTCGGTCGGCGCGGGGATGCTGGGGGATTCGATCCGCCTCGCCCTTTCCTATGACAATCCCGAGGACGGGCCGGAAAGCCTTGTCGCGAAATTCGCGTCGCCCAGCGAGGAAAGCCGCCAGACCGGGCTGTTCCTGGGCATCTATGAAAAGGAAGTGCGCTTTTACCGCGAACTGGCCCCGACCGTCGACGTTCGGGCGCCAGGCTGCCACTTCGCCGGCATCGTGCCGGAAACCGGAGAATTCCTGATCCTGATGGAGGATCTCTCCCCGGCCCGCGGTGGCGACCAGCTGAAGGGCGGCTCGCTCGACGATGCCCGCCAGGCCATGATCCAGGCGGCCGCCCTGCACGGCCCGCGCTGGAACGACCCGGCGCTCCTGAAGGAAGAATGGCTGGGGGAAAATCTCGCGGTGCGCGAACTGGTTCACGCAAGCCTGCCGGACTGCATCGCCGAGTTCCACCGCCGCTACGAGGGCCAGCTTTCAGCATCCCATATGGCCATCTGCGAGAAAGTGGTGGAAGCATCCCTGACGAGTGCGCCGAAGGAGCCGCGCAACTTCACCATCACCCATGGCGATTTCCGGCTCGACAACATGCTGTTCGACATCAAGGGTGGGGCGGAACCCCTCGCCATCGTCGACTGGCAGACCCCGACACGCGCCCCCGGGGCCGTCGATGTCGCCTATTACCTGACCGCCGGGCTGAGCGTGGACTTGCGACGCCGGCACGAGGACGAGCTTCTGGCGCTCTATCTCGACGAACTCGCCCGCCACGGCGTGCGCGGCTACACCATGGATACGCTGCGGCAGGATTGCCGGGAGCAAGGGCTGCATGGTGCGATGACGGCCGTGTTCGCCTCGGTCAAGACAGGCCGGACCGAACGTGGAGACGCCATGTTCCTGCGCATGGCCGAAGGCGGCTGCCAGTTCATCGAGGATCACGACTGCCTTGCCCTCTTCAACTGACCATCGGCAGGACAAGGCCATGAACACCGCAACCGGAATGTCCCCGGAGCGTGCGCGCCTCTTTGGCTTCACCCCCTTCCAGAATGCAATCGGCCTCGAAACGCTGGAATCGGGCGGCGGCAGGACTGTGGTTCGGATCCCGGCCTCGCCACTGACCGCCACGAGCGCGACGGACGCGCGCCCACACCCCCTTGTGCTGGGCGGGCTGACCGACCAGGGGCTGGCCCATGCGCTTGCCACGGTCATCCCGGACGGGGCCGGCATGTCGACCTATGACCTTCTGATCCGCTTTGCGCCCGGCCCGATGGCCGAAGGGCCGCTCACCATGGATTCGCGGGTGAAGATCCTGACCGACCGCTCCGGCAATGTGGACGGCGACGTACATGACGGCAGCGGCCGGCTCGTCGCCACGGCAAGCGGCCTCTTCCGTGTCGGCGGCTATCCGGGTGGCGCACCGCCCGCTTACGACAGGCTCCGGCCGCTCGACCCGGCAACGCTCGACGGCCCCTTCGAGCAGCTGATCGGCCTGGATGGTGAAGAGGAAGCCCCGCGGCTGCGCGCCGGTAACCGGGCGATCCTCGGCTGGGAAAGCGGCAATGTCGTGCATGGCGGGGCAACGGCTGCCCTGCTGATGGCTGCCTGCGAGGCCGAAGCCCGGCGCGATGGCGAGGCCCGCGACAAATGGCTTTCCACCATCCTCATCCGCTACCTCCGCCCGGTGCTGGGCGCGGAACCCCTGCTTTCGGAAGCCGGCCCCGACCGGCGTGGCCGGGCCTGCAGCTTCATCTCGGCACGCGTCTTCCACAAGGACGGCCCGACTTTGGCCACAGCCCAGGCCAGCTACGCCCAGCCCTGAAGCTTCGGCGGCTGTCAGGCCTCGCGCCGGATCCGCACGGCAAGCGCGTGGGCCGAAAGCCCTTCGGCGTCGGCCAGTGTCGCCGTTGCATCGGCAAGCGCGTCGAAACCGGTCCGCCCGACTTCCAGCCATGTCGTCCGCTTCATGAAGTTGTGGACGCCGAGGCCGCCCGAAAAGCGCGCGCGCCGCCCCGTCGGCAGCACATGGTTCGGCCCGCCGATATAGTCTCCGATTGGCTCCGGCGTGTGGCTCCCGAGGAAGATGGAGCCGGCATGGCGTATGCCTTCGAAGAAGGGCGCAGGGTCCGCCAGCATCAGTTCCAGATGTTCAGCCGCCAGCGCATTGGCGAGCGGAATGGCCTCGCCAAGCTCGGCCACCTCGATGATGGCGCCATAGCCTTCCCAGCTCTCGCGCGCGGTATCCTGCGTTTGCAGCCGGGGCAGCAGCCGTTCCACCCACTGGGCGACGGCATCGGCAAGCGTCGGGCTGTCCGTGATCAGGATGGATTGCGCCACCGGGTCATGTTCGGCCTGTGAAAGGAGATCGGCCGCGATCCAGTCCGGGCGGGCCGATGCATCGGCGATGACGAGGATTTCCGAAGGCCCGGCCACCATGTCGATCCCGACGGTGCCGTATAGCTGGCGCTTGGCCTCGGCCACCCAGGCATTGCCCGGCCCGACGATCATGTCGCAGCGCGGAATGGGCGCCGTGCCATAGGCCAGCGCCGCGATCGCCTGCGCGCCGCCGATGCGGAAAATGCGCGAAACGCCTGAAAGCTCGGCTGCCAGCATGGCCAGCGGGTTGAGCCGGCCATCGGGCGTGGGCGTCACCATCACCAGTTCATCAACACCGGCCACCTGCGCCGGAATGGCGTTCATCAGGACGGAGGACGGATAGGCGGCCCGGCCACCGGGCACGTAAAGGCCGGCGCGATCCACTGCAGTCCAGCGCCAGCCGGCGCGCACACCGGCATCGTCCATATGGGCGCCATCGGCAGGTCGCTGCGCACGGTGAAAGGCACGGATCCGTTCGGCGGCCAGTTCCAGCGCCCGGCGCTGGTCATCCGGCACGAGAGCCATGGCGGCGGCGCGCTCGGCCGGGTTCACCTCGACGCTTCCGGCATCGATCACCACGCGGTCGAACCGGCCCGTCAGCTCGGCGACGGCGGCGAAGCCTTCCTGACGCACCCGGTCGAGAATGGCGGAAACCTGGCCAGAGACACCGCGATCCGGGTCGCGCGTGTCCTCCACCAACGCCCGGAAGCGGGCGGCGAATTCCGGCTGGCGTGTCGACAGGCGCTGCATCAGGCGGCCCTGGCAGGCGCCGCCAGCGCGCGGAAGGCATCGACCAGGCCCACCACGGAAGGCAAGGTTTTGAAGGCGGCGCGGTTGACCACGAGGCGCGACGTCACCTCGAGGATGATCTCGCGCTCGACGAGGCCGTTATCCTTCAGGGTGCGCCCGGTCGAGACGAGATCGACAATGCGCGGCGCCAGGCCGAGAAGCGGCGCAAGCTCCATCGCGCCATTCAGCTTCACGCATTCGGCCTGGATGCCCTGGGCGGCATAATGAGCCTGGGTCAGGTGCGGATATTTGGTCGCCACGCGGACATGGCTTTCCTGCCCCACGGGAGGCGTGCCGACGGGTTCCGCCACCGAGAGCCGGCAGCGCCCGATGCCGAGATCGACGGGCGAATAGAGTTCGGAATAGGCGAATTCCGCAATCACGTCATTGCCGACGATTCCGAGATGCGCTGCCCCGAAGGCGACGAACGTGCCGACATCGAAACTGCGGACGCGGATGATGGAAAGATCCGGCCGGTTGGTGGCAAAGCGCAGCGCGCGGCTGTCCTCGTCGAACAGGGCGGGCTCGGGCTCGATCCCGACGGCTGCCAGCAATGGCAACGCTTCCTTCAGGATACGACCCTTCGGCAGGGCAAGGACAAGAGGTGTCATGACGGAGGCTGCCTTTGCACAGGCAATGCCCTTGCGGCAATGGCCCCGAGCGCGTATATGCGCCGCACTTCCCGAAAGCTTTGCTTCCCGGAACCTTCGGCCAGCCGGCCGGGGGCCAGGGAGGCCATGGCCGATTCGGGGTCGCGCCAACGAAGGACATGGGCAGCCGGTATGACGGATATTGCCGAACTGAAGCGCCTGATCGAGCCGGAGGTGACAGCCGCCGGGTTCGAACTCGTGCGCGTGGCGCTGATCGAGGGGCCGACGCTGACCCTCCAGATCATGCTGGAAGACCCGGCGACAGGCCAGATGCTGGTGGATGATTGCGCCCGTGTCTCGCGGCGGCTGTCCGCCCTGCTCGACGAGGCGGATCCGATTCCGGTCGAATATGTGCTGGAAGTCTCTTCCCCCGGAATCGACAGGCCGCTCACCCGCCTGAAGGATTATGACCGCTGGGCGGGCCATCTGGCGCGAATCGAGCTGGCCGAAGGCATTCCCATGAACGGGGCCGACCGCAAGCGCTTCCAGGGGCCGCTGAAGGGAATCGACGGCACCGACATCCTGATCGTCGTGGACGGAATCGGCGAGGTGCGCCTGCCCTTTTCCGGCATCGCCACGGCAAAACTGCTTCTGACCGACGCCCTCATCGCCGCAACCCAGCCGCTTTCGGCCGAAGGCGCGGACGAGATCGAGGAAATCGACGGCGGATTCGACGAAGACCAGAACGACGAGGATCATGAGGGCGGGGACGGAGCCGCAAGCGCGCCCGGCACGCTCAGGAACTGAGGGACGAACGATGAACCCGATTGCCGCCAACAAGGCAGAACTGATCGCCATCGCCGACGCCGTCGCGCGCGAGAAGTCCATCGACCGGATGATCGTCATCGAGGCGATGGAAGAAGCGATCCAGCGCGCCGCCCGCGCCCGCTATGGCGCCGAAAACGACATCCGCGCCAAGATCGACCCGCGCGGTGGCGACCTGCGCCTGTGGCGGGTTCTCGAAGTCGTCGAGGAACCGGAAGACTATTTCAAGCAGATCAGCCTTGTCGACGCAGCCGAGCGTGAAAAGGACGTGAAGGTCGGCGACTTCATCGTCGACCCCCTGCCCCCGATCGAGTTCGGCCGAATCGCGGCGCAGGCCGCCAAGCAGGTGATCGTCACCAAGGTTCGCGATGCCGAGCGCGAGCGCCAGTATGAGGAATACAGGGACCGTCAGGGCGAACTGATCACCGGCGTCGTGAAGCGGGTGGAATTCGGCCATGTCGTCGTCGACCTTGGCCGTGCCGAGGGCGTCATCCGGCGTGACCAGCAGATCCCGCGCGAAGTGCTGCGCGTCGGCGACCGGGTGCGCTCCATTGTCACGCAGGTGCGCCGTGAAAACCGCGGCCCGCAGATCTTCCTTTCCCGCGCGCATCCGGAATTCATGAAGAAGCTGTTCGCGCAGGAAGTCCCGGAAATCTACGATGGGGTCATCGAGATCAAGGCCTGCTCCCGCGATCCGGGCAGCCGCGCCAAGATCGGCGTGCTCAGCCACGACAGTTCCATCGACCCTGTCGGCGCTTGCGTCGGCATGCGCGGCAGCCGCGTACAGGCCGTGGTGCAGGAACTGGCCGGCGAGAAGATCGACATCATTCCCTGGTCGCCCGACACGGCGACCTTCGTCGTCAACGCCCTGCAGCCGGCACAGGTCTCCAAGGTGGTGATCGACGAGGAGGACAACCGCATCGAAGTGGTCGTCCCGGACGACCAGCTGAGCCTCGCCATTGGCCGCCGCGGCCAGAATGTGCGCCTTGCCGGCCAGCTCACGGGCCACCAGATCGACATCCTGACGGAAGCCGCCGAAAGCGAGAAGCGCCAGAAGGAATTCGTCGAGCGTTCGGAGCTGTTCGAGCGCGAGCTTGAACTGGACGAGACGCTGGCCCAGCTGCTGGTGGCCGAAGGCTTCACCAGCCTCGAGGAAGTCGCCTATGTGGAGACGGATGAAATCGCCTCCATCGAAGGGCTGGACGAGGAAATCGCATCCGAACTGCAGCGCCGCGCCGAAGAAGCGCTGGAGCGCCGCGAAGCCGGCTATCGTGACCAGCGCCGCGCGCTCGGTGTCGAGGATGCGCTCGGCGAGATCCCCGGCCTGACCGAGGAAATGCTGCTGCGCCTTGGCCAGAAGGGCATCCACACGCTCGATGACCTTGCCGACCTTTCCACCGACGAACTGATCGGCAAGGGCGACAAGCGCCGCGACATTCCGGCCGGCATCCTTGCCGCGTTCAACATCTCCGTCGAAGATGGCAACGCCATCATCATGGCCGCGCGCCAGCACTGGTTCGCCGACGAGGAGAGCGCCGCCTGATGCCCGCGCCCCGCTCATACCCCAGGCCGGCCCGCCGACCGCATGTCAGGGAGGGCGCACACGCGCATGGCCTCCGATGACACCCCAGATGCGGTAATCGAAGACCGCCCCGACGAGACATCGGCGTCCCGGCAAGAGCCGGAGCGCCGTTGTATCCTGTCGGGTATCCATGGACCGCGCGCCGGGCTCATCCGTCTTGTCGAGGGGCCTGACGGCGCACTGTGGCCGGACCTTGGCGCCCGCCTGCCCGGCCGTGGCGCCTGGGTTGCGCCGGATCGCCCGGCCCTCGAGGCCGCTATGGCGAAGGGCCGCCTCAAGGGCGCGCTGGCGCGTGCCTTCCGCGCCAGTCCACCGGCAATTCCGGCCGATATCGCGGATCGAATCGCCCAGGGGCTGGAAAGGCGCGCGCTCGACAGGCTTGGCCTTGAACATCGCGCCGGGCACCTCATCTTCGGGTCTGACAGGATCACGGAACATGCGCGCGCCGGAAGGCTGCATCTGCTGCTGCACGCAGGTGATGCGGCCGAAGACGGGACACAGAAGCTGAACCAGGCCTTCCGCAGCGGCGGGGGCGACATGAAGGATGTCACGCACCTGCCATGCGGGCGGGTCGCCTTGTCTCGGGCGCTCGGTCGTGACAATATAGTGCATATAGGCGTCACCGATGGCAAGGCGGCAGCGCGGATCGCAACAGATGTCACGCGCTGGCTGTCCTTTCATGGCAGCGATGGAAATTTGAACGACGGCGGGCATGGGCCCAGCCGGCGGAACGACGAAGGACGGGAATGAGCGAAGAGGAAAAGCCGAAGCTGGGCTTGAGGCCGCAACTCGGGGTGAAACGCACTACCGAGGTGAGCCAGGTGAAGCAGAGCTTCAGCCACGGCCGCACCCACAAGGTTGTGGTCGAAACCAAGAAGGCCCGCGTGCTTCGCAAGCCCGGTGAGCCTGCCCCGGCCAGCGCCGAGGCGGCCCAGCACGAGGATGCCCCGTTCGCCCGCACGGAAACCCCGGCGGCTGAACAGCTGTCGCCTGCGACGCCTGAGGCATCCTCTGTTGCTCCGGCTGTGCCACCGGCCATGCCCAAGGCGCCGCCGCCGCCTTTCCACGTGATGACGGATGATCCGTTGCCGAAGGATGAGCCACGCCCCGCGACCGCGCGTCAGGGCGAAGCGGATGCTGCCGAAGAAGCGGCCACCCCGGCCAGCGAAGCGGCTCCTGCTCCTGCTCCTGAGGTCGGGAAGGCTGCCGAAGTGGCAAAGCCGGAAGCAGCCATGCCCGAGGAACCGGAGACGGAAGCGCCTATGGCTGAAAAGCCGGCCGAGCCTGCCACGCCAGAGCCGGAGGCCGTGACCGGAACACCCGTCGCGAAGACGGAAGAGCCCGCCAAGGCCGCTCCGACCGCCCAGGCCGGGCAGAAGCCGGATGCCGGCAAGCCCGTGGCAAAGCCCGCGCCGGCCCCGAAGGCACAGCCGGCTGCAAAGCCTGCGCCGCAAAAGCCTGAACTGACGGCCTTGCAGAAGGCCCTTTCCAACCCGCGTCTCACCCCGCGCGAGCGCTCGCAACTGCTGATGCGCCTTGCCGAGGAAGAGCGGCTGCAACTCGCCGAGGAAGCCCGCATCCGCGAGGTGCGCGAGCGCGCCGAGCGCGAGGAGGCCGAACGTCGGCGCCTTGAGGAAAAGGCCCGCGCCGAAGCCGAGGAGGCCGCACGCGCCGCCGAGGAAGCAAGGCGTGCAGCCGAAGCTCCGCCCAAGCCGGCCGTCGTCGAGGAAGAAGACACAGCGCGCAGTGGCCCTGCCGGCCGCCTGACCCGGCGCACGCCCGAACCGCCGGCCAAGCCCAGCCGCCCGCGCGTGGATGAGCGCCGCCCCGGCAAGCTCACCATCACGCGTGCGCTCGGCGGCGACGACGGCTTCCGTGGCCGTTCGCTTGCCTCCATGCGCCGTGCGTCGGAAAAGCAGAAGCGTTCCGCTCATGGCGGCGGCAACACGGCCCAGCCCCGCACCCAGCGCGAAGTGCAGGTGCCCGAGGTTATCACCGTGCAGGAGCTTGCGAACCGCATGGCCGAACGCGGCGCCGACCTCGTGAAGGCGCTGTTCAAGATGGGCATGCCCACCACGATCAACGCTTCGATCGATCAGGATACGGCCGAACTTCTCGTCACCGAATTCGGGCACATCATCAAGCGCGTGTCCGACGCTGACGTCGAACTCGGCATCGAGGGCGAAGCCGACCGCCCCGAGGACATGAAGCCGCGCCCGCCGGTCGTGACGATCATGGGCCATGTCGATCATGGCAAGACCTCCCTGCTCGACGCGCTGCGCGGCACCGATGTCGTGGCGGGTGAAGCCGGTGGCATCACCCAGCACATCGGCGCCTATCAGGTGACCCTGAAGTCCGGGGAGAAGATCAGCTTCCTCGATACGCCCGGCCACGAGGCCTTCACCGAAATGCGCGCCCGCGGCGCCAACGCGACAGACATTGTCGTGCTGGTGGTTGCCGGTGACGACGGCATCAAGCCGCAGACCATCGAGGCGATCAACCATGTGAAGGCGGCCAATGTGCCGATGATCGTGGCCATCAACAAGATGGACAAGCCCGGCTCGGATGCCAATCGCGTCCGCACGGACCTCCTCCAGCACGATGTGCAGGTCGAGGCCATGGGCGGCGAAGTCCAGGATGTGGAAGTCTCGGCACTGAAGCGCACCGGCCTCGAGGAGCTGGCTGAAAAGATCCTGCTGCAGGCAGAGCTTCTCGATCTGCAGGCCAACCCGGACCGGATGGCCGAGGCAACGGTCGTGGAAGCCAAGCTCGACAAGGGCCGCGGCCCGCTCGCCACGGTTCTCATCCGGCGCGGGACGCTCCGCACCGGCGACATCTTCGTCGTCGGCACCGAATGGGGCAAGGTGCGCGCGCTGGTGAACGACAAGGGCCAGACGATCAAGGAAGCACCGCCTTCCCTGCCCGTCGAGGTGCTCGGCCTTTCGGGCGTGCCGCAGGCCGGCGATACGCTGAGCGTCGTTGAAAACGAGGCCCGGGCCCGCGAGATCGCGGACTATCGCCAGCAGGTCGCCCTTACCAAGCGCACCGCGGCCCAGCCGGCGAGCCTGGAATCCATGTTCTCGGCCATGGCCGAGAAGAAGGCGATGGAATTCCCCGTTGTCGTCAAGGCCGATGTCCATGGCTCAACCGAGGCGATCGTCTCGGCGCTCAACAAGCTGTCGACTGACGAGATCCGCGTGCGCGTGCTGCATTCGGGCGTGGGTGCGATCACCGAATCCGATGTCACGCTGGCACGGGCTTCGGGCGCCCTCATCATCGGCTTCAACGTGCGCGCCAACGCCAAGGCACGGGAAGCCGCGCATCAGGCCGGCGTACCGCTGAAATATTATGACATCATCTACGACCTGCTCGACGAAGTGAAGGCCGGGATGGCTGGCAAGCTCGGGCCGGAATATTTCGAGAATGTGGTGGGCCGCGCGGATATCCGCGAAGTCTTCCAGGCCGGCAAGTTCGGCAAGGCTGCCGGCTGCCTCGTCACCGAGGGCTATATCAAGCGCAACCTCAAGGCGCGCGTGCTGCGTGACGATGTCATCGTCTACAATGGCTCGATCGCGTCGCTGCGGCGCTTCAAGGATGATGTCACCCAGGTCGAGAAGGGCTATGAGTGCGGCATCGGGCTGGAAAACTTCCAGGACATCCAGGTCGGTGACGTGATCGAGACCTTCGAGGTCGAGGAGCGTCTGCGCAGCCTGTGAAGCACAAGCCAGACAGAGAGGGCCGCTCGGTCCGGACCCTGAAGGTGGGCGAAGCCATGCGCCACGTGCTGGCCGATGTGCTGGCGCGCGGGGATATCCGGGACGATGTGCTGAACCGGCACATCGTCTCCGTCTCCGAAGTGCGGGTATCGCCCGACCTCAGGCACGCGACGGCCTATATCATGCCGGTAGGCGGCTCGCCCGAGGATGAGGCCGCAGTGCTGAAGGCGCTGAACGCCCATGCAAAGCGCCTGAAGGGCGAACTGGCCCGGCGGGTGAACACGAAATATGCCGCCGAAGTCCATTTCCGGGTGGATGAAAGCTTTGCCGAAGCCGCGCGCATCGACGCCCTGCTGCGCGCACCCGCGGTGGCACGCGATCTCGGAGAGAATGCCCCGCCCAGCCTTCTTGACGAAGACGGCGAGATCAGTTGAGCTAGAGCACGCCCGCCGCAGCGTGCATGCAACATGAAAGGGGGCCGGCATCTGCTGCCAGCCCCCTTTCTCTTGCCAGCGAAACAGCGGATCAGCGTGTCGGAACAGGCTTTTCGCCACTGTAGTCGTAGAAGCCGCGCCCGTTCTTCCGGCCATACCAGCCGGCTTCGACATATTTGGTAAGAAGCGGCGCCGGGCGGTATTTCGGATCACCCGTGCTTTCCTGCATCACCAGCATGATGGCGTGCAGCGTATCGAGGCCCACGAAATCGGCGAGTGTGAGCGGCCCCATGGGATGGTTTGCGCCAAGCCGCATGCCGGTATCGATGTCCTCGACACTGCCCACGCCCTCGCCAAGCGCAAAAATGGCTTCGTTGAGCATCGGGCAGAGAATGCGGTTCACGATGAAGCTCGGGCTGTCCTCCGAAAGGATGGCGATCTTGCCCAGCGTCTCGATATAGGCGCGCGCGGCCGTGCGGCTGGCATCCGATGTCGCAAGGCCCGGAATGATCTCCACCAGCTTCATCACAGGCACGGGGTTGAAGAAGTGCAGGCCCAGAAAGCGGTCGGGGCGATCCGTGCTGGCGCCCAGCATGGTGATGGAAATGGAAGAGGTGTTGCTGGCCAGCAGACAGTCAGGCGAAAGCTTTCCGGCAAGGCCGGAGAAGATCTTCTGCTTCAGGCCGACATTCTCGGTCGCCGCCTCGATCACCATGTCGGCAGTGCCGAAGCCGTCCATGTCGCCGGCGGGCGCTATGCGCGCCAGCAGCGCCTGCGCCTCGTCAGCCGTGAGGTTGCCGCGTGCCACCTGGCGGTCAAGCTGCTTGCCGATGGCGGCCTTTCCGGCGTCCGCGCGCTCCTGGGAAATCTCCGACAGCATGACCCTGTGGCCGGCCGCCGCCGAAACCTGGGCAATGCCCTGCCCCATCATGCCTGCCCCGATGATGCCGATAATCATGATTGCGCCCTCGCGTTGCTGTGACAAGGCGCGTGGTAGCGCCCGCACCCGGCCGGCACAACAGCGCTGCGCCGACTGGGCGCGGGGCGGGGCCGGCCACTATCGAGCAGGCCGGCCGCGAGAACAGGCAATCAGGCTGAAGCCGGCTGCAAAGCGGGCTTCAGCCAGTGCCTCAGTGACCCTTGCGGTTGGTGCGCCGGCCCATTTCGCGATCAAAGGCTGTCAGCGCCTTGTCGGCAGCGCCATTGGCCGCAAGATCGACTGTGGCCGCGTCATGGCTCACGCTGATGGGGTCATATCCACGCGGGCGGATTTCCAGCACGGCGCGTTTGTCGGTGCCGCCACGCTGGCCGTTGAAGTCCCTGACGTGCAGTTCGACACGGGTGATGTCTTCGGCGATGCGGGCCAGCTTCTGGCGAATGGATGCCTCGACCCGTGCGCGAACATCATCGTCGCCTGTGATGTCGTTGGCGGTGTTAAACTGGAAGTCCATCGTTTCCGGGCCCTTTCATTTGAACAAGGTGGCAGGCCAGCGGCCTTACGATCCGGACAACGCCATCAAGGAAGCTGCCCTTCCCTTTCATATGGCGACTCATGGGCCTTTTTTCGATGGCTTCCCGGCCTTTTATGCGGGGAAAGGCAGAAACAGAAAGGGCAGCCGCTTGTCACGGCTGCCCTGTCTTCATGATGCTGGCATGCAAGGCTGGTCCTGCATGCCATATGCCTCCGCCCAGCCGTCAGGCCGGGGCTGAGATGGCCTGTCAGAGCTTGGACGTCAGCTCGGGCACGACCTGGAAGAGATCGCCCACGAGGCCGAAGTCCGCCACCTGGAAGATGGGGGCTTCCTCATCCTTGTTGATGGCGACGATGATCTTCGAGTCCTTCATCCCGGCGAGGTGCTGGATGGCGCCCGAGATGCCGACGGCGACATAGAGTTCCGGGGCGACGATCTTGCCGGTCTGGCCGACCTGATAGTCGTTCGGCACATAGCCGGCATCGACCGCAGCGCGCGATGCGCCGACGCCCGCGCCCAGCTTGTCAGCCAGCGGTTCGATCACTTCGGTGAACTTCTCGCCCGAGCCGAGCGCGCGACCTCCCGAGACGATGATCTTGGCGCTGGTCAGTTCCGGACGGGCCGAAACGGTCAGCTCCGCACCCTTGAAGGTGGAAAGGCCGGCATCGCCGGCACCGCTCACGGCTTCGACGGAAGCGGAACCGCCGGTGGCCGCGGCCTTCTGGAAGGCGGTGCCGCGCACGGTGATCACCTTCTTCGCATCCGAAGTCTTGACGGTCGCGATGGCGTTGCCGGCATAGATCGGACGAGTGAAGGTGTCAGCCGCTTCCACCGACAGGATGTCGGAGATCTGGGCGACATCGATCAGGGCCGCAACGCGTGGGCTGATGTTCTTGCCGCGCGAGGTGGCAGGCGACACGAGCGCGTCATAGTTCGCCATCAGGCCGGCCACGAGCGGGGCGACATTCTCGGCAAGGGCGGCTTCATAGGCGGCATCATCCGCCAGCAGCACCTTGGAGACGCCTTCGATCTTCGCGGCTTCGTCGGCCACGCCCGCGCAGCCCTTGCCGGCCACCAGCACATGCACTTCGCCGCCGGCGAAACCGGCAAGCGCGGTGGCAGCCGATACGGCGGCGAGGGTGGCGTCCTTCAGGCTCTGGTTGTCATGTTCGGAAAGGACCAGGATGCTCACGCGATGGCTCCCGCAGTCTTGAGGTTCTGGATGAGTTCGTCGACCGTCTTCACCTTGATGCCGGCCTGGCGCTTCGGCGGCTCGGTCACCTTCAGGGTGCTGAGGCGGGGCGTGACATCGACGCCATAATCCGCCGGGGTCTTGTTGGCGATGGGCTTCGACTTCGCCTTCATGATGTTCGGAAGCGACGCATAGCGCGGCTCGTTGAGGCGGAGGTCGGTGGTGATGATGGCCGGCATCTTGAGCGCGACCGTCTCGAGGCCGCCGTCCACTTCACGGGTGACATTCAGCGTTTCGCCCTCGACGTCGACCTTCGAGGCGAAGGTGCCCTGCGCCCAGCCCAGAAGCGCCGCCAGCATCTGGCCGGTCTGGTTGGCGTCGTCGTCGATCGCCTGCTTGCCGAGGATCACGAGGTTCGGGTTTTCCTCGCCGGCGATCTTCGCCAGCAGCTTGGCAACGGCGAGGCTCTCGGTCGGGCCGTCGACGGTGACGAGAATGCCGCGGTCAGCACCCATGGCCAGCGCCGTGCGCAGCGTTTCCTGCGACTGGGCCGGGCCGACGGACACGACGACGACTTCGGTCGCCACGCCCTTTTCCTTGAGCCGTACCGCTTCTTCGACGGCGATTTCGTCGAAGGGGTTCATGCTCATCTTCACGTTGGCGAGTTCGACACCGGTCTGGTCCGGCTTCACGCGGACCTTGACGTTGTAATCGACGACCCGCTTGACGGGCACGAGTATCTTCATGGGCTTTTATGCTCCCAGGCTGCTTCGCGAGAAATGATGGCTGCTCCATGCGCAACAGGCGCGCCCGAGTCAACGAACAGGGGGGCTGACAGTTGACGCAGGCAGCCCCGGTTCGATGCTGAAGGCTCAGTCGCCCGTCTGGATCCTGTCCACCAGCTGCTTCACCGTCGGGATGAAGCCGTTGGAATAGAAGGGATCGGTGCGGAAGTTGAAGGCGGCGTGGCCGGCGAACATCAGCTCATGCTCCGGATCCTCGCCATGGGCGATCGCCTGCAGCGTCTTCTGGATGCAGAAGCTGCGCGGATCGGCGAGATAGCCGGTGGTGAAGTCGTCATGGTCCTTCCAGGCCGAAAAGGCGCAGTGGCTGAGGCAGCCCATGCAATCGGCCTGGTCCTTGCGGATCAGCTTCGCCTCGGCGGTGCTGACGAACACCAGCGTGTTGTCGGGCGTCTTCAGCGCCATGTCGAAGCCCGCGCCATGCCATTCCCGCGCACGGTTGAGATCATCGCGCGTGACGAAATAACGCTTGCGCCCGACGCCCACGTCCAGTTCGAACTGATGGTCTCCGGCAGCCTCGGTCGAGAAGGCGATCTGCCGTTCCGAGCGCCCTTCGAGGTTGCGAAGGAAGCTGTTGCGCACGGCCGAGGAATAGAAGCCCGTGGGCGAGAAGCGGTGCAGCAGGATGTCACCTTCCTCCAGCAGCGGCAGCCGCGCCTTCCAAGCATCGGGAATCGGGCTTTCCTGCGTAAGCAGCGGCCGCGTGCCGAACTGGAAGGCGATGGTGCCAAGCTCGGGGTTGTCGAGCCAGTGCGCCCAGTCCCGCAGGTACCAGACGCCGCCGGCCATCACGATGGGCACGCTGTCGGGGATGCCGCCCTCGCGCATGACATCGCGCAGTTCCTTCACGCGCGGGTAAGGGTCTTGCGGCTTGCGCGGATCCTCGGCGTTCGAAAGGCCATTGTGGCCACCGGCAAGCCAGGGGTCTTCATAGACAACGGCACCGAGCCATTCGCTGGCCTTGGAATAGGCGCGCTTCCAGAGCGCGCGGAAGGCGCGGCCGGAAGAGATGATCGGATAGTAGTGGACTCCGTGGCGCGCCGCGATCTCGGACAGCTTGTAGGGCATGCCCGCGCCACAGGTGACACCATGCAGCATGCCTTTCGTGCGCTCCAGCACGCCTTCCAGCACCCGCTGGGCGCCGCCCATTTCCCACAGCACGTTGATGTTGAGCGCGCCGCGCCCGGCCCGCAGCTCGTCCGCCGCGAGATCATAGGCCCGCTTCACCTGCTGGACTGCGCCGTCGATGGCATAGGCCACCAGTTCCTCGTGGCGGCCGGGGCGTGTGGGGCTGTGATAGACCTGCGGAATTACATCGCCGTTCTCGTCGTAACTGTCAGCGTTGACGGCGGAAATCGTGCCAAGACCGCCCGCGCGCGCCCATGCGCCGGACGACTGGTGGTTGGTGGCGGATACGCCCTTGCCGCCTTCGACAAGGGGTAGAAACTGGCGTCCGCCGATGGTGAGCGCGTTCAAGGCCTGCATCATGTCTCCTGTATCGGCCCTGCCTTAGCAGCAGGTGCGACGAAATGCTTGCATCAAATTGTCCGGGTTCAGGGGCTCAGCTTTCCGGGGCTCAGGCCCTCAGTCGAAGGCGGCCGCCACCACAGCTGCGCGCAGGTCCGGGATGCCGGCCTTCGTCTCGCTGCTGGTGGCGATGAGCACCGGGTGGGCGGCCGGGTGCCTGCGCGCTTCGGCAGCCACGCCCTCCAGCGTTTCCGCCAGCGCCGTGGGTTTCACCTTGTCGGCCTTGGTCAGGATCAGCTGGTAGGAAACCGCGGACTTGTCCATCAGTTCCATGATCTCGCGATCCACCGGCTTCAGCCCGTGGCGGCTGTCCACCAGCACCAGCACCCGCTTCAGGGTCGGCCGGCCGCGCAGATAGTCTCCGATCAGCCGCGCCCAGGACCTCACCACATCCTTCGGGGCTTCGGCATAGCCATAGCCCGGCATGTCGACGAGGCGCATCACCGGCGGCTGGCCAACCAGGAAGGTGTTCAGTTCCTGCGTGCGCCCGGGCGTGTTGGAGGTGCGCGCCAGGCCCTGCCGCCCTGTCAGGGCGTTGAGCAGCGAGGATTTGCCGACATTGGAGCGGCCTGCAAAGGCCACCTCCGGCAGCACGGCCGGCGGCAGGACATCGAGCCGCGGAGCCGACAGTTCGAAGCCGATCGGGCCGGCGAACAGCTTGCGGGCCTGTTCCAGCCTGTCTTCCGGAAACGCCGTCACTTCGAGGGCGCCGGCGCTGGCGCCGGATGCTTGCGGATGAGCACCCATTGCTGGAGGATGGATACGAGGTTGTTCACGATCCAGTAGATCTGGAGACCGGCCGCGAACGGCGCCATCATGAACATGAAGATCCAGGGCATCCAGGCAAAGACCTTCTGCTGGATTTCATCCATCGGCTGCGGGTTCAGCTTGAACTGGGCGTACATGGTGATGCCGAGCAGGATGGGCAGGACGCCGATGGCGATGATCGCCGGCGGATCGAAGGGCAGCAGGCCGAACAGGTTCAGCGGCGTCAGCGGATCGGGGGCGGAAAGATCCTTGATCCACAGGAAGGCCGGCTCATGGCGGATTTCCACCGAGATGAGCAGCACCTTGTAAAGCGCATAGAAGATCGGGATCTGGATGAGGATGGGCAGGCAGCCGGCCAGCGGATTGATCTTTTCCCGGCGATAGAGCTCCATAAGCTCATATTGCTGCTTCTGCTTGTCTTCCTTGTACTTTTCCTGAATCTCCTTCATTTTCGGAGCGAAGATCCGCATCTTTGCCATGCTGGCATATTGCTTGTTGGCGATGGGAAAGAGCAGCGCCCGCACGACCAGCGTGAGGCCGACGATCGCCAGTGCATAATTGCCGAAAAGCCCATAGAGCCATTGCAGCAGCGCGAAGATGGGCTGGGCGATGAACCAGAACCAGCCCCAGGCCAGTGCCCGGTCGAACAACGGTGCGCCGAGATCGTCGCGCACGGCGTTCAAAAGCCTTGCTTCCTTGGCGCCGGCGAACAGGTGGCTCGTGGCGGTGCGGCTGGCGCCCGGCTCGATGATGCTGGCGGTGTTCAGCCAGTCCACCTGATAGCGGTTGCCTTCGGCTGGCGTGAAGCGCGCCTCGATCTGGCCCTTCTGGTCCGGGATCAGCGCGGCCAGCCAGTGCTTGTCAGTGATGCCAAGCCAGCCGCCACGGCTGCTGATGGTCTGCGCGCCGTCCTTCCGCAGCGTCTCATAGCCGATCTCGCCTTCCTTCAGAGTGCCATCCAGAACCGCGATGGGGCCGACATGCAGGTTGAAGGCATCCTTTTCGGGGCCTTCGCCAGTGCGGTTCACGAAGCCGAAGGAGCGAAGCGCCAGCGGGCTGGCACTGCCATTCGTCACCCGCTCACGCACGGTGAAGATGAAATTCTCGTCCACCGAGAACATGAGTTCGAAGCGGATGGCCGCCGGCGAAGTCCAGCTCAGGGTAACGGGCTTGCCGGGCGAAAGCGTGTCGGCCGATGCCGTCCAGCGCGCATCCGAGGGCGGCGCACCGGGGCCGACCCAGCCGAAGCCGGCGAAATAGGCATTGGCGCTGCCCGAGGGCGCGAACAGGCGCACCGGGGCGGCATCATCGCCCAGCGCAACCCTGTGATCCTTCAACAGCAGGTCGTCGATCCGCGCGCCGACAAGGTTGATCGAGCCGCTGAGGCGCGGCGTCTCGATGCGGACACGCGGCGCTTCGGCAACGACCGCATCCACCGGACGGGGGGCCGTCACAGCGCCGACCGGAACCGTGCCGACAGCCGCCGGGGCGCCACTTGCGGCGGCGCCGGCATCGCCGCCTGCCGCCTGGCTGGTGCTGGCGGGGGGCTGGAGCCATGTTTCCGAGACCCAGGTCCATCCGAACAGGACCAGCGCCGACAGCACGACTGCGAGGAGAAGGTTGCGGTTTTCCTGCGTCACGGATTTTCCTGTGTCATTCGGGACGCCTTCTGGCGCCTGAAGCTGAAGGTTTCTGGAACCGGATCATGGCCATGGCCGCCCCAGGGGTGGCAGCGGCCGATCCGGCGAAGCGTGAGCCACAGCCCGGCCACCAGGCCATGCCGCTTCAGCGCTTCTATTCCATAATGGGAACAGCTTGGCTGGAAACGACACGAAGGCGGCAGGACAAGCGAGAAACTGAGTTGCCACAGACGGAACAGGCCGGCAAGCGCGCGGGCGGCGATGCTCATCCCCGCCTCCCGCCGCCCGGGCGCGGCGCGGCCGCACGGCGCGCCGCCTTGCCAAGGGCCGCTCGCACGTCGTCCATCAATATGGGAAAGGGGCGCTCCTCCGGGAGCGGCCGGGCGATGAAGACATGATCGGCCCCCGGAACGGCATGCTCGGAAAACAGGGCGCGCGCCACTTCGCGCAAGCGCCTGCGCGCGCGATTCCGGGCCACGGAATTGCCGACGCGCTTCGAAACGGTGAAGCCGACACGAGCCTCGCCCGCAGGGCTTGGATTGACCAGAAGGATGAAGGCCGGAGTCGGCACACGAACTCCGGCATTGGCTGCCAGGAAATCCCGACGCCGCTTCAGCCGGCCATCCGCCCAGCCCCAGTTGGATGCTGGCTTCGGCCCGGCGTGCGCCATGTCGCCACGCGCCCCGGTCCCGTCCGCCTCCTGCGGGGGCGGCATGGGGCCGGGCACCATGATCTCAGGCCGACAGGACCTTGCGGCCGCGCGCGCGGCGGCGGGACAGAACCTTGCGGCCACCAACGGTTGCCATGCGGGCACGGAACCCGTGCCGGCGTTTGCGAACCAGCCGCGACGGCTGATAGGTGCGCTTCATCGTGCGAATCCTCGAAAAGAACCAAAGTCGAGCGCCAGCGGAGCGGACCCCGCCGGAAGAGGGCGCGGCATAGCCAAGCCCGCCCCAAAGGTCAACCGCGCAGGCGCAATGGCCGGGCGCCGATGATGCGCCCCGGCCAGGGCCGGAGAATCAGCCCGCCGGCAGGGCGTAGGGCGGATCGGGCAGCGTATCGACGGCGACGGCCAGCGCTTTGGCCCAGCTGTCCCCCAGTTCACGGAAATAGGGGTCATTATATTCGATGCGCGTGAGGCTGGCCGACGAATGGCCCGGTCGCAGGGTCAGGACATCGATGGGCAGGCCCACCCCGAGATTCGAGCGCATGGTCGAGCTCATGCTGAGAAGGCCGATCTTGAGCGCCTTGTCGAGAGGGGTGCGATAGTGGAGCAGCCGGTCGAGAATCGGCTTGCCATATTTCAGCTCGCCGATCTGGAAATAGGGCGTATCCATCCCGCATTCGATGAAATTGCCTTCCCCATAGACAAGGAACAGGCGCGGCGCGCGCCCGTCGATCGAGCCGCCCACCAGCAGCGTCACGCCGATTTCCACGCCCTCCTGGCGGATGGTCTGCTCGATGTCCTTCTTGGCCTCCACCATGGCCTCGCCCACGATCTGGGCGATGCGGAACATGCTGGGCGCGGTTTCCACGAACTCGGGTTCGGTGTGGCCGGGCAGCACCACGCCCTCCTTCAGCCGCGCGATCAGCGCCTGCGTGGTGCTGAGCGAGCCGGCCGAAGCGATGGCGATCACCCGCTTTCCATCCTCTCCGAACAGGCGCAGCTTGCGATAGGTGGAGATGTTGTCGATTCCGGCGTTGGTGCGGGTATCGGCCAGCATCACCAGCCCGTCCTTCACCAGAAGACCCATGCAGTAGGTCATCCTCTCGCCCTTCGTCTGCGGCCTGGGCGCGCCCCGCGCGCCCGGCGTCATTGTGCCTGTGTCTGCGACTGCGACTGCGACTGCGACGAAGCCTTCCGCCCGCGCGCCGTTTCACGCCCATGCACACCAACCGCCAGTGATTCCAGCCCCCCGCCGCGCCGGGAACCCCGGACGGGCGCAGCCTCCAGGCTGTCGAGGCCGATGGCGACCCGCACATGCCCTTCTGTCGCGCAGACGCCGTGGGTCGGATCAAATGCGATCCAGCCCAGGTCATCGATATGGGCCTCTGCCCATGCGTGGGATGCTTCCTGCTCGGGGTGATCGGCCACCGCATAATGGCCCGAGACATAGCGCGCCGGAAAGCCGAGATGGCGGGCTGCGGCAATGAAGATCTGGGCGAGATCCTGGCACACGCCATGGCCGAGCCCGAAGGCCGTATCCGCATCGGTCACGGCCTCCGTGACGCCGGGCTTGAAGACCATGCGGTCGCGGACACCCAGCATGAGCGTGTGGAGCGTATCGAGCCGATCGGCACGGCGGTGCTGCTCGGCGAAGCCAGCAATGGCCGGCGTGATCGTCGTCAGGGCAGTCTGCCGGCGATAGACGAGCGGCGGCAGGCGCTCGGCCGTGCCACGCACCATGCCGGCGCAATCGCCGGTGATGACCGTGCCGCGCACCTCGATCGTGATGTTTTCCACCGGCCGATCAGCGTAGAACATGTGGCAGAGGTTGCCATGCACGTCGGTGAAGGCGCTCACGTGGCCATCGGCGTCGATATCGATCCGCCACTGCACCACCTGCTGGCAATCGGCCTCCTGCGGAGTCAGGCGCAGCAACTGCACGATCCCGGCGGCTGGCTGGGAATAGGTGTAGCGGGTGATATGGTCGATCGCGAGATGCATGGCTGTCTCAGAACAGATACTGCTCGGCGATGGCGTCGCCCAGCCTGTTGTTCGAAACGATGAAGTCCAGCAGGAATTCGTGCAGGCCCGACTGGAAGAGCTTGTCTATGTCGCTCTGGGCGAGATCGCGCAGGGCAGCGGCGGCAAGGCGGTTGGCTGGCCCGCGCCGGCCGCTTCCGGCCGCAAGCTGGTCGAGCAGCCAGACGATATCCTCAAGGCAGGCGATCAGCGATCGCGGCATCGAACTGTTGAAGATCATCAGGTCGGCGACAAGCCAGGGCTTCACGGAATCGCGATAGACCCAGCGATAGGCTGTCAGCGCCGACACGGTGCGCAAAAGCGTCGTCCACTGGAAATAATCAAGGCTTCCACCCACAGGCTCGCTGCGCGGCAGCAGCAGATGATATTTCACGTCCAGAAGGCGCGCCGTATTGTCGGCCCGTTCGATCGTCGTGCCAAGGCGCAGGAACCAGTAGGTCGCCTCGCGCAGCTGGGTGCGGTGCGCCGCGCCATCGAACATCAGGAGCGCGTTGCGGATGCTTTCCGCCACGCGCACCAATGTGCCCCGGTCCGCCTGTGCGCCCTGATGCCGCTGGATCTCGTGCCACGCCTCGTTCACGGCCTCCCATGTCTCGAGCGTGAGCGCGGTGCGGACCGCCCGGCCATTGGTGCGCGCCGCTTCGAGGCAGCGGTAGATGGACGAGGGGTTTTCCGCATCAAGCGCGAGAAAGCGCCCGACATGGGCTTCATCCACCGGAATGTTGCGGGCCCGGAAGGCGTCGGCGACCGTCGCCGAATGGATGGCGCTTTCCCACGCCGCGCGCGCGCCGCCATGCGAGGCCGGCAGCGACGCGAGGCGCACCGTCGCGTCGATCAGGCGGCAGAGGAAATCGGCCCGTTCGAGGTAGCGCCCCATCCAGTAGAGGTTCGAGGCCGAGCGCGAGAGCATCAGCACCCCTCCGGCTCGTCGGGAAGGTCGACCACCCATGTATCCTTGGTGCCGCCGCCCTGGCTGGAATTGACCACCAGCGAGCCTTCCTTCAGCGCCACGCGGGTCAATCCGCCGGGCGCGATGGAAACCCCCTTCGCCCCGGTGAGCACGAAGGGCCTCAGATCGACATGGCGCGGCGCTATGCCGGCTGCCGTCATGGTCGGGCAGGTCGATAGCGCCAGCGTTGGCTGGGCGATGAACTTCGCCGGATGCGCCTTGATGCGGGCGGCATAGTCCTCGCGTTCGGCTTTCGTCGCGTGCGGGCCGACCAGCATGCCATAGCCGCCCGAGCCATCCACTTCCTTCACCACCAGCTCGTGCAGATTGTCGAGCACGTGGGAAAGCGAATCCTGTTCTCGGCAGCGCCATGTGGGCACGTTCTTCAGGATCGGGTCGCGCCCGGTGAAGAAGCGCACGATCTCGGGCATGTAGCTGTAGATCGCCTTGTCATCGGCGATGCCCGTGCCCAGCGCATTGGCGATGGTGAGGTTGCCCGCATGCACCGCCCGCACAAGACCGGGCACGCCCAGCACCGAATCCGGCCGGAAGGCAAGCGGGTCGATGAAATCATCGTCCACCCGGCGATAGAGCACGTCCACCCGCTTCGGCCCTTCGGTCGTGCGCATGTAGAGAATGTCCGAGCGGACGAAGAGATCCGAGCCTTCCACAAGCTCCACGCCCAGCTTGTCGGCAAGGAAACTGTGCTCGTAATAGGCGCTGTTGTGGATGCCGGGTGTCAGGAGCGCGAGGCATGGCTCGCCCGGGCAGCCGCGCGGCGCGACCGAAGCCAGCGTTTCGAGCAGCATGTCCGGATAGGTCTCGACAGGGCGCAGGCCGCCGCCTGCCGACATGGTTTCGATCAGTTCGGGCGCAAGGCGCAGCATGACCTCGCGGTTTTCAAGCATGTAGGACACGCCCGAGGGCGTGCGCGCATTGTCTTCCAGCACATGGAATTCGTCAGGCCCGGTGCGGACGAGATCGACCCCGGCGACATGAACCCAGACATTGGCAGCCGGCCGCCTGCCGACCTGCGGCAAGCAATATTGCGGGTTCAGGAGCACCAGTTCCTCGGGCACGATGCCGGCCTTCAGGCATTCGCGCGGGCCATAGACATCGGCGAGAAACAGGTTGATCGCCTCCACCCGCTGCACCAGCCCGGCTTCCAGCCGGCTCCATTCCGCACCCGACAGCACACGAGGCACGATATCGAAGGGGATCAGCCGCTCCTGGGCATCCGGGTCGCCATAGACGGCGAAGGTGATGCCGATGCGCCGGAAGAAAAGCTCTGCCTGGCGACGACGGGTTTCGAGATGTGCATCGCTGGACGAGGCGAGCCAGCGGGCGACAGCGGCATAGGGCGCGCGGGCGTCTGCCTCTGCGTAGGGCGCGTATCCGAAGGTTTCATCGAATGCAGCCTTTGTCACAGGCGGCATCTTGTGCGCTGCAACAGAGGACCGCAAGAGGCTTTTTCATAGGCCGCCCGGCTTTTTCGCAACGCCCTGCCCGGGCATCGCGAACGCCCCCTTCAGGGTTCGACAGTCCTCGGAGCGGGGTCGCGCTGGCGCGGCGCCTGAGGCCGGGCAGCAGGTTCCGGGCGCGGCGCGCGCGGCGCCGAGATGACAGGCGAGGCCGGACGCGTTGACGGCGCAGTGACCATCGGCCGGTTGCCCGGCGGCCGGGCGGCAGCCTGGGGCGCGCGCCCCTCCTGCCCGGCGCGCGTGCCGGTTCCACTGCGCACGCGATCCGGCGTCGCACGCTGACCGGGCGCCCTTTCACGCTGGGTGCGCGGCTGCCTGCTTTCCTGATTGCCAACACGGGGATTGCCGACGCGGGGATTGCCGCTGCGGGGGTGCGTGCCTTCCACCGACGGGTAGCGCGGCCTTCCGGCCTGCGGCCTGTCAGGGCGCTCGGGGCGCACCACATTGCCGATGCCCGGGCGCGGCCGGTCCTGCCAGCCGGGCCTGACATGCTGGTGCAGGCCCGGCCTCCAGACCTGGCCGACCGGCGCCGTAAGCCACCAGTCATTGCCCCAGCCGCTTGCAGCCCAGCCCGGCGGCGGAAGCGGCGACCAGCTTGCATAGCCGCCGCTCTGGCGCCAGTCGGCCCAGGATGGCCCGAACCGCGTATCGGGCACCCAGAACCAGCCATAGCGGCTGTCACGACCCCAGCGGCCATAATGATAGGTCGCCCAGCCGAAGGGTTCGCGCGAATACCAGCTGCGCCCGAAACGGGGATGCTCACGCCAGTAGCCGACCGAATAGGGGTGCCAGCCCGAACCGATGCCGCCGGGCAGGAAGACACGGCCATAGCGCGGGTGCGAAGCCCAGCTCCCGTAAGGGGAAAGCACGCCGTAGAAGATGTTGATGGAAACCATGTCCCGGCCCCACCAGCCGGACGGGGCACCATAGGGGGTGCCATAGTCGCGCCAGTCGTCCACATAGACGGCGCGTCCGGGCGCTTCGCTCCAGTCAGCGGTGGAAACGCAGCCGCCAAGAGTCGCCAGGAAAAGCAACGGGGCCAGAATGGTCTTTTTCATGGCCCGAAAATGCAACGACGCGGGTGAACGGGGATTGAACCCCCCGTTCACCCGCGCCTGCACGGATTGCCTCAGGCCGCTTCCGCCATCAGCCCCGCTTCAAGCCGGCCGAGATGATGGTCGAGATCGCCCCACTGCGTCTCGATGATGGACAGTCGCTTGAAATAATGGCCCGTCGAAAGCTCGACAGTGATGCCGATGCCGCCATGGATCTGCACGGCCGACTGCCCCACGAAGCGGGCGCCCTTGTTGACCTTGACCTTGCACTGGCTGACCCATTTGGCGCGCTCGGCATCGTCGAGCCGAAGCGTTGCCATCAGGGTCATGGACGCGGACTGCTCCACCTCCATGAACATGTCCACCATGCGGTGCTGCAGAACCTGGAAGGCGCCGATGGGCTGGCCGAACTGCTTGCGCTGCTTGGAGTAATCAAGCGTGATCTCATGCAGCTTGCGCATGGCGCCGACGGCCTCGGCACAGGTGGCGACAGCGGCATGATCGACCAGCTGCTCGATCAGCGGCAGCGCTTCGCCTTCCGCGCCCAGCAGCGCCTCGGGGCCGACAGCCACATTCTCGAAATAGAGTTCGGACGCCATGTAGCCATCGACGCAAGGGTAGTCGCGGCGGACAATCCCCTTCGCCCCCGCCTCGACGAGGAAAAGCGATACACCCGAGGCCTCCATCTGCGATCCGCCGGTACGGACGGTGACGAGATAGTGGCTGGCATAGGGCGCGGCGACGACAACGGCCTTGTGGCCATTGATCACCCAGCCCGCGCCGTCGCGCTTCGCCGTCGTGCGCAGGTTTGCCAGATTGTAGCGCCCCTGCGGCTCGGCATGGGCGAAGCCGAAGACGACATCGCCGGAAATGATTCCGGGAATCATCTGGGCGGCATGCGCGCCACCGGCAGCCAGAAGCGCCTGGCCACCCACCACCACCGTCGGCACATAGGGCTCAACGGCGATCACATGGCCCAGTTCTTCCATCAGCACCATGGAATCGACAGGCCCGCCGCCGAAACCGCCATGCGCTTCGGGAAGCGCCGCACCCAATATGCCAAGCTCGGTCGCCAGCGCCTTCCAGATGCCGGGGTCACGGCCGCCTGGCATCCGCAGCATCGCCTGGCGTTTGTCGAAGTCGTAATTGTCGGCAAGGTAGCGGCGCAGCGTGTCGCGCAGCATGCCCTGCGTTTCGGTGAAATTGAAGTCCACCCGGTCCTCCCTGATCTTGTCCCTGTTGCCGAAGGTCGCCCGGGCTCAGAGCCCGAGGACCATCTTGGCGATGATGTTGCGCTGGATCTCGTTCGATCCGCCGTAGATCGAGGTCTTGCGCATGTTGAAATAGGCCGGCGCGGCGCGGTGGGCGAATTCCGGCCCGATGGGATATTCGTTCGATCCCTCGGGGAACTGGCGGAAATAGGGCGCGGCATAATGGCCGGCCGCTTCCAGCACCAGTTCGGTGATGCGCTGCTGGATTTCGGTGCCCTTCACCTTCAGGAGCGAGGATTCAGGCCCCGGGCCCTTGCCGGAGGCTTCACCGGCAAGCGTGCGCAGTTCGGTGAATTCCAGCGCCGTCAGGTCGGTTTCCAGCTCCGCCACCTTGCGGCGGAAGAAGGGGTTGTGGAGCAGCGGCTCGCCGGCGCCATCCTGCTGGGAACGCGCAATGCCCTTCAGCCGCTCGATGCCGCGCTTCGACCGCGCGACGCCGGCGATGCCGGTGCGCTCGTGCGCCAGAAGGAACTTGGCGCAGGTCCAGCCCTTGTTCTCTTCATGGATGCGGTTCTCTACCGGCACCTTCACATTGTCGAGGAAGACCTCGTTCACCTCGTGGCCGCCATCGAGCGTGATGATGGGCTTCACGGTGATGCCGGGTGTCTTCATGTCGATCAGCAGGAAGCTGATGCCTTCCTGGGCCTTGGCGGTCGGGTTGGTCCGGACGAGGAAGAAGCCCCAGTCGGCATGCTGGGCCAGCGTCGTCCAGGTCTTCTGGCCGTTGACGATGTAATAGTCCTTGCCGTCCTCGGTCACGCGCTCGGCGCGGGTGCGCAGGTTGGCGAGGTCGGATCCGGCGCCCGGCTCGGAATAGCCCTGGCACCACCACACATCACCCGAAAGGATGCCGGGCAGGTGCTTCGCCTTCTGCTCGGGCGTGCCGAAGGTATAGATCACCGGGCCGACCATGTTGATGCCGAAGGGCAGCACGGCCACCGTGTCTGCACGGGCAAGCTCTTCCGAGAAGATGTAGCGCTGGGTCGCGGTCCAGCCGGTGCCGCCATATTCCTTGGGCCAGGCCGGTGCCGACCAGCCCTTCTTCGCCAGGATTCGATGCCATGACAACATGTCCTCGCGGCCGAGCTCGTCACCTTCGTCCTGCTTGCCACGCAGGCTGGCCGGGTAGTTTTCGGCAATGAACGCACGCACTTCCTCGCGGAAGGCAACCTCTTCCGGGCTGAACGCCAGATCCATGAATCTCTCCCTTCTTCCATGCTGTGCTAGCACTGCTGACCGCCATCAGGAAGCGGGGAAAAAGGTTCAAGGCCACATGCCGTCGCACTCGCAGCGCCTTCCCGTGGCACCCCTCCGAAAATCTCCGGGCAGTAAGTCATCCGTTATGCTGGCGCTTGGCGCAAGTGGCGCTAAAAGGGTGATTCATGTGGCGCCTCCACCAGTTTCCCTTGTGCCCCTTTTCGCGCGCGGTCCGCTTTGCGCTGGCTGAAAAGGGTGTCCGGCACGAACTCGTGCTTGCCTACCCGTGGGAACGGGGGGAAACGCTGTCGCGCCTGAATCCCGCCATCCAGACGCCGGTCATGGAAAACGGCAGCCTTGTGCTGTGCGACAGCAGCGCCATCATCGAATATCTGGATGAAACGATCGAGCGCCCGCCGCTCATCGGCGGCAGCGCGGCCGAGCGGGCCGAGGCGCGGCGGCTTGGCGCCTGGTTCGCACAGCGCTTCTATGCCGAGGTGACCGCCCCCCTGCTTGCCGAGCGCATGTACAAGCGCGTCGTGCTGCGCGGCATGCCGGATGGAATCTCGATCCGCAACGCCAACAGGGCCGCCGAACTGCACCTGCAATATGTGGACGACCTGCTCGATGTGAACCGCTGGCTGGCCGGCCCGCTGTTCAGCATCGCCGACATCCACGCCGCCGCCCAGATTTCGGTTGCCGACTATCTCGGCGGGATCGACTGGCGCGGCCACCAGAGCGCCAAGATCTGGTATTCGGCCCTCAAGTCGCGCCCCTCCTTCCGGGCGCTCCTCGTCGACCGGATGGAAGGCATCCGGCCGCCGGCGGATTATGACAAGCTTGATTTCTGAGGCGCTGGCGGCCGAAGCCCGCAGGCTGGGTTTCGCTGCCTTCGGCATTGCACCGGCAGATGCCGCCCCGGAAACCGGCGCGCGGTTGCGCCAGTGGCTGGCCGGTGGCTGCCATGGCGACATGCTGTGGATGGAAGACACCGCCGACCGCCGCGCCAGCCCGAAGGGCCTGTGGCCCGAGGTGCGTTCGGTCGTGATGCTGGGCCTGCCCTATACGCCCGCCCTGCCGCCTTCGCGCAACCTCGCCCTGCCGGAACGGGCGACCATTTCCGTCTATGCGCTGGGGCGGGATTATCATGACGTGGTCAAGCCCCGGCTGAAGCAGCTGGCGAGCTGGCTGGCGCTGCGCACGGGCGAGGATGTGAAGGTCTTCGTGGATACGGCGCCTGTCATGGAAAAGCCGCTGGCCGAGGCGGCCGGCCTTGGATGGCAGGGCAAGCACAGCAATCTGCTCAGCCGCAGGCACGGCAACTGGCTGTTCCTCGGCGCCATCTACACGACGGCAGCACTTCCGCCGCTGGCCGATACGGGCGCGAAGGGCAGTTGCGGCAGCTGCACGGCCTGCATCACCGCCTGCCCCACCGGCGCCATCGTGGCGCCGGGGCGTGTCGATGCGCGGCTGTGCATTTCCTATCTCACCATCGAGCACAAGGGGCCGGTTCCCGAAGCGCTTCGCGGCAAACTCGGAAACCGCATCTATGGCTGCGACGACTGCCTCGACGCCTGTCCCTGGAACCGCTTTGCCCATGTGCCGGCGGATCCGGCCTTCAACCCGCGCGCCGAGCTGAGCGCGCCGCTTCTGGCCGATTTCCTGAAGCTCGACGATGCCGGGTTCAGGCAGGTGTTTTCCGGCTCGCCCATCAAGAGGATCGGGCGCGACCGATTCGTCCGCAACTGCCTCTATGCCGCCGGCAACAGCGGGCTGCCGGCCCTGCGCCCGGCAGTTCTGGCCCTTGTCGACGACCCGGCGCCCCTTGTGTCGGACGCCGCGCGCTGGGCGCTTGCCCGGCTGGGCTGAAACGCCGGGCCTCGGCCGGCCTCAGCCAGTGCCGCCAAGGGCGCGGCGCAGCGCTTCGGGCGATGGGCCATCATCGTCGCCAAAGCTCTGCAGCATCAGCACCACCGCACATCCACGGACGCGATCGACATGGAAAAGCGTGCCGGCAGCCCCGCCCCAGCCCCACAGGCCGGCCGGATCGCCCGTCTTTCCGGGCTCGGGGTCGAACAGCGTCACCCGCCCGCCGCTGGCATGGCCCTCGCCCGCAGCGCTCAGAACGCCGCCCTCGGTCTGGTTGGTCATCGCCATGCGCGCGTGGCCGGGCGCAAGCAGACGGCGCCCTTCGAACATGCCCTCGTTCAGCAGCATCTGGGCGAAACGGGCGTAATTTTCGGCCGAGGATATCAGCCCGGCCCCGCCGGCCAGCATCCGGGGCTGTGCGGCCCATTCGCTTTTCTCCGGCCCGTCGATCAGCACCGGCCGCTCCAGGGGCTTCATCGTCCGGGGATCGCGCCAGGCATAAAGGCCCGCCAGCCGCTCCATCTGGGCGGGGCGCAGCGCGAAGACCGTGTCTGCCATGCCGAGCGGGCGGAAGATCTGCCGTTCGAGCAGCCGGTCGAGGCTCTCGCCCGTCAGCCGTTCCAGCATCGCGCCCGCAACATCGAGCGCCACCGAATAGCGCCATGCAGCACCCGGTTCGGTCCGGAGCGGCAGCGTCGCCAGCCGCTCCATGTAGGTGCGCAGGTCCGGCGCCTCGGCATCGCCCTTCTGCATCAGAAGCCGGGACGACATGGGCAGTAGCCCGAGACGTCGATATTCCCGCTCCAGCGGACCATCGCCGCTGATGGTGTAACCGAAGCCTGCGGTGTGGGTCAGCAGGTGGCGCACGCGGATGGGGCGCGTGGCCGGGCGGGATTCCAGGCTGGTCTCAGGGTCCGTCAGCACCCGCATGGCCCGGAATTCCGGCATTATGTCGGCGATCGGCGTATCGAGCGCGAGCCTTCCATCGGCCACCATCTGCATCACCGCGATCCCGGTGATGGGCTTCGTCATGGAATAGATGCGCCACAGCGTATCGGGGCTGACAGGGCGCCCCCCTTCGAAAAGCGTGCGCCCGGCTGTCAGCCAGCGGGGGCGGAAGCGGCCCGGCTGCATCAGGCCGACGATCGCCCCCGGCACCTTGCCCCCGGCAACATAGCCATCGATCAGCGCCTGTACGGCTGCATGCCCGGCTTCCGGCGACCGCGCAGATACCGGGCCTTTCGCCGTGGCGGCCGCCACAACGCCTGCCGCCATGGCCTTCAGCAGGTCACGGCGGCCGGCCATCAGTGTCTTGCCTGTTGCTCCCATTGCGCCAGCACCCCTTCAAGTTCGTCGAACAGCGGCCCGATGCGGTCGAGATGCGGTCGCTCGGCTGTCAGGATCGCGCGGAAGATCCGCGCCTTCCACGGCCGCGGATCCACATCGGCATCCGGCACCGCGCTCAGCACGATGTCCACCAGCCGCTCTGCCGCGTGCAGCCTGCCCCACAGATAGTCGTTCTCGCGATAGGCGCGGCTGAAAAAGGCGGCAAAGGCGTTGAGCTGCCAGCCCTTCAGGCAGGCCCGCGTGCCGCCATCGCGCAAGGCGCCGGCATCGTCCGGGGAAATGCGGTCCACCTTCAGCTCCTCGAAGCCGCCATCGGCATCTTCCTGCATCAGCGGCAGGATGGCGATGTCATAGAAGGGAAAGCCAAGCCAGGAGCGGATGAGGTCGCGGCGCATGTCGCGGCCGAAGCCCTCGTCCGCGGCGGCCTCTACCAGGATTCGGTCCGCCTCGGCATCGAGCGCGGACAGGCCGAGCACGCCGGCCAGCCGGTCGATGGCCTGGCTGGTGGCAACGACCCGGGATTCCGGCTCCCGCGCCTGCAGCACCGCTTCGACCGCTTCGGAAAGGCCATCCCGGTCGGGAAGGGAGGCAAGACGCCGGCGCGCCTCGAACGGGCCTGTCACGAGATGCAGCCGGGCTTTCAGCCGCTCGGCCCGGTCGCGCTCGACAGGGTCCGATGTGGCGGCGATGCCCGCGGTCAGGTGGCGGAGGAAGAAGCGCAGGCGGCGCACGCGAAAGGCGATGTCCAGCTGACGCAACAGCCTCACATAACCGCAACTCTCGGGTTGGCGGCCCAAGGCCTCGTCATGGGCGTAGGCGCCGCGCGCGGCGGCGGCATCGCCAAGTGCGTCGCGCAGCTTGCCGCGCGCCTCGAACCCAAGGCCCGCCAGATCGCCCAGCATCTGCGCTGTATCGTCGAGCACGTTCCGCAGCTTCAGCTGGGCATAGGCGCCGAAGGCAAAACCGGCCTCGCGCGCGGCATCGGACTGGATGCGCGAGCGCGCCTTCGCCAGCCGCGCCGGGCTGACCGAAAAGAGGAAGAAGCTGCGCCCGATGGCGCGCTGGATGGCGGCTTCCACCGCCGGGTGCATCGCATCGGTCACGGTGCGCATCCGGCGGATTCGCGCCGACAGCGCGTTGATTGCTTCCAGGCTGTCGCGGATCGGCTGTTCACGCGGGATATCGGCCAGCGCGCGCAGTATGGCGGTGAAGAAACCCGGCTCCCGGCCCTCGAGCGCATCGACCACGCCGCCGATACCGGGCTTGGGGTCGATGTAGATGAAGCGGCGATCGACATCACGATGGGCCGGGCGGGTGCGCACGGCTGCGATCGCCGGGCCGAAGGGCGCATTGTTCAGGACCGATCCGTCGATCAGCTGCACCGCCTCGGGCGGGCGGTCGCTTTGCAGCTGCGCATCGATGAAGGCAGCGCGGCCAGGCCAGTCTTCCCCCTTCTTCGCCATCAGCCGGTCCACCTCGAGGATGGTGGCAGGCGGGAAGGCGCCGGGAAAGCTTGCCGTGGCGCGCGCGGCCAGCAACTGCTCGGGCCGCTGGCCGGCTGCCAAGCGCGGCGGCAGGATCATGCCATCGGCCTGGCCCGGCTCGCGGATGACGGCGGGCGAGGAAAAGGCGAACATGCGCCGGTGCTCGCGCTCCTGCACCGAAGCCGGGGAATGGATGGGAAGATCGGCCGAGACGCCCCAGTAATCGGTCACCGTCACATGCAGGTCGAGCGGCAGGCCCGGCGGAATGAGCGGCGGCCCGCGGTCCCCTGCGGCCATGGCGTCCATCGCCCTGTCGAGCATGGCGGTGAGCACATCGCCCGAGAAGGGCGGCTCGAACCAGCGGCTGCGCACGAACCCGGCGAGCTTCAGCGCGACTTCCGCCCGCACCTCGGGCACATCGACGGAGGCAAGGCTGCCGGACTTGCGCGCCGCATACCAGGCGACAGGCTCCTTGTAGAAGGCTGAAAGCCAGCGTGAGACGCCTTCGCGCGGGCGGGCCTCGGGGTCGAGCAGATTCTCGACATCGGCATCCACCAGCCACATCTCGCGCAGCGGCTCCATGTCATGGCCCAGGGTGATGGCGTTGGACAGCAGCACGGCGTTCAGCCCGCCAGCCGATGCCCCCGTCATCACATCGCATATGACGGCGAGATCGGTCGTCTGGCCGATGGCGTCGAGCAGGCCGCGCCAATGCGGCTCGCTGTCACCTTCGGCAGCATGGCCGGAGCGGCGCGCCTCGCTCGCCTTCAGAAGCTTCCACAGCTCCTTGGTGACGGCGTGCATGTAGACGGCAAGGCTGACCCCGCCATAGCAGATGATGGCGAAGCGCAGTTCCTTCTGGTGGATCATCCGCGCGCTCCGCAGGGGCGGCGGCCGGCCTCAGAAATCGGCGAGCACCTGGTCCGGCGGGCGATGGCCATCCGAAAAGACACGTATGTTGGTGATGACCTTCTCGCCCATGTCCTGCCGCCCCTCGAAGGTGGCGGAGCCCATGTGCGGCAGCAGCACGACATTCGGAAGCTCCAGAAGCTTGGGCGCGATGGCCGGCTCATGTTCATAGACATCGAGGCCGGCACCCGCGATCCCGCCGGTGGCAAGCGCGGCGACAAGGGCCGCCTCGTCGACCAGTGCGCCGCGTGCGGCGTTGATGAGATAGGCATGCGGCTGCATCAGCCGAAGCCGGGCAGCATTGATCATGTGCCGGGTTTCGGCGGTTTCGGGGCAGTTCAGGCTGACGATGTCGACACGCTCCAGCATGGCGTCGAGCGTTGGCCACCAGGTTGCCTCGAGGCTGTTTTCCACCGCCTTCGGCAGGCGATGGCGGTTATGATAATGGATCGACAGACCGAAGGCGCGCGCGCGCGCGGCCACCGCCTGGCCGATGCGGCCCATGCCCACGATGCCCAGCCGCTTTCCGGTGATGCGGTGCCCCAGCATGCCCGTGGGCGACCACCCCGGCCAGGCGCCCGAGCGGACGAGTTTTTCGCCTTCAGAAAGCCGGCGCGGAACAGACAGGATAAGGGCCATCACCATGTCGGCCGTATCGTCCGTGAGAACGCCGGGCGTGTTGGTGACGGTGATGCCACTGGCGCGGGCGGCGGAAAGATCGATGTGATCGACCCCGGTGCCGAAATTGGCGATGAGCTTCAGATCCGGCCCGGCCTCGCGGATGAGGGCTGCGTCGATTTCATCCGTCACCGTGGGGGCGAGCACGTCCGCCCTTTTCATCGCATCGGCAAGCTGCTCGCGCGTGAAGGGCGTGTCGGTGAAGTTCAGCTCCACGTCGAACAGCTCGGCCATGCGGGTTTCCACCGCCTGTGGCAGACGACGGGTGACGATGACTCGGAGCTTGCGGTCATATTTGTGGAAGCGTGTTGCCGGCATGGCGCCATCGTAGGCGGGCGGGCGCGGCGCTTGCAAGCCCGCGCGGAGCTTGGCAGGGAGCGACCATGCGCGCCAATCTGCATTTGCTCTGCCTCTTCCCGGCACTCGCCCTGCTTGCCCTGCCGGCCCCGGGCCTTGCCCAGGAAACGGGCGCGGCTGAAAAGGCCGCTGAACAGCAGCCCACCAACCAGCCCACCAACAAGGATGCGCTGAAATATCGCTCCGGCCTGCCGGTTCCGCGCTTTGCCTCGCTGCGGGCCAACCGTGCCTACATGCGCGCCGGGCCTGGCAAGCAATATCCCGTCATCTGGGTGTTCACCCGCCCCGGCGTGCCGCTTGAAGTGACGCAGGAATGGAATGTCTGGCGGCGCGTGCGCGACGCCGATGGCACCGAAGGCTGGATGGACCGCGCCATGCTGTCGACCGACCGCACCGTGCAGATCGTGCGGCAGACGCGCGACCTGCGCGCCCGCCCCGATCTCGGTGCACCCGTGGTCCTGCGGGCCGAAGCCGGTGTCTCGATGCGGGTGACGATGTGCGCCGATCGCTGGTGCCGCGTGGAAGGCCAGGGTCGCAGCGGCTATCTTCTTCGCGAACATGCCTTCGGCACCTACCCAGACGAACCGATCGGCTGACCGGGGCCGGGCGGGTTTCCATGAACACGGCCCTCATGCTTGCCGCCCTTGCGGCCGTGCTGCTGGCCGGGCTGTGCCTCATCCTCTTGCGGCGGATCCGGGCGCTGGAAGCGATGACCGGGCAGGACCAGCTGACGGGCATAGCCAACCGGCGGGCGCTGGAAGCCAGATGGGCCAGCAAGCCGGGCGCACGGGCGCTGATCCTCATCGATCTCGTCGGCTTCAAGGCCGTGAACGACACCCACGGCCACATTGTCGGCGATGCGCTGCTGCGACAGGTCGCCATCCGGCTCTCCGAAGCAATCGGCCCGTCCGGTTTTCTCGCACGCTGGGGCGGCGACGAGTTCGTGGCCCTCGTTCCCCGGCAGGAGGCCGAGGCAGCGCTTGAGCGGATCAGGGCCGCCGGCCTTTCAGGCTATGATCTGGGCGGCGGGCCGGTGCGCGTCCATGTCGGTGCGCGAACGGGCCTGTCGCCCGGCGCGCCCTCGCTGGAGGCGGCCCTTCTCGAAGCCGACCGCCTGCTTCTCGACACGCGCCAGGGAAACAGGCGCGGCGACATTGTGGAAGAAAGCGCGGAAGAAAGCGGTCACGCGGGCTGATCGGGGCCTGCAGCCCGCAGCAGCCCGGCAAGCGCCTCCCGAAACACCGGGCCGACCAGATCCTCGGCGATGAGCCCCGGCCCCAGCTGGCCGGCGACGGCGCCATGCAGAAAGACACCGGCCGCCGCTGCTTCAAACCCCTCCATGCCCTGCGCCAGGAAACCGGTGATGAAGCCAGCCAGCACATCGCCCGAACCGGCGGTTGCCAGCCAGGCGGGCGCATTGGCGTTGATGGCGGCCCGGCCATCCGGGGCGGCGATCACGCAATCGGCCCCCTTCAGCACCACCACGGCCCCGCTGGCCGCCGCCGCCTTGCGGGCGCGCTCCAGGCGGCTGCCCCCGCAATCCGGGAACAGGCGGGTGAATTCCCCCTCATGCGGGGTAAGGACGACAGGCCGTACCCGTGCGCGGACAAGCCCGGACAATGTGCCGGCCTGCCCGGCAAAGGCGGTCAGCGCATCAGCATCGAGCACCAGCGCCCGGCCGGCGCGCAGACCGGCTGCCGCTACCTGCCGCGCCGGGCTGCCGGCGCCCGGGCCGATGCAGGCGGCGCGGATGCGGGGGTTGTCGATGTGGCGCGCAAAGCCCTCGGCCTCCGCCTCGGCCAGCATCACCGCCGTCATGTGCGCGGCATGCACCATGAGCGCTGCGCGCGGCCCGACGAGGGTGACAGCCCCTGCCCCGGCCCGGAGCGCGCCCATGGCCGCCAGCCGCGAAGCGCCGGTCTGAAGCGCCGGGCCGGACCAGACAAGCGCCGCCCCGCGCGCATATTTGTGGCTCCCGGCTCCCGGCACAGCAATGGTCCAGAGGCCGGGGCCATTTTCCCACAGAATGGGTGCCTCCGGCGGTGGCAGGCCGATATCCGCCACGATCAGGCGGCCCGTTTGCAGCCGGCCCGGCAGAAGCAGATGGCCGGGCTTGGCGCAGTGAAAGCTGACGGTCTCTTCGGCATGGATCGAAACACCGGGGCTTTCGCCGCTGTCCGCATTCAGCCCCGAGGCGATGTCGACCGCCAGAACCGGGCGCCCGGCTGCATTCACCCGCTCGACAAGGCTTTGCGCCTCACCTTCCAGCGGGCGCGACAGGCCGATGCCGAACAGGGCGTCGATCACGAGATCATGGGCGGCGGGATCGGCTTCGGCAGCCGGGCGGCCCGGGCCATGCCAGGCGGCAGCCGCGCGGGCGGCATCGCCCGAGAGACGCCCGGGCGGAACCAGCTGCGCCACCTGCACCTGAAAGCCGCGCTCCGCCAGAAGGCGCGCCGCCACATGGCCGTCCCCGCCATTGTTGCCCGGCCCGGCCAACACGAGGATGGAGCCACCCGCCGGCGCCAGCCTGGCCGCGCGTTCCGCAACAGCGGCTGCCGCCACGCCCATCAGGGCAAAGCTGTCATGCCCGGCGGCAAACCAGCGGGCTTCGGCCGCGCGCATGGCATCTGCGGTCAGCAGGGGGCGGGCTGGCGACATCAGCCCTGCCTTTCCGCCGGGCATTTACGACCTTGCGGTTCATGGTGACGGCAGGCGCCGTCCAGGACACCCTCGTGCGGGGCACGGTTCGGCAGTGCGTCGCGGATGCCCATGGAATAATGCCCTCCGCCTGCCGTGATCGCCGCACGGCTGCCCCGCCGTCAAGAGCCCGCCGTCAAGAGCCCGTCGGCAGGCGGCCCAGGATCGAAAAGGCCATGAAAAAGCCCGTGGCGCATTGCGCCACGGGCCTTTCCTGTCTCTTGCGGGCCAGCCCTTGGCCGGCCCCATGCCAGCGGGCTCAGCCCTTCTTGGACATGCTTGCAAGGCCGCCGAAGCGCTTGTTGAAGCGCGCCACGCGACCGCCATCGGAAAGCTTGGCGGCGCCGCCGGTCCAGGCCGGGTGGCTCTTCGGGTCGATGTCGAGCGCCAGCGTGTCGCCTTCCTTGCCCCAGGTGGAGCGGGTCTCGAACACGGTGCCGTCGGTCATCTGGACCTTGATCATGTGATATTCGGGGTGGATGCCCTGCTTGGCCATGAAAATCTGTCCTTCGGTTACGGCTGGTTCCGACCAGCCTTGAAAGTGGCTGCGCCTAACCTTTTCGTCGTCATTGTGCAATGCCCCGCCCCATGTTGCTGCCATGATCGCGCGGAAAAAACGGTAAAGCCATGCGGCAGCGTCAACATGGCTGCCGGGCTTTCCCCGGCCTGCAATCAGCACTAGGTATAAAAAATGCCAGTCATCGGAACCGGGATCACGCCTGACACGGAAACGGACGCCAACCGCCGCGCGCTCGCGGCACAAGTGGCGGATTTGAAGGAAAAGGCGGCACGGATCGCTTCCGGGGGCCCTGAAGCTGCCCGCGCGCGGCATGTCGCGCGCGGCAAGCTGCTGCCGCGCGAGCGTGTGGAGCGTCTGCTCGATCCGGGCACGGCCTTCCTCGAAATCGGCCAGTTCGCCGCCCATGAAGTCTATGGCGAGGAGGTGCCGGCTGCCGGGCTGATCGCCGGCGTGGGCCAGGTCTCCGGCAGGTTGTCGATGATCATCGCCAACGACCCGACGGTGAAGGGCGGCAGCTATTATCCGCTGACGGTGAAGAAGCATCTGCGGGCGCAGGAAATCGCGGCGCAGAATCGCCTGCCATGCATCTATCTGGTCGATTCGGGCGGCGCCAACCTGCCCCGCCAGGATGAAGTCTTCCCCGACCGCGACCATTTCGGCCGGATCTTCTTCAACCAGGCCAACATGTCGGCCGAGGGGATCGCCCAGATCGCCGCCGTTCTCGGCAGTTGCACGGCCGGCGGCGCCTATGTGCCTGCCATGGCCGATCAGTCGATCATCGTCCGCAACCAGGGCACCATCTTCCTCGGCGGGCCGCCGTTGGTGAAGGCGGCAACAGGCGAGGAGGTTTCCGCCGAGGATCTGGGCGGCGGCGATGTGCACGCCCGCATATCCGGCGTGGCCGACCATCTCGCCGAGGATGACGCCCATGCGCTGGCCCTCGTGCGCGCGGCGATGGAAACGGTGCCGCCTGGCCTTGAGCCGCGGCGCGCGCCTGTCGAGCCGCCGCGCTTTCCGGCCGAGGATCTCCATGCGCTCGTTCCCGTCGATCCGCGGCATCCGGTCGATGTGCACGAGATCATCGCCCGCATCGTCGATGGCAGCCGGTTCGAACCCTTCAAGCCGCTTTTCGGCGCAACCCTCGTGACAGGCTTTGCCCGGATCGAAGGGCTGGATGTCGGGATCATCGCCAACAACGGCATCCTCTTTTCGGAATCCGCCCAGAAAGGCGCGCATTTCATCCAGCTCTGCTGCCAGCGCCGCATACCGCTCCTGTTCCTGCAGAACATCTCGGGCTTCATGGTGGGCCGCAGCTACGAGAATGAAGGCATCGCCAAGCATGGCGCCAAGCTGGTGACGGCGGTGGCGACGGCATCGGTTCCCAAGATCACCCTGGTCATCGGCGGCAGCTTCGGCGCCGGCAACTATGGGATGTGCGGCCGCGCCTATTCGCCCCGCTTCCTGTGGATGTGGCCAAACGCCCGCATCGGGGTGATGGGTGGCGAGCAGGCAGCCAGCGTGCTCGCCACCGTGAAATCCGGCGGATTTTCAAGCCGTGCCGAAGAAGAAGCCTTCAAGGCGCCGATCCGTGAGCAATATGAACGGCAGGGCAACCCCTATTATGCCAGCGCCCGCCTGTGGGACGATGGCATCATCGCCCCCGAGGACACCCGCCGCGTCGTCGGGCTGAGCCTCGCCACCGCCCTCAACGCTCCCATTGCCGAAACGCGCTTCGGCCTCTTCAGGATGTAGTCATGCTGGTCACCGAACTCGACAACCGTGGTCTTGCGCGGGTCATCCTGGACCGTCCGGAAAAGCACAATGCCTTCGACGCGGCGATGATCGCGTCGCTGACGGCCACCTTCAAGACGCTAGGCGCCGATCCGCAGGTGCGGGCGGTGCTGCTTGCCGGCAACGGGCCGAGCTTCTGCGCCGGGGCCGATGCCGGGTGGATGCGCGACTCGGCCGATCTTTCCGTTTCGGAAAACCGGGCCGACGCCCTCCATCTGTCCGACATGCTCTGGACCATCGACCGCTGCCCGAAGCCGGTGATCGCCATCGCGCATGGCAATATATTCGGCGGTGGCGTCGGCCTTGTCGCCTGCGCCGACATGGTGATCTGCCGCAGTGATGCGCGCTTCCGCCTGTCTGAAGTGCGGCTCGGCCTCATCCCGGCCACCATCGCGCCCTTCGTGATGTGGAAGATGTGCCCTTCGGCCGCGCGCCGATATTTCATCACCGCCGAGGATTTCGGCCCGGAAGAAGCGCAGTCGATGCGCCTTGTCCATATCGTGAGCGACACGCCCGAGGAACAGGTCGACCGCTGGCACGAGGCCATCCTCCTCGGCGCACCGGGCGCCATCGCGGAAGCCAAGGCTCTTGTCCGCGACGTGACCGGACGCCCCATCAACGCCACGCTTCGCGCGCGCACGGCGGACCGCATCGCCGACAGGCGCGCCAGCGCCGAGGGGCAGGAAGGGCTGAAGGCCTTCATCGAACGCCGCAAGCCGGCCTGGGTTCCGGAATGAGGGCGCGGGCATGAAGAAGATCCTGATCGCCAACCGGGGCGAGATCGCCTGCCGAATCATCCGCACGGCGCGGCGCATGGGCATTGCGACCGTCGCCGTCCATTCCGAAGCCGATGCCATGGCGCCGCATGTGCGCATGGCCGATGAAGCCATCGCCATCGGCCCGGCGCCGGCCGCGGAAAGCTACCTCCGGATGGACCGCATCCTGCAGGCTGCGAAGGACAGCGGGGCCGACGCCATCCACCCCGGCTATGGCTTCCTCTCGGAAAATGCCGCGTTTGCCGAAGCCGTTCGCGCCGCCGGTCTGGTCTTCATCGGCCCGTCGGACCAGGCAATCCGCGTCATGGGCCTGAAGGACAGCGCCAAGACCCGCATGAAGGCCGCCGGCGTTCCGGTGACGCCGGGCTACATGGGTGAGGACCAGTCGCTCGTCCGGCTCGAGCGCATGGCCGAGCTGATCGGCTATCCGCTTCTCATCAAGGCGGTGGCTGGCGGCGGCGGCAAGGGCATGCGCCCGGTGGAAAACAGGGCCGGCTTCACCGAAGCCCTGCTCGCCGCCAAGCGCGAGGCGCAGGCCGCCTTCGGCAATGACGGTGTGATGCTCGAGCGCCTCATCCGCCGGCCACGCCATGTCGAGGTGCAGATCTTCGCCGACAGCCACGGCAACATCCTCCACCTCTTCGAGCGGGACTGTTCGCTCCAGCGCCGCCACCAGAAGGTGATCGAGGAAGCGCCCGCCCCGGGCCTCTCGGACGAGCTGCGCCACATCCTCGGCGTTGCCGCCGTCACTGCCGGCCATGCCATCGGCTATGAAAATGCCGGCACGGTCGAGTTCATCCTCGACATGGACGACTGCGACGAGAGCGGCGACCCGAAATTCTACTTCATGGAAATGAACACCCGCCTGCAGGTGGAACACCCCGTGACCGAAATGATCACGGGCCTCGACCTTGTCGAATGGCAGATCAGGGTGGCGCGGGGCGAAATGCTGCCGCTGATGCAGGATGCGATCGAATGCCGGGGCCATGCAGTGGAAGCCCGGCTTTACGCCGAGAATCCGGACCGCGGCTTCCTGCCCTCGACCGGCACAATTGCAAAACTCGGCTTCCCGGAAGGCGTGCGCATCGACACCGGGGTCGAGGCCGGTTCCGAAGTGACGGTCCATTACGACCCGATGATCGCCAAGATCATCGCCCATGCCCCCACCCGCGCGGAAGCGCTGACAAGGCTGGTGGACGCGCTCGACCGCGTGGAGCTGGAAGGCCCGGCGAGCAACAGGGGTTTTCTCGCGCGGCTGGCGGCGCACCCGGACTTCCGCGCCGGCGCCATCGACACCGGCTTCATCGCGCGCAACGAAGCCACGCTCTTCGACCGGCCGCCACCGCCGCCGGGCGTCGTGGCGGCGGCGGCGGCCCGGCTGCTGCCGGGCACGGCCAGCGGCGCCACCGGCTTCGCACGGCCCTTTCGCCTGAACCTGCCCGCCGCATCGCACTTTGCCCTGTGGGCCGAAAGCGAAACCGGCAGCGGGACCGAACAGCGGATCGTGGCGGGAGACAATGGCCTCTTCGTGAACGGCGATGGCCCGTTTACGCCCGATCCGCGCGCTGTGATCCTGCCCTGCCCCCATGGCGTGGAGGCGCGGCGCGAAGGCGCAAGCTGGCGCTTCCTCGACCATGACCCCGCCTGGGAAGGCCATAGCGCCGCCGGCCCCGCCGATGGCGCCATCGCAGCCCCCATGCCGGGCAAGGTCATCAGCCTGCACGTCAGGCCCGGCGACAAGGTCGCAGCCGGAGACAGGCTGCTGGTGCTGGAAGCAATGAAGATGGAACACCGGCTGACCGCCCCCTTCGACGGCCAGGTCGAGGGCGTGGCCGTTGCCGCCGGTGCACAGGTCAGTGAAGGAACCCTGCTCGTGAGCCTGAAGAAAGCGGAGGCCGAATGACCATTCCCATGCTTGGCTTCGATCATGGCGAAACCATCGCCATGCTGCGTGACAGCGTGCGCGCCTTTGCCGATGCGGAAATCGCGCCGCGGGCTGCCGAGATCGACCGGACGAACAGCTTCCCGCGCGATCTCTGGCCGAAGCTCGGCGCGCTGGGGCTGCATGGAATCACCGTGCCCGAAGCCGATGGCGGCGCGGGGCTGGGCTATCTCGCCCATGTGATTGCGGTCGAGGAAATCTCGCGTGCCTCCGCCTCGGTCGGGCTGAGCTATGGCGCCCATTCCAACCTGTGCATCAACCAGATCGCCCGCTGGGGCACAGAGGCCCAGAAGGCGCGCTATCTGCCGAAGCTGATTTCGGGCGAGCATGTCGGCAGCCTCGCCATGTCGGAGCCGGGCGCCGGGTCCGATGTCGTCTCGATGCGGCTGAGGGCCGAAAAGCGCGGCGACCGTTATGTCCTCAATGGCAACAAATTCTGGATCACCAACGGACCGCACGCCGATACGCTGGTCGTCTATGCCAAAACCGACCCCCAGGCCGGGCCGCGCGGCATCACCGCCTTCCTGATCGAGCGCGGCATGGACGGTTTCTCGACCGCACCCAAGCTCGACAAGCTGGGCATGCGCGGCTCCGACACGTGCGAACTGGTCTTCGCGGATTGCGTCGTTCCCGCAGCCAATATCCTGGGCACAGAGGGGCGCGGGGTCGAGGTGCTGATGTCCGGCCTCGATTACGAGCGCGTTGTGCTGTGCGGCGGCCCGCTGGGCATCATGCAGGCCTGCCTCGACATCGTGATGCCCTATGTCCATGATCGGGAACAGTTCGGCCAGCCGATCGGCACCTTCCAGCTGATGCAGGGCAAGATCGCGGACATGTATGTCGCCCTCAGCACCGCGCGTGCCTATGTCTATGCCGTGGCGCAGGCCTGCGACCGGGGCGAGACCGCCCGCAAGGATGCCGCCGCCGCCATCCTCTATTCCGCGGAGAAGGCGACCTGGATGGCGCTGGAGGCGATCCAGGCGCTGGGCGGCAATGGCTATATCAATGATTATCCGACCGGGCGGCTGCTGCGGGATGCCAAGCTCTACGAGATCGGCGCAGGCACATCCGAAATCCGGCGCTATCTGATCGGCCGGGAGATGTTCACGCAAACAGCCTGACGCCCGCCCGGCCCGCTTCATCGGGCAGGCACGGAACGAGCCTTCCTGATCCCCGTTGCTGTCATGGCTGACCCGTTGCTGCAACGGATCTGCCCCGGAACTGCAACAAGGCGCGTGTAGTGACACGGGCCGAAGGAGGCCTTCGTCCCCCATGGTTGAACTGTTGCCCGAAGCACTGCGCCTGCTGTGGCTGAGCCTTGAGCCGCGCATGGAATGGGCCGTCGGCGCCCTTGTGTTGCTGACGCTTCTGGCGCGCAGTTCCCGGCGCATGAGCCGCAGACGGACAGATTAGGCCAGACCTGTTTTTGCGGGGCGGATTGGGCGGCCGGCCCAAAGGGGCCTTTCACACATGCCTACGCGAAAAGGCCCGGCATAGTGGCCGGGCCTTATCACATCGGGCTTCTGTGCTTGACGAAGGGCTCACCCTCAGGCTGGCGGGTCCGCCATCATGGCGGTGAAGCGGGCCTGCGCGGCCACTTCACCATTGACAAGGGCCTGCCCCTCGAACTTGCAGACACTGGCGCGTCGCTGCACGAACTTCACATCGAGGCAAAGCAGGCACCCCGGCTCGACCGGCTTGCGGAACTTCGCATCCTCGATCGCCATGAAATAGACGAGCTTCCCGATACCTTCGTCCCCAAGGCTTTCCAGCGCGAGAACGCCGGCCGCCTGGGCCAGCGCCTCAACGATCAGAACGCCCGGCATGATCGGGCGCCCCGGAAAATGGCCCTGGAAGAAGGGTTCGTTGATACTCACCGCCTTGATGGCGGCAATCCGCTCACCCTCAACCAGCTCCTCGACGCGATCGACGAGAAGCATGGGATAACGGTGCGGAAGCCGCGCCATCACCGCGCGAATGTCCATGGCAGAGCCTTCCCTGACCTGTGCAGCGCGGCTTAGCGGCGCGGCTGCTGGGCAGGCTGGGCCGGCGGCGTGATGGATACGCGCGGCAGGCTGGTGTTCAGCCGGGTGATCACGTCGTTCGTGACATCGAGCGAAGAGCTGTGCTGCAGCGTTGCCCCCTGCGCCAGCGCGATGGACGCGCCACGCTCGCGCATCACCGTCGTGATGATCGGGTTGGCGGCATCGGTGATCTGCTTGATCACATATTGGCGCGAACGCTGGATGTCGCCCTCGAGGCGGCCCAGTTCCTGCTGCGCCTGTTGCTGCTTCTCACCGAAGGCCTTGGCGCGCGCTTCGAGCGCGGCGCCGGCGAGGCTCTTGTTGGCCTGGCCGGCCTGGATCGCATCGGCATCGGTCTTCAGCTGGTTCTGAAGCGTCGTCGCGCGGCTCTGGAGACCAGTGATCTTGGCCTGGATGTCGGTGCCGGCCTGCTTGCCGGCCGCGCTTTCATTCACGATCCGGTCCATGTCGACAATCACGATCACCGCCGGCGACAGCTGCTGCGCCACGACCGGAGCGGGGGCCACGGCCATGGCGAGCAGCAGGGCGGCGGAGACGGACTTGAATAGCATGTGCATCAGAATTGCGTTCCCACATTGAACTGGAAGATTTGCGTATCGTCGCCTTCGACCTTCTTGAGGGCTTTCGCAAGGTCGAAGCGGAACGGTCCGAAGGGAGAATTCCACGACACACCGATTCCGACCGAGATACGGGGCGAGGATGAATCCCCGAAGGCGAATTCCTTGAAGCCGTTGATGGATTGGACCAGCTGCGTGCCATCCTCGCCGAGGATCGGGTTGCCATCGGCGTCGACCAGCGGAATCTGCTGGTTCGGCTGGTCGATGAGGTCAGGCTGCTTCACGCTCCACAGGGCGCCGATGTCCATGAAGATGGAGGGGCGCAGGCCAAGCTCGCGCCCGCCCGAACCAAGCGGCACCTCGACCTCGACACGGCCGAGATAATAGTTCTTGCCGCCGATGGAATCGTCGAACCAGGTGTCCTTGTCCTCGATGATGGTGCCGTCGCCGGCGCGCGGCTTGCGGATGATGCGCGGGCCGACACCGCGGATGCCGAAGCCGCGCATGCGCGGTTCGCCAAGGTAGAAACGGTCCGTCAGGCGGATGTCGTCGCCCAGGCCCATGATGTTTCCGGCCTCGCCGCCGATGTTGAGGATGAATCCGGCGGGCAGGCGGAAATAGCGGTCGTAATTGACGCGTGAGCGCAGATATTTGACCGTGCCGCCAAGCCCGGCGACATCCTGGTTCAGGATCAGCCGCTGGCCACGGCTCGGTCGCAGGCGGTTGTCGAGCGAATCATAGACGATGCTGTAGCCAAGCGCCGAGGTTGTATAGTTGCCCAGTGCGTCGCACAGGAAACGCCCGGCCTTCAGCGGATCGCATTCGCCATTGGTGAAGAACAGGGCCTCGTCGAGGCCGACGTCATCGACAGTCAGACCGTAGCGCAATTGCGCTGACCAGAATTCGGTGATCGCCGTACCCACGCGAAGCTGGAAACCTGTGGTCAGCTGCTCGTAGGTGGTTTCGCGGTCATTGTTGAGACCATAGCGGAAGCTGTTGTAATCCCGCCGGAAGACATCGAAGCCAAGAGCGAGGTTACGCCCGAAGAGATAAGGCTCGGTGAAGCCCGCCTCGACTGAACGGGAATAGGAGCTGATGTTGGCCGAAAGCCGCAACTGCTGCGCCCGGCCCCGGAAGTTCCGCTCCTCGATGGAGAAGCTGAAGATGAACCGCTCGAGGCTGGAGAAGCCGGCCGACAGCTGGAGCGAGCCGGTCGGCCGCTCCTCGACATCGACCTGCAGGGCCACCTTGTCGGGCGCGGTGCCGGGCGCCTGCTTCACTTCCAGCTTTTCCTGGAAGAAGCCGAGGCTCTGGATACGGTCGCGCGAACGCTTCACCTTCACCGAACTGAAGGCATCGCCCTCGGCAAGGCGGAATTCGCGCCGGATCACTTCGTCGCGGGTGCGGGTGTTGCCGTTGATGGTGACGGATTCGACATAGACGCGCGGCGTTTCATTCACCACGAAGGTGATGTTCATCTCGCGCTTGTCCTTGTCGCGCTCGAAGCTGGGGCGCACGTCGGCAAAGGCATAGCCGAGAAGGCCGACGGCCTCGGTCAGGCCGTCGATGGTGTCTTCCACCTGCTTGGCGTTGTACCAGTCCCCCGACTTCATCGGCAGCAGGCGCTTGAAACTGTCCGCCTTGATGTCGCGAAGCTGGCTTTCCAGTTCCACCTCGCCGAAGCGGTAACGCTCCCCCTCTTCGATGACATAGGTCACGATGAAGTCGCGCCGGTCCGGCGTCAGCTCGGCAACCGAGGAGACGACACGGAAATCGGCATAGCCCTCGGTCAGGTAGAACTGGCGCAGCTTCTGCTGGTCGAAGGCAAGGCGGTCCGGATCATAGGTGTCGTTCGAGCTGAAGATACGCAGCGGCCGCGCCTGCCGCGTGACCATCTCGTCGCGCAGGTCGCCATCGGAATATTTTTCATTGCCCAGGATGTTGATCTGGCGAACCTTGGATTTCGGCCCTTCGGCAATCTCGAACACGAGGTCCACGCGGTTCTGTTCGAGCTGCACGATCTTCGGCTCGACACGGGCGGCGAACCGGCCGGAACGGCGATAGAGTTCCAGGATGCGCGTGACATCGGCGCGGGCGCGCGAACGGGTGAAGATCTGGCGGGGTGCGACCTTGATCTCCTCGCGGATCTTGTCCTCCTTGATCCGCTTGGAGCCTTCGATGATCACACGGTTGATGACAGGGTTTTCCTGCACCTCGAGGGTGATGTTGCCATCCCCGTCATCGCGGATCTTCACATCGGCGAAGAGTTCGGTCTCGAACAGATCCTTCAGGGCGCGGTCGAGGCGGACGCGATCATAGGTCTCGCCGGGCTTCAGATCGACGTAGGAGCGTACCGTCTCGGCCTCGAGACGCTCATTGCCCTCGACGCCAATGCCGCGGATGATCCGCGGCGGCTGCGGCGCCACAACCGGCGGAACCGGCTGCGCGGAGGCCGCGACGGGCGAAGATGTCGGGGCCGTCTGGGCGGCCGCCGGTGCCAGCGCGAGCGGAGCAGCACCCAGAAGAAGTGCTGCCAGCCTGCAAGCCCGGGGGATCATGGTTAACCTGTCGGGGCCTTGCCCGCCTGCCGCCTGAAGTCTCGTCACGTTTAACCCGGTTCCTGCTGCTTGGTCAGCTGATGATGCTGGCGAGCCTGTCCCACAGTCCGACCGATTGCAGATCGTTCCAGGTGAGGAATGCCATGAGCGACATCAGCAAAGCGAATCCCGACATGAACGCCCACTCCTGGACCTTCGGATTGAGCGGACGACGCCGGATTGCTTCCAGCGCGTAGAGGAACAGATGCCCTCCGTCCAGCATGGGGATTGGCAGCAGGTTGATGAACCCGAGGTTTATCGAGATGAGCGCGATGAAGCTGATGAGGGCGGGAAGCCCCAGAGTCGCGCTCTGTCCCGAGAACTGGGCGATCTTGATCGGCCCGCCCAGTTCGTCGACCGCACGCCGGCCGGACACGATCTGGGCCAGCGTGTCCCACATCATGCGCACCGTGTCCCAGGTTTCGATGACAGCCCATTTCACCGAACCGGCAAGCCCGTGATGCTCGACGACGCGCTGCCCGGAAGCAATTCCGAGCATGCCGCGGCGATATTCATTGCCGAAACGGTCGCGCTCTTCCACGATATCGGGAAGGATGGTTTTCGTGATGCTCTGCCCGTCGCGCTCGATGTCCACGCGCATCGGCTGGCCGGGGTTGATGGCGACAATGCGCATCACATCCTCGAAGCGGGCGACGCCCTGGCCATCGATGCTGACGAAGCGGTCGCCGGCCCTCAACCCGGCTTCGGCCGCAGGTGTTCCCGCAACCACCTGCCCGGCGACGGGCGGCGTGATCTGGTGGCCGTAGGTGAGGAAGAAGGCCGCGAAGATGAGAATGGCAAAGAGGAAATTGATGCCCGGCCCGGCGGCGACGACCAGCGCCTTCTGCCACAGGGGCCGGAACATGAAGAGATCGGCCCTGTCCGCCTCGCTCACCCGCGCCTTCAGGCTTTCATCGGGCTGGCTGGCCTCGTTCATGTCACCGGCGAACTTGGCATAGCCGCCCATGGGGATCCAGCCGAGCTTCCAGCGCGTGCCGTTGCGATCTGTCCAGCCGATGACTTCCTTGCCGAAACCGACGGCGAAAGCCTCCACCCGGATGCCGAACGCCCGCGCCATGGCGTAATGACCGAACTCGTGCACGAACACGAGAAGCCCGATGACAAAGATGAAGACGAAGGCGGTGTAAAGCACACCGGGGGCAGCAAGGGTTTCCATGGCTCGAGATTATCCCGCGCGGCGTTTGCCGGCAAACGCTCTTTCGCCACGTTTCGAGACAAATTGTTGCGCGACAGCACGGGCCTCGGCATCGATGGCGGACACATCGTCGAGCGTTTCCGGGCAACCGGGCGCAAGGGCCGCAAGGCTGTCCTCGACCACGGCGGCAATGTCGAGGAAGCCGATTGCGCCTCCCAGAAAGGCTGCGACCGCCACTTCATTCGCGGCGTTCAGAACACAAGGGCGGCATTGGCCGGCGGCAAGCGCTGCCTCTGCGAGCGCCAGCGCCGGGAAGCGGATGCGGTCCGGCTCCTCGAATTCCAGCCGGCCGATGGCGGCGAGGTTCAGCCGCTCGACCGGCGTTGCGATGCGCTCGGGCCAGGCCAGGGCATGGGCGATGGGCACGCGCATGTCGGCCGGGCCAAGCTGGGCCAGAACCGATCCATCCACATATTCCACCAGCCCGTGCACCAGGCTCTGCGGGTGGACCAGCACGGCGAGCTGATCCGGCCGCAGGCCGAACAGGTGCCAGGCCTCGATCAGTTCCAGCCCCTTGTTCATGAGCGTGGCCGAATCGACCGAGATCTTCGCGCCCATCGACCATGTCGGATGGCGGACGGCTTCCGCCGGCGTCACGGCGCGCATCTCGTCGAGGCTCAGGCTGCGGAACGGGCCGCCGGAAGCGGTCAGGGTGATGCGCTCGACCCGCTCCTTCGATTCGAGCACCTGGAAGATGGCGTTATGCTCGCTGTCCACCGGCAGAAGATCCGCACCTGTCCGCCGGGCGGCAGCAGTCATCAGGCTTCCGGCGCAGACCAGCGCCTCCTTGTTGGCAAGCGCCACGGTCGTGCCGGCTTCCAGTGCGGCCAGTGTCGGGGGCAGGCCTGCCGCCCCGACGATCGCCGCCATCACGAGGTCAGCCGGCGCCCGGGCGGCCTCCACCAGCGCCTCCGGCCCGGCCGAAACCGCAATGCCCGTGCCGGACAGCGCGTCCTTCAGCTCGGCATGAAAGGCGGCGTCGGCGATCACGGCCTGCCGCGCGCCACAGGCCTGCGCCACTTCGGCAAGCCGCCGCCAGTCCCGCCCTGCGGTAACAGCCTCGACCGCGAAACGGTCGGGGTTGCGGGCCACGAGATCAAGGGTGGAGGATCCGACCGAGCCGGTGGCCCCCAATATGGTGATGCGCTTCATCAGACGGCAACTCCGGCAAGGGCGGCCCACAGGGCAACGACACAGCTTACAGGCACAAGACCGTCAACACGATCCATGATGCCCCCGTGCGAACCCAGAAGCCTGCCCGAATCCTTCACGCCGGCCCTTCGTTTCAGCCAGCTTTCGAAAAAATCCCCCGCCTGCGCCACCACGGCAAGCGCCGCGCCGACCAGTGCGAGGAGGAGATGCCGGCCTTCCCACAGATAGGTGCCGGCATAAAGCCCCGAGAACAGGGCCGCGCCCAGCGCACCGCCGATCAGCCCGGCCCAGGTCTTGTTGGGGCTGATGGCAGGCCAGATTTTCGGGCCGCCGATGCTGCGGCCGCTGAAATAGGCAAGGCTGTCCGTCACCCAGACGAGGGCCATGGTCCACATCACCAGTGCAAAGCCGTCAGTCTGGCCGCGCATCCAGATCAGCGCGACCGCCGGAAGCCCGGCATAGGCAAGCCCTGTCGAGAGCCAGCGCTTGCCCGGCATGCGCACCATAGCGGAGAGGATGGCAAAGACGAGAATGGACGTGCCCAGCACCAGCAGGGCTTCGACCGGCCGCCCGACATGCGCGAGAACGGCCGTTGCCCCGATCGCGCCCAGGCCCGGAATGCGCCAATGGCCCGGCGTGTGGTGCATCACCGCCCATTCCCAGAAGATCAGGCAGACACCCAGAAGCACCAGTGCCGTGAAGGCTGGCCCGCCCACCCAGATATCGGCCATGGCGAGAACCGCCAGGAACAGGCCAATGACGATGCGGGAGACAAGACCGGAGCGCGCCGCAGGCGGCGGGGTGGCGGGATCAGAGCCCGCCATAGCGCCTTTCCCTCCTGGCGAAGGTCTCGACGGCCTCGCGCAGGACGGCCTCGTCGAAATCGGGCCAGAGGGTCGGGGTGAACCAGAGCTCGGCATAGGCCGCCTGCCACAGCAGGAAGTTGGAAAGCCTCTGCTCGCCCGAAGTCCGGATGATGAGATCGACCGGCGGCAGGGCTGCCGTATCGAGCGCGGCCTCGATCAGCTGCGGCGTGATGGCCGCAGGCGCGATTTCGCCTGCCGCGACGCGGGCAGCGAGCGACTGGACGGCGCGGGTCAGTTCGTCCTGCCCGCCATAGTTCAGCGCCACAACCAGCTGGAAGCGGCTGTTGTGCCGTGTCGCCTCCATGGCGTTTTCAAGCCGCTCGACGATATCGGGCTTGAGGGCGCGCCAGTCGCCAATCAGGCCAAGGCGCGCGCCATTGCGGTCAAGCTCTTCCAGTTCCGCGAGCAGATGGTGCCGCAGAAGGCTCATGAGGTCGGACACTTCCTCGGCCGGACGGCGCCAGTTTTCCGAGGAAAAGGCATAGAGGGTCAGGGTTTCCACGCCGAGCCGGGGTGCGGCACGCACGATGCGCCGCACCGCATCGACACCGGCCTTGTGCCCGGCAAGGCGCGGCATGTGGCGTGCCTTCGCCCAGCGCCCGTTCCCGTCCATGATGATGGCAACATGGCGCGGGCCGCCCGGAATCATCCCCGGAACGGCATCCGGGTCCGCAGCGGACGCAGATCCGTCATCAGCCCTTCGGGCCGGACGAACGGGCGGCAGCCACCTCACTTGCCGAGGATTTCCTTCTCCTTGGCGGCCGAGGCCGCATCGGCGTCGGCAATGCTCTTGTCGGTCAGCTTCTGGATGTCGCCTTCCAGCCGCTTCTGATCGTCCTGGCTGATCTTGCCCTTCTTTTCGGCCGTCTTCAGCATGTCGTTGCCGTCGCGCCGCACGTTGCGGATGGCGATGCGCGCCTTTTCGGCATATTGGGTGGCGAGCTTGGCCAGTTCCTTGCGCCGGTCTTCGGTCAGGTCAGGGATGGGAAGGCGCAGCGTCTGGCCTTCGGAAACCGGGTTGAGGCCAAGACCGGCGGACCGGATCGCCTTTTCCACCATCTGGACGTTCGACCGGTCCCAGACCTGCACCGAAAGCATGCGCGGCTCGGGCGCGGTCACGGTCGCGACCTGGTTGAGAGGCATGCTGGCGCCATAGACTTCGACCGTCACGGGATCGAGAAGCGAAGTGGAAGCGCGGCCCGTGCGCAGGCCCGAAAGGTCACCCTTCAGGGTTTCCACGGCGCCCTTCATGCGGCGCTCGAGATCGGCCAGCGTGGCCTTTGCGTCAAATTCAGCCATGATGATTTCGTTCCCTCAGTTCGCGCCGCCAACGATGGTCGCGCGCCCCTCTCCGGCCAGAACCCGGGCGAGATTGCCTGCTTCCCGGATATTGAAGACCACGATCGGGATGTCATTTTCCCGGCAGAGCGCGATCGCGGCGGCATCCATAACCTTCAGATTGTCGCCCAGAACCTTGCCATAGCTGATGCTGTCATAACGCACGGCATCGGCATGGGCCTTGGGGTCGCGATCATAGACGCCGTCGACCGACGTGCCCTTGAACAGGGCATCGCACTTCATCTCGGCTGCCCTGAGCGCGGCGCCGGAATCGGTGGTGAAATAGGGGCTTCCGGTGCCGGCGGCAAAGATCACGACCCGGCCCTTCTGCAGGTGCCGTTCGGCGCGGCGGCGGATGTAGGGCTCGCACACCGACGCCATGGGAATGGCGGATTGCACACGGGTTTCAACGCCAAGCTGTTCCAGCGCATCCTGCATGGCCAGCGCGTTCATCACCGTGGCCAGCATGCCCATGTAATCGGCCGTGGCGCGGTCCATGCCCTTGGCGGCGCCCGCCATGCCACGGAAGATGTTCCCGCCACCGATGACAAGGCAGAGTTCGTAGCCGGCATCCTTGGCGGCCTTAACTTCGCCCGCCACCCGCTGCACCATGCGCGGGTCGATGCCGAAATCCTGGTCCCCCATCGCGGCCTCGCCCGACAGCTTCAACAGGATTCGCTTGAAGGGCCGGGCAGACATGGAAAGCCTTTGACAGATGTGGAACCGTAAACGGCTTAGCGGCCCGCGCCCCCCGGCTCAAGCCTCCTGGCTCAAGCGGATGGCGCGGGCCGCATCAGCCCGTGAGGTCGTTCAGGCGACGCCCGCAGCGGCGGCAACTTCGGCTGCGAAATCGCTTTCGGCCTTTTCAATGCCTTCGCCCAGCTGGAAGCGCACGAAGCGGCTGACGCTGATGTCGGCGCCAAGCTTCTTGGCCTCGGCGGCGACGACGTCGGACACGCGGGTCTTGCCGTCCATGACGAAGACCTGGCTCATCAGCGCCTGTTCGCCGGCGAACTTCTTCACCGCGCCTTCGACCATGCGCTCGACAATGTCGGCCGGCTTGCCGGAAGCCGCGGCCTTTTCGGCGGCGATGGAGCGTTCACGCTCGAGAAGCGCCGCATCGATATCATCGGCGTTGAGGGCGAGCGGGTTCGCGGCGGCAACATGCATGGCAAGCTGCTTGCCGAGGGCGGCGAGCGCCTCCTTGTCGGCGGCGGTGCTGTCGAGCGCCACGAGAACGCCGATCTTGCCGCGATCAGGCGCAGCGGCGTTGTGGACATAGGATGCAACGACGCCCGTCGCCTCGACGATGGCAGCACGGCGCACGGCCTGCTGCTCACCGATGGTGGCGATGTTGTTCGTCAGCACTTCCTGGACGGTGCCGCCACCGGCGGGATAGGATGCGGCCAGCAGGGCGGCCACGTCTTCGCCGGTTTCGAGCGCGACCTTCGCGACTTCGCCGACGAAGTGCTGGAACTGGGTGTTCTTGGCGACGAAGTCGGTCTCGGAGTTGACTTCGACGACAGCGCCGCGATTGCCCTGGACGACAACGCCGACGAGGCCTTCGGCAGCCGTGCGGCTTGCCTTCTTGGCGGCAGCGGCGAGGCCCTTCGTGCGCAGCCAGTCGACGGCCTGCTCGAAGTCGCCGCCGGTTTCCACCAGCGCCTTCTTGCAATCCATCATGCCGGCGCCGGTGCGGTCGCGCAGGTCTTTCACGAGTGCGGCGGTAATCTCGGCCATGTCAGGCTCCTTGTTTCCTTGAGCAAAGCTCAATGTTTTCTTGAGCGAAGCTCGCTGTTTCCTTGAGCGCTCGCTTGAGCGTTGGCTTCATTGACCGGGAAGGCCGGAACGTCTGGCCCGAAGCCTTCCTGCAGTCAGGGGGGCCGCACGGCTTCGTGCAGCCCCTCCGCTACGGATTTATGACACGCAGGAAACCCGCGTGCGAGACATCAGGCCCCGAGGGCGACCTCGGCCTCGGGCTCGGCCTGGGCGCCGATATCAACGCCCATGGCGGCCATATGGCCCTGCTTGCCGGCGAGCACCGCATCAGCGACCGCATTGCAATAGACCTGGATGGCGCGGCTGGCGTCGTCATTGCCCGGAACCGGGAATGCGATGTTTGCCGGATCGCAGTTGGAATCGAGGATGGCGATCACCGGAATGCCGAGGACCGTCGCTTCCTTGATGGCCAGGTCTTCCTTGTTCACGTCGATCACGAACATGAGATCGGGCAGGCCGTTCATGTCGCGGATGCCGCCGAGCGAGGCTTCGAACTTGTCGCGCTCGCGGGTCATCTTCAGCACTTCCTTCTTGGTGAAGCCGTGCGTGTCGCCCGAAAGCTGCTCTTCAAGCGTCTTGTAGCGCTTGATGGAGGCGGAAATCGTCTTCCAGTTGGTGAGCATGCCGCCCAGCCAGCGATGGTTGACATAATGCTGGCCGCAGCGGCGGGCCGCCTCGGCCAGAGGCTCCTGCGCCTGGCGCTTGGTGCCGACGAAAAGCACCTTGCCGCCGGCAGCCGAAGTGGCGCGCACGAAGTCGAGGGCGCGCGTGAACAGCGGCACCGTCTGCGACAGGTCGAGGATGTGGATGCCGTTGCGCTCGCCGAAGATGTAGGGCTTCATCTTCGGGTTCCAGCGGTGGGTCTGGTGGCCGAAATGGGCGCCAGCTTCAAGCAGCGCCTGCATCGACACGTCTTGTGCCGTCATGATCTGTCTCCTAACCGGTTGATCCTCCGTGGGGGTAAGCCGGGCATGAGGCACGGCACCGGAAGGTTTCCCCCCACGTGTGGAATGGGCGGGCGGTTAGCGCCGCACGTGCCCGGAGTCAAGAACGACTGCCCCGCCCAGCGCCGTGCCGACACCGCGCGCGATGAGCGCCTGGCCGGCAAAATAGAGCCACCAGATGGCATGACCCACCCAGCTTGCACCGGAAAGGCTCTCCATCCGGGCGAAGATCAGGAGATCGGACAGCGTGAAGAGAAGCGCGCCGGCCGCCGCCAGCGGAAAGCGTGACAGAAGCGCCATTGCCGCCATCGCCGCTAGGAACAGCGTGTAGACGGCGACGGGCGCTGCCATGTCCACGCTCGCCAGATGGGCCGCGAGCAGCATGGCGCCGCCAGTGAACAGCCCGGCGAGCGCCACGTCCCGCGCGCCGAGGCCGGACCGACGGTGGCGGGCATAAAGGGTGATGGCGACGACGTGGCCGAGGGCGAAGATCATCGCCCCGGCGATGAAGGCAAGCTCCAGCACCATGTCGGCGATCGACCCAAGCAGCAGCACCAGCACGAGAAGCCGGTGATCGGTGCTTCGCCCGAGGCGCGAGGCCCAGATGGCGAGAAGGCCGACACCCGCCCCCTTCCAGGCAATCGCCGCCCAGTCCGGCAGGCCGAGGCCCCAGCCAAGCGGCAAGGAAAGACCCGCCACAAGGGCTGCGACGTAAAGCATTCAGGCCACCAGCCTGAGCGGCTGGGACAGGGCCGTGACCATGACCTCGGCAACGCCTTCGAGTTCGGCGATATCCGTCTCGGCGCCGGGCGGCAGGGCGAAATCCTGCCCCAGCCGCACGATGGCGCGGCCGCCACCGGCCAGCGGCACACCTGCTTCCACCACACAGCGCCCGCCGCGCGGCAACCAGGCCGCAAGCGAGGGAACCAGGCCGGGGGATGCCCCCGGCGCCAGTTCGATCGTCAGCAGCGCGCGCGCCGATTTCACCATCGCCTGAAGCGGCCTTGCTGACTGGATGGTCAGGCGCGGCGTCTCGTCTCCCTCGCGCCATTGCAGTTCCACGTCGAAAAGCAGCGGTTCGCCAGCGGCCAGGGCCGCTTCCACTTCGGCCTGCGCCTCGGGGTTGAAGACATTGGCGCCCCACTTGCCACTCTGGTCGGTCAGGTCAGCCATCAGGTAGCGGCGGTCAGGCCCCTTGCCCTGCGGGGTGCGCCAGCGCACGGCCTCGACCAGACCCGCCATGCGCTGGTTCAGCCGTGTTCCGGCCGGGGAGCGGCGGGCGAGCGCATCGGTCGCGGTGATCACCTGCATGGCCGCGAGCACGGCGGCATGATTCTCGACCGGATGGCCGGAGAACCAGAAGCCGAAGGCCTCCCGTTCCCTCGCCAGACGCTCGCCCGGCGGCCATGGGTCCACCTGCGGCAGCGGCACGGCCTCGACTGCGCTGTCACCGCCGAAAAGCCCGCCCTGCCCTGTCGACCGCGCATTGGCGGCCCGGGTCGCGGCCGCCATCAGATGCTCGGCTGCGGCATGCACGCGCGCTCGCGCCGGCCCGAAACAGTCGAATGCCCCGGCCGCGGCCAGCGCTTCCATCTGCCGCCGGTTGAGGGCGCGCGGGTCGATCCGGTTGACGAAATCGTCGAGCGAGCGGAACGGCCCGCCCCGCCGGCGTTCGGCCACGATGTCCTCCATCGCGCCTTCGCCCACGCCCTTCAGCGCCCCCAGGGCATAGCGCACCGCTATCCGCCCGTCGGGCAGGTCCTCCAGCGTGAAATCCGACCCCGAGGCGTTGATGCACGGCCCCAGAAGCGGAATGTCCAGGCGGCGCATGTCATCCACGAAGACGGCGAGCTTGTCCGTCAGGTGGATGTCATAAGCCATCGATGCTGCGCAGAAGGCGGCCGGGTGGTGGGTCTTCAGCCAGGCGGTCTGCCAGGCGACGAGGGCGTAGGCAGCGGCGTGGCTCTTGTTGAAGCCATAGCCGGCGAACTTGTCGACCAGGTCGAAGATGAACTCGGCGCGTTCGGGCTTCACGCCATTGGCCTCGGCGCCGCTCACGAAGCGGGCGCGCTGGGCGTCCATCTCCTCCTTCTTCTTCTTGCCCATCGCCCGGCGCAGAAGATCGGCTTCCCCGAGGGAATAGCCGGCCAGCACCTGGGCGATCTGCATCACCTGTTCCTGATAGATGATGACGCCATAGGTGGGCTTCAGGATCGGCTCCAGCATGGGGTGGAGGTAATCCGGCTCTTCCCGGCCCCATTTGCGTGCCGCAAAGCTCGGGATATTGTCCATCGGGCCGGGGCGGTACAGGGCGCCAAGGGCGATGATGTCCTCGAACAGGGTCGGCTTCACCAGCGCCAGCGCGCGGCGCATGCCCTCGGATTCGAACTGGAACACCCCCACCGTGTCGCCGCGCGTCATCAGGGAATAGACCCGCTGGTCATCGAGCGGCAGGTGATCGAGATCAACCACGACGCCGCGCTCCGCCAGCAGCGCCACCGCACGCGCGAGGACGGACAGGGTCTTCAGGCCAAGGAAGTCGAACTTCACCAGCCCTGCATCCTCGGCCCATTTCAGGTCGAACTGGGTGACAGGAAAGTCCGAGCGGGGATCGCGGTAGAGAGGCACCAGCTCCGACAGGGGGCGGTCGCCGATGACGACGCCAGCGGCATGGGTCGAGGAATGGCGCGGCCGGTTCTCGAGCTGGAGGCCGATGTCGATCAGCTTGCGAACCTTGGGGTCGGCCTCGATCTCGGCATTGAGTTCGGGCACCCCTTCGAGCGCGCGTTTCAGATCCCATGGGTCGGCCGGGTTGGCCGGGATCATCTTCGAGATCCGGTCCACCTGCCCATAGGGCAGCTGCATCACCCGGCCCACATCCTTCACCACGGCGCGCGCCTTCAGCGTTCCGAAGGTGATGATCTGGGCCACCTGCTCGCGGCCATATTTCTGCTGGACGTAGCGGATCACCTCTTCGCGACGGGTTTCGCAGAAATCGATGTCGAAGTCGGGCATCGACATGCGCTCGGGGTTCAGGAAGCGCTCGAACAGAAGGCCGAGCGCCAGCGGGTCGAGATCGGTGATCCTGAGCGCCCAGGCGACGGCCGATCCGGCGCCCGAACCGCGCCCCGGGCCGACAGGAATGCCCTGCCCCTTGGCCCAGTGGATGAAATCGGCAACGATCAGGAAGTAGCCGGCAAAGCCCATGCGCCCGATGATGTCGAGCTCGAAGTCGAGCCGCGCATGATAGGGTGCCGGGTCGGTTCCGGGCAGGTCGGCGAGGCGGGCGGCCAGCCCTTCCTCAGCCAGCGTCCGCAGCGTCGCCTTCTCGGCCTCGGGGTCGGCCACGAGCTTGGGCAGGACCGGGTCGCGCTTCTTCAGGGCAAAGGCCGTGCGGCGCGCCACATGGGCGGTCATCTCCAGCGCTTCGGGCAGGTCTGCAAATCGGGCGGCCATCTCCTCGGCGCTGGCAAGATAATGCTGCGGATTGGACCGCCGGCGATCGGCCGATTCGAGATACTGGCCTTCGGCGATGCACAGCATGACATCATGGGCGGCGTGGCCGCCCGGTTCCAGAAAGCGCGCCGGATTGGTGGCGACAAGCGGGGTGCCCAGCGCATGGGCGAGGTCGATCAGACCTTCCTCGCTCGCGGTTTCGACCGGGTCTGCGGTGCGGGAAATCTCGATGTAGAGCCTGTCTGCGAACAGGGCCTGCAGCCGGCGGGCAAGGCTGTCCGCCTCTTCGGCCTGACCCTCGGCCAGAAGCCGCGCCAGCGCGCCGTCCGGCCCGGCGGTAAGCGCGATCAGGCCTTCGGTGCGCCCGGCAAGGCGGTCAAGCGTGCCCGGATCCTTCAGATGCGCATCGGAAACGAGCGACAGGAGATTCTGCCAGCCCCCGGAATCGCGGGCGAACAGCACGAGATGATCGACAGGCGGCTTCGCGCCGGGCCTGAGCGAACCGGGCGGCATGTCCCTGACGACAGGCAGCAGGGTGCCGATGACAGGCTGCACGCCCGCATCCATGCAGGCGTTCGAAAAGGCCATGGCGGCAAAGAGGTTCCCGCGGTCCGTCAGGCCGATGGCAGGAAGGCCGCGCGCACGGCAGGCCTTCGCCAGCGCCTTCACCTCGATGGTCGAATCGAGCATCGAGAAGCAGGATTGCACGCGAAGCGGAATATAAGGGTGGTTGGCCGCCATTGCTTCACAGTGGGGCTTTCAGCCGCTGCCCTCAAGCCCGCACGCTCCGAAAGCTGTGGAGAAGCGGGCTCAGCCGGGCTAGCGGAGACCATGGCCCCAGCTTCCGAACGCCCACCTCAGGATCCTGCACCGGATCCTGCCCCGACCCGCCGCACGGCGCGCGCCGACATGCGCGCCGCACGCGCGCCGGGCCTGGCCGGCCGGCTGCGGGCGCGTATCGACAGGCTGCGGCGTCTGGCCGGCACGCCTGCCGCAGGCCTGCTGGGCAGGCTTGGCGGAATTGCCCTGTCGCTTCTTGTCCTGGGGCTGCTGTTGCGCGCCATCCAGGATGTGGGCTGGCGGTCGATGCTGGCGGTGCTGCCGGCAAGCCCGGCCTACTGGCTTTTCTTCGCCGGCGCCTATTTCCTTCAGCCGCTCAGCGAATATCGCGTCTTCCGGCGCTGGTGGGGCCTTGGCTGGCGCGACCTTTCGTTATTCCTGCGGATGCGGGTGCTGAACGAGGCCGTGTTGAGCTATTCAGGGCACAGCTACCTTGTCGCCTGGGCCACCTTGCGCTTCGGCATCCGGCTCGAAGAGGGCGCCCCGCTCGCGCTCGGACGGGGCGATGGCCCTGGCGCGAACCCGGCCGAAGCCCCCTTTGCCGCCATCAAGGACATGGTCATCACGTCGGGGCTTGCCGGAATCGCTGCAACCATGCTTGCCCTGCTTCTTGCCCTTGCCCTCGACGGGGGCACGATACTTGTGGAGGCGGCCGAACCGGCGATGCTGAAGGCGCTCGCCATCGGCTTCGGCGGGCTGCTGCTGCTCAATGCCGGGCTGCTGCTCTTCCGTGGCCGGGTGCTGAGCCTGAGGGTGGCCGACAATCTCTTTGCCCTGCGGTGGCACTTCCTCAGGGCGGTGGGCACACAGAGTCTCATAACGGCAAGCTGGATCGTCGCCCTTCCGGCGATCCCGCCCGAAGCCTGGGCGCTACTGGCTGCGCTGCGCATGGTGATCGGCCGCCTGCCCGTGCCCAACAAGGAACTGCTCTTCGCCGCGATTGCCATCGCCCTGACCGGTGCGGCAGCGGGAGAGGTCTCGGCGCTGATGGCCTCGCAAGGGGTGCTGCACCTGATGTTCCACGCCCTCTCCTGGGCCCTGGCATGGGGGATCGATGCGCGCGCAAAGGCCATGCCGCCAACCGGCTGAGACCGCCTGAAGTCCCGCCTGAGACCCGCCAAAACCGGCTCAGGCCGGGCGCAACCTGCCTTCGTGCAGCTCGACGACACGGTCGGTCTGTGCCGCCAGCGCCCGGTTGTGGGTGGCGATAAGCGCGGCCGACCCTTGCGAGCGGACAAGCGCGAGAAAGGCCGCCAGGACCTTTGCGGCTGTTCCTTCATCGAGATTGCCCGTCGGCTCGTCAGCCAGCACCAGCACGGGCCGGTTGGCAAGCGCGCGGGCCACGGCCACGCGCTGTTGCTCCCCGCCCGAAAGCTGCGAAGGCCGGTGCTCCAGCCGCGCCCCCAGCCCCAGAGCTTCGAGCAGTTCGCGCGCCCGGGCATGGGCTTCGGCACGGTCCGCGCCCTTGACCAGCTGGGGCAGCACCACATTCTCTTCCGCCGTGAAATCGGGAAGGAGATGGTGGAACTGATAGACGAAGCCGAGCTTGTCACGCCTGAGCGCGGTGCGCGAATCGTCGGAAAGCGCCTGTGCCGCAACGCCGTCGATCGCAATGGCGCCCCCGAAGCCGCCTTCGAGCAACCCTGCCGCCTGCAGAAGCGTCGACTTGCCTGAGCCGGATGGCCCAAGGAGCGCCACGATCTCACCGCGCGCAAGGCTGAGCTCGACGCCGCGCAGCACCGCGATGGTGACACCCCCCTGGGTGAAGCTGCGGGTCAGCCCCGAAAGACGAAGCGCCGGCTCACTCATAGCGAAGCACCGTCACAGGGTCGGTCGAGGCAGCCTTCCACGCCGGATAGAGGGTGGCAAGGAAGGACAGCACAAGCGCAAGGATGACGATGGCCACGATTTCCGCCGGGTCGGTCCGCGCGGGAAGCTCGGCAAGATAGCGGATCGAGGGATCCCACAGGTCCGTGCCCGTCAGCGCCGATACGGAACTGACGATCTGCTGGCGGAAGTGCAGCACGGTGAAGCCGAGAATCAGGCCAAGCAGAACACCAAGCCCGCCGATGGTGGTGCCCACCATCACGAACACCCGCATCAGCGCCGCCCGGCTTGCCCCCATGGTGCGCAGGATGGCGATGTCGCGCGTCTTGGCGCGCACCAGCATGATGAGGGAGGAGAGGATGTTGAACACGGCGACGAGGATGATGATGGAAAGAACCCAGAACATCACCACCTGCTCCACCACCAGCGCCTCGAACAGCGCCGAATTGAGCTGCCGCCAGTCGGTGATGAGGGCGGACAGGCCGATCTTCGCCGCCAGCGGCTTCAGGATTTCCCCCACACGGTCGGGGTTGGATGTCGTGATCTCGATCATGCCGACATCGCTGCCGAGCCGCAGCAGGGTCTGCGCCTCGCCCAGCGGCAGCAGCACGAAGGCCTTGTCATAATCATAGACGCCCACTTCGAACACCGCGCCCACTTCATAGGAAACGATGCGCGGCACCGTGCCGAAGGGCGTGACATTGCCGTCCGGCGAGATGAGGGCGATGCGGTCGCCGACACGCACGCCAAGATTTTCCGCCAGCCGCGCGCCGATGGCGGCCACCGCCTCCCCCTCGCTCAGGCGATCGAGGGAACCGGAAACCACATTGCCGGCGATGACCGGCGTCTCGCGGATGTCCTCTACCCGCATGCCGCGCACCAGCACGCCCTCGACGCGGCTTGCGGCCGTCGCCATCAGCGGCTGCTCGACAAGGGGAATCGCCGCTGTCACGCCCGGAGTCCGGCGCGCTTCCTCGACGATGCTTTCCCAGTCGGGCAGGCGGCCGCCATAGCCCTGCGCCACGGCATGGCCGTTCAGGCCCTGGATGCGGTCGAACAGTTCGGCGCGGAAGCCGTTCATCACGCTCATCACCGCGATGAGGGCGGCAACCCCCAGCGCCACTGCGACAAGCGAAATGCCGGCCACCAGAAAGATGAAGCGCTCGCCATGGCCGGGCACGAGATAGCGCCCCGCCACCATGCGCTCATAGGCGGTGATCACCCGAGGATCCGCGCCAGCGCCGATTCCGGCGAAAGCTCATGCTTCTCGCCCGTCGCGCGGCGCTTCAGCTCGACCGTGCCGGCCGCCAGCCCCTTGGGGCCAAGCGTCAGCTGCCAGGGCAGGCCGATGAGATCCATGGTCGCGAACTTCTCGCCCGGGCGCGCGTCGCGGTCGTCGTGCAGCACGCTGCGGCCAGCGGCTTCCAGCTTTTCCTGCATGCCGGCGGCAGCGGCCGCGCAGCCCGCATCATCGGGCCTCAGATTGATGAGGCCGACATCGAAGGGGGCGACGCTGTCGGGCCAGATGATACCCTGCTGGTCGTGCCCGGCCTCGATGATGGCGCCCATCAGGCGGGATACGCCGATGCCGTAGCTGCCCATCAGCGGGGTGAGCTGGCTGCCGTCCTTCGCCTGCACCTGAAGCCCCATGGTCTCGGAATATTTGGTGCCGAAGAAGAAGATGTGGCCCACCTCGATGCCGCGCCGGCTGGCCAGCCGGTCTGCGGGGACGGGGCAATCCGTCACCTTCGCATGCTCTTCCGCCTCCATGGCATAGAGGCCGCGCAGGCGAGCAGGTGCGTCCGGGTCCGCGAGGTCGACATCGTCGAGGGCTGCGTCATAATAGACCTCGCTCTCTCCGGTGTCGGCAAGGATGTGGAACTCGTGGCTCAGGTCGCCGCCGATGGGGCCCGTGGGCGCGCGCACCGGCACCGCCCGCAGCCCGAGCGCCGCGAATGTTCTGAGATAGGCGGTGAACTGCGCATCATAGCTGGCGCGGCCGCCTTCCTCGTCCAGGTCGAAGCTGTAGGCATCCTTCATCAGGAACTCGCGGCCGCGCATCACGCCGAAGCGGGGGCGCACCTCGTCACGGAATTTCCACTGGATGTGATAAAGGGTGCGCGGCAGGTCACGGTAGCTTTTCACGCAGTCGCGGAAAAGCGCCGTGATCATTTCCTCGTTGGTGGGGCCATAAAGCATTTCCCGGTCGTGCCGGTCGCGGAAGCGCAGCATTTCCGGGCCATAGGCATCATAGCGGCCCGACTGGCGCCACAGGTCTGCCGGCTGGATCGTCGGCATCAGCAGCTCGATGGCGCCGGCGCGGTCCTGCTCACGCCGGACGATGCGGGCGATGTTCTCAAGGACACGCAGGCCCAGCGGCAGCCAGGCATAGATGCCGGCAGCTGTCTGGCGGATCAGCCCGGCGCGCAGCATCAGCTGGTGCGAGACGATCTGCGCGTCGGCTGGCGTTTCCTTCATCACGGGCAGAAGGTAGCGGCTGAGCAGCATGAAAAGGATCCTCGGATGGCGTGTGCGGACGCCGGTTGCGACGTGCGGCGCTTAGCCGATGCTGTGGCACTGCCGCAACAGCCGCCAAGGGAATCATGGCAAGGCCTTGCAGTTTGATGACAGCCCGCCACCTGCCCCCTACTGTGCTCCTACCAAGGTTGGGCAACCGGCCAGGGTTCAGGGAAAGGCCAGGCGGCGGCATGCCCGCACGCCACAAGAGCCACAAACGGGAAATGATCTGCGGGCCTGTGCCAGTCCGCCCGCACCACAGGAAAGAGCCGCCGGGTCGCCCCGGCGGCTTTTTTGTGCCTCCATGCCCGGGCGGGGGCAGAGGGATCAGGGCAGAAGGCTCACATCGACCTGGATCATGTAGCCGCCCTCTTCCGCTGCCGAGACGGCAATCTGGCCGCTTTCCACGCCCTGCCCCTGGAACAGCAGGCGGCCATCAAAAAGCATGGAGTCATTGACATCATAGCCGCCCGCCACGAGGGCTTCCTTCCAGCGGGGGAATTCGGCGGCGGGATCGTCCGGCACGACGATCTGGAGAAGGTGGGTGTTCGCCCCGATCTTCATGTCCTGCAACACGCTGTGCGGCTCTGGCAGGGCAATGGCTGCCGGCATCCACGCGCGGTTCGCGGCCGGCGGATCGGCAATGGCCGAGGACGCATCGACAGCCGGGGCGTCATCGCCTGCCCCGGGCGTGCTTCCGCCCTGCCCGCATGCCGCCAGCATCACGAGCGCTGTGCCGGCCAGCAGGCCGGTCAGACGGGTTTTCAACATGCCACTCTCCCTTATGGCGCGAACATCGCGCGGCTGAAAAGGCTATCCCGTGATTGTGGCGGCGCATTGCGGGCCTGTCACGAAACTATTTTTCAGTCTTCGTGCCGGAACCGGGACAGCGACCCGGCAAGGCAAAGGGCAGGCGTTACCGGCTCTCCTAGACCAGCCGGCTTTGCCGAAGTGCGGCCGCGATGAAGCTCCGGAACAGCGGATGCGGCGCGAAGGGCTTGGACTTCAGCTCCGGGTGGAACTGGGTGCCGACAAACCAGGGGTGGTCCGGCCGCTCGACGATTTCGGGAAGCTCGCCATCTGGCGACAGGCCGGTGAAGACGAGGCCGCCGGCTTCCAGCTGCGCGCGATAGGCGATGTTCACTTCATAGCGGTGGCGGTGGCGCTCACTGATTTCGGTGGCGCCATAGGCCGCGGCCGAAAGGCTGTTGCCGGCAAGTTTCGCCGGATAGGCGCCCAGCCGCATGGTGCCGCCCTTGTCGGACGTCTCGTCACGCATGTGGCGCTTGCCGCCGGCTTCCCATTCGGTCAGCAGGCCGACAATCGGGTGCGGCGTCGGGCCGAATTCGGTGGTGGAGGCGCCTTCGAGGCCGGCCGTGTTGCGGGCCGATTCGACGCAGGCCATCTGCATGCCGAGGCAGATGCCGAAGAAAGGCACCCGATGCTCGCGGGCAAACTTCACCGCCGCGATCTTGCCCTCGCTGCCGCGTTCCCCGAAACCGCCGGGCACGAGAATGCCGTGGCAGGGCTCGAGCATGGCGGCGACATCGCCGCGTTCGAAATCCTCGGCGTCGATCCAGCGCAGCTTCACATCGACGCGGTTGGCGATTCCGCCATGCACCAGCGCTTCGGTCAGCGATTTATAGGCATCCTTCAGGCCCGTATATTTGCCGACGACCCCGATATGGACGGTTCCCTCAGGCGTGCGCAGCCGCTCGACAATGTCTTCCCAGCGCGAAAGATCGGGCGCGGGGGCATCGGTGATGCCAAACGCGCGCAGCACTTCGGAATCGAGCCCGGCGGCATGATATTGCAGCGGCACGGCATAGATGGAATCGGCATCGAGCGCCGGAACCACGGCTTCCTTGCGGACATTGCAGAACAGCGCGATCTTCGCCCGGTCGCTTTCGGGAAGTTCATGTTCCGACCGGCAGACGAGGATCTGCGGCTGGATGCCGATGCCGCGCAGCTGGGCGACGGAATGCTGGGTCGGCTTTGTCTTCAGCTCGCCGGCGGCAGCGATGAAGGGCACCAGCGTGGTGTGGATGAACAGCGCGCCTTCCGGCCCCAGTTCATTGCCCATCTGGCGGATCGCCTCCAGGAAGGGCAGGCCCTCGATGTCCCCCACGGTGCCGCCGATCTCGCAGAGCACGAAGTCGAGATCGTCCGTCTCGGCGCGGGCAAAGGCCTTGATGGCATCGGTCACATGCGGGATCACCTGCACGGTCCCGCCCAGATAGTCGCCGCGCCGCTCCTTCGTGAGGATATCGAAATAGATGCGGCCCGAGGTGATGTTGTCGGACTGGCGCGAGGCGACCCCGGTGAAACGCTCATAGTGGCCGAGGTCGAGGTCGGTCTCGGCGCCATCGTCCGTCACATAGACTTCGCCATGCTGGGTCGGGCTCATGGTGCCCGGATCGACGTTCAGATAGGGATCGAACTTGCGGATGCGCACGCGATAGCCGCGGGCCTGCAGCAGCGCACCGAGCGCCGCGGCCATGAGCCCCTTGCCAAGCGAAGACACCACGCCGCCGGTGATGAAGATGAACCGCGCCATGGGAGAAAACACCTATCCTCTGGCGCGCCCGCTGTCACGCGGGACGCACCTCTTTGTCTCAAGAAAAAAACGAATGATCAGTTGGCGACGGGCACGCTGTCGTCAGGCTGGGCCGGCGCCAGGCCCGGAAGCGCCGGCGGCGCGGCCGGCGCCGGCGCGCCAAGGGGGCCGACAGGGGGCGCCTCGCGGGCGAGCGTGGTGTCGATCGTCTTGGGGCGGTTTGAATGGCCTGCAAGCCAGGCAAGACCAAGGGACGAAACGATGAACAGCGTCGCCAGAATCGCGGTCGAGCGGGTCAGGAGGTCGGCCGCGCCGCGTGCCGAAACAAGCCCGCCGCCCGATCCGCCACCGACAAGCCCCCCGCCCTCGGACTTCTGGAGCAGGATGACGCCGACAAGCGCCAGCGCCAGAAGGCCATGAACAACGAGGAGAAAGGTCATCAGCACGTTCGGAATCTCGCGAGCAGCAGTGTCGGGACAGGGGGCACATAGTGTGCGGCGGCGCACAAGGCAAGAAAAGGCGCAGCAGCGCAGCCATCGCGAATCTGCGCGACCGCCCATGGCGTGGGCAAGCATGCCGCCCGCACAGGGGGCCTGAAGAGGCCGGACGCCCTTGCCGGAGCCTGGACATGAAAACGGGCGGGGACATGGCCCCCGCCCGCTTCAATCCGGAACGACCGCGCCTCAGTTGTAGCGGCGCAGCTCTTCCTTGGCGATCGTCTGCCGGTGCACTTCGTCCGGGCCGTCGGCCAGGCGCAGGGTGCGCTGGCCGGCATAGGCGGCCGCCAGACCGTAATCCTGGCACACGCCGCCGCCGCCATGGGCCTGGATCGCCATGTCGATCACCTTGGTGGACATGTTGGGCGCAATCACCTTGATCATGGCGATCAGGGCCTTGGCGTCCTTGTTGCCCACGGTGTCCATCATGAAGGCGGCCTTCAGCGTCAGAAGGCGCGCCTGCTCGATCTCGATCCGGGAATTGGCGATGCGCTCGTGCCAGACGCCCTGGTCAGCCACCGGCCGGCCGAAGGCGACGCGGGACTTCAGGCGCTTCACCATCTTTTCCAGCGCCCGCTCGGCCGAGCCGATGGAGCGCATGCAGTGGTGGATGCGGCCCGGCCCGAGGCGGCCCTGCGCGATCTCGAAGCCACGGCCTTCGCCGAGAATGATGTTCTCGACCGGCACGCGGACATTTTCCAGCAGCACTTCGAAATGGCCGTGGGGCGCATCATCATAGCCGAAGACGTGGAGCGCGCGGACATTGGTGATGCCCGGCGTGTCGAGCGGCACGAGAATCTGCGACTGCTGCAGGTGCTTGGGCGCCGATGGATCGGTCTTGCCCATCACGATGGCCACCTTGCAGCGCGGATCGCCCACGCCGCTCGACCACCATTTGCGACCGTTGATGACATAATGGTCGCCATCGCGCACGATCGAGGTTTCGATGTTGGTGGCGTCGGACGAAGCGACGGCCGGCTCGGTCATGAGGAAGGCCGAGCGGATTTCGCCGCGCGACAGCGGCAGCAGCCACTTTTCCTGCTGCTCCTTCGTGCCGTAGCGGGCCAGCACTTCCATGTTGCCGGTATCGGGCGCGGCGCAGTTGAACACCTCGGAAGACCAGCCGACGCGGCCCATTTCCTCGGCCAGCGGCGCATATTCGAGGTTGGTGAGCGGCGTGCCGTCGAACTCGAAATGATGGACCGGGTCGCCGCCCGCATGCACCGGCGGCACGAACATGTTCCAGAGGCCGGCGGCGCGCGCCTTGGGCTTCAGCTCCTCGATGAGGGGAATCACCTTCCAGCGTTCGCCTGTGTGGGATTCCTGCTCGTAGCGGGCCTCGTTGGGGTAGATATGCTCGTCCATGAAGGCGCGCAGCCTCTCGAGCATCTCCTTGGTGCGCGGCGAATATTCGAATTGCATTCCAGTCTCCCCTCGGCCTGTTGGACCATGTTGATGGCCAAGCTTAGCCCGGAAGACGACCTGCGCAACCTGATGGATTGAGAGAGGGCCGGCAAAAAATCTCAGAGTCGTCCGATCTCGGCCGGTTTCAGCCGCAGGCGCAGCCGCTCGGCCTTTTCAGGCGGATCGATGGCCGTTGTCTCGATCATGGTGACTTCACCCGCGGACAGGCTTGTGACATCCGGGCGCACCGTCCAGCGGCCGAGCACCTGGCCCGATTCGTCGAGGAGGGCAGCCTCAACCGGTGGCACGGGCTGGCGCTTGCCGGTCGGGTTCAGGATGCTTGCCTTCACGTCCCACACTTCGCGCCCGCCCGGCAGCTGGCGCTTCACCGCCTCGGCCTCGATCGTCAGCGGCGGGGGCGCCGCACGAGGCAGGCTGATGGGCTTCAGGCCGATACCCGCCGGATTGGCCCAGGCAGGAAGGCCGGAAAGATCGAGAGGCGGCAGGCCATGATCTTCGGGTCGGATTCGCCCCGTGAGCACCAGGGCTGCCAGCAGCAGAAGCCCGGCCAACAGCGCGAGCAGGATCCAGGGCCAGCGCCTTGCCCTGCCCTCCCCGTCACTCTCGTCACCCTCGTCACCCTCGTCATACTGGAAATCATCGTCTTCCGAAGCCGCATCCTGCCGGGCGCGGGAAACCGCCTCCAGATCCTCGGCCGAGCCGAGGGCGGCAGGCCCCGGAAGCCTTGGCCCCGTTCGGGCATCGGGCCTTCCGCCAGCCGGCCTGCCTTCCCCCCGCGAGGTCGGGAAGGAAGATGAGGAAGCAGCGGTATCCGGCGTCGCGGGCTGGAACTGCACCGGCGGCGCATCCGCCGTGCCGATCGCGGGGCGTTGCGGAAAGGCCGGCGGCTGCTGGAACTGCATGATCGGCTCGGCGTCGGGGTCGGGAAGCGGCGGCTCCGCCATGCGCTGCGACGACCAGCCGCCAACTGCCGTCCAGGCGGCTTCGGCCGGGCGCGGCCCTTCGTCCGGCGGCAGCGGATCCTGAAGCTCCAGCGCTTCTTCCTCGGGCACGCCGAACCAGACCTCGCGGCAAAGCTTGCAGCGAACCTTGCGCGGCTTGAAGGCCAGCTCCCCGTCGGGGCCGGGTTCGGTTGGCCAGCCGCTCACGTCGATGCGGTAGCGCGCCCCGCAGCTCGGGCATGTCAATTGCATGCATCTTCCTTTCCACAGGTAACGGGGTAACGGCAAGCACCGCGCCGGAATGCCGTGAATGAAACTTTTGTCCGTGAACCAGAGCATGGCCAGCATCGCGCTGGTACGGGTTTGCCAAACGCCGGGGCCGGGCCTAAGGCGCGGCAATGGCCCGGCCGCAGAAGACACCCCGTAGCCGCAGACAGACCGCGCGCCCCGCCGGCCGGATGGCACGAACCATGGCGCGCATTTCAGGGCTGGTCTTCCTGCTTTGGGCAGGCGGCTTCATCCTCTTCGTCCTCGCCCAGCATGGTCCGGCACCGGCCGGCACCCGCACCGATGGCGTTGCCGTGCTGACCGGCGGGCCGGGCCGGCTGGCGCGCGGGGTTGAGGTGCTGCAGGCCGGAGAGGCCCGGCGCATGCTGATCTCGGGCGTGGACCAGAGCGTCAGCCCGCGGGAACTTCAGGCCGCCGCCAGAATCCCGCCCAGCCTCTTCCGCTGCTGCACGGACCTCGGTTTCCGGGCGGACAGCACCCGTTCCAACGCCGAGGAGGTCGCCGAATGGGTGGAGCGCCATGAGTTCCGGTCGGTCAGGCTGGTGACGGCCGGCTACCACATGCCCCGTGCGCTTGCCGAACTCGACAGCAGACTGCCCAAAGGCGTGACCATCGTGCCCGATGGCGTGTCGGCGGGGCTGCCGTTGCCGGCGATGCTGTACGAATATGCGAAGTTCCAGGTGGCATGGCTCAGGCTGAGGGTGCGAGCAGCATGATCGGGATAATCCGCGCCATCGTCTTTCACATCATCTTCTACCCGATCTCGGCGCTGATCGCGATGATGATCGCCTTGGTTGCCCCCTTCTCGACACAGTGGGTGCGGCGCGGATCGAAGCTGTGGGCGCAGTGGTTCGTCTGGTCCGCGCGCATGTTCCTCGGCATCCGGCTGGTCGTTCGGGGCCGCATTCCCGACGATCCGGTGATCGTCGCCTCCAAGCACCAATCCGCCTATGAAACGATCCTCACCCTCTATCTCTTCCACTGGCCGGCGGTGGTGATGAAGGCGGAGCTGCGGCGCATTCCGGCATGGGGCCTTGCGGCTGAAAAACATGGCAGCGTCTTCGTGGAGCGGGAAAAGGCCGGCGCGGCGCTGAAATCGATGATTCGCCAGACCCGTGCACGCGCAGCCGAAGGCCGGCCGGTCTTCATCTTCCCGGAAGGAACGCGCGTGCCTGTGGGTGAGGCCCCGCCGCTGAAAGCCGGGCTTTTTGGTGTCTATCAGGGGCTGAAGGCGCCGATCATCCCCGTCTGCCACGATGCCGGCCATGTCTGGACACGCGGCTTCGTGAAGAAGCCCGGCACCGTCACCCTCTGCTTCATGCCGCCCATTCCGCCCGGCCTCCCCCGCGAAGAGATGGAAGCCCGCGTGCACGCCGCGATCAACCAGGATCCGAAATCCGCCGAGGTGCTTTCATGAAACGGCGGATCCCGCTGTGGATGACGCTGCTGCCGCTCGTTGCCGGGCTGGGGCTGTGGGGCCTGATGTGGACCAGCCAAGCAAATGACCTGCGCGCGGATTTGAAGGCCATTCTGCCCCAGGCCGGCGATGTCCCCGTAGGCGGCTTTCCCTACCGGCTGCAGGCACATGTCGCCCCGGTTGCCGTAAACCACATGGACAGTGCGCTCACGGCGCGGATCGACGCCCCGGACATGACGGTGAACCGTGTGCCATGGCAGCGCAGCCGCCAGGTGCTGAACCTGAGCCGGCCGGAAGCCGAAATCGCGCTCCGGCCGCTGCGCGGCGCCAGGCTCCTTATCCGTTCGGAAACGGCGCAGGCGTCGCTGCGGCTGGACGATGCCCGCATCGCCCGCCTTTCGGGCGTGTGGGAAAAGGCCCGGATCGAAACCGGGCTGCTGCCCGTTTCTGCCACCGCCGACAGGTTCGAGGCGCATCTGCGCGAAACCCCGTCGCTTGATTCCGCAGCCGAACCGCGCAACCCGCGCCTTCCCACCCAGGCGCAAATCGTGCTGGGCGCCCAGGCCCTGCGCCTTGGCGATGGCGATGCGCTGGGCCTTGCCATGGACATGGAACTGACCGCCGCATCCCGCATCCAGAGCCTTGCCGGATGGCTCGACCGCGGCACGGTCGAGATCGAGCGGATGAGCCTGAAGGACGCCACCGGGGAAGTCGCCCTGATGAGGGCGACCATCGTGCCCGATGGCGCAGGCGGGCTGCGGGTGGCCGGCACGATCGAGACGGTCTGCCCGGCCAATGTCCGCGCCACCCTCGCGGGGCAGCCGCCGCTATCGGAAAAGCGGGCGCGCCGGGCCGAAGTCATCGCCTTTTCGGGCCTGCTGCCGGGCGAGGTGACGGCAGAGCCGCGCGACCCGTCGAAACCACCACCCCCGGTGCGCGGACAGGAGCCGCCCTGCCCCCGCCTGCGCTGACAGGTAATGGCAGCCACAAGCCGGCGCTTGCGCTTTCCGGCGGTCCTCAGAAGCCGGCGCTTGCGCTTTCCGGCGGTCCTCAGAAGCCGGCGCTTGCGCTTTCCGGCGGGCATCGCCATATGCGCGGCGGGAGCCGGAGCGGACGGACCGCTCGCCAACCCGGTCAGGTCCGGAAGGAAGCAGCCGTAACGATCCCGGCCCGGGTCGCCCCGGCTCCCACCCAATCTCTCCACCACATCTCTGGCTCCACCCAGGCTCCGGCACAGTCCATCGCCGCGCGTGGAATTTCGCCCCTTTCCGGCGCTGTCCGCCCCTTGCCATTCGCCACGCGCCGGGCCACTCAGGGCGCATGAGTCTCTTCCCCGAGGATGCCCCCTATCGGGTGCTGGCGCGCAAGTACCGGCCGGCCGGCTTCGATGCGCTGATCGGGCAGGATGCCGTCGTCACCACGCTTGGCAACGCGATCGCGCGCAACCGTCTTGCACAGGCCTGGCTGCTGACGGGCGTGCGCGGTGTTGGCAAGACATCGACGGCCCGCATCATCGCCAAGGCGCTCAACTGCATCGGGCCGGACGGCAATGGCGGCCCCACCATCAACCCCTGTGGCGTCTGCGCCAACTGCGTCGCCATCTCCGCCGGCCAGCACATGGACGTGATCGAGATGGACGCGGCCTCGAACACCGGGGTCGACAACATCCGCGAGATCATCGAGGCGGTGCGCTATGCCTCCGTCTCGGCGCGCTACAAGGTCTATATCGTCGACGAAGTGCACATGCTCTCGAAAGGGGCCTTCAACGCGCTTCTGAAAACGCTGGAAGAACCGCCGCCGCATGTGAAGTTCATCTTCGCGACGACGGAGGTGCAGAAGGTTCCGGCCACCATCCTGTCGCGCTGCCAGCGCTTCGACCTGAAGCGTGTGCCGGCCGATCTTCTGGCCAGCCATTTCGCGAAGGTGACGGCCGCCGAAGGCGCGGAAGCGGAGGATGAAGCGCTGCGGCTGATCGCCCGCGCCGCCGAGGGAAGCGTGCGCGACGGCCTGTCCATCCTCGACCAGGCGATCGCCCAGGCCGGGGACGGCCGCGTGACGGCAGCCGCCGTGCGGGACATGCTGGGCCTTGCCGACCGTGGCCGCATGACGGGGCTTCTGGGCGCCATACTGGAAGGCGATGCGGGTGCAGCACTTGCGGCCCTCGAATCGGCCCATTCCGCCGGAGCAGAGCCGCAGGCGCTGATCGCCGGCCTTCTCGACATGGTGCACGGCATCACCCGCGCGAAAATGTCCGGCATGGCGGACCCTGCCCTGTCGGACAGCGACCGCGCCGCGCTCATCGGCTGGGCGCAGCGGCTGTCCTTCCCGGCGCTTCACCGCCTGTGGCAGCTGCTGCTGAAGGGGCATGCCGATGTGCGGGACGCCCCCGTGCCGCAGCAGGCCGCCGAAATGGCCGTGCTGCGCGCGATCCATGCCGCGGACCTGCCCGATCCCGGCGAACTGCTGAAGCTGCTGGGCGAAGGCGGGGCTGGGCTGAACCCTGCCGCCGCCGATTCACCTGCTGGTTCTTCCGCTGGCCCGGCACGCGCGGCCAAGACGCCAGACCCGGCGCCAGCAGGCAAGGCGCCGGCGAACATTGCCGCCACACAGGCGCCAGCCACGCAGATCCCGGCACAGGCGGAAGAACAGCCTGCCGCAAGGGACGCGGGTCCTGATGTCTTCGTGCGTGATGTCTTTGGGCCTGACGCAGCCGCTTCGCGGCAGGAAGCGGCAGGCGCGCCGATGGATGCTGCAAGCCTCGTCAGCCTGTTTGCCGACCAGCGCGAACCCTTTCTCGCCAAGCAGCTGCATGACGATGTCGCTATCGTGGCGATCCGGCCCGGCGCGTTGCGGCTTGGCCGAATCGGCACGCTGCCGGCGGATTTCGCCGCCCAGCTGCGCGGCTGCCTATCCGCGTGGACCGGCCAGCCCTGGGAGGTGGAGCTGCATCCGGCGCAGGCCGGCGAGGAAAGCCTGCTGCAGATCGAGCGCCGCCAGCGCGAAGGGATTCGCGCCGCAGCGCTGGAAGACCCGATGGTCAAGGCGTTGCTGGCGGCATTTCCCGATGCCGAACTCGAAGAAGTCCGGCTTCCCGATGGTCTGACGGCCGGAAAGACGAAAAGGAGTGCAATTGCATGAAAAGCATCGACGACATCATCAAGATGGCGACGAATGTGCAGGCGGAACTGGCCAAGGCGCAGGAAGGCCTCGACCAGATCGAAGTCGAGGGTGTGTCGGGCGGCGGCCTCGTGAAGGTGGTGGCGTCGGCCAAGGGGCGGATCATCAGGATCGACATCGACCCCTCGCTTCTGTCGGCTGACAGCAAGGAAATGACGGAAGACCTGCTCGTCGCCGCCTTCAACGATGCCCGCGCCCGCGCCGATCAGGTGGCAAGCGCCGAAATGCAGAAGATGACGGCCGGCCTGCCCCTACCGCCGGGCTTCAAGCTCTGATCCGGGTCTGCTGACTCCGGCCCTCCGATCCTGGCCTTCCAATCCTCGCTTGCCGATGGTCAGAGGGGTGGTTCGCCGCCCCTTCAGCCTTCGCCCAGAAGCCGCTCGGCCTGGGCCAGCGCCTCGGCCGTGATTTCCGCGCCGGAAAGCATGCGCGCGATTTCCGCCACCCGCTCGGCCCGGTCGAGCGGGCGGATGTCCGTGCGGCCCGAGGCCTTGCTGATGCGGGCGTGAAAGGCGCCGGCAGCCGCCACCTGCGGGCTGTGTGTCACCACCAGCACCTGCGCGCCATTGGCCACATGAGCAAGGCGTGCGCCGATTGCGCTGGCGGTTGCGCCGCCAACGCCCCGGTCGATTTCGTCGAAGATGAGCGTGCCCGCCGTTCCCGCGCTTGCAAGCGCCACCTTCAGGGCAAGGACAAAGCGGCTCATCTCCCCGCCCGAGGCAATGCGCGTCAAGGGGCCGAAACCGGTTCCGGCGTTGGTCGCCACCTCGAACTGGACCTGATCGGCCCCGGTCGCGGCAAGCGGCGCAGGCGCAAGCGCCGTACGGAAGCGCGCCGCTTCCAGCTTCAGGGCCGGTAGCTCGGCATTGACGGCGGCATCGAGCCTGAGCGCGGCGTCCGCCCGCGCCGCCGTCAGCCGCGCGGCAACCCCTTCCAGCCTTTTCAGGGCCTCGCCTTCGGTATTCGCAAGCCCGGCAATCCCGTGGGCGGCATCGTCAAGGGCAGTCAGCCGCGCCTTCAGCTCGTCCGCCAGGGCGGGCAGCGCTTCCACTTCGATACGGTGCTTGCGCGCCATGGCGCGCAAGTCGAACAGGCGGGCTTCGGCGGCCTCCAGCGAATCGGGTGAAACCTGCGTGCGGGCGCGCACCGTGGCCAGCGCCGCCTCCACGGCATCGCCTTCCACCAGCGCCCGGTCCACTGCATCCAGCGCTGCCTGAAGCTCGGGCTCGGCATCTGCCACACGCTCCAGCCGGCGGGCTGCCTGCCGCAATTGCGACAGGGCGCCATCGGCTGCCGACACCAGCGTTTCTATCGCCTCCAGGCTTTCCGCCAGCCGCGCGCCCTTCTGCATGGTGGCGCGCAGTTCGGAAAGCTCAGCCTCCTCGCCGGGCAGGGGCTTCAGCGCGGCGAGTTCGGCGGCTGCATGCTCCAGCCATTCCCGGTCGCGCTGGTCGGCTTCGGCGCGCGCCTCGGCGGCCTCGCGGGCAGCCCTTGCCGCCCGCCAGTCGGCATGGGCCTCGGCCACCTCGGCCAGCAATGCGCCATGGCCGGCATAGCTATCGAGAAGGGCCATGTGGCCGCGCGGGTTCAGCAGGCCGCGCTCGTCATGCTGGCCATGCACCTCCACCAGCAGCGCGCCCAGCTGGCGCAACAGGCCGATTGAGACGGGCTGGTCGTTCACATGGGCGCGGCTTCCGCCATCGGCCTTCAGCGTGCGCCGCAGGAGGATGAGGCCCGGCTCGTCGATGGCGAGGTCGTTTTCCGCCATCAGGGCAAGGGCCGGGTGATCCGCTTCCACGCGGAATTCCGCCGTGGCGCTGGCCTGGGCCGCGCCCTTGCGCACCATGGCGGCGTCCGCCCGCTCCCCCAGCGCCAGGCCAAGGCCATCCAGAAGGATGGATTTGCCGGCCCCGGTCTCCCCCGTGAGCACGGAGAGGCCCGGCCCCAGTTCGAGCGCGGACTGCTCGATCAGTACGAGGTCACGGATGGCCAGCCTGAGGAGCATGGGCGCGCCCCGCCGGGTTCAGCCGGCGCCGTGCGCCCGCGCCAGGCGATAGGCCCGGTCATACCATTTCGACCCCGGGTAGTTCGCCCCCAGCACCGCTGCATAGCGCCTTGCTTCTTCCGGGATGCCCAGCGCCAGATAGGCTTCGACCATGCGGTAGAGCGCCTCGGCCGTGTGGCTGGTGGTCTGGTACTGATCGATCACGGCGCGATAGCGGACGGTCGCCGCGATCCACTGGCGGTTCCGGGCGTAGAAACGGCCGATGTCCAGTTCCTTGCCCGCCAGATGGTCGTTCACGAGGTCGATCTTGAGGCGCGCGTCGGCCGCGTAGCGGCTTTCCGGGTAGCGGCGCACCAGTTCCTGCAGCGCCTGCAGCGCCTGCTGGGTGATCTTCTGGTCCCGGCTGACATCGGCGATCTGCTCATAATAGCTGAGCGCGATGATGTAGTAGGCGTAGGGCGCATCCTTGTTGCCGGGGTGCAGCGACAGGAAGCGCTGGGCCGACATGATCGCCTGCGGATACTGGCGGGCCGCATAATAGCTGAAGCCCGACATCAGCTGCGCCCGGCGCGCCCAGACGGAATAGGGGTGCTGGCGTTCAACCTCGTCGAACATCAGCGCCGCCATGCGGTACTGGCCATCCTCCAGCGTGTCGCGGGCGAGGGTGTAGAGCGTCTCCACGTCGCGCGCGATATAGGCCTGATCCTTGGGCGCCTTGTCGCGGTTGCGGGCGCAACCGGCCGTGAAGGCAAGCGAGAGGATCAGAAGGGCCGAAGCCAGCATCCGGCCCCTGCGAAGGGCGCCGGGCTCGCTGCGGGCGGGAAGATCGGAAAGGGTCATGGTGCCGCGTCTTACCGGCGGAAGGGAAAGGCGACAAGCGGCGTCCGGAACGGTTCGCCGATTTGATGCCCACGCCGGCCGGGCGCAGCATCCGCCGGCACGCCCGCTTCCGGCCGCCAGCCCGCTGGCCAAAGCCCCGCCATGCAGCTAACAGGAACCCTCTGCCCGCGCCCGGCATATCGCCGGCGGGCGCCAATGTTTCCATGTTCCGGCCCGGCCCCGGCGGCAACGCCACGGGCCGGGGCGCCATGCTAGAAGGACGGGAATGCTCGCTTTTCTGCGCAAATCGGTCACCTCCTGGGTCGGCATCCTCATACTCGGCCTCGCGCTCGGCGCGCTGGTCTTCACCCTGTTCCAGCCGACAGGGCCCGGCGGCACGGCAGCAGGCGGCGGGCAGCTGCTCGCGACAGTCGGCAAGGAACAGATCACCGAGCAGGACTATACCCGCCTTCTCGATCGCGCCGTCGCCCGCGAGCGCGAAGCGAACCCCCGCATCACCAACCCCGATTTCATCGCCGCCGGCGGCGGTGAACTGGTGCTTCAGCAGCTGATCGCCAGCAAGGCGCTTGCCAGCTATGGCGATGCCAATGGCCTGATCGTCTCGCGCCGCATGATCGATGGCGAGATTGCGAGCATTCCCGCCATGCAGCTGAACGGCAAGTTCGACGAGGGCACATACCGCCGCCTTCTTGCCGAACAACGCCTGAGCGAAGCGGAACTGCGCGAAAGCATCCGCTCCGACCTGCTGCGCCGCCAGCTGCTTCTGCCCGTGTCGCTGGGCCAGATCGTGCCGCGCGGCCATGCCGAGCCCTTCGCCGAGCTTCTCCTCGAAGTGCGCAAGGGCCGCATCCTGCCGGTGCCGTCGGCTGCCATGGCCGACCCCGGCAAGCCAACCGATGCGCAGCTGAAGGCATTCCATGCCGAGAATGCCCGAGCCTACACCATCCCCGAGCGGCGCGGCTTCCGCTTTGCCGAACTCGACATGAAGGGGCTGGCCGAAAAGGCCAGGCCCGAGGCTGCCGCAGTCCGCAAATATTATGACGAGAATCCGCAGGAGTTCGGCGGCCTCGAAACCCGCCTGGTCAACCAGATCATCCTGCGCGATGCCGAAAAGGCCCGCGCCTTCGTCGCCGCCGTGCGCGGCGGCACCTCCTTTGCCGCAGCCGCTGCAAAGGAAGGCTTCTCGGCCGAAGACATCGCCCTTGGCACCCGCACCCAAAGCGGCCTTGCCGACGAAACGACCGACACGCTGGCAAAGGCCGTCTTCGCGCTGCAGCCTGGCGCCGTGACGGACCCTGTCGAAAGCCGCCTCGGTTTCCATGTGGCCGAAGTCGCGCGCGTCATCCCGGCATCGCCGCAGGCCTTCGAAACGGTCAGCGCCGCCATCACGAAGAAGCTTCAGGATGAAGCGCTTCTCGATCTCGTCGCCGATACGGTCGCCAGTGCCGAAGACCGGCTTACGGGCGGCGAATCCCTTGCCGATGTCGCGAAGGACCTGGGCATCGAGATCCGCGAATCCCCGCCGCTCACGGCCGATGGCCGCCAGTTCGACGCGGACTATGCCGTCACCGCCGTGGCGCAGCCGCTGCTTCCGGCAGTCTTCGCCGCGGATGCCGCCGAAGGGCCGCAGGTGACCGAAATCGAGGGCAACCGCTACGTCATCTTCGAGGTGACCGACGTGCTTCAACCGACCCTGGTGCCGTTGGACAAGATCCGCGAGGATGTGGCGCTGGCCTGGGAAATCAAGGCACGCTCCGACGCCGCCAGGGCCGAAGCAGAACGCATAGCCCAGGCCCTCGGCAAGGGCGAGGCGCTCGACAGGCTGGTGGCCGGCCGCAACCTGCCGGCGCCGCAACCGCTGACCGTGCGCCGCCTCGAACTCACCCAGATGGCCCAGCGCGGCCAGCAGGTGCCACCGCCCGTGCTGCAACTGCTGACAACCCCGAAGGGCCAGGCGCGCGTTCTGCCAGCCCCCGGCGGGCAGGGCTGGTTCGTGGTCATGGTAGACAGCATCGAGCCCGGCACGCTTTCGGAAGCGCCGCAGCTTGCCGAAGCCGTGCGCCAGTCGATGCTGCGCGACACGAGCGACGAGATGGTCGAGACCTTCGTTCGCGCCATCGAGCGCGAGGCCGGCGTGGTGCGCCGGCCCGATCAGCTGAAGGCCGTGAACCGCCGGCTCACTGGCGAGACCATCGGCGAGACCATCGACTAGGCCATGGCGATTGCAGACACAGCGGCCGGCAATTCCGGCCAGCAGGCCATTTCCGGCACTGATGCCGATGCCCTGAAGGCAGGCCGCCACGCCTGCCGCCATCTCGTGCTCGACGCCGATACCGAAACCCCGGTCTCGGCCTGGCTCAAGCTCTCGCAACCCGGGCGCGGCGATTTCCTGCTGGAATCTGTGGAAGGTGGCCGCACGCGCGGGCGCTATTCCATCATCGGCCTCGATCCCGATCTCGCCTTCCGCGCGCAAGGCTCCGCCGCCGAGGTGAACCGCCAGTGGCGCACGGATCCGGCCGCCTTCCGGCCCGAAACGGCGCCAAGCCTCGATGCCCTGCGCGCCCTCGTCGCCTCCATCCGCATGGATGTGCCGGCAGGCCTTCCGCCCGCGCTTCCCTTCCTCGTCGGCTATTTCGGCTATGAAACGGCAGGCCTTGTCGAGCGTCTTCCCGTGCCGGCGCAAGATCCGCTCGCCGTGCCCGACATGATGTTCGTGCGGCCGGGCCTCATCCTCGTCTTCGACCGGCTGGCCGATACGATGACGCTGGTGGCCCCCATCTATGCCGACAGTGGCCTCAAGCCCGGGGATGCGATCGCCCAGGCGGACGAGCGGATCGGGGCTGCCGCCGCGCGCCTTTCCCGCCCGCTTCCGGCGCGTCCGTCAGCCGTGGTGCTGCCCGAGGTTTCGCCGGACCCGGCAGTCGACCCGGCGCGCTACCGGGCGATGGTGGAACGGGCAAAAGCCTATATCGCGGCCGGAGACATCTTCCAGGTCGTGCTGGCGCAGCGCTTTTCCCTGCCCTTCCCGCTCCCGCCCTTCCAGCTCTACCGGGCGCTGCGGCGCATCAACCCCTCGCCCTTCCTCTACCATCTCGACCTGCCGGGCTTCTCGGTCATCGGCTCCAGCCCCGAGATCCTTGTGCGCGCACGCGACGGCGAAGTGACGATCCGTCCCATCGCCGGCACCCGCCCGCGCGGCCGCACCGAGGACGAGGACGAAGCGAACCGCCAGTCGCTTCTGGCCGACCCGAAGGAACTGGCCGAGCATCTCATGCTCCTCGATCTTGGTCGCAACGATGTCGGCCGCGTGGCCGAAGCCGGAAGCGTGCGCGTGACCGAGCGCTTCACCATCGAGCGCTACAGCCATGTCATGCACATCGTCTCGAACGTGGTGGGGCGGCAGAAGACCGGCACGGATTCGATCGACGCCCTGCTGGCGGGCTTCCCTGCAGGCACGGTTTCGGGTGCGCCCAAGGTCCGGGCGATGGAAATCATCGCCGAACTGGAATCCGAAAAGCGCGGCCCCTATGCCGGCGGTGTCGGCTATTTCGCGCCCGATGGCGGCATGGACAGCTGCATCATCCTGCGCACGGCCGTGGTGAAGGATGGCGTGATGCACGTGACGGCCGGCGCCGGAATCGTCGCCGACAGCGTGCCGGAAATGGAACAGCGCGAATGCGAGGCCAAGGCCGGCGCCCTCATCGCGGCGGCACGCGCGGCGCTCGCCGCTGCGGGTGAGCCCGGCTTCGGCCAGTAAGCCGGCAGGGCTGCCGCCAGCCAGCCCGAACCCCGCCAAGGATGCGCTGAAGATGCGCCGAGGCCATCAGCCCCGGTTGGCGGCCTCGGCGACGATGTGGCGGGCTTCGTCCGCATGGCCGGTCGCCGCCAGCGCGGCCACGATACGGCGCAGGTGATCGGGGGCGACTTCCGCCCAGCTTCCCTTCAGACCGGTCGCCGCCAGCACCATCACCTCGCCGGCACGGCCGGCCGACACGGCGCGATCGAGGGCGCGGGTCCAGTCATTCTCGAGCGCCGGATAGGTCGCTTCGAGGCCCGCGCGACCAAGGCCGGCAAGGCCCGCTGCCAGAAGTGCTGCACGATGGGCTGAAACACGCCCGCTCCAGCTGTCGTACAGGCCCTGGTCCAGCGGCACGGCATCGGAAAGGGCAACGACATGTGCCCAGACCGTGGCCCGCAGATCCTCATCGGCATCGTCCATCGCCGGCCACCAGCGCAGGGCGGAACTGCTGTATCCGGCTGCGTTCAGGCTCGCGACGATGGCGGGCGCATCCGCGGCAAGTCCGCCAGACGCGGGAATCGCCTGCGCAACCGATGCCGCCGCCGCCTGCAGGCCATAATGGCCGGGGGTGCCGGGCCGGGCGCGCGACCAGAGCGCCTTGAGCGCCGCCAGCCGGTCCTTCATGTCAGGCGCGACAGCGGCCCGGCGCAGCTGGCCACCGGGGCTTCCGCCGGCGGCCGAGGATTCGAGCGTTTCCACTTCGGCGGCAAGGATGCGCGCGATTTCTGCTGCGCTGATCGCACCGGTCGCCGCGACCTCCGGGGCCAGAGCGGCCCGGCGGCCAATGGAGAGGGTGGGCAAACGCACCATCCAGGCTTTCTGGGCCGGGCTTGCGCCATCCACGAGGTCTTGCGGAAGCTCCAGCCCGGCGGCGGCGGAAAGGCCGATGCGCCATGCCGTCAGCCTGCCGCCGGCTTCGGCCCATTCCGGGTTGGCGCCCCGCCTGCCGCCGCCGGCGGCGGAGGACAGGCGCTCGGCAAGACCGATGTCGAAGCTGTTGGCCGCATTGCGGCTGCGCATCCGGTCGAAGAGGACGGAGGCCCCGACTTCATCGCCCAGGATGGAAAGGCACATGGCGTCAGACAGGACCCAGGTGGGCGTGCGCAGGACGGCCCGCGCCGTCGGCGAAAGCGGGCACAGGGCCATGGGATCTGCACTGGCGAGGGCCGTCTGGGCGGCAACGGCATAGAGGCGCTCGGTGTAGCGATCGATGGCGATGCGGGAAACGAGACGATGGGCATCGGCGCCCGCCCCCATGGCGGCAAGGGCAGCGCCGCGCGCGGCCACCCAGTCGGCCGGGTTGACCGGACCGGGCGCGGTCGCACGCGTCAGCAGCGCGCGTTGCAGCATCACCTGCGCCCAGCGGCTGGCGAGCGGCGAATCGATGCGGTGCAAAAGCGTGGCCAGGAAACGCGCGTCGGAGCCTTGGAACAGGTCGGGCCTGTAGCCACCCGAAGCCGGTGAAAGGATGCCGGCATTTTCGGGCTGTGACAGCGGCCCGATGAGCGCCGCCATCGGATCATCGGCTTCTTCCCCGGCCTCTTCCTCCTCGGGCGCATCGCCGCTGCTGGCGCCGAACACGCCGAAGGGGTCCTCGTCGAGCGCCGGGACTTGCCGGTCGGCCCGATCCTCTCCGCCCGGCGCCGGGGCGGTGGGTGCGGGAAGCGGAAGCGGGGCAGGCGAAGGCGCCGGTGCGGGGGCGGGCAGCAGATCATCCGGCAGGAGCGAACGCGGGCCGCGCGGCTGCGCCTTTTCCTGTGCCGGCTGGACGGCTGGCTGGGTGGCAGGCTGGGCGGTTCGCCCGGCCGGAGCGGCCTGCCCGGCCACCAGCGGAGCATGGGCGGCAAGAGCCATGCCGAGCGCGCTGGCCAGCAGAAGGACGTGGGGGTTTGCAAGCCTCGGCATGCCAACCCTATAGCGGCGGGCGTGAAGACTGTGGAAGCCCCCCCGGCACCAGCCGCGCCCGAGTCCGGCGGCGCAGCGGTGCCCATGCTGCGCCCCGACTGGCGCAAACGCCCGATCGTGCTCGTCGGCCTGATGGGCTCCGGCAAGTCCACCGTGGGCAAGCGGCTTGCCGCCCGGCTGAAATGGCCGTTCGTCGATGCCGATACGGAAATCGAAGTGGCTGCGGCCATGCCGATCTCGGAAATCTTCGCGCGCTTCGGCGAGCCGCATTTCCGCGACGGCGAGCGGCGGGTCATCCAGCGGCTGATGGAGGGCGGGCACAAGGTGATCGCGACCGGCGGCGGCGCCTTCGTCGACCCGGAAACGCGCGCGCTGATCCTGGCGGAAGGCACGGCCATCTGGCTCGATGCGCCGATCGACGTGCTGGTGCAGCGGGTTGCCAAGCGGGATCACCGGCCCCTGCTCGTGGGCCGGGACCCGCATCAGGTGCTCAGCGAATTGATGGCCGTGCGCGCACCCTGCTACAGTCAGGCGCCCATCCGCATCGTGTCTGGCAACGGCCCGCACGAACTGGCGGTGGAAGCGATACTCCAGGAACTCAACCGCCGGGAACCGAAGGCGCATAATTGATGATCGACGTTCATGTGGGCCTCGGCGCCCGAAGCTACAGCATTTCCATCGGCTCCGGCATCCTTGCCGAAGCCGGCGCGCGCCTTTCGAACCTGGCGAAGCCACGCCGTGTCGCCATCGTGACCGACGCGCATGTGGCCGCCCTGCACCTGCCCCGGCTGATGGAAGGGCTGAAAGACCATGCGCCCACGCCCATCATCCTGCCGCCCGGCGAAGGCTCCAAGGGCTTCGCCCAGCTTGAACGGCTGGTCGACGAACTGCTGGCGCTGGAAGTCACCCGCTCGGACGTGCTGGTGGCGCTGGGCGGCGGTGTCATCGGAGACCTGACAGGCTTTGCCGCAGCGATCGTGAAGCGCGGCATGAACTTCATCCAGGTGCCGACGACCCTTCTGGCGATGGTGGACAGCTCTGTCGGCGGCAAGACCGGGATCAATACGCGCGCCGGCAAGAATCTGGTGGGCGCCTTTCACCAGCCCATCGCCGTCTGGGCCGACATCGACCTGCTGGAAAGCCTGCCGGACCGCGAGATGAAGGCCGGCTATGCCGAAATCGTGAAATATGGCCTGATCGCCGACCCGGCCTTCTACGCCTGGTGCGAAGCCAATGCCGCCCACCTGCTCAAGGGCAACCGGGAAGCGATTTCCCATGCCGTGGCGCAAAGCTGCCGCGCCAAGGCCGCCATCGTCGCCGCCGACGAACGCGAGACGGACGACATCCGCGCGCTTCTGAACCTGGGCCACACCTTCGGCCATGCGCTGGAAGCGGAAACCGGCTTTTCCAGCCGCCTGCTGCACGGAGAGGCCGTGGCGATCGGCATGGCGCAGGCCTTCCGCTTCTCGGCCCGGCGCGGCCTTTGCCCGCCCGCCGATGCGGAACGGCTGACGGCGCATCTGCAATCGGCCGGGCTGATGGCCTTCCCCGGCGAGGCCGGCATCGCCCCGGATGCCGCCGACAGGCTCGTCGCCCACATGCTGCACGACAAGAAGATGACCTCTTCCGGCCTGCCCTTCATTCTGGCGCGCGGCATCGGAGATGCCTTTGTCGCCAAGGGCGTGCCGCTCGAAGAGGTCACGGCCTTCCTCGTGGAAGACCTTGCGCGCTAGCGCCGGCTGGCGAAGAAGCCACGCAGGATTTCGGCTGCGGCGCTGGCTGAAATGCCCGCCACGATCTCGGGCACATGGCGCGTGTGGGCGAAGATGCGCGGGCCATGCTCCACACCGCCACCCTTGGGATCGGGCGCGGCATAGACCAGCCGCTTCACCCGCGCCTCGGCGATCGCGGCGGCGCACATGGGGCACGGCTCCAGCGTGACCCACAGGGTCGAATCAAGCAGCCGTTCGTTGCCAGCCACGCGCGCGGCCGCCCGCAGGGCAAGCATCTCGGCATGGGCGGTCGGGTCATGATCGGTGCGTGTGCGGTTATGCGCTTCGGCCAGGATACGGCCATCCCCGCCCACCAGCACCGCGCCGACAGGCACTTCACCGGCCCCGGCCGCCTGCCGGGCAAGTTCGAGCGCGCGGGCCATGTGCGGGGAAGGTGGAAAGGGCATGGGCAGGCCATGCCGGGCGCGTGCGCACGGGGCAAGAGGGCAAGGAACATGGAGTCAGGGCCAAGTTCCGGCTTGCCGCATGGCAGCGCCACAGCCAATCATGGGTCCGCGCACGAGACAGCAGGCGGGACCAACGACATTGAGCCGGAAACCCAGGACACTGACCGGAAAGCTCGCCTTCCGTTTCCAGGAGCTCATGGAACAATTGTGGGTGCGCTCCGGCCTTTTCAGCCTGGCCGGGGTGGTGACGGCCGTGCTCGCCATCTTTGCCGGGCCCTATATCCCCGACAGCTTCGAGATCGAAGTGGCCGCGCGATCCGTCGATTCCATCCTGGAGATCCTGGCGTCGAGCATGCTGGCGGTGACCACCTTTTCGCTGTCGGTCATGGTCTCGGCCTATGGGTCTGCAACATCGAATGTCACGCCCCGGTCCATCCACCTGCTGATCAGCGACCCGGTCGCGCAGAATACGCTGTCCAGCTTCATCGGCGCATTCCTGTTCAGCATCGTCGGCATCATCGGCCTGAAGGCTGGCATCTATGACAAGGGCGGGCGCATCATCCTCTTCCTCGCCACGCTGGTGGTCCTGTTCATCATCACCTACCAGCTGCTGCGCTGGATCAACCAGCTGAACCATTTCGGCCGCGTGGCCGACACCGTGCGCCGGGTGGAAGAGGCCGCCATCGAGGCCGCACGGCTCTGGGGAAACCGCCCGGCGCTCGGCGGCATGCCAGCGACCGATGCAGCGCCCGATGTGATTCACCCGGTATGCGCAGGCACGAGCGGCCATGTCCGCCATGTCGACCTGGGTGAACTGGACGAGGTGGCGGAAGAAGCGGATCTCTCCATCCATGTCTGCGCCATGCCGGGCAGCTATGTGCATGCCGGCGATACGCTGCTGCTGCTGAACCGCAAGCCGGACAAGGACATGGCTGCCCGCCTGGCAAGCCATGTCACAATCGGGCGCCAGCGTGAATTTTCGCAGGATCTGCGCTACGGGCTGGTCGTGCTGTCCGAAGTCGCGTCGCGCGCCCTGTCCCCGGCCGTCAATGATCCGGGTACCGCCGTCGATGTCATCTATGCCGGCGGGCGGGTGCTGCGCACCTTTCTCGATGCCCGCCCCGAGGCGGATGCACCCGACTGCAGGCGCGTGACGGCACGGGACATCGACCTGGTGGAAACCGTGGCCGATTTCTTCGCGCCCATCGCCCGCGACGGCGCCAGCATGCTGGAAGTGCAGACGGTGCTTCAGCGCACGCTTGCCAGCCTTGCGTCCGTGGCGCGGGAACAGGGGCTCGACCAGCCTTTCCTGGTGTCTGGCATGGCGGCAGGCGAACATGCGCTTCACATGCTCGTCAACCACGACGAAAAGCGGCGCATGCGAAGCGAAATGCTCTGGCAGACGATGAACCGCTGAGCGGAAACTTGCCTGGCCGCACAGCGTGGTTCCGATGGGTGATGCACAACATGGAATAGCATTCTGTCATCCATCGGGACAGTATCCCGGAAAACGACTCGGGCGTGTCCGGGCGTGAATCGGGGGGCAAGGCATGGCAAGGCAGGCACGGCTGCTCTGGCAGGTGGTGAAACCGGGGCAGAAACCCGTATCCGAGGCAATTGCCGGCAGCGTTGGCGTAGCCGGAGACCTTGCCAATATGGTGACGGATTCTGTCGAGGCATGGCTGCTCGCCGCGCTCTTCGCGGGCGGCACGGTCGTTGCCCTCTTCTTCTGCCTCAGGCAGGTCGCGCCCGCCTCGGCCGCCGGGCCTGACATGGACGAAAGGATGAAATGCCTGCCCTGCGACATCGGGCATTTCATGGCCCTGTCGGCTGTCGTCTTCTCCCTTCTGTGGATGATCGGCGGCGGTAATTCCGGCATCGAGGCCATCGGCCAGAGGCTCGGCCTGATCGAGCAGCGGGTGGAAATCATCCAGCAGGATGTCGGCGACCTGAGGGACGCTGCGAACATGCAGATCCCGATCAGCCGGCCGAAGACAGCCGCGGACCATTTCCACAACGCCTTCCTGCACCACCAGTTCCGAAACGACAGCAAGGCTGCCTGGGAAAGCGCCCAGGCCATCTATGCGGGCGCCGCGCCGCGCAGGCTCGATGCAGCGCAGATTTTCTATGACGCCGGATCGGCAGCGATCGGCCAGACGGAAACCCTTGTCCGGATGCAGGCCATCGCGGACGGGCTGAAGGACCCGTCGCTGCTGGTCATCATGGCGCGTGCGGAACCGGACGGAAGCCGCAAACAGGCGCTGGTCGACCGGTTGCGCGGCGAGGCGCCCGATTACCCCTTCAGCTGGTGGGATCCGATGCGCCCCGAAACACTGAAGTCGTCGGGGTTCACGAAGACGGACATCAGAAAAACCGCAGCCGAACTGGATGGGCAGATCGAAAGGCTGCGCAAGTTCCGCACCCTCTATGCCGCGCGGCCCGCATCGGAATGGTTCTTCCGGCCGAACTTCCAGGGCAATCTCGTCGACGTTGCAGGTTCGATGGAAACCAGCCTGACGGCGACGCGCCGGAACTATGACCAGATCCTGAGCGGCGAACTGGAGCGCAAGGCGCGGGAAGACGCAAGGCGCAGCATGGCCGAAGCCCGGGCGGCGCTGCAGGGCTGAACGCCCCGTAGCGTCTGCCGGTTACGGCATTGAGGCAAAGGCCGGTTCTGGCTGCTGCAGCGCCTCAGCCAGCAGCCTCAGCCAGCAGCCTTCAGGGCACGCGACTGGCGCTTGCGCTCGTGCGGGTCGAGCCAGCGCTTGCGGATGCGGATGGATTTCGGCGTCACCTCGACGAGTTCATCCTCATCGATATAGGCGATGGCCTGTTCCAGCGTCAGCCGCTTGGGCGGGGAAAGCCTGAGCGCATCGTCCTTGCCGGACGCGCGGAAGTTGGTGAGCGCCTTCGACTTCAGCGGGTTGACCTCGAGGTCGTCAGACTTCGCATTCTCGCCCACGACCATGCCGGCATAGACCGGTTCGCCCGGCGCCACCATCAGCAGGCCACGCTCTTCCAGATAGCCCAGCGCATAGCCCACGGCTTCGCCCGTCTCGGTCGAGATGAGGACGCCATTGGCCCGGCCGGAAATCGGGCCCTTCCAGGGACCGTAACGATCGAACAGGCGGTTCATGATGCCGGTGCCGCGCGTGTCGGACAGGAATTCGCCATGATAGCCGATCAGCCCGCGCGACGGTGCGGTGAAGGTGAGGCGCACCTTGCCGCCGCCCGAGGGGCGCATGTCGGTCATCTCGCCCTTGCGGCCGGCCATCTTCTCGACGACGGTACCCGAAAAGGCCTCGTCCACGTCGATGACGACAGTTTCATAAGGCTCGTTGCGGTTGCCCTGGTCGTCACGGCGGAAGATGACCTGCGGCCGGCCGATGGAAAGCTCGAAGCCCTCGCGGCGCATCGTCTCGATCAGCACGCCAAGCTGCAGTTCGCCACGCCCGGCAACATCGAAGCTGTCCTTGTCGTCGCTTTCCGTGATCTGGATGGCGACATTGCCTTCCGACTCGCGGAACAGGCGGTCACGGATCATGCGGCTCGTGACCTTGGAACCTTCCTTGCCCGCGAAGGGGCTGTCGTTCACCGAAAAGCGCATCGACAGCGTCGGCGGGTCGATCGGCTGGGCCGGGATCGGCTCGGCGATCGCCGGGTCGGCAATGGTGTTGGCAACGGTCGCCACCTGCAGGCCGGCGATGGAGACGATGTCGCCCGCCAGGGCTTCCTCCACCGGCACCCGCTCCAGGCCGCGGAAGGCCAGGATCTTGGTGGCGCGGCCTTCCTCGACCACCTTGCCCGAGGAATCGAGCGCGCGGATCGGCGCGTTCATGCGCAGCGTGCCCTGCTGGATGCGCCCGGTGAGCACGCGGCCGAGGAACTGGTCGCGATCGAGCAGCGAGACGAGAAAGGCAAACGGCGCTTCCGTGTCCACCACGGGGGCCTTCACATGCGAGACAATGGTCTCGAAAAGCGGCGTGAGATCGCCCGAGCGGACTTCGGGAGTCGTGCCGGCATAGCCATTGCGGCCCGACGCATAGAGGGTGGGGAAATCGAGCTGGTCGTCATTGGCGCCAAGCGCCACGAACAGGTCGAACACCTCGTCCAGCACTTCCTGCGGCCGGCCATCGGGGCGGTCGATCTTGTTCACCACCACGATCGGCTTCAGGCCGAGGGCCAGCGCCTTGGATGTCACGAACTTGGTCTGCGGCATCGCGCCTTCGGAAGAATCGACCAGCAGGATGACGCCATCGACCATCGAGAGGATGCGCTCGACCTCGCCGCCGAAGTCGGCGTGGCCGGGCGTGTCGACGATGTTGATTCGCGTGCCCTGCCACTCGACCGAGGTGCATTTGGCGAGGATGGTGATCCCGCGTTCGCGTTCCAGATCGTTGGAATCCATGGCGCGTTCGGCGACGCGCTGATTGTCTCGGAAGGTGCCGGACTGGCGGAAAAGCTGATCGACGAGGGTGGTCTTGCCGTGATCGACGTGGGCGATGATCGCCACATTGCGAAGCTGCATCGAGGTTCCGAATACTGAAGAAAGGTGTGCGCCCATAGCGCATCTGCTGCAATGCAACAAGCAAAAGCGCCGATCCCCTGTCGGAAACCCGCGCGGACAGCTTGCCGGAAATGGCCCGGAGGCCGGCGGAGCGCCCCCCGCCGGTTGACTTTGACGGGGCCGGAGTCCAATCCGGTTAACGGGAACGAGACCGGGAACGGGGCCTTTCAGACCCATTCCGGGAACCGCCCTTTCCGGGCCGGTTTCCGTCAGTTGCTCTGTCGAGGCGCAGGTTCCCGCACATGAAAGGCTCCGCCTCAGGAGCGTCCGGCAAGAGGACAGGACGTGGACGACGCGAACGGCGTGCCCCAGGAACGGAACACACCCGAACCGGCCACGGCAGGGACAGAGCCTGCCGGCGCCCCCCGCATTGCTGCCGCAGGCCCCGCGGGACATCCGGGCAGCGCCATGACTGTCGGCGCGAAACTGAAGCACGCCCGCAAGGAATCCGGCCTTTCGCTCGACGAGATTGCCGCGCGCACCAAGGTCCGCCCCGGCATTCTGGCCGATATCGAGGCCGACGCCCATGACCGCTTGCCTGCGCTCACCTACACGCTGGGCTTCGCCAAGGCCTATGCCCGCACCGTCGGCCTCGATCCGGCCGCCATCGCCGAGCGTTACCGCCAGGAATCCATGAAGGGCGACCCGGTGCCCACCATGGTCGACCTGGAGCCGCTGGAGGAAAAGCGCCTGCCGTCCGCCCGGCTTGTCGCCATGGCGACGACCCTGATCCTTGTCATCATCGGGCTGTTCTGGGCCTGGGGGGCCGGCTGGCTCACGCCATCGCCGCCCAGGGAGCCGGAGACGACCGCACAGGCCGGCGCTGCGGAAGAGTCAGGCACGCCCGGTCCGGCCGCGCCCGCAGAACCGGCGGCAAGCCCCGCCGCGCCTGCTGCGGATGCACCGGTTGAACTGGTGGCGCGGGAGGACGTGTGGCTTCGAATCACGGACGGGGGCGAAACCTTCTTCCAGGGCATCCTGAACCCCGGCCAGACGCTCAGCCTGCCACCGGGCCGGGCCTGGAAGCTGCGCACCGGCCGTGCCGGCGCCCTCGAGGCGAAGATCGGCGGGCGGGTGACGCCGCCGCTGGGTGGGCCCGCCCAGCAGCTTTACGATTTTCCGCTCGACCCGCAGGCGCTCGCCCAAAGGCTGGCCCCGGCGCTGCCCCCCGCGCTGCCCCCCACTGCGGCCGCCGGGTCTGCACAGGCGCGACCGCCGCAAGGCTGACCGGCCGATGACCCGCCCTTTTGACAGATACGGCAGCAGGTCCGGTTAAGGTTCCCGCAAGACCGGGCAGGCTTCAATGGGCTATGACCCTTGGCCACGCCATTGGGCCCACCCGCGATCCTTTCGCCAGAGACATGAGGCATGACATACCGATGATCGCCCGTTCCATCCTGATTGCCGCCCTTCTTGCAGGCCCGGCCACCGCGCAGGGCGTCGTGGCCGCATCACAGGCACAGGTGACCCAGATCGACAAGCGCGTGACGACGCTCGAGGGCCAGATGCGCGCCGTGCAGCGGCAGGTCTTCCCCGGCGGGGACAAGCGCTTCTTCGCCCCCGAGGTCACACCCGAACAACCAGCGGCTGCCGCCCCCGGCACGCCGGCGACAGCGCCCCTCGTCGACCTGACACAGCGTGTGACCGCGCTCGAAACCCAGCAGCGTGACCTCACGGGGCAGATCGAGCGGCTGCAGTTCCAGATCCGGCAGATGGAAACGGCGCTGACGAAATTGCGCGGCGACACGGAATTCCGCCTCGATGCCCTTGAAGGCAAGGGGGCGGATGGCACGGCAACGCCCGCAGCCGGTGGGACTGGGACTGGGACTGGGACCGGGGCTGGAACTGTGGCCTCTGCCACGGCAGCCTCGCCTGCAAAGGCTGGTGGCGCCGCAACTCCCGTGCCTGCCGCACGCGCGCCTGAAAAGGCGGCGACAGCAACGACAGCGGCGAATACTGCAACGGCGGCAGCCACCCCCGCCGAAGACCCCGGCGAAGCTGCCTATGTCAGCGGCTATCAGCTTTACACCAAGGGGGATCATGCCGGGGCCATCAAGACGCTCACGGCCTTCCTCGAAGCCAATCCGAAGCATCGCCGCGCCTCCAACGCGCAATTCTGGATCGGCCGCTCCATGATGGCGCAGGACAAGACGGCTGAGGCCGCGAAGGCCTTTCTGAGCGGCTACCAGAAATATCCGCGCGGGGACCGCGCCCACAACAGCCTGCTCTGGCTCGGCAAGGCCCTGCTCAAGCTGAAGCAGCCCAAGGCCGCCTGCCAGGCGCTCGACCAGCTGCAGACCGCCTATCCCGACCGGCTGACCGGCCAGGTGGCCGTCGATGCCAAGGCCACCCGCGCCGAAGCCGGATGCGGTGCCTGATACGCCAGCGCCGCTGAACGAAGACAGTTTCGCGCACAGGCTCGAACGGCTGGGCGGGGCATGGGTCGCGCCGCCGGCACGCATCGCCCTCGCCGTCTCGGGCGGTGGGGACTCGCTTGCTCTGCTGTGGCTGGCGGCGCGGGCGCTCGGCCCGCGTGCCGTGGTCCTTAGCGTCGATCATGGCCTGCGCCCCGAAGCGATGGCAGAATGCGCCGCCGTCGCCGCCATTGCCGCAGGATCGGGGCTTCCGCACGCCACCATCCGGCTGGAAAGCCCACCCGCCGGCAGCAGCCTGCAGGCGCAGGCGCGCGCGGCCCGCTATGCCGCCATGGCCCGCTGGTGCCATGCACGGGGCATTAAAGTGCTGCTGACTGCCCATCATGCCGATGACCAGGCCGAAACCCTGCTGCTGCGACTGGCGCGCGGCAGCGGCATGGCGGGGCTGTCGGCCATCCGCCCGGCACAGCGGCTGGAAGGGCTGCTGGTGCTGCGCCCCCTTCTGGGCTGGCGCCGCGCCGAGCTGCGCGCCTGCATCGAGGGCACGGGCTGGCCGGTTGCCGACGACCCTTCCAACAGCGATCCGCGCTTCGACCGCACCCGCGCACGCGCGCTGCTGGCGCAGACTCCATGGCTCGATGCCGGCCGGCTGGCGGCGAGCGCCGCGCATCTCCAGCAGGCCGAAGAGGCGCTGGCCTGGGCAGCGGAGCGCGCGGCTGCATCGCGAATCGAAGCGGATGGGCCTGCCCTGCTGGTCGATCCCGAAGGGCTGCCGGCCGAACTGAAGCGCCGTCTGCTGCTGGCGGCCATCGCCCGCCTCGGGGCAGTCCAGCCGCGCGGCCCCGCCCTTGCCCGGCTGCTCGACCGGCTGGAGAGCGGCGGCGCGGGCACGCTGGGAACCGGCACGGATGGCCCCTGCAAGGCGGAAGCCCTGAGGGACGGGCGCTGGCGCATTTCCGCAGCGCCTACGCGCCGCCCGGTTAACGGCTGAGGGCCGCGATCACCTCCCGCGTGAAGGCCGCGCCATCAAAGGAAACGCCGGCCGGGTCGAAACCGCGGCGGACGACAATGAGCCTTTGCGATGGCACGATAATCGCGATCTGCCCGCGGTTGCCCAGAAAGGCGAAGCTGTCTTCCGGAAGGCCCTGCTTTTGCCCCATCAGCCAGATGGCCCTGCCATAGCCGAGGCCGCGCCGGTCCTCCGGCTGCGGGCCGAGGGGCGTCAGCGCATCCTGAACCCAGGCTTCGGGCAGCAGCCGCTGGCCTGCGAAAACACCATCGTCTAGGTGAAGAAGCGCCAGACGCGCCATGTCGCGCGCGGTCATCCACACTTGCGAAGACAGGACCGGCGCGCCCTGCCAGTCGCTCTCGATGGTGGTGCGGGTCATGCCAAGCGGCCACAGGAGCCGGCTGTAGGCATAGGCTGGCGCTTCGTCGCCCAGCCGGGCCATCAGCACACGGGCGGCCAGCAGCGTGTCGTTGTTGGCATAATGAAAACGGCTGCCCGGCGCCATGTCCAGCGGCGCGACAGCCGCCGTTTCCGCAACGCCCGCGCCACCGAAATAAAGCGCATCGGTGCGGTTTCCGGGGCCGTCCGTCCATAGGCCGGACTGCATCCTGAGCAGTTGGTCGACCGTGATCGCCGCGCGCGGGTCGCCCGGCCAGGACCATTCGGGCACGCCAGCCGGCGCCAGTGGATCGACAAGGCCATCGCGCGCTGCAACGCCCAGCAGCGCCGATGTGAGGGATTTGGCGACAGACCATGTCCGCTGCGGCGTGTGCATGCCGATTCCGCGGGCATAGCGCTCGGCGATGATGCGCCCGTCCTTCACCAGCAGCAGGGCGCTGGTGCGGGCGCCCGCGCCATAGCGCGCGCCGTCGAGAGCGGCAGCCAGCAGCGGCTCCAGCGCGCGGGCCTGCTGGGCCGGCAGCCGGGAAAGCGCGCCCCGGTCGCCAAGCGGCCAGGGCCGGGCGTCACTCCGGGCCAGGTCAGGACCGCCCGTCATCTGCGGCGGCGGCAGCAGGCGATCCGGGTCGGCGCCGATCGGCGCCTGCACGCAGCCGCGCCCCGGAACAAAGCGGGAGACGCGGGGCGGAAGCGCCGGATCGAAGGCCACCTCGACCTGGCGGCGCCCAGTCAGGATGCGGGCCTGCAGCCTTGCCAGATGGGGCTGCAGCTCGGGATAGCCGCCCTCAAGGTCATTGGCGGCAATGTCCGCCTCGGCCATGCCTGCGACGAACAGGCCCGAGCACAGGAAGCCTGCCTTCCAGCCCGCCGCCAGCGCCAGCGTGCGCGCATCGGGCGAGGCGGCGGCCTGAATCGTGGCAGGCGGGGGGGCGGCCATGGCCGCCCCCGGAAGCGCCAGCGCAACCAGCGCTGCTAGAAGAGGCTTTCGTCCGGCATGGGGCTTCGGCCTGTCAGCCGGCGATGTTCGCGGATGGCGAACCGGTCCGTCATGCCCGCCACATAGTCCCCCACGATCCGTGCGCGCCATGGCTCTTCCCTTCCCTGCGTTTCCAGCCGCTCCCGCCAGCGTTCCGGCAGCGCGGCCGGATCCTCGTGCAGGGTGGCGAACAGTTCCTCCACCACCTGCTCGGCCGGCTTCCTCAGCCGCGCGACGGTGGGGCTGGTGTACATCGTTTCGAACAGGTGGCGGCGAAGCGGGCGCAGCGCCTCGGACATGCCCTGCCCGAAGGCCGCCAGCGGGCGGCCCGCCATGCGGACATCCTCCGCCGAGCCGGGCCTTGCTTCGGCAAGGCGGGTGCGCGTTTCGGCCAGCAGGCTTTCCACCATAACGCCGATGATATCGCGGACAAGCTGCGGCACCAGCCTGCCGCGCCGCGCTTCGCCCGGCCAGCGGGCCTTCACGTCGCGCCACAGCGCATCCACCAATGGCACCGCCGCGCACACGGCATCGAGATCGAGCAGGCCGGCGCGCAGGCCATCATCGAGGTCATGGGCGTTGTAGGCGATATCGTCGGACAGGGCCGCCACCTGCGCCTCGAGGCCGGGCTGGCTCCACAGGTCCAGCGGCTGGATGGCATCCTGCGCCTGCAAGGCCCAGCCCGGCGCGGCCACCGGGCCATTATGCTTGGCAAGGCCTTCCAGCACCTCCCAGCTGAGGTTCAGGCCGTCATGATCGGGCGTGCGGCTTTCCAGCCGGGTAAGGATGCGGATGGCATGGCCATTGTGATCGAAGCCGCCATGGGGCCGCATCGCGCGTTCCAGCGCATCCTCTCCGGAATGGCCGAAGGGCGGGTGGCCAAGATCATGGCCAAGCGCCACGACTTCGGCGAGATCCTCGTCCAGCCCGAGTACGCGGGCGATGGTGCGGGCGATCTGCGCCACTTCGAGACTGTGCGTGAGGCGCACGCGGAAATGGTCGCCATCGGGCGCCACGAACACCTGTGTCTTGTAGCGCAGGCGGCGAAAGGCGGTGGAATGGATCAGCCGGTCGCGATCGCGCGCAAAAACTGTGCGCAGCGGGCTTTCCGGTTCGGGATGCAGGCGGCCGCGCGAACGGGCGGGATCTGTGGCATAGGGTTGCGGCATGGGTCCGCGCTCGTCGTGCAGGCCGCATAAGTCAAGCCGGCGGGCGGCGGCTGCCCCCGCGCGCCGGATAGCGGGGGCCTGCCGACGGCAGACCCCCAAATCGCTCAGCGGCCCAGTTCACCGGCCCAGTTCACCGGCCCAGTTCACCGGCCCAGTGCGCCCGCAGCCTTCAGCCCGGCGATGCGGCCGGCATCATAGCCAAGCCCGGCCAGCAGCGCTTCCGTATCCGTTCCCGGCATGGGGGCGGCCGAAGGCGTGCCCGAGGGCGTTGCGGAATAACGCGGCGCCGGCATCGGCTGGGTCATGCCACCGATCTCGGCGAAGGTGCCGCGTTCGGCATTGTGCGGGTGGGATGGCGCCTCGGTCAGGGAAAGCACGGGCGCGAAGCACACGTCCGTCATCTCCATCAGATTGCACCAGTCGTCGCGTGTGCGGGTCTTGAACAGCGCGGTCAGCTTGTCCTTCAGCGGCCCCCACTTCGACTTGTCCATCTGGGCGTCAAACTCAGGGTCGGCGTCCAGGCCCGTCAGTTTGCGCAGTTCGGCATAGAATTGCGGCTCGATGGAACCCAGCGAGATGAACTTGCCGTCCGCGCATTCATAGGTGTCATAGAAATGGGCGCCGGTATCGAGCATGTTGACCCCGCGCTCGTCCACCCAGGCGCCAAGGCCCTTGAAGCCCCAGATCATCGCCATCAGCACGGCCGCGCCATCGGTCATGGCGCAATCGATCACCTGGCCCTTGCCGGTCTTCTGGGCGGAAAGCAGGGCGCACACCATGCCATAGGCCAGCATCATGCCGCCGCCGCCGAAATCGCCCACCATGTTGATCGGCGGGGTCGGCTTTTCGCCGGCACGGCCATAGGCATGCAGGGCGCCAGCCAGCGCGATATAGTTGATGTCGTGGCCGGCGGCCTGGGCATAGGGCCCGGTCTGGCCCCAGCCGGTCATGCGGCCATAGACAAGCTTCGGGTTGTCGGCCAGCAGCACGTCCGGCCCCAGGCCAAGGCGCTCCATCACGCCGGGGCGCAGCCCCTCGAAGAAGCCGTCGGCCGATTTCACGAGGTCACGCACGATGGCGATGCCCTCGGGGGTTTTCAGGTCCACCACGATCGACTTGCGGTTGCGGCCCAGCACCGGTTCCGGCGAAGGGCGGCCGGGACGGTCCACGCGGATCACCTCGGCGCCATGATCGGCCAGCATCATCCCGGCGAACGGCCCCGGGCCGATGCCTGCCATCTCGATGATGCGAATTCCCTGAAGCGGACCTGCCATTAACCTCTCCCTCTATATGGTTGAACGCCCTGATCGGGCAGCCACAGGCCCGCAGGCGGCGGGCCGGATTGCCAGAACACATCGATCGGGATCCCGCCGCGCGGATACCAGTAGCCGCCGATTCGCAGCCACTGTGGCTGCATCTCGTCGAACAGGCGCTTGCCGATGCCGACGGTGCAGGCCTCGTGGAAGGCGGCGTGGTTGCGGAAGGACCCGAGAAAAAGCTTAAGCGCCTTCGATTCGACAATCCGCTCTCCCGGCACATAATCGATGACGAGATGCGCGAAATCGGGCTGGCCGGTCACCGGGCAGAGCGAAGTGAACTCGGGCGCGACGAATCGCACGAGATAGAGGGCGCCCGGGTGCGGATTGGGCGGATAATCGAGCCGCGCCTCTTCCGGCGTGGCGGGCAGCCCGGATGCCTGGCCCAGGTGGGCGGGTGTATAGCTGGAGTCGGCGCTCATGGAAAAAGCGCCTAGACGTCTACCCTCTTGAATTAAACCCCCCGATGCTGCTAAGCGCCCCACCTCGCTGGAGGCCGCTTTAGCTCAGCCGGTAGAGCACATCATTCGTAATGATGGGGTCAGGTGTTCGAGTCACCTAAGCGGCACCAGCGTTCCACACACTATTGAGACGCCCCGAGACGAGGACAAGCGGCCCGGTTTCCGCTCGCAGATTCAGATCTTGCCCCCCGCCCGACAAGCCTTCTCATTGACGGAGACGTTTGTGGCGCCTGCCGGCAGGCGTTTTCTAACCGAAATCTCCCGGGGCCACTTACGCGACCCCGGCGATGCGCCTGCGATTTCGTGAACGCGGCGGTTCGGGTTAGCTGAATCCGAGCGCCTGCCGCTGCTTCGCCCGGTCTAGCGGAATGCGCGCCATCTTCATCAGGACCGTGCGGCTCTGATTCAGGAACGGAGACCTTTCGAGGATGCGCGCCTTTGTGTCAGGCGCAACCTCTCCGCTGCGCCGGCAGATATCGGCAACCCTTGCAAAGCCCTACTCACTCCTTGAGGAAAGCTCTGGCTCAGACCAGTGTATTGCCGGCTTTTCGGCCTGGGGCAGCGCAAGACCAAGATAGCCTGCAACAGTCGGGGCAACCTGACGTATATCCATGATCCCCAGATCCCGGCCAGCCGGAACGCCCTTTCCGGCAATGATGAAAACCCCGTGCATGTCCGGGCGCACCCCGGCCTCGGTAAAGGCGCCATGGGCGCCGCCCTTGAATGGAATGCGCAGATCGCCTTCCATGTTGTTGCCCATATGGTGACCCTCCTTCAGGGCAATCACATAGTGGGCCTGATCGGAAAGGCCCCTGCCCTTCAGTTCCTCGGTGGAATAGATGCGGGCAATGCCTGCCTCAGGACGCCTGGCCAGCTTGCCAAGGAAATCTTCCACTTCCCGGCGCAGCGCCTTGTCGGCCGGGTCCTTCAGCACGACCATCGACATCCCGCCGACATACCAGGCAAAGGCGCGCCAGTCCTTCACCTCGGTCTGCGGGCCGCTCTTGTCCAGGGTGATCAGGCCCGCTTCCACGAACGCGCTATTGAGGTGGACACGGTAATCAACCTCGAAAAATCCGTGATCCGACGTGATGACCACAAGCGGATCCTCGTAAATGCGGCGTTGCGCTGCAATCAGATGGCCGACAGCAGCATCAATGCGCTCGAGTGCGGCAAGACCTTCACGCGACCGTGGCCCGAATTCATGCTGGGCGCCATCATGCGACACATAATGCACTGTCATCAATTCAGGTTTTGCGCGCTCCATTGCGGAGATGGCATCGCGCGTGATCTGGTCGTCATCTTTCGATGACCCATCGAGAATATTGATGTCGATGTCATCGGCGTTTCGGGTGACCGGCCAGTAAAGGCTGGCAGTCCCGAGGCCGGCCGACTTGGCCAGGGACCAGAGCGTCGGCACCTTTATCGCGCTGTATTCACGATATCCTTGCGGCAGACGTGCGGCCGGCACGAACGGCCGGTTGTTGAAAATGCCATGCGCACGTGGTGAAACCCCGGTGACCATGGTCGTATGGTTCGGGTTTGTTACCGTCGGGTTGATATTCCGCATGCGCTGCGCCGTCGCGCCTTCGCGCATCAACTGCCGCAGAACCGGAATGTGCAGGCCCAGCCTGTCTGCCTCGAACAGGCTTTCCGGCGACAGTCCGTCGATCGAGATCAGGAGAACGGGGCGAACGGACCGGGCCTGCTCCGCCCTGGCGGCATGGGCCGGAGACGTTGAAGCGAAAGCCCCCGGCCCACCCAGCGCAATTCCAAGGGCGCAAAGCATGAGTGCACAGAATTTGCGGCGCGTTTTCATGTTCGGCCTTTCAGGAATTGTCACCGGCTGGTCCGGGGCAAGCGGCATTTTTAGAAACGATGCTCGTATTTCACGCGGAACTGGCGTCCGCGCGGGTTGGCGGAGCCCACGAAATAGCCGTTGGTTTCATCCGCGACCGGCGGAATGGCATCAAAGAGATTGTGCACCGTCAGCGTCAATGAATGTGGCGCACGGTTGCTGTCATCGTGGCGGCCAAAATTGTAGCTCACCCGCAGGCTGTGCTGGATCGAGGCCTTGACCTTGAAATAATAGCGGTCAATCCCGTTGTCGTTGAAGACATTGATATAATCCGGCTTGCCCAGCGCCTCGTAGATTGCCTTGGTCGTGGAAGCGGACGTGTCCGAGAAGGACCCGTAATAGCTTGTATACCAATCAGCCGACCAGTTGTCCCTGGCCCAGCCGAGGCGCACATTCCCGATCCACTTTGCATAGCCATTCCGGCCCAGCTGGTCCACGATGATGCCCTCATCCTGCATGTCCTCGTCACGCTGCAGGTTACGGGTGGCTTCGGCACGCACAGCAAAGCGCCCGAGCCGTGTTTCCGGTGACCGGTACTGGATACCGAAGTCGATGCCGGACAGGGTGCGCGAGCCCATGTTCACATAGTCATTCACGAGGCTGACGATTTCGCCCACCACACCCCGCTTGGTGTCGTTGCTGGTCTGGGCGGCATTATAGGCGTTGAAGGTTGCGATATCGGCTGCCGTCGGCGCCATGCGCACCACACGGCTGTTGCCCAGATAGCCAGGCGTGCCCGACCCGACATCGATCTGATCGATCGGTATTCCCTTATCCAGGGCCGCCTGTGTCGCCAGATCCAGCGCCAGTTCGTCCATCGCCAGAACTTGGGAATTGCCAAGTGCGGTAATCGCGTCGCGCTGCTTCATGCGCCAATAGTCAGCCGTGATCGACAGGCCGCGCACAAAGGGCACATCCATCACCAGACCGGCGCCGAAATTCTGCGCCCGCTCAGGCTTCAGCAATTCATTGCCCTGGCGGAAGGTGCGGCGCGGACCACTGCTGTCGATCGCCGCCTGCGTGACGAGATAGCGATAGGGATCGGACGAATAATTCACCCGCAACAGGGGCGAGGTATTGGTCTGGGCCAGGTTCGGGGCCCGGAAGGATTCATTGTAAGAAGCCCGCAGGTTCAGCCATCTGGCGGGGCTCCACAACATGCTGAACTTCGGCGTGGTGCTGTGGCCATGGATCGAGAAACGCTCGTGCCGCACGGCAGCGCCCAGTTCCAGGCGATAGATCAGCGGCAGCGCGTTCTTCGGCGTGATCAGCGGCAGGCCGATTTCCGCATAAGCCGAATCCACGCGCTGACTGGCCGAAATATCGATGTTCGGGCTCATCGATGTGAAATCATTGTCGTTATCGCGAAGATAGGGGAACAGTGCGCCCGAGCCTTCCGGGTTGATGCCGGCATAGGGCGCCTTCCAGGCATCATAATTTTCCCAGCGCACTTCGACACCGCCGGCCACCTGCACGCGGTCACCACCGAATGGCAGTTGCCACAGATCTCCGGCCAGCTTGGCGTCCCAGGTGATGATACGGGTTTTGCCGTAGCGGTTGTCGGTATCGTACATCGGCCCCGTAACGATGTCCGGGTTCAGGTAGGGCTTGTCGACAACCACCTTGTCGTCCACCACCTTGAAGGTGACGGGGAACGGATTGTAAGCCAGCATGTCGGTGCGATCGAGCGCCATGCGGACCAGGGATTCCCGGTAGATGTTGGTTTCGGTTTCGTGGCTGTAGGCGCCCGAAATCAGAAGTCCGCTTTCCCAGGACCAGTTGTCGCCGAATGTCCCGCGCAGACCGGCGAGGCCGCGATAGAAGCTGGAATTCACCTGAATATAGCGGTTGCGCGTTCCCGGCGTGATCAGGCCGGCCGTGATCGTCACATCGGCCGGGGCGCCCTGGATGCGCGGCGTGCCATCGTCATTGGGCAGGCCGTCGATATTGTAGAAGCGATCGCCGAACGGATTGTAGGGGTTGGCGGCCGGAATGTAGATGCCCGGTTCGTTCACATTCTGGATGTTGGCGGATTCCCTCTGGCTCCTGGCGCGCGAGCCCGAATACAGCAGGTCACCGAAGAAGGTCAGGCGATCGCTGAACTCATGCTCGATGAAGACGGCGGCGTTGATCCGCTCGATACCGGGAATCTGGATCCGGTGTTCGGCCTGGTTGTCGTAATAATCATTTTCCGGATTATCGAGATCGCGCGACGGGGTTGTCTGCTTGAACCGGATGCCGCCATTGCCATCCGGCACGAGGAAGAAGGTGCCGTTGCTGGCCATGGTCGCGACACCGCCGTCCGGGCTGTTCTGCAGCAGGATGCCGGCATTACCGTCCGGGCGCGAGCTCACGAACGTCAGATAATCCGGCTGGATATAGCCGCGGCGATACTGGCCGAAATGATTGATGGTGCCACTGTTGTCGAAATCATTGTCGATTGCGAAGGGCGTTCCGGTTTCCGGGTTCATCACGGCAACGCCATCCCACGGAGCAGGCAGATCGCGCGTGCGGCGCAGATCCATGTCGCTGCTCCATTCGCGATCCCGCATCAGCATCTTCTCGCGCTTGAACAGATCCAGCGACACCCCGATCGACGTGCGGCCGAACTTGAAGGTGTCGGCTGCCGTCAGGCGGAATTCCTCGGCGCCGCCGTGCTGGGTCAGCGCGGTTTCCACGCCGATGCGGCCGCCCTCGGTGGTCGGGGTGATGATGCTGTTGATCACGCCGGCGGCAGCATCCGCCCCGTAAATGGCCGAAGCGCCATCGCGCAGGATTTCCACACGCGACAGCAGGGCCGTCGGGATCACATTGGCGTTCGGCGAAAGCGCCGGCACACCCTGGTCGGTGCCCGAAAGCGGATGGGCGGCATAGCGGCGGCCGTTGATCAGCATCAGGGTGCTGCCGGCGCCGATGCCACGCAAGTCGATCGAGGCCACATCCCCGCGCGCGGCCTGCGAACCGATCACGGATTCATTGATCGACGGCAGGCCGGCCATCGGCAGGCTGGCAAACAGATCAGCCCCGGTGGACCCGCCGCGCAGCGTGATATCCGACTGATCCAGCACGGTGACAGGCAGCGCGCCCTCGATCTGGGTGCGGCGCAGGTTGGTGCCGGTCACGACGATCGTCTCGACAGCGGCACCATCAGCATCTGCTTCCCCGGCGACAACGGCCTGCGAGGGGACTGCCATGAGGGCGAGGAGCGCGGTGCCGCACAAGGCGGAATGTCGATAGGTCACGTGAAACCCCTAATCTTGTGCCGGGAATGGCCATGAACTTCAGTCGGCAACAGCATCAGTGGCTGGCAGGAAGCGCCGTTCACGCGTTGCCTTGCAGCGTGAATTAGGGGGCGGCGATGACTCTTATGCGGCGATTTTCCACATGCCCCGCCGATAAAACCACCGAATATTTCGATGGAAGGGCGCCGAAGACGAACCGGCAGGAAAATATCAAGACGCTGTTTTAAATGATTTTTTCTATGTTCTTTGCAATGCCGCATCGAGAAATGCCGCAATCAGCAGGCTGCGGCGACGTTCTCTCAGGCAGCACAGGTAGATATGCGTCTCCACTGTGACGCCGGTGATCCGCAGCGGCACCAGCCTCGTGTCCGGCACATATTCCGACTGAGAAACCGTCCCGATCCCGAGCTCCCTGATGACGGCCTCACGCACCGCCTCACGGCTTCCGATTTCCATGGCTATCCGTGGTTTTGCCCCGATCGTGGCCATCGCATCTTCCAGCGCGCGCCGCGTGTTTGATCCTGCCTCGCGCATCAGGAGCGGCTCCCTGGCCAGTTCGGCCAGATCAATCTCCGCGCGCGAGGCCAGCCTGTGCCGATGGTGCACGAAGGCAACAACGGGATAACTGGCATAGGCCTGCATGTGGAAGCGGTCATCATGGTCAGCACGCGCGACCACCCCGACATCCGACACATATTCAGCAAGATCCTTCATGACCTTGTCAGAATTCCCCAGGGTCATGGAGGTGTAGATGTCAGGGTAGCGCCCGTGAAACGCCTCGATCATCTCGATCACATGGAAAGGGCTTACCGCCCCGATCTTGATCGTCCCCTGGCGCAAGGCGCCGCTGTCTTTCAGCATGATGGCTGCGTCATATTCCAGTTCCACCATCTGGCGGGCGAACTGCAGAAACTCCGAACCCACAGGGGTCAGATCGATACGCCGCCCACGCCGTTCGAAAAGCCGTACCCCATGCTCTTCCTCCAGCGCCTGGATCTGGGATGTGATCGTCGTCTGACTGGTCTGGAGGGCGCGGGCGGCAGCCGTAAATCCATTGTACCGGGCAACCGCAATAAAGCTGCGAAGCTGTGTGAGCGTCACATTCGACATCCAACGAAATTTCCGATGGGTTAAACGTAGTCACACGGATGTTTCAGAACCATGACTGTCACGAAACTGCTTTAATCAGAGCTCAGAAAAGAATTTTGAGCCTGAATAAAAAATGAAATCAGTTACTTATAAAAATGTTAGCGCCGTTGAGGCGGTCATTTTCGACTGGGCCGGCACTGTGCTCGATTTCGGGTGCATCGCGCCCGTTGCCGCCTTCCGCGAGGCCTTCGCCAACGCCGGCGTCAGCATTACCGAGGCTGAGGCGCGGGGACCGATGGGCGCCGCCAAGCGCGTGCATATCGAGCAGATCCTGGCCCAGCCGGATGTGCAGGGCCGCTGGCAGAAAACACATGGAAAACCATCCGGCCATGCTGATGTCGACGCCCTCTACGCCGATTTCCTCGCGATCGATGCCGTCAATTGCGCGCGCTACAGTGACCTGATTCCGGGCGCCCTGGCCTGCATCACCGGCCTGCGCCAACGGGGCATCGCGATCGGAAGCACCACCGGCTATCCGCGCAGCATCATGGATGGCCTGATCCCGCTGGCCGCCGCGCAGGGCTATGAGCCGGACTGCTGCATCACCGTCAGCGAAGTCGAGCGCGGACGCCCGTTCCCCGACATGATCTGGGCCAATGCGCTTGCGCTGGGCGTCGCCGATGTGCGCGGCGCCGTGGTGGTCGATGACAGTCCCACCGGCCTGACCGCCGGCCGTGCCGCGGGCATGTGGTCGATAGGGATTGTCGCCAGCGGAAACGAAGTCGGCCTCTCGCTGGCCCGGTGGGAAGCGCTTGATGAAGGCGAGCGCGCCCAATATCGCCAGAAGGCGTCAGCTGCCCTGCTGGCGTCAGGTGCGCATTATGTGATCGACACCGTCGCGGATCTTCTGCCCGTGATCGACAGGATCGAAGCCCGACTGATCGCCGGAGAAGCGCCCGGATCAGCGCCCGGAGAAGCGCCATGAGCCAATGGCGCTATTACAATCCGGTCGATGTGCGCTTCGGCCCATCGATCCTCGATCAGGTCGGCAAGAGCATCGGCCAGCGTGGCTGGATATTGGTCACGCATCCGGATGCGGCCCTTTTGCCATGGCGGGAAATCCTGCTGGCCCACAGCCCCAGGCCGCTCGCGATCATCGAGGGTGTGCAGCCCAACCCCTCCCTGAACATGCTGCGCGAGATCTGCCATGGCCTGGCCGACATCTGTGAACAGATCGAAGTTGTCGTGGCGCTTGGCGGTGGCTCGGCCATGGATACGGCCAAGTTCCTGGCCGCAGGCCACGGACGTTTCGAACCCGTTCACCTGTTCATGGAAGGCGCCACGCGCCTCGACCATCCGGCGCTGCCGCTGATCGCCGTGCCGACAACCGCCGGCACGGGCAGCGAACTGACCAAATGGGCGACCATCTGGGATCCGGAACAGGGCAGGAAACTCTCGCTGGTCCGCGAGGATCTCTACCCGGAAATCGCCTTCATCGACCCGCTCATCACGTCAAGCCTGCCCTGGCCGATTACCCTGGCCAGTGGACTGGATGCGCTGTCCCATGCCCTCGAAAGCATCTGGAACCTCAACGCCAACCCGCTGACCCGCGGCTACGCCGTTGCGGCGGCATGCGATGTGCTGGCTAGCCTGCCACGATTGCAGGCAGACCTTTCGGATGGGGATGCGCGCATCCAACTGGCCCGTGGCGCAATGCTGGCCGGCCTTGCCTTCTCAAACACGCAGACCGCACTGGCGCACAATATTTCCTACCCGATCACCCTCGATCATGGCGTGCCGCATGGCATCGCCTGCTCCTTCTGCCTGCCGGAAGTCATGGCCGCATCCATCGGCGTGGATGCCGCATGTGACGCGGCCCTCGAAAGCCTCTTCGGGGCAGATCTGGCATCGGCGCCGGCACGCCTGCGGGCCACCCTTAATCAACTGGGTCTGGCCAGCAGCCCTCAGGCCCTTGGAGTCTGTGATGCCGAATGGCGCAGGATCGTGGCCGACGCCTTTGCCGGACCGCGCGGCCGCAACTTCCTTGGCAGCGCGCAGCGCTTCCCGAGCAGCCCAATCCTCTGAACCCAGGCGCAGGAACACAGACCGTGAAAACCGACGCCAAGGCGCTGCAGACCGGCCCGACAGCGATTGTGCCCGCATATTCCGAAATGTCCTACAAATGGGCAAGGCGCAGGATTCTGTTTGCCGCCATGTTCTGTTACCTGTTCTTCTATACCGGGCGGCAGACCTTCGGCTTTGCCATTCCCGGCATTCAGGCAGAATTCAACGTCAGCAAGGAAGCGCTCGGCTGGGTCAGTGCCGGCATGCTGTGGTGCTATGCCATCGGGCAGGCCATCAATGGCAATCTCGCCGACAAATTCGGCGGCCGGCGTGTCATGAGCGCGGGCGCTATCCTGTCCTGCATGGCCAACTGGGTCGTCAGCTTCTCCACCGGCATCCTCAGCCTCGGCGCCTTCTGGAGCTTGAATGGCTATTTCCAGGCGATGGGCTGGGCGCCCGGCAGCCGCATCCTGTCCAACTGGTTCGGCAAGCATGAGCGCGGAAAGGTCTTTGGCTTCTACGTCTTTGCCGCTGGCATGGCGTCTGTCCTCAGCTTCGTCACCTCGATTCTCATCGTGCATATCTTCCAGCTGGACTGGCGCTGGATCTTCCGCCTGCCGGTCCTGCTGATGCTCCTTGGGGGCATCACCTTCTATCTGGTGGCCCGGGAATATCCGGAAGACCTCGGCTTCCCCTCGCCCCACTCGGACACGGATGACACCGAACATGCGCACGTGCCTGATGGTGAAAGTTCGGCAAGCCGGTACAGGGCGGTGCTCTCCAACTGGCGTATCTGGATGGGCGGGCTTGCCATCGGGTTCCAGAATGCCGCGCGCTACGGTCTGCTCGTCTGGGTTCCAGTGCATTTCCTTGGCGGAGACGGCAGCTCGAACGGCGAGACCGAAAGCCTGATCGCACCCGAGTGGATCAGCCTTGCCCTGCCGATCGGCATGGCCCTGGGGGCTGCCACCAATGGCTGGGTTTCAGATCGTTTCTTCGGGTCGAAACGCTACATCGCCATCGCCCTTTACATGGCACTGGCAACCGTCACCTCGCTCGCCATGTACACAATTCCTTCTAGCGAAGTGTATCTTGGCCTTTCGGTCCTGTTTCTGTGCGGCTTCTTCGTCTATGGCCCGCAATCCTCCTTCTGGGCCCTGTGCCCGGACCTCGTCGGCCACAAACGTGCCGGCACGGCCATCGGGGTGATGAACTTCTTTGCCTATCTTTTCGCAGGCCTGGGCGAACCCACCATCGGAATGTTCATGGACAGCTACGACAGCACGTCGATCATCTTCCTGCTGGTGGCGATTGCAAGCGCGGCGAGCGCAACCGTCGCACTATTCATCCGCCGCTGACCATAATCGTCAGCTGCTCCGCTTCGCCGGCCTGTCCCGGGGCTGTCCATGCGCATGGTATCGGCACCGACCATCTGCCCCGGGCCAACAGGGCGCCACGTTCAGCCTGAACTGGCGATAGTCGAACGGCCGATGGCGTTGGCCCTGCTACCAGTCCGCGCCCATCGCGCCGATCTCACGCACCAGGAAATCGACCCAGGCGCGGGTTTTCGCGGCCGGGCGTCGGCTGGGGTGCGTGATGGCGTGAATGGCGCCCAGATCCATCATGGGCTGATCCAGGGTGATCGCCATGAGGCGGCCATCCGACAAGGCTTCGGCCGTGAGGAAGCGCGGCGCATAGACAAGGCCCTGACCGGCGATCGCCGCCTGCACCAGCAATTCACCGCTGTTGACGCGCAGCACGGTACGCACCGCTACCCGGATGCGGCCGTCGCGACCGAAGCTCCAGTGCGATACGCCGGTATGGGGTGACAATGTGTAGCCAAGGCAATCGCACGTCTGCAGATCATGCAGCGTGCGCGGCAGGCCGTGGGTTGCCAGCCACGACGGGGCAGCGCAGAGGCTGAGACGCACCGGGGCAAGGCGCCGGGCAATCAGGCTGCTGTCGGCAAGATGGCCGATGCGGATGGCCATGTCCCAGCCCTCCTCAAGCAGATCGACATAGCGGTCGTTGAGGCCGAGCTCGATGGTGACGGCCGGGTACTGCCGCGCGAACTTCGCCACAAGGGCGGCAAGATGGCGCGTGCCGAACGCCGCCGGAGCACTGATCCGCAACAGGCCTTCCACCGCCACCGTACGCGCGGCAATTTCGGCTTCCACCTCACCAAGCTCGGCCAGAATGCGCTCGGCCCGGTCGAGATAATCGGCGCCCGCCTCGGTCAGGCTCAGGCGGCGCGTGCTGCGGTGCGCAAGCGTCACGCCCAGCCGGGCCTCCAGCGCGTTGAGGTGCCGCGCCGCCATCGCCGGCGACATGCCCATCGCCCGTGCCGCAGCCGAAAGGCTGCCAAGCCGGCTGGCACGCACGAAGACCTCGATCGCGGTCAGCCTGTCGCTCATGATCTGATACCCTCAGTTGAAACTGATTTCACTTACTGTCTTATTATCAATCATCATCATGCTCTCTAGATGGATTGCGAGCAGGAGGATGAGCCCAATGCAACAACCCGCCTTCTACATACCCCACGGGGGCGGCCCGTGCTTCTTCATGGACGACCCGCAGCGGATCTGGACAGGCATGGGCGATTTCCTGCGTAGCCTGCCCCGCCAGCTGAGCGCTGCCCCAACCGCCATCCTGCTGGTGTCGGCGCATTGGGAGACCGATGGCTTTGCCTTCACCGGAGCACAGAGGCCTTCGCTGATCTTCGATTATTACGGCTTTCCGCCGCACACCTACCAGCTGCGCTGGGAGGCACCGGGGGCACCTGATGTTGCCCGCAAGGCCGCCAGCCTGCTGACCGGAGCCGGGCTTGCAGCACGGGTCGATGCCAGCCGCGGCCTTGATCACGGCGTGTTCGTGCCGATGATGCTGGCTTTTCCGGATGCCGATGTTCCGGTGGTCGAAATGTCGGTGGAGCGCGGGCTTGACCCGTCCTTGCATCTGGCCGCCGGCCGGGCGCTGGCACCGCTGCGCGATGCGGGCGTGCTCATCATTGCGTCGGGCATGAGCTTTCACAACATGCGGGCCTATGGCGACCCGCGCTTCTCCGCACCGTCAGAGGCGTTCGATGCCTGGCTGTCGGATGCCATCGCCCAGCCTGCCCAATCGCGCGCAACGCTTCTGGCAGACTGGGAGGCCGCACCCTTCGCCCGCCTGTGCCACCCTGAAGAAGAGCATCTGATACCATTGATGGTTGCCGCCGGCGCCGCCGCTGCGCCGGGGCGAAGCATCTACCGGGAGCGGGTGCTGGAAACAGCCATCTCCGCCTTCCGTTTCGATTGATCCCACAAGAAGATACAGAAAGAGACACGGAATGACCCACGAAATCGCCGTTATCGCCGGCAGCCTGCGTCGCGAGAGTTTCAACCGCCGCCTCGGGCAGGCGCTGGCCGGTCTGGGCCCGGCCGACATGGCATTTTTCAATGTGCCGATCGGCGATCTGCCTCTTTACAATCAGGATGATGATGGCGCGCCAACGGCTGCCGTATCCGCCTTCAAGGCGGCAGTGGCGCGGGCCAGCGGCGTCATCTTCCTGACGCCGGAGTATAATCGCTCCGTCCCCGGTGTACTGAAGAACGCCATCGATCATGGTTCGCGCCCCTATGGCCAGAGCATATGGGCCGGAAAGCCGGCCGGGATCATAGGCGTATCGCCCGGCAAGGTCGGTGCGGCAATGGCGCAGGCGCATCTGCGCCCCATCCTCGCCTTCCTCGACATGCCCACGCTGGGCCAGCCCGAAGCCTTTGTGCAATGGACCGATGACCTTCTGGAATCGGATGGTTCCATCGGCCCCGGCAGCCGTGAATTCCTGGCGGGATGGATGGAACGCTTTGCCGCCCATGTCCGCCTGCACGCAGCGCGCTGACCAGTAATCCCGCCCTACACCCGGAGACCCGTCATGACCGTTCGCTCAGCCATCATCGCCGCCGTCACACTTGCGGGGCTTTCGCTTCCGGCAGCAGCACAGCCGGCCAGCCCGCTCACCAGCAACCCGGCCGAGGTGCAGCCGGGTCGCTACACGCTGGATGCCTCGCATGGAAAGATCAGCTGGTCGCTCAGCCACCTCGGCTTTTCGACCTATGTCGGACAGTTCCATGACGTGGCCGCCACACTGGTGCTGGATGTGAAGAACCCGGCCGCCAGCCGGCTGGACGCGACGATCGCCATGAACAGCGCCGGCACATTCAACAAGGGCCTTGACCAGCACCTGCAGTCGGCGGACTTCTTCGATGTCGCCAACCACCCCACGGCGCGCTTCACCGCCAGTCGCATCACCCTGCTGGACGCCCGCACCGCCCGTATCGATGGCCAGCTCACCCTGCGCGGCGTTACCCGCCCGGTCAGCATGAAGGCGCAATTCAACCAGGCCGGGGTTAACCCTGTCAGCAAGCTCTATACAATCGGCTTCGATGGCGAGGCGACCATCAGGCGTTCGGAGTTCGGCATGCAATATGGCCTGCCGCTACTGGGCGACGACGTGACGCTGAAGCTGGAAGCCGAATTCGTCGCCGCATCCGGAGACTGAGCCGACAGCCACGACGCCCTCGTGCGTTCCAGCCCGCCAGATGGCGCCAGGACACGCACGGAGGCGATGGTTGCCGCCGAAAGCCCGGCATCAGGGCACGAGGGAGGGCATGGGCGGCGCGCAAACATGCCGGCGCCACGCGATCATCCCAGGCACGCGATCATCCCAGCCACGACAAAGCCTCGATCACATGCCCTTCCGGATCCCTGATCATGGCAAAGCGCAAGCTATGTGCGCTGAGGGTTTGCGGCGCCTGCAGGATCGCGCCGCCAGCCTGCACGGCCCGTTCGACAAACGCATCGACATCGGCTGTCTCGAAGACCGTGACAGCCTCGCCGTGGCCGGGGTCGACGCCGTCTGTCTTCATCAGCACCAAAGCAGCGCCATCTTCGCTATCACGCGGCCGCATGATGCGCTCGGCAAAGCCCGGCGCCTCGAATGCGTTCACGACAACGAAACCGGTGACTGCCTCATAGTAGCGCACCTGCGCGTCAAGGTCCGAAACCGCGATCTTGGTCATTGCCAGCTTCGTCATCGGATAGTCCTCCCCTGTCGCGCCTGCCACTCCAGAGCGCCCTGTTGCACCCCACATATTGGAGCACGCTACAAACTTGTTGACAAGGAAAGACGGCGGGCAGAGCATCGGCCAAGACCCTCGAAGAAGGGCAGCATGGGAGGACTTATGGCGAGTCAGACCGCGTCGACCGACGTGCGTTCCGGCATTGACCGGACGGCATGGGAAGCCGCAGTTCAGCAACTCGGGCAGCAAGGGTTCTGCATCATTCCGGACGTGCTTGACGCCGGGGCCACATCCGCAGCGCTGGCCGCCTTGCACGCCGCCGCCGTGAAGAGCCGGCAGCAGGGCAATCCCACCTTTCTTCCCCAGCTCGACCCCAATGATCGCAATGTCCGGGTCTTCTATCTTCTCGCACTCGATCCGATCTTCCGCGCGCTGATCCAGCACCCGCTGGCGACCCGGCTTGCGGCAGCCCTTCTGGGGGATGCGTTCATCATCTCCAACTTCACGGCCAACACAGCCCTTCCGGGCTCCGGCTCGATGGCAATCCATTCGGATCAGTCGCTTGTCGTGCCGGAGCCATGGGTCTCGCCATGGGCAATGAACGTCATCTGGTGCCTGACCGACACATGTTTCGAGAATGGCGCCACCCTTTACATCCCCGGAAGCCACCGCTGGACAGGGCGTGCCGATGTTCCCGAGGATGCCCATGAGCAGTTGCAGCCCTTCGAGGCGCCCGCCGGCTCCATCATCTGCATGGATGCGCGGCTCTGGCACACATCGGGCCGCAACATCACGAAAGACCAGGAACGCGCGTTGCTCTTCGCTTACTACAGCAAGCCTTTCCTGCGCCCGCAGGTGAACTGGAATGCGCTGCTCGGAGCAGACCTGCAGGCCGGCTTCGATGACATGATGCGCGAACGCCTCGGCCTGAACATCACGGCCAATGTGGGCGAAGGCGTGAAACTTTCAACGAAGGCGCAATCCGGCACGGCGAAGGGACAAGCGGGATGATGATGGATAGCGAAGAACGCGAGGGCCTTGTCGTGCCTACACCGACGAGGGACTTTGAAGAAGGACTGGAAAATCTTCGCCGCTACGGCCTCACCATCGTTCCGGATGCACTCAGTGCGCGTCAATTGATGGAGGCCCGCGATGCCCTTTATCGCGCTGCGGAATCGGATGCGCAACGCAAGCGCAGCACCCGGTTCAGCCTGGACTATGAAACCGACTTGTCCAATCGTCGCGTGTGGAATGTGCTCAGCCGTGACCCGGTCTTCGAGGATCTGGCCTTTCATGACATTGCCGTTTCCCATGTGAAGGCAATGCTGGGCTGGCCTGCCCTTCTGGGCAACCTGTCCGCCAACATCACCGGTCCGGGCGGGGGGGAGATGATCCTCCATGCCGATCAGATCTTCGTGCCGGAGCCCTGGCCCCCTGTGCCCCAGGGGCTGAATGTCGCCTGGTGTCTGGACGATTTCACCGACGAGAATGGCGCCACACGCTTCGTCCCCGGTAGCCACAGGCTCAACCGGGCGCCGCGGGAAGATGAATTGCAGAGTGAAACAGTGGCCATGGAGGCGCCAGCCGGTTCCGCCCTGATCTTTGAAAGCAGAGTGTGGCACAAGACGGGCCACAACCGCAGCAGGAACATATTCCGCGCAGGCGTTTTCGGCTGGTATCACAACCACATATATCGCCCGCAGGAGAACTGGTTCCTGTCTCTAAGGCCAGAAATACGGCAATTCGCAAGCGATGACGCACTCACGCTCCTTGGATGGAAGAGCGAGGGACTGGGGCTCGTCAATGGCATGTCACCCGCTTGAGGGCAGATGCCCGCACCTGCAGGGAAAGGGGGCTGCCCGAACAAGGGTCGCAGCCTTGCGACGCTGCGGCCCATGATCAAAAAATCACTTGTTGGGCATAGGCTTGCCAGCTCAGGGGTTCCACAGATAAGCCCCTGCCATGCACGGTAGTGAGGGAGCGATGGTGCCGAATTCGGATGAGCATCAAGGCCAGACCCGTCGAGAGCAGGGCAAGGCCTCCCGCAAGCAGCACATCATCCGGACAGCCAGACAAATGCTTGAAGAAACGGGCGAGGACGGCTTCTCGATGCGGGTGCTTGCAAAGCGTGCAGGTTGCAGCCCGACAACGCCCTACAATCTCTTCGGCACAAAGACCGGCGTCCTGCTTGAGGTTTACAACGCCGACCTGGAAATGTTCCTGAAGAAATTCGATTCAGTGGAGTCTGAAAACAGGGTTTCGAGAGTATTTGACTTCATCGACATGGTTTGCGCGCTTTATTCCCGGGAGCCCGGTTTCTACAGAACAATGATGCAGCTCATTTCAGCCCCGACGCCTACGGAGCTGCGAAAAGGGCTTATCGAGCCGCGAACAGAGATCTACCATAAGCTGGTATCCGGAATGGCGGCGCAAGGAGCACTGAAGAAATCCGTCAACCTGCACCTTCTGGCGCGAACCATGGCTCACATCATGACGAGCGGAATCCTAGGCTGGTCAAGCGGCGATATCAGTATCGATGAATTGCGCCACGAACTCTTCGGAGGATTTGCGCTGCTTCTTCACACCTGCTGCCTATCAAGCTACAGTTCTTACCTCTCTGAACGATTCGCAGCAACGATATCGCCTCATTAGCAAGACATTATTAGCAAGACATTGGGTGAACCTAAAGCTGGATCCGACAGACATGCGATCCAACACATGATACAGAATCTGCAGATCTGGCTTCATCGCCAGGGCTGAACCATGATCTTCACGTCGTTACCCGGGGATTCAAGCCGGGCGAAGGCGGCAGCTGTTTCTGCCAGCCCCACTTCACCGGTGAGGAAGATGTCAGGATCGATCACGCCCTCCCCAAGTGCCTGCAATGTCTCCGCAAACTCGTCCGGCGTGTAGGCGAAGACAAATGTGAAGCGAAGCTGCTTGTTGATGGCTATAACGGGCAGGATGCGGTCATCTTCCTGGCAGGCGCCGACCACGACCACATGCGCCGTCGGCGGGGCATTCTCGATCAGGTTCTGGAGCATGCCGGGAACGCCGACGCACTCGAATATCAGCGCGTCCCTGAGCGAGCGGCCTGAAAGTTGCGCCAGGCTGAATTCCGCCAGTGTCGCTGGCACGTCAAGCGAAGACCAGTTCGCATGCGGGGAGGAAACCGCCGGATCCACCACGATGTCAGCGCCCAGTTTCTCCGCACGGGCCCTTCGCGCCGGCGAAAAATCCGCTGCGATGATCGGTCCGACTCCGCGACGCCTGAGCGCCACGATCACTGCCAGCCCGATCGGCCCGCACCCGACGACAAGTGCAACCGAATTCCTGTCGGGGTTTGCCACGGCGACAGCGTGTGTACCGACCGATAGCGGCTCGGTCAGGGCTGCTGCTTCTGCCTTCAGGCCATTCGGAACAGGCAGCAGCAAGGCCTCGGTCAGAACCAGCCTTTCAGCGAACGCCCCGCGATAGCGTGTGGAAAAGCCGATCAGTTCCGGACCGATGGGCCCGAAGTTGAAAGGGGTCGAGACAACCCTGGTTCCCGCCCGAAGCCGCCTGTCCGTGCCGGGGCCATGATCCAGGATCTCAGCGCAGAATTCATGTCCCAGCACGAGGTCCATGGATGGATCGATGGTGTCCGCAGCGCCGGAGCGCAGGCTCATTTCCACGCCATGCTCGAGATGATGCACGGCGTGAAGGTCTGATCCACAAATTCCGCAGGCAAGGGTCTTCGCCACCACCTGCCCCTCGCCGGGCACCGCATCCGGGACATCCGCCAGCATCAGCGTCGGTCCCCGCCGTACGACTGCACGCATCGCCTCAGACCCCCGCCGGCAGTTCGGACGGACGAGGTTGCCCGATCCAGTTGGGATGCTCCGCCTTCAGGGCCTGCACGGTCTTGTCCCAGAAGACCTTCGTCTTGCCCAGGAAACGGATGTCGAACCTGTCGGATGTCCGGAACTCGAGCACCTCCACCCCATTGGGCCCGGGCTTGTAGCTGTATGGAACGTCGCTTCCTACAAAGAAGCCGTCACCCGGCCCCAGTTCCTCGGTTCCCATCCGCAGGCTGCCGGCAATGATGTAATAAAGGCAGTCCGCGTTGTGAGTGTGGAGCGGCAGGGGGAATCCGCTCTTGAACCATGCATAGGTAAGGCTCATGCCGGGCATCGAAAAAAGCAGCCTCACCTCCTGCCCGTCACTGTCCCCGGCCTCGCCGGCGCGCGCGATCCCATTCTCGATGATGTCGGTAAGCCCCACCATCTCTATGCATTCGGTCTCGGAATAGGCGGGTGCGTCGGCACGACGAAAGATGCTGAAGCGGGGTGTGTTTTCAGTCCTGGTTTCCATGAGAACCTCCTCAGGCAGATGCAGCGGCCGCCATGCGATCCCGAAGATCTGGCTGGCCGGTATGGGCGGTGAGGCCGCCGTCGACCGGAATAGCGGCGCCAGTGATGGCGCTCGCGTCATCCGAAGCGAGAAAGGCGGCAACGGCCGCAATCTCGTCCGGCGTGGCAAAGCGCCTGGACGGTACTACGGCCTCCCACTCGGCGCGAAGGCCGGGAATTGCGTCCACGCCCGTCGTCAGGATCGGGGTATCGACAGGGCCGGGACAGATGCTGTTGGCGCGAATTCCATCCCGTGCGTGATCGATCGCGAGGCTGCGCGTGTAGTTGATGACACCTGCCTTCGCTGCATTATAGGCTGTAAAGCCATAGTCGGCGGCGAGGCCCGAGGCTGAAGCCGTGTTGACTATGGCTCCGCCTCCGCGGCTGCGCATGTGCGGAATGACAGCGCGGCAGCCGAAAAATACCGCGTCGAGGTTGACAGCAAGACAGCGCCGCCACTGCTCGACAGGCAGGTCCGGTGTCAGGCCGAAATTGCCGATCCCGGCATTGTTGTAGAGGATGTCGATGGCGCCGAACTGCTCGACAGTAGCATCGGCGAGCGCCGCGAGCGCCTCGGCATCGGCCACATCGACAGTGCGAAAGGTGGCCCGGTCGCCAAGGTTCGCGGCCAGCGCCGCACCTTTGGCACCATCGATATCGGCAATCATGACCGACCCACCTTCCCGGTGCACACGCCTCGCGAAGGCTGCCCCTATACCCGAAGCGCCACCTGTCACGATGGCAACCCTGCCTTGAAACCGCATTTCAGTTCTCCCCACCCCTCGTTGATCAGTAACGCCAGCCCAGGCTTATACCGTAGGTGGCCGGCTTCCCGGCCATGCGCCAGACACTGTCGGCCTGGAACGTCGTGTGCCAGTAATAGCTGTTGAAGATGTTGCGCCCCCACAGTTGCAGGCGGAGTTTCCGGTCGGCACTTTCGATGCCGGCACGAAGGTCGACAAGGGTGCGCGCATTGATTGACAGTATGTCCGGGTCGCCGAAGGTGGAACTGGAAGTGCTGTTCACATTGACGCTTGCCCCGACAGTGGCATCCCATTCACCGTTCAGGGACCAGCGATAATCGACATCGGCCATGCCCTGCCATTCAGGCGTGAAAGGCATCGGGGACCCTGACCAGTCCGCGTCGATCCCGACGCCATTGTAGCCCGAGAATGTATCGATCTCTGCCTTGAGCCAGGTGCCGGCGATGTTCGCTGTCAGGCCATTGCCCGGGTTGATCGACACACTCGCCTCTGCCCCCAGAACATGGGATTCCGGAACATTCACAAGGCGTTCAAGCAAGCCGAAGATCGGATCGAGAATGCGGCCCCTGACCTGCTTGTCATTGTAGTCATAGTAAAAAACCGACGCATTCAACTGCACCGCGCGATCTGCCAGGGGCAATTTCACACCCGCTTCATAAGCCAGAAGCGATTCCTGCGTGGCAGCCTCGAATCCGACAAAGGACGAAGCCGGAACTGTAGGAAAACCACCCGCCTTCCAGCCCTGGGAGATGTTGGCGTAGATGATCGCACGGTTCGGGAACGTGTAGGTCAAGCCGCCGCGCCAAGAAACATTGTCCTGCGAGAGACGGTCTTCGATGAGCGATGGCTGAAACTCGGGGCTGAAGGTCAGGCAACTTCCGGGCCCGATTGCATTGATGGGCGGCGCTCCGGTGAAGAGCGTCGTCAATATGTTGAAGCTCAGATGCGTGGTGCCATCGGCGTCATACCCGCACCCTTCGAATTCACGGATGTTGCGGGTGTAACGGATCCCGGCCTGCGCGGTAAGCTGCTCGCTCAGGTCATATTCCAGGTTTGCATATCCGGCATAGGTTCCGATCCGCTGGTCAGTGTAAACACCGGAACGGCTGAGGATCGGCAGACCCGGAATGATGACATTGCTGCTGAGATCATATGTGTCGAGGATCTGCTGCTCATAGGCCGCCTCGCGCCCGTAGTTGGCGCCGACGATCCAGCGTGCCGGCCCCGAATCACCAACCAGGCGCAGTTCCTGATAGAAACTGCGGATTGTCCCGGGCGTATTGCTGTCAAGTTGCCGATACTGCGTCGCGTCCATGTCCTGGGTCGCGTCGGTGGTGAAACGCAGCCAGGAAGAAATGGAGGTCAGCTTGATGTCCGCGTTCAAGGCATAATCCACACGGACGGACGCCTGATAGAAATCGTCATCGCGTCGCATGGGCAGGCTGTCGGTCCAGTTTGACGCCCGAGCATCCTCGGGCGCCAATGGCACCGCCAGAACATAGGGATATGCACCGGCAGGGTTATAGGATGTGTGCCCCAGCAGTTGCGGCGCCTGCACGTCCGAGCGGTCGCGCCAGCCATTGACGTTTGCTGTCACGACAAGCCCGTCCACGGGCTCCCAGACAGCAATTGCCCGACCTGTGAAACGGCGTGAGGCGCCAAGGCTGTCGTCGCGCAGATAATTGCGTTGCCAGACACCGCCCTGCTCGGTTTTCGCAGCAACCCTGATACCCAGCGTGCCCGTGACAGGCGCGCTGACAAATCCGGCTATGTCATAGGCGCCGAAACGGCCGAGGGTGGCATCGATGCCTGCCTCGCGCATGTCGGACGGCTTGGCCGAAATATAATTGATGGCGCCGCCTGTCGCATTCTGGCCGTAGAGCGTGCCTTGTGGCCCCTTGAGCACTTCGACACGCGAAATGTCCAAGCTTGCGCCGGCTGTCAGGATGGCAAAAGGCAGCGGCACTTCATCCACATAGACACTGACCGCTGGCGAAGCGGAAAGGGTCGAATCGTAAAAGCCGACACCTCTGAGCGAGTAGACCGGTGTGGAAACCTGGCTCTGCGTAAAGGTCAGGCCCGGCACCATGCGGACGAGGTCGGCGGTGGAATTGATGCCGCGCGCAATGAGATCATCCCCGCCGATCGCGGTAATGGACATCGGGACGGAGTTCACGGACTGCGCGCGCCTCTGGGCGGTCACGATGATATCTGCCGAGACACCGGAGGCTTCCGCCGTGTCCGCCGGGGTGGTGGCAGTGCTGCCGTCGACCCCAACCGACTCCTGCGCGTACGCCGGGGCCGAAAGAGCCACCAGAGCCGCGCCGACGCACAGATATGCCTTCGAAACTGACACTTGCATCGATTTTTCCTCCCCATGGCCAAACTCCCCTTTGGCCTATTCCGAATGGGGATAAGGATGCGCAGAATTCTAGTCAAGAAAGACTAATCAGGTTTGACCACAGCCTCTCTCTTCCGCCAGTGTTGCCAGCCGCTGGCAGTAACGACGGTGGCTTTCCTTCATCTCGGCAATGGCCTGCTCGATCATGGGGCGCTCGAACCCGAGCCGGCTTTCTATGATCAGGCCGCGCGCGCTCGCCACCAGAAGCCAGCCTCGGGCAATCATCACCTCGGGGTCTGGAATCCCGGCATTCCTTGCAAGCGCAACCAGTTCGATTGCCACCTGTGCCTCGGCTTCCCGGATGATCGGCATGATCGCCAGTGCCAGTGCCTTGTCCCAGCGTGTCGCCTGCAGGATCTCCGTCAGCGCCAGACCTTCCTTCATGGCGTGGGTTTCCCAGACGATCTGGCCATATTCGCAGAGCCTCTGGAACGGATCCTCGATCCGGGACGCCAGTTCGCGCGCCTTGCGGACAACGGCTGCCATCGCGACCTTCGCTGTTTCGACGGACAGTTCGGTGCGATTGGGAAACTGGTGCAGAACAGACCCCCGGCTGATCCCGGCCTCGGCCATCACATCCTCGATTGTCATGGTCGCGAAACCCGACCTGACAATGCATGTGATGGTCGCATCCAGGATGCGGGCGCGCGTATCGGCTCCGCGTGGCGTCAGGCGACGCTCTCGTGACGCTGTGCGGGTTGAGCTGGGAGGCATGAAATACCTATGACTGGCTCAGCCGCATGTGCCAACCATCCAATAAACATGCACGCGCCATCTGAATTCTGCCTCCAGGGAATTCTCGCCAAGGACCGAGGCTGCGTGTTCGACCCAAGCCAGGGCGACGCCATCCGGACCCTATGTCGGACTCTCAATGGCACTGCTCTCGCAGCTGATGACTGGAACTGCCGCTCATACCTGACCTGCCCGATCTGCGCCTGCACGCGCTTAAACAGCGCGCAGTCGACGATGGCTGCAGACTGACCGGCGTACGCGGTCGTTGCCAACTCCTGGAGTCGCTGGATGAAGGCGCTGCGGCGATCGGGGTCGACCCAGATGGCGCGTCACGCTTCTTCAACTGCATCAGGCACTTTTGAACCATCGCAACCCGCTACGACAAGTGCCCCTAAAGCCATTTCGCTGCCGTTCGACCGGGAGCGGGGCATTCCGGGTTTTCGGGAAACAGCAGAAGGGCCATCAGGAGTGTCATCGGATGACCGCCGAGTACGGAGAATTTGTCCAGACAAAACGGCTGTGATATGCAGACGCTTGAGCCGCGGGACTGGCTAGCGGTGAGAAAGTTCAGGCGAACTATCGAGGCATAGTGACGACAGTAATGGGATATGGCGTTGCCGGCCAACTCAGAAAGGTGCCGGATCTGCATCTGAAGATCACCTTCCTGCTGCTCGTCCCGCTGTGCATGGCTCTGATCCTGGGTTGGAACGGCGTGGGGATGCTCAAACCGTGGCCGGCGCGCAGCGTCGGGCTGCTCTACTGGACCCTGATGACCCCGGGAATCTGGCTTTTCACCTATGCGATACAGGTGGCAGGGCGCAGGATCATCGACGCGCCAGTGACCGGGCGGCGCTTCGTGCTGCTGAGCGTGGCGAGCGCTGTGATCTCGCTGAACCTATATCGTCCGATCAACAGCTATTTCGCGTTCGCTTTCGCGCGGCTTTTCGACCTTTCCATAGAACGGGTCGCGCCGCCATTCCCGACCGGGCTGGGCAATTTCATCGACTGGCAACTGGCGTACCTCGCCTTCGTTGCCTTGTGGGTGTTGGCGACCCTGGTGGCGGATCGGCTGAGCAGCGACCGTTTCCTGTCGGGCGAACGCGCAGTTGAAATGCAGGCTGGCGGATCGCGCGCGGCTACATCGCTGCGTAAATATCTGGACGGGCTCCAAGAGGGCGCTCTGATCTCGGCGTCGGCCGAGGACCATTATGTCCGCGTCCATTCGCTGAATGGCAACGCGCGCTTCCATGGCCGCTTCGCGCAGGCGCTTGAGTTGCTGGAACGTTGCGACGGGATGCGGGTTCATCGCTCGCACTGGGCGGCGCGCAGCCACATACGCGGCCTCGAAGGCGGATCGGGCCGGTCGTCGCTGCATCTCAGCGACGGGCGCCGCCTTCCAGTGAGCGCCGCCTATCGCGACGCAGTGCTTCTCGCTGTGGCGAGCACCGAAACGGCCGCGCAGAAATAGCCAAACGGGCCTTCGAAATTCGCGAAAAACAGCTTCGCGAATTTCTAACTCACGAAAATCCGCCGGTTTTACGTGCAAGCCCGGAATAACCTTGCAAGCCTGCTGACACGACATTGTCAGATTTACCTGTCGCCAGAAGGATCATGGACGTGGCCACGTATGAGCTAGACACTGCACCGCAGGTGGAAGGATCGGCAATCGGCCGGCGATCGCTTTTGCAGAGCGGCGCGGCGCTGCTGGCAACAGGGCTGATCAGCACGGGCGCTCAGGCCAAGGGCGGGAAAAAGCGCCATGACGTGATCGTCATCGGCGCGGGGCTTTCGGGCCTCCATGCAGCATTGATGCTGGAAGAACAGGGCGCTGACGTGCTCGTGCTGGAAGGCCGCAAGCGCGTGGGCGGTCGCGTTTATACGCTGATGGACGTGCCGGGCCGCCCCGAGGCCGCAGGCGAGCTGATCGGCAGCAATTATGCACGCATGATCGATCGCGCCCAGTCGCTGGGCATGAAGCTGATCCCGGCGCGGGGCAGCAACATGAAGCGCGAGTGGCTGTTCAACATCCGTGGCGAGACGATCCGTGAGGCGGAATGGGCCGACCACCGGCTCAACCCGCTCCAGGGCGACGATCGCCGCATCCTGCCCAACGTGATGCTGCCGGTGCTTTCCAACCGCAACAATCCGCTGGCCGACCAGCCGCTCGATGCGTGGCTGAGACCGGAAATGGCGAAGTACGACATTCCGCATTCGGACTATCTGCGCCAGCGCGGCTTATCGGACGAGGCGATCCGGCTCATGGACGTGGTAATCCACACCGGGCGGATCGATACGACTTCGGCGCTGCACGAACTGCGCCGATACAATGTCGGCAGCTTCAACTCCAACTTGTCGGCACAGCGCAAAGAGCCCGAAGCCTACATGATCGAGGGCGGAAATTCGCGTCTGCCGGCGCGGATGGCAGAGGCGCTGCAAAAACCGGTGGAACACGGCAAGACCGTGGTCTCCGTCTCGCAGCGCGAAGGCTATGCGATCGTCGGCTGTGCCGACGGCAGCCGCCATGAAGCGAAACGCGTGATCTGTTCGGCGCCGCTGCGGGTGTTGCGCGACATGCTGTTCGATCCCCCCATCAAGGGCGAGCTCTGGCGCGCAATCAACGAGGTTGATTACGGCCTCTCGCTCCAGGTCTTCTTCAAATATCTGCGCCCGTGGTGGCCGCATGCGGACAGCCCGCGGTCGATCTGGACCGACACGCCGATCGAGCGCTTCGCTTCGCTCGAATGGGGTGTCGAGGGCGGCCAGATGCCGCAAGTCGGCATCGCCTTCATCAATGGCGAGCAGGCGCTGAAGTTCAGCTTCATGGACGATCGCCAGGTCTATGACTGGACGATGAAGACGCTGGCCGAAGTGCTGCCGGCGACGGAAGGTGCGCTGGAGCCGATCACCATCCAGGCCTGCCACCGCGATCCGCATGGGTCGGGCGACTGGGTCTATTGGCAGCCCGGCCAGGTAATCCGCTTCGCGCCGTTGATGCGCGACAGCCACGGACTCACCCATTTCTGCGGCGAGCATACCGCTGTGCTCGAGCGCGGCATGGAAGGTGCGTTCGAATCCGGCGAGCGCGTGGCGCTCGAAGTTCTGGACGTCCTGTGATGCTGGCACGCGGTCTTCTGGCTCTGCTGGCGGCAGCACTGGTCCCGGCTGCTTCGACGGCTGGCCCCGAAGGGCTGACCGACGATCGCAACGCGCGCGACCTGACGCTCGCCACCGAATGGTTCGAAGGCGAATTCAACAACGACCTTCAGGTCTGGTTCGAAACCGATCCGCGCTCGAAGATTCCCGCGCAAGCTCGCCGCGGGCGCGTCCACCGCATCCATAGCCGGCTTCCCGAGGGCGTGTTGGGGGGCAGCGCATTCCTCGTCCGGGAATATCCCGACGATGATCGGGCGCAGCCTCCTACGGCATATGTCGTCCTCTTCGAATCGATGAAGCCGGCCGAAGGGATCGCAGTCCGCCATTTCCGGCTGAACGGCGCGGCGGATCCGGCGGTTATCCGGGCGACCATGCTTGCGCCGGAACCGGCCTGCGATATCGTTTTGTACAACCGCGGCGCGCAGCTGGAGGGCACCGCGCCCGGGGCATGCGGAACGGCGACCGGCGTGCAGGCCGACAAGCAGATGTGGCTGGGGCCGGAGACCTATCTGCGCGAGCGAACCACCGGCAAGGCCGAGCTGACGCCGACGGCCTTCTACAAGGCGCGGACCTTTACCTGCACGGCAAACATGTTTGCCGACAGCTATCTGCGCCCCTCGAAAGCGGACAAGGCCTACGTCTTCGAGAACCGGCACGATCTAGGCGACGTGATGGATCTGGATAGCCCGCGCGACGGCAAGCGCTACCAGCTCCAGCTCCGTCGCCAGCGTTATCCCTATTATCAGCGAGACGGTGAATTCCTGCTGCTGCGTCTGCGCGAAGCGGGCGCTGCAAGCTCTGTCGCGCTCGTCACCAGCGACACCGACAACAACAGCATCAGCCTGAATCTCGGCTGGGCAATGATCAACTGCAATTCAAGACCAGCCTGAACGGGCGGAGAGATTCAATAACGAAAACAAAAGACAGGGAACGGGATTATATGCGAACCAGATTCATGCTTTTGACCGCCGCCAACGCGCTGATATTCAGCGCTGCTCCGGCATATGCCCAGAATTCGGAATCGTCTGCGTCGCCTGCTGCGGAAAATAGCGGCTTCGCGCTTGGCGAGATCGTCGTTACTGCCCGCAAGCGTTCGGAATCACTGCAGGATATCCCGCTGACGATCACAGCAGTCGATTCGAAGAAGATCGAGGAAGCCGGCATTGCCAATGTCGAGCAACTCACCCAGTTCACGCCGGGCTGGCACTTCGAGAATGCCGGTTCGCGCCAGGGCAGCGCTGCGCGTATCCGCGGCCTCGACATCAACACCAACAATCCGACGCGCCAGAACGCATCGTTCTTCGTCGACGGAATCTATTTCCCGGGCACGATCCAGTCGCTGGACTTCAACGACATCGCGCAGGTTGAAGTGATCAAGGGGCCGCAGAGCGCCTTCTTCGGGCGCCAGACCTTCGGCGGTGCGATCAACTTCACGACCAAGGATCCTGGCAACCAGATCGAAACGCGCATCACCGCGACGGCGGCAACGATGGGCTATTACGACGTGTCGGGCAGCATCTCGGTGCCGCTGATCGAGGACAGGCTCTTCTTCCGCGGCTCGGCACGCTATTACAGCAACGAGGGTCCGTTCACGAACAGCGTCACCGGCGGTAAGCTTGGTGCGCAGGAGAGCCGGAACTTCAACGCATCGCTGATCGCACGTCCGACCGACACCCTGGAGCTGAAGCTCCGCTACATCAACATCAAGGACGATGACGGCTCCATCGCTTCGGCGCAAATCGGCTCGAACATGCTGAACTGTGGTCCGTTCGGCACCGGCACACGTAAATTCTATTGTGGCGAGTTGCCTGTCATCAAGGCGTTCGCACTCAATACCGTCGTCGCGCCGAACCGCTGGAACGTCGAGGAATTCGGCTTCAATCGTGACGCCGACCTGTTCAGCGCGCAGGGAAGCTGGGACTTCGGGGGCGGCTACACGCTTACCGGCTCCTATGCGCACTACAAGGACAACAACGTCGATACAATCGACGCCGACCTGACCGCGCAGCCGCTCTACGGCCTCGCCACATTCCAGAACTTCCGCGACAATTCGTTTGAAGTTCGCCTGTCCTCGCCCGACGATCAGCGCCTGCGCTGGCTGGTCGGCGCCTATTATTATGACGGCCATTTCTCGCAGAACGCCATCTATTCCTTCGGCCCCGATTTCTCGACGACCCCGGCTTCGCAGATCCCGGATGTCGCGCGAGCGAAGAACCTTGCAATCTTCGGCTCGGCAACGTTCAGGATTCTTGAAAACCTGTCGATGAGCGGCGAACTGCGCTGGCAGAAAGACGAGGTCAGCAACGAAGGTGGCCAGGGCGCGGCGCGGCGTACCCTTTCGGGCGAGAACAAGGTGGTTCTGCCCCGCGTCATCCTCGACTGGAAGCCGACCGAGGACATCATGGCCTATGCCTTGTTCAGCCAGGGCAACAAGCCGCAGCAGTTCAACGCAAACATCGCCGGCCTGACCGCAACACAGCTTGCGTTCATTGCCGATGAATATGGCGTCGGCATCGCGCTGGAGGAAGAGAAGCTGAACAACTATGAGTTCGGCCTCAAGACCAGCTGGCTCGACAATCGCCTGACCGCCAATTTCGCCGTCTATCAGATGAACTGGCAGGATCAGGTGTCGCGCGTGCAGGTGTTCCGTTCGCCTGAGGATGCAGCGGGCCAGATCGGCCAGCTTGATGTGGCGGCGAACAGCGGTTCCTCGCGTATCCGCGGCGTTGAGCTGGAATCGAGCTTCGCGGTCACTCCGCAGCTCAGCCTCGAAGGCAGCTTCGCGTTCACCGATGCGAAGTACACCGAGTTCAACTCGGTCTATATCGAACAGGTCACCGGCAATGCAGACGCGACCGGCAAGCAGGGCCCGCGCTTCCCGAAGGTCCAGGCATCGTTCGGCGCATCGCACACCGCTCCGCTGACCGACGACTGGAACGTCACGACGCGCGCTGACCTGACCTACATGGGCAAGCGCTACACCGACGAGAGCAACCTTGCCTGGATGGGTGACTATGCGCTGGTCAATGCCCGCGTCTCTGCGCACAGCGAAAAGATCCGCGTGAGCCTGTTCGTCGAGAACCTGTTCAACAAACAGGGCTTCGCGTCGGCACAGCGTTACCGCGATCTGACCGCTGGCGGAACGCCGTTCGCGTTCGCCTATACGCTACTCACGCCGCGCCGCGTAGGCATCACCACCTCCGTCAACTTCTGACCATCGAATGCGCCGGGCCTTCCGGCCCGGCGCAGACCAAAGGACAGTGCATATGCGAAAGACCCTCGCGCTCCTGACCCTGCCCGCCTTCTTCGCGGCGCAGCCTGCATCTGCGCAGGTTTCCGCCGATCCCGGCCAGCGCGCCTGGCTGCAATGCCGCGCCTGCCACACGCTGAAGAAGGGCGAGCCCAATAAGGTCGGCCCCAATCTGTACGGGCTGTTCGGCGCGAAGGCAGGCACGCTTCAAAAGCAATTCCGCTATTCGGATGCGCTGAAGGCATCGGGTCTCACCTGGAACGACAAGACGCTCGACGCATGGATTGCGAGCCCCGGCAAGACAGTGAAGGGCAATCGCATGGCCTATGCGGGTATGGCGCGCCCCGAGCAGCGTGCTGCTCTGATCGCCTATCTGCGCGCCGAAACCAGCAAATGAATACGGCAAGCGTCTCGCGCAGGACTGCTCTGAAGCTGGCGGCTGGCACTGCCGCTGCCGTGCCGCTTCTGCGCACGGCGGGTGCGAGCGCAAAGGTGGACGAACGCGCCGACGTCATCGTGCTGGGCGCCGGGCTTGCCGGCCTCAACGCCGCGCTGCTGCTGGAAGAGCAGGGCTACAAGGTGCTGGTGGTAGAAGGCCGAGACCGTGTTGGCGGGCGGCTCTACACCATGGACGACGTGCCTGGCCGCCCCGAGGCCGGCGGCAGCGGCGTTGGCACCGGTTATGCACGGCTTTTCGATCGCTGCAAGCAGCTGAATGTCGCCTTTGAAGAGCATCGGCCGCGCACCGAAGGCACCGCCGCAAATACTGCGATCCACGTCGACGGCAAGACGATCCTTGCCAGGGACTGGCCCTCCTCGCCGCATAATCCCTTTGCCGGCGATACGCGCAAACTGCCGCCCTGGCTGGCCGGCCCCTTGTCGCTTTTGCCCTTCAATCCGCTTCCAGATGCCACAAGCTGGCGCGATCCGGCGTTTGCGAAGCATGACCGCTCGGTTGCCGAAGTGCTCGCCGAGCAGGGCTGGACCCCGGCCCAGATCCGGCTCGCCTATGCCACCAACCCGAGCTACGGAAATTCTGGCCACGACCTCTCCGCGATGATGTGGTGGCATATCGCCCGCAACGCCGAAGTGATGGCCGGTGACGGCAAGGTCCATGCCAGCGTGGGCGGCAACCAGCGCATGCCGGAAGCCATGGCGCGTGCGGTCAAGGGCACTATCCACAAGAACCAGGCCGTGATCGGCATCCGCAGCGATGCGGATGGAATCGAGGCGGTGTGCGAGAATGGCAGCCTGTTCTGCGGGAAGGCGCTGGTCTGCACACTTCCGGCAACGGCGCTGCGCCTGATCCGCATCGATCCGGCCCTGCCGCCCAAGGTGCAGACCGCCGTCGACACCATCAGCTACAACCGTGTCTTTCAGGTGCATTTCGTACCGACGCGGCGCTTCTGGGAAGCTGACGGCCTGCCGCCGTCAATGTGGACTGATACGCTGGCCGGGCGCTTCATGGCGCTGAATTATGGCAGCGACCCTGCCGATGTGACGACCTTCCTCGCATTCGTGAACGGCTTTCAGGCGGACCGGCTGGACCGGATGCCGCCCGAGGCCGCAGCGGTGGCGGTGCTGGCCGAGGTCGAGCGTATCCGTCCATCGGCAAAGGGAGCGCTTCGCCCGATCAAGGTATGGAGCTGGCAGCGCGACCCGTTCGCAGGCGGGGCCTATGCCTGCTGGCAGCCGGGCCATATCGCCACTCAGGCACACGCCTTCGACGAACCCGTCGGCCGCCTGTTCTTCGCCGGTGAGCACACGGCCGCCGTCGCGCGCGGAATGGAGGGCGCAATGGAATCGGGCGAGCGCGCCGCATTGCAGATCATCGAGCGCTTCCAGGAGACACTATGACTATCGATTTCCCGCTCAATCGGCGCAACGCCCTGCTCGGACTGGGTGCAGCCGCAGCAGCCCTGCCCCTTGCCGGCGCTGCACAGGCGCGTGGAGGCCTGACAAGTCCCGCTGCCAAGGATCCGGCCTGCACCATGCGCCTGCTGGCGCGGCTGCAGGGCGATATCTCGGGCCGCACCGTCTATGCCTATTCATCCGGACAGGTCTTTGGCCTGCGTTCGGGGCCGGGGCTGGAGATCGAGGATTATGGCCGCCGCCTCTATGGCTATGAAGGTTGCAGCGTGCGCCGCTCTCAGGTGCTGCCAGACGGCCGGATCGAGACCCGCCAACGCTCCTGGCTGTTCTACAAGGATCTCGACCGCAACACCTTCCTCGACACATTCACCAACCCCTACAGCGGAAAGGTGCTGGACGTGCCGCTGTTCCGGGCGGGAATTACGGGCGAAGTGCTGGGGCCGAACGGGCTGGAGCTGAAGGCCAATTTCGGAATGAAATCGAGCGTATTCGGAAAGCCGGTCGAACTCGACATCGTCCGGATCGGTGATCGTGCGGTGGTAAAACGCCATGGCTTCACGCAGTGGACGCCGGCCGGCACGAATGTGCCGCGCACCGAATTCACCAATGACTGCTGGTCATGCTCGACCGCAGCGCTCGAAGATGCCGATACGCCGGCAATCAAGTCGACGCATTCATGGACCAGCCAGACCGAGTGGCAGACCTGGCTGGAGATGCCCAGGGACATCGAAGGCTCGCTGCTGTGGCGGGCCGAAGGCGGCAATGTCTATTCGATCCAGGAACTGCCGCAGGACTTCGTGCAACATTGCATGGCGCACGACCCGGCATTGCTGACCGCGTCGCTCGACTGACAAGGCCTGCGCTCCCGGGCTGCGACACCAGGAGGGCGGATACGTCTTTTCTCGTGCCGCAATGGCCGGCGATGGCGCCGCAGGCTCTGATGCCAGCGGCATTTGCCCTGTCTATCCCCTCGGCATGGAAGATCTGGCCGGAATAGAGCGCTTCATTGCCCATTGGCGCGAAACGTGCGGGTGTGAGCTTGCGAACACGCAGAGCTTCATCAACGGCCTGTGCACGCTGCTGGGGGTGGAGCCGCCCGCCGGCAGCCGCGCCGACGATGCGCACAATGATTATGTGTTCAAACGCCGCGTCTTCCAGGACAATGGCGACGGCACGCAAAGCTTCGGCCGGATCGATTGCTACAAGCGCAACTGCTTCATCCTTGAGGCGAAGCAAGGCAGCGAGGCTGACCGTGCGGCGGCCGACAAGGACGAGGACGATCTCGACATCTTCGGCCAGACCGCGGCCGCGCTTTCCGTGCTTGAGAAGGTAAGCGTTACCGCTCGCGCCAGAATTGGTCGCCAACAGTTGGCGAAATAGACCAGATTTTTGAATATAATTCATCCCGCATTCAGGGCCATTCAGCGCTGAAAATGCTCAAGCTGCTGATTTAAATAGAATTCGTCTGCTCGCTCGAACCTGGCACGCCCCCTGCATTGCAGGTGGCATCAACCAGGAAACAGGAGCGGACAATGACCAACGGCATCGAAAACAACCTTCGCAACATCTTCCTCGCCACACTCGCCAGCGCCGTCATGCTGGCCCTTGCGGCAGCCCCGGCACAGGCCGCCGGCGTTGAGGTGTAGGTGGCCTCCCACGAACTGCTCAGCGCCGAGGGCAGGGCGGCTGTCGAAGCCCGCGTGGGGCATGCGGCCCGCATGGTTTGCAGCAGCGGCACGGAGTGGAAGGATCTGAGGGCCCGCGCCAGCTATCGTGCCTGCGTCGCCTCGGCGATGGAAAGCGGCAAGACCCGCATCGCGGACCTGCGGGCCAGCAGCCAGATGGCGAGCCGCTGAGAGATTGGCGCCGGCCGGCAGGCACTGCCGGCACGGCCCTCAGCGGAAGGCCCCCTGCACGAAAACACTGCCAGGCGGCACGGCTTCTTCCCTCGGAAGCCGTGCCGTGCCGTATGGCGGAACCGGGCGTGCGCCAGTCGCCAGGGGCATGGGCATGGTCTATTTTCACACATGGTTCGCGAACAGGGCGGAAGCAGCGCCTTATCAGGGCCAGATCAGCCCGGTGAGGGCCTGCGGGGAGGGTGGCATGAGACTATGGCATGCAACAGTGGCAGCAGCGGCACTGGCATGGGGGCTGTCTGCACAGGCGGCATTTTCGCGAACGGGCGAGGACGGGACTGCCGGCCATGTGCTTCTGGAACCAGTCCGGAACGCAAGTGGCGAACCCCTCGTGCGCAACGAACCCGATGGAACAGGCTGGCCTGTCCTGAAGCCGGCGTCGTCCACACCTGTTACCGAAGCTGCCCGCAAGATACTGGCCACGGGCCTGTCCGCCCGCATTTCGGCACTCGACCAGGCGGCACGCAAGGCCGCACCAATTAAAGCGCACTGCCCTGCCCTTCCGGAAGCCGTCTTCATCCTGCTGTCCGACGAGGATGGCGGCTATGCGCGCCATGGATTCCATCTGCAGGGCCCAGATGGCCGGACGAGCCGGTGCAACGATCATTTCATCGACCTGACCGCCGATGAGGCCTCCATTGCCAGCGGTGAATTCGAGGAGGTGCTGGCGCATGAATGGGGACATGTGCTGCTTCGCAGGATGTGGGGGCCTGTTCCGCCTGCGCCATCGCGCAAATTCCACAGCACGAGGGCCATCACCGACCCCATGAGCGCCTTTGACGAGGGCCTGGGTATCGCCCTGCAGCCGCTTTCCGCCCGGATGACCGAAACGCCAGGCTATGCGGCGCGAACCCTGGGGATGCGGGCACCGCAACTGGCGGACATGTGGTTCAGCCGGCAGGAGGGCTGGCTGCGCCAGACATTCGTGCCGCAGAACATGTTCGCCTTCGAAAAGCGCGCGCCGGCTGTGGCCGACCCCCATGCGCGCTGGCTGGCCGATGAAGCCGCTTTCGACATCGACCCATGCCGTCTGAAATCAGGCAACCAGATGGTGGCATCCGAAGCTGTGGTCGCGTCCTTCTTGCACAAGCTGCTTGCCGCCGAGGCGGAACCGCTGGAGGCACGCCACGACAAGCTGCTGCGGACCCTGTCCGCCATGGGCGGCTGGCCGGCGGGGGAAGCCCCCGTCGTCGCGCTTGTGCGCACATGGGGCACAGTGCACCCGGCGGAGCGTGAAGCGGTGACACGCCTTTTCCTGCAGACCACCCATGGCGCAACCGCCTCCGCCAGCACGGCCGCCCTTGCCGCCCGGGCCAGTTGCGCTGGCGCCAGCGGGGACATCGGAGCCTTCATGGCCGCCCGGAAGGACGCGCAGGTCGCGCAGGATGGGCTGCTGGCCGCCATCCTGGAAGGGCGGCAGGGTCTTGGCGATGCGTTGAAACCGGGCATCTGGATCGCCAACGACCGGGTGCGGGTATCGGCAGCGCCATGGCAGAATGCGCGGACCCTGCCTGCCATCACTGATCTCAACAGCGCACGCGAGGCGGAGCTGGAGCTGCTGTTTCAGGGAACCGCCCTCGCCGGACTGGGCGGCGCCTTCATTGCTGAACGCCAGACAGGCGGCGCCTTCCCGGATCTGGCGCAGGCGGCCAGCCGGCTCGGCCTCGCCGCCCCGGCGCGGGAGGCCCTGCTGGAGCTGCAGTGGCAGTGGGAACAGCTGGGACCGGCCCGGCGAAAATAGGCCGGGGAATCCGGCAATTCCGCGAACTGGCCGGTTGACCTGCGCTTGTCGCGATGGGCAGCACGGCCGCTAGGCCGACTGATCGCCTGCATCCCCCTTCGCCGCACGGCCCGCGCGGGCTTCCACCAGCGGACGGGTGCGGTTGGCAAGGGCCACGAGCGACAGCATCACCGGCACTTCCACCAGCACGCCCACCACGGTCGCCAGCGCCGCGCCGGAACCAAGGCCGAACAGCGAAATCGCCACCGCGACGGCCAGTTCGAAGAAGTTGGACGTACCGATGAGGGCGCAGGGAGCGGCCACCGCATGGGGCACCCGCCATGCCCATGCCGCCGCATAGGCCAGCGCGAAGATCAGGTAGGATTGCACGAGGATGGGCGCCGCGATCAGCGCCACCACGAGCGGGCTTTCGATGATGGTGCCCGCCTGAAAACCGAACAGCAGCACCACTGTCAGCAGCAGGCCGAGCATGGACCATGGCCGCACCCTGGCCTTGAAGGCATCGAGCGCCCTGTCCCCGCCGCGCGCCAGCAGACGCCGGCGAACCCATATGCCCGCCAGCAAGGGCAGCAGAACATAAAGGACCGTGGACAGGATCAGCGTTTCCCACGGCACGACGATATCGGTGATGCCCAGCAGCAACCCGACGATGGGCGCAAAGGCAAGCACCATGATGGCATCGTTCACGCCCACCTGCGCCAGCGTGTAGTTGGGGTCGCCACGCACCAGCTGCGACCAGACGAACACCATCGCCGTGCAGGGCGCCGCCCCCAGCAGGATGAGCCCGGCCAGATACTGGTCGGCATCGGCCGGTGGAATGAAATCGGCCAGAAGGTGGCGGAAGAACAGCACGCCCAGAAGCGCCATGGTGAAGGGCTTCACCAGCCAGTTGACGGCAAGAGTGATCACCAGCCCCTTCGGCTGGCGGAAGGCGCGGGCGATGCCGGTGAATTCCACCCCCACCATCATCGGGAACACCATCGCCCAGATGAGAAGGGCGATGGGCAGGTTCACATTGGCAACCTCGAGCGCCGCCATCAGGGAGAAGACCGAAGGGGCCGCCAGCCCCAGCCCGATGCCGGCCAGGATGGCGCCCAGCACCCAGAGGCTGAGGAAGCGTTCGAACAGCGGCAGCCTCGGCCGTGATTCAGTCTGCAAGGTCCGTCTCCTGCGCGGGGGATGCGGGCCTGCCTATTTCAGCGTCTCCCCGCCCGCAAGGCGCCGCCCGGATGCGCCTGCCTATCAACAAGCCCCGTTGTGCCGGGCAGTGGCAGGGGCTTCATTCGGGTGCACAAGGTTTTTCACCCACCCGGAATTTCACCCAGCAAAGGAGCATCGCATGGCCGGAACCGACCTGTTCGCCCCCGTTACCTTCAACGGGCTTTCGCTTCAGAACCGCATCGCCATGTCCCCCCTTACCCGTGCGCGGGCGGACATGGCCGGCCGTGTCGGCCCGCTGCAGGCCACCTATTACGGCCAGCGCGCGTCCGCCGGGCTGATCATCACCGAAGCCACCGCCGTGGTGCCCGAAGGGCGCGGCGGGGCCTTCATTCCGGGCCTGTGGGATGACGGGCAGATCGCCGGCTGGAAACAGGTGACGGATGCCGTCCACGCCCGTGGCGGCCGCATCTTCTGCCAGCTCTGGCATGCAGGCCGCCTCTCGCATTCCTCGCTCGACCTTCAGGGACGCGCCCCCGTCGCGCCCTCGCCCTACAAGCAGGAAGGACAGGTCTTCACCGAAGGCGGAATGGTCGATTTCGAGGAAGCCCGCGCCCTCAGCCTGGAAGAGATCGCCGGGGTCGTCACCGCCTTCGCCGATGCCGCCCGCCGCGCGAAGGACGCCGGCTTCGACGGCGTGGAAGTGCATGGCGCCCACAGCTATCTGCTCGACGCCTTCCTGCGCGACATGACCAACAAGCGCACCGACGCCTATGGCGGCTCCATCGAAAACCGCGCCCGCCTGCTGCTGGAAGTGATGGAAGCGGTGGTGAAGGTCTGGGGGCCGGAACGCACGGCTGTCCGCCTTTCCCCCATCGGCCATGCCTATGGCGCATGGGATTCCAACCCCGAGCCGCTGTTCACCCATGTGGTCGAAAAGCTGAACGACATGAAGATCGGCTGGCTCGACATGGTGGAAGGCGACACCGGCATCACGCGCGAAATCGAGCCTAGCTTCGACCTGCAGAAGCTGCGGCGCCTGTTCAAGGGCGTGCTGATCGCCAACAACCTCTACACCCGCGCGATGGCGATCGAGGCTGTCGAAGCCGGCCGGGCCGACATGATCGCCTTCGGGCGGCCCTTCATCGGCAACCCCGATCTGGTGGAGCGGCTGAAGGCCGACGCGCCGCTCGTGGATGCGGACCTGCGCGCCTATTATGGCGGCGGCGAGCGCGGCTACACCGATTTCCCCGCAATGGACGCCGCCTGAGGGAAAAGATGAATGCCGGGGGCCCGCGCCCCCGGCACATCTGTCAATTGTGCATGCACCCGCACTGCGGCAGACAGCCGCAAACCCCGTCCGGGGCAAGGGGGAGGATGCACCATGAGCCAGACACCGAAAGCGCGCGAGATCAGCGTCGATTTCTCGAAGCCGGCGGGCGAGCCCTGCCTGCTGGAGCCGGATTCGTTGCACTGGCGCATCTATCGCAACCCCATCGCGCTGGGCATCGGCGGGGTGGCCGCAGTGCTGCTGGAATTCGCCGACGCGCGCATCCGCTCGGGCGTGTGGGATCATTCCATCTATAAGGTCGATCCCATCGGACGCTCGAAGCGTACTGGCGCGGTCGCGCAGGTCGGGGTCTATGCGCCGCGCTCGGTGGCGCGGCAGGTGATCGGCGGCGTCAACCGCATGCACGCGAAGGTGAACGGCGAAACGCCGAAGGGCGAAGCCTATCGCGCGCTGGAACCGGAACTTCTGAACTGGGTGAGCGCTACCGCCGCCTATGGCTTTCTGAAGGCCTATCACAACTTTGTCACGCCCCTGAGCGCCGCCGATCAGCTGCGCTTCTGGAACGATGGCGAGAAGATCGGCAGCCTCTATGGCGTGACCGAAAGCCCGAAATCGGAAGCGGATTTCCTCGACATGATGAACCGGCTGCTTCCCCGCTTCGAGCCGCACCCCATCGTTATCGAATTCCTCGACATCATCCAGTCGGGCACGGCGGCGCCCAGCGTGCCGCGCTTCCTGCACCGGGCGCTGGCGCGCGCCGCCGTTTCGCTGCTTCCGCCCATCGTGCGGGAAAAGCTGGAACTGGGCGCGCAATATGACCTCTCCACCTTCGACCGGCTGGCGCTGAAGATGATGGCGCGCGCCGCCGACCGGCGGAAAGACCCGCGATCGCCTCCGGCCATCGCCGCCGGGCGCCTGGGCCTGCCCTGGGATTTTGCCTGGATGAAGCCCGCCGCCCAGCAGCGGCTTCTGGCGGGACAGCAGAACCGACAGGCTGACAGCGCCACCGCACAGGCGGCATGAAGGCTCGGAACCGACATCGGGGAAGAGGGGCCAGATGACGAACCCGGCAGTGAATCTCGACACGTTTGACGACTATGTCCGCCACTGGGCAGCCGACCGGCCGGCGCGCGTCGCGCTCGACCATGAGGACCGGGTGACAACCTATGCCGGGCTGGAGGAAAGGACCGCGCGCCTTCTTGGCCTTCTGCATGCCCATGGCGTTAAGAAGGGCGACCGCATCGCCTGGTTCGGAAAGAACAGTGACCTCTACTTCACGCTGCTGTTCGGCGCGGCGCGCGAAGGCATCGTGATGACGCCCGTGGGCTGGCGCCTGGCGCCAGCCGAGGCCGTCTGGATCGTGGAAAATTCCGGCGCGAAGATCGTCTTCCTGGGCGAAGGCTTCGAGGGCCTGGCCGCCACCTTCGCCGCCGTGCCGGGGGTGCTGAAGGTCTATACCGATACCGAAGCGCGCGTCGCGATCGACCAGTCCCCGCGGGCGGATTTCGTGCCCGCCGGGCCGGATGACCCTGTGCTCCAGCTTTACACCTCGGGCACCACGGGCAAGCCCAAGGGCGCGATCCTCACCAACGCCAACATGTTCGCGCTGCGCAAGAATGCCGTTGGCCTCGAACAGCCCTACAGCACCTGGGACGAGGACGAGGCCGTGCTCGTCGCCATGCCCTGCGCCCACATCGGCGGCACCGGCCTTGGCGTGATGGCGCTGGGCGTCGGCCTGCCGGGCATCGTCCTGACGGAATTCGAGCCGGGCGCCATCTTCGACAGCGTGGAAATGAAGGGCGTGACCCGCTTCTTCATGGTGCCGGCAGCGCTCCAGATGCTGCTGAACCACCCGCGCTGCGCCCAGACGGATTTCAGCCGGCTGAAATACATCCTCTATGGCGCGGCGCCGATTCCACTGGAACTGCTGCGCGAATGCATCGCCATGTTCGGCGCCAGCTTCATCCAGACCTATGGCATGACGGAAACCACCGGCACCATCTGCATGCTGCCGCCCGAAGACCATGACCCGGCCGGCAACCGGCGCATGCGCTCGGCCGGAAAGGCGCTGCCGGGCGTGGAAATCCGGATCTGCGATTCCGAAGGCCGCGAACTGCCCGTGGGCGAAGTGGGCGAAGTGGTCACGCGCTCGTCGAACAACATGGCAGGCTACTGGAGCCTTCCCGAGGCGACGGCCTCCACCCTGTCCGCCGATGGCTGGGTCCGCACCGGCGACGCCGGCTACATGGACGAGGATGGCTATCTCTACATCCACGACCGGGTGAAGGACATGATCATTTCCGGCGGCGAAAACGTCTATCCGGCTGAGGTGGAAAGCGCGATCTATGGCCACCCCGACGTGCTGGAAGTGGCAGTGATCGGCGTTCCCGACGACAAATGGGGCGAAGCGGTGAAGGCCGTGTGCGTGCCGAAGCCCGGCCACAGCATCGACGAAGCCAGCATCATCAGCTGGGCGCGCGACCGCATCGCCGCCTTCAAGTCGCCGAAATCGGTGGACGTGATCGAGGCGCTGCCACGCAACCCTTCCGGCAAGATCCTGCGCCGGGAACTGCGCGCACCCTATTGGGAAGGCCGAGAGCGGCAGGTGAACTGAGCCTCCGCCACGCGGACGGCGGCAGCCTTTTGGCCCCGCGCCCCTTCCGGGGTGCGGGGCCCTTGCCTTCAGGCCCGGCCGGCTTTCCGATTCAGCCTGCTTCAGGCCCTTCCAGTTCCTGCCGCCACTGGCCGGCCGCCTCCAGGGCCTGGGCGGCGTACATGGCCGACGGACCTGCCCCCATATAGACGGCAAGGCCCATCGCCTCCGCCAGTTCGGCATCGGTCGCGCCGGATTTCACCGCCGCCTTGGCATGATAGGTGATGCACGGATCGCAGCGGATGGCGACCGAGATGCCCAGCGCGATCAGCTCCTTCGTCTTCGTGTCGAGTGCCTCGGAGCGGGTGGCCGCCTGCGCCATCTGCCCGAAGGCCTTCATCACATCGGGCTGCGCCTTGCGCAGCGAGGCAACCAGCGGGTTCAGCTTCTCCGCCATTTCGGGCCAGTTCTTCAGCATAGTGCATCTCCCTCAGTCCTGCGATGACCGAAGCTTCGGCCAGACAGAGGATTTCCGCAAGAACCCCGGCCGGGCATGCCAGCCATGCAGGCCGGGCGCCCTGCAAGCCGATGGCTGGCCCCGTCGCGCCGGTCATGCCAGGGGGGGCCATGCTTCCCGCCGTCCTTTCGCTTGGCCCGCTGGCCATCCCCACCGGGCGCGCGGCCGCCCTGCTGCTCATCATGCTGTTCCTTTGGAGCGCCGACAGGCTGGCCGCGCGCCATGGCAGGCCCGCCTCCACGGGCCTGCTGGCACTGGGGGCCGGGCTGCTGGCGGCCCGCATCGCCCATGTGGCAGCCATGCCCGATGCCTATGCCGCCGAGCCGCTGACAGCGCTGATGCTATGGCAGGGCGGGCTGAATGCCCCGGCCGGGGCCGCCGCCGCCGCGCTGGTGCTGGGGCTTGGCTTGCGCGGCACGCCCGGCCTTGCGCCGGCCCTGCTGCTGCCTGCCGCCCTTGCGGCACTGTGGGTGCTCATCCTCGAGCCGGCACTGAAGCCGGAGCCGAGGCCGCTGCAACTGCCGCCGGGGCTGGTCGCGCTGGATGGGCAGACCATGGCGCCGGCGGGCAAGCCGATGGTCATCAACCTGTGGGCGACATGGTGCCCGCCCTGCCGCCGCGAGCTGCCGATGCTGGCATCCGAAGCCGAAACAGCCCCGGTGCCGCTGCTGCTGGTCAATCAGGGAGAGCCGGCCGATAGCGTGCGCCGGCATCTGAAGGCGGCCGGGCTGGCCGAGGCCGGGCACCTGCTCGATCCCGGGGGTCGGCTGGGGGCGGCCATCGGTCAAAAGGCCTTTCCGACTACGCTGTTCGTCAGCGGCGACGGCATGATCCTTGATGAAGTGGCCGGCGAAATCAGCCGCGCGCGCCTGCGGGAAGGAATGAAGCTGCTGGAGGCCGCACGGCAAACGGATCGCTGAACCTGCCGCTTCCGCTTGCAGGCGCCGGGCGCTGCTGCCATCCTTTGCGCCCGCTTGCCCACCCAGCACCGGAAAGGACAGCCATGATCTCCGTCACCATCAACGGCCGGGCCCGCCAGCTCGATGTCGACCCCGAGATGCCGCTCCTGTGGGTGCTGCGGGATGTGCTGCAGCTGAAGGGCGCGAAATATGCCTGCGGCATCGCCCAGTGCGGTGCCTGCACGGTGCTGGTGGATGGCCAGGCCGTGCGCGCCTGCGTGCTGCCGGTGGAAGCGGTTGCCGGGCAGCAGGTCGTGACGATCGAGGGGCTGGGCAAGAATGGCGACCATCCGCTGCAGAAGGCCTGGATCGACATGCAGGTGCCGCAGTGCGGCTATTGCCAGACCGGCCAGATCATGCAGGCGGCAAGCCTGCTGGCGGAAAACCCGAACCCCACGGACGACGAGATCGACGCCCATATGGCGGGCATTCTGTGCCGGTGCGGCACCTACATGCGGATCCGCAAGGCGATCCGCGAAGCAGCGAAAGCCTGAGGAGAGCCGCATGACAGCCATCTCCACCCCCGCCCTCAGCCGCCGACAGCTGCTTGCCGGTTCAGGCGCGCTCGTGATCGCCATGGCCGTTCCCGCGCACAAGGCGCTGGCGGCTGCCGGAATCGCCACGCCCATGCTCACCGCCTATCTGGAAGTGCGGGGCGACGGATCGGTGAAGCTCTGGTCCCCCACGACGGAAATGGGCCAGGGCATCCACACCGGCCACGCCATGCTGATCGCCGAGGAACTGGGCGTGCCTGTCGAGGGCATCCGGATCGAGACAGCCCACCCCGCCCCCGCCTTCCGGCGTGGCGGCAAGGCGCCGATGAGCTCCGGCGGAAGCTGGGGCATGCGCGGCTGGCACGAAACACTGCGCCGAGCTGGCGCTGCCGCGCGCATGATGCTGCTGGCCGAAGCCGCCGAAAGCCGGAGCCTGCCGCTTGCCGAACTCGACATCGCGGATGGCAAGGTCATGCACCGGGACCGTGTGATTGCCCCCATCGGCGCGCTGGCCGCAGGCGCCGCCGCACGGCCCGTGCCGGAAGAGCCGGTGCTGCGCCCGCTGTCCGCCCGCACGCTGACAGGCCGCATCGTGCGCCGCCACGACATCCCGGCCAAGGTGCGCGGCGAGCCGGTCTACAGCATGGACCTGTCCCTTCCCGGTGAGGTCTTTGCCTGCGCCCGGCTGTCCCCGGTCTTCGGGGCGGCGCTCGAAGGCTTCGACGAAGCATCTGCCAGGGCGGTCGCGGGTGTCCTCCAGGTGGTGCCGCTGCCCACGGGCGCGGCTGTTGTCGCCACCAGCATGTGGGCAGCGATGAAGGGCGCAAAGGCGCTCGACATCCGCTTCAGGCCCACGGAAAACGCGACGCTGGACAGCGCCGCCATTACCGCCGGCATGACGGAAGCGCTCGGCTCCGCGACATCGGCCATGGCGCGCGAGGACGGCGATTTCGATGCCGCCCTGAAAGAGGCCGCCAGCACAGTCGAAGCGGATTATGAAGTCCCCTACCTCAGCCACACGCCGATGGAGCCGTGGAACTGCCATGTGCGCTTCAACGCCGATGGCACGCTGGAAGTTTGGGCGCCGACACAGGCGCAGGACAGGCTGATGGGCGCGATCACCGCAGCATCAGGCTTGCCTGCGGAAAAGGTGCGCATCCACACGACGCTGCTGGGCGGTGGCTTCGGCCGGCGCCTGCGCGACAATGAGGGCATGCGCGACGCCGTGCTGGTGGCGCTGGCCGTCGGAAAGCCGGTGCATTTCGTCTGGCCGCGCGAGGAGGAAATCGGCCAGGGCTGGTATCGCCCGGCGCAGATGGCGCGGATGAAGGCCACGCTTTCGTCTGACGGGCGGCTGACGGGCCTGTGGGTGCGAACCGCCGGGCCGTCGATGGCGCTCGACATGGCGGCGCCCGCCACCCCCATCCCCGAAGGCGGGCTGGACGGCAGCAGCGTGCAGTCCCTTGCGGACACACGCTACAAGCCCGGCGCCTACAGGCTCGATTATGTGATGAAGCGCTACCCGGTGCCGACAGCGCCCTGGCGCGCTGTCGGTTCCACGCAGAATGGCTATTTCCTCGAATGCTTCCTCGACGAAGTGGCGAAGGCGGCGGGCAAATGCCCCTACCGGCTGCGGCGCGAGCTTCTCGCCCATGATGCGCGCGCCCTCAACGTGCTGGACACGGCGGCAGTGCAGGCCGGCTGGGGCCAGCCGCTGCCCCCGGGCCGGGCGCGCGGCATCGCCTATGTGGAAAGCTATGGCAGCCTGTGCGCCGAAGTGGCCGAAGTGAGCATCGCGGACGGCCGCCCGCTGGTGCATCGCATGGTCGTGGCGCTCGATTGTGGCTCCATCGTCAGCCGCGACGGCGCCATCAGCCAGATCGAGGGCGGTGTCATCCAGGGCCTGTCATCGGCTTTCGGGGAAGCCGTCGAGATCGCGGGCGGCGCTGCCGTCAACCGCAACCTCGATGGCTATGAGCTGTTGCGCATGCCAGACGCGCCACGCTGGATCGAGGCGCACATCATCGAATCCGGCGCGCCCATGGGCGGCGTTGGCGAACCGCCCCTGCCGCCTGCGGCCCCGGCGGTGGTGAACGCGCTCCATGCGCTGACCGGAAAACCGATCCGCCGCCTGCCGCTTCTGAAGGACGGCCAGCTGGCCTGACCCGAATCCGACATGAGCCGGGCCTGCCACTGTGAAAGCGGCAGGCCCGGAATTGGAATCAGCCATCAGTCGCCGGAAGGCTGGCCATACCAGTCGGGCACGTCGATCCCCATGTCCTGCGCCCGCTTGCGGGCTTCCGTCTGCATTTCCGTGCGCAGGCGGGCACGCTCTTCCTCGGATGTCGCGGCACGGATGCGCTCATGATATTCCAGCCGCTCCCGCTCGGTCAGCATCTGGGACATGCGTTCGGCCTCGCCCGCCGATATGCCGGCGCCCTTGCCGCTTCCTGCCTTGGGCGCACCGACGCCCAGATCCTGCTGCCGCTGGCGGATGGTTTCCTGATGTTCGGCGCGAATGCGGTTGCGCTCCTCGGCCGTCTGGGCGGATTGCATGCGCTGGTGGAACTGCAGCCGTTCGCCATCGCCAAGCATGCGCCAGCCCGACATCTGGCCGTCAATCGCGCTGTTCAGTTTCACCCGGTCCTGGTCCCGAATCTGGCTGCGGGTCTGCGCGCGCGTCTGATCCTTCGCGCCCGTGCCATCCTTCAGGCGGGTCTGGTTCTGCTGGCGCGCCCGGTCCATGTCGCCGGCCCGCTGGCTGCCCATCACCGGCGGGCTGCCCGCCCGGGAACCCATGCCGGCACCTCCTCCACCACCGCCACCATGCTGGGCCACGGCCGGCGTGAGACCGGGCGCCATGGCTACAAGGGCAATGGCAATGATGCGATACATGCCTGTCTGCATAATCCTTCTCCTCCATCCCGCCATGGGCGCGCATATGAAGACCTGCTCGACGCCACGACGAAATGACATTAATGCACATTATGTTTTGATTTCTTGATATGAATCATCAGTGCATGTTCATGTCTCATGCATCATGAAATCCTTGGATTTTCGCAGGCCGTTTCCGGGCCGCCTTGCAAGGCGGCGGAACCCACGTTGACAGCATGTGGCTGTGGCCATGAAAGGAAGTGGATGAAACGCGCCCTGTTGCCCCTTCTTCTGGCCGTTGCGGCCTGCGCACCCGAAGGTGCGCCAGAAACTGAATCCACCGCCAAAGGCGCGGAAGCGGCGGTCCAGTCCGTCCCGCCCGAAACTGCGGTGGCACAAGCCGCGGGCGAAGTGCCGATTGCCGTCGTTCCGGCTACCATCAGCCTGCCACCCGGCGCCCGCATGGCCGTGACCACGCCCTTTTCCGGCTCCATCGCGCAGATCGAGGTGCAGGAAGGCGATGCCGTGCGGCAGGGCCAGCGCCTTGCCACCATGGTAAGCCGCGAAGCGATGGAACTGGCCGCTGCCCGCGCCCGCGCCGATGCCCGGCTGAAGCTGGCCGAAGCCGAGGCAAGGCGAGTCACGCAACTGGCGGAAGCCGGCATCGTTGCTGGCGCACGCAATGATGCGGCACAGGCAGCCCTTGCCGAAGCGCGGGTCGAGGCAGCACAGACTGCGCAGATGATGGCACGCGGCGGTGCGGCAGCCGACGGCCTCGTCCATCTGAAGGCCCCGATTGCCGGCCGGGTCTCCAGGATCTCGGTCGAAACCGGCGGCCCTGTCGAGGCCCATACGGCGCCCTTCGTGATCGATGCCGTCAACCGCTACAGCCTGGAACTGCAACTGCCTGAACGGCTTGCCGGGATTGCACGGCCCGGCATGGCGGTCGAACTGGCCGGCGGTTTCCGCGGCACGCTGGTATCGGTTTCGCCGGGTGTCGATCCTAAAACCCGCTCCGTGCGGGCACGGGCGTCCATCGGCGCCGCGCCCGGGCTTGTTTCGGGGCAGGCGCTCAGCGTCACCCTGATGGGCAACAGCGGCAGCGGGGCTGCAATCGTTCCCTCCGCCGCCCTCACCCGTATCGATGGCCGCGATGCCCTGTTCGTGCAGGCAGCGGAAGGATTCGCGCCGCGCACCGTTCGCGTCGGCAGCAGCGCGGCCGGCAGGGCTGTCATCCTCGAAGGCGTGAAGCCGGGCGAAACCGTTGCGATCTCCGGGCTTCCCGAGCTGAAGATGCAGGCCGGCGGCTGACCATGCTGCGCCAACTCGTCCGCTGGTCGCTGGACAACCGCATCGTCGTCGCCATCCTGTCGCTGCTGGTTGCAGCGGCCGGGCTATGGTCCTTCATCACGCTTCCCATCGACGCCTTTCCCGACATCGCGCCGACACAGGTGAAGCTGATCCTGAAGGCGCCGGGCATGACGCCGGAGGAGGTGGAAGCCCGGGTCATCACCCCGATCGAGCAGGAAATGCTCGGCATCCCCGACCAGCGCATCCTGAGGTCGGTCGCGAAATATGCCATCGCCGACATCACGATCGATTTCGACGACCGGACGGACATCTACTGGGCGCGCAGCCAGGTGGCGGAACGCTTCGCGGCCGTGCAGGCAGACCTGCCCGATACGGTTGAAGGCGGCCTCGCCCCCATTTCCACCCCCTTGAGCGACATGTTCATGTTCACGATCGAGGGGCCGTTGAGCCTGGCGGAAAAGCGCCGCCTGCTCGACTGGACCATCCGCCCGGCCTTGCGCACGGTGCCGGGCGTCGCCGATGTGAACGCACTGGGCGGCCGGGTCGAGACCTTCGAGGTGGTGCCCGATCTCGTCGCCATGGCGGCAGCCGGAATCAGCACGCGCAACCTTGCCGATGCCATCGAAGCCGGAAACCGCAACGACGGCGCCGGCCGGCTGGCCGACGGGGAATCCGCCCTGATCGTGCGGGCAGTGGGCGCTGTCACAACGCTTCAGGATCTCGCCGCCATTCCGCTGGCTGCTGCCAATGGCGCAGTCGTGCGCGTGGGCGATGTCGCCGATGTGCGCAGCGGCAGCCTCACGCGCTATGGCGCCGTCACCCGCGACGGCAAGGGCGAGGCGGTGCAGGGCCTTGTCATCGGCCTTCGCGGCGCCAATGCGGCCGATGTCGTCTCGGGCGTGAAGGCCCGCCTTGCCGAACTGGAACAAAGCCTTCCCGACGGTGTGACGATCGATGTCTTCTACGACCGCTCTGACCTGATAACCCGCGCCGTCCAGACCGTGGAAAAAGCGCTTCTGGAAGCAGTCGTGCTCGTCATCATTCTCCTCCTCCTGTTCCTGGGGGACTGGCGCGCCGCCCTCATCGTCACGGCGGCGCTGCCGCTTGCGGCGCTCATTACCTTCATCCTCATGCAGGGCTTCGGGCTGACTGCAAACCTGATGAGCCTTGGCGGTCTTGCCATTGCCATCGGCCTGCTGGTCGATGGCGCGGTGGTGGTGGTGGAAAATATCGTCGAGCGCCTGTCAGACCCCAGGCACCGTTCCGCCGGACGCCTTCACAACATCCTTGTGGCAACCAGCGAAGTCATCCGTCCCGTCTTCTCGGGCATCGTCATCATCTGCCTCGTTTTCCTGCCGCTCCTCACGCTGGAGGGGCTGGAAGGCAAGCTGTTCGCCCCCGTCGCGCTCACCATCGTGATGGCGCTGGCCGGCTCGCTTCTGCTGGCGCTCACCATCGTGCCCGTCCTGGCGTCCTGGGGGCTGAAGGAGCAGGACGGCCATCATGACAGCTGGGCCATGCGCCGGATCGCACCCGCCTATGCCCGGCTGCTGGATGGGGCCTTTGCCCGCAAGCCGCTCGCTTATGGGCTGGCACTTGCTTCGCTCGCGGTGGCGGGCCTTGCCTATACACAGGTCGGCAAGACCTTCCTGCCCACACTGGATGAAGGCGCGGTGCTGATGCAGACGGCGAAACACCCCTCCATCGGCCTCGATCACAGCGTTGCCGGCGATCTCGCGGTGCAGCGGACCATTCTCGAAAAGGTTCCCGAAGTCCGTTCCGTCATTTCCCGCGTGGGCAGCGACGAACTGGGCCTCGACCCGATGAGCCTGAACGAGACGGATGCCTTCCTGGTGCTGAAACCGCTGGAGGAATGGCGCGTGCCCAGCAAGCCCTGGCTGGTGGAGGAACTTCGCCGGGCGATGGAAGCCCACCCCGGAATCGAGCCCAGCTTCACCCAGCCGATCGAAATGCGCATTTCCGAGATGCTGACCGGCAGCCGTGGCGACCTCGCCGTCAAGATCTTCGGCCCGGATCTGGAAACGCTCGGCCGGCTCGCCGGCGAGATCGAGGCCCGGCTGACGAAGATCGAGGGCGCGACCGAGGTGATCACCGTTGCCGATGACAATGTCGATTACCTGACGCTTGAAATCGACCGCCTCGCGGCCGGGCGCGCCGGCTTCCCGGCCAGCGACCTTCAGGATGCGCTGCGGGCGCAGGTGGAGGGCCTGCCAGCCGGTGTCGTGGCGGAAGGCACGCGGCGCACGCCCATCCTGCTGCGCGGGCCGGATGATGTCGCAGCCGACGCCCGGCTGTTCGCCGACCAGATCCTCCTCAGCCCCACGGGCGCCACCGCCCGGGCAAGCGACCTCGCCCGCGTATCCCGCACGGAAGGGCCGGTGAAGCTCGAACATGAAAACGGCTCGCGCTTCGCCCTTGTGCAGGCCTTCGTCTCGGGCCGGGACATCGTTTCCTATGTGGAAGAAGCACAGCGGCTGATCGGGGCGGAAGTGGTGCTGCCGCAGGGCTACCGCATCGTGTGGGGCGGCCAGTTCGAAAACCAGCAGCGCGCGGCAGACCGCCTGGCCATCGTGCTGCCCGTGGCGCTGGCGATGATCTTCGGCCTTCTCTACCTCAGCTTCGGCGCGGCGCGGCCGGCGATCCTCATTCTGCTGATGATCCCCTTCGCGCTGGTGGGCGGCATTATGGCCCTGTGGCTGTCTGGCGAATATCTGTCGGTTCCGGCCTCCGTCGGCTTCATTGCGCTGCTCGGCATCGCCGTGCTGAACGGGCTGGTTCTGGTAAGCCACATCCGCCACCTGCGCGAAGCAGGCCTGCCGCTGGAGGAAGCGGTGATTTCGGGCGCGAGGCGGCGGCTTCGGCCGGTTCTGATGACAGCCAGCATCGCCGCCTTCGGCCTTGTGCCCCTGCTGTTCCAGACGGGGCCTGGCTCTGAAATCCAGAAACCGCTCGCCATCGTCGTGATCGGCGGGCTGGTCACGGCCACATTCCTCACGCTGGTGCTGCTGCCGCTGCTCTATGCCCGCTTCGGGGAAGACCGGGGATGGGAAGACCGGGGATGGCAGGACCGGATCGGAGAAACCGAATGATGCGCGTGGCGTTCATCCTGATGGCACTGGCCGCGCCCGCCAGCGCAACCCCGGCGGCGGCAGCCACGCTCGAGGCCGGCCTGCCGCCTGCCGAAGCCGTGGAGGCAGCGCTCGACGGCCACCCCGCCGTTCTGGCCGCTCGCGCCCGCCTGGAAGCAGCCCGCGCCGAGGCGCGTGCGCTCAGGGCCGGCCCGCACGAGTTCGAGGCAAGCGTTTCCTTCATGCGCCGCCGGATCGACGGCGAGGGCGAATACAGCGAATATGATGCAGCGCTCACCCGCGCCATCCGCCTGCCGGGGAAGGCAGCCCTTGATCGCAGGATGGGCGCAGCGGGTGTGCGGATGGCCACGGACATGGCCGAGGATGCGCGCCACCAGGCGGCCGTCCAGCTTAACGACCTCTGGTGGGACTGGCTCGGCGCTGCAGCGGAAGCGCGCGTGCTCGATGCAGCCAGCAGCATCGCCGGGGCCGCCCTTGACGCGGCGCGGCAAAGGGTGGCGCTGCGCGATGCAGCCCCGCTGGAAGGCGACCAGGCCGAAATCGCCCTCGGCACGGCCCGCGCAGCCGCGCGCGCGGCGCATGGCCGGGCGGGCGCTGCACGGGCAAGCCTTGCAGCGCAATTTCCGGCCCTGCCCCTGCCCGCGCAAGCGCCGCCCCTGCCCGATCCGGCCCTGCCGCCCGAAGGGCTGGACCATCTGGCCCAACTTGTCGTTGAGCGCAGCCACGAGATCGGCGCGGCAGCCGCCGAGGCCGAGCGCATGGGCGCACGCGCCGAACGGGCAAGGCATGACCGGCTGGCCGACCCGTCGATCGGCGTTCGCGGCTTTTCCGAGCGCGGTGGCGAGGAACGGGGTGTCGGCCTTCTCCTTTCCGTTCCGCTGGGGGGCGCCCATCGCCGTGCGCGCGCCGACGAAGCGGGTGCCAGCGCCAATGCAGCGCAGGCGGACCTGGCTGCCAGACGGCATGACATCGCAGCCCTTGCCGCGCGGGACAGGGCGCTCGCCGAAGCCGCCCTTGCCGCATGGCGCGAAGCAGGCGCGGCAGCGCAGGCGGCGCAATCGGCCGCCCGCCGCATGGCGAAGGGCCATGCGCTGGGCGGGATCGACCTGACCGACCGCCTCTATGCCGAGCGGCAGGCACAGGAGGCAGCCCTCGCCGAAGCGTCTGCCCGCACGGAAGCCCTGCGCGCCATCGCCCGGATCCGGATCGACAGCCACACGCTGTGGATGCACGCCGAAGACAGGCACGAGGCCATGCCGTCACCTACAACCCTTGCACGCTGAAAAGGGCAATCCCGCGATTGCAAGCCGGCTAACCCCGGTGCAAGACAGGCGCATGAGCAAGGACAAGCAGAAAAACCCCGCCCCCGGCGCCGAAGACTGGGCCGGCATCCGTGGCGAGCGCTGGCTCGCCGATCTCGACCGTTTCGAAGCGATGCTCGCCCCGATCGGCGAAAGCCTGCTCGAAGCCGCCGAACTCGCGCCCGGCGCCCATGTGCTTGATGTCGGCTGCGGCGGCGGCTGGACGACACGGCAGATCGCGCGGCAGGTGGGACCTGACGGATCAGCAACCGGGCTTGACATCGCGCCCGTGCTGGTGGCCGAAGCCGCGCGCCGGGCCGCGGCCGAAGGGCTGCAGAACATCCGCTTCCAGCTGGGCGATGCCGCGCATATCGTGCCGGAAGGCGCGCCCTTCGACAGGCTGATGTCACGCTTCGGCGTGATGTTCTTCGAGGATCCGCACGCCGCCTATGCCAGCCTTGCGCAATTGCTGGCGGCGGGTGGCCGCATGGATCTCGCGGTGTGGGCGGCCCCGTCCGAAAACCCGTGGATGACGGAAATGCGCGCCGCTGTCGGCCGCCACCTGCCGCTGCCCAAGCCCGATCCGCGCGCCCCCGGCCCCTTCCAGCTGGCCGACGAAGCCTATCTTCTCGACATCCTGGCCAGTGCCGGGCTCGAATCCGTGTCGCTTGATCTCAGGCGGGCCAAGCAGGTGATCGGCGGACCGGGTCTGAATCCATCGGAAGTCGTCGATTTCGCGCTCAGGGCCTTTGCCGTGGCCGAGCTTCTGGACAATGCCTCGCCAGCCAGGCGCGCCGCCGTGCGCGACGATCTGGAACAGGTCTATGCCCGCCACCACAGGCCCGAAGGGGTGGTGATGGACGCGGCCTGGATCCATGTGAAGGCGCACAAGCCGGGCTGACCACCGGCCGGAAATGCCCTTCCCCGCCGCACAAGCCAGCAGCAGGGGGATCAGGCGGTGAAAGGCCCATCAGGCGGGCGGGATCACCCCGGCCGTCACGGCATCCCCTGTCCAGCGGATGGAAAAGGCGCCCCGCAGGTCGCCGGCCTCGAAGTCGATGGCCTTGTCTTCGGGATAGCGCGCGTCGATGGCCTTCTGCACATCGGGCGCAATGGCCTTGCCATGGCAGGCAAGGCACATGGACTGGGCCGGAATGGCGCGCATCCAGCGATATTCGGCCCCGCCACCACCGGCTTGCCCGGTTGCGGCGCGCACGACGGCCGCACGGACCACGGGCCGGCCTTCGGCATCAACGGGGCCGCGAATCCAGGCGGACATGGTCTCGCGCTCGAAGGCATCGGGTTTGGCGACAGGGTTGCGCGCCTTCAGGGCCGTGCGCCTGACAGTGGCGCCGCTTTCCTCGGAAAGCCGCTCGGCGATCGCGGGGGCGACGCTGGCGCAGGTATCGATGGCGCCGACATGGCCGCCCGCCGCGATGGCGGACTTCAGCGCCACCTGCAGTTCCTGCTGAAAGGCGTTGGCCAGCCCTGCGGAGCGGGCGGCGAGTTCGGCCTCACGCCCTTCGGGCAGGGTCGGAACGGCTTCACCGCACCCGGCAAGGCCACCAAGCAGGATCAGGGCAAGGGAAACGGGCCCGGCGCGTCTTTCTGCAGTCATCGATCCGTCCCCCTTCAGTCCGTCATTCGGTCGTCAGCTGGCCGTCAGTGCCTTCAGGCGCCATCCCGATGCAACGAGATTGCCTTCGGCATGGGCAGAGGCGACGGCGGCTTCCAGCGCCTCGCGCTCGGCATCCAGCAGGGCCAGTTGCGTCTTCATGCCCACCTTCACCTCCAGCCGGGTCGCGCGCAGCGCTTCGGCGGCGGCAGCCTCGCGGCGGCTGACGGCAGCAGCAACCTTGCGGGCTGCCATCACGGCTTCATAGGCGGCAACCGTCTCGGCTTCGAGCTGCGCACGCGCGCCATCACGCGCGGCATCGGCTGCCCGTCGGCCAGCCGAGGCTTCGGCAATCCGCCCGGCGCGGCCGCCATCGAAGAGGGTCCATTTCGCCCGCACGCCGACAATGGCCTGGTCCGCAGTATAATCGGGGAAGAACTGGTCGCGCACGGCAGAGGCTTCGGCAAAGGCGCCGACTGTCGGCAGCCAGTCCGCCCGGGCGGCGCGCTGCTGCGCTGCGGCGGCTTCGGCTGCCTTTTCCGACGCCCTGAGGCCGGGGTTCGCCGCAAGCGCCGCGGCCACGGCATCGGCGCGGCTGGGCGGCGCTTCCGGCGGGGGTGGCAGGGCGGCAAGGCCTTCCGGCTCAAGGCCGGTCAGGGCGCGGAACCGGGCCTTAACGCCCGCTTCCTGCCCGAGGGCCGCTTCCAGCCCGGCCTCGGCCTCGGCAAGGCGGGCGCGCGCCTGCGACAGATCCGTCGAGGCGGCCTCGCCTGCCTTGTAGCGCAAGGTGGCCTGGCGCTCGATTTCGGTCATCTGGGCAAGCTGGGCGCGCCGCAGGGTCACTTCGCGGCCAGTCGTCAGAACCATGGCATAGGTGCCAGCGACTTCGGCCGCCAGCATCGCGCGGGTCATGTCGCGCCCGGCTTCGGCGGCCTCGTGCCCGGCGCGCGCAGCGGCGCGCCCAGCCATGATGCGGCCACCGGCGAACAGGGGCTGTTCCAGCGTCACCTGGCCCATGCGGGGCGTAACATCATCCTCGACAAGGCCGAAATAGCCCTTCGGATCCAGACGGCCGGTGCCCACCATGCCCATGGCGCTGAGCGTCGGCAACGTGGCGCCGCGCGCCTGCGAAAGCCGCGCGCGCGCCGCATCGACACCCGCCTCGGCTTCGCGCGCCGTGGGGGATGACGCGAGCGCCGAAGCCACGGCTTCATCGAGCGTGACGGCCATGGCGGGTGTCGCAGCCAGAAGGGCAGCCAGGCCCGCTCCGAAAGCTGCCTGACGCCGCAGGCGGGCAGGGTCAGCGAAAGGCATTGCCGGACTGGATTCCAAGCTTCTTGAAGACGATGGCGGCAGGGCAGAAGCCCGTGAAGGCCGATTGCAGCAGGTTGAAGCCTGCAAAGGCCGTGAGCGCCAGCCACCAGATGTTGACCGTGACGGCCAGGGCCACGCTGAGCAGCACGACAATGCCCGCAAATGCAAAAACGGCGCGATCGAGATTCATGGCATCAACTCCTGCAAGATCAACAAAGGGAGAAGCCCGCCCGGCAACCGGTCAGCGGTCGCGCAGCTTGTTCACACCCATCACCTGAAGGGCCAGCTTCTCGTAGAAGGGTTCGCTCTCGCCGCGACGCACCTTCATCAGGAAATATTTCTCGAAGGCGATCTTGGCCAGATGGACCCACTTGCCGCTGGACGACCAGTTGGTGTTGCGCGGCGGGATCTGGGGCTGCGCCACGAAGGCGACACCGCCATCGCCGAAATCGGCAAGGCAGATGGCGTTCCAGCTTGCTTCCCAGCTCGGCTCCTTGCCGTCCAGCAGGTCGGAAAGATTGTGGGCGATGGCGGTCACCATCGATTCGATCATGAAGCCGGTTTTCGGAACACCGACCGGCACCGGAGTCGGGCCGGTGGGCGGAATGGCGACACAGACGCCAAGACCGAACACATTGGGGAATGCAGGGTTGCGCTGGTGCTTGTCGATCAGGACAAAGCCGCGCGGGTTCACCAGCCCCTCGATGCCATGGATGGCCGGCACGCCACGGAACGGCGGCATCAGCATGGCCAGACCGAAATCGAGGCTGTGCTCCTTCTTGACCGCGCCGTCCTCGCCCACCTCCTCGATGTGCATGGTGCCGGGCTCAACGGATTTGACGCGGCTGTTGGTGACCCACTTGATGTGGCGGTCGCGCATCTCGCTTTCCAGAAGCGCCTTTGTGTCACCCACGCCATCGAGGCCGAGGTGGCCGATATAGGGTTCGGGCGTGACGAAGGTGATCGGCACGCGGTCACGCACCTTGCGCTTCTTCAGCTCGGTATCGAGCAGCATCGCGAATTCATAGGCCGGGCCGAAACAGGATGCGCCCTGCGCCGCGCCGACAACAACGGGTTTCGGGTCGGCAACGATCCGGTCGAAAAGGTCCGCCGCCTTGTGGGCATGATGCGTCTCGCAAATGGAGACGGTGTTGGCATCCGGTCCGAAGCCCTCGATCTCGTCGAAGGCGAGGTGCGGGCCGGTGGCGATGACCAGCCAGTCATAGGAAACGTCGGTACCGTCGTTCAGCTCGATCCGGTTTTCGGCCGGATGCACGCGCTTCGCGCCGACCGATGTGAAACCGATCTTCTTGCGCTCCATCACGGGCCTCAGCTCGACCCTCAGCGCCTCGGGCTCGCGCATGCGCACAGCGACCCAGGGGTTGGAGGGAACGAACCAGTAATCCTCGCTGTTGGAAACGACCATCACCTCGGCCCGGCCCTTGACGGCATCGGCAATCTCGTAGGCGGCAATCGTGCCCCCGAGACCCGCCCCAAGCACAACGATCTTCGGCAACGCCATCGGAACCCTCCTTACGCTCTTCATTCATCGCCGCACCGAAGGCCGGACCGCGGTTTTCAGCGATGCAGCCTTACGAGCAGTTATGCTTGACTGTATATTAGGAATGTAAGATATAAGCAAGTCATAATTAGTACGGCCTGCCGGATACCGGGCGGCCAGCCAGAGACGAAAGGTTTGCCCCGATGTTCGGCTTCCTGCGCAAGACCTCCGAGCGCGACATCGCCCCCACGACGCTTGCCGGCCTGCTTGATGAAGGCAAGGCGCTGGTGGTGGACGTGCGCGAACCGCATGAATTCACGGCCGGGCACATACCGGGCGCCATCAACCTTCCGCTTTCCCGATTCGCGCCCGACCAGCTGCCGGACCCGCAAGGGCGGCTGCTGGTTCTCGCCTGTGCGGCGGGTGGCCGGTCAGGCCGGGCGATGGCCGCCTGCGACGCGGCCCGCGCCGCGGTCGAGGGGCATCTGGCCGGCGGGCTTGGCGCCTGGGTCTCGGCTGATCTTCCTGTCGAGCGGGGGGCCTGAGAAATGGTGCGGACGATGGCACTCAAGATGACACGCGCCCGCGCGGTTGCCCTGCTGGCCGTGGCGGGCGCCCTGGCGGCATGCGGCACGGATGAACAGCCGGCACAGGAAACGGCTGCCGTCGCGCCCACGGGCGAGCGGCTGACACTGCAGCCCGCCCGAATCGCGGACGTGGCCGAAGTCGGCGCCACAATCACCACGCGCGACATGGCCGAGGCCCGCGCCCGGATTCCGGGCATCCTCAGCGAACTGCGCGTCCGCGAAGGCGACCAGGTCGCCGCCGGCCAGACAATCGCCCGCATCACCGACACGCGCCTCGGCCAGGAACAGTCGGCGGCAGCGGCCATGGCCGCCGCCGCCGAAGCCGGAGCCGCCCGCGCCCGTGCCGATTATGAGCGCATCGCCTTCCTTCACGCCAACGGTGTCTATGCCAAGGCAAGGCTGGATGAAGCGACTGCGGCCGTGAAGGCGGCCGAAGCCCAGCGCGACGCCGCGCGCGCGCAGGCTGGCGCGGTCGGCGCCGTTGCCGGGCAGGGGGCCATCGTGGCGCCGGCCGCCGGCCGGGTGCTGCGCACCGACATTCCGCAAGGCTCGGCCGTGGCGCCGGGCATGGTGATCGCTACCATCACGGCAGGCCCGCCCGTCGTGCGGCTCGATGTGCCGGAGGCGCTCGGCCGTTCGCTGGCGCCAGGTGCCGCCGTGGGCGTTGCCGGTCTTGCCGGCCGCCCGGCAGACGCCAGCTTCGAGGGCCGTGTCACCAAGGTCTATCCCGGCATCTCGGGCGGGCGGCTGACGGCTGACGCCGAGATCCCCGGTATTTCGCCCATGCTGGTCGGTCAGCGCGTGACAGCTAGTGTCGATGTCGGAATCCGCGAGGCGCTGGTGGTGCCCGAACGCTTCATCACCCGCCGCTTCGGCCTGCATTTCGCAACCCTGCTGTCGGCTGATGGCAAGCGCGCCTCAGAGGTTCCGGTCGAGGTGCGCCCGCTTCCCGGTGGCGGCTTCGAACTTCTTTCCGGCCTGAAGGCCGGTGACGTGCTTGTGGCGCCAGCTGCGGCAGGGGCTGCGCAATGATCGCGCGCCCTCCCCTCGGCATCGCCGGGCGGCTCACCGCGGCCACGATCCAGTCACCGCTCACGCCGCTCATTCTGCTGGCCAGCATCCTCGTCGGCCTGCTGGCGCTGCTGTCGATCCCGCGCGAGGAGGAACCGCAGATTTCGGTTCCCATGGTCGATATCGAAATGATGGTGCCGGGCATGTCGGCTTCCCAGGTGGTCGAGCATGTCGGCAAGCCGCTCGAGGAAATCCTCATGGCGACGCCGGGGGTCGAGCATGTCTATGTGCAAGCGCGCGACCATGGCGTGATGGTGACGGCGCGCTTCATCGTCGGCTCCCGCCCCGAGGACGCAGCCGTGCGCGTGCACGAGCGGCTGCAGGCCAATGCCGACCGGGCGCCCCCCGGCACGCAATGGCCCAAGGTGACGGTGCGCGGAATCGACGACGTGCCGATTCTGGTGCTCACCCTGTCCCCTGAAGCCGACGTCTCCGACCGCTGGACAGATCGCGATCTGCGGCGCATCGCCGAGCGCCTGCGCACGGAAATGCTGAAGGTGCCCGACATCGGTCTCACCTTCATCGTCGGCGGGCAGACCGACGCCATCCGCGTCGTGCCCGACCCGGCCCGCCTGGCGGCCCATGGCGTGCCGCTTTCCGCCGTGATGGAAAGCGTCGGGCAGGCCGCCCGGCAGATGCCTGTCGGCACGGTGCGCCAGCAGGGTGATGCCACCATGCTGGTGGCCGGCAACGGCGTTTCATCGGCTGCCGAGCTGGAAAGGCTGATGCTTCGCTCGGTGACGGGCGCACCCGTCTATCTGTCCGACGTCGCCGATGTCTCCCTTGGTGCGTCCGACACACAGGCGCGGGTGTGGCGGCTGGAAGCCCCCGCTACAGGTGAAGGTGCGGGCGAAAAGCGCTGGTCCATGGCCCCGGCGGTATCGGTCGCCATCGCCAAGCGCACGGGCGCCAACGCCGTCACGGTCTCGCAGACGGTGGAGCACCGCCTTGAACAGATGCGCGGCCAGCTCCTGCCCGACGGGCTGAAGGTGGACATCACCCGCAACTATGGCGAAACCGCCAACGAGAAGGCGAACGAGCTTCTCTTCCACCTGGCCCTTGCCACCGTTTCCATCGTGCTGCTGGTCGGCTTCGCGGTGGGCTGGCGCGAGGCAGCGGTGACGGCGATCGTCATCCCGACGACGATCCTGCTTACGATGTTCGCCTCCAACCTGATGGGCTATACCATCAACCGGGTGAGCCTGTTCGCGCTCATCTTCTCGATCGGCATCCTGGTGGATGACGCGATCGTGATGATCGAGAATATCGCCCGCCACTGGGCGATGCACGACGGCCGGTCGAAGGTGAAGGCCGCGATCGACGGTGTCGCCGAAGTCGGCAACCCGACGATTGTCGCGACGCTGACCGTCGTTGCCGCCCTGCTGCCCATGCTGTTCGTATCCGGGCTGATGGGCCCCTACATGGCGCCCATCCCGATCAATGCGTCGGCGGCGATGATCTTCTCCTTCTTCGTGGCGGTCATCATCGCCCCCTGGCTGATGATCCGCTTCGCGCGCATCGCGCTGTTCGGAAGCGGCAGCCATGCCGATGACGCCCATGGCGGCAAGCTTGGCGCCCTGTACGACCGTTTCGCGCGGCCGCTGATCGAAACGCGCTCCAGGGCGCGCAACTTCCTCATTGCCGTGGGCATCGCCACGCTGGTCGCCGGCTCGATGTTCTACTTCAAGGCTGTCACGGTGAAGCTGCTGCCCTTCGACAACAAGTCGGAACTGCAGCTGGTGCTCGACATGCCGCAGGGCGCAAGCCTCGAGGATACGCAGCGCACGCTTCTCTCGCTAGCCGAGGTCACGCGGGGCCTGCCCGAGGTGACGGCGATGGACGTGCATGCCGGAACCGCTGCGCCCTTCAACTTCAACGGGCTGGTGCGCCATTATTTCCTGCGCCGCGACCCGTCGATGGGCGACGTGATGGTGACGCTGAAGCACAAGTCCGAGCGGGACCGGTCAAGCCACGAGGTGGCGCTGGCCCTGCGAACGGCGCTCAAGGCCGTGCCGCTGCCCGAAGGCGCGACGCTCCAGGTGGTGGAAACGCCGCCCGGCCCGCCGGTGATGGCAACCCTTCTCGCCGAGATATACGGCCCTGATGCGGAGACCCGCCGCAGGACGGCCGAGCAGGTGGAAAAGCTGTTCCGCGAGGTGCCCTTCATCGTCGATGTGCACAACAGCGTCCTGACCCCTGCGCCCGAGCTTCGGCTGCTGCCTGACCGGGCGACGATCGACCAGCTCGGCCTCTCCGAGCGGCAGATCCTCGACAGTGTCGGTGCGCTCATGGGTCGCCAGCTTCTGGGCTATGCCCCGCGCGACGGCGACCAGTCCCCGCTGCCGATCGAGTTCTCGATCGACCAGCAGGACCGGGTGTGGAACCAGACCATGAAGGCAACACCCGTCGCCATGGCGCAGACGGCCGCCGGCCCTCGCCTCGTGGAACTGGGCGAAGTGGTGACGGCTGAAACCGGCAGCGGCAGCCACATGCTGTTCCGCCGCAATGGCCGCTCGGCCGACATGGTGATGGCCGAGCTTGCCGGCGCGCAGGAAGCGCCCATCTACGGCATGCTGGCCGTGCATGACGCCATCGACGGCTTCGACTGGGAGGCCGCCGGCCTCGTGAAACCGGTGGTGCGGCTGAACGGCCAGCCGGAAGATGAAAGCGTGCCCACCCTGTTGTGGGATGGCGAGTGGGAAATCACCTGGGTGACGTTCCGCGACATGGGCGGCGCCTTCATCGTGGCGCTGCTGGGCATCTATGTGCTGGTGGTCGCCCAGTTCCGCAACTTCAAGGTGCCACTGGTGATCCTGACCCCGATCCCGCTGACGCTTGTGGGCATCGTGATCGGCCATATGCTCTTCCGCGCGCCCTTCACGGCCACCTCGATGATCGGCTTCATCGCGCTGGCCGGGATCATCGTGCGGAACTCGATCCTGCTGGTCGATTTCATCAACCATGCCAAGGCGCCCGGAAAGCCGCTTCGCGATGTGCTGCTGGAAGCAGGCCGCATCCGCTTCAAGCCGATCATGTTGACTGCGCTTGCCGCCATGATAGGGGCTGCCGTCATCCTGACCGACCCCATTTTCCAGGGGCTCGCCATCAGCCTCCTGTTCGGCCTTGCGTCCTCGACCCTGCTGACCGTGCTCGTGATCCCGGCAATCTATGTCGTGCTGCGCGATGACGGCCTGCCGGCGACCGGCCCGGGCATGGCGGCGAGCCACGACATGACCAAAGGAGTGCCTGCGCCATGATGCAGGAAAAGATCGCAGCCGGCGAACTGGCCCCTCTTGGCCGGGATGCCGATTCCATGGCCCGGGTGCTGCGCATCCTCGCCAACCCCGATCGCCTGAAGATGCTGTGCCGCATGGGCATGGCGGACGAAGGCGACGCGCCACACCCCACGGTGAGCGAGATGGTGGCCCTGACGGGCCTGTCGCAATCCCGCGTCTCCCAGCATCTCGCGCTGCTGCGGGAAGCCGGGGTGGTCGCGCCGGAGCGCGAGGGCCAGACCGTGCGCTACAGCCTGATCGACCGGCGGATCCGGGCCGTGATGGATGCCCTGTGCGACCTGTGCGAGACCGGCCTGCCGCCAACCAACCTCGAAACGGCAGCCTGAGCGGAGCCGATGAAACGGAGGGCGAAATGACCGAGGGCAAAATGACCGGCGCCGCGATGATCCCCTGCCCTGCCTGCGGAGCCGTGAATCGCGTGCCACAAGCGCGCATGACCGATGCGCCAAGATGCGGCCGCTGCAAGGCGGCGCTCTTCACTGGCCAGCCACTGGCGCTCGATGCCGCCGGCTTCGAGCATCACCTCACGCGCGGAAGCCTGCCGCTTCTCGTCGATTTCTGGGCGCAATGGTGCGGGCCGTGCCGCGCCATGGCCCCTGCCTATGCCGAGGCTGCCGCCGCACTGGAGCCGCATGTGCGTGTCGCCAAGCTCGACATCGATGCAGCACCCGCCATTGCCGCGCGCTTCGGCATACAATCGGTGCCCACCATGGTTCTGTTCCGCGGCGGGCGCGAAGCCGGGCGCGTTTCCGGTGCGCTTCCGGCAAGCCGGATCATCGCCTTTGCACACCAGCATGGCGGCTGAACCCGTGGATGGCGCCCCTGTGCTGCTGCTGCATGGCGGCGCCGGCGTCACCCCCGGCCGGGATTATTCCGAAGTCGAAGCGCATCTCGCCGATGTCGCGACCGGCGGGCGGGCGCGGCTGGAGGCCGGCGCGTCGGCGCTCGACGTGGTTGAATGGGCCGTGGCGCAACTGGAGGCTGCCGGCCTTTATGTCGCCGGGCGCGGCGCCTGCCCCAACCGTGCGGGCTGGTATGAATTCGATGCCTGCATCATGGATGGCGCCGGCCCGCGCGCCGGCGCCGTTGCCGCCATCCGCGATGTCGAAAGCCCGGTGGCGGCAGCGCGCGCGGTGCTGGACCATACGCCGCATGTGCTTCTGGCCGGCGAAGGCGCAACCCTGTTCGCCCGCGAACGGGGCCTGCCCGCCATCACCTCACCGGAACAGTGGTTCCGCCTGCCCGTCGGCGTGACGGCGGCTGAAATGCTGGCCGAAGGGGATGCGCTGTCCCATGGAACGGTGGGGGCGGTCGCCCTCGATCTGCGCGGGCGGCTGGCGGCGGCCACCTCCACCGGGGGTGTTTTCGGCAAGCGGGCCGGCCGCGTGGGGGACACGCCGATCCCCGGTGCCGGCACCTGGGCCGACGGCACAGTGGCCGCCAGCTGCACAGGCATCGGCGAACATTTCATCCTGGCGGGCGGCACCGCCGAGGTGGCCGCGCGCATGCGCCTTCTGGGCGAGGATGTGGAAAGCGCCTCTTCGGCCCTCCTCGACAGGGTGAAGGCGCTGGGCGGCAATGGCGGAATCATCGCCCTCGATCACCGGGGCCGTGCTGCCATCCGCTGGAACTCGGGCGGCATGAAACATGCCATCGCGCGGGCTGGACGCGATGTATTTTCAGGGATTGGCGCCTGAAATCATCACTTGGTGACTTGCCAAGTCTCACGGCCTGTTCCACTAATTGCTCATGAGCAGTGCTCAGTGTTGCGTATTGGGGTTCAAGTGTCTGATATGACAATGTACGTCAGAGTTCATGCTCGCCTCCGCAATTGCGAGGCAATAGCCACCCCATGGTGAATAAGGGTGACAAGCTCCGGGCTGGCGGCAAAGGAAATTCCGGACAGAACAGAGGGGCTGCCGGAAGCCATGAGTCCCGGCCTCCGCAGGAAGACGCCAACCCGCTTCTTCCACCAGACCCGACACGCACGGGCAAGGGCGAACTGGCCAAAAGCGGGCGCACGCGCAGGCGCATTCTGGAAGCCGGAATCGCCGTTCTGGACACGGAGGGTTACAGCGGCTTTTCAACAAGCCTCGTGGCCGAAAAAGCCGGAATCACCCGCCCGGCCATGCTCTACCATTTCCGTTCCCGCTTCGATCTGCTCGCCGCGCTGACACAATATTGCGTGCGCCGGCGGCTGGAAATGTTCGAGGTCGCCATGGCGGCTCTGCCGCCGGTGATGGTTGGCACGGGTGATTATTACCGGGCCAGGGCCACCGAAATCGCGTGGGACCATCTCGACCTTCCGGAATACAGGGCCTTTGTCGAACTGACGCTTGCAGCCCGGACAGATCCGGAGCTGAAGGCCATCGTCGATCCGATCATGCTGACCTTCGATCTGGCACGCCTGAACCTTACGAAACGCACGCTGCCGCCCGAGGTGTTCGATCTGTCCGCCTATTCCCTCACGCGGGATGTGGTTCGCTTCCTTTCGGAAGGGGTGATGATGCAGGACGCTATCCTGCACAGGAAGCAGGAGCGCATCATGGCGCTGCGGCACTTCCTGTTCATGCTCACCTCCACCGAGGCCGGAAAGCGCTTCCAGGATGCGATCGCCACCGACCTGCGCGAACGCATGCGCGCCGTGGACGCAACGGACCAGGACGCGATGCCGGAGGACGGCCCCGCCGGGGAAAAGGCAGGGGCCAGGCCGGGCGCCGGCGCCTGAACCGTCAGCCCGGCTTCACGGCTGGCGGCTGATGCGGATTAGCCGGCCGGAAGCGGAATCGGTTGCCAGCCAGATGGCGCCATCCGGTGCGACGGCCACGTCGCGGATTCGCTCGCCCAGATCGGCGAAAAGGCTTTCCTGCCCGAGCACCCGCCCCTCGGCCGACAAATGCACCCGGCGCACCTCCCGGTCGACCAGTGCGCCAACCAGAAGATCGCCCTGCCATTCCGGGAACATCGCGCCGCGATAGACCGCAAGGCCGGACGGCGCGATCGAGGGAGTCCAGTGCAGGAGCGGCGCCTCCGTCCCGCGGTATCGGCTGTAGGGGCTGATGGTAGCGCCACTGTAATCGCGCCCGAAGGTCGCAACCGGCCAGCCATAGTTGCGGCCTGCCAGCAGCAGGTTCACCTCGTCCCCGCCGCGCGGCCCATGCTCATGCTGGAAGACAACGCCGCGCACCGGGTCATGCGCCAGGCCCTGGGGGTTGCGGTGGCCCAGCGTCCACACTGCGCCCAGTGCATCCGTCCGCCCGGCGAAGGGGTTGTCGGCCGGAATCCGGCCGTCGATGGTGAAGCGCAGCGTCTTGCCGAGGGCGCTTGCCTTGCGCTGCGCCTCCTCGCGCAGGTCGAAGCCGTCGCCAGTCGTCAGCAGCAGCGTGCCATCGGGCAGAAAGGCCATGCGACCGCCGAAATGGGCCGGGCCGCGCTTCATCGGGCTGGCGGTAAAGATTGTCGTCACCGATTCGAGCCGGTTCCCCACCAGCCGCGCCCGCGCCACGCGGGTGGCGTTGGCACGCGCCGTTCCATGCGCATAGGACAGGAAGATCAGGCCATTGGCCTCGAACCCGGGATGGATCCGCACATCGAACAGGCCGGCCTGCCCTTCGGCAAAGGGCCTGGGCACGCCGGAAATCGCCGTGACCTTGCCATTGAGGATGTGTTTCAGCCGGCCGGGCCGCTCGGTGACGAGCGCGCTGCCATCGGGCAGGAAGGCGATGCTCCAGGGGTGATCGAGGCCCGTCGCCACCACCTCCACCCGTGTCGGCGGGCCTGAGGACGCAGCCGGCAGGCTGGTGGCGGGCAATGCCGCCACGATCAGCAGCATCAAGGCCTTGAGCATGTGCATGAACCCCTCCCGCAATGTGAATTTCGCCGCTAGGCTAGCCGCAACTGCCTGAAGGGGACAAGCAGATGAGACGGATCGGGATGTGGCTTGGCAGCCTGCTGCTTGCAGCGCTTCTGACAACAGCACTGGCGAGCCTGGCGCACAGCCTGTTCGTGCAGGCGGAACTGGCAGCCCTTGGCACGGATCTGCCAGCGACAGTGCGTGCCGGGGCGATCCTGCGCGATTTCACCGGCCTGCTGCCGACACTGGGCGGGGTGCTACTGGTGGTTCTTCTCGTCGCCTTTCTCGTGGCTGCCTGGCTGCGGCCGCGTGCCGGGCGGATTGCATCGCTGGCCTATCCGCTGGCGGGCTGGGCGGGGGTCGCGCTTGCGCTCCTCGCCATGAAGCTGGCCTTCGGCTTCTCGCCGCTGGCCGGCGCGCGGACGACAGCCGGTTTCCTCATGATGAGCCTGTCCGGCCTTGCAGGCGGGCTTTTCCATGGCTGGATGCTGCGCGGCCGCCGCTGAGCGATTCCCGGCTTCACCCGGGAAGGCCGGCAACCACCTGTTGATATTCCTCCATGATGTCGTCCAGAATCGCCTTCACGGGCCGCACGCCATCGATTCGACCGGCCACCTGGCCTGAAAGCGCGATCGCTGCCTCCATGTCGCCGCCGAAATAGAGGTCCATGGCGCGCCCGAATTCGGCCATGATGGCGGGGCTTCCCTCCCGGTCCAGCCGGGTCGTGCGTTCGGTGCGCAGCGCGCGAAGGGCCGGCCCCGGGCCATGCCGGTTGAGGAACAGCGTGTCCGTTTCGGCCGCTTCGACGATGGCCTGCTTCCAGTTGTCGTGAACGGGCGATTCTGCCGCGCTCACCATGCGGGTTCCCAGCTGGATGCCATCGGCGCCGAGCGCGAAGGCCGCCGCCATGGTGCGCCCGCACAGCATGCCCCCGGCGGCGATGATCGGCTTGTCCGTATGCGCGCGGACCAGCGGCAGCAGCACCATGGAGGACACGTCGCGCGCATTCTTGAAGCCGCCGCCCTCGCCGCCTTCCACCACCAACCCGTCAACGCCCGCTTCCAGCGCCTTGAGCGCCCCGGCAAGGTTCGGCACCACATGAAAGACCGTAAGCCCCGCCGCCTTCAGCGCCGAGCAGAAGCGGTTCGGGTCTCCGGCCGATGTCGTAACGAAGCGCACGCCCTCGTCGATGATGAACTGCACGATGCCGGGATCCCGCACGAAGGCCTGGGCGATGTTCACGCCGAAGGGCCTGTCCGTCAGGCCGCGCATCGCCAGGATTTCCGCGCGGATCGTGTTGAGCTCGCCCGAGCTGGTTTCGATGATGCCCAGCCCGCCGGCGTTGCAGACGGCCGATGCCAGCCGGGACCGGGCGATCCAGCCCATGGGCGCCTGCACGATCGGTCGCTCGATTCCCAGCATCTGGCACAGGCGGTTGCCTTTCATCTTCATGCTCCCCAATTTCAGTCCAGTTCGATGAAAGACGCTTCCGAAACGGATTCCAGCACTTTGCGCCACCTCGGCATTTTCGGAAGACGCCCCATTGTGTGACATTAAAGACACACTACATCGGTCTGAAAGGAGTGACAGCGGGCATGAACATCGAGAAATTCACCGATCGGGCCAAGGGATTCCTTCAGGCAGCCCAGACTATCGCGCTTCGAGAAACGCACCAGCGGGTGACATCCGCGCATCTGCTGAAGGCGCTGCTGGATGATGAACAGGGCATGGCGGCCGGCCTCATCCGGGCGTCAGGCGGCGATCCGGCGCGCGCCCTGAGCGGCGCCGACGCGGCGCTGGCCCGCCTTCCGAAGGTGACCGGCGGCGGCCAGATGAGCTGGGATCAGGATGTCGCCCGTATTCTCGATCAGGCCGAACAGGTCGCGACAAAGGCCGGTGACAGCTTCGTGACCGTGGAACGGCTGCTGCTGACCATCGTGCTTGCCCCCGAGACCGAAGCCGGCAGGATCCTGGCCGACGCGGGCGTGAAGCCGCAGGCGCTCAATGCAGCCATCGAACAGTTGCGCAAGGGCCGCGCGGCCCATTCCGCATCCGCCGAGGAAAGCTATGACGCGCTGAAGAAATATGGCCGCGACCTTACCGAGGTGGCGCGGGCCGGAAAGCTCGACCCGGTGATCGGCCGCGACGAGGAAATCCGCCGCACCATCCAGGTGCTGGCGCGGCGCACCAAGAACAACCCCGTGCTGATCGGCGAGCCGGGCGTCGGCAAGACCGCGATCGCCGAAGGGCTGGCGCTGCGCATCGTCAATGGTGACGTGCCCGACGGTCTGAAGGAAAAGTCGCTCTTCGCGCTCGACATGGGTTCGCTGATCGCGGGCGCCAAATATCGCGGCGAATTCGAGGAGCGGCTGAAAGCCGTGATCGACGAGATCAAGGCCGCCGAAGGGCAGATCATCCTCTTCATCGACGAGATGCACACGCTTGTCGGCGCCGGAAAGTCCGAAGGGGCAATGGATGCCTCCAACCTGCTGAAGCCGGCGCTGGCGCGGGGCGAGATGCATGTCATCGGCGCGACGACCCTCGATGAATATCGCAAGCATGTCGAAAAGGATGCAGCGCTCGAGCGCCGCTTCCAGCCTGTCTTCGTGGGCGAGCCAAGCGTCGAGGACACCATCTCCATCCTGCGTGGCCTGAAGGAGAAATATGAGCTGCACCATGGCGTGCGGATCACCGACAGCGCCCTCGTTTCGGCGGCAACCCTTTCCAACCGTTATATTTCCGACCGATTCCTGCCCGACAAGGCAATCGACCTCATGGACGAGGCGGCCTCCCGCCTCAGGATGGAGGTGGAATCCAAGCCCGAGGAAATCGAGGCGCTGGACCGCCGCATCATCCAGATGAAGATCGAGCGGGAAGCGCTGAAGAAGGAAAGCGACGCCGCCTCGCGCGACCGGCTGGCCGTGCTGGAAGAGGAGCTGGCCCGGCTGGAAGCCGAGGCCGACGAGCTTGGCACGCGCTGGGCGATGGAGAAGGAAAAGCTTGCCGGCTCCACCCGCATCAAGGAAGCGCTGGACCAAGCCCGTGTCGAGGTGGAACAGGCCCAGCGCCGGGGCGATTATGCCCGCGCGGGCGAACTGACCTATGGCGTCATCCCCGAGCTTGAAGCCAAGCTGGCAGAAGCCGAGCAGGCAACCGGCGAAGCCATGGTACGCGAGGAAGTGACGGCCGAGGATATCGCCGCCGTCGTTTCCCGCTGGACCGGCATTCCGGTTGCCCGAATGCTGGAAGGAGAGCGTGAAAAGCTGCTCCACATGGAAGATGAGCTTGGCCGGCGCGTGATTGGCCAGCAGGATGCCGTGGTGGCCGTTTCAAAGGCGGTGCGCCGTTCGCGCGCCGGCCTGCAGGAACCGGGCAAGCCGCTGGGCAGCTTCCTGTTCCTCGGGCCGACGGGCGTGGGCAAGACGGAGCTGACCAAGGCGCTGGCCGACTTCCTGTTCGACAGTTCGGACGCGATGGTTCGCATCGACATGTCGGAGTTCATGGAAAAGCATTCGGTTGCACGGCTGATCGGCGCGCCTCCGGGCTATGTCGGCTATGATGAAGGCGGGGTGCTGACCGAGGCCGTGCGCCGCCGGCCTTATCAGGTGGTCCTGTTCGACGAAGTGGAAAAGGCCCATGCGGATGTCTTCAACGTGCTGTTGCAGGTGCTGGATGATGGCCGCCTGACGGACGGACAGGGCCGCACGGTCGATTTCTCCAACACCCTCATCATCCTGACATCCAACCTCGGCAGCCAGCATATCGCGGCCCTGCCCGATGGCGCGGATGTGAAACAGGCCGAGCCGCAGGTGATGGAAGCCGTTCGCGCCCATTTCAGGCCCGAATTCCTGAACCGGCTGGACGAAATCATCCTGTTCCACCGGCTGGCGCCCGAGCATATGGGCGCTATCGTCGAGATCCAGGTCAATCATGTGAAGGGCCTGCTGAAGGACCGCAAGATCACGCTGGAGCTGAACGAAGGCGCCAGGCAGTGGCTGGCACGGGTCGGCTACGACCCTGTCTATGGCGCCCGGCCGCTGAAGCGCGCGGTCTCGAAGCATCTCGTGGACCCGCTGGCGGAGCTTCTGCTGTCTGGCGAGGTGCCGGATGGCTCGACTGTGAGGGTGACGGATGGCGACGGCCGGCTGATGCTGGAGCCTGTTGCCTGAACCGGCCCAAGGGTGGTTAAAACGGAAAAGCCCCGGCGCAGACCATGCGCCGGGGCTTTTTCATGTCTGGCACAGGACAATCCGGCCAGCCGGATTATATTCCCGGTTCTGCAGCTGTTTACTGGCCCTGGATCGAGGCAATCCGACCTGCCTCGACAATATCGGTGGCCTGCTTGTTGCCGGCATCCGCAAGGCGGTTCCATTCGGCGTTGGTCTTGCAGACCTTGCTGGCACGCACCCGGCTTCCTGTTTCCGTGATGCGCACGCAACGCACGCGGTCAGGGTCGACATTGGCGGCCGTGCGCGAAACATCACTTTTGGGCGCCTCGTCATTGGCAAGGGCCGGGCTGGCAAAGGCCAGGGCTGCGAACAGCATCAGGCTGCTTTTCATGGGAACTCTCCTTTGCGGCAATGATAACCGCGATTGCCGCCGCGCTCAATCCTGCTGCAGCGCACAAAAAGAAAGGGGGGCAAAAGCCCCCCTTTCCCGTTCCGATGGTCAAGCCAGCACTAGAAGCGCAGGCGGACACCAGCCTGGAAGCGACGGCCCAGCGGGTCGTAGGTCGACGGATAGACGTTACCGCTGTTGTAGGCGGTGGAGCCGATATCCGAACCAACAACCTTCGGCAGCTTGTCGAACATGTTGAGCATGGCGAGGTTGACCGTGAGGTTCTCGTTCACCTCGAAGCGGGCCGACAGGTCGAAGTAGCTGGCCGCACCGATCTTGGTGAACTCGTCGAGCGGAGCACCGCCGGCATCGAGGTCAGCCTGATACTGCAGCGGCTCATACTTCACGCTGCTGATGTAGCGCCACAGCAGCGAGAGGGTGATGCCCGAGTCGAAGTTGAGCGAGGTGCGCTGGTTGAACGAGAACTCCGGCTGGATGGAGCCGCAGTTGATCGAGTAGAAACCGACGCATTCGCGGTTGATCGAACCCGGCGACGCCTTGAACCGCGAACGGTTCGTCCAGTTGCCGTCGAAGCTCAGACCCAGGTTGGCGAAGCCGATGTCACCGTTCCAGCGGGCCGACAGGTCGATACCGTCGGTCTGCAGGCGACCCTGGTTGGAGGTGAGCAGCGGAACGCCCGGGGTGTCAGCCGCAGAGCCGTCCAGCGCCCCGGTGAAGGGGTTCCGGCGAATCGAAAGGCACTCGGCCGAGGCCGGGTCGCGGTTGAACACGAAGCAGCCATCAAGCACGTCACCAACGGTCGGAGCCGTGATCGCGTCGTTCACGATGATGTTGTAATAATCAAGCGTGACGGTCAGCGACGGAACGGCAGCCGGCTGGATGACAACGCCGACAGTCCAAGTGTCGGACGTTTCCGTATCCAGATCCGGGTTTCCACCGTAGGTGATGTTGATCTGGCCGGCAGCCGGCGGGTTGATCGCACCGATCTGCGCGGCAGGTGCGCCCTGCGCGATGCAGATGGCGGTCAGCGTCGCATCACCGACGGGCTCGTCGTTCTGGCAGGGGTCGAACGCCAGGTTGTCGAGGCCGACCAGCTGGGGCTGGAACAGCTCGCCGATGTTCGGGGCGCGCGAACCACGCTGGTAGTTACCACGGAAGCGGAGCGATTCGACCGGAGCCCACTGGGCGCCGAGCTTCCAGGTGAACACCGTGCCAGCCGTCGAGTAATCGGAGTAGCGGGCACCGGCTTCGAGCGTCAGGTCGTGGAAGAACGGACGATCCTGCACGAGCGGCACGATCAGTTCGCCGAACACTTCCTTGACATTGTAGGTACCGTAGACGTTCGGATCGGCGCCGCCGGCACCGAGCACTTCGCCCGGGATCTGGCTGAGCGAGTCCGCGACCTGACGGGCGGTGTATTCGCGATATTCACCACCAAGGGCGAAACCAACGCCATCGCGCGCGGCCGGAATGGTGAAGAGTTCACCCGAAACCGCGCCCGAGACGGTGGCCAGGGTCACCTTCTGGATGCCGCCACTGTCGTTCTTCTGGACGAAGCCAAGCATGTCCGGCGTGATGGAACCGGCCGGGCCAAACAGGTTGATCGGAACGCAACCATTGCTGGTGTCGTGGCAGGCATCGGCGCTGGAAGCGCGCAGGGCCTGCTGCAGGAGGCTGTTCTGGCCCCAGCCCAGGTTGTTGTTGCGCTTGTCGCTCTCACCGTAGCTGCCATAGACGTCGAAGGTCAGGCTGTCGGTGATGTTGCCGCGCACGCCAGCCTTCATGTTGAACATGGTGGTGGCATATTCGGTGTCACGCGTGCCGGATTCGACGAAGCGACGACGGACCTGCGAACGGACTTCGGTGTAGTTGGGATCATCCGGACCGGCGGCGAGGGAGGCCGCAACGCAGGAGGCGGCATCGATGCCGGCGCCGGCGCAGAAGGCGTCACGCACGGCGACGGGCAGATAGGGGTTCGACAGCGGGATCAGGTAGCTGTTGGTGAAGCTGCCGCCCGGGGCGATGATGGTCGCAACCGTGTTCTTCGAGAAGAGCGCCTCGGTGTAGACCTCGACGTTGTCCGTCACTTCATAACGCGCAGCACCGTAGATGTTGAAGCGCTTGAAGGGCGTCTGGAAGATGTTGGTCGGGTTGAAGTTGTAGGGCTCGTAGAATGGCGCCAGGCCACCATCGTTGGTGAGCTGGAGCAGCGGCCCGCCGTAACCGGCGATGACCGAAGGCACGGCCGTGGACGAACCGCCGGCGAGACCCGAGTAGCTGCTGATGTTTTCCTGCGAGAAGTCGCGGTCGCCCTGATAGACCGGCTTGGTGTTCTGGAAGCCGATCGAGAGCACCGCGTTACCGCGGCCGTCATCGAAGTTGGCACCAACGGTGGCTTCGACACGGAAGTTGTGACCATCGCCACGGCCGGTGATGCCGTTGGAGACGTTGAGATCGACACCGGCGAAGTCGCGCTTCGTCACGAAGTTCACGACGCCGGCAACTGCGTCCGCACCATAGGTGGTGGTGGCGCCGCCGGTCAGCACGTCGGTGCGCTCGATCACGGCGAGCGGGATGACGTTGAGGTCGACCCGGGCCGCAAGGTCGGTCGGGACGATACGGACGCCGTTCAGAAGGACCAGGTTCCGGTTGGAGCCGAGGCCGCGCAGGTTGACGTAGGACGAACCACCGTTGCCGTTGTTCACGGCCGAACCGATGGACGGCACAGCGCCGGGCAGTTCGCGCAGGAACTGTTCGGCGTTGGTTGCAGCGCGAAGCTCGACTTCCTCGGCGCCGACGACCGAGACCGGGCTCGAGCTGTCGACGTTCGGGCGGGCAATGCGCGAACCGGTGACGATGATGGTTTCAGCGGGGGCGGCCCCAGCCGTTTCCTGCGCCAGGGCGACAGGGCCCTGCAGCATGGCAACGGTGAGAGCGAACGTCGCGGCGGAGCCTTTCAGCATCGCGCGCGTTTGCCAGTTAAGATTGGTCACGGTGATCAGTCCTTCCGTTCTCGGGCTTCATGAGGACCGGCCAGTTGTCCGGCATCCCCCCGCATGAAGCCACTTCGGTTTTCCGCCTCGCTGCCGGATTCCCTTCCATGCCGGTGGCATGACGAACGGAAGACGCACTGCGGGCGGGGGCCTTGTGGCTTGCCTGAAACCTTCATCAAAAAGACATGAGACTGTAAAGCGAAGGTTCAGCCTCGGCGCTATGTTGTCGGCACATGTTGCATTGGCGCCACAGTCAGCGGCTGCAACAGCAACGCCGGGTCGACAGGCACCGCCCGCACCGCCCCATCCTCATCGCCTTCGCACCAACCGTCTGCAGGAAGAAGGCGCAGGACCTCCCAGTGAAGGTGCGGACCCGTCGAGCGGCCGGTGGAGCCGACCGTGCCGATCGCATCACCCTGCCGCACCTTCTGCCCCGGCTCTGCGGCAAGGGTATCGAGATGCATCAGGCCGGAAACCAGCCCCGCGCCATGATCGAGAAGGATCATCCGCCCTTCTATCAGGAACGGGCCCTCGGCCAGCCGGACCACGCCATCGGCCGGCGCCAGCACGGGGGTGCCGCGCCGGGCAGCGATGTCGATGCCCCTGTGCGGGGGCTGGGGCACGCCGCCAAAGCTGCGCCCGACGCCAAAGCTGGCGGTCTGCCTTCCCTCCACAGGGCGGCGGAAGTGCTGGACATAGCCTGATGCCTCGGCTGGCGCGGCAAGCGCCACTTCCAGTGCCGCGCCGATGGCGGCCTCCTCGGTCGCGCGGCGCGCCTTCCAGGCAGGCGCGGGATCGGCGCTGGTGCCAAGGGCCGGCAACGCCTGCATGGCATAGCGGCGTTCCGGCACCTCCAGCCGCAGGCTTGCAAGCGGGCCAGGGGGAGCCAGAACATCGAGAATCAGCGGGCCGGACTGGTCGCGCCCGATGGCAATGAGAAAGCGGCCGTCAGGCGCGGGTGCCAGCGCTTCGCCATTCACCAGCAGGCCGGACGCGCCATCCGGAAGGCTGACATGCAGAAGCCCGCCCGGCCGGACGGGGCCAAGCAAGGCGATCGCGGCATCTGCCGGAGGGGTCGGGTTTGAAAGGGGCGCGGCGGGCCTGGCCGGCAAGGGCACGGCTGCCGCAAGCACAAGCATGGCGACGGCCTGCCCCATGGATTTCCTGACAGGCTTTGGGGATCGACTGGAAACGGGCACCCTCTACAACAGGCCCTGGTCCTTCGCCTCGGCATAGCGCCTGCTGGCCACTTCCGCCGAGGCATAGGGCTCCTGCAACTCGTGGCTCCAGTAGCGAAGCTGGGTGATCGGGATCTTCTGCCCCGTCACGGCGCAGAGCACATGGTCACCATCGGCGATCAGCCTGTAGCTTCCGGGAAGATATTGGATTCGGGCCGGGCGGCCGGCGGAAAGATTGAGCATCGGGTCGGTCCTGTCAGTCGAATTGCATCTGTTAGCGGCCCTCAGAACAATCGCCCCTGCCGGGTGGCGGCGGGGGCTTTCGGGCCGGATGGAGCGGAAGAAGCAGATGAGCCGGATGGGGGCCGGCCCGCCGGCACGGCGTTCACATCACCATCGGCGAACTGAAGCGTGAGGGCAGCAGCCGCAGCAGCATCGGCGGCGCGCTTGGCATATCGGCCATCGGGCAGGCGCACCAGGGCATAGCCGCGCGCCAGCACGGCCTGTGGTGAAACGCTTTCCGCAAGCCGGAAACCGGCATCGAGCGCCGCGCGGGCAGCCGCCAGCCGCGCCTTCAGCAAGGCCGCATTGGGCGTGACGCGCGGCGCTTCAAGGCGCGCCCTGTCGCGCGCGACGGCACGGACAAGCAGATGCGGCGCGAGGCGGCCGCCCAGGGCCGAAAGCCGGGCGGACTGAAGCGCCGTGCGCCCGGCAAGCGCGCGCGGCAGGCGGGCGGAAAGATCGGCAAGGCGCTGCCGGTGCGGCCGGGCCAGAAGCGCGGCGCGCGGCATTCCGGCGGCAATGGCGGACAGGCGCGCCCGTTGCAGGCCCGTGCGCGCGGCCATGGCGCGGGGCAGGCGTTCTCCGGCGTCATCGAGCCTCTGGCGCGCCAGCCCGGCCAGTGTCGCGGGGCGTGGCAGGCGGGCGGCAAAGGCCTGCAGCCGTTCGCGCCGCAGAAGCCGTGCGCGCCGCTCCCCGCGCGCGGCGCGCAGGCCGAGATCGGCGAGCGCATCAAGCAGGTCGGCGCGGACGGGCACGGCAAGCTCGGCCGCTGCCGTCGGTGTTGGCGCCCTGAGGGCAGCCGCGAAATCGATGAGGGTGGTGTCCGTCTCGTGGCCGACGGCCGAAATCAGCGGGATGGCGCTGGCAGCAGCGGCGCGGACCACGGCTTCCTCGTTGAAGGCCATCAGATCCTCGATGGAACCGCCGCCCCGCGCTACGATCAGCAGGTCGGGGCGCGTCCCTTCCGGCATGGCGTTGAAGCCGGCGATGGCGGCGACGATGCGCGGCGCCGCCGCATCCCCCTGCACCGGCACGGGCCACAATGTTACCCGGCGGGGAAAACGATCCTGCAGGCGGTGCAGGATATCGCGGATGACGGCGCCCGACGGCGAGGTGATGACCCCGATGTGGCCGGGCAGATAGGGCCGCTTCGGCTTGCGCGCCGGGTTGAACAGACCCTCGGCCTCGAGGCGGCGGCGCCGTTCCTCGATCTGCTTCAGCAGCGCGCCGACCCCGGCCACCTCCATCCGCTCGACGATGAGCTGATATTTCGATGTCTTGGGGTAGGACGAAAGCCGGCCCGTCGCCACGACTTCCAGCCCGTCTTCGGGGCGGAAGGCCAGGCGGGCCATGTTCGGCTTCCACATCACGCCGGCGATGTTGGCGTCGGCGTCCTTCAGGTCGAAATAGCCATGGCCCGAGGCATAGCGCTTGAAACCGGAAATCTCGCCGCGCACGCGGACGAGGCCAAACGCCCCTTCCAGCGTGCGGCGCACGCTGAGCGCCAGCTCGGACACGCTGTATTCGGGGACATTCGGAGCAGAGGAGGCCATCGCCAAGGCAGATAGACGCCCCGGCCGCCGACTTCAAACCGCAAAGGCATGAAGATGCCGGGCGCTGCTCCGGGCTGGCACCGGGCGCAGCCTGCCGCTATGCCCCCGCGCATGACCCAGCCCAAGAACGACGATGCGCTCTCCATCCTCCTCATCGGCTCCGGCGGGCGCGAGCATGCGCTGGCCTGGAAGCTGGCCAGCTCGCCGCGTTGCGCCAGACTGCATGCAGCGCCCGGAAACCCCGGCATCGCACGGCATGCCGACTGTGTGCCGGATCTCGACATTCTCGACGGCGCGGCCGTGGTTGGCTGGGCAAAGGCGCATGGCATTGGCCTTGTCGTGATCGGGCCGGAAGCGCCGCTGGCCGCCGGTGTCGCCAATGCGCTGCGCGACGCCGGCATTGCCGTTTTCGGCCCGGATGCAGCTGCCGCGCGACTCGAGGCCTCGAAGGGCTTCACCAAGGCGCTGTGCGACGAAGCCGGGATCCCCACGGCCGCCTGGCGGCGCTTCGATGCGCTGGAACCGGCACTTGCCTATGCATCCGCTCACCCGCTTCCCGTGGTGGTGAAGGCCGATGGCCTCGCAGCCGGCAAGGGCGTGACCGTGGCGGCAAGCCATGCGGAAGCCGAAGAAGCGCTGCGCGCGCTTTTCGCCGAACCCGGCGCCGAAGTCGTGATCGAGGAATGCCTCGTGGGCGAGGAAGTCAGCTTTTTCCTGCTGTGCGACGGCGCCACCGCCCTGCCCCTTCTGGCAGCGCAGGATCACAAGCGCGTCGGCGACGGGGATAAAGGCCCCAACACCGGCGGCATGGGCGCCTATGCCCCGGCGCGCGTGTTCACGCCCGCCATCGAGGCCGAGACGATTGAGCGGATCGTGCGCCCGACGCTGGCCGCCATGGCGGCGCGTGGCACGCCCTTCACCGGCGTGCTGTTCACCGGCCTGATGCTGACGGCGGATGGCCCCAAGCTCATCGAATATAATGTCCGCTTCGGCGATCCGGAATGCCAGGTGCTGATGGCGCTTCTCGACAGCGACCTCGTGGAGCTTCTGCTTGCAGGCGCGACCGGCGGGCTGGCGGGCCATGCGGCACGCTGGAAGCCGGGTGCGGCCGCCACCGTCGTCATGGCGGCGCGCGGCTATCCGGGCACGCCGGCCAGGGGATGTGCGATCGAGGGGCTGGAAGACGCCGAGAGCGAAGGCGCCCTCGTCTTCCATGCCGGGACCGCCCGTGATGCGTCGGGCCGTCTGGTGGCCAGCGGCGGCCGTGTTCTTGCAGTTACGGCCAGCGGTTCGAGCGTGCGCGAGGCTGCCGCCCGCGTCTATGGTGCAATCGAAAAGATCAGCTTTGCCGATGGCTTCTGCAGAGCCGATATCGGCTGGCGTGAGATCGCGCGCGAGCGCGCTGCGGAACAGACAGGAGAATAGGTCATGGCAAGCCGCCAGGAACAGTTTTCGGGCACAACCGAAGTCCGCGAGGCCCACCGTATCGACGAGGCCGCGCTCGCGGCCTGGATGGAAGCCAATGTGCGCGATTATGAAGGGCCGCTCGATGTCCGGCAGTTCAAGGGCGGGCAGTCGAACCCGACCTACAAGCTGATCACGCCGAAGCGTTCCTATGTGCTGCGCCGCAAGCCGCCCGGCCTGCTGCTGAAATCGGCCCATGCCGTCGATCGCGAATATCGCGTCATCAACGCGCTGTTCAAGGCCGGCTTCCCCGTGGCCGAGGCCTTCGGTCTGTGCATGGACGAAAGCGTCATCGGCACCATCTTCTATGTGATGGATTGCGTAGAAGGCCGCATCATCTGGGACGGCACCTTCCCCGACGTGCCGACGCCCGGGCGCCGCGCCTATTTCGAGGCCATGAACGACACCATGGCGAAGCTGCACATGATCGACCCGGAAAGTATCGGCCTTGGCGATTATGGCAAGCCCGGCAATTATTTTGCCCGCCAGATCGCGCGCTGGTCGAAACAATATGTGGAAGACGAAGCCGCCGGCCGCGTGGAGGCCATGGACCGCCTGATGGAATGGCTGCCAGCCAACATCCCGGCGGGCGATGAATCCTCCATCGTCCATGGCGACTATCGCTGCGACAACATGATATTCCACCCGACCGAGCCGCGCGTCCTCGCCGTGCTCGACTGGGAGCTGTCCACCCTCGGCCATCCGCTGGCCGACTTCTCCTACCATCTGATGATGTACCGGATGCCGCCCGGCACCGGTTCGGCTGCGCTTTCGGAAGTGGACTGCGCGGCGATGAACATCCCGACAGAGCAGGAGTATATCGAGCTTTACTGCCGCAAGACCGGGCGTGACACGGCCGAAGTGACGGCGAACATGGATTTCTACATCGCCTACAACATGTTCCGCCTGGCCGGCATTCTCCACGGCATCCGTGGTCGGGTGATCCGTGGAACGGCGTCGAGCGCCCATGCCAGGACGCAGGCTGCCAATGTCGAGCCGCTGGCGAACCTCGCCTGGGAACAGGCGAAAAAGGCGGGCGCCCGCTAAACCGGGCTGGCAGCACAGGGCTGGCAGCAACGGCCAACCAGCCACGAAAAGGCCGCACGGCGCCATGGCTGTGCGGCCTTTTTCATGGCTAGAATGTGATGAAGGCGCATCGCGCCCGACAGCCCCCCTGCCCCCACAAAGCTGGCGCCGGACCCGCATGGCTGCGGATCCGGCGCTGTTGCTTACAGGGATGTCTCCTGGAAGCTCAGATCGGGTTGACAGTCACCTGGCCCGAATAGCCCGAGGCGGAACAGCCGTTGAGCGAAAGCTGGGCGCCTTCGGCATCGGCGAGATCGGCCGCATTGTTGTTGGAGGCAACCAGCCAGCTGGACGGCTGCACGCCGGAGAGCAGGATGCCCGAAGTCTTGTTCTGCGACATGGTGACATTGCTGTCGCTGGCGTTCATCAAGATGCCGCCCCGGCCACCGAGCAGGATGTTCGACTGGATGGTGACGCCATCGGTCTTGGACCCCCAGCTGCTGAGCGCTGCCTGGCTGCCGCTCGTCCCGATGAAGATGTTGCGCAGGAACTTCAGGTTGTTCACCGTTTCGCCCACGCGATCTCCATGGAAGGTGGCCGGTCGTGTCGTATTGTAGACGCAGTTGTCCGAAACCGTGATGTTGGTGTTGGCGAGGTAGAAGCTCATGCCGTTGCCGTGCACGCCCTGGAGATCGGCGAGCACATTGTTCCTGACGGTCGCGGTCTTCACACCCTGCAGATAGATGCCGGTGCGGCCCAGCCGCTGGAAGCGGTTGCCATCGACCACGATGTTCGTGACGCCCGTGCCGAACCGCGCGCCGGACCCCTTTTCGAGATCGGTGAAGCGGTTGCCGCGCACCACATAGCCATTGCCCGCATTGAGCTGGACGATACCATAGCCGTTCGCGAGCGAGGCCGGGCCAAACCGGTTGTTCTCGATGCGGATGGCGTTGGGCGTTCCGCCCCAGTTGCCGATGGCAAGGCCTTCGCGGGTGGTGCCGTTGTTGGCGGTGCCGCGAGCGAAGTGGAAACCGCGGATGGTAACGTTCGACATGCCGGCGAGGTTGATCGCATGGCGGCCGGTGCCGATGTGGAACTGGGTGCCGCCACCCGAACGCGGATAGACTACCGCCTTGCCGGGCGCGGTGATGGCGAAGAGGCCCGGCTTCGTGACCGCCTTCACGCTGCCGACGATGGCGGCCCGGCCATCACGATCCGGATAGGGGCGGACACCTGTGGGATCGAAATAGATCGTCCCGCCCGAGACGGACTGGATCTCACGCTCGATCACGACATTGCCATAGTTCCAGATGGCGATGCGGGCCGAAGGCTGGCCGGCGGCGGCGGCGGCGAGCGCCGGATTGTAGAGACGGCCTGCCGCAAGCTGCTCGGCCTGGGACAGCGGCACCACGGCGAAGCTCGACACATCGTCGCTGAAGAAGGGGTTGGAAACCGTCGGCGCCTGGGCTTCGTGCAGGGCGCCAAGGGCGTCGAAGAGCTTGCGCGCGCCCGTCGAAGGCTCGGTAAAGCTGACAAGGCGCAGGCTCTGCCAGTTGCTTGCGCCGCCGCAGGCGATCTGGCTGGGACAGGGGATGGAGCTCTGGACAGGGTCGGCGCCATCGAGAATGGCGTTGCCCGAACCATAACCGGTGCCCTGATAGATGATGGGGGCGCCGCTTTCGCCGCTGAACTTCAGGTTGATGCTGCCACGATAGGGAACGCCGCCGCGGAAAAGCACGGTATCGCCACCGGCCAGCCGGATGGAGGCCGGCCCGCCCGTGGCCGCCGGATCGCCCGGCGCATGCTTCCAGGGCGCCGAGGCCGAGGTGCCGGCATTGGCGTTGTTGCCCGAGGCAAAGTCCACATAGAAGGTCCGGCCGTCACCAGCAGGCTGGCTTTCGGGCACGCTGACGGAGCCACCGGCATCGCCGACAGGCGTGATGCTTTCCGGCATCGAAGCCAGGATGAGACCCGAGGAGAGCGTGGGCCTGCTCGTGGTCGTGGTGACATTTGTCGTCGAAAGGCTCGGGGAAGAGGTGCCCGTGACAGTCGTCGTGCTCGTCGCCGGCTGCGTCACCGTGCTGATGATCGTTTCCGGAAGCGATGAGAAACTGGCGACAAGCAGCCTGCTCGTTTGAACGAAACGCGCAACGAGCGAATCCCAGCTGCTGGTCGTTGTGGAGGCGATGGCGGGGCTGCTGGCAGAGACCAGGAGCCCGCAGATTGCGAGACCTTTTGCGAGTTTCATTGTGCAACCCTTTGTTTTTATGTTGCGACCCACAAACTGGATCGCCGACAGACATTAAGGTTACAAGTTTGAAAGATTGTTACTTCGATGAAGCGTGCAAAACTGGCGATGAGTTGAGCCAAATGCCACGGAACAGGGCGCGCAAGCCGCCGCGGCGCAAATTTGCGCCGATTCAATGTGAAAATTTTTTCGTTATTTTCTAGTTATTTGGCGGTGTTTTTGTGATTCGTTTATCAGTTATTTCGCCAGAAATGGTGTCATTATCCGGCTGAATCCGCCCCCAGCGCGTATTTTCCGCCTGTTGCGCCAGATCGTTAACCGAGCCGATGGTTTTGCTGGCCAGCATGGCAAGAACGACAAGCACGCCAAGCCCGATCGCCCAGACCAGCAGGATGAACCATTGGGCGACACCGCCGGCAAAGGCCATGGTGTCGGCGATCCACTGGGTGCTGGCCGGATCGATGTCGAGCCAGTGGCTCACGCGCACCACGGCAACGCTGCCGGTGCCGGCTGCTGCATGCAGAAGCCAGGCCAGGGCCGACCATGCGAGGCCGAGCATACCGAAACAGCCCCAGGCAAGCGGTCTCATTCGGCCTCCAGCCTTGTCACCAGCAGCTTGTCGATCTTGCGGCCATCCATGTCGATCACCTCGAACCGGTAACCATGCGCCTCGAAGATTTCGCCGGTTTCGGGAATATGCTCCAGCTCCGCAAGCACGAAGCCGGCAACGGTCTGGTAATCCCGCTCCTCCTCCAGCCGGAAACCGAGAAGCTCCGCCAGTTCGTCGGCCGCCAGCCCGCCTGATACCAGGAAGGAACCATCCTCCCGCATCAGGAAGGCCGGATCATTGCCGATATCCATGTCCGACCGGAATTCGCCGGCAATGGCCGAAAGCAGGTCGGCCGGGGTGACGATCCCCTCGAAATGCCCATATTCATCGACGACGATCGCCATCGGCACATCGGAATCCCGAAGTGCCGCGAGGGCAACGGTCGAATCCGCAACATCCGGCAGCACGGGCGCCTTGCGCACCAGATCGCGCAGGCTGATCTCGCGCCCCTCGAGGATTGCGGCAAGCGCATCGCGCGCCTGGATGACCCCGACAATCCTGTCGATCGACCCTTCGCCCACCGCCAGCCGGCTGTGCGGCGTGGAAACGAGGCGCGCGCGAACATCCTCCGGCGGCGCATCGATGTCGATCCAGTCGACTTCCCGGCGCGGCGTCATCACGCCACGCACCTGCCGGTCCGCCATGCGCATGATGCCGGAAATCAGCTCCCGCTCCCTTTCCTCGATCACCCCGGCCACCTCGGCCTCGGCGACAACGTGGCGAAGCTCTTCCTCCGTCACGCTGATGTCGCCTGTCCGCTCCAGCCGGAGCATGCGGAAGATGAGGGCGGTGGAGGCGTCGAGCACGCTGACAAAGGGGCTGGTGATGCGCGTGACGACAACCATCACGGGCGCCACTGCCACTGCAATCGCCTCGGGTGAGCGCAGGGCCAGCTGCTTGGGCACCAGTTCCCCGATGATGAGCGAGAGATAGGTGACGACAAGGATGACAAGGCCGAAGCCGATCTCGCCGGCATAGGCGGCCGGCAGGCCCATCTGCTCCAGCATGTAGGCGGCCGGGCCGGACAGGCTGGCGCCGGAAAAGGCGCCGTTCGCCACGCCGACAAGAGTGATGCCGATCTGCACGGCAGACAGGAAGCGCCCCTGTTCGGACTGAAGGGCAAGGGCGGTGGTGGCGCCACGGCTTCCAGCCCGTTCCAGCACCTGAAGGCGCACCCGGCGGGCCGAGACGATTGCAAGTTCCGCGCCCGCGAAAAAACCGTTCAGCGCGATCAGGGCGAGGATGATCGCGACATCGGTCCAGGGAATGGCCATGGCTGTTGCCTCTATGCCCACAAGAGGCGCAAGTCTCAAGCGTTCAGAATGCGCCCGGAAACCCATTGGAAAGGGTATTGGAATGACAGGAACCCACAGGCTTCACATCGTCGATGTTCCCGGCGACGAAGCCCTTCCCTTTCTCCTCGTCCATGGCTGGTGCTGCAGCCACGAGGCCATGCTTCCGGTGGCCGAGGCCCTGCCGGAAGCGCCGCACCGTCTCGTGGATCTGCTGGGCCATGGGCAAAGCCCGAAAGCCGCGGATATTTCCATTCCGGCGCAGGCGAGGGCCGTTCTCGATGCCGCACCGGATCGCTTCATCGTCGTTGGCCACTCCATGGGCGGCCAGATCGCGCTGGAAATCGCTGCCCGCGCGCCCGACCGCGTGGCAGGCGCCGTCCTCCTCGATGCCGCCCATATCGTGGCGACGGACAAGGTCCGCGCCACGGGCGAGGGGCTGATGCGCCAGCTCGATGCGCGCGACCCGGTGGAAATCGTCGGCGCCTTCGCCCGCGCGCAGCTGGCCGGGCCGGTCGACGCGGCGCGCTACGACAGGCTGGTTGAGATCATGACCAGGACAGACCCGCAGGTGATCCGCGAGGCCTTCCGGCAGATTCTCGCCTGGAACGGCGCGCCAGCGCTCGCGGCCCTCGCCCGCCCGCTTCTCGCCATCGCCATCGACAAGCCGGTGAACCGCCTGACGGATCTCGCCCGCGCCAGCCGCCATGTCACCACTGGTCAGGTGGCCGCTTCCGGCCACATGGTTCAGTATGAAGCAATGGATCAGGTGGCAGCCATGATCCGACGCTGGCTGACGGTTAAGGCCGAAGCCATCGGAACAGCAGGCAGGCTTGACAGTTAGTTATTAAAGCAGATCATCCAGAAACATAGTCCAAGAAGGAGCACTCAGCCCATGCGCACGAAATTCACCATGGCCGCCGCCCTTTCCGCCCTCATCATCACGACAGGCTGCACGACCGACCCGGTGACAGGCGAGAAGAAGATGTCGAGCGCGGGCACGGGCGCGCTTATCGGCTCAGGCGCCGGGGCGCTTCTGGGCACCATCCTCGGCGGCCGCAACAGCCGCACGGAAACCATCCTCGGCGCCGGCATCGGCGCGATCGCAGGCGCCGGCATCGGAACCTACATGGACCGTCAGGAAAAGAAGCTGCGCGAGGAAACCGCCGGCACTGGCATCGAAGTCGACCGGGTGGGCGATGAGATCCTTCTGAAAATGCCGGACAATGTCACCTTCGACACCGGCTCCGCCATCCTGAAGCCCGAGTTCCGCCCGGCAATCCAGACCGTGGCGGACACGCTACGCCAATATCCCTCCACCTTCGTGGACGTGCTGGGCCATACCGATTCCGTCGGCTCGGCGGATTTCAACCAGCGCCTGTCCGAACAGCGGGCGCAATCCGTGGCGGGCGCGCTGATGGGCTTTGGCGTGCAGTCCGCCCGCATCGCTACGCGCGGCTTCGGCTTCACCTCGCCCGTCGCCTCGAACGACACGCCGGAAGGCCGGGCGCAGAACCGCCGCGTCGAAATCCGCATCTCCCCGGTTTCCGAGGGCGATGTGGCAGCCGCAAAGGCCAACTGACCAGGCCCGGCACCTGAACAGGAAAGGGGGGGCGAAGCACCGGCTTCGCCCCCCCTTTTTACTTGGGCATCATGGACGACCCGCCGGGGCATCAGCCCCGCAGCGTCGCCCCGAGCTTCGCGGCCGCCTTCACGATGGCCGCACCCACGGCTTCGATATCGGCATCCGTCAATGTCTTGTCCGCCGGTTGCAGGGTCACGGCATAGGCAAGGCTGATCTTGCCTTCGGGAACGCCCTGCCCCGCGAAGCGATCGAAAAGCTGCACATCGACAATGAGCGCCTTGTCCGCCCCACGGATGGCGCGGGCCAGGGCCTCGGCCGGCTGGTCTTCCGGCACAAGGAAAGCGAAATCGCGGTGGACAGGCTGCAGGCTGGATGGATTGAAGACCGGCCGTGCCCGCCTGGCCCGCCGTTCCGGCAGGCTGTCGAGGAAGATTTCCGCCGCCACCGCCCGGTCGAGATCACCCAGCACATCGGGGTGAAGTTCCCCATATTCAGCCAGAACGGCCTTGCCGAGAACCAGCCGTGCCGAACGGCCCGGATGATAATGGGCCGAGGCGGGCTGGATGGTCTGCAGCCGGTCAACCGGCGCACCGGCCGCCTGCAGGGCCGCCAGCACCTCGGCCTTCACGTCGAAGGCATCGAAGGGGCGCGCCTTGCCTGCGCGCCAGTCGCGCGGCCGGGCATCGCCTGCCAGCAGGATGGAAAGCGTCGGCCGTTCCCCATCCGCCAGATAACGGCGCCCATGCTGGAACAGCCGCACCGACTGCGCGCCGCGCGCCATGTTGCGCCCGGCAGCCGCCACCAGCCCGGGAAGGAGCGAGGGGCGCATCACGGCCAGCTCGGCCGAAAGCGGGTTTTCCAGACGCCAGTGATGGCCGCCGAACCGCGCGGCTTCGTCTTCGGCGATGAAGCTCCAGGTGATGGCTTCGTCGAGCCCGCGCGCCGCCATCAGCCGCTTCAGCCGCCGTTCCAGCTTCTGCGCCGGCGTTGCCGTCGGGGTCGCGACACCCTCGGCGCGCGGCAGCGGCACGGACCGGACCTTTTCCAGCCCGTGCAGCCGGACGACTTCCTCGACCAGATCGGCAGCGCCATCCACATCGCGCCGCCAGCTCGGCACTGTTACCTGCCAGGGCAGGCCATCGGCGGAGACGGAAAAGCCCAGCCGTTCCAGAATGGCCTTCTGTTCGTCGGCGGCAACCTCCAGTCCGCCCAGCGCCAGCGTGCGCGCCGGGTCGAAGGCGATGCGCCTTTCGGCGACCGGTGCTTGGCCGGCCTGCAGCGTTTCCGTGATGGTGCCGCCGCACAGGGCGTGCACCATGGCAGCCGCCAGATCGAGGCCCGGCTGCAGGAAAGCAGGGTCGACGCCCCGTTCGAAGCGCGCCCGGGCGTCGGATGTGATGCCGAGCGCGCGGCCGGTTTCCCCGATCCGCGCCGGGTCGAAATAGGCAGCCTCGATCAGCACGTCGGTCGTGGTTTCGGAAACGCCCGAATCCATGCCCCCCATGATCCCGCCAATGTCGTGAACCGCCGCATCGTCGGCGATCACCGTCATTTCGGGCGAAAGAGCATAGCTCTTGCCGTTGAGCGCCGCGATCGTCTCACCCGGCTTCGCCCGGCGGGCGACAAGGCCGCCCTTGAGCTTCGCGATGTCATAGACGTGCAGCGGCCGGCCGAAACCGATGGAGAAATAGTTGGTGACATCGACCAGCGCCGAAATCGGCCTGAGGCCCGCCTTTGTCAGCAATTGCTGCAGCCATTCCGGCGACTGGCCATTGGCAACGCCCAGAACGGCGCGCGCATGAAAGGCCGGGCAGCCATCGGGATCCTCTGTCGCGATGGAGACAGGCGATTGCGGCCCGGGGGCAATCACCGGCAGGGCCGGCGCCTTCAGCGTGCCGAGGCCGGCCGCCGCCAGATCGCGCGCCACGCCGTAAACGCCCATGCAATCCTGCCGGTTGGGCGTGATGGCGATATCGAACACCGGGTCGTCATGGCCGGCCCAGGCGGCATAGCCGGCGCCCACCGGCGCATCGGCCGGCAGGTCGAGAATGCCGTCATGGTCTTCGCCAAGTTGCAGCTCGCGGGCCGAGCACATCATGCCGTTGGACTGCACACCCCGGATCTCGGCCACCTTCAACGTGACATCGAGGCCCGGCACATGCGCGCCCGGAGGGCCGAACACGCCCACCAGCCCGGCGCGCGCATTGGGCGCGCCGCACACGACCTGCAGCGGCACACCGTCCCCGGCATCGACCGTCAGCACCTGCAGCTTGTCGGCCCCGGGGTGCCGCGCGGCGGTGAGCACGCGGGCGATGCGGAAGGGCGCGAGCGCCTCGGCCGGGTTGTCGATGCCTTCCACCTCAAGCCCGAGGCGGGTCATCGCCTCGGCCAGTTCGGCAGCGCCGGCATCCGTATCGAGGTAGCGCTTCAACCAGGACAGAGGAAATTTCATGCGCCCACTCCCGCCGAAAGCGTCGGCACGTCGAGCGCGGCGAAGCCGAAGTGCTTCAGCCACCTGAGATCCGCATCGAAAAAGGCGCGCAAGTCCGTCATCCCGTATTTCAGCATCGCAAGCCTGTCGATCCCGCAGCCGAAGGCAAAGCCCTGCCACTCGTCCGGGTCGAGGCCGCAGTTGGCGATCACGCGGGGGTGGACCATGCCCGCCCCCAGAATTTCGAGCCAGCTGGCGGTGCCGCCGACCTTCAGCGTGCCCCCTTCCCAGCTGCAGCCCACATCGACCTCCACCGAAGGCTCGGTGAAGGGGAAGAAGCTGGGCCTGAGCCGCAGCGTCACGTCATCCACTTCGAAAAAGGCCTTCACGAAGGTCTCCAGCGTCCATTTCAGGTGGCCGAGGTGGATGTTCCGGTCGATCACCAGCCCCTCCACCTGGTGGAACATCGGCGTGTGGGTGGCATCGGAATCGGAACGATAGACACGGCCCGGCGCAATGATGCGGATGGGCGGCTTCTGACTCATCATCGTGCGGATCTGCACCGGCGAGGTGTGCGTGCGCAGGACCATGCGTTCGCCGCCGGCTTCCGGGCGTGCGTAGAAGGTGTCGTGCATCGCCCGGGCGGGATGCTCGGGCGGGATGTTGAGGGCGGTGAAATTGTGCCAGTCCGTCTCGATCTCGGGGCCTTCGGCCACCGCGAAGCCGAGGTCGGCGAAGATTTCGGATAGCTCGTCCATCACCTGGCTGATGGGGTGGACGGTTCCCGGCTCGACTGGGGTGGCCGGAAGGCTCATGTCGACCCGCTCGGCGGCGAGGCGCGCCTCGAGCGCGGCGCGGCCAAGCGCTGCCTTCTTCGCTTCGATTTCGGCCGAAACGGTTTCGCGCAGGGCCTGATAGAGGGGTGCTGTTCGCAGCCGTTCGTCGGCGTCCATCCTGCCGAGCGATTTCATGAGCTGGGTGATGCTGCCGCTCTTGCCCAGGGCAGCCACGCGCACGGCCTCCACGGCCTCGGGGCTGGCGGCATCCGCCAGCGCTGCCAGAATTTCGCCTTTCAGGGCTTCGGTCGTCATCGGGGTCTCCGTCCGGGGCGGGGGCGCATTTTCACGGGGGCGGGCCTAGCGACTGGGGGCCGAAAACGCAAAGGGCGCGGAAGGGTCCTGCCCCACCGCGCCCGATTGCATCGGCATGCTGTGCCGGTGGCGGCGGATCAGGCCTTGGCGGCCATCACCTGGTCAAACACCGCCTTGAAGGCTGCCGGTTCGTTCATGGCGAGATCGGCAAGCATCTTGCGATCCAGCTGCAGGCCCGAATCGGCCAGCGCATGCATGAACTGCGAATAGGTCACGCCCAGTTCGCGGGTGGCAGCGTTGATACGCTGGATCCACAGCGCCCGGAACGACCGCTTTTTGACCTTGCGGTCGCGATAGGCGTACTGGCCGGCCTTCTCGACGGCCTGACGCGCAATGCGGATGGTGTTCTTGCGACGGCCATAATAGCCCTTCGCCTGTTCGAGAACGCGCTTGTGACGCGCACGGGCGGTAACGCCCCTCTTGACACGTGCCATAGGTCCGCTTCTCCTACTTCAGCCCGTAGGGCGCCCAGAGCTTGATCGTCGGCGTATCGGCCTCGGAAAGCACGCTGGTACCGCGGTTCTGGCGAATATATTTGCTGTTGTGGCTGATGAGGCGGTGGCGCTTGCCGGCCACGCCATGCTTCACCTTGCCGGTGGCGGTGATCTTGAAACGCTTCTTGACCCCGCTCTTGGTCTTCAACTTGGGCATTTTGGCTCCTTTCTGGCCGGGTTTCCCCGGAGGATGCGAGAGGAAGCGGCCACGGCAGCCCATTCAGCCGGGCGGCTTCGGTTTCTCTTGCGTGAAGGGCGGCCCCTTATCCCGTAGCCGCCGGCTTTGCAAGACACGGCTCGAATGGCGGGATCAGGTCAGGTCAGGTCAGCTCAGGCCCGGCCCGCCTCGCCCGACAGTAGCGACACATCCACCCCGGCGATGGCATAGCCGCGTTTCCAGCGTTCGGCCGGGGGGGTTTCCCACAGAAGGTCGATGGTGGCGGGCGTGGTGAACCAGCCGTTGTGCGCCAGTTCCTCTTCCAGCTGCCCCTCGCCCCAGCCGGCATAGCCCAGCGCCGCCATCCAGCGGCGCGGCCCCCGGCCACGGGCGATGGCTTCCAGAACGTCGCGCGTGCCGGTCAGCGCCCAGCGGCCCGATACATGGCGGGTATCCTGGCCGGCCCAGTCCGGCGTGTGAAGGACGAAGCCGCGTTGCGGCTCCACCGGGCCGCCCATCATCACCGGAATCTCGGGCGTGTCGCCGGGGTCGATCTCCAGCTGGCGCATCAGTTCGGGAACGCTGATGTCGTCCATCGGCAGGTGAAGGCAAAGGCCCAGCGCGCCGGCCGGATCATGCGCGCACATGGCAACGACGCTGCGCTCGAAACGCGGGTCGCCGATGCCGGGCATGGCCAGCAGGAACTGGCCGGAAAGATAGGGAATGCTCTGCACGCCCTTTAATCTAGGCGCTTCGGCCTCACATGAACAGTGCTGGACGCGAAGGTCCGCCGGGTTATACCCCGAAGCCAGAACCGAACACCGGAGAAGGAGGATCACATGACGATCAAGGTTGGAGATCAGGTTCCGCACGCAGTCCTGATGAAGATGACGCAGGACGGCCCCGCCCCCGTCGATACGAACGACCTCTTCAGGGGCCGCACCGTCGCCCTGTTCGCCGTGCCCGGCGCCTTCACGCCCACCTGCTCGGCCAAGCACCTGCCCGGCTTCATCGAGAAGGCCGGGGAATTCGCCGGCAAGGGCGTGGACGAAATCGTCTGCCTCTCGGTCAATGACGCGTTCGTGATGGGCGCCTGGGGCAAGTCCTCAGGGGCAGAGGACAAGATCAGCATGCTGGCCGACGGCAATGGCGATTTCTCGAAAGCGCTCGGCCTCACCATGGACGGCTCGAAGTTCGGCATGGGCACCCGCTCGCAGCGTTTCTCGATGCTGGTGAAGGACGGCAAGGTCGCCGAACTCAATGTCGAGGAACCGGGTGCGTTCAAGGTCTCTTCCGCCGAGCATCTGCTGGCCCAGCTGTAAGGACGGAGCCATGGATTTCGAATATTTCGACGGCGCGCAGCGCTGTCTCGGCGTGCTGGAACTGCCCGACGAATCGAAGTTTCCCGGCCCGCGCCCGGGCGTCGTGGCCGTGCATGAGGCCTGGGGCCTAGGCGCGCAGGTGCAGCGCCGTGCGAAGATGCTGGCCGAACTCGGCTATGTGGCGCTCGCCGCCGACATCTTCGGCGACCGCTACATCCCCGCCGACCCGCCGGCCGGCATGGCGAAGATCGGCGAGTTCCTCGACGACCGGCCGACCCTGCGCCGGCGCGCGGCGGCTGCCGTTTCGGCGCTGAAGGCCCACCCGCGCTGCAACGGCAAGGTCGCGGCCATCGGCTACTGCTTCGGCGGATCGACGGTGCTGGAACTGGCGCGCTCCGGAAACCCGGACGTGCTTGGCGTGGTCAGCTTCCACGGCGCGCTGGAAACGCCGATGCCGGCTGAAAAGGGCAAGGTCACGGCCCGCATCCTGGTCTGCCACGGCGCCGAGGACCCGCTGGCTCCGCACGACAAGCTGAACGCCTTCCTGTCGGAAATGGCGGATGCCGTGGCCGACTGCCAGACCATCGCCTACACCGGCGCCATGCACAGCTTCACCAACCCGGAAGCCAATGGCGCGATCATGCCCGGCATCATCTATCATGAACGCACCGACCGCCGTTCATGGGTGGCGATGCAGACGCATCTGGCCGAGGTGTTCGGCTGAAGCCGGCCCGAAGAGGAACTGAAACGCGAAAGGCCGGGGTCTCCCCCGGCCTTTCCTTTTGGGGCTGATGCCCCTTTCAGTCCCTGCGCGCCTCAGTCGCGCAGCAGGTCGTTGATGCTCGTCTTGGAACGGGTCTGGGCGTCCACCCGCTTCACGATGACAGCGCAGGCCAGCGACGGCCCCGGCGTGCCATCGGGCAGCGGCTTGCCCGGCAGGCTGCCCGGCACCACCACGGAATAGGCCGGCACCTCGCCGATGAAGACCTCGCCGGTCGCCCGGTCGATGATCTTGGTGCTGGCGCCAAGGAACACGCCCATCGACAACACCGCGCCTTCGCGCACGATCACGCCTTCGGCCACTTCCGAGCGCGCGCCGATGAAGGCGCCATCCTCGATCACCACCGGCCCGGCCTGCAGCGGCTCCAGCACGCCGCCGATGCCCGCCCCGCCCGAAATATGCACATTGGCGCCGATCTGGGCGCAGCTGCCCACGGTCGCCCAGGTATCCACCATGGTGCCGGAGCCGACATGGGCGCCGATGTTCACGAAACTGGGCATCAGCACGACGCCGGGGGCGATGTAGCTGCCGCGCCGGGCGACGGCGCCCGGAACCATGCGGAAACCGGCCTCGGCAAAGCGCTCTGCCGTCCAGCCTGCCGTCTTCTGGGGCACCTTGTCCCATGCCGGGGCGCAGGCGCCCTCGACAAGGCCGTTGGGCGTCAGCCGGAAGCTGAGCAGCACGGCCTTCTTCAGCCACTGGTTCACCGTCCAGCGGCCATCGGCGGCCCGCTCGGCCACGCGCACGGCGCCGGCGTCGAGCGCCGCAATCACTGCCTCCACGGCGTCAGCCGTCTCGCGGTCATCCGCTGTCAGGGTGTCGCGCCGGTCCCAGGCGGCTTCGATCGCGGCTTCAAGGCCGCGCCATTCGGTCGTCATGCAGTCAGTTCCTCCAGCCAGTCAGTAAGGTCGGCAAGTTCATGGTCGATGAAATCGGGCGAATGCCCATGGTCTCCGCGTTCGGATCCGTTGTTCACCCAGGCCGTCTTCATGCCCAGCGCATGGGCCGGCTTCAGATTATGGGCCATGTCGTCCACGAAGAGCGCTCGGGCCGGGTCGATCCCGTGGGCGGCGACCACACCGGCATAGGCGCGCGGATCGGGCTTGGGGTGGTAGGCCATGGCGTGAATGTCGTGGATCGCCTCGAACCGGTCGAGGATGCCGATGGCGGCCAGCACCTTTTCGGCATAGGCGAGGTCGCCGTTGGTGAAGACGATGCGCCGGCCCGGCAGGCTGTCGAGCGCCGATGCAAGCCGCGCATCCGGATCGAGGACGGACATGTCGATGTCGTGCACGTCGGCGAGGAAATGGTGCGGATCGACGCCATGGCTCAGCATCAGGCCCCGCAGCGTCGTTCCATGCTCGTGGAAATAGCGTTTCTGGACAAGGCGCGCTTCTTCACGGCCAAGGCCCAGCAGCCGTGCGACATAGGCTTCCATCCGCCGGTCGATCTGGGCGAAGAGATTGGCCCGCGCCGGGTAGAGGGTGTTGTCCATGTCGAACAGCCAGGCATCGACGCTTGCAAGAAGCGGCGCGGACTGCTTGGCAGGGGGACGAGGATGTTCCATGCGCCGCCCATAGACGAGGTTTCCCGAATGTGGCCAGTTAGCTTTGCACCGATCCGGCTTCCGGCCTCGCTTAGGGCCGCAGCTGGCCGGGCCGCCGGGCGTGCCGCGCTGCTGGCGGCGGGCCTTGCGCTTGCGGCCTGCGGCGGCGCGGGCGGCAGTGGCCCGGTGGCGCCCTCGGCCGTGCGGCCGCCCCCTGCCCCGCCCGCACCGGCGCCGGCGCCTGATTATGATACGGCCGAATACCGCCGCTCGACCGCCGCGGTTGCCGCCAATGTCCTCCCGGCATGGTCGGCCGGGGCAAGCGGCGCGGGTGTCGTCATGGGCTTCGTGGACAGCGGAATCGACGCGACGAGCGCGGAATTCGCCGGGCGCATCCTGCCCGCCAGCCGCGATGTCTCGGGCCTGGGGCGCGGCATCCTGGATGAAACGGGCCATGGCACGGCGGTGGCTGGCGTGGCGGCGGCGGCCCGCAACGCCTCCGGCCCTGTCGGAATCGCGCCGGAAGCCTCGCTGGCGGTAATGCGGGCCGACAATGGCGATTGCACGGACGGCTGCCGCTACAATGACAGCGCGATCGCCGCCGGGCTGGACGCCGCCGTCGCCGCCGGGGCGCGGGTCATCAACCTGTCGCTCGGCGGCACCAGCGGCTCTCCCGTGCTGCGCAACGCCTTTGCCAGGGTCACGGCATCCGATGTCGTGCTCGTCGTGTCAGCGGGCAATGATTCCAGCCCCGAAGTCGATCCGCTCGCCACCGCCGCCCTTGCGGCTGGCGGCAGGGGCGCGGTCCTTGTGGCAGGCTCGGTCAACAGCGACGGCAGCATCGCCGATTTCAGCAATCGCGCAGGCGCTGCCGCCACGAACTATATCGCAGCACTGGGCACAGCCGTCCGCAGCTTCGATCATCTGGGCACGGCCTATCTTTATTCCGGCACATCCTTTTCGGCGCCGGCCGTCAGCGCCGGCATAGCGCTTCTCGCCCAGCTTTTCCCCGATCTCGGCGCGAGCCAGCTCGTCTCCATCCTGCTCGATTCAGCCGATGACGCCGGCGCGCCGGGCACGGACGCGGTCCATGGCCGTGGCCTCCTCAACATCGGCCGCGCCATAGCGCCCGCCGGGCAGGCGATGCTGGCCGGCACGGCGGTTCAGGTTCCGCTGGGAGCGGGCGGGGCGCTTGGCAGCGCCTTCGGCACCGGGCTTGCCGGCGGCCGCGGCCTTGGCACTGTCGACATCACCGACCGCTACGGCCGCCAGTATCGCGTGGCGCTCGGCATGGGGCTGCGCCCGGCCACACGGGCGCGGCTTTCCGCCCAGCTGGAACGCCCGGCCATGGAATCAGCGTCCCTGGCGGCAAGCCTGGGCGGTCTTTCCGCCAGCATGGATCTGCGCGCGGCGCACAGGGCGACCGGCCTTGCCGCTGCGGGCTTTGCCCCGGACGATGTGGCGCACCTGGGCCTTGCCCAGCGTGGCCTCGATGCCCGGGCCGGGCTGCGCACGCCCCTGAGCGAAGCGCGGCTTCGCATCGCCCATGGCGGGATGACGATTTCGGCGGCCAGCGGCCAGCTTTCCGGCGCCCTGCTGCCCGGAAGCGCAGCTGGCGGATTCGTCACGCCCGATGCCTATGCAGCCGACGACGGTGCGGCGCGGGCGGGCAGCCGCGCGGTCGCCGCCGAAAGCCGGCATGGCGCCTTCACCCTTGCCTTTTCGGCCAGCGCTGCCCGGCTGATGCTGCCGCTTTCCCCCGGCCTTTCCCGCATCGCGCACCAGAGCCGTATGGCTATCGGTGCCCGCTATGCCGAAGGCCCGGTGGCGATGGGCCTGATGCTCGCGGACACGAACGACGATGGCGCATTCATGGGCACGCGCCTCGCCCCGGAATATGGCCTGAAGGGCGGACGCAGCCAGCAAATCGGCGTCGCGGCCGATATCGCGTTGTCGGGCCTGACGCTGCGGCTGGCGGCCACGCGCGGCTGGCACCGGCCCGACCTGTCAGCCGGCGGCCTGCTCGTCGCCGACGGCAGGCTCATTTCACAGGCCTGGTCCGCCATGGCCGAAACGCCGCTGGCGGGCGGGCTTGTCTCGCTTCGGGCATCGGGGCCGCTGGTGGTGGAATCGGGCCGGTTCCGCCTGGCGAACGGCGCCGGGGTGACAGCCGCCGCCGATGGCCGCGAACAGGCGTTCGAACTGGGCTGGGAACGCCATGGTCTCAGGCTCGCGGCCTATCACCGCGCCGATGCCGGCCATGTGGCGGGCCTGTCAGACAGCGGCGGCGCCATCACGCTGAGCCGCCGATTCTGACAACACCATCGGCCGGGACGGGGCCGGCGCGGAAGAGGGCCATCCATCCCCGTTATCCACAGGCAAGGCCCCTTCCATGGCGGGCGGATAAGGCGCAATAGGGTCGGCCCATGGCAACGCTTCCTTCCAGCACCATCAACCTCGCGCTTGTGCCCGGCGGCCAGGAACCCGCGCGCCTGCCGTTCAACCTCGAAGCGGAAAAGGCCCTGCTGGGCGCCCTGCTGCTGGAAAACCGGCTGCTCGAGGAAATCATCCTGCAACTGCGGGAAGAGCATTTCCATGAGCCGCTGCATGGGCGCATCTTCGGCCAGATCAAGCGGCTGGCCGATCTCAACATGGTGGCGAACCCGGTCACGCTGCGCCCCCTGTTCGAAACGGACACGGCGCTCACCGAGCTGGGCGGCCCCGCCTATCTCCTGCACCTGACCGAAGACCCCTCGGCCATGATCGCGGCCAGGGATTGCGCGCGCCAGATCTATGATCTCGCGCTGCTGCGCGCGCTGGTGCGGGTGGGCGCCGATCTCGTTCAGGCAGCAACCGACACGTCGGGCGAAGTCGCGCCGCAGAAACAGATCGAGGCGGCCGAGGAAGCGCTCTACCAGGTCGCCGAAACGGGCGACACCGCAAGCGGCGCCCAGGATTTCGCCGGCGCCGCCGCCAAGGCCGTGGCCATGGCCGCCAACGCCATGAAATCGGGCGGCCATCTTTCGGGCCTCACGACCGGGCTTGAAGGCATCAACAGCAAGATCGGCGGCCTTCACAATTCCGACCTTCTGATCCTTGCCGGGCGCCCGGCCATGGGCAAGACGGCGCTTGCCACCAACATCGCCTTTTCCACCGCCTATCAGTTCAAGAAGGACCAGCGCGACGGCATCCAGCCATCGACCGGCGCGCCTGTTGCCTTCTTCAGCCTGGAAATGTCGGCCGACCAGCTGGCCAACCGCATTCTTTCCGAACAGGCGCGCATCAGCTCGGAAAATCTGCGCATGGGCCGCATCAACCAGTCCGAGTTCAACGAACTCGCCCGTGCCGCGCAGGATCTGCACGACCTTCCGCTCTACATCGACGATACGCCGGCCCTGTCGATCGCGGCCTTGCGGGCGCGCGCGCGCCGGCTGAAGCGGCAGAAGAAGATCGGCCTCATCGTGGTCGACTATCTTCAGCTTCTGCAGGGAACGGGGCGCAGCGTATCCGATGGCCGGGTGGCCGAAATCAGCGAAATCACGCGCGGCCTGAAAACGCTGGCGAAGGAACTGGACCTGCCCGTCATCGCCCTCTCGCAGCTGTCGCGGCAGGTCGAAAACCGGGATGACAAGCGCCCGCAGCTTTCCGACCTGCGGGAATCCGGCTCGATCGAACAGGATGCCGACATCGTTCTCTTCGTGTTCCGCGAGGAATATTATCACGAATCGAAGAAGCCCGAGGACGGCAGCGAGAAGTTCCAGGCCTGGCTTGAAAAGGCCGACCGCCTGCGCGGCCGCGCCGAAGTGATCGTGGCAAAGCAGCGCCATGGCGCAACCGGCACGGTGCCCCTTGTCTTCGAGCGTGAATTCACCCGCTTCGCCGACCCTGCCGATGGCGCCTGGACAGGCGGCGACTGGGGCGAATGACAGGCCGCCGGATGAAGCCCGGCCTGCAACCGCCGCGACTGTGGGGTAAAAGCGCGCATGGCCGCGCGAAGCGGGCTGGCGCGCACCGCTTCCGGCGCTAAGGATCGCCCCCATGGACTTCACTTCCGACAATGCGGCAGGCGTTCACCCTGCCCTGATGCACGCCCTGGCAGCAGCCCAGGACGCCGAACCGCAAGGCTATGATTCCGACCGCTGGTCTTCCCGGCTGGATGGCGCCTTTTCCGACCTGTTCGGCACAGCCTGCCGTGTTTTCCCGGTTCCGTCCGGCACAGCAGCCAACGCCCTTTCCATCGCGGCCCTCGTTCCGCCCTATGGCGGGCTGTGGTGCCATGCCGAAGCCCATGTGGAAGTGGATGAAGCGGGCGCCATTCCCTTCTTCACCGGCGGGGCCAGCCTGATGCTGGTTCCGGGCGCGAACGGCAAGCTGACACCGGCAGGGCTGGACGAGGCCGCCGCCCGCCGCCGTGGCGACGTGCACCAGGTGCAGCCGGCAGCCCTCAGCCTGACGCAGGCAACCGAATCGGGCACCGTCTACACGGCCGCAGAAGTCGCCGCCCTCGGCCACTGGGCGAAGGGGCGCGGGCTTGCCGTTCACATGGACGGCGCGCGCTTTGCCAATGCCGTGGCCAGCCTCGGATGCCACCCGGCCGACATCAGCTGGCGCGCCGGCGTCGACATCCTGTCCTTCGGCTGCATCAAGAATGGCGGCATGTCGGCAGAAGCCATCATCGTCTTCGATGACCGGCTGGCATCGAGCCTGCCGGTCAGGCGCAAAAGGGCCGGCATGATGCCCTCCAAGGGGCGTTTCGCCGCCGCCCAGCTTCTTGCCATGATCGAAGGCGGGCTGTGGCTGGAAAATGCCCGCGCCGCCAATGCCGGGGCCGCACGGCTTGCCCGCGTGGCGGCAGGGCGGCTCATCCACCCCGTTGAGGCCAACAGCCTGTTCCTGCGCCTCGACGCCGCCGAACGCGAAGCCCTGCGGGCCGAGGGCTTCAGCTTCTACGACTGGGAGCTGGAAGGCCCGGACGCCATCCGCCTCGTCGTCCGCTGGGACCAGAGCGAACAGGCGCTGGCGCGGCTGGAATCGGCGCTGGGCCGGCTTTCATGACCCCCCGCGCCCTGCTGCAGTTTGCCATCGTCGTCCTCATCTGGGGAACGACCTGGATCGTCATCAAGGACCAGCTCGGTGTCGTGAACCCCAGCTGGTCCGTCACCTACCGCTTCACGGCGGGCGGGCTGGCGCTGCTGGGCTGGTGCCTCCTGCGCGGGCTGCCGCTGGCGGTTCCGCGCGCAAGCTGGGGCTTCGTGGCGCTGCTGGGGCTGTTCCAGTTCGTGCTCAATTTCAACTTCGTCTACCGCGCCGAAGAGCATATCCCCTCAGGCATACCGGCCGTCGCCTTCGCGCTTCTGATGGTGCCGAATGCGATCCTTGCCTGGCTGTTCCTCGGCCGGGGCGTCAGCGGCCGTTTCCTGATCGGGGCCATGCTGGGGATCGCGGGTGTCGGCCTGCTCTTTGCCCAGCAACTCGGCCCGGCGGGCGGCCGTGACGCCACGCTTCTGGGCCTTGGCCTCACCATTGCGGGCGTGCTGTGCGCCTCCATCGCCAATGTCATGCAGGCAAGCCCCGCATCCCTGCGCTTTCCGCCGCTGGCGGGCCTTGGCTGGGCAATGCTGACAGGCGCCCTGATCAACGCGCTGGTGGCGCTTGGCCTTTCCGGCCCGCCTCAATGGGACGCGCGACCGGAATATCTTGCCGGCATCCTCTATCTCGGGCTTTTCGCCAGCGCGCTGGCCTTCGGCATCTATTTCGATCTCATCCGCTCGGTAGGCCCGGCCGAGGCGGCCTGGACTGGCGTTCCCATCCCCATCCTCGCCATGGCCATATCGACCTTTGCCGAAGGCTATCGCTGGGACTGGCTGTCGGCGGCAGGGGCGGCATTAGCGCTGGCGGGGCTGGTGGTGGCCCTGATGCCCGGCGGCGGGCGCAAGGCAAACACAAAGCCGGTTCAAACTGCCGAAAGCCCGGTCCTGCGACAATGAGGCGTGACCAAGCCCCTGCCCTCGTCTGATTCGGCGGCGCGACGTCGCCGCGGGCTGTTGCTTGGCCTCGTGCTCGGCGCGCATGCCGGGGCAATCCTGCTGCTCCTGCGTCCCGTGGCGCTTCCGGTTCCCGTTATCGAAGCGGTGATGCTGGTGGTGGATATGCCGGCCCCGCAACCCGGCGAAGACCCGGCGCGCGCCGACATGGCCGGCCTGCCCGACCCGGAAGGCGAGGCCAGCCCGGAAGCGCCCCGCATGGAGCCCGTGCCGGTGTCGGTGCCGGAACCGGACATCCGGATCGAACCGCCAGAGCCCGCCACCCTGCCGCCCGTGCCGGCACAGGGGCAGGACAGGGCCGCAGGCGCAGCCACGGCCGATGCGAGGGGGAGCGGCGGCGGCGGCGTCGGAAAGGGCGCCGGCAGCGGTGCTTCGGGGGCCGGAACAGGCGGCGGTGGCGCTGGCATCAGCCGCGCGCGCTGGCTGTCCGGCAGCATCGAGCGGCGCGATTATCCGCGCAGCGCCAGCCAGGCAGGCCGCGGCGGCACCGTGATCGCCCATTTCGATGTCACGGCCGAAGGGCGCGTCAGAAACTGCCGGGTCGTGCAATCCAGTGGCGACCCTGCCCTCGATGCGACCACCTGCCGGCTGATCGAAGAGCGCTTCCGCTACACGCCCGCACGCAATGCAGCCGGCGAGGCCGTTCCCGACATCGCCGGCTGGAAGCAGGATTGGTGGCTGGCGCCGCGGCGCTGAGCCCTTATTTGCCGGTGAAGCGTGCCGGCCGCTTTTCGAGGAAGGCCATCACGCCCTCGGCGAAATCGGGGCTGCGACCAGCAAGAAGCTGGTGGCGGCGCTCAACCATCAGGCCTTCGGTCAGCGACTTGTCCATGCACTCGCGGATGCCGTGGCGGATGAGGGTGAGGGCGCGCGTCGGGCCGGCGGCCAGCTTCTTGGCCACCTTCATCGTCTCGTCCATCAGGGCTGCATCATCGACCACGCGGGTGACCATGCCCCATTCCAGCGCCTGCTCGGCAGGCACGCGCTCGCCCAGCATCATCATGGCCGTTGCGCGGGCGCGGCCGATCATGCGCGGCAGCATCCAGGTGGAGCCGACATCGGGCACGAGACCGATGTTGACGAAGGCCTGGAGGAAATAGGAGGATTTCGCGGCGATGATGATGTCACCGGCCAGTGCGAACGAGCAGCCGGCGCCGGCCGCAGGGCCATTCACGGCCGTCACGAACGGCACAGGCAGGGCGAACAGTCGCTCGAGCAGCACGTTGAAATGGGTTTCCAGCACCTTGCCCGCATCGATCGGGCCTGCGGCAGTCTCGCTGCCGCCGGCGGTGCCCGGCGCGAGATCCGCGCCCGAGGAAAAGCCGCGCCCGGCGCCCGTGAGCACGAGGCAGCGCGCATCCGACAGGCCGTCACGGATACGGTCGACGGCCTCGATCATCTCCTGGATGACGTCGGTGTTGAGCGAGTTCAGGCGCTCCGGCCTGTTGATGGTCAGGGTGGCGACGCCATCCGATTCCGACCAGGTGATGTTATTGTAGGTCATTCCAGCTCTCCCAGATTGCCGAATGATCTAGCCGCAGCCGGGGCAGCGGTCGTGCTCGGCATATGGGGAGGGTAAGACAGGGGAGGCCAGCCGGCGATGGCAGGCGGGGGCTGCTCAGCCCCGCGCCGAAAACATCAGGAAGGCCGGGATCTCGCCATCGGCGAAGCCCGGGCCGCTTGCGGCTTCGTCACCGTCGCGCCGGTCACGGCCGCCACGGCGCATGTCGCGGCCAGCATTGCCCGCGGTGTCATGGGCCGGACCTTGGCTGCCATCGCGCCTGCCTTCGGCACGGCCGCCGCGGCGTGGCGCACGTGCCTGCTCATGCCCCTCGCGGCTGCGTTCCGTTCTTGTGTCCGGCCTGCTTTCCGGCCGGGCTTCCCGTCTCGACTCCTGTGGCGCTTCCTGTGAGGATTCTGGCCGGGCCTCGGGGCGCGCCGCTACGTCGACACGGGCTTCCGGTCTGGTGGCTTCGGATTTGCGGGGGCGCTCTTCCTTGCGCCTGGATGCCTTGGCGGCCCCTGACTTCCGGCCCTCGGCGGCTTCCGCAGCCGGCTGCTCGGCGGAGCCTGCCTCGAAGGCCAGCGGCGCGCGACGGGGGATGGTCTGGCCCGTCAGCTTTTCGATGTTGGCGATCGATTCGATGTCGTCCGCCGTCACCAGCGAAATGGCGACGCCCTTCTGGCCGGCGCGACCGGTGCGGCCGATGCGGTGGACATAATCGTCCGGGTGCCAGGGAATATCGAAATTGAAGACGTGGCTGACGCCCTTGATGTCGAGCCCGCGGGCTGCAACATCGGATGCGACCAGAAGGTTGATTTCATCGGCCTTGAAGCGATCGAGCTCGCGGATGCGGTCGGCCTGCTCCATGTCTCCGTGGATCTGCCCCACCCGCAGGCGCGCGCGCTTCAGGGCGGCGGCAAGATCCCGCACCGTCGTCTTGCGGTTGCAGAAAATGATGCCGGAACGCACCTCTTCCGACTTCAGCAGATCCTTCAGCAGATCGCGCTTGCCGCGCGCGTCGGCCGGAACGAGAAGCTGGGCGATGTCCTTGTTGGTGGTCGCCGGTCGCGCTACCTCGACCATCTTCGGGTCGCTCATGAACCGGTCCGCCAGCTTCTTGATAGGCGGCGGCATGGTTGCCGAAAACAGCAGCGTCTGGCGCTCGGGGCGAAGCAGGGCGCAGATCTTCTCGACATCGGGGATGAAGCCCATGTCGAGCATGCGGTCCGCCTCGTCGATCACGAGCACGTCCACGCCAGACAGCAGGATCTTGCCGCGCGCATGCTGGTCCATCAGGCGACCGGGCGTGGCGATCAGCACATCGACGCCCTTTTCCAGCGCCCTGTCCTGGTCTCCGAAGGCAACCCCACCGATCAGCAGGGCCATCGAGAGCTTGTGATACTTGCCGTATTTCTCGAAATTCTCGGCTACCTGTGCCGCCAGTTCGCGCGTCGGCTCCAGGATGAGGGAGCGCGGCATGCGCGCACGCGAGCGCCCTTCGGCCAGGATGTCGATCATGGGCAGGACGAAGCTGGCCGTCTTGCCGGTGCCGGTCTGGGCGACGCCGATGAGATCCTTGCCCATCAGAACAGCCGGGATGGCCGCCGCCTGGATGGCGGAGGGCTCGGTGTAACCAGCATCCGCGACCGCTTTCAGAAGCGCGTCGGAGAGGTGAAGATCGGAAAAGGGCAACAGTATTCCTCAAGCCGGCAACCGCGCGCTGATCGCACGGCCCGGAAGCGCGCAATAGCCTGAAGCGGTGCATAAGGAAAGGGGAGCGGTTTCCCGCTCCCCTCCAGTCAGGCGGTATGTCCGCCTGTCCTCCCCATTGTTCCGATCAGAAGCTGAAGCCGACGGCAACGCCGTACCGGCGCGGCTCCAGGGTGAAGATGTTGGTGAAGAGGCCCGACGAGGCATCCGTCACATACTGGCCGCTGATCGAGTCCGAGTCGAAGAGGTTCTGCACGAACGCCTTCACATGGAAGCGGTTGTCAGGTGCGTTCACCTGCAGCTGCAGGTTCACCACCTCGTAGGACGGGATCTTGTCGATCGCCTTGTTGAAGGTGCGGGAATAGGATTCCCCGGTGAAGTGGACATCCCCGCGCAGCACCGCGTTCCAGCCATTCTGGAAATCAGCCGTATACTGGGCGCCCAGGCTCACCTTGAACTGCGGCGCGTTCGGCAGTTCATTGCCCGTCAGGTCGAACGGCACGCCCGAAGGCAGGACCGGGTTGACCGCGGCCGGATCGAACACCACCGGAACATTGGCGGCGGCCGCCGCCCCCGCGAGCTGTTCGCAGAGCGAGAAGGCGCCCGTGGTATTGGTGCCCGGAACCGGAACCGTGCCCTGGAGGCCGGCGCCCGGAACCGCCGCGTTGAAGGCATTGACGAACGCATTGGCGAGCGCCGCATTGCCCGGCACCTGGAAGACGCAGTGCGCCGCGCTGCCCAGATCCTTGATGATGACGGCATCGCTGAGGCCACCGGAAGGATCGCGGGAGTCGACCAGCTGGAGATCGCCCAGCTTCGTCTTCAGGTAGCTGAGGTTCACGTTGAACAGCAGGCTCGGCGTCGGCGCGACGATGAACTCGCCTTCAAGGCCCCAGATTTCGGCGTCGGTGTTGTCGTTGAAGCTGGTGCGGTTGATGATCCGGCTGACCTGAAGATCCTTGTACTTGTAGTAGAAGGCCGACAGGTTCGCCCGGAAGGCGCCACCCAGGAAGGTGTTCTTGGTGCCGATTTCGAAGGCATCGATGAATTCAGACTTGAATTCAGCCGGCGCCGAGAAAAGAGCTTCGTTGAACGGCGGGTTGAGGCCACCCGCCTTGTAGCCCCGCGAGTAGGAGGCATAGACCAGCGTGTCATCCGTGAAGTCGGTGACCGGCTTCCAGTCGATCACGAAACGGCCGGTGATGGCATCGCTCTTGACGACCTTGTTGCGATAACCGGGGAAGCCGGGCAGCACGGTCGCGTCGGGCGTGCCATAGGGCGCGAAGACGTTATAGAGCGGCTGGCGATCGCGGATATATTTGCGGTCGTTGGAATAGCGCAGGCCGGCCGTGAACTTCAGCGAATCCGAAGCCTCGAAATAGGCCTCGCCGAAGAGGCCATAGGCATCGAGCGTGAAGAGGTTTGTTTCGGAGTTGAAGAAGGGCGATGCATAGGCAAGGTTCGGGTCACCCGTGAATGCAGGGCCGATGACCAGGGCGGCATAGTCCAGACCGGACGAGTTCACCCAGTAGTTGACGTTCCGTGCTTCCGTGTTGAGGTAGATACCGCCAATCAGGAAGTTGAAGGGGCCATCGAACTTGGTGTCGATATGGGCTTCAGCCGACCAGGTGGTCACATCCGCGCTGCTCTGGTCATAGTTGGTCAGGCGGACATCGCAGCGCTCGACCTCGTCGTTGATGAAGCCGACATAGTTGAGATTGGCTTCGGAAACGCAGATCTGGTTACCGCTGAACAGGCGAGCGGCGCCCGGCGCGAACAGCGGCGAGTTGAGCACGTTGTAGACGCCGGTGCCCGGGCTGAAATCCAGCGGATTCTGGGCGCCGAGGAAGTAATCCACGCGGGAATCGACGCTGCTGTTCATCCAGCCGCCGGTGACGTTGAGGACCGCCGGGCCAAAATCATGCTCGATCTTGAGCTGTGCCTGCGTCTCGAACGACTTGTAGGTCGGCTCGAACGAGGTGTTGATGGTGCGCAGGTCGCGCGGAACAGTCTGGCCGGCGAAGCCGTCCGGGCCATAGATGTCGGTCAGGCCGAAGGGCGCGAGCGCGCCGCCGGAAATCGACCCCAGGAACTGCTTCGACGGAAACACCGAGCCGAGGGCATTGTTGGCATTGGTGTAGTCATAGCCAAGCCGGTCCGGCTGGCAGCCGAGGATGCCGGTCGGGTCGCGATGGCAGAGCTGCTTCTGGATCCGCGAGCGGTTGCTGTCCTCCTGATAGTGGTAGCCGATCAGGTCGATGGTGGTGTCCGGGCCGGGCTGCAGGCGCAGCGTGCCGCGGATCGACCACTGGTCGCGACCGTCGACATTGTTTCCGGTGAAGAGGTTCTTCGTATAGCCGTCGCGCTTCAGATAGGTGCCGGCGATGCGGATGCCGGCGAAATCGGCAAGCGGCACGTTGACCATGCCCTCGAGGCGCCAGCTGTCGTAATTGCCATATTCGACCGTGCCCTTGGCCTTGATTGCGGTCAGGTCAGGCCGGGCGGTGATGAGGTTGACCGCACCCGAGGTGGCGTTGCGGCCGAAAAGCGTGCCTTGCGGGCCGCGCAGAACCTCGATCCGCTCCATGTCGAAGAATTCGCTCTCGAACAGGCGGGTGCTGGAGAGCGGCACATCGTTCACATGGATGCCCGTCGCCGTATCGCACGAGGTGCCGACGCAGAGGTCGCCGATACCGCGGATGGTGAAGGAGGCCGCCGTGAAGTTGCCCTTGGTGAAAGTGACGTTCGGCAGCGAAAGCTGCAGGTCGGACGAGTTGTTGATCTGCTGCGTCTCGAGCGTTTCCGCCGAGAAGGCCGTGATCGCGATCGGCACGTCCTGAAGGCTCTGCGCCTGGCGCTGGGCGGTGACGACGATGTCGGCCACGCCCGAAGATGCGGTCTGTGCCCAAGCGCTTGCCGAGGCAAGGCTTGCGACGGAAACCGCGGAGATCAGCGCGGCACGCGCCGCCAACCTGGTTGATGTCATTCTGTCATTCCTCCCCATCCTGTGACGAGGCCACCACTCCCTGGGCGGCCCCCGGATCTGGTCTGGGAAGGTGGTACGGAAGCCGATTCCGGCATGACCGCATGAAAGCGGCTCTTTTTATCCCCGCCGGTCCTCCCCAGGCCGACCATTGCATTCAATCAGTCCACCAAGGGCTTGTCCAGCGCGATAGGGCCTTTCCGACCCTCTCGGAAATGATGAGGGGAAACGTGGTTTTCTTGCAACTGTGCCGCGCCGCGCGCGTGGGCCGGCCACCGGGCCAGGCCGTCCTTCCCGCTTCAGCGCCGCCGCTTTTCCACCTTGTGCAGCGGGGCGATACGGCTGACGCGGCAACTGCCGCCGGCGCGGCCGATGATATGGTCCTGGCCGGCGCAGAACTGCCCTGCCGTGCCCGGCTTGTAGTAGAAGCCGCCATAATAGCTGAGCTGCGGGCACTTGCCCGCAAGCGTCAGACGCCAGCGCTTTCCGCCACGCATCACCACATCGACCGTCTTCTGATCGACAACGACAGCAGCGGCGATGCGTGTCGCGTCGATGCAGGCGGTGCGGCTCGACCGGCCGGGCTTCCACTGCTCCGCCATCTCGGGCTCGGCCGGCCTTGCCTGCACCCGGCCCAGCTGCGCCATGGCCGGAGCCGGCAGAAGCCCGGTGGCCAGGACCAGCAGGACCATGGCGCCGGCGACCAGGCTGCGCCGCCGGGCAGCCGCAGGCGGGCAAAGGGCTGATGGCCCCACGCCCGTCACGCTGAAAGACTGTTGTTGAACCACGACACGGCCCCCGCCTGCGGGGTGCAGCTTGAACAGTCGCTGAACCCCGGCCGGGCGGTCTTACCGATTAGTTGGCGGGTTTCACGAACCTGAGCGTCATGCGGTCGCTTTCGCCGATGGCGGCATAGGCATCGCGGTCGGTGTCGCCCAGCGCCATGGTCGGCGGCAGGGTCCAGACACCCTTGGGGTGATCGGCCTTGTCCTTAGGGTTGGCGTTGATCTCGCTCGATGCGTCCAGCCGGAAGCCGGCGGCTTCGGCCATGCGGATCACGTCGCTCTGCTTCACATAGCCGGATCGCCGGCTTGCCTCGCTGTCGCGGTCTTCGGGCAGGCGATGGTCCACAATGCCCAGGACACCGCCGGGCTTCAGGGCGGTGTGGAAGGCGCGAAGGGCCTCCTCGGCGAAGCCCGCGCCCATCCAGTTGTGCAGGTTGCGGAAGGTGAGCACCATGTCGGCCGAGCCGGGGGCGGCGATGTTGTGCTCGATCCCCTTGCCGAAGCTTGTGACGACAGCCTTGCCGAACATGTCCGGGTTGGCGGCCAGGCGTTCCTTGAAGGCGGCGCGCTGGCGCTGCTGGCCGGCCGGGCCATTGGGGTTGTTGTGGGCGGCGATGTAGAGGCCCTTGTCCTTCAGCACGGGGGCGAGGATGTCGGTGTACCAGCCGCCGCCCGGCGAAATTTCCACCACCGTCATGCCGGGCCTGAGGCCGAAGAAGAGCAGCGTTTCCTTCGGGTGGCGATACTGGTCGCGGGCGCGGCTTGCATCGCTGCGATGGGCGCCGGCGATTGCGCTGTCGATCAGGGCCGCCGTTTCAGCCTTGCTGTCGGATACGCTGGCCTTGTGCGTGCCGTGATGGCGTGCATCCACAGCAAACGGCATGGCGAGCGCGGCGGCGGCGGCCAGCAGCGCGGCAATCTTGAAACGGCCCATCAATATCCCCTCTCTTGTTCCTGCCCGCCCTGAAATCCGGTCATCCGGTCCCTGCCCGGGCCTGAAGGAGATAGGGCCTCGAAAGCCGTGCGCAACCCGCCTAAGAGGCCGCGCATGAGCTTCGAAGCCACTATGGCCGCCTGTTTGGCGATGGCGCTTGTGCTGATCCTGTCCGCCTTCATGAACGCGCGGCGGGGAATCGGCCGCTGGTCGCTGGTGCCGTGGGATTATGCGATGCTGCTGTCGGCCCTGCTGCTGATCGTGAGCCTTGCCCATCTTGCCGGCCTGTGGCGGCAGGGCCTGCCCTGAAGAATGGCCTGAGAAATGGCCTGAAGAAGGCGCCTACTCCAGCGAGAAGTCGATCGTGGTGACGACACGGACCTTCTGATAGGGCGTGTCATTACCCATTCCGTAGTCGCCGTCACGCCCGGTGATGGAAAACAGGCCCTGGGTCGCCCGGCGGATTCCGCCCACATCCGTATCGCTGTCGCGGGCGAACTGGTCGGCCGCCTCGCGCGCACTCTTCGTCGCTTCGGCGATCATCTCGGGCTTCACGTCGTTCAGCCGGGTGAAGCTGTAGGCGACGCCGCCGCCGCCATCACTGTCCAGCGCGACACCGTTGCGGATGATTTCCGCCTGGCTGGCAAAGGCCTTCTGCATGCGCGCGATATCGGTGGTGCGGGCGAGGAAGCGCTGGCGGATGGTGATCTGCATCCGCCCGGCGTTCGAATCGAAATATTGCGAAACCGACGATCCGCGCGGCTGGATCTCGTCTTCCGTGAAACCGGTGCCGGCAAGAAAGCGGCGCACGGCCTCGGCATCCGCATCGGCCTTTGCCTGCACCTGCGCCAGATCGCTGCCATTGGCCTGGGTCGCGATGGTCCAGGTGGCCAGATCGGCCACGACATCGCGTTCCGAAAGGCCGCGCACCGTCACCACCGCCTCGGGCTTTCGAATCTGGCCAAGGCCATAGGCGATGAACAGGCCGGCAAGGGCGATGCCGCCGGCCACCAGTGCCGCCGGAACAGGGCCCGCGCTGTTTCCACTATTGGCCATCCGGCTTTCCTCCCTCTCCATCCCGCCGGTTTCATGCTGCGGGAACACGCCTATCCTGCCGCAGGCTGGCCGCCATGGCCAGCCTTCCGGCACGATCATGCCCCGAGGAGCCAGCATGCCCCGATCAGACTTCCGCTTCGCCTGTCGCAAACGTGTCCGCTATGCGGAAATCGACGCGCAGGCGGTGCTCTTCAACAGCCGTTATCTCGAATATTTCGACATCGGCCTCACCGAATACTGGCGCGCGGCCGGCATGTACGAAAAGACCAGCATGAGCGGCGGCGCGGAATTCCATGTCGCCCGCGCCCTGGTCGAGTTCCGCGCGCCCATCCTGCTGGACGAAGAGGTGGACATCTGCGTGCGCTGCGCCCGGATCGGCAATTCCTCCATGACCTTCCTGTTCGAGCTGCACGGCACCTCGGGCGAGGATCTGCGCGCGACAGGAGAGGAAGTGCAGGTGCATGTGGCCGAAGTGCGCGGCGCGCCCGCCCCCGTTCCGGGCTGGATCGTGGACCTGTTCGAGGCGTATGAAGGGCAGACGCTGAAACAGCCGCGCTGACGCTGGCGCGCTGAAATTGGCACGCTGACGATGACATTGATGACGGGACGGACATCTTGAAATATCTGCACACCATGATCCGGGTTTCCGATCCTGAGGAAACCATCCGCTTCTTCGGCCTGCTCGGGCTGAAGGAACTGCGCCGCTACGACAATGAGGCCGGGCGCTTCACCCTCATCTTCCTGGCCGCGCCGGGGGATGAATCCGCCCAGGTGGAACTGACCTGGAACTGGGATGAAAAAGGCTATTCCGGCGGGCGCAACTTCGGCCATCTCGCCTATGAGGTGGAGGACATCTACGCCGCCTGCCAGCGCCTTGCCGATGGCGGCGTCACCATCAACCGGCCGCCCCGCGACGGCCGCATGGCCTTCGTGAAATCCCCCGACGGCATTTCGGTCGAGCTGCTGCAGAAGGGCGCGGCGCTTTCGCCGGCCGAGCCATGGGCTTCGGCCCCGAACATCGGGAGCTGGTGATGGCGGCCCCCGTCCACCGCGTGCCCGCCCTGTCGGACAATTATGTCTGGCTGTTCGAATATGCCCCCGGCAAGGCCGCCGTGGTGGATCCGGCCGAAGCCGGGCCAGTGCTGGAAGCGGCGCGCACCCTCGGGCTTTCCATTACCCACATCCTGAACACCCACTGGCACCCCGACCATGTCGGCGGAAACCGCGCCATCAAGGAAGCCACGGGCTGCACCATCATCGGCCCCGCGCGGGAGGCGGACCGCATCCCGGGCCTCGACCACGCGGTCGACGAGGGTGACTCGGTGAAACTGGGCGAACACAGTGGCGAAATCCTGTTCGTAGGCGCGCACACGGCAGGCCATATCGCCTATCATTTCCCGACGGCAGACGCCCTCTTCCCGGGCGATACGCTGTTCGCCATGGGCTGCGGCCGTCTGTTCGAAGGCACGCCCGAAAACATGTTCGACGCCATGGCGAAGCTGAAGCGCCTGCCGCGCGACACGCGCGTCTTCTGTGCCCATGAATATACGCTGTCGAACGCCCGCTTCGCCATCACGGTGGAACCGGGCAACCTCGCCCTGCAATCGCGGCTGGCCGCAGTCGACGCCGCGCGCGCACGCAGCGAGCCGACCGTTCCCTTCACACTGGCCGAAGAGCTTGCAACCAACCCCTTCCTCCGTGCGGCCAGCGCCGAGGAACTGGGGGCAAGAAGGAGAGCGAAGGATGCGTTCTGACCTTTTCGCGGCAGGCCTTGCCGCAAGCCTGCTGCTGGGGGCCTGCGCCAGCCGGGAGGAAAGCCACGCAGCGGCCGCCGGCGCTCCCCTCAGCACCCCCGCCAGCGATGCCGCAGCGCTGGTGAAGGCCCTGCCGGCCACGGGCGAGGCCCGGCGCTGCCTGACGACCCGCCAGATCACGCAGATGCGCCCGGTCGATGACCAGACGATCCTGTTCCGCACCGGCGCGAACAGACGGTTCCGCAATGACCTGAAGGCAGGCTGCCCCGGCCTCGCCGCCGACAGGACGCTCAGGTTCCGCACCAGCATCGGCCAGCATTGCGAGATGGACATCTTCGACATCATCGACACTTCGACCGGCATGACCTTCGGTTCGTGCAGCCTTGGGGCCTTCACCCCGGTCGATCTGCCGAAGGGCCTGCGCTTCTAGGCCGGCAGCCCGGCTGGGCCGCCCGGCTGGACTGGCGCGCGGCGAGGGACTATCGCGCGCAGCATGATCGTCACCCGCTTCGCTCCGTCGCCCACGGGCCGCCTTCACGTCGGCAATGTCCGCACCGCGCTCCTGAACTGGCTGCTTGCCCGCAAGGAAGGCGGCCGGTTCATCCTCCGCCTCGACGACACCGACACCCAGCGTTCCACCGAGGCCTTCGCCCAGTCCATCCGCGATGACCTCGCATGGCTCGGCATGGCGCCCGACGCGGAAGAGAAGCAGTCGGCCCGCATGGACCGCTACGAGGCGGTGCTGTCCGAACTCGCCGCCGCCGGCCATGTCTATCGCGCCTACGAAACGCCCGAGGAACTGGAGCTCAAGCGCAAGGTGCTGCTGGGCCGGGGTCTGCCTCCCGTCTATGATCGCGCCGCCCTTTCCCTCACCGAGGCGGACCACGCCCGCTACGAGGCCGAAGGCCGGCGACCGCACTGGCGCTTCCGGCTCGACCCTGCGCTGCCACACCAGTGGGACGATCTCGTGCGCGGGCCAAGCCACATCGACCCGGCCTCCCTTTCCGACCCGGTGATCCGCCGCGCCGACGGCAGCTGGCTCTACATGCTGCCGAGCGTGATCGACGATGTGGACATGGGCATCACCCATGTCGTGCGCGGCGAGGATCATGTGACGAACACCGGCGTGCAGCTGCAGATGTTCGCGGCCATGGGCAAGCCGGCCCCGCACTTCGGCCACGCCGCCCTGCTGACCGGGGCTGACGGCGCCCTGTCCAAGCGCCTTGGCTCGATCGGCGTTTCGGAATTCCGCGCCCGCGGCATCGAGCCGCTGGCGGTGAAGGCACTGCTCGCGCGGCTGGGCACGAGCCTGCCTGTCGAGCCGGTCACATCCGACGAGCCGCTGATCGACAGCTTCGACATCGCCAATCTCGGCCGCGCCACCGCGCGCTTCGACGAGACGGAACTGGAACGGCTGAACGCCAGCATCCTGCACCAGACGGACCATGCCGCCATCAGCGGCCGCGTTTCGCTGACCGAAACGGAGTGGCTGGCGGTGCGCGGCAATGTCTCGACCCTTGCCGAAGCCGAAAGCTGGAAAGCCGTGATCACCGGCCCCATCATCGCCTCCGCCCCGGCCGAGGAAGACCGCGCCTATCTCGCCGAGGCCGCGCGGATCCTGGCCGGCCTTGCCTTCGGGCCGGAAGTCTGGGCCGAACTGACGGACGCGCTGAAGGCCGCCACCGGCCGCAAGGGCAAGGGGCTTTTCATGCCCCTGCGCCTGGCGCTGACCGGCAAGGCGAACGGCCCCGACATGGCAGCCCTTCTGCCGCTCATCGGCCGCGAGGAAGCCTTGCGCCGTCTGGCCGCCTGACCATCGGCGCCGGCTGGCGGGGACGGGACTTCATGGCCCCGGTCCTCCGTGGTCCTCCGTGCCCGCCTCAGTCCCAGGCCAGCCTGTAGTGGCGCGGAAAGGGCGTGCCCTCGCCATCGGGCGGGGAAACGGCCCTGAGGCCCGGTCTGGCCAGAAGGGGCAGCAGCATCGCCGGCAGCAGCGCCTTGTTGATCCGATCGCCCCAGCACAGGTGCAGCCCTTCGCCCCACAGCAGATAGACATTCCACGGTCGCCCGGCGATGAAGCGCCAGGGCTTCGGCACGGCCGCCTCGTCGAACATGGCGGAGAGGTTTGACGCCAACACCATGGTGCCGGCTGCGATCTCCGTATCGCCGAGCGTGGCCGCCCGCGCAGCGCGGCGGTAGAGAATGGGGTTCAGCGGGTTGAAGCGCAGCGCCTCCCACAGATGGGCGGCAAGGGCTGCTTCGTCCCCGCTTTCGGCAGCAGCACGCGCCCTGGCGAGGTCGCCCGGGCGGCGCAGCAGCTCCTCGACGGCCAGGCAGGCCGCCTTGGACAAGGTGGGGATTGCACCGATCAGGATTCCGATGATGTTGGCGCGGATTCCATCCGGGTCGAAGGCAGCCTCACCCGCCTTCCCGGCTTCGACCGCCCGGCCGAGCAGCGTTTCGGGCCCTGCATGCGGGATCGACGCATCGATCGCCGCATTCACCCGCGCGGCGGCCTCCAGCGCCCTGTCCGTCACGGCCGGGGCGGCATCGAGGTCGGAAAAGAGGAAGTGGAACATCGCCGTCGCATCCGCGATCAGCTGGTCCGTTTCCATCGCCACCCCGAAATAGCGCTGCACCATCAGCGCCGGTATCCGGGCCGACAGCGCCGGCGGCAGGTCAACCCCGGTGCCGGCGAGCGCGGCCGCCGCCTCGGCCCGCGCCATGGCGAGCACCGGCAGAAGGTCATCCGGGCGGACGATGCGGCGCATCGCATCGGTATCGCGGCGATAGGCGGCGCCATCCTGCATGCCGAGGAAGAAATCCCGCCCGCCCGTCAGCATGCGCATGCGCGGGCCATAGACGACTTCGAATTCGGCCTGCCGCTCGATCACGGCGTGGAAATCCCGCGCGCGGGTCAGCAGCAGCGCCCCTTCGCCTGCATAGCATTTCACCGGGTTCGCCGGCAGCGCAAGACGCGGCCGCCCGAGGCGCAGCACGGCCAGCGCATTGCGCTGGCCCGATGCCGACTGGAGCACGGCGGCAAGACGCGCGCCGAAACCGCCCCGCGCCCTGAGGAAGGCGGCACCCAAGCCCGACACGCCTTCGACGGCGGAAACAAACCGCTTGAGGAACAGGCTCATGTCGGGTCCACCATGCCCTGGCCGATCATGCGCAGGGCGGTCATAGAGGGTGCGAAGAAATAATCCCCGCCGCGCGTCGAAACGAACTGCGGCAGGCCCGATGCGATGAAGGGCGGCTTGCCCTTGCCGGGGGATGCAATGACGAAGCGTGCGCCTGGCGCATGGGCGCCGACGATCGGGCAGGCATCATTGCCGGCATTGAAATCGAGGCCGTAGTTCATCCACTGCTGCTGCACGAATTCGAACTGGCGGAACAGGTTGGCGCAATGGGAAAGCATCACGATCCCGTGCTCGCCATCCGCCCGCCCGCGGCCGCCATAGGGCAGGCCGCGCCGCAGGATCCGCCGCCGGTTGTTGAGCGCCGAGCCCATGCGCTTTTCGGGCGGGCGATCCCACAGCGGGTCCAGCATGTCGCGGGTGTTGGCGCGGCGGATATGGGCGGTGACGGGGCATTTCGCGCCATCCGTGTCATCCAGATAGGTGAAGCTGGTGATCGCCGCGAGCCATTCGGCGCTTCCCTGCGTCATGCGCTGGTTGAAGGCATGCCAGTCGGCCACGGTCGGCGCCAGCGAAAGCGGCACGCCATCGGGCCAGCGCCCGGCCATCTTCGCCTTCAGCATCGCCTCGGCTTCCGCGGGGTTGTCGATGCCCCATGTCACCGCGAGATCGCGGGCGCGTGCGGCGATCCACTGGTCCCAGGCATCCACATGCTGGTGCAGCTTGCGATAGGCGATGAAGCTGCCGTTGCGGCTGAAATCGAGCGGCATGGCGCCGCCCGCCACTTCCTGCGCCTCGTCAGGCCAGCCAAGGATGAACTCCCCCGTGGCGAGCGGACGCCAGTTGCCCCGGCCATCGACAGCCCCCTGCCCGATACAGCGCAGCGTCTCCTCGCCGCCGGGATACTGCCCCTCGAACACGGGGTCGCCGATCGCGTCGACGAAGCCGAAATGCTCGGTGGGTGTGGGGCGTGCCGTTCCATCCGCGTTGGGGGCGTAGATGGCTGTCAGGTCCTGCCAGCGGCTGTCATCGCCCCGATGCCCTTCCAGCAGGCGGACATCGCCGGCAGCTTCGGCTGCCTGCAGCACGAAGCGGGTCATTGCCTCCAGCGCCGGCAGGGGCTGGCCCCGTTCATCCGCGCGGGCATTCAGCATCACCAGCATATGGGGCTTCGGCGCGTCGGGCTGCCACACCGGGTCCCAGTGTTCCGGCTTGTTGTCGAGGATGTCATCGCCCAGGATGGGCGCGCGCGCGGCCATGCCGTCGATGAACTCGTCGGGCATGCCGCGCAGCGTCCGTGTCGGCACGTTCAGCGCCAGCAGGCCCCAGAAGGTGAAGGCGATGTTGAGCGTACAGTCCGGCCGCGCCTGCGGGTTGGCGCCGGTGGAAAGCCCCTTGCTCGACGGCCAGCGCCGGGCAGTGGTGATGCGCGGGCGCAGTGCCTCGACGAAGGCCCGCCCGTCGGCGCCGTTCCCGGCCTCGAACAGCATGTAGCGGGCCTTGGGAAAACCCATCTTCCCATAGGCGGAAATGATGCCCCCCTGGATGTCGCCCAGTTCGAGTTCCACGGGCGGAAATTCGGCCTTGCGCGGCTTCACAGCATCACCTGCCTGTCCTGAATGGTTTCGGGCCGGATTTCGGGGCGGATTTCGGGGCTGACGAGATCGACCCCGTCAGACCGGATGACCCCCGGCGGCTGCGTGGGGGCGGCGGCATCGGCCGGCCGCACGGTGGCGAGAAAGCTGCCGAAGGAGGCATGGAGCGCCCGGTCATCCATGCCCTGCACCACTTCGGCGAAGAAGGCGAAGCGCTGCTGCACGTGCAGCGCCTTCAGGATGCTGGGCAAGTCGCTGTCAGGCGCGGGCGGAAAGGATTTCCCACCCAGCGACCAGAGCCGCCAGATGGCGGCCAGAAGCCCGGCGACCAGCCCCGCCGGGACCAGCGCCAGCAGCCACCAGAGGCTATCTGGCCGCAACAGCGCCCAGAACAGCGCCACGAAACCGGCCGCGACCATCAGGATGCCAAGGCTGAGGCGTCCGAAACTTTCCCCCTTCAGCGGCGGGCGGCCCGGCCAATAGTCGTTGAAGCTCATGGTCGTTGAGACCTGGCAGCGCTTCACATAGGCGACAAAGCCGGCGGCATCCTGCACGCCGTCGAAGCCATGGCAGTGGGTGAAGATCGCCCGCATTTCGGCTTCGGCTTCCCGCCAAAGTCCTTCGGCCCAGCTGCCAAGCCCCTCGTCGGGCTCTTCGGGGCGGCGGTCGAAATCGGCGGCAAGCATCAGCCAGGGGCGGGACAGCGCATCGAAGGGCTGATGCACCAGCGGATCCACCCCGCGCAGCACATTCATGATGGGGTCCGAGGGGTCGCGGCCGTTGAACATCGGCTGGTCGATCACCACAAGCCGCAGGAAATGGGTGCGGGTGCAGCGGGCGAACGGGCTCTGCATGCCCGTCTCGATGCACACGGGGCTCTGCTGGGCGGTCGGCAGGGTCGCCAGTTCCTCGCGCAGCAGATTGCCATGGGTCGTGACCCGCCCGTCCTCCACCACGCTTTCGCCCGTCTTCACCGGGGCGAGCAGGGTGAGGAAATAATGGCCGCCGTCAATGTCAGGCATCTTCGCCTCCCCAGCGTCTGCGCACCAGCGGCTGGCGGTTGAGATCGGCGCGCGCCGTGTCGTTGGAGGCGACCGGCGCAAAACCGGGCGAGCCGAGATCATTCTGGATAGTCCGCAACTCTTCCACCCAGGCTGCCCGGAAGGCTTCCGGGCCACCGGCATGGGCGGCCTCAAGGCGCAGCACGGCAGCCCTGACCCTGAGCGCTGCCTTGATGTCGCGCTGCGCGGCGCCGGGCGTGGCATTGTAATAATGGCCGGTGTCGATCTGGTTGGCGCGGATATAAGCCTTGAAGGGCGAGATCGGGATGGATTTCGGATATTTGGTGGCGCCATACCAGAAGAGGTCGAGTCCCGAGGGCAGACCATCGGCGAAGGCGTCGATATACTGGTCCCAGGTGCCGTTGAAGTTGGAACAGAAGATCATGTAATCGTTCCGCAACTGTTCCGGCGGCTGGCCGAGATCGGGCCACTGGTCGCGCCGCACGATGATCCAGCGCGCGAAATGGATGATGGAAAGCCCGAGCAGGCCCATCAGCCTTTCAGGCAGCGCCCGTGCGGCACGAAACAGGAAATGGTTGAACCAGGTCCGGCGCGGACGCATCGGCGTCAGCACGTTCATGGCATAGGCCTTTCCGGCCACGTTCGACATCGGATTCCCCCCGCACATGCCCCGGCACCGGCCAGGCCGGATAGCTTTCCGGTTATTAACGCTTTGGCAAGGATTTATGCAACCTCTTGTCATGCAAATGCAAAATGCGCTTTCCATGAGCAGTCCATGATCGCGGCGCCCCTCCGGCCCTTTACAAGCCTTGCTGCCGGCTCCACCGCATGGGCGATGCCGCCGGCAGACGGAGTCTTCTGGCCCCTCATCGGCCTCTTCGCCGGGCTGGTCGCCGGCTCCTTCCTCGCGACCCTGGTGGTTCGCTGGCCGCGCGGGCAGTCGATGGGCGGGCGCTCCCGCTGCGACGGTTGCGGCAGGGGTCTTGGCTTCATCGATCTCGTGCCACTGCTTGGCTATGTCGTCCGGCGCGGGCGCTGCCAACGGTGCGGCGCGCGGATAGACTGGCGCCACCCCGCGATCGAACTGACGGCAGCCCTCGTCGGCCTCATGGCCATGCTGGCGGCCCCCGGCCCCGAAGGGCTTGCGGGCGCGCTGTTCGGCTGGATCCTCGTCGCCCTCCTGGCGCTTGATGCCGAACATATGTGGCTGCCCGACAGGCTGACCCTGCCGCTCCTCGCGCTGGGGCTGATCCTGGGGCGGGGCGAGTTCACCGACCGCCTGCTCGGCGCGGCGCTGGGCGGGGGCGGGCTGCTCGCGATCGGCCTGCTCTACAGGGCTGTTCGCAAGCGCGAGGGGCTGGGGCTTGGCGATGTGAAGCTTATGGCGGCGCTGGGGGCATGGCTAAGCCCCTGGCTGTTGCCGCCGTTGATGCTTGCAGCAGCCCTCGCAGGCCTGCTGCTGGCAGCCGCCGGCGGCGGTCGGCAGATCGCCTTCGGGGCATGTCTTGCCGCAGTGGCCTTTCCGCTGTGGCTGGCGGCCGTCACCCTCGGCCTGCCCTGACCGGCAGCGGAGGGAACACACGTTGCGAAAGGGCACAAAGCCTTGAATCGAATCATCAAGCGCCCTACCCCATCGGCAAGAGGATTTAGCGAATCCGAAAGGCCGCAGGGGCCGCAGAAGCCGTGAGGCCAAGCCAGACGTGACCAGTACAGAGCTTTCACGGATGTTGACGGGCAAACCCGGCAGGATTCCATGCTGAAGACCCGGCTGAACGCTGGCCATTTCCTGCTTGCGGCACTGGCACTTGCCTGTGCGATTCTGGCCTGGCGCGCCCTGCTCGTGGCGCAGGCGCCCTTGCCGGCGCCGCCTCCCTTCGTGCCCCATCCTGTCGCCGATCCGGCGGCACTCACAGGCCATGATCCCTTCTTTCCGGCCCGGATTGCCAGTGGCGAATCTCTTCCGGTGACGGCGCTGCCCTTCAGCCTGCATGGCATAAGGGCCGATTCCGCGACGGGGCGCGGCAGCGCCATCATCGCCGCCGGAGATGGCCAGCAGATGGTCTATTCCGTTGGCGACGCGCTGACCGATGGCGTGACACTCGCCGCCATCGCGGGCGATCATGTCGTCCTTGAACGCGACGGCACGCGCGAGACGCTGTGGCTCGATTCCGCCGGTGCCGAAAGCGTGCGCCGCTATGATCCCAACGCCATGGATGCCATGGCCGAGGCCATCGCCGATGCCGATGGCAACCTCGTGCCGCCAAGCGATGTGCCAGCCCCAGCCGCCGGGCCGGGTGCCGTTTCCGCAGCCACCGTTTCCGCATCCGATGCCGCGCTGATGCCGGCCGCCCCGGCGGAGCTTCCCTGATGCGCCGGCCCTCGCCCCATCTCGTCGCCCTGTCCATGGCGCTGATGCTGGCGCCCGCTGCCACGGCGCCGCTTGCTGCCCAGACCACGGTGAACCTGCGCGATGCCGACATCCGCGCCTTCATCGACGATGTCGCCAAGGCCACCGGCACCAGCTTCGTGATCGACCCGCGCGTGCAGGGCAAGGTTTCCGTGGTCACCGACAGGCCGCTCGGCCGTGCGCAATATTTCGAGCTGTTCCTCGCAACCCTCAGGGCGAACGGCTTTGTCGCCGTGCCCACCGGCACGGGCCAGTATCGCATCCAGCCGGCAGAGGCCGGGGCCGGGGCTGCCGCCGTCAGTGGCAGCCGCTTCACCACAGCTGTCATCCCCCTCACCCATATCGAGGCGCAGCAGGCGGTCGAATCGCTCAGGCCCATCATCAGCCGCAACGGCACCGCAACGGCCAACCGCGCCGGCAACGCCGTCATCCTCACCGATTTCGCCGACAACATCGCCCGCGCGCGGCAGGTGCTCGGCCAGATCGACCGTGACCGCACCGCAACCCAGATCGTGAAGCTGCGCAACGCCGGCGCACGCGACCTCGCCCAGTCCCTCCAGCGGCTGGCGCAGCAGACCGGCGAAGGCCAGACTGCGGCAACATCCCTCACCATCGTTCCGATCGACGCTTCCAACTCGCTCGCGATCAAGGGCGAGACGGCGCAGGTGAAGCGCATCGTCGGCCTTGCGCGAGAACTCGATCAGAGCGCGGCGGGCGGAACCGAAGCGCGCGTGATCTTCCTGCAGCATGCCGATGCCGCATCGGTGATGCCGGTGCTGCAACAGTTGATGGGGCAGGCGCCCACGGCAGGCGCTTCGGCGGCAGCCGGGCCTTCACTGGCCGGCACGCCCTTTGGCGGCCAGGGCGGCAATCAGGGCGGCCAGACTGCCGCGGCAGCAGCCCCTGTCGCCGGCAATGTCGGGGTCGCCTCGGGCGACCAGCGGCGCCGCGCCATCATCGCCCGCTACGAGGGCGCGAATGCGCTCATCATTTCCGCGCCGCCCGAAATCCAGCGCGAACTCGGCGAAGTGATCCGCCAGCTCGACACCCGCCGCGCCCAGGTGCAGGTGGAAGCGATCATCGTCGAGATTTCCGACACGGCGGCCAAGAATCTCGGCGTGCAGTTCCTGCTGGGCGGCAACAATGGGCAGGTGCCCTTCCTGTCGTCCAACTTCTCGAACGCTGCGCCCAACCTGCTGGCGATCGCCGGTGCCATCGCGGCCGAACGCGGCGCCTTTTCTGACAGCGCCACGGGCGATGCCTTCCGCGAGGCGGCGGTCAATTCGCTACTCGGCACCAACGGCGTCACAGGCGGTTTCGGCACGGTCGGCTCGAATGCGGTCTTCGGCTTCGTCATCAACGCAGTAAAAAGCGACGCCGATTCCAACATCCTCTCCACGCCTTCCATCCTCACGCTCGACAACCAGCCCGCGCGGATTCTCGTAGGCCAGGAAATCCCCGTGACGACGGGCGAGGCGCTGGGCGACAATCTTGAAAACAGCTTCCGCACGGTCCAGCGGCAGGATGTTGGCATCCAGCTCGCCGTAAAGCCGCAGATCAATGCGGGCGGCACCGTCACCCTCAATCTGAAACAGGTTGTCTCCTCGGTGGCGGCCACCGTCGCCGACAGGGATTTCGTGCTCAACAAGCGCGAGATCGAAACCTCGGTCACCGTGGGCGACGGGCAGATCCTGGCGCTCGGCGGTCTTCTCGACGACAGCGAGCGCCGCTCGCTTCAGAAGATCCCGCTTCTGGGTGACATTCCCGGCATCGGCGCCTTCTTCCGCTCGCGCACGACATCGCGGCAGAAGACAAACCTGATGGTCTTCATCAGGCCCACCATCATCCGCAGCCAGGCCGACGCCGATTCGCTGACAGCCAGCCGCTGGAACAATGTGCGCGAGCAGCAGGTGACTCGCGAGGGCTTCTCCAGCCTCGATGCGCTGGCCTGGCAGTATCTGCGCACGCCGCCGCCCTACCGCCCCGCCCCCTATCCGGCGCCGGCAGCCAGCCAGCCAGCCCCGCCGGCCGTGCCGCAGCCGGGACCAAGGTGAGCAGCCCAGCCCCAGAGTTCGGAAACATTGGTGGCCCGGCCCGGGCGGAGCCGGAGGGCAGCCCCGCGCCCCTGCAGCCTGGCCCGCAGCCCGGCCCACAGCTCAGCCAGGGCCTTCCCACGCCGCAGCCCGCGCGCCTGCCGCCCCGACTGCCCTATGCCTTTGCCCGCAGCCATGGCGTGCTTCTCGTTTCGGGAACCGAACGGCTCGTGCTGCGCCGCAATGCAAGGCCGCAGGCCGTGATCGAGGCCCGGCGCATCGCCGGTCACGCCCTTGTGCCCGAAACGCTGGGCGATGAGGCATTCGACCGGCTTTTGTCGGAAACCTATGCAACCGACGGCCTGGCCGCCGCCGCCGATGCCGCTGCGTCCTCCAACCTCGCGACACTGGCGCGTGACACTGCCGATCTTCTCGAAAATGATGATGCCGCCCCTGTCATCCGGCTGATCAACGCGATCGTCGCGCAGGCCGTGCAGCAGGGCGCATCCGATATCCATCTCGAGCCTTCGGACGAGGGCATGTCCGTGCGCTTCCGCCGCGACGGGGTGATGGAGGATGTGCTCGCCCTTCCGGCCGAAGTCGCGCCGATGCTGGTCTCGCGCGTGAAGGTGATGGCGCGGCTCGACATCGCCGAAAAGCGCCTGCCGCAGGATGGGCGCATATCGCTCACGCTCGGCAACCGCGGGCTCGACGTGCGCGTCTCCACCCTGCCTGCCCGCGGAGGCGAGCGGGTGGTGATGCGCATCCTCGACCAGGCCTCGGTCGCGCTGGAACTGAAGGATCTGGGCCTAGACCCGGAAATCCATGCCGCGCTCACCGAAGCGCTGGGCGCACCCAATGGCATCCTCCTCGTCACCGGCCCGACGGGCGCGGGCAAGACGACCACCCTTTACGCCGCGCTGAAGCTGCTGAACGATGGCCGCCGCAACATCCTGACCGTGGAAGACCCGGTGGAATATGCGGTGCCGGGCGTCGGCCAGACCCAGGTGGACACGCGCGTCGGCCTTACTTTCGCCCAGGGGCTGCGCGCCATCCTGCGCCAGGACCCTGACGTGGTGATGGTCGGCGAAATCCGTGACCGCGAGACGGCGGAGATCGCCGTGCAGGCCGCCCTGACGGGTCACCTCGTGCTGTCGACCGTGCACGCGAATTCCGCCGCAGGCGCCATCACCCGGCTGCGCGATTTCGGAGTCGAGCCTTTCCTGATCGCGGCCACATTGCGCGCCGTGGTGGCGCAGCGGCTCGTCAGGCTGGTCTGCCCCGTCTGCGCCACGGAAGAACCGCTGCCGGCCGCCGTCGCCGCGCGCATCGGGCTTCCGGCAGGGATCCCGGTGGCCAAGGCGAACGGCTGCCCGCAGTGCCGGCACAGCGGCTATTCGAAACGGCGCGGCCTGTTCGAACTGATCACCGCCGATGCCGAGGTGCGCACGCTCATCAATGACGGTGCGGGCGAGGGGCGGCTGGAAGTGGCCGGTCTCCACCGCTCCCTGAAGGACAGCGCCCGGGCTGCCGTGCGCGAACGGCGCACGACGCCGACCGAAGTGCTGCCCCTGTTCCAGGGCGAGCCCGCGCGCGCCAGCACGCAGGATGGCGGCGCTCCGGGTATTCCGGCATGAACCAGCCCGCCCGGCAGCCGCCCGCCGCGCTGCCCTTCTGGAAGCGGCCGATCCGGCTTGGCCGCGCAACGCCGCAATCCGCCGGGGCTGCGGATACGCCGCGCCTGTCCGCGCAGGGCCGCGCCACCATGATCCGCCAGATGGCGACGCTGGCTGCCGTCATGCCCATTTCCGATGCCGTTGCCACGCTTGCCCGCCAGCCGGGCCGGGAAAACGACCGCCAGATCCTCCAGCGCACCAACAGGGGGCTGCAATCGGGCGTGTCGCTCGCGGCCGCCCTGCCTGTCTCGGCCTTTCCGCCCGAGGTGAAGGCAACGATCGCCGCCGGCGAGGCATCGGGAAGGCTGCCGCTTTTGCTGACGCGGCTGGCGGACACGCTGGAAGCCCAGGTGGCGCTGCGTTCGCGCCTGATCGCGGCGCTCGCCTATCCTGCGCTGCTGGTGCTGGTGGCCGTCGGGGTCATCATTGCCATGCTTGTCTTCGTGGTGCCCGGCATCGCCGAACAGCTCACCGGCTCAGGCCAGCCCCTGCCCTTTCTGACACGCGCGGTGCTGGCGCTGTCGAACTTCGTGCAGGGCTGGTGGCTGATCATGCTGGCGCTTTTCCTGTCGGCAGGGCTGCTGCTGTGGCTGTGGCTGAAACGGCCGGACAACCGCGCCCGCTTCGATGCCGGTCTGCTGCGGCTGCCCGTGGCAGGCTCATGGATCTCCGCGCTGGAAGCGGTGCGCTGGGCGCGGCTGCTGGCAACCATGCTGTCAGCCGGCCTGCCGCTGGCCGAGGCATTGTCAATCACGGCGCCAACGCTCGGCAACACGCGCTGGCGGGACGCCAGCAACCGCATCGCGCAACAGGTGCGGGCCGGGGCGTCGCTCTCGGCCTCCCTGCCATTGCTGCCGAACCCGCCCGGCCTCCTCATGGCGCTTGCCCAGTCGGGAGAGGCGTCGGGGCGGCTGGCCCCGCTTCTCGAATCGGCCGCCACCAGCCTCGACCAGCAGCTGTCCGACCGCAGCCGCACGGCCCTGGCCCTTGCCGAACCGGCCATCATCGTGGTTCTGGGGGGCATGGTCGGCCTCATCATCCTTGCCATCCTCCTGCCCATCCTCGAGCTGAACACCCTTGCGGGTGCCGCCGTCGGAGCGAACTGAATGTCGAACAGAACAACCCACGCCCCCCTTCCCGCCAGCAAGCGCGCCATCGCCGCCGCCGAAGCGGGCTTCACCCTTGTCGAGCTTCTGGTGGTGCTTGCCATCATCGGGCTTCTGACCACCGTGGTCGTCGTCAATGTGCTGCCGATGCAGAGCCGCGCGCAGGTGCAGAAGGCCCAGGCCGATATCGCCATGATCGAACAGGCGCTGGAATTCTGGCGCATCGACATGGGGCGCTACCCCAATGCGACGGAAGGGCTGGCCGCCCTGATCGCGCCCACGGCCACGGGCGCCAAGCTGAAGAAGCTGCCGGACGACCCCTGGGGCCGCCCCTATGGCTATGTGATCCCGGGCGAGAACAACCAGCCCTATGCCGTCTTCTCGCTCGGCGCTGACGGCCAGCCCGGCGGGGAGGGGGAGAACGCGGACCTGCGGAGCGACCGCTGACATGAAGGCCGGGGCCGGCGAGCAGGGCTTCGCCCTGATCGAGATGCTGGTGGCCATGGTGCTGCTGAGCCTCGTCGGCCTCACCCTCGCCCGCTTCCAGACCTTCCAGCTCTCGGGCACGGCCAGCCTTGCGGCGGCCGCCGCCGCGAGGCTTGAGGCGGACAACATCGCCATCGACATGCTGGCGGCCCCCCTTGCCCCCACCGCCCCCACCAGCGGCACCAGCCTGAACGGCGGCCGCAGCTGGCACTGGACGGCAACGCCCGCGCCTACTCCCGACCAGCAGATCATGCCGGGCATCGTCAGGGTGGACATTCTCGTATCGGCAACGCCCGGCGGGCCGCCGCTCGCCAGCCGCAGCATCCTTCGCCCGCTCAGCCATGATAGCATCCAGCGCCTGCCAGAAACCGGGGATGGCAGCAGATGACCGTGCAGATGACCGTGCAATCCGGGCCGGAAAACCGGACAGCAGGGGCAAGCCGGGGGGAGGCAGGCTTCACCCTGGTCGAAATGCTGGTCGCCATCCTGCTCTTCGGGATCATCGCCAGCGTCGCCACGGCCCTCACCACGGGGGCGACGCGAAGCTTCGCCGCGACCGAAGGGGCGCTCGCAAATATCAGCAACATCGACATGGCGCGCACCCTTCTCGCGGCCGATCTCGGCCAGGCCGCGCGGCGGCCGAGCCTCGCGGCGGACGGGCGGCCCATGCCGGCCTTCACCCTGTTGCCCGAAGGCTTCGTGCTGGTGCGCCGGGGCGTTGCCGGCACGCTGCCGCAGGTGGAAAAACTGGCCTGGGGCTTCGACGGGGCGCGGCTGCTGCGCCAACCCTTCCCCGCGATCGACGGGGCGGAACCGGGCGAGGCGGTGGTGATCCTGCCCGCCGTCCGCGGCATCCGCCTGCGCGTTGCCGGAGACAATGGCTGGCAGGATGTCTGGGCGCCCGCCCGGCCCGAGGATCTTCCGCGCGCAGTCGAAATCACCCTCATCGGCATGGATGGCGTGCCCGTGGTGATGAAATTCCTGGTGGCGGCATGACAATGGCGCATGTGACAATGGCGCATCTGCCCGCGCGTGAACGCGGCGCCGCCCTGCTCGCCGTTCTGGCGATGGTGATGCTGCTTTCCGGCTTCGCATCGCTTGGCCTGTCGCGGTTGCGCGCGGCAAGCGACCGGGTCGTCTCTTCCGAGGCACGCTCGGAAGCGCAGCTTCTGGCGAGCACCGGAACCACGGCAGCCGTCGCCATCATCCAGCCGCTGAAGGCAAGGGCCGGTCGCCGGCCCGACATCCTGCAGGCGCCTATCCCCCTGCCGATGGGCGGCGGCCGGGTGATCCTGCGATTTTCGGATGCCGGGGCCTGTTTCAACCTCAACAGCCTTTCGGTGCCGCAGGGACGATCGGGCATGGCAAGCGCCGTGGCGCAGGCGCGTCCGCAGGATTTCGCGCGCCTGCTGTCGGCAGCCGGCATTCCGCTGCTGGAGGCCGATGCAATCGCGAAGTCGACGGCAGCCCGCCTTTCGGCCACCGGCCAGCTCTGGGCGGATGCCAGCGAATGGGTGACGGTGCCGGGCGTGACACAGGCGCACTGGGCAGCGGCCGGCCAGCTTCTGTGCGCCCTTCCCAACCGCGAGGCCTCCGCCATCAACATCAACAGCCTGACGCCCGAAAAGGCGCCGCTGCTCGTTGCCATGGGTCTTGGGCCGGATGAAGCACGCCGCGCGCTCGCCGGACGGCCACGCGAAGGCTGGACCTCGGCCAATGACTTCTGGCAACAGACTTCGTCGGCCGGCGTGCCTGAAAGTGCGGGCGCGCAGGTCGTCGGCACAAGCAGCCGGTGGATCGCGCTCGATCTTGTCGCGGAAACGCCGCGTGCCCGGGTGCGTCGAACGGTACTTCTGGATACGGTGCGCAGCCCGGCGCGGGTGGTCGGAAGCATCTGGCAGGCAGTGGAGATGGCGGCATGACCCTGCTGATCGAGACGGAAGACGGCCGCCGCCGGCTCGGCGCCGAAACGGACGAAGGCGCGCCGGTGCTGCTGATTCCCGGCGAGGATGTGTCTCTTCACCGGCTGGCGCTTCTGGAAACCACGCCCGAAGCCCGCTTGCAGGAAGCCAGGATGCGCGCTGTCGACCTAGCGGCCCAGCCGGTCGAGGATCTGCATGTCGCTGTCGGCCCGCCCGACGCGGACGGCGCAAGCTGGGTCGGCCTGATCGACCGCGCGGTGATGGACCGCCATGTCGCCCGCTTCGCCGTAGATGGCGGAATGCCCGCAGCACTCGTGCCGGCTGCCCTGCTGCTCGACCCGCCAGCCGAAGAGCCGACGCTCGCCCGGCTGGACGACAGGCTGCTGATCCGCACGGCCGATTATGCTGCACTGGTGGAAAAGAGCCTGCTGCCCCAGCTCGCCCCCGGAAGCTGGACCCGTCTGCCGGAGCGGATCGCCGAATTCGCGCCCCGCGAACCCGAGGGCCCCCTGCCGCTTGACCTGCTGCAAGGCCCCTATGCACCGCGGCTGCGCTGGTGGCGCACACGCGGCTTCCTGATACCCGCCGCCATCCTGGCCCTCTTGCTAATGCTGCTGCTTGCGGCACCGGCGCTCATCGAGCGCGTGCGATCGGCCGCCGCAATCGCCGGCTATGACGAGGGGACCATGACCCTTGCCCGGCAGGTTCTGAAGGCTGAGCCGGCGGATGCCGGGGCTGCGGCCGGGGCGCTTGCCGGCGCACGGCGGCTGGCCGAAGGCGACGCCCCCGTCGCCCGGCTGGCGCATGCCGCCGCCGCCATGGAGGGCGTGGCCGGCGCCAGGTTCGACAGGGTGACACTGAAACCCGCCGAGGGGCTGGAAATCCTGCTCGCCGGGCCGGAAGAGGCCATGCGCGAAGTGGGCTTTCGTCTTTCCAGCGGGCCCTTCGATGTGCAGACGGATGGCGCGCGTCTCATGATCGGCGGCCGCCGCGCCGGCCTTGCCGAAAAGCCAACGCCCCTCACCGATGCGATGCTGCGCTTCGTGAATGCCCGCGCCGATGCGGCCCTGGTGGCCGACCGTGCCCGGCTTGGCCCGCGCCCGGATGCTGCAAAGCTTTCGGGGATGGTCTCGGCAGCCGGCCTCGCCGACGCCACGACAGCGATCACGCCCATGGGCATGGACATCGTGATTCCGGCTGCCCGTTCGCCGGTTCTTCTGCCGCTTCTGGCCCGCATGGAAGCGGCAGGCGCAGTCATCACGGCACTGTCCATTACGCGCAACGGCGATGAAACCCTCAACGCCAGAATCGGTCTTCTGAAATGATCCTGCTCTCCGCACTCGTCGTTGCAGCGCTGGGCCTCGGGGAAATCCCGCCCCAGAAAATGGCCTCCGGCCGCTGCGTCACCTTCCTCTGGACCCGGAGCGAACCGCAGATACGCATCGCCATGGTGGATGAAAGCGTCGGCGTGCTCAGGATGCGCCGCAATGGCCGCGTGATCGACCTGCGCCAGACAGCGCCCACGCGCTATGCCGGCCACGGCCTGAATGTGACGGTTTCCGTCGATTACGAGCAGCGTGAAGGCCTCAGTGCCGGGGCAGTGGTGGAAAGCGGCGCCCTCAGGGTGGAAGCTGAAGGGCGCGATGCAATCGTCGTCCCCGTCGGGGGCATGCGCGCCTGCCAATAGGGACGGCCGGCTGGGTCAGGCAGCACTCAGATGCGGCAGGCCCTGCCCTGCGCATAGCCTTTCAGGAAACCGCGCCGCGCCGTGGCGGCCGCGACCATGGTGCGGAAGCGCCGGTCGGATTCGGCGGCGCCCGTTGCTTCGCGAACCAGCCCCCGGAACGGAATCAGCGAATTGACGACGGAACGCGCCCCGGCTTCCGCAAGCCGCCCAGGCAAAGGGTCGCCCCGCTCGTCGGTGGCATCGACATCGGGGCCAAGCACCTCGTCCAGCTGGCCGATGGCAAGCCGCACATCCCGGCAGGTGCGGATGCCGTTGAGCGAATAGGGCGCGCGCTGCGAATCCAGCAGGATTTCGGGCGGGTTTTCCTTCAGGGCGCCAATGTCCTTGAAGGGCTGCCGCACGACACCCTCGGCCTTCGTCTCGACACCCTTTTCCTGGGCGGCTGCCGGCGCCGGCAGGAAAAAGGCGGTGGCAAACAATGTCAGCAGCAATATCCTCATGCGAGGATCCTGGCACATGCCGGCTGAACCCTAGATGTCGAGATTGGCGACCGACAGGGCATTGTGCTGGATGAACTCACGCCGCGGCTCGACGACATCGCCCATAAGCTGTGTGAAGGTTTCGTCGGCAAGGGTCGCATCGCCGATGTCCACCTTCAGAAGCGTGCGGGCGGCTGGGTCCAGCGTGGTTTCCCACAACTGCTCGGCATTCATCTCGCCAAGCCCCTTGTATCGCTGCACGGCCAGGCCCTTGCGGCCCGCATCCATCACTGTGTCCAGAAGCTCCGACGGGCGGCGCACAATGGTGGCGCCCAGCCGTGCCGGTGTCGTCCAGGTCTCCGCCTGCTCGGCCGCAAGGCTGTGGAGCTTGCGCGCCTCGGCGCTGGTGACGAAGGCGCGGTCGATCACATGGGCATCGGTGACGCCGCGCTCGGTGTGACGGATGACATAGCCGCCCTCCGCCCCCGGCTCGACGCTCCAGCCGCTGTCACCGGCGTTGAGCCAGGCTTCTAGCCGGGCGGATACCGCCGAAGCGTCGGTCGCGGCCGGGTCGAGCGCGCCGGCAAGGGCCAGCGCCTCCACGAGCGGGGCGGGGTAGCGGCGGGGCACATAGGCCATCAGCCGCTTCATGCGCCGCGCATGGTCGATCAGCTGCACCAGGTCGGACCCGGTGCGCGTCTCGCCGCCGACTTCGAACGAAACGCCGGAAACGCCGGCTGTCACCAGATATTCCTCCAGCGCGGCCTCGTCCTTCAGATAGACCTCCGAGCGCCCGCGCGTGACCTTGTAGAGCGGCGGCTGGGCGATGAAGATATGGCCATTGCGGAACAGTTCCGGCATCTGGCGGTAGAAAAAGGTCAGCAGAAGCGTGCGGATGTGGGCGCCATCGACGTCGGCGTCGGTCATGATGACGATCTTGTGGTAGCGCAGCTTTTCCAGGTTGAATTCATCATGGATGCCGGCGCCCAGCGCCTGGATGATGGTGCCGATCTCCTTCGAGGAAAGCATGCGGTCCAGCCGCACCCGTTCCACGTTCAGGATCTTGCCCCGGATCGGCAGAATGGCCTGGAAGCTGCGGTCGCGGCCCTGTTTTGCCGAACCGCCGGCTGAATCCCCTTCCACGATGAAAAGCTCGGACTTGGCCGGATCCTTTTCCTGGCAGTCCGCCAGCTTGCCCGGAAGCGAAGCCACCGTCAGTGCCGATTTTCGGCTGGCTTCGCGTGCCCGGCGCGCGGCCTCGCGGGCGACAGCTGCCTCGATGATCTTCTGGACAATGGCGCGCGACGACTGGGGGTTTTCCTCAAGCCATTCGGCCAGCTTGTCGGCCAGCAGGGATTCCAGCGGCTGCCGCACTTCGGACGAGACCAGCTTGTCCTTGGTCTGGCTGGAGAATTTCGGGTCGGGCAGCTTCACCGACACAACCGCCGTCAGCCCCTCGCGCATGTCGTCGCCGGAAAGGCCGACCTTTTCCTTCTTCAGCAGGCCGGACTTGTCGGCATAGGCATTGAGCGTGCGGGTCAGCGCGGCGCGGAAGGCCGCCATGTGGGTGCCGCCATCGCGCTGGGGGATATTGTTGGTGAAGGCCAGCACCTGCTCATAATAGCTGTCGTTCCACTGCAGGGCGACTTCGATGCCGATATCGTCGCGCTGGCCGCGGATGGCGACAGGCTCGGGCATCAGGGGCGTCTTGGTGCGATCGAGCCAGCGCACGAACTCGACGAGGCCGCCATCATAGCGGAATTCGGTCTGTGTCTTATCGGCGTGGCGGGCATCCGTGAGGATGAGGCGCACGCCCGAATTCAGGAAGGCGAGTTCGCGGAAGCGGTGCTCGAGCCGGGCGAAATCGAACTCGATTCCGGTGCGGAAGGTCTCGATGGAGGGCAGGAAGGTCACGCTGGTGCCGCGCCGGTCGCCCTGCGGGCCGGAGATGGCGAGCGGCGCTTCCGGCACACCATGGCGGAAGCGCATGAAATGCTCGTGGCCGTCGCGCCAGATGCGCAGTTCCAGCCAGTCGGACAGGGCGTTCACCACCGAAACGCCGACGCCGTGAAGCCCGCCCGAGACCTTGTAGCTGTTGCCCTCGACATTGTTGAACTTGCCGCCGGCATGCAGCTGGGTCATCACCAGCTCGGCTGCCGAAACCCCTTCTTCGGGGTGGATGCCGGTCGGGATGCCGCGGCCATTGTCCTCGACCGTGACGCTGCCATCGGCATTGAGCGTGACGAGCACATGGTCGCAATGGCCGGCAAGCGCCTCGTCGATGGCGTTGTCCGACACTTCGAACACCATGTGGTGCAGGCCGGAACCGTCATCGGTGTCGCCGATGTACATGCCGGGGCGTTTCCTGACCGCCTCCAGACCCTTCAGAACCTGAATGGATTCAGCACCATATTCGCCCTGTGCGGAGGCGTTGGCCATGCTCTCTTCGTTCATGCCCGGGGTATAGGGAATGGCGCGCCCCGAGGCCAGCAAAAACCCGTCCGACACGGCTTCAGCCGGCCAGGGGGCGCCCCGGCGACGGCACGGGCGTGCAGACCCCATCGGCCACGTCATGGTGCGCGGCATCGAGCCCTGCGAAGAGGGCGGGTTCGGTGCCTGTCAGCCAGCTCTGGCAGCCAAGGCCGGCGAGGCGGTCGAACAGGGCCAGCCTGCGGCCGGGATCGAGGTGGGCGACCGCCTCGTCCAGAAGGAGGAGCGGCGTGCGCCCCGTGCGGACCGCCACCAGCCGGGCATGGGCGAGCAGAATGGAAAGCAGCAGCGCCTTCTGTTCGCCGGTCGAGGCAAGGGCGGCCGGCATCGCGTCGCCGCCGCCAGCCGGCTTGCCGGCATGGACGACGACGAGATCGGCGCGGTGCGGCCCCATTGTGGCGCGCCCGGCAGCGCGGTCAGCGGCCCGGTTCGCCGCCAGGGCGGCAGCCAGCGCATCGGCGCCTTCCGGCGCGCCGCCGGTCGCCATCGCCAGGCCTGGGCGCGGAAAGGCGCCCTCGGGCACCTCGGCAAGCGTCGCCGAAAGCGCGGCGACCGTGCTGGCCCGCGCTTCGGCAAGGGCTGCGCCATGCCCGGCCATCTGCGCCTCCAGCGCCGAAAGCCAGGCCGGATCCGCCGGGGCATCCCCCACCAGCAGGCGCGTGCGGGCGCGCATCGCGGCTTCATAGCGGCTGGCATGGCCGGCATGGCCGGGGTTCAGCGCCAGGACCAGCCGGTCGAGGAAGCGGCGGCGGGCGGATGCAGCATCGGCGAACAGCCTGTCCATCGCCGGGGTCAGCCACAGGATCGAGCACCAGTCCGACAGGCTGGAGAGGGACGCCCTGGCGCCATTCACGCGCAATTCCCGTCGGTCGGGCGCTTCCGGGCGGGTGAAGGTCATAAGCTCGACAGGCGGCAGGCCGGCATCCGGCTCCAGCCGGGCCCTGATGGAAAAGCCACCCGCGATGCCCGTGCCGCCAGCCGATTCCATCTGCAGTGGCATCTGGGCCGCCATCTGGGCTGCCATCTGGGACAGGGAAGCCCCGCGCAGCCCCCGCCCGACCGCCAGCAACGACACCGCTTCCAGGATGTTCGTCTTTCCGGCGCCGTTCGGACCGGTCAGCAGCACGAAGGGCGCGCGGCCGGGCGCCAGCCGCGTCTCGCGGTGGTTCCGGAACCGCGCGAGCGCAATTTCGAGGAGATGAACGGATTCCGGCACTGCCGACGCTCTAGCCGGCGCACGCGCGAGCCGCTAGAGGCAGGGCAGACACCGAAGATGAAGGACTGGCCCGGGATGAACATGGCAGCGGAACTGATCGGCTTCCTCATATATCTGCTTCAGCTGTTCATCTGGATCATCATCATCCAGGCCATTCTCAGCTGGCTGGTGGCCTTCAACGTGGTGAACACCAACAACCGGTTCGTCTATTCCCTGCTCACCGGGCTGGACCGCATCCTGAACCCGGTGCTCAGGCCGATCCGGAATGTGCTGCCGGACATGGGCGGCATCGATCTCAGCCCGCTTGTCCTCATCCTCGGTATCATGCTCGCGCAGCGGCTGCTGCAGGGCCTTGCACTGGATCTCCTGATATGACCGCAACCGGACTGATCATCGACGGAAAGGCCATCGCCGCCCGCCTGCGGGCAGATATCGCGCAACAGGTCATTGCCCGCATGGCGGCCGGCGCCCGCGCGCCAGCGCTCGCCGTGGTGCTGGTGGGCGAGGACCCGGCAAGCCAGGTCTATGTGAAGAACAAGATCGAGGCCTGCCGCCAGGCCGGAATCACCTCGATCGAGCACCGGCGGGACACCAGTCTGTCGGAAGCCGACCTGCTCGACCTCGTGGCCCGGCTGAACGCCGACCCGGCCGTCGATGGAATCCTCGTTCAGCTTCCGCTTCCGCCCCAGATCGATGCGCAGAAGGTGATTTCCGCCATTTCGCCGGAAAAGGACGTGGACGGTTTCCACCCGGTCAACGCCGGGCGCCTCGCGACCGGCCTTGACGGCTTCGTTCCCTGCACCCCGCTCGGCTGCCTCAGGCTGCTCGAGCAGACGCTGGGCGACATCAGCGGAGCCGAAGCGCTGGTCATCGGCCGCTCGAACATCGTCGGCAGGCCCATGGCCTCACTGCTGATCGGCGCATCAGCGACCGTGACGGTCGCCCATTCCCGCAGCCGCGACCTGCCGGAACTGGCCCGCCGGGCCGATATCCTGATCGCAGCCGTGGGGCGGCCGGAAATGGTGCGTGGCCACTGGGTGAAGCCGGGCGCGACCGTAATCGACGTGGGCATCAACCGCGTGGCCCGCGAAAGCGGCACCGGCACCCGGCTGGTGGGCGATGTCTGCTTCACCGAGGCCGCCGAAGTCGCCGCCCACATCACCCCGGTTCCCGGCGGCGTCGGCCCGATGACGATCGCCTGCCTTCTCGAAAACACGCTGAAGGCTGCCGCGCACTGATGAGCCTGCCCTGGGATCTCTTCATTTCGGCGCTTGTCACCCTGCTGGTCGTAATCGACCCGCCGGGCGCTGCCCCCATATTTGCCAGCCTGACGTCCGACGCGACCGACAAGGCCCGCAAGGCGATGGCCATCCGCTCGGTGCTGATCGCGTCCGCCATCCTGTTCGGGTTCGCGCTGGTGGGGGAACCGTTCCTCGGCGCCCTTGGAATCAGCCTCGATGCCTTTCGCGTGGCGGGCGGGATCATGCTGTTCCTGATCGCGGTGGACATGGTGTTCGAAAAGCGCACCAAGCGCCGCGAGGAACGGGCCCAGGAAGTGGAGGCCGAGGATGTCTCGGTCTTCCCCATGGCCATGCCCATGATCGCCGGGCCTGGCTCCATAGCGGCCGTGATGCTGCTGACGGCGCGCGCCCAGAGCATGGCCGACAGGACTGCCGTCTATCTCGCGCTCGCCCTTGTCCTGCTGCTGACCCTTGCCGCCCTTCTGGCAGCCGGCCCGATCATGCGCCGGGTGGGCGCCAAGGTCGAGGCGATGATCACCCGCCTGCTCGGCGTGATCCTGGCGGCGCTGGCCGCGCAGATCGTCATGGACGGCATAAAGGGCGCTCTGGGCTGAGCGTCGAAATCCGGGCAACCGGGCGCCCTCCCGCCGTCCCGCCCGGGCACGCGCTTCGCCGCACCCCCACCCCGCCCCCCTTGCACTTTTGTCCCTTCATGGTGACATTGCCTGCAGGCCGGACTCTTCGCCGGCCAGACAGGACGGTCAGATGCCTTCATTCTCGCGTGATCTTGAAACCACCCTTCACAATGCCCTCGCCGAGGCGAGCCGGCGCCGGCATGAATATGCAACGCTTGAACATCTGCTGCTTGCCCTCATCGGGGATACCCACGCCTCCGTCGTGATGAAGGCGTGCGGAGTCGATCTCGACGAGCTGAGCGCCCAGGTCACCCGCTATCTCGACACCGAGCTTGGAAGCCTGAAGGCCGACAGTTCGGTCGATCCCTCGCCCACTGCCGGCTTCCAGCGCGTGGTGCAGCGCGCCATCCTCCATGTGCAGTCTTCCGGCCGCGAGGACGTGACCGGAGCGAATGTTCTTGTCGCCCTTTTTTCCGAGCGCGAGAGCCACGCCGTCTATTTCCTGCAGCAGCAGGACATGACCCGCCTCGACGCCGTTTCCTACATCAGCCACGGCATCGCCAAGGTGCCGGGCATGAGCGACCCGAAGACCCCCAAGGGCGCGGAAGAGCAGAATGAAGCGCGCGAGGAGCGCCGCGGCGAACGCCAGCAGAAGGCTCCGGAATCGGCGCTGAAGCAGTTCACCGTGAACCTGAACGAGAAGGCGGCCGCCGGAAAGATCGACGTGCTTGTCGGACGCGACGCCGAGGTGGACCGGACCATCCAGATCCTCTGCCGCCGTTCCAAGAACAACCCGCTCTATGTCGGCGACCCCGGTGTCGGGAAGACGGCCATCGCCGAAGGGCTGGCGCGCAAGATCGTCGAGGGCGATGTACCCGACGTTCTGAAGCAGGCCACCATCTACTCGCTCGACATGGGCGCGCTGCTGGCGGGCACCCGCTATCGCGGCGATTTCGAGGAACGGCTGAAGAATGTGGTGACGGAGCTCGAGAAGCTGCCGCACGCGGTTCTCTTCATCGACGAGATCCACACCGTGATCGGCGCCGGGGCCACCAGCGGCGGCGCGATGGATGCCTCAAACCTGCTGAAGCCGGCGCTGTCCTCGGGTGCGATCCGCTGCATCGGCTCCACCACCTACAAGGAGTTCCGCAACCACTTCGAGAAGGACCGCGCGCTGCTGCGCCGCTTCCAGAAGATCGACGTGAACGAACCGACCGTCGAGGATACGGTGAAGATCCTGACCGGCCTGAAGCCGGCCTTCGAAAAGCATCACAATGTGCGCTACACGCCCGACGCCATCCGTTCGGCGGTCGAGCTTTCGGCGCGCTACATCAATGATCGCAAGCTGCCCGACAAGGCGATCGACGTGATCGACGAAAGCGGATCAGCCCAGATGCTGCTGCCGGAATCGCGCCGCAAGCGCCTGATCGGCGTGAAGGAAATCGAGGCCGTCGTCGCCACCATGGCCCGAATCCCGCCGAAATCCGTCTCGACGGACGACAAGAAGGTGCTGGAAAACCTGGAAGGCGAACTGAAGCGCGTGGTCTTCGGGCAGGACAAGGCGATCGAGATCCTCGCATCGGCCATCAAGCTCTCTCGCGCCGGCCTGCGCGAGCCGGACAAGCCCATCGGCAACTACCTCTTTTCCGGCCCCACCGGGGTCGGCAAGACCGAAGTGGCCCGCCAGCTGGCATCCATCCTCGGCATTCCGCTGACCCGGTTCGACATGTCGGAATATATGGAACGCCATTCCGTCAGCCGGCTGATCGGCGCGCCGCCGGGCTATGTCGGCTTCGACCAGGGCGGCCTTCTGACCGACGCCGTCGACCAGAACCCCCATTCTGTCCTGCTGCTCGACGAAATCGAAAAGGCCCACCCGGACCTCTTCAACATCCTCCTGCAGGTGATGGACAATGGCAAGCTGACCGACCACCACGGAAAGACGGTCGATTTCCGCAACACCATCCTCATCATGACGACCAACGCAGGCGCTGCGGACATGGCGCGCGAGGGCATCGGCTTCGGCGCCGGGCCGCGCGTGGGCGAGGACGAGGAGGCGATCAAGCGGCTGTTCACGCCGGAGTTCCGCAACCGCCTCGACGCCATCGTGCCGTTCGATTACCTGCCGCCGGAAATCGTCGCCCGCGTAATCGACAAGTTCATCCTGCAGCTCGAGCTTCAGCTGGCGGAGCGCGATGTCCATATCGCCCTTTCGGATGAAGCCAAGCAGTGGCTGATCGCCCATGGCTATGACCGCAGCTATGGCGCGCGCCCGCTGGGCCGCCTGATCCAGGAAATGATCAAGCGCCCGCTTGCCGACGAACTGCTGTTCGGCAAGCTGGTGCATGGCGGCGAGGTGCGGGTGCACATCCGGGATGACAAGCCGGCCTTCGAGATCAGCGCCGCCGCGCCCAAGGCCAAGGCCCGCAAGCGCAAGAAGCCCGAGACCGCACCCGACGCTTCGGCAAGCAAATAGGGCCAGCGCGTGAACGGCGCCGCCTGGCAAGGCCTTGCCGAGGCCTTGCCAGGGGTCGGCTTCGCAAGCGCGCCCCTGCTGGCGGGCCTGCTGCTGGCGGTGAACGGCTGGACCCTCCTTCGCTTCCGGGAGGACAAGCTGCGGGCGCTGCACGGGCTGCCGCGTTTGCCGGAACGCCGCCTGCTCAGGCTGGCGCTCATCGGCGGGTCGCCCGCAGCCCTGCTGGCAACAGAGGTTTTCCGCCACAAAAGGCGCAAGCCTTCCTTCATGCTTCGCCTGCGCCTCATCGCCGTGGCGCAGGCAGGCCTGTTGCTGGGCCTGGCGATTGCCGGCCTGATGACGGCTGAGGCTGGCTGAGCCCGCTTGCGCCGGGCAATATTGTATACAATATGCTGGCAAGCAGACGCCGCCCCGCAAGCGCCTGCCAGTTACGCCTGTAAGTGGCCCTTCCTCCTCAAGGGAGACCTTGCCAGCATGTCAAAAGCCGCAGACACGGCCTATGCCCGGATCCGCGCCGGAATCACCGGGGGCGAATGGCCGCCCGGGGCGCCGCTTCGCGAAGAGGAACTGGCGAACCTGTGCGGCCTGTCGCGGACCCCGGTGCGCGAGGCGCTTCGCCGGCTCGAAGCGGACCTGCTCGTCCGGCGCGGCCCCGGCGCCCGCTCCTTCGTTGCCGACTGGTCGGCAGAAGATGTGGCCGAAATGTTCGCCTTGCGGGCCATCCTCGAAGGCCATGCCGCCGCGCGCGCCGCCACCCGGATCGGCCCGGCCGCGCTCATGGCCCTGCGGGCGCACAACGCCCGGATCCTCAAATCCGTCCGCACGGGCGATGCCGCCACCTTCCTTGAGGCGAACAGCGCCTTTCACGCCCTCGTCGTGGAGGCGGCGCAATCGCCGCGCCTTGTGTCCATGCTGGCGGCGCTGGTGGAACAGCCCGTGGTGCGGCGCACGGCCGAACGCTATGACAACCGCGCCTTCCAGCGCAGCCATGAAGAGCATGACGCCCTTCTCGAAGCCTTTGCGGCGGCCGATCCGGTCTGGGCGGAAAGCGTTATGACAGGCCATATCCGCCGCGCCTTCCACGCCTTCCGCGCGGCTTCCGCCCTGCCGCCTGCGCAGGCCGAAGACTGAGCACGGCGCAAACATCCTTTACACACTGGGGGGTGGGCCGCGCCGCCGGCTGGCGTTAACCATGCTTTCAGACCGGGCAAACCGGCACAGTGAAAGGTCAAGGTCGCACCATGCAGCAGATGCCCGAACTCCGCTCGGAAACCGCACTCCGCCGCGCCCGCAATGCCCGCGCGGCGCTCGACAGGCTGATCGAGAACCAGCCGGAGCAGGCTCGGATGCACATGGATGAAACCATGCGCACAGCGTCCGCCGCCAACCCGGACATCGGGCTTCGCCAGGCCCGCATCGCCGCCCAGCGCAACCATCTCGAACAGCGCGCATCCGTTTTCGGCATCTTTGCCGGCGCACTCACCCTCGGGCTTCTGCTCCTTCTGTTTCTGCAGGAAGCGGCCCCGGCGGTTCTCGCCACCCGCCTGCTGGTGGCCGGGCTGGTCCTCGGCGTCATCCGCATCGCCATGCTGCCGGGCAGCAAGCTTGCCACCACCCAGATGATCGCGACTGCAGCACTCAGCCTCTATCTGCTGGGTCCGGAAGCGAATGCTGTCAGCAGCGGGATCGGCACCTGGGACCTTGCAATCCTGCTGCCCTGCTGGGGGGCGCTCGTCTTCCGCTGGCTGCAGATGCAGGACGCCCGCGCCATCGACTTCGACGAAGCCGACCTGCTGCTGGATGCCCGAGGCCTCGGCACCATGCGCGAACAGATCCGCCGCAAGCAACGCGCCATCATCTGAGAGATATCTCAGCAGCAGGATAAAGAAAAAGGGCCAGGGCGACACACGCCCCGGCCCTTTTCTGTTTCACGCCACAGCCTGTTTCAGCCGTCGGCGCGCGTCAGATCACGCCTTCCTGGCGCAGCCCGGCGATATCGTCATCGCTCAGGCCCAGAAGCTCGTGATAGACTGAATCCGTATGGGCGCCGATGGGCTGGCCCGGCCAGTTCACCTTGCCGGGCGTTGCCGAAAGCTTCGGAAACACATTCTGCATCCACAGGTTGCGGAATTGCGGATGCGCCACCTTCACCAGCGCCTCGCGGGCCTTGAAATGCGGGTCGTCCAGCATGTCGGGCGCCTTGTAGATCTTCCCGGCCGGCACCCCATGGGCATCCATCAGGGCAAGCAGGTCTGCGGCGGAAAAGCCGCGCGTCCAATCGGCGATCAGCGCATCCAGTTCCGCCTGCCGCGCGCCCCGGGCATGGTGGGTGGCATAGCGCGGGTCGGTCGCCAGGTCCGGGCGCTCCATCGCCTCGCAGAGCCGTGCGAAGACACTGTCCTGGTTGGCGGCGATCAGGATTTCCCCGTCGGTGCAGGGATAGACGTTGGAGGGTGCGATTTCCGGCAGGATGGAGCCGGTCCGTTCGCGGGTATAACCGCCTTCCGTATATTCCGGCACGGTCGATTCCATCATCGCCAGCACCGCTTCATAGATCGCCGAATCGACGACCTGCCCCTCGCCCGTGCGGTGGCGGTGATGCAGCGCCATCATCGCGCCAAGGCAGGCGAAGGTGGCCGCCAGCGAATCGCCGATGGAAATGCCGACACGGCTTGGCGGCGAACTCGGATCGCCCGCCAGGTTACGGATGCCACCCATCGCCTCGCCGATGGAGCCATAGCCGGCGCGCGGCGCGTAGGGGCCCGTCTGCCCGAAGCCGGACACGCGGATCATGATGAGGCCGGGGTTCTCCGCCGCCAGCGCCTCATAGCCCAGACCCCATTTCTCCATCGTGCCGGGGCGGAAATTCTCGAGCATGAAATCCGACTTGCGCACCAGCCGGCGCAGCAGTTCCTGCCCGCGCGGGTCGCGCAGGTTGAGGGTGATGGTCTTCTTGTTGCGGCCGATCACGGGATACCACACCGGCTTGCCACGACCCCACTGGCGCATCGGGTCGCCGGCGCCGGGGTCGGACGGGTCCGCCGGCGGCTCCACCTTGATCACTTCGCAGCCATGATCGGCCATCAGCTGGCCACAGAAGGGGCCTGCGATCAGCTGCCCTGCCTCGATCAGCCGCAATCCGTCCAGCGCGCCCTGTGCCATGGTGGTCCTTTCCTGCCTGCTTGCCTGTCTTGCGCGCGGGGCATATAGGCTGTGGTGACATTTGTATACAATCCACTCCATCGCATGGCGGAGAATCCCGATGGCGCAAGCAAGCGGCGGGCATGTCCAGATCGTCGAAGTCGGCGCCCGCGACGGCCTTCAGAATGAAAAGGCCGTCATCACAACGGCCGACAAGGTCGCCCTGCTGACCCGGCTGATCGATGCCGGCGCAAGACGCCTGGAGGTTGCCAGCTTCGTCAACCCGGCGCGCGTGCCCCAGATGGCCGATGGCGAGGCGGTGATCGCCGCCCTGCCCGACCGCCCGGACGTCAGCTACATCGGCCTCGTTCTCAACAAGCGCGGCGTGCTGCGCGCGCTCGAAACACGCGAGGGCGGGCGGCGCGGCGTGGACGAGGCGGGCTGCGTCCTCGTCGCCTCCGACAGCTTCGGCCAGCGCAACCAGGGGCAGACGATCGCCGAAGGCCTGCGCGAGAACCGCGAGATGCTCCGCCTTGCCCGCGAAGGCGGGCTGGTGCCGCAGGTGACCATTTCCGCCGCCTTCGGCTGCCCGTTCGAAGGCCTGGTGCCTGCCGAGCGAATCGCCAGCCTTGCCGCCGAAATGGCCGATGCCGGCGCCGTCGAGATTGCACTTGCCGACACCATCGGCGTGGGCGTGCCGGCGCAGGTGGAGGATCTTTTCGGCCGGGTGCGCGAGGCAGCGCCGGGCGTGCGCCTGAGGGCGCATTTCCACAACACGCGCGGCACCGGCATCGCCAATGCCTGGGCGGCAGTGCGCGCCGGGGTCGCGGTGCTGGATTCCAGCCTTGGCGGGCTGGGCGGCTGCCCCTTCGCGCCACGCGCGACCGGCAATATCTCGACCGAGGATCTCGTCTACATGCTCGACCGCTCAGGCGTGGAGCATGGGCTGGACCTCGATGCCCTCATCGCCATCAACCACTGGTTCGAGCCGCTGATCGGCCGGCCGCTGCCTTCCATGCTGGGCAAGGCAGGCGGCTGGAGCGGCGCGCCGGCAGCGGCCTGAAGGGCGCGCGGCCATGGCCCGCCACATCATCCTTCTGGCCGCCGGGCTTGCCGCCCTGATTGCCGCCGGCCCTTCACGCGCCGAACTGGTGACACGCGGGCCAGAGGGTTTCACCTCGGCTAGCAGCGCCCGCCTGTCGAGGGCGCCGGCGGATGTCTGGGCGGCCCTTGTTGCCTGGCACCGCTGGTGGGATCCTGCGCACAGCCATTCCGGGCAGGTGGGCGCCATGAGGCTGGAAGCCGATGCGGGCGGCGCGCTGCTGGAACGCTGGGATGGGGGCAGCGTACGCCACGCAAGCGTGCTGGCGTCCATGCCGCCTGCCCTCCTCAGGCTCGAAGGCGGCCTGGGGCCGCTTCAGGCGCTCCCGGTCAACGCCGTGCTAGACTTCACCCTGAAGCCGGATGGACCCGGCACGCTGCTGTCGATGGAATACAGGGTGGCCGGCACGGCATCCGGGCTGGAAGCCATGGCGGAACCGGTCGACGCGGTGATGAGCGCCGCCTTCCGGCGGCTTGTCAAACAAATAGGCGGAGCGGACACACAGCCCGGCCCCTGAAGCAGTTCAGCCTGGGACAGAATGGCCCCGAGGCGGTGCGGCCGGGCAAGGCCCGCCGCACTGCGCTCAGGAAAATGGATCAGGCCGTGGTGGAATAGCCGCCATCCACCGTGATGGTGGCGCCGCACAGGAAGGCCGAAGCCCTGGAGCCCAGGAACAGCGCGCAACCGGCCATGTCCAGCGAATCCCCCCAGCGCTTCAGCGGGGTCTTGTCGAGGGCATTCTCGTTGATGTCGTCGGCGACGCTCGCCGTCATCTTCGAGGGGAAATAGCCCGGCGCGATCGCATTGACGGTGATGTTCCGGCTGGCGAGATTCTTCGCCATCATGCGGGTCAGGTGCAGCACGCCCGCCTTCGATGCCGCATAGCTGTAGGTTTCCATGTGGCTCACATGCTGGCCATCCATCGAGCCGATGTTGATGATCCGCGCATGATCCTCGGGCGTTGCCGCCGCTTCCAGAAGCTTCACCAGTTTCTGCGACAGGAAGAAGACGGACTTGACGTTCAGGTCCATCACCTTGTCCCAGCCGGCTTCGGGGAATTCGTCGAAACTCGCGCCCCAGGAGGCGCCGGCATTGTTGAACAGGATATGGACCTTGTCCGTCAGCTTCGCGACTTCGGCCGCGAAGCGCTCGATCTCCTCCATCCGCGACAGGTCTGCGGCGATGGCGGTCGCGTTCGGGCCGAGTTCGGCTGCAAGCCCTTCCACATCGGATGCCTTGCGGCTGCTGAGGATGACCCTGGCGCCATTCTCGACATAGGCGCGGGCGATCATTTCACCGATGCCCCGGCTTCCGCCGGTGATCACGACGGTCTTGCCGGCAACGGAAAAGAGATCGGAAATCCTGAACGACATGAGCACTCCTAGACTGGTTCGCCATGGGCCCGCGCACGGTCGAGCCTCGAAGCTTCGGCTGCCGGAAGCTGGCGGTAGATGAGATAGAGCAGCACCGCGGCAACAGGCATGAGCGTGATCAGTGCCAGATTGGCCTTGGCAAGGCTACCGAACACCTCGGACAGCTTGCCCACGGTGAACGGGCCAAGGCCCAGGCCGATCATGGTGGTGCCGAGGAAATAGGTGGCCGTGGCAGCGCCGCGCATGCGCGGCAGCACAAGATCCTGCGTCGTGGCGGCAGCAACCCCCACCCACATCGAGCCGGTGATCGAGTTGAAGAAGGCCAGAACGTAGAACAGGGCGACCGATTCCGTCGTGAACTGCAGCCAGATGAGCGGCGCGGTGGCGAAGATGCCGGCCATGGGCACGAACAGGCGGCCTGCCGGGTTGCCGCGCTTGAACCAGTCCGCCATGCGGCCGCCGATGATCACGCCCAGAAAGCCGCCCAGCGCGCCGCCGCCGCCCAGGAACAGGCCGGCGGTCGCTGCGTCCACCTGGAAGGTGCGCATGGCATAGGGCGCTGCCCAGAAGCCCACGGCATAGCCCTTCAGCGAGACGATCCCGAAGGTGATGACGACCAGGATGAAGGCCGGCGTGCCCCAGATGAGCTGGTAGGTCGGCCGGTCGCGCATCTTGATGGATTGCGACCAGGAAAACACCGCATAGGAGCCGGTGCCGAGCGCCAGCCACTGCTGCCAGCTGCCCATCAGCTGTGTCAGCCCCCAGGCGATCGCCGCGATGACAAACGCTGCGATTACATTCTCGATCAGCGCACGCTTGCCGTAACGGGCCGCGTGGAAAAAGGTGAAGGGTGGCAGAACCGAGGAAAGCTCGGTGAAGAATTTCGGCCAGGGCCTCGGTTCCTTGGGCATGATGATGCCTTCGGAAAGCCCGCGGATCGGCTCCTTCAGGGTGGAAACCCAGATGGCGAGCAGCAGGCCCGGAATGCCGACCGCCATGAAGGCGGCCTGCCAGCCGACAAGGCCGAGCGGGCCGCCACCGGGGAAGGCGTCGTTCCAGCCATCCTTGATGAAACCGCCCAGGAACAGCGAGATGCCGCCACCGAGGTAAAGCCCGGACGAATAGACGGCGAGCGCCGTTGCGCGTTTTTCCTTGGGGAAATAATCTGACAATACCGAATAGGCGACGGGTGTGGCCGAGGCTTCGCCGACGCCGACGCCGATGCGGGCTGCGGCCAGCTGGCCGAAATTCTGCGCTGCGCCCGACAGCGCCGTCATGCCGGACCAGAGGGTGAGGCCCGCCGTCAGCAGGCGGACACGGTGCCACATGTCTGCCAGGCGGCCGAGCGGAATGCCGAACAGTGCGTAGAAGACACCGAACACCGTGCCATAGAGAAAGCCGATTTCGGCATCGCCGATGCCCAGGTCGCGCTTTATGTCCTCCGCAAGGATGGACATGATCTGCCGGTCGATGAAGTTGAAGACGTATACGAGGACGAGAACGCCCAGCACATACCAGCTGTAAGGACCGCCGACCCGGGACTTGGCTTCGGCGATTTCGGCTTCAGTAGGCTCCATGCATTCCCCCGTAATTCTCCCGGGTCATCACCTAGCAGCCAAATTTCCGCCGTGAAACAGGTTTCAGGCTTTGCGGCCCTGTCCATTTGCGCATGTCGAGACCGGAAGGCCCGAGCGAACATCGAGCGCACATGGAGCACACATGGCGTCATGCCCCGGAAACGGCCCTGCCATCTGTGCGCCTGCCCCGGAACAGGCTATCAGGGCATGACATGAGCAGCCTTTACGACCATGTGCCCAACCGGCGCGCCATCATCGACCGGCGGCAGGCCACTGCCCGAGTGCAGGAAGCCATTGCGGATGCCCCCGCCGAGGAACGCCGCCTCGCGGTTGCGATGGCGCTCAGGAAGATGCTGGATGACGGCCGGGCCGAAATCCGCCGCCGCATCCGCGCCAACCCGGGGCGGGGCATGGAACTGGCGGCCGCGCAATCCTTCCTGATCGACCAGATCCTGCGCATGGCCTTCGATGCCACCACCCAGCAGCTTTACCGGCTGGACAATCCGAGCACGGCCGAACGCATCTGCCTTGTGGCCGTGGGCGGCTACGGGCGCGCCGAAATGGCGCCATGGTCGGACGTGGACATCATGTTCCTGGCGCCGCTTCGCCATACCGCCTGGGTCGAGCAGGTCGTCGAGGCCATTCTCTACATCCTGTGGGATCTGGGCCTGAAGGTGGGCCACTCCACCCGCACGGTGGACGAGATGATCCGCATGGCGAAATCCGACCTGACCGTGAAGACAGCGCTGCTCGAAGCCCGCTACCTGTGGGGGGACCAGTCCCTCTATGAAGAAGCGCGCAGCCGCTTCATGACGGATATCGTCGCCGGCGAGGCCCGGGCCTTCATCACCGAAAAGCTCGCCGAGCGCGACGAGCGCCACCGCCGGATGGGCGACAGCCGCTATGTCGTCGAACCGAACGTGAAGGAGGGCAAGGGCGGCCTGCGCGACCTGCAGACCCTCTACTGGATCGGCAAGTTCGCCATGCAGGCGACCAGCGCCGCCGAACTGGTGGACAAGGGCCTCTTCACGGCGGCCGATTACCGGCAGTTCCAGCGTGCCCACAACCATCTGTGGGCGGTGCGCATCAGCCTGCACGATCTCGCCGGCAGGGCCGAGGAGCGCCTCACCTTCGACGTGCAGCGCGAGCTTGCCGACCGGATGAACTATGCCAACCGCCCGGGCATGGCGGCGGTGGAGCGCTTCATGCGCCATTATTTCCTCACGGCGCGCCAGGTCGGCAGCCTGACGGGGCTGTTCCTGGCGCATCTCGAGGAAAGCGTCTCGCGAACCGCCTGGGTGCCCCGCCTTTCACGGCGGCCGCGCCGGCTCAATGGCTTCCGGCTGGTGCGCGGGCGCATGGAAGCCCCGTCGGACAGCTATTTCGCCGAGGATCCGGTCCGGCTCATCGAACTGTTCCAGATCGCCGACCGCGAGGGGCTGGAGATCAACCCCCTCACCCTCAGGCAGGCGGCCCGCGATTCAGCGCTGATCACCGAGGCGGTCCGCCGGGACCCCCGCGCCAACGCGCTGTTTCTCGATGTGCTGACCAGCCCGAGAGACCCGGAAACCACGCTGCGCCTGATGAACGAGGCCGGGGTCTTCGGGCGCTTCATTCCCGATTTCGGGCGTGTCGTGGCCAAGATGCAATATGACATGTACCATCATTATACAGTGGACGAGCATACCATCCGCGCCATCGGCCTGCTCGCCCGGATCGAGAAGGGCGCGCTGCAGGACGACCATCCGCTGTCGTCCACGGTGATCCACCAGCTGCTGTCCAGGCGCGTCCTCTACGTCGCCGTTCTGCTGCATGACATCGCCAAGGGCCGCGGCGGGGACCACAGCGTGCTGGGCGCCGAAGTGGCGATGAAGCTGTGCCCGCGCCTCGGCCTGACGGAAGCCGAGACGGATACGGTTGCATGGCTGGTGCGCTACCATCTGCTGATGAGCGCCACGGCCTTCAAGCGCGACCTCGCCGACTTCAAGACCATACTCGATTTCACCGAGGCCGTGGCCGGCATGGAGCGGCTGCGCCTGCTGCTGGTGCTGACGGTGGTGGATATCCGCGCCGTGGGGCCGGGCGTGTGGAACGGCTGGAAGGCGCAGCTTCTGACCACGCTTTACACCAGCGCCGAAGAAGTGCTGCGCCTGGGCCACAAGCAGACGGGCCGGCGCGAGCGCATATCCCGGCGGCAGGAGCGGCTGCGCCAGGTGATGGGCGTGGCCGAGGCGAAGTTCGAAGCCTATGCCACCCGCTTCGCGGACAGCTACTGGCTGGCCGAGCCATCGGATGTGCTTGCATCCAACATGGCGCTGGTGATGGACGCGGACCGGGACAAGCAGCAGTTCAGCATCCGCTCCCAGCCGGACAAGGTGGCTGGAACGACGCTCGTCACCATCTATGCGGCGGACCATCCCGGCATCTTCTACCGTATCGCCGGCGGGCTGGCGCTGGGCGGGGCCAGCATCGTCGATGCGCGAATCCACACCACGCGCGATGGCATGGCGCTCGACAATCTCGTTGTGCAGGACCCGCTCGGCGGCCCGTTCGACGAGCCGGAGCAGATCCGCCGGATGGAAACGGCGGTGATGGATGCGCTGGCCGGCAAGGTGAAGCTGGCCGACAGGCTGAAGGCGCGCCCCCTGCCGCGGCGACGGCAGGAAGCCTTCCGCGTCGTGCCGCAGGTGCTGATCGACAACAAGGCGTCGAACAGGTTCACGGTGGTGGAAGTGAATGCGCTGGACCGGCCGGCGTTGCTCTATGCGCTGACCTATGCGCTTTATGGCGCGCGGGTCACCATCCATTCCGCGCATATCGCAACTTATGGCGAACGGGCGGTCGACACTTTCTATCTGACCGACCTGACGGGGGACAAGATCGTCTCGACGCAAAGGCTGAAAGCGCTGGAACGCCGGCTGCTGGAAGCTGCCGCGACGCCGGGCGCGGCAGACGACAGGAAAGACGGCGCGGCCGCCTGACCGGCCCCCGCCCGGAAAGGGCAAGGGGCCGGCGGCGGCATGTTCGTCCGGAGGTCAGAAGCGGACGTTCACACCAGCCATGAGCTGATGGCGCGACGGGCTGGCCGTTGCATCATTCGTGGCGACATCAAGCGTGCGGGCCGGGAAGCTCTTGTATTCACTGTAGCGATACTCGCCCTTCAGCGAGACATTCTGCGTCAGCATATGCTCGACACCGCCGCCAAGGGTCCAGCCATCGCGGTTGGAACTGCGGCTGCCGACGGCATCCTCGACAGTGAAGCGCGTGTTCACCCAGCCACCCCGACCATAAACCAGCGTCTCGGGGCCGGCGAGGACGCCGGCGCGGGCCGCGAGGCCGAGCGTGCGACCGGTATCATAGCTGAGGCCGGCGGGGCCGCGCACGGTGCCGTCATTACCGGAAACCGATGCCTCCGCACCCAGCACGAAGCCGCTGCCTACCTTCGCATCATAACCGAGCACGGCACCATAAGCGAAGGCGTCGTCCTTGTCCTTGACGTCATAGACCGGCGCGCCGAGCCTGGCCTTCGTGCCCATCTTGTTCTGCTGCCAGCCAAGTTCGGCACCAATATAGGGCCCGTTGAAGGGTTCGGCAGCCATCGCCTGGGAGGCGGCAAGAGTGGCGCCAGCGAAAAGGGCGGCGCCGAAAACAGTCCTGGCAAGAGCCATGGCAAGAAACCTTTCACATTATATCGGGCGGCTCGGGGCCGGCCCTTGTTGATTCGGCCGGCCTGCAGCCAACCTTGCGCCCTTCATGCCGCCGGCTGGCTGACGAGGCGCTGAATCCGCCGTTTTCCTGAGGTTAATAAATGATTTAGTCATGCACCATGCCAGATGCATGCTTTCCGGACTGCCGGACTGGTCACATCATTCCGCTGCGGCATTGTCCTGCGGGCAGGCGCAGGCACGCGGCTTTCGTGGCGGCGGCGCCGTGGTCGCGAACTCCGCCGCTGTCAGTGCGCCATTGCCGTCAGAGTCCGCCTTGCGGAATTTCGCGATGCCGCTTGCTGCATATTCCTCGAACGACAGCCGCCCGTCCCCGTCCCGGTCGAGCTTGTCGAAGTTGCGGCGGCGCACGTGCAGATATTCATCTTGCAGGATTCGCCCGTCGTCATCGCGGTCGGCGCGGGCGAAGCGCTTTTCCTCCCGGCTTTTCGGGGAAGGCGGAAGCGGGGCGGGCGGCACATCTTCGCCATCGTCCGGCAGGGGTGGGGCCAGCGGGGCCATGGCCGGCGCCGCGGACTGGGGCGATGCCGCCTTCTCCGCACTGCCGGTGGCCCAGAGCGTCGCCGCCGCGCCAAGGGCAAGGGCTGCGCCAAGCGCGAAAAACAGTCGAAACCGGGCGTGGAGCATGGACAGCGCTTTCGGACCGGGCGCGCCCACCCGCGCCCCAGTGCCGACCCCGGATGCCGCCTAGCATGGCGACAGCCAGCCGCCTAGCGGGCGGAAATGGCCGTGCGCAGCATCCGCCACTGGCGGCCGGCCGAGGCCGCGCGCCGCAGGGGCCGGCCAGACCGCAGGCGCGCCCAATCCTCATGGGCAAGGGCATCGAGCACGGCCAGCGATGCCGGCAGACGGGTAGCGGGGAGGTCAGGAAGCCGCGGCGGATCGAGCCGGGAAAGCCGCAGTTCAGCCTGCCCCCAGCCCGGCCGCCACAGTCGGGCAAGCGCCCAGCGCGTGCCGGCCAGTTCGGCGGCTTCGGCTTCGGCCGCTTCAGGGGCACGGCCCAGAACAACGGTTGCAAGCGCCCGGAACAGCGGAGCGCCACGCGATGTGGCCAGCGCCAGCGGGTCGAGCGGGCCATCCGTCAGCAGCGGAAGGAAGCCCTCTTCGATGATGGAAAGGCCGGCCGGGTCCAGCCCGCGCGGCACGGCATGGGCCGCCAGCGCCTGCAGGATCGGCTGCGGCGGCGCGGCAGTGCCGCCCGCCAGATGGTCGAGCTGGTCCCGCCACCAGGCGAGGCGGATTTCGGCCAGCATCGGCTCGCGGGCGTCCGCCACGACGCGCAGCTGCTCAAGATCATAGGCATGCAGCGCAATCAGCGCCGGTCGCGCGGCTTCCGGTGCGTAGAGCACCGAAAGCCAGCGTTCACGGTCACGGCGCTTCAGGTCTGAGGAGAGGCCATCGTCCATGCGGTCAGGCCGGCCGGCTGATCATTCCTCGCCTTCGCCCACCGGCTCCTTGCCGGTGCGCAGGCTGCGCACCGTGGTCTTCGGGAAGAAGATCGGCTTTTCGTTGCGAAGCAGATCGGTGATGGTCGCGATCATCGCTTCGGGCAGGTCGATATGGCTCACCGTGCGGCCTTCCCGTTCGGGGCGCAGGGGGGCGCCGGGAACGCGGAAGTGGATGGTGCCGGTCTGCTGGCCATCCGGCGCGTGCAGGAAGATGCGCGCGCGGTCGCCATCCAGGCCTTCCGGCCCGCCATAGATCGCCACTTCATAATCATAGACCATCGGCATGGAACGTCCCCTCGGGCTCAGCGGGTCAGGCGCTTGTACTGCAGGCGGTGCGGCCTGTCTGCCGCGTCGCCAAGGCGACGGCGCTTGTCGGCTTCGTACATTTCGAAATTGCCTTCGAACCACTCGACATGGCTGTCGCCCTCGAAGGCGAGGATATGGGTTGCCAGCCTGTCCAGGAAGAAGCGGTCGTGGCTGATGACCACGGCGCAGCCGGCGAAATTCTCCAGCGCCTCTTCCAGCGCCCGCAGCGTTTCCACGTCGAGGTCGTTGGTCGGTTCGTCGAGCAGGAGGACGTTGCCGCCATCCTTCAGCATCTTGGCCATGTGCACGCGGTTGCGCTCACCGCCCGAAAGCTGCCCCACCTTCTTCTGCTGGTCGGTGCCCTTGAAGCCGAACGCCCCGACATAGGCGCGCGAGGAAATTTCCTGCTTGCCGAAATAGAAGCGTTCGTTCCCGCCCGAGACTTCCTCCCAGACAGTCTTGTTCGGGTCGAGCGCGTCGCGCGACTGGTCGACATAGCCGAGGTGCACGGTTTCCCCGATGCGCACGGTGCCGGTGTCGGGCTTTTCCTGGCCGGTGATGATCCTGAACAGCGTGGTCTTGCCCGCGCCGTTCGGCCCGATCACGCCGACGATTCCGCCCGGCGGCAGGCTGAAGGTAAGATCCTCGAACAGCAGCTTGTCGCCATAGGCCATGGACACGCCGTTCAGCTCGATGACGGTCGAGCCGAGGCGCTCGGGGTTGCGGATCAGGATTTCGCGATCCGAAGTCCGGCGGGCATCCTGCCTGGCGACCAGTTCGTCGAAGGCCTTGATCCGCGCCTTGGATTTCGTCTGCCGCGCCTTGGGGCTGGAGCGGATCCACTCAAGCTCCTGGCTGATAGCCTTGCTGCGGCCCTCCTCCTCGCGGGATTCCTGCGCCATGCGCTTGGCCTTGGCTTCGAGCCAGGCGGAATAATTGCCTTCGAAGGGGATGCCCTGGCCGTAATAGAGTTCCAGAACCCAGTTCACGACATTGTCGAGGAAGTAGCGGTCGTGGGTAACGAGGATGACGTTGCCCTGATACTCCTTCAGATGCTGTTCGAGCCAGGCGACGGATTCGGCGTCGAGGTGGTTGGTCGGCTCGTCCAGCAGCAGGATGTCGGGCTTTTCGAGAAGCAGGCGGCACAGCGCGATACGCCGCTTCTCGCCGCCCGAAAGATTGGTCACCGGCCAGTCGCCCGGCGGGCAGCGCAGGGCGTCCATCGCGATTTCCAGCTGGTTGTCGAGCGTCCAGCCATCGACGGCGTCGATCTTTTCCTGAAGCTCGCCCATTTCGGCCATCAGGGCGTCGAAGTCCGTGTCATCCTTCGGATCGCCCATTTCGGCGGAAATGGCATTGAAACGGTCGATCATGTCGGCAACCGGGCGTACCCCGTCCTTCACATTCTCGAGCACGCTCTTGTCCGGATCGAGCTGCGGCTCCTGGGCGAGATAGCCCACGCGTACGCCTTCGGCGGCCCAGGCCTCGCCGACATAATCCTTGTCGATGCCGGCCATGATCTTCATCAGGGTCGACTTTCCCGACCCGTTGATGCCGATGATCGCGATCTTGGCGCCGGGCAGGAACTGCAGGTGGATGTTATTGAGGATCGGCTTGGACGCGCCAGGGAAGGTCTTGGTCAGACCCTTCATGACGAAACTGTACTGATAGGCCACGGCAGTCCTTCTCGTGCGGCGACGGGGTTGGAAATCTGTCGGCGCGTCTAGCCCAGCCGCGCGCCCGTCTCAACCGCGCAAAGCCGCTGCCGGGAACGCGCCCGGGAAAAGCCGGCGCATCAGACGATCAGCAACCGGTTGGGCAGTTCGTCCGGATTGTGACCGGTGGCTGGGAAATGGGTGGCGAGAACGTCCGCCGCAAGGGCAATGGCATCGACAAAGCCCTGCGCCACGTCGCCCCGCTTCAGCCCGGCGAGCAGGGCATCGACCGTTTCGCCCCAAAGCTCGGGCGAAACCTTCGTGTAGATGGCCTCGTCGGCGATCACTTCCACCACATGATCCTCGGCCGAGACATGGATGAGAACACCGGTGCGCGCGCTGGTCAGGTGAATGCCGCGCGCCAGAAACTGCTTGAGCGCGATTTCGTGCACGCGATCCCGGCGCAGCGCCATAGGGGCCAGCCGCTGCGCAAGGGGCGACCACCACAGAAGCAGCGTGGCAAGAAGCAGGATCAGCGCCTGCGCAATGGCGTAAAGCTCGATGATCTCGAAATCGCCGAGCGGCACGCCCTCCCACAGGCCGATGGCGGAGGCCCAGCGCGACGGCCCGAAGTCGAGGAGGCTGGCAGCCGCCGGCAGCACGAAGGCGATGACCGCCGCCAGCGCCAGAACCCATTCCACATAGCGGTGGCGCTCCACCGCCAGCGTGCAGACGATCTCGCCGCTGGTCCGGGTCTCGGCCTCGTGGATCGCCGCCGCGATCCGTGCCTGCTCGTCTGTTGTCAGGTGCATCACCAACCCCCGCTGGCGCCGCCGCCGCCGAACCCGCCGCCGCCGCCGGAAAAGCCGCCACCGCCGCCACCCCAGCTGCCGCCGCCACCGCCCCAGCCGCCCATGCCGGGGCCCCAGATGACGATCGGCCCGGAACGGCCGCGCCGCCGGCCGCCTCCTCCGCCGCCGCTACCGCCGCCGCCATGAAAGGCGCTCCACAGCCAGAAGGCGAGGATGATGAGGATGATGAAGACGACAAGACCATTGCCGTCTTCCGATTCGGCGCGCACCTGCGCCACGGCCTTTTTGGCGCGGGCCGCGGCTTCCTCGGGCGGCAGCTCCATCTGGCTTGCGATCTGCCCGAAGCCCGCCAGCACGCCGCCCGGCATGTCCCCGGCGCGGAAGCGCGGCAGGATCGCCTGCTGGATGATGACGGACGAAAGCGCGTCGGTCAGCACCGGTTCAAGGCCATAGCCCACCTCGATCCGCACCCTGCGGTCATTGGGGGCGATCAGCAGGATGACGCCATTGTCCTTGTCGGCCTCGCCGATGCCCCAGTGCCGGCCGAGCCTGTAGCCATAATCCTCGATCGGATAACCCTCCAGATCGGGGATGGTGGCCACCACCAGCTGCGCGCCGGATTGCGCCTCGACCGCTTCCGAGCGGGCGCTGATCTGCGCCTCCACCTCGGGCGGCAGGATGCCGGCAGCATCCACCACCCGTCCCGAAAGCGGCGGGAAGCTCTGGGCGGCCAGCGGCGCCGCCAGCAGAAGGAAAAGCAGAAGCGCCAGCTGGCGCATCGGTCAGAACTTCACTTGCGGGGCCTGGTCCGCGTTGACGGCCGTGGCCTTGAAAGGCTCCTTCGGCTCGGCGCCATAGATGACCTTTGCCGCAACGATCGACGGGAAGGTGCGGATTTCCACATTATAGCTGCGCACGGACTCGTTATAGTCACGCCGGGCGATGGCGATGCGGTTTTCCGTGCCTTCGAGCTGGGATTGCAGCGCGAGAAAATTCTGGTCCGACTTCAGCTCGGGGTATTTCTCCACCACAACCATCAGGCGGGACAGGGCCGAACTGAGGCCATCCTGCGCCTGCTGGAATTGCGCCAGCTTGGCCGGATCGTCGAGATCGCTGGCGTTGAGGGTCACTTGCGTGGCCTTGGCGCGCGCTTCCGTCACCCCGACAAGAACATCCTGTTCCTGCTGCGCATAGCCACGCACCGTCTCGACGAGGTTTGGAATGAGGTCAGCCCGGCGCTGATACTGGTTTTCCACCTCGCCCCAGGCAGCGTTCACGCCTTCTTCCTTGGTGGGAATGCTGTTGATGCCGCAGGCCGAAAGCGAAAGGGCGGCAGCCAGCGGCAGGGCAAGGCGGGCAAGCCGGCGCGAACGGGCATGATGCATGAAACGGAACTCCCCTGAATATCCTGCGCACCATCAAGACCTCTGGGGCCGCGGGCGTCAAGCCCGCCAGCCACGTCCTTATCTGCTGCATGCCCTCCCCTTGCCAACAGACACGAAAACAGGGACAGTCAAGATGAAGCAGCGTAAAAAAGGGGGAAGAAGATGCTCAAGGATTTCAAGGCATTCATCGCGCGCGGCAATGTCCTCGATCTGGCGGTGGCCGTGATCATCGGCGCAGCCTTCGGCACAATCGTCACTTCCCTCACCGAAGATCTGGTGATGCCGATCATCTCGGCCCTGACCGGCAAGCCCGATTATTCGTCCTTTTTCATCAGGCTGGGGGCGATCCCTGCCGATTTCACCGGCGATCCGAACAGCTATGCGGCGCTCAAGGAAGCCGGCGTGGCGATGCTTGGCTATGGCGCCTTCATCACCGCTCTTCTGAATTTCCTCATCATTGCCTTCGCGGTCTTCCTGATCGCGCGCTACGCAAACCGCCTTTTCAAGGGCCTCGAAGCCGAAGCCCCGCCGCCTGCCGCGCCGAGCGAGGAAGTCCTGCTGCTGCGTGAAATCCGCGACAGCCTGAAGAAATAGCCCGGCTGAAGAAGCTACCCGGCCCGGAACGAGCCATCAACAGAGAGACAGGTCAATGCGAAGCAGCTTGAAAGGTGCGGCGATGCTTCTGCTTCTGGCAGGCTGTGCAGGCACCACAGGGTCCGCCGGCGAAGCGGCCACCCTGTCATCCGGAGCCGGGGAGACTGCCATGCGTGAACAAGGCGGCGACGTGCCTGCAAAGGCCCTGGAAGGGGTCGAGTGGCAGGTTTTCGAAATCGACGGCGTCGCGGTGCATCCGCGCCAGCCGGTCACGATCGAATTTGCCGAAGGCCGCATTGCCGGCGGTACGGGCTGCAACCGCTTCATGGGCCAATATGCTATGGCGGACGGGCTGGCCATCGAATTAAAGCCGCTCGCCACGACCATGCGCGCCTGCATCGACCCGCTGATGGAGCAGGAACAGCGCTTTCTGGCGGTTCTGTCCGACGTGCGCAGCCGTTCGATCGAAGCCGACGGCACGCTTCTTCTGAAAACCGCCGACGGCCGCAGCCTGCGCGCACGCAGGCCCTGAAAACGCAGAAACTGAAACCGCAGGCCCTGAAAACACGGGAACTGAACCGCAAAAGCGAGGCCGGCGCCACCATGGGGTGACGCCGGCCATTTTCAGTCCCTGAAACCCCGCATCGGGGTCATGGGCCTTTCTACATGCTCCGCATCTGGACGATGCGGCCGGGCGCGCGCGGCGGCTCGCCCTTGGGCAGGGCGTCGATATGCTCCATGCCTTCCTCGACTTCGCCCCACACGGTATATTGCTTGTCGAGGAAGCGGGCGTCATCGAAGCAGATGAAGAACTGGCTGTTGGCGCTGTCCGGGTTGGCGGTGCGGGCCATGGAGCAGACCCCGCGCACATGCGGTTCGGCCGAGAATTCGGCCTTCAGGTCAGGCATATCCGAGCCACCGGTGCCGGTGCCGCGCGGGCAGCCGCCCTGCGCCATGAAGCCCGGAATCACCCGATGGAAGAGGATGCCATCGTAGAAGCCGCTGTCCGCCAGTTCAACGATGCGCGCCACATGGTTGGGCGCGAGATCCGGGCGCAGCCTGATGATGACATCACCGGATTCGAGCGTCATTTTCAGCTTGTCGGGCATGATCTTGTCCTTGTTCACCCGCCATGGGGCGGTGTTTTGCCTGTCGGCCCCGCCTAGCGATGCCGGTCGATGCTGGAAAGCCCCCGAGGCCCTGCCTGCGGCCAAAAGCGGGCGCGGCATGTCCTCCGTCTGTCGCTTGCGCCCTTGCTTTCCGGGCAGGATCAGGGCTTTCTCACCTCGTGCCGCCGCATTTCCCGCCTCTGCCTGCCGTTGCCATGGCCTGTGCCCTGATGCTGCCCGCCCTGATGCTGCCCGCCAAGGCTGGCGCGCAGCAGGCCCTGGCGGGCGACCAGCCAGCCGGCACGGCGGAAGGATTACGGGACCGCAGCGAAGACCTCTTCGGCCCGCTGGAGCCGATGCCCGAGCCGGACCTGCCCCTGCCGCCGCTTCCCACCGAAAAACGCCTGCCGCCAGAGCCGGAAGCCGATGAAATTGCCTTTCCGGCCCCGCCGCAGGCCGACCCGCTGCTCCTGACTCCAATGCCGCCGCTCGAAGATTTCGACCCGGCGCCCCGCGAGGATTTCGTCTTCACCGAAACCGCCGCCGAGGCGGTGCGCTATTCCGTCAGCATCGAGGGTCTCGCCGAAACCGGGCTCGAGGGCAGTTTCCGCCGCATCTCTGCCCTTGTGCGCGGTGCATCCCGCAGCGCCAGCCGCGCCCAGCTTGCAGCACGCACCAATGCCGACAAGGCCCTGCTGGAACGGCTTCTGCATTCGGAAGGCTGGTATTCCAGCCGGGTGTTCGCGAACCTCGATCCCACCGGCGAAGGGGATGCGGCCGTCAGCCTGCGCGTGCGGCCCGGCAGCCGCTACAGCTGGCGCGAAATAACGCTCGACCTCCTGCCCGAGGACAAGCCGGAACTGGGCCGGAATTTCGCCCTGAAGCCGGGCGATCCCGTCCGCGCCATCGCTGTCGAGGAAGCCGAAGGCGCCCTTCTTCTGGATCTCAGGCGGCAGGGCTATCCCTTCGCCGAAATCGGCGCACGCGACGTAGTGCTCGACGCGGACGGACCGACTGCCACCTACCTGCTCACAGGCGATACCGGTCCTGCCGGTGTCTTCGGCCCCATCCGGATGGAAGGCTTCCAGCCCTTCGATGCGCGCCATGCCGGCGTGATCGCTCGCTTCAGCCCCGGCGACCCCTATGACCAGGCCCTTCTCGACGATTTCCGCGAAGCGCTGATCGCGACCCAGCAGTTCGCCGGCGTGACGGTTGCCGTGGAGGACACGGGCGAGCGCGATTCCGAGGGGCGCGCGGTGACAGCCCTGGCCGTCAGCGGCAACAAGGGACCGCAAAAGCTGCTTTCGGGCCAGATCGGCTATGCCACGCAGGAAGGGCTGCGCACCGAGGCCGCCTGGCGGCATCGCAGCCTGCTCAGGCCCGAAGGCGATTTCACCGGCCGTGCCGTTATCGGCACCGAGGAGCAGCGCGCGTCCGCCGAACTCGACATGCGGAACTTCGGCCAGCGTGACCGCACGCTCAGCCTGCTGGCCGACATCGCCAATCTCAGCCGCCCGGCCTACCGGGCACGCACCATCACCCTGTCCGGCGCCATCGGTGTGGCGTCCACGCCGATCTGGCAGAAACGCTGGACATGGAACACCGGTCTTCTGCTCCAGGCTTCGAACGAGCGGGAACGCGCCCTGCCGGACCCGCGTGACGCAGCCGGCTTCATTGTCAGGCGAACCTTCTTCATCGCCGCCCTGCCCTCCTTCCTGGGCTATGACCGTTCGGACGATCTTCTCGACCCGACCAGGGGATTCCGGCTGGGCCTGCACTTCACGCCGGAATTCTCCCGGCAGGGTGGCGGCAACGAAACCTATGTCCGCGCCATTGCCGACGGCAGCGTCTACCAGAAGGCGGGACAGAAGCTCGTGCTCGCCGCACGCACGCGGCTGGGCACGATCGTCGGGGCCGATACGCTCGATATCGCACCCACGCGCCGCCTGTTCGCAGGCGGCGGCGGCTCGGTGCGCGGCTATGATTATCAGGGCGTCGGCCCGGTCGGCGTCAATGACCGGCCGTTCGGCGGGCGCGGGCTGTTCGAAGCCAGCGTCGAGGCCCGCTACCGCTTCGGCGATCTAGGAATCGTTGCCTTTGCCGATGCCGGCTCGCTTCAGAATGGGTCGATGCCGGGCTTCGACGGCATGCGTTACGGGGCAGGCCTTGGCGCGCGCTACTACAGCAGCTTCGGCCCGATCCGGATCGACATCGCCCGCGCCCTCGATCGCGGCCCGCGGGATCCGCTCGTCGCACTCTATATCTCCATCGGGCAGGCCTTCTGATGACGGCGATGGAACCGAACAGCGCCGAAACGGATTTCTCCGGACAGGAAACGGAGGCCCCGCGCAGCTGGTGGCGCTGGCTGGCCGGCAGCCTGCTGCTTCTGGTGCTGGCGCTGGCAGCAGCCGTGCCGCTCGGCCTCTGGTATCTGGCGGAAACGCCGGGCGGCCGGGCCTTCGTCGCCCGGCAGCTGAGCGGCCTGGAACCGGAATCGGGCATCCGCTACGACGTCGGCCGAATCGACGGCAGCCTGCTTTCCAGCTTCCAGATGGTGGACGTGGTGGTGAAGGATCTCGACGGCACGCTTGCCGTCCTGCCGCTCGTCGACGTGCGCTGGAACCCGGCCACGCTGTTCGGCAATCTCGTCAGCGTCGACAGCATCATCATTCCCGAAATGCGATTCCTGCGCATGTGGCGCCTCAACCCGCGCGACCCTGACGACCCGCTGCTTCCGGCGATCGACATCCGGATAGACCGGTTCGCGGTCGAACGGCTGGTGGTGGAAAAGGCGCTCGCCGGGCGGCGCGAAGTCCTTTCGGCGAGCGGCCGGGCGGACATCCGGGCCGGACGGCTGCTGATGGACCTGAAGGCCGATGCCGAAAGCGGCGATGCGCTCACCCTGCTTCTCGACGCCGAGCCGGACGGTGACCGCTTCGATCTCGATGCCAGGCTCGACGCACCGGCCGGCGGCCTGCTCGCCTCTGCGGCCGGGCTTGATCGCGCGCTGATCCTGAAGACAGACGGCAATGGCACATGGGCGCGCTGGCGCGGCCGCCTGCTGACCAGCCTTGGCAATGGCGATACGGCTGAAACCCTTGCCGACATCAACCTCGGCGCCGATGGCGGGCGCTTCCGCGCAACCGGCGCCATCAGGCCCGCCCCGCTTCTGGAGGGCCCGCTGGCGGCGCTGGGCGAGCCGGACATCGCGCTCGATGCCATCGCGTCCGCAAAGGGCGACATCTACGAGCTGCGCCTCGTCGCCAGTTCGACGGCGTTCGCACTCACGGCCGGCGGGGGCCTGGACCCAAGAGAAAACCGGCTGCACGCCGCCGTGGCCGATGTCGTGCTGAAGGAACCGGGCCGGATCGACCCGGCGCTTTCAGGCGAGACTCTGCGCGCCCGGCTGGAAGCGGACGGACCGCTTGCCGGGCTGGAAATCGGCTGGACCGCCAGTGCCGGGCGCATCCGCCTCGATCGTGCCGACCGCTCCGACGGGCCCATAGGCATCGACGATCTGCGCGCCAGCGGCGCGGTGACACTGGCAAAAGGCGATGATCCGCTTCGCGCCACCGCTTCGGCCACGGCCGGCGCCCTTGCCGGCCTGCCGCCCGAATTCGCCGCCATTGTCGCCAGCCCGCGCCTGTCGGGCGCGCTCAGCTTTGCCGATGGCGTGCTGACGATCGAGCAGGTCGACTTCGACAGCGCGCGCCTGAAGGCAGGCGGCAAGGGCCGGATGCTTGCCGATGGCCGGCTGACGGCGGATTTCGATGCCAGCCTCGCCCGCTACGACATCGATGGCCTTGGCCCTGTCACCCTGTCGGCCAGCGGACGGCTCGACAAGGCATCGGGCGCTGCCCCGCGCGTTGCCGGGCGCTTCCAGGGCCGCACCCTTGCCCTTGCCAACGACGCTGTCGCGCGCTTCCTCGGTGGCAACCCGGCCCTCTCGGGGGATTTCGCGCTTGCCGCCAGCGGCCTTGTCGCCGCCACCAATGTCCGCCTGCAAAGCCCGAAGCTGACGCTTGCCGGTAGCCGTGCCAGCTATGACCCGGAAAGCGGGCGCTTCACGCTCGCGGCCAGTGGCGCCAGCACGGATTACGGGCCGCTGGTGCTGACTGCCTCGGGCACGCCTGCGGCGCCGACAGCCCGGCTTGCCATGGAACGCCCCGGGCTTGGCGTCGGCCTGCAGGATCTTGTGGCGGATATTGCCCCGGACGGCAGCGGGCGACTGCGCGTGACGGCACGCGGCACCACCCCGCAAGGCCCGCTCGATGGCCGGGCGCTGATCACCCTTGCCAACGGCCAGCCATTGACGCTGGATGTTGAGCGGCTGTTCTTCGCCGGGCTGGAAGCGCGGGGCAGGCTCGTGCAGACAGCGGCCGGCCCCTTCGCCGGCGACCTCGTCGTCGACGGACAGGGCCTCGACCTTCGGCTTCGCCTTGCCGGACAGGGCGGCATCCAGCGCGTGGACGGGCGCGCGGGCCTCGTCAACAGCCGCCTGCCGCTGCCCACGCCCATCAGCATCAACAACGGCTCGGCGCGCTTCAGGCTGCTTCTGGTGCCCGATCGCCCGCACCTCACGGGCAGCTTCCGCCTGACCGGGCTGCGGCGCGGAAACCTTGTGCTGACTCGCGCCGAAGGCAGCGCCAACATTGCCGGCGCCAGCGGTCTGGCGAAGCTCGCTGTCAGCGGCCGCGCGGGGGATGGCAAGCGGCTGCAGGCCAGCCTCGGCGTGCAATCCGTGAGCGACGGCTATGCGCTCAGCCTGGACGGCAGGCTGGGGGACCAGCCGCTGCGCCTGACCAACCCCGCCCGAATCGCGCGCACAGCCGACGGGTGGCAGCTGAAACCCGTGCGGCTGCAATTGCAGAAGGGCGAGGTGCTGCTCTCCGGAAACTGGGGCAAGAGCAGCAACCTCCAGCTCTCGCTCAAGGATGTCGACCTGTCGGTCGTCGATCTCTACGCTGCTGATTCCGGGCTGGGCGGCACGGCCAGCGGTCGCCTCGACCTCAGGCTCGATGGCCGCTCGGCCATTCCGGCCGGAAGTGCCGATCTCGACATCAGGGGCCTGCAGCGCAGCGGCCTTGGCGCTGAGCCGGTTCCGGTCGATGTCAGGCTTTCGGCACAGTCGGATGGGGCGGCGCTCAGGGTCGGGGCCAATCTTTCCTGGCAGGGCAACCGGCTTGGCCGGCTGGTGCTGCGTGTCGATCCCGGCGCCGGCGACAGCCCGCAGGACCGGTTCCTCTCGGGCGCGCTCAGCGGTGGCGTGCGCTACAATGGCCCGGTCGAGCCGCTCTGGGCGCTGGCCGCGCCCGAAGGCCAGGTTCTGAAAGGCCCGATCGCCATCGGGGCCGATTTCGCCGGCACGCCGGGCGCGCCGAGCCTCGCCGGAATCGCGCGGGGCAGCGGCATCGTCTATCGCAACGTTCAGTTCGGAACCGAAATCACCGACATCGCCTTCAACGGTCGCTTCAGCAATGCATCGCTGGTGCTTGCCAGCATCACCGCGCGGGCGAACGGCGGCACCCTCAGCGGCAGCGGGGTCGTGCGCCTCGATGCCGATTCCGACCGGATGGTCGACATCAGCGCCAGGCTGGACAAGGCGCGCCTTGCCAATAGCGATACCATGCAGGTGACCGTATCCGGCCCGGTTCGCCTGCAGGGCGAGGGTGGCACCGCAACGCTTTCGGGCGACCTGAAGGTCGATTCGGCGCGAATCCAGCTGATGCAGGTGGAAACCAGCGAAATCCCGCAACTGAAGGTGCGCCGCGCGGGCGAGGTTCGCGTGCCGGAACCGGAAAGCAGCTTTGCCGCCAGCCGGCTGAACCTGGATGTGCGCATCCGTGCCGATGACAGGGTGCGGGTGGAAGGCATGGGGCTGGACAGCTTCTGGGGCGCCGATGTGCGGATCCGGGGCACCGCCAGGGATCCGCGCCTCGTCGGCTCCGCCAATCTGGTGCGGGGGGACTTCCAGTTCGCCGGCAGCGACTTCGACATCACGCGCGGCCGCGTCATCTTCAATGGCGCCCCGCTCGACAGCGCCATCGACATCCAGGCCCAGACCGTGGCGCAGGATGTGACCGCCATCGTCACCATAGCCGGCACCGCCGCCCGGCCGGATGTCCGCTTCACCTCGACCCCCAGCCTGCCGCAGGATGAAATCCTCTCGCGCCTGCTGTTCGGCACATCCGTCGCCGATCTTTCCGTGACCGAGGCCGTGCAGCTCGCAACCGCCATTGCCGGGCTTCAGTCCGGCGTCGACACCATGGGCAAGATCCGCCGCTCGGTCGGCCTCGACCGTCTGCGCCTCGTGGGGGACAACAGCGATACCGGCATGGGAACAGGCCTCGCCATCGGCAAGCGGCTCAGCCGCAACCTCTATGCGGAGGTGCTGACGGATGCGCAGGGCAACACCCTCACCTCCGTGCAGGTGACGCTGAGCCGCGTGCTTTCCATCCTGGCAGACGTCAGCAGCCTCGGCCGCAGCAGCGTCAACCTGCGCTACCAGCGCGAATATTAGGGCTGGCGCCAATCACCGATATGAGGGTGCGGGCATGACGCGGCAGGCACCTTAGCATTCCGGAAAGGCCTGCTCACCCTGTCAGCCTGCGCCAACTACCGTCAGCAGGCCAAGTTGGCTGGCTCGGAAGTTCATTGCGATGGCATGGAAAGGGCCGGCAAGGCCCCCGCTTTATCAGTCGTCGACCGGTTCCGTCGCGGTGCGCACGCCCTCGACGATGGTGCGGGCTGCGCCGACCACGTCCACGCCCTGCGTGCAGCCGGTCATGCCGCCGGCGCCCACGGTGGAGCAGCTGCCGGTGCCGGTTGCGCTGGGGCGGCCGCTGGCAAGGGCGGCCCGGTTTTCGCCTACCCGGTCCTCACGGGCGGTCTTCTCCGCCTTTTCCTGCTCGCGGATGTCCTTCGGAATGCGGAAACGCTCTTCCTCCGGCCGGCGGGCGCAGACGATGATTTCATCCGGGTTGGTTGAAACGGGGCATTCGTCACTGCCGAACACCACGACGGTGCGTGTGCGATAGTTGCCGCTCTGCGCCTCCGCCGGAGCCGGAAGGGCCGCAAGAACCATGGGCGTCGCCATCGCGGCCAGTGCCAGCACCCAGCGCATTCCCGTCTCCTTCAGCATCAGTCCACCCTTACACGAAACAGCCCCGCGCATGAACCGAAGCTGAGCCAAGGGCAAGAGGCAGGCGCATGCCATGCGACCCTTGCCCATGGACGCAGCGGCGCATCCGCCTACACTGTAAAGAGTGCGGAATGGAACCCCGGCTGCGGGGCGCAGTTGGAAACGGATGGCAGCGGACATGACAAGCGGCATTCACCACATGGGCGTCACCGGGCTTCTCACGGCCTATCGCGCGGGGCGTGTCAGCGTGGCGGCGGCTGTCGACCACTTCCTCGATCGCATCGCCCGGCTCGACGGACGGATCGGCGCCTTCACCCATGTCGATGCCGAAGGCGCGCGGCGACAGGCGCTGGAAAGCGCCCGGAGGTGGGACAGAGCCAGGCCCCGCGCCCTCGAGGGCGTGCCGGTGGCGGTGAAGGCAAACATCGATGTCATGGGCATGCCAGTCCATGGCGGCATGGCCCATGGCGGCAAGACCGGAACGCCGGAAAGACGTGCCGAACGGGATTCGGTTGCCGTCGCCCGGCTGCGGGAGGCCGGCGCCATCATTCTCGGCCTGACCGCGATGGACGAAGCGGCCCTCGGCGCCACGACCGACAATCCGCATCATGGCCTCTGCCACAATCCTCATCGCCATGGGTACACGCCAGGCGGCTCCTCCGGCGGCGCGGCGGCTGCGGTCGCTTCCGGCTTTGCGGCCGGGGCGCTGGGCAGCGACACGCTTGGCTCGGTGCGGATACCGGCCAGCTATTGCGGCATCGCCGGGCTGAAACCGGGGCAAGGCGTCGTTTCGGCACAGGGGCTCATGCCGCTTGTGCCCAGGCTTGAAACCATTGGCACGCTGGCCATCTCGGCGCGGGATTGCGGGCTGCTTCTCGACGCCATCGCCGAAAACCCGCCGGCGCCCTCCACGGGCCTGCCCACGCGCTTCGCCATCCTCGATTCCATGTCGCAGGTGCCGATGGAACCAGCCGTGCTGGCCGCTTTCCGGCTGGCGGCGGACCTGCTGAAAGGGCTGGGGCTGGACATGCGCGAACATGCCAGCCCCATCGATCATCGCCGCGTACGGATTGCCGCCTATGCAGAGGCAGCGATGGCGGCCGATGCCCTGCATGGCGGGCGTGACGATCTCGGCCCGGTGCTGCGCGGGGCCATTGGCTTCGCGCGGTCCGTGTCCCCAGATCTGCGGGCACAGGGCCGGGCGGCGATGGATGCCGCCGGGAACGAACTTGAGGCGATCGTCGCGCTTGATGACGCCATCCTGCTGCCGACGACACCGCAGCCGGCCTTTCCCCACACAGGTCCCCACACAGGCGAGCCGCCCTCGACCCAGGCCGATTTCACCCTGCTTGCCAATCTCGCCGGGCTGCCCGCGATATCCATTCCCGCCGGATGGACGGCCGATGGGTTGCCAGTCGGCGTTCAGCTTGTCGGCCGCCGCGGCGGAGAAGCAGCGCTCGTCGCGCTTGCCACCCGGCTCGAAGCGACGCTCAATGCCTGGCGGCCGCCCGTTGTGGAAGAAGCATGAAAGCCACGCAACTGGCCCGTGCGAAACGCCCGGGGCTGCCGCTCAGAGCATGCCCTCGGACGTGTAGAAGCTTGAAAAATCATTGTCCCAGACGAAATTGGTGAAGCTCATCCCGATTGTGAGCGAAAGCCCCTCGACATGGTGCCACCAGCCGACCGGAATGAAGAGGATCTCGCCCGGCCCGATGTCCAGCTGAACGGTCGCCGGCCTGTTGGCGGCAAGGGCATCGCCAAGACCGGCATCCGCCCCGAAAAGGCTGAAGCAGTGGCGATGGTTGCGCATGCGCGGCGTTTCGGCAGGTGACGCCAGCGTCACCCGCTTGCGGCCGACAAAGTTCACCAGCAGATTCTGGGTCAGGTCATGGTGCCATGGGGTGATGGTGCCGCGCGGCCCCATCCAGAAGAAACCATCCCCCAGCCGGCTTTCGCCAAGATAGCCGGGAAGCGGGCCGACATCCCGCCACAGAGGCGCCAGCGCCTTCCTGTTCACGCCGCTGTTGTTGGCCGTGACGTAGAAATCATTGGTGCAGGGGTCGCCGCGCAGCCTGTCGAGCACGTCATGCCATTTCAGGCGGCTCTTGTGGGCGATGCTGTTCAGCTCGAAATCCGGGTCTGTCTCCCGGCCTGTCTGCACCTCGATTTCGGGGTTGCCCGGCTTTTGGGCCAGGGCATCGAGTGTCCAGCCCATGGCCGGCCAGTCGTCCACCATGCCGGTCAGCACTGCGGGCATCAGGCGGCTGTAATGATCGCGGAAAAAGCTGTCGGCATCGGGCCGGTGGAGCCGCGGCACCGCAGCCGGCGTCATGCGTTCCAGCCGGGCGCGGCATTCCAGCAGCCAGTCCCGCTTGGCAAGGCGCGCCTTCAGCCTTTCAGCCCCTTTCATGTAAGGGTGCTGCTGGGCGGCCGCCACTTCGGCCCGCGCTGTCTGCAAATCGACGCCGCGCCGGGCCAGTTCGCCGAGCAGTGCATCGCGCGCCACGCCATCGAGCAGGCGTTCGGCAATCAGGGCGCGCAGGCCATCATCGACCATGGGGGCTGCCGGGCGCATGCCAAGGGCGCGGAGGGGGTCGTCAGGCCGGAAGGTCTTGCGGGCATCGAGCATGTTTCAATCATGCGTCCGGCTGATGACAGCAGGATGACAGCAGGATGAATGCAAGGGCGCCGATATCGCCGGCAGGCCGCCTAGAGCTGGCTTGCCGGAATGGAGAAGGTGTCGCAGGCATCCACCGTGCCGGCACGGAAGCCGCGTGTCAGCCAGCGCACGCGCTGCTCGGCACTGCCATGGGTGAAACTGTCGGGCACCACGGCCTGGCCGGCCTGGCGTTGCAGCGTGTCATCGCCGATGGACTGGGCCGCGCGCACACCCTCGGCGAAATCCGTTTCATCGAGCAGCGCACGGTTGCGTGATGCCCAGATGCCGGCGAAACAGTCTGCCTGAAGTTCCTGCCGCACCAGCAGCTGGTTGCGTTCGGCTTCACTGCGTGCGCGCCGCTGGGCCAGCGCCACCTGTTCGGACAGGCCGGCCACCGTCTGCACATGGTGGCCCACTTCATGGGCGATCACATAGGCTGCGGCGAAATCGCCGGGCGCACCGAAGCGGCTGGCCAGCTGGTCGAAGAAGCTGGTGTCGAGATAGATCTTCCGATCCGCCGGGCAGTAGAATGGCCCCGAAGCCGCGGACGCAAGGCCGCAGGCAGACGATACGCGCCCGTCGAACAGCACCAGCGTCGGCTCGGGATAGGTTTCGCCGCCCTCGCGGAAGATGGCGCCCCATGTGTCTTCCGTTGTCGCCAGCACCTTGGCGACGAAGCTGTCGGTGGAGGACTGGATCTGCGCGGGGGCAGATGCCCCGGTCTGCGCCGGGGGCGAGGCCACCTGCCCCGGAATCAGCCCGCCGCCACCGCTGCCGAGGCCGCCGAAAAGCCACAGGCCCCCCAGCACGACGAGAACGCCCACGATCCCGAAGCGGGAGCCGATAAGCCCCAGCAGCATCGGGACCAGCCCGCTCGCGCCGCCCGAGCCCCCCGCACCCTGACGCCGGCCGAAGCCCGGGAAGCCGCCCATGCCGCCCCGCCTGTTCTCGATGTTCCGGCTTTCCCGCTGATCGTCCAGACGCATGTAAAAACCCCCTCGCGCAAGGCCTGCCCTTTTCCGGGACCGGAAGAATGACAGTAAGTCCAAGGATAGGGCTTTTGTTCCACGGTGGCGAGGCATTCCGCCGCAAAGCCTTGGCATATGCCGGGCAAGGCCCCATCTTTCCGCACTGGCATATCAGGGACTGTCATATCAGGGAGATGGGCATGCGCACCGCACTGGCACTGCTGGGGACAGCACTGGCTTTCACGCTGGCAGCGGGCGCGCCCGCCAGCGCGCAGGCGCGCGAAGGCGCCGCCAGCCGGCAGGCGACATCGCCAGCGCCGCCCATCGTCCCCTTCGAGGTGGCGGCGGAGCCGGGCCTTGCGGCAAGCGTCTGGGCAAAGGGGCTGGAGCATCCCTGGGGCATCGCTTTCCTTCCCGATGGCCGCGCACTGGTTACGGAACGCCCCGGACGGCTTCGCATCATCTCCACCGATGGCCGCGTCGGCCCGCCGGTGGCCGGGCTGCCCAGGGTTGCAGCCGTCGGCCAGGGCGGGCTTCTCGACATTGCCATCCATCCCGGATTCGCGCGCAACGGCCTCGTCTATTTCACCCATGCCGTCGGCACGCAGGACGCCAACATGACGGCGCTGTCGCGCGGCAGGCTCAGCGGCAACATGCTGGCTGACGTGAAGGAACTGTTCCGCAACCCCGTCGCCAAGCGCGGGGGCGCGCATTTCGGCGCACGGCTCCAGTTCCTGCCCGATGGCACGCTGCTGATGTCGGTGGGCGATGGCGGCAACCCCAACATCAAGCTGAACGGCCAGAACATCCGCGACCAGGCGCAGAACCCGAAAAGCTGGTTCGGCAAGGTGCTGCGGGTGAACGCGGATGGCCTGCCGCTGAAATCGAACCCCGGCGTCGCCAACCCGAAGCTTGGCTGGGACGCGCGGGTGTGGAGCATGGGCCACCGCAACATCCAGGGGCTGGCGCGCGACCCGAAGACCGGCACGATCTGGGCGACCGAGCATGGCGCGCGCGGCGGGGACGAACTGAACCGGCTTGCCTCGGGTGGCAACCATGGCTGGCCTGTTGTCACCTACAGTACCGAATATTCCGGCGACCCGATCACTGCCGAGCGGTCCCGCCCCGGATTCCGCGATCCGGTTTCCGTCTGGACCCCGTCGATCGGCGCGTCCGGTCTCGCCGTCTATCGCGGCAAGGCGATCCCTTCTCTCGATGGCGCAATCCTGGCTGGCGGGCTTGTCAGTTCGGATGTGCGGGTGGTGCGGATCGGCGCGGATGGCCGCCCCGGCCCGGAACGGCGCATCGAACTGGAAGCCCGCGTCCGGCAGGTGGCCGTCGGCCCCGACGGGCTGGTCTATGTGCTGACCGACGAGGAAGAAGGCCGGATCATCCGGCTGGCCCCTTCCCGCTAGGCTGGCAGCCAGCCGGGCATGCAGGCATCGCTGCTTGACGAATACATTAGGATTTCCTAATTCTATTGCATGACCCAAAGCCCGGTTTCCATGAAAGGAAAGCAGATGGCCGCCAGCATTGAAGCCTTTTTCGACGAGGCCACCAACACCGTCTCCTACATCGTCTCCGACCCTGAGACGAAAGAGGCCGCAATCATCGATTCCGTCCTCGATTTCGATCCGGCATCGGGGAAGATCTCCACCGAATCCGCCGACAGGCTCATCGAACGGCTCCGCAGCCTCGGCCTGAAGCCCGTGTGGATCCTCGAAACCCACGCCCATGCCGACCATCTCTCGGCAGCCGGCTATCTGAAGCACAGGACAGGCGCCCCCATCGGCATCGGCGGCCGGATCGACGAGGTGCAGCACATCTTCCGCCCGCGCTTCGGCATCAGCGGCAAGCAGGATGGCGAGGGCTTCGACCACATGTTCGCCGATGGCGAGCGCATTCCGCTCGGCACGCTCGAATTCGAGGTCATCTCCACGCCCGGCCACACACCCGCCTGTGTCAGCTACAGGATCGGCGATGCCGTCTTTGTCGGCGATACGCTCTTCATGCCCGATTACGGGACCGCGCGGGCGGACTTTCCCGGCGGCGATGCCCGGACGCTCTACCGCTCCATCCGCCGCCTGCTCAGCCTGCCGCCCGAAACCCGGCTTTTCATGTGCCATGACTACAAGGCGCCCGGCCGCGACGCCTATGCCTGGGAAACCACGGTAGGGGCCGAACGCGAGGGCAATGTGCATGTGAAGGACGGCATCAGCGAGGATGAATTCGTGGCCATGCGCGAAGCGCGCGATGCGACCCTCGATTCGCCACGCCTGCTGCTGCCTTCCCTGCAGGTGAATGTGGAAGGTGGCCGCCTGCCGGACCCAGCGCCCGATGGCGCACGCCGCCTGGCGCTGCCGCTCAACGTGCCTGAAACCTATGCCGAGGCCTGAGGCCAGGGAGAATGAGCCTGGGCTGCATAGGCTTCTTATGGGGGTTTATCTGTAGGAGATAATCCGGGATAAACCCCCTATGGACCCCGTTCGAAACCCCTTTGCACCCGGGGCCGGCACCCGCCCGCCCGAACTCGCCGGCCGCGATGACCTGATCGAGCGCGCGCAGATCGCGCTCGACCGCATCGCCCTTGGCCGCCCGGCCCGAAGCTTCATCCTTCACGGCCTGCGCGGTGCGGGCAAAACCGTTCTGCTCGGCCAGATCAGGCAGGATGCCGAAGCGCGTGGGCTGCATGCCGTGCGCATCGAAGCGCCGGAGGACCGTTCGCTCCCGGCGATCCTCGCCGCGCCGCTGCGGGCGCTTCTGCTGAAGCTCGACAGGCTGGAATCGGCGAAACTGGGCGCGCGCAAGGCGCTGCGGGCGCTGGCGAGCTTTGCCAGCCTGAAGGCGAAATATGCCGATATCGAAGTCTCGCTCGATTTCGAGCCGCTGAAGGGCACGGCGGATTCCGGCGATCTCGAAGTCGATCTGAGCGAATTGCTGCTGGCCGTCGGCGAGGCCGCGCGCGAGCGGGACAGCGCCGCAATCCTCTTCATCGACGAGCTGCAATATGTGCGCGAAACCGAAATGGCCGCGCTGATCGCGGCGCTTCATGCCGTGGCGCAGGCGGGCCTGCCTGTCACCATGGTGGCAGCGGGACTGCCGCAGCTTCTGGGCCGCATGGGGCGTGCGAAAAGCTATTCCGAGCGATTGTTCGAATATGTCGAAGTCTCCCGGCTGGATGCCGGCGCCGCGCGCAACGCCATCGTCATCCCCATCGAACGGGAGGAGGAATCGATCGAGCCGGCGGCAGTCGATGCGATCATCGCGGCAACCGAGGGCTATCCCTATTTCCTGCAGGAATGGGGCAAGCATGCATGGGATCTGGCCTTCTGCTCGCCCATAACCGTGCGGGATGTGGAGAATGCAAGCGTCACGGCCCTGGCCGAACTGGATGCCAGCTTTTTCCGCGTGCGCTTCGACCGGCTGACGCCGACGGAAAAGCGCTACATGCGCGCAATGGCCGAGCTTGGGCCGGGATCGCATCGTTCGGGCGATATTGCCGAGCGGCTGGGCAAGCAGGTCACGCAGCTTGCGCCCATCCGCAATTCGCTCATCCGCAAGGGCATGCTCCATTCCCCGGCGCACGGCGACACGGCCTTCACCGTGCCCATGTTCGACAGCTTCATGAAACGCATCATGCCGGAATGGCCTTGAGCAGGCCGGCTCAGCCGGACCCCGTCAGATGGCCGGCTCAGCCGGACCCCGTCAGATGGCCGGCTCAGCCGGACCCCGTCAGATGGCCGGCTCAGCCGGCCAGGGCTTCCACCAGCGCCTTCACCTTGGCGGATTTCCATTGCGGCGCCGGCGCGCACAGCCAGTAGCCATCGTCGGACGGCACGGGCGCCCCGCGCTCCTCCACCTGCCGGGCGGCAAGCGCCGCTGCCGCCAGCGTGCGCGGCACGCGCACCTCGCCAAGCCCGGCAATCGCCCAGTCGAGCGCCTGGCCGGCATCGGGCAACGCAAGCGAAGCGCCCTCGCCATTGCGCCAGCCGATAGGCCGCGACGGGGCGCCGGGGGCGGCCACCGTCACCAGCTCCTCATCCTCGGCGAGCTTGCGCCCGAAGACGCCTTCGGCATCCGGGGCCGGGCCATAGCTGAGCGCAAGGTCGAGATTGGCCTGGCTGAAATCGACCGGCGCATCCAGCGGCAGGATCTGCACCGTGGTTTCGGGATGATCGAGAAGCCATGGCGACAGGCGTGGCATCAGCCAGTGGCGGATCGCGCCGCGCGCGCAGCCCAGCGACAGGCGGGTTGCGCCCTGCCCTTCGCGCAAGGCCGCGACCGTTTCCTCGAAGGCGGAAAAACCGGCCCTCAGGTGCGGCAGCGCCCGGATCGCCTCGGGCGTCAGCTCCAGCCCGCGCGCCGTGCGGCGGAACAGGATGACGCCCAGCGTCTCTTCCAGCGCGCGGATCTGCTGGCCGACGGCGGCCGGCGTCACGGCCAGTTCGTCGGCGGCCCTGGTGAAGGACAGCGAGCGCGCGGCGGCGTCAAAGACCCGCAGGGCATTGAGCGGAAGCAGCGAGCGCTTCATCAGCTGGCCGCCCGCCGGGCATCGGGCGAGATCAGGTCGAAGGCCGGAATTGCCACATCGATCCGGCGGCCGCCGGAATCCAGCATGCCATAGCGCCCCCGCATCGAACCCATGGGCGTGGTCAAGGGGCATCCGGACACATAATCATAGCTTTTGCCCGGCTCGATGACCGGCTGCTCGCCCACCACGCCCTCGCCCATCACGTCGCGCCGCTCGCCCCGGCCGTCTATGATGATCCAGTGCCGATCCATCAGCTGCACGGCAAAGCCGCTGCCATTCTCGATCCGCACATGATAATGCCACACCCAGTGGCCATGCGCCGGGTCAGACTGGTCACCCGCATAGCGGGGCTGGACGCGCACGGTGATGCCCTCCGTCGTTGCCTCCGCCGCGAACAGGCTGTCGAGGCTCACAGGCCGATCGCCCGCAGCGCCTGATCGAGATCCCCGATCAGGTCGTCCTTGTCCTCGAGGCCGACGGACAGGCGCAGCATCCCCTCGCCGATCCCCATTTCCGCACGCACATTCTCGGGCACGCTGTAATGGGTTGTGGACGCCGGGTGGGTCATCAAGGTCCGGCTGTCGCCGACATTGTTAGAGATGTCGATGAGCTGCAGCGCATCGAGCAGGCCATGGGCTTCCGCCCGGCCGGGCAGATGGATGGCGATGATCGTGCCCCCGGCCGACATCTGCGCCATGGCGAGCCTGTGCTGGGGGTGGCTTTCGAGGCCGGGGTAAAGAAGGCCCGGTACACGGCCTTCGAGGAAACGGGCGACGGCCAGTGCATTCTCGCAGGCGCGCGTCACCCGCATTTCCAGCGTTTCCAGGCTTTTCAGGATGACCCAGGCGTTGAAGGCCGACAGCACCGGCCCGGTGTGGCGGGCAAAGGCCATGTAGGTCTTTTCCATCCATTCCGCCGGGCCGAGCACGGCGCCGGCCAGCACCCGGCCCTGCCCGTCCATCAGCTTGGTGGCGGAATAGGCGACGATGTCGGCGCCAAGCTCCAGCGGCCGCTGGACGACGGGCGAGGCAAAGGCATTGTCGACGATGACAAGGGCGCCGGCGTCATGGGCGATGTCGGACACGGCCTTCACGTCCACGATGTCGAGCGTGGGGTTGGCCGGGGTTTCAAGGAAGACGGCGCGGGTGTTGGGGCGCATCGCGCGGCGGAAGGCTTCCGGGTCGCGGCCGTCAACCACGGTCGTCTGGATGCCGAAGCGAGGCAGGATCGTATCGACGAGCACGCGGCAGCTGCCGAAAAGCGCCCGGCCCGCCACCAGATGATCCCCAGCCGAAAGGGTGGACAGAAGCGTCGCCGACATGGCCGCCATGCCGCTTGCCGAAACCCGCGCGGCTTCGGCCCCTTCCAGCAGGCAGAGCCGCTCTTCCAGCATCTCGACCGTGGGGTTCTGCAGGCGCGAATAGGTCATGCCCTTTTCGTCGCCCCGGAAGCGCGCGGCGGCCTGGCCGGCATTGTCATAGGAGAAGCCCGACGTCAGGAAGATGGCTTCCGAGGTTTCGCCAAATTCGCTGCGGGCCGTACCGCCGCGCACCGCGCGGGTAGCCGGTTTCCAACTGGCCGTCTGGCCGCGATCCTGTCCTGCTCGCCTTTTCATGCTGCCGTCCTTAAGCCCCGCACGGCCCGGCGCAAAGCCCCCGGCTGCTGTGGACCTGCCTGATGCTTTGGGTTAATGCGAGAGCTGCAAAACAATAAGGGTGTCCATGCGTTTCTGGTTTTCCATTCTCGGGGCAGCCACGCTGCTTTCTGCTGCCGGCATGATCATGTCAGCCACCAGGGCCGATACCGCCCATGCGCAGCCTGCGCCGCAGGCGGGCAAAACCCCCAGCGCTGCGCCCGCAACCGCCTCGAAAACGGCTTATGATTTCACCCTCACCCGCATCGACGGAAAGCCGCTGCCGCTCTCCGGCTATCGCGGCAAGGTGATCCTGCTGGTGAACACGGCAAGCTTCTGTGGCTACACGCCCCAGTATGAAGGCCTGCAGAAGCTTCATGAAAGCTACGGGCCGAACGGCTTCACCGTGATCGGCGTTCCCTCTGGCGACTTCATGTCCCAAGAATATGACGACAACGCCAAAATCAGGGATTTCTGCGAAACCAAGTTTGGAATCACCTTTCCCATGGCCGAAAAGGCCGTGGTGAAGGGGCCGAAAGCCGCGCCCATCTACCAATGGGCAAAAGCCAGCCTGCAGACGGAGAATGAGCCCAAATGGAACTTCCACAAGTTTCTCATCGGCAAGGACGGACGGCTGATCGCCGGTTTCAGTTCGAAGGTGACGCCGGAAAGCCCCACGCTGAAGCGCGCGATCGAGCAGGCCATCGCGGCATGATGCGGATCGCGCTGATTTCCGCCGCCGCACTTCTCGCCGCCTGCGGCCAGAAGCCGGCGGAAGAAGCCCCGGCAGAGCCTGTCGCCGCCGAAGCAGCCCCCTCGCTTGCCACGGCAACGCGTTCGGTCGGCTACAGCTGCGACAAGGATCTGCCCGTCACGGCCGTCTATGGCACCAATGCCGAGGGTCAGTCCGACGTCTCGCTCGTGATCAAGGGCCAGAACTTCAACCTCGTCCAGACTGTCGCCGCCTCCGGATCGCGCTATGCGTCGCCGCAAGGGCTGGAGCCGGGCAAGGGCCTGATCTGGTGGGAAAAGGGCGACGAAGCCATGCTTCAGGAAATCCCGTCCGACAAGATGGAAGACATGGAAGCGGCCGTCACCATCCGCACCTGCCGGGTGAAGAGCGAAGAGGCCGAAGCGGCTGCCATGGCGCCCGATGCCGCAGCCGGGGAAGCGGCCGCGGTTCCTGCAGCCTGACCGCTTACGGCGCGCCTCAAGGGACAGGCCCGGACAGAATGAGGCCCGGCCCGGCAGACCGCCGGCCGGGCCTTTTTCATGGCCGTTCCACCCACGCCGCCGAGGCTGCCAGCCGGCACAGCCCTAGCTGCGAAGCGCCTCGATCGGAGAAAGCCGCGCGGCGCGCGTTGCCGGCCACCAGCCGAAGAAGATGCCGATCCCGGCCGAAATCAGGAAGCTGATGACGACCGAACTTGCCGTGATGACGGTGGGAAACGGCAGGAAGTTGCCAGCCACGAGGGCGGCGCCCGTGCCGAACAACACGCCGGCAAGGCACCCGGCCAGCGACAGGACCAGCGCCTCCATCATGAACTGCAGCCGGATGGCCGCGCGCGATGCGCCGATCGCCATGCGGATGCCGATCTCGCGCGTACGCTCCGTGACCGACACCAGCATGATGTTCATGATGCCGATGCCCCCCACCAGCAGGCTGATTCCGCCGATCGCCCCCAGCAACAGGCTGATGGCCGAGGTGGTCTGCGAGAAGGTGTCGCCCACGGCCGTGATATTGGTGATGGTGAAGTCATCGGCATCGGCCGGCGCAAGCCTGTGGCGACGGCGCAGAAGCTGGCGGATGGCTTCTTCCGTCTGGGGCATGGCCTCCTGTGTCTCGACTGAAAGCGAAACCGTCCGCACCGAGCGGCGGAACGCCCCGGGGCCTTGCACCTGCCGCTGGGCGCTGTTGAGCGGAAGGACGATCGTGTCATCGCGGCTGACGCCGCCGATGCCCTGCCCGCGCACCGGCAACACGCCGATTACGGTAAAGCTGGTGCCCCGCACGCGAATACGCCGGCCAAGCGGATCATTGGCGCCGAAAAGCTCGTCAGCGACAGTCTGGCCGATCACCGCGACCCGCGCTGCCTGCCGCTCCTCCATGGCGGTGAAGGCGCGGCCCTGTTCCGGGAACCAGTCCTGAACCTCGAACCAGGCAGGTGTGGAGGCGACCACCTGGGTCAGCCAATTTTCAGGCCCTGCCACCACCTGGGTGGCAAAACCTGTCTGGGGCGCAGCAGAAACGACGGATGACAGCGCCCCGATCGCCTCGGCGTCATCCAGCGTCAGGGTGGGCGCGGTGCCGATGCCCTGCGCAAAGCCGCCGCCGCTGCGCGCCGCACCGGAACTCACGATGATGAGGTTGGATCCCAGCGAGCTGATCTGGCGCTCGATATAGCCCTGAACGCCCGAACCGATCGCCAGCATGAGAATGACGGCGGCCACGCCGATGATCATGCCCAGCATCGTAAGGCCGGATCGCAGCCGGTTGGCGATCAGCGCCGCCCAGGCTTCGGCAAGCATCGAGCCAAGCATCAGACGCGCGCCCCTTCCTGCTGGGCGGCGGCCTTCATTTCCGGCGTTGGCGGGCCATCATAGGCGACCCGCCCGTCGAGGATTCGCAGCACCCGCCGGGTCGCGATGGCGACACGCGGATCATGGGTGACGATGATCACCGTCACGCCCTGCTTTTCGTTGAGGTCGTGGAAAAGCTGCATCACATCTGCGCCGGTCTTCGTGTCGAGCGCACCCGTCGGCTCGTCGGCGAGAATGAGGCGCGGGCTGTTCGCCAGCGCCCGCGCAATCGCCACACGCTGCTGCTGGCCGCCGGAAAGCTGGCTGGGCCGTGAATCCTCCTTGCCTGCAAGCCCCACTCGCTCGAGCATCTCGCCGGCCTTTCTCAGCCGTTCCTCGCGGCCCAGCCCGGCATAGATCAGGGGCAGCGCCACGTTCACCCGTGCCGAAAGGCGCGGCAGCAGGTTGAACTGCTGGAAGACGAAGCCGATCTCCATGTTCCTGAGCCGGGCCAGCTGGGGCTCGTCCAGGGACGAGATATCCTCGCCATCGAAGACATAATTCCCCGATGTCGCACCATCGAGGCAGCCGATGACGTTCATGAGGGTCGATTTCCCCGAGCCGGAAGGCCCGACGATCGCCATCAGCTCGCCCTCCTCCACCGTCAGCGAAACACCATCGAGCGCGCGGAAAGGCCCCGCTCCGGTCTGGAACTCCTTCACGATGTCGCGAAGCTCGATCAGGGCGCCCATCGGCTTCAGTCACCCTTGGCTTCGACAAGACCGGTGATGACCGTATCGCCTGCCTTCAGTTCACCGCCCAGCACGATGGAGTGCATGGCATCCGATGCCCCCAGGCGGATCCGGCGGGGCTCGGGCTTGCCTTCGGCGCCCAGCACGAAAAGTGTGGCCGGCGTGCCCGGCCCGGCATCATCCCGCTGCCCTGCCGGTGCGCGCTGGGGCTTCCAGTCCTTCGGCTTCCAGCTGAGGGCGGCGTTGGGCACCAGCAGCACGTCCTTGTACCCGCGCACGATGAAACTCGCCGTCACGGTCATGCCCGGTAGCAGGGCGCCATCCGGATTGGGCACATCGACGATCACGGTGAAGGTCACGACATTCTGCTGTGTCGAAGGGTTCAGCCGCACCTGGCTGACCTTGCCGGTGAATTCCCGCTCGTCATGGGCATCCACCGTGAAGCGCACCGTCTGCCCCTCGCGCACACGGCTGATGTCTGCCTCGGCCACCAGCGCCTCGATCTGCATGGAATCAAGGTTGCGCGCGATGGTGAAGAGGGTCGGTGTCTGGAAGCTGGCCGCGACGGTCTGGCCGATATCGATCTGGCGACTGATGATGATGCCCGAAACCGGCGCGCGGATGACCGAGAAGCCGAGGTTCGCCCGGTCCTGCTCGACCGAGGCGCGGGCCGACGCGACCTGTGCCGCCTGCGAGCGCGCGCTGGCGAGCGCCTGCTCATAGTCCTGCTGGCTGATGAAGTCCTGCCGGCGCAGTTCGGCGGCACGCTTCGCATTGGCTGCCGCCAGTTCCGCCTGCGCCTGCGCATTGGCGAGGCTTGCCTCGGATTGCGCCAGCCGGGCGCGGAACAGGCGCGGGTCAAGCTCCAGCAGCACCTGCCCCTGCGTCACCCGGTCGTTGAAATCGACATACAGCTTCTCGACCGTGCCGGAGACCTGCGAGCCGACATTCACCACCCGCACCGGGTTGATCGTGCCATTGGCGCTGATTTCCTCCGTCAGCGCGCCAAGGACGACGGCCTCGGTCTGGTAACGGCCGGATTCGTCCCGGTCGCGCCCCAGCCAGAGCCAGAGGCCGATGGCGACCACCGCCACAAGGGCAAGGATCAGGGCAAGACGTTGGCCGCGGCCCAGGCGCTTCATGGTCATTCGACTGCTTCTCCGATCCGCCCGACAGCGTGGGCAAGTCGCAGCTGTGCGCTGCGGACACCATAGTCGGCCGCCACCAGCTGCTGGCGCGCGGCGGCAAGGCTGGCCTGCGCGTTCAGAAGCTCGGTCACCCCGGCAAGGCCGGCCTTGTAACGCCCCTGCGACAGGGCGGCTGCTTCTTCCGCGCTTGCCAGCAGGCGTCGCGCCGTCTCGAGATTCTCAGTTTCGGTGGCAAGGGCCTGATACTGGCCCCAGACATCGAGCGCGGCCTGCAGCCGGGCATCGGCGTAGAGGGCGTCGGCGCGCTCGGCCTCGCGGTCGGCTTCGGCGACGGCCGCTGTCCGGCCGCCGCTGTCGAACAGCGGTATTGAAACCGTGACCCCGGCCTGACCCGAGGCGAGATCCGAGCCGGCGCTGGTGAAAGTAGCGGCAGGCCCCGCACCAAGGCTGATGCTGGGCCGCCGGGCCGCGCGCGCGGCGCGCGCGGCGGCACGGGCGCCATCGCTGCTGGCTTCGGCCAGCCGCAGGTCCGGCCGCAAGCGGTCGGCCTCTGCGATCAGATCGGCCGCGGCAGCAAGCCCCGCGCCGGCGGAAACCGCCTCGGGCCGGGCAAGCGGAAGCCGGACATCGGGCGGCAGCGCCAGAAGCGACGCCAGCCGGCCGCGCGCTACTTCCAGATCCCCTTCGGCGCGACGAAGATCCAGCCGGGCACGGGCCTCGGCAGCGTCTGCCTGCAACCGGTCCGAGCGGATGCCGATGCCGGCACGCTGCCGCGCTGTGGCGGCTTCGAGGGACACCTCCGCAAAGCGCAGGTTGCTGCGGGCGGCATCGACGCTTTCCAGCGTCGCCAGCACGGCATGATAGGCAAGCCCCGTCTCGAGCGCGATGGCCTGCGCCCGATCGGCAAAGTTGGCAAATGCCGCCAGGCGGTTGGCGCGCGCGGCATCGATCCGCGCCGCGCGCCCGCCGAAATCGGTGACAAGCCACGAAAGGGACAGCCGCGCCGTCGCCGATACGCCGCTGTCGGTCGTCGCCGGAAAACCGCCGCCCCAGCGCCGGCTCAGGCTGGCATCCGGCCCCAGTGTCGCATCAAGCCTGGGGCCATAGGCCGCACGCGCCTGCACCTCGCGCTCGGCGGCGGCCCGCACGGACGCCCATGCGGCGGCCGTTTGCGGTGCGCGGCAGAGGGCAAGATCGACAAGGGCAGCCAGATCAAGCGGCGCGGATGCCGCAAGTTCGGCGGCCGAAAGCGCCTGGCAGCCGCCCTCGGGGCTGGCGGCACGGGCAACGGACAGGCCGGCCGCCGGAAAATCCGGCATGGGCGTGAGGGCTGCCGGATTGTCCCGCGCCTGCGCTGCCCCGGCCAGGACGGAGGCGAGGCAAAGGGAAAGGCGGAAAGCAAACATCCGTGCCGGCAAGGCCCGCATCCGTGTCACGGATCCTCGCGCCCTCTGGCAATCCGGAAAATATGAACTGAGGCGCAAGAAGGGGTTCCTGACTGACTGCCGGCCTGACTGGCAGGACGACTGTGCGCCTGCCATTCAGAGAGTTGCGGCCTGCTCCCTGCAAGGTCAAGGCCGGCGCCGGAATAAGGAAAGACGGCCCGCAGGTTTTGCATGAGGCCTCTTGCCGCGCTAGGAGTTTGCGGAAGCTTTCGAAAGAGACGGGCGCATGCCGAACATTCTTCTGGTCGATGATGATCCCGGTATCCGGGATGTCGTGTCGGATTTCCTGTCGCGACACGGGTTCGACGTGGAAACCGCCGAGGACGCTGCCGCGATGGACCGGGTGATGGCCAGCGCGGCAAAACCCTTCGACCTCGTCGTCCTCGACCTCATGATGCCCGGCGAACATGGGCTGGAAGTGGCACGGCGCCTGTCCGGCCCGGGCGGTCCGGCCATCATCATGCTCTCGGCCATGGGAGAAGACAGCGACCGGATCGTCGGGCTTGAAGTGGGCGCCGATGATTATCTCGCCAAGCCCTGCAACCCGCGCGAGCTTCTGGCCCGAATCCGCGCCGTGCTGCGCCGCCGCCACGAGCCTGTCGCCGAGGTGCAAGGGGTGATCGCGGAATTTGCCGGCTGGACGCTCGATCTCGTCCGACGCGAACTGACTTCGCCCGAAGGCGTTCTCATCACCCTTTCGGATGGCGAATTCTCGCTGCTGCGGGTCTTCGTGGAAAATCCGCAGAAAGTCCTCACGCGGGACCAGTTGCTCGATCTTGCCCGTGGCCGCGAGAACGAGACCTACGACCGCGCCATCGATGTGCAGATCAGCCGTCTGCGGCGCAAGCTGGATGGCGCCGGCCGCGCCCATGAAGAGCTGATCCGCACGGTGCGGAACGAAGGCTATATGTTCACGCCGCGCGTCGTTCGCCGCTGACTGGCGACGGACCGGGGGCACAGCGCGTGACGCCCATGCCGGAAACGCCTGTGGCCAGTGCCGCGCGCGGCGCGCGCACGGAAGCGCCGAAGAACACACCGCCCGGCCGCCTGCCCGGCCGGCGGGACGTGCCAAGCTCCCTCTTCACGCGCATCTTCGCCCTGGTGCTGACGACTGTCGCGGTCGCCCAGCTCATCACCATGGCGTTGCTGGCCCTTCTGGCCGATGCCCCGCCGCAGGCCATCGGCATCGCTGAACTCACCCGCGCGATCGAGGCCGGCAGCGGCAAGGGGCTGATCTTTCGCCCTGTCGCAGCCCCGCCCCCGCGTGACCCCTCCGATGGCCCGGCCGCCATGCGGCTGGAGGCCGCCATCGCCACGCGCCTCGGGCGCGCGACGGAGGACATCGCAGTCTCCCTCGCCGGCGTACAGGACGGAAAGTTCGTGGAAATCTACACCGTCCCCGAAGGCGGTGGCCCGCCCATGGCGGAACCGGCGCTCATCGGCCGCTTCCGGATCGCGGTGCTTGGCGATGATGGCGGCTGGGTCCTGATCGAGCCGAAAGACGACGGCCCATTCGACAGCCGCGAACGCCAGTTCCTGCTGCTCTTCCTGCTCGGCGCCATCGCCATGCTGCCCGTGGCATGGATCTTCGCCAAGAGGCTGTCCGATCCTTTCGGCCAGTTTGCCGATGCCGCCGAGCGGCTCGGCCGCGATCCGAACACCCAGCCCCCGAACATCATCGGCCCGACGGAGGTGATCCGCGCGTCTGACGCCTTCCGCAAGATGCAGCAACGTCTCCAGGCCTATGTCACCGACCGGACGCAGATGCTTGCGGCCATCGCCCATGATCTTCGCACCCCCCTCACCCGGCTGGCCTTCCGCATCGAGTCCATCGATGACCCGACCCGCAGCGCGCTGGCGTCCGATGTCGCGGAGATGAAGGCGATGGTGAACGCCACCATGGATCTCGCCAAATCGGAAAGCCGCCCGTCTGACAGGCAGCGGCTGGAACTTGGCTCGCTTGTCGAGAATGTGGCCGACAACATGGCCCTGACCGGCCGCAAGGTCAGCGCCGAGGCCGGAGAAACGCTGGTGGTCGACGGGGATCCCCTTGCCCTCCGCCGGCTGTTCAGCAACCTGCTGGAAAACGCCGAGAATTACGGCAGGGTCGCGCATGCGAAGGTCTGGCGCGACGGCGACATGGCCGTGGTGGACATCGAGGACGAAGGCCCCGGCATCCCGGAGGGCGAGGAGGAGCGCGTGTTCGAGCCCTTCTACAGGCTCGAACGCTCGCGCAATCGCGAAACCGGCGGTATCGGGCTGGGGCTGGCTGTCGTTCGCACCATCGCACGTGCCCATGGCGGCGACGTGGAGCTGAAGAACCGGCCGATTGGGGGGCTGCGCGCGCGGGTCACGCTGCCCCTGGCCAGTTCGGCAGCGCCGAACACAGACCGCAAACGCCGCTGAACCGGCCGGTCAGCCGGCGATGAGCTCAGCCGGCGATGAGCGCCTGCTCGACCTGCGCCCAAAGGGCGGCGAAGGCCCGCGCCGGCTGGCTTCCGGGCTGGACAACCGCTACCGGTGCCTGGCGCACAGCCATGGCCTCGATTGCGGCGGAATAGGGGATCCGGAGCCGTTCGGGGTGGCGCGCCACGGTTTCGCGGTGCAGCTTCCGCCGCGCGTCCACCATGCTCCAGACAGCCAGCACCGGCGGCCGGCCGCCATGGTGCTTGAGAAGTTCCGCGCGCAACTGCTCTTCCGCACGTTCCGAAAGCGGCGATGGCAGCAGCGGCGTGACAATGAGATCGACCGCGCGGAACAGTCTGTCCGCAAGTTCGGACAGCCCTGGCGGACAGTCGATGATCACCCGGTCATAGGATTCCGACAGCGACTTCAGATGCTTCTTCAGCTGCTTCAGCTTGTCGGACTGGGCAAGATCCCCCTCCACCCGGCGCAGGCTCCGGTCGGCGGGCAGAACGTCGAGATTGGGAAATTCGCTCGACAGGATAGGATCGGCAATGCTGCGATCACCCGCGACGGCCGCGCGCGCCTTCACGCCGGCCTTGGGCGCCAGCTTCAGCAGATAGGTGGCCGCCCCTTGCGAATCGAGATCCCAAAGCAGGGTCCGCCTGCCACCCGTAGTCGCCGCCGCATGGGCAAGGTTCACGGCCGTCGCGGACTTTCCAACCCCACCCTTGATCGAAAAGACCGCGATCGCCTTCATCGGATCAGGCGGCGAGCGCCAGGATGAGCCGGTCGCGCATGGCCATCAGGGATGAGAGCGGCACAACGACCGAATCCCCGCCCGAGGCTTCCGCCCGCCGGGTGCCGCCAGCAGGCGCGCGGGCTATGGTCGCCACCGCCGTCGCAGGCGCGCCCGCAGGCTGCGCGGTCTTTGCGGCAGTCTCGTCACCGGGCACGATGGCAAGGCGCGTGGTTGCCCGCGTGCCGGGCTTGCGCGGCACGACCGCCGCGCCTTCCGCAATGGCGACAAGATTCGCAGCGCCATTTTCGGTAATGAGCTTCCTGACCCCCTTCACCGTAAAACCATCCTGGTGAAGCAGCTTGTGAAGCGCGGATGCGAAGGCGACATCTGCAGGGCGATAATAGCGCCGGTTGCCGCCGCGCTGCAGGGGCTTCAGTTCGGGAAAGCGGGTTTCCCAGAAGCGCAGCACATGCTGCGGCACCCCCAGAAGCTCGGAGACTTCGCGGATGGTGCGGAACGCCGCCGGATCCTTGCCGGACGAGTCGATGGCGGTTCCGGTGGCAGGCTTCGCGCGGCGCCCGCGCCGTACCGGCTTTTCGCCCGCCTCCGCTTCGCCCGCCTCGGCTTCCACGTCGCCCAGGGACACGGCTTCAGTCACGGCTTCGGCCGTGCCGGCGGGTGCGTTCTTCTCTTCGGTGTCAGCAGCGGCTCCGCGCCGGCCACTCGTACTTCGCGCCATCAGTCGTTGATCCTCTGCCGCAGCAACTGGCTCGGGCGGAAGGTCAGCACCGTGCGGGGCTGGATGGGAACCTCGACGCCCGTCTTGGGGTTGCGGCCGACCCTGAGGCCCTTGCGGCGCAGCATGAAGCTGCCGAAGGAGGAAAGCTTCACATTGCCGCCCGAAAGCAGCGCCTCGGCAACCGTGTCGAGCACCTGCTCGACCAGTTCCGCCGATTCGGCGCGCGAGAGGCCTATCGCGCGATGCAGTTCATCCGCGAGGTCTGCGCGCGTGAGGGTGGGCACCATCTTGCCCGCCTTGGTCTGCGATCCGGCCATCCGCCCCATCCTTCCGCAAAGAGGCCAATCAATAGCGTGGCTTGGCTCAATACTTTATCATGCCGACAAAGCGGCTTCAGGGCAAGGCATATCCTGCCTGCCGCCGGCATTGCGGCATGGCGAAGGGATCAGAAGCGCAGCAGCACGGCGCCCCAGGTGAAGCCGCCACCCATGGCTTCCAGAAGGCAGAGATCACCGGGGCGGATCCGGCCATCGCGCACGGCGGCATCGAGCGCCAGCGGAACCGATGCGGCCGAGGTGTTGGCGTGGCGGTTCACCGTCACCACCATCTTCTCGGGCGGGAGGCCGAGCTTGCGCGCCGTCGCTTCGAGAATCCGGGCATTGGCCTGGTGTGGAACAAGCCAGTCGAGGTCGGCCGCCGTCACGCCGCCGGCCTCCAGAACTTCCTCGGTCACGTTCGCCAGATTCTGGACGGCGTGGCGGAACACCTCGCGCCCCTTCATCCTGAGCTTGCCGACGGTGCCGGTGCTTCCCGCCCCGCCATCGACATAGAGAAGATCGCCATGGCGGCCGTCGGCGTGCAGGCGGCTGACAATGATGCCCCGCTCGCCTTCGTCGCGCGCTTCGAGGACCACGGCGCCCGCTCCGTCACCGAAGAGCACGGCGGTGGTTCGGTCCTCCCAGTCGAGGATGCGGCTGAAAAGTTCCGCGCCGATCACCAGCGCGCGGCTGTAGGGGCCAGTCTTCAGCAGGCTGTCGGCGATCGAGAGCGCATAGACAAAGCCGGTGCATACCGCTGCCACGTCAAAGGCGGCGCCGCGCGTGATGCCGAGGCGCGCCTGCACCTTCGTCGCGGTTGCGGGGAAGGTGCTTTCGGGTGTCGCGGTGGCCACGATCACGAGATCGATGGCGTCAGCGCCCAGCCCGGCGGCGGCGAGCGCCGCCTCGGCGGCCTCGACGGCGAGATCGGAGGTGACAACCTGCGGTTCGGCGATGCGCCGTTCGCTTATGCCGCTACGCTCGACTATCCAGTCGTCGCTGGTGTCGAGACGTTCGGCGAGGTCGGCATTGGAAACGATACGCGGCGGCAACGCGCCGCCCGTGCCGACGATGACGGATCTGCGGGACATCTCTAACCTCAGGCTGCGTTGGCGGTGGAGCCGGGGGCTCCGGGCCGATGGGCGGCGAAATTGGCCATGTCGGCCTGGATACGGGCGTGGATGTCCTGTGTCACCAGGTCGTGTGCGACTCCGATGGCATTGGCGAATCCCTTGATGTTGGCGCCGCCATGGCTTTTCACCACGATGCCGTTCAGACCCAGGAAAACCGCGCCATTGTGATTGTTGGGATCGATATGATCCTTGAGCGCCCGCAGCGCCGAGCGGGACAGGAGATAGCCCAGCTTCGAAAGCCAGGATGCGCGGAAGGCGTCAGCGAGCAGGCCCGTCACCAGGCGCGCCGTGCCCTCGGCGGTCTTCAGCGCGATGTTTCCGGAAAAACCGTCGGTCACGATGACATCGGTATCGCCCTGCGCAATGCCATTGCCCTCGACATTGCCGAGGAAATCGAGCGGCAGCTCGACGGCGGCTGTGCGCAGAAGCTGGGCGGCATCTCGAATCGATTCGGTGCCCTTCATTTCTTCCTCGCCGATGTTGAGGAAGGCGACCTTGGGGCGCTCCAGCCCCAGGACGGTGCGGGCGAAGGCAGCGCCCATCACGGCGAACTGCACGAGATTCTCGGCATCGCACTCGGTGTTGGCGCCAAGATCGAGGACGACCGAATCGCTTTTCATCGTGGGCATGAGGGCCACGAGCGCCGGCCGGTCGATTCCGTCCATGGTGCGCAACGCCAGCTTGGCCATGGCCATCAGCGCCCCGGTATTCCCGGCGGAAACACAGGCCAGTGCATCGCCCTGCTTCACCGCATCGATGGCAAGACCCATGGATGTCGTGCGGGCACGGCGAATCGCATGGCTCGGCTTGTCGCTACCAAGCACGACTCCATCGACATGGATGATCTCGGCTTCGGCAGCGACACGCGGCGCCGAAGCAAGGGCGTCACGGATGACTTGCTCCTGCCCGTAAATGCGGAAGCGGATATCCGGGTAGCGCTCACGCGCAAGTTCTGCCCCGGCGATAACCACCGGGGGGCCAATGTCACCACCCATTGCGTCCAGGGCGATCACGGGGGTGCTTTGCTTTGCGGACCTGTTCACGGCCTTTGCCTAGCCTTCATGCCCGCGCCGCCGCAAGCGCCCCCCTGCATCACAGGCGGGCGTCAGTCCGCCTGGGCGATCACTTCGCGGCCGTCGTAGAAACCGCAGGACGGGCAGATGTGGTGCGGAAGCTTCAGCTCGCCGCAGTTGCTGCATTCCTGCGGAACAACGGCGGTCAGCGCGTGGTGGCTGCGCCGCATGTTACGCTTGGAAGGCGAAGTCTTGCGCTTGGGGACTGCCATGAGGCACCTTCTTCTTGATGTCTGTCGGCCGGCGCGCGCGGGTTGCGCCCGACAAGCCGGGTCTGTCTGGATTCGAGCGGGCCGTCTTACGCGAAAACCGCCAAAAGGCAAGAGCAGGCCAGGCTGTTCCCGCCGTGCCGCAGCCGAGCTGGCGCCATGCCGCTTGCCCGCATGGCCCCGCTTGCGCCAAGAAGGGCCATGATTCCAGCCTTTCTCGGCCTCTCGGGCCTTGCCCTCACCGATGCGGAACGCCAGCTCTTCCGCGCTGCCGACCCGGCAGGCTATATTCTTTTCCGGCGCAACATCGATACGCCCGATCAGCTGCGCGCCCTGACCGATGCGCTGAAATCCCTTTCCGGCCGGGATACCCTGCCCATATTGATCGATCAGGAAGGCGGCCGGGTCGCACGGCTGCGGCCGCCGCACTGGCCAGAATTTCCCCCGCCCGACATCTTCGGCGCCGCCTGGAACAAGGCCCCGCTGACCGCGATGGCCGCCGCCCGCGCCAACGCACAGGCCCTGGGGGTGATGCTGGCGGAACTGGGCATCACCGTCGATTGCCTGCCGCTGCTCGACGTGAAGGCCGAGGGCATGCACGACGTGATCGGGGACCGCAGCTACGGCACGGATCCTTACATGGTCGCCTCGCTCGGGCGCGCCACGCTCGACGGGCTGAAGGCCGGCGGAGTCGTCGGCGTGGTCAAGCATATTCCCGGCCATGGCCGCGCAACGCTCGATTCGCACCTTGCCCTGCCCACCGTGACGGCAAGCGCCGAGGCGCTGGAAACCGACCTCATTCCGTTCCGCCGGCTGGCGGATGCACCGATGGCGATGACAGCCCACATCCTCTATACCGCCTGGGACGAAACGCTCTGCGCCTCGCTGTCGCCGAAGATCATCGGCGACATCATCCGCGGCAGCATCGGCTTCGACAATCTGCTCATGTCGGACGATCTCGGCATGGAAGCCCTCGCTACCCAGCCGGGCGGCGAAACGATGGGCGGGCGGGCGGCCGGCGTCATCGCCGCCGGCTGCGACATCGCCCTTCACTGTTCCGGCGATCTTGCCGAAATGGAAGCCGTGGCGGGCGCGCTGGGGCCGATCGGTGCCGCAGCGCTCGAACGGCTGGAACGCGCCATGACCTGGCCCGCGCAGGCGGATGGCCACACGGTCGCTTCGCTCGCGGCGCGGCGCGATTCGCTTATCGCTGCGGCATGAGCGGGGCGGCCGCTTCCCCGCCGGCCGCCGAAACGCTGATCGTCAGCTTCGAAAGCTGGGAAGGCCCGCTCGACCTGCTGCTTTCGCTGGCGCGCGGCCAGAAGATCGACCTTGCGACCATCCCGATCCTGCCGCTGGTCGACCAGTATCTCGCCTTCATCGCCGAAGCCCGCGCCCTCAGGCTGGAAATCGCGGCCGACCATCTCGTGATGGCGGCCTGGCTCACCTATCTGAAATCCGCGCTGCTTCTGCCGCAAGAGGAAGCGCCCGACCCGGACCCGAACGAACTCGCCGAAAGGCTGCGCTGGCGGCTGCAGCGGCTGGAGGCGATGCGCGCCGCCGCCGACAGGCTGATGGCGCGCGACATCCTCGGCCGGGACATTTTCCTGCGCGGCATGCCGGAAGGCCTGCGCACCGTCCGCGCGACGCGAGTGGATTGCAGCCTCTATGACCTGCTCTCGGCCTATGGCGCCCTGGCCGGCCGCGCCCGCACCACAAGCTGGACGCCGCATGACAGGGGCGCCATCTGCTCGCTAGAGGAAGCGCTGGAGCGCCTGTCCTCGATGATCGGCCGAACGCCATCATGGTCGGAACTGGAAACATTCCTGCCAGAGGGGCTTGCCCCGCCGCTTGCCCGCTCCACGCTGGCCTCATCCTTCGTCGCGGCACTGGAACTGGTGCGCACCGGCGCTGCGGAAATCAGCCAGACAGCGCCGTTCGGCCCGCTGATGCTGCGGGCGCGCCAGACCGGCCCGGAGGATCCCGGCTCAGCCGGCTGACGGCAGCGGCGGGCGCTGGCTGCGCCAGCCCGTCTCCGCCTCCAGTTCCGCGGCCAGTTGCAGCAGCAGCGCATCCTCTCCGAACCGCCCCTGCGCCATGATGCCGATGGGCAGGCCATTGTGCGTGCGCGCCAGCGGCAGGTTCATGGCCGGCGTGCCGGTCTGGTTGGCGAAAGTCGCGAAGGGGGAAAAAGCCATGAACTCGCGCCCATAGACCGTCGAATCCTCGTTGGAGAGGGACAGGATGCCGAGATTGACCGGCGGCTTGGCGAGCGTCGGCGACAGCAGCACGTCGTAATCGCGGAAGAAATGGTCGAGAACGCTGGACGCATCCTGGAACCAGTCGAGCGCGCGCTGCAATTCGGAAGCGGGGCGCGTCTGCCCGATGTGCCGCCACATGGCTGTCATCGGCTCGATATCGTCGGCCGTCGCTTCCCGGCCCTTCAGCAGCGCATGTTCGGCAAGCGTGCGGGCGGTGCAGGCAGCCACAGTCACCGACTGGGCGGCGGCCAGCATCTCGGCATCGATCTGCGGCCGGTCTTCCACGACATGGTGGCCAAGCCGGCGCAGCAGCAGGGTTGCATCGTGGATGGCGGCATGCACATCGGGGTCGATCCGCACGCCCGAGAAGGGGGTGGGCATCACGGCGATCCGCAGGCGGCGCTGCTTGCGCGACAGGGCCGCCATGTAGCCGCCATCCGGATGGCGCGGCATCACCCGCGAGCCCGGCTGCGGCCAGCCGAACACATCGAGGAAGGCCGCGGAATCGCGCACGCTGCGGCTGATCGGCCCGATGACGGACAGGCCGTTCCAGTTCTCCACCCGGTCGAGCCCGTGCGGAATGAGGCCACGCGATGTCTTGAGACCGAAAACGCCGCAGCAGCTGGCGGGAACGCGGATGGAGCCGCCGCCGTCGCTCGCCTGCGCCAGCGGAACCGCGCCGACAGCCACGGCAACCGCCGCCCCGCCGGAAGAGCCGCCGGCAGTGCGCTCGGGGTTCCAGGGGTTGCGTGTCTTGCCTTTGGCGATGCTTTCCGTGGTCACGGTCAGGCCCAGTTCCGGCGTCGTCGTCTTGCCGAAGGTGACGAGGCCGGCTTCATCGGCCCTGACCATGAAGCTCGAAGGCTTGTCGGCCACATGATCGAGATAGCGGCTGCCCGAACCGGTGCGTACGCCGGGGATGTCGACGCCCAGGTCCTTCACCAGAAAAGGGACGCCGGCCAGCGGGCTTTCGCGCAAGGGGGCCCTGGCCTGCGCCCGGGCGCGGTCATGGCATTCCTGTGCGATATAGTTGAAGTCGGGGTCGGTCGCTGCCACGCGTGCAAGCGCCGCATCCAGAAGCTCGGCCGCCGTCACGTCGCCACGGCGCAGATGCTCCGCAAGGCCGACGGCATCCTCGCGATCATAAAGGTCCAGGATGTCGCTCATGTCAGTGTCTCCAGGCGGTCGAGCGCGGCCGAAAGATCGGCGATGAGGTCCGCCGGATCCTCGAGGCCGATGGAAAGGCGCAGGGTCATGCCCGGCGCCTCGAAGCGGCTGACTGTGCGCAGCCGCTCTGGCGAAGTCGGGATGGCGAGGCTTTCATAGCCGCCCCAGGAAAAGCCCATGCCGAAATGGGAAAGCCCGTCGAAAAAGGCCGGCGCATCGGCGCGGCTGCCGCGGTCGAGCACCACGCCGAACAGGCCGGCGGCGCCGCTGAAGTCGCGCTTCCACAGCGCATGGCCGGGGCAATCCTCGAAAGCCGGGTGCAGCACCCGGTGCACCAGCCTGTGCCCTTTAAGCCAATGCGCGATCTCCAGCGCCGACCTGCCGGACCGCTCCATCCTGAGCGGCAGGGTGCGGAAACCGCGCAGGGCAAGGGCTGCATCATCGGCCGAAACGCACTGGCCGAGCTGTGCCGCCGTGGCGCGCAGCTTTTCGAAATGGCCGGGAACGGCTGAAACGCTTCCCATCAGCAGGTCGGAATGGCCGCCGACATATTTGGTGACAGCCTGCATGACCATGTCGCAGCCGGCGGCAATGCCCTTGAACAGCAGGCTGGCGGCCCAGCTGTTGTCGAGAAGGGTGGCGATGCCGGCCGCGCGGGCGGCCGCCGCCATGGCTGGCACATCCTGCACCTCGAAGGTGAGGGAGCCGGGCGATTCGAGAATGAGAAGCCGCGTTTCGGGGCGGAACAGGCCGGCGATGCCGGCGCCGATCAGCGGGTCATAGGCTTCCGCCACGACCCCCATGCGCTTCAGGAAACCGAAGCAGAAGCTCGTCGTCGGGTCATAGGCGCTGTCGGGGATGAGCAGATGATCCCCCGGCCCCACAGCCGAAAGAATGGCCACCGCAAGGGCCGCCACGCCCGACGGAAAGAGCAGGGTGCCGGCGGAGCCGGGCTCCAGCCCGTTCAGCGCGTCCCTGAGGGCCCATGCCGTGGGGGTGCCCTTGCGTCCGTAGAAAAGCGTATCGTCGGCCGCGCGCCCGGCGGCGTCCATGTCGGCGATGCTGGGATAGAGGATGGTGGAGGCGCGCCACACCGGCGGGTTGACGATCCCGCCGGTGCCTTCGCGATTCTGTGTCCATTCCGCCCGCCGGCCAGCCGTTACCGCCCAGGTGTCCGCAGAGACATCCGGGCGCGAATGTGCCGGGGTGCCGGGCAGGCTGCCCGGCTTTCCATCCCGTTGCATGCCGCGGCTGCGACGGGCTGGCTTCAGGCGCCCGTCACCACGGGCGTATCGGGCTGGGTGCCCCATTCCGCCCAGCTGCCATCATAAAGAGCGACATCCCTGGCGCCGAGCACATGGGCCGCCAGATAGATGCTGGCGGCGGTCACACCGGAACCGCAGGTGGCGATCAGCGGCTTTGCCGGGTCGATTCCGGCCTTTTCGAAGGCCGCGCGCAGACCCTCGGCATCCTTCAGCCTGCCTTCGCTGGTGTAAAGTTCGGTGTGCGGCAGGTTCTTCGCGCCGGGCATGTGGCCCGGGCGCGAACCCGGCCGCGGCTCGGGGTCGACGCCGGCAAAGCGGGCTGCCGGGCGGGCATCGGCCACCTGGGCGGCGCCGGTCTTCAGATTTTCGCGCATTGCGGCAAGATCGCGCACCGAAGACGTATCGGACCAGACGGTGAAATGCCGGTGGCGGACGACAGGGCGGCCGCTTTCCAGCGGGCCGCCCGCAGCCTTCCAGGCGTCCAGCCCGCCATCCAGCACGGCCACCTGATGCGCGCCGAAGATGCGGAACATCCACCAGGCCCGCGCAGCCGACTTCAGGGGGCTGTTGTCATAGACGATGATGCGCGAGCCGTCGCCAAGGCCCATTGCCTGCGCCCGGCTGGCGAATTTCTCGGGCGTGGGCAGCATGTGCGGCAGGCCGGAGTTGAGATCGGCGACTTCGTCAAGGTCGAGGAAGACAGCGCCCGGAATATGGGCCGCCTCGAACTCCTCGCGGGCGTTGCGTTCATGTGCCGGCAGGAAAAGGGTTGCGTCGACGAGGCGCACGTCGCTTTTCTGATATTCGCCCTTGAGCCATTCCGCGCTGACGATCGCGTCCATATCTTCCCCATTCCGGCTGTGTGTCCTGCCGCATCTCTAACCGGGCCTTCCACGCGCGACAAGCATTGAGGCCCGGCCGCATATCGGGGGGTGCTGATTCCGGGCGGGGCGCAAGCAAATGGCCGGCCGGCCGTTCCTCTTCTGCACGCCCCCCATCATGGGGGCGGCATGACGCGGGTCGGTCGAAACGGAACGGAACATGGAACAATTGTCTCCCGAAGCACTGAAATGGCTGCGGGAACTGGCGCGCCAGGCAGAAGAGGTGCAGGCCGCCATGCCCTGGCCGGCAGGCCGCCACAGTTCGCGGCCCCTGATGCCGGACCTGATGCCGGACTGGGTGCCGGACCAGATACCGGACGTCAGGCCGTATCCGGCGCCGGATACGCTGCCCCCGGAAGAAACGGTGCAGCCCGAACCGCGCGGAATCGAGCGGCGGATCACCCGCCGTGCCGAAATGCTGTGGCGCCGCCTGTCCGGCAGCGCCGAATGCCCAGGCAAGGACTGCCCCGCGGCCGAAGCGCTGCTGCGGTTTCTGCAGCCGCCTTTCGGCGCCAGCAGCCTGGCGATCGCCATGCCGCCGCACCCCGGCGACATGCAGGCCCGGCAGCCCCGCATCACCCATGTGGGCAAGGCGCTTGCCGATCTCGGCCTGATGAACCCCGAGCCGCCCATGGCTGCGCTCATGGCCACGCTCAGGGCATCCATGCTGGTTCTGGCGGGCGAGGCGCTGGGCACCGGCCAGCCGCAGCATCTCGACAGCGACGCGGGCAGCGGCAGGACCGATCTGGGCCTGGGCGGCGAACCGATCCTGATGCGGGCGGTCGCCCTGCCCTTCGCGGCGGCAGCCGGCGCCGGCCCGTGTGCAATTGTCGTCTGCTCCTGGCGGCGCTTGCTCTCCCGGCACGAGACGGATGCGCTGCACCGGGAACTGGCCGCGACGACGGACTGGCTTGGCGATGTGACAGGCGGGCAGGCCGAGAGCCGGTGATGGCCGCCCTTCCGGGTTCCGCCAGCACCCTGCCCCGACACCCTCTGCTTGAAGCCCGGGAGGAGAGCGAATAGGCTCGGTGGCATGAAAAGGGGCCGGAAAAACCGCCCCCCAGAAAATGGACCGCCCCGAGATGGACCGGCCCCGACCGGGAAGGTCCAGCACGCGGGCGGCGAGCACAAGAGGTTCCCGATGCCCGCCAATTCTTCCAAGGCTTCCGAAGCGGAAAAAAGCGATCCCGCGTCTTTTCCGGACGCGCTGCGCGCACAATTTCACGAACTGCTCTTCGAAACGGCGCCGCCTTCCGAGCTAGAAGGCCTCGATGCCGCCGAAAAGGCCCGCGTCGCCGATCTCGCCCTCGGCTTTCTTGCCACGCGCGCGCCCGGCAGCCACAAGCTGCTTGTGGGTGCCGGAGAGGGGGAAGCGGGCCAGCCCCGCCGCATGCCGGTCATGCTTCTGACGGACGACATGCCCTTCCTGGTGGACAGCGCGACCGCCGCCGTATCCGGGCAGGGGCTCGACATATTCCGCATCATCCACCCCATCCTGCGTGTGCGCCGCGATGCCGACGGACGGCTGGTTTCGCTCGGCGATGCCGATGCGCCCCTCGAATCCCTGATCCTGATGGACGTGCAGCGCGCCCCGGCCCGCAAGCGCGCCAGCCTGCAGGAACATCTCGACCATGTGTACACCGATGTGCGCCTGGCCGTGGAAGACTGGCAGCCCATGCTGGCGAAGCTGCGCGACGCCGCCCGCGCCCTCAATGAAAACCCGCCGCCGCTGGCGCCCCATGTGCTGGCCGAAAGCGTCGCCTTCCTCGACTGGCTGGCGGCCGACAATTTCACCCTGCTGGGCGTGACCGATGGCGAGGCGCGCCTTGGCATCCTGCGTCAGGAAGGGCGCTGGCCCGTGCCGGCCCTCGATGATTCGGGCGAGGCGCTGGGCATCCACAAGGCGCCGATGCGCTCCACGATCCACCGCACGGCGCCCTTTGACCTGATCAGCGTGAAGCGGTTCGACAAGCAGGGCCGCCCTGTCGGCGGCTGGCTGTTCCTCGGCCTTTTCGCCAGCACGGCGCTGCGCGAATCGCCGCGCCGGGTGCCGCTGGTGCGCCGCAAGGTTGCCGAAGTGCAGGACAGGCTCGGCTATTCGCCGCGCAGCCACGCCGGGCGCGCCCTTTCCCATGTGATCGAGACCTTCCCGCGCGAGGAAATGTTCCAGATCGACACGCAAGAGCTTCTGGACATGACGCGGGGCCTGCTGTCCCTGCTGGACCGGCCACGCCCGCAGCTTTTCGTGCGGCGTGACCGGCGGGCGGCCAATGCCTCCGTCCTCGTCTATGTGCCGCGCGATCTCTATTCGGCCGATCTCAGGCTGCGCGTCGGCTCCATGCTTGCGAAGGCCTTTGGCGGCCGCATCGGCAAATATGATGTGGAATTGCGCGCCGAGGGGCTGGCGCGGGTGCATTATGCGCTCGAAGCCGTGGAACGGGAACCGTCCCCGGAAACGCTGAACGCCGAACTGGTGCGGATGACCCGTGGCTGGGAAGACCAGCTGGAACTGGAACTGGTCGATCAGGCCGGCCCGGTCCGCGCCGCCCGCCTTGCCCTCACCCATGGCCGCGCCTTTTCGCCCGGCTATCGCGCCGAATTCACCCCGGCAGAGGCCGCACACGACATATTGCGCCTGACGGCCCTGTCCTCCCCCGATGACCGGCATGTCGCCCTTTCGCGCCGGCCGGCGGATCCCGACACCATCATCCGGCTGAAGATCTACCGGCTGGGCGAGATCATCCCGCTTTCCGATTCGGTGCCCATTCTCGAGAATTTCGGTTTCCGGGTGATCGAGGAGGTGCCCTATGATCTCGCCGATGGCGTGATCGGCTGGGTACATGACTTCAAGCTCGAAACCGGGGCGTCCGTCAGCGATCTCGACGGATTCTGCAGCGTGGTCGCGCCAGCGCTCGACGCGGTGCTGACCGGCACCCAGGAAAATGATGCCTTCAACGCCCTGATCCCGGCCTGCGGCCTCAGCGCCGAGGAAGCGAACTGGGTGCGCGCCTGGTTCCGCTATCTCAGGCAGACGGGCGCCTCCTACGGCATCCAGACAGCCGTGGACGCGCTGAAGCGCAACCCGGATGCGGCACGGGCGCTCATCACCCTGTTCCGCACCCGCCACGATCCGGAAGGGCAGGGCAGCGCCGAGGAAGCCGCGCGGCACCTGCATAGCCTGCTCGATGCCGTTCAGTCGATCGACGATGACCGCATCCTCAGGCTGTTCCAGGGCCTTGTCGACGCGATCCTGCGCACCAACGCCTTTGCGCCGGGCAGCCCGGCCGCCCTTGCCTTCAAGCTGGAATCGGCGCGGGTGCCCGGCCTGCCCAAGCCGCTGCCGTGGCGCGAGATCTGGGTCTATTCGCCGCGCGTGGAAGGCATCCACCTGCGTGGCGGGCCGATCGCGCGCGGGGGGTTGCGCTGGTCCGACCGGCGGGATGATTTCCGCACCGAGGTGCTCGGCCTCGTGAAGGCGCAGATGGTGAAGAATTCGGTGATCGTGCCCACGGGCGCCAAGGGCGGCTTCTATCCGAAGCAGCTGCCCGACCCGGCGACCGACCGCGAGGCCTGGGCCGCCGAGGGCCGCGAAGCCTACAAGCTCTTCATCCGCACCCTCCTCTCCGTCACAGACAACCTCGACAGCGAGGGCCAGGTGGTGCCGCCCGCGCATGTGAAGCGGCTCGACGGCGACGACCCCTATCTCGTCGTCGCCGCCGACAAGGGCACCGCCACCTTCTCGGACACGGCGAACGCCATTGCCGAAGAAACGGGCTTCTGGCTGGGCGACGCCTTCGCCAGCGGCGGCTCCGTCGGCTATGACCACAAGGCGATGGGCATCACCGCGCGGGGCGCCTGGGTGTCGGTAACCCGGCATTTCGCCGAAATGGGGATCAATGTGCAGGCCGATTCCGTCACCGTCGCCGGCGTCGGCGACATGTCGGGCGACGTGTTCGGCAACGGCATGCTGCTTTCGAAGGCGATCCGGCTCGTCGCCGCCTTCGATCACCGCCACATCTTCCTCGACCCGGCGCCAGACCCGGCGGCAAGTTGGGCCGAGCGCGAGCGCCTGTTCCGGCTGCCGCGCTCGTCATGGGCGGATTATGATGCAAAGCTGATCTCGAAGGGCGGCGGCGTCTTTTCCCGCACCACCAAGTCGATTCCGCTTTCGCCCGAGGTGCAGGCGCTGCTCGGCATCACGGCCGAAGCGCTGGCCCCGTCCGAACTGATGGCCGCAATCCTGAAGGCCGAAGTCGACCTGCTGTGGTTCGGCGGCATCGGCACCTATGTGAAGGCAGCCTCCGAAAGCCATGCCGATGTCGGGGACAGGGCCAATGACGCGCACCGCGTGAACGGCCAGGACCTGCGGGCCAGGGTCGTCGGCGAAGGCGCGAACCTGGGCGTCACCCAGGCCGGGCGGATCGAGGCGGCGAGCCTCGGGGCCAGGATCAACACCGACTTCATCGACAATTCGGCCGGGGTCGACACCTCCGACCATGAAGTGAACATCAAGATCGCGCTTGGCGCGGCCGAACGCGCCGGCAAGCTCGACCGTGGCCGCCGGGACACCATCCTGTCGGGCATGACGGATGCCGTTGCAGCACTCGTCCTCCACAACAACAAGGCGCAGACACGGGCGCTTTCGATCGCGGAATCGCGTGCGGCGCGCATGCTCGATTCGCATGTGCGGCTGATGGAGGCGCTCGAAGCCGCAGGCCGGCTGGACCGGGCTGTCGAGGGCCTGCCGACCGCGCGCGATATCGAGGAGCGCAAGCGCCTCGGCCGGGGTCTCACGCGGCCGGAACTCGCCATCCTTCTCTCCTATACCAAGATGGACCTGAAGGAGGCGCTGGTCGCAAGCCCGCTGGTGGAGGACCGTCTGCTGGAGGCGGACCTGTTCCGCGCCTTCCCCGAAAGCATGCAGGCGGATTTCGGGGACGAAATCCGGGGCCATCAACTGCGCCGCGAGATCGTGGCGACGAAACTTGCCAACATGCTGGTGAACCGGGGCGGGCTGACTCTCGCCCACGACCTCGCCTCGGAACTGGGTGCGCCGCTGGCAACCGTTGCCGCCGCCTTCGTATCTGCCCGCGCGCTGTTCGACCTTCCCGCGCTCTGGGCGCTGATCGATGAGGCCGAGGTTCCGGCAACCGTCGCGCTGGCGCTGCATGCCGAGGCCATCGATGTCACGCGCGGGCTGGTGGCGGACCTTGCGCGCCGGTCGGGCGCGGAAAGCCCGGACCGCCTCTCGCAGCGGCTGGCGCCGGGTCTCTCCCGGCTTTCCGGTTCGCTCGAACAGCTGCTTCGGCCCGAACCGCGTGCCCAGGTCGAAGCCGTTCGCCAGCGCCTTGCGCAGATGGGGGCGCCCGCCGCCATCTCGGACGAGATTGCCCGGCTCCACGCCCTGTCGGGCGCGGCCGGCATTGCGGCGCTGGCCTCGGACCGCGGGCTGGATGAAGCGGCAACGGCCGAAGCCTATACGCGGCTTGGCGAGGCACTGGGGATCGACTGGGCGCTGGGCGCGGCGCGCGCGCTCTCCCCGGCAGACAGCTGGGAGCGGCTGCTCGCTTCCAGCAGCGCCCGCGCGTACGAGACCATGCGCCTCGATCTCATCCGCGCGCTGACCGGCGATGGCGCGGATCCGCTGGCTGCCGTGGAAGCCTGGCTTTCCGGCCATGCAGCAACGGTAACGGCGCTTTCCCGCACGATCGCGGCCGCGCGCCTGTCCGGTGCGCCAACGCTCGCCATGCTGGCGCAGCTGGCAACGGCGGCACGGTCGGCACTGTCTGCCTGAGGCCGGAGGGCGCAGGCCGGAGGGCGGTGGGCAGAGCGTGTCATTGGCTGATCAGAAGGGGCGGGCCTTGCCTTCCGGCGCCGCCGGGGCTATGGCCCGCCCCTTCATGACGAAGGCCGGAGGAGCCCCACGGGAATTCGCCCGGGGCTTGCCGATCGGCAGAGACAGGAAAGAGAGACCATGCCGTTTTACGAGCATGTCTACCTCGCGCGTCAGGATCTGGCGCCCGCACAGGTGGAAAGCATCACCGAAGCGTTCACGAAGGTCATCACCGACAATGGCGGCACCGTCGCCGGCACGGAATATTGGGGCCTGCGGAACCTCGCCTATCGTATCGCCAAGAATCGCAAGGCCCATTATGTGCTCCTCAATATCGAGGCGCCCGCCGGAGCCGTGCAGGAAATGGAGCGCCAGGTCGCCCTCAACGAGGACGTGATCCGCTACCAGACCATCCGTGTGGATGCGCTGGAAGCCGGCCCCTCCGCGATGATGAAGAAGTCCGACCGCAGCGAGCGCGGTCCCCGCGGCGAACGCGGTGATCGTGGCGACCGTGGTGACCGTGGTGACCGTGGCCCCCGCCCCGAACGCGCCGAGCGCGCCCCGCGTGAAGAAGGGAACTGGTAATGGCACGCCCGTTTTTCCGTCGCCGCAAGAGCTGCCCGTTCTCGGGCGCCAATGCGCCGAAGATCGATTACAAGGATGTCCGCCTGCTGCAGGGCTTCGTGTCCGAGCGCGGCAAGATCGTTCCCTCGCGCATCACCGCCGTTTCGGCGAAGAAGCAGCGTGAACTGTCCAAGGCCATCAAGCGCGCACGCCATCTTGGCCTGCTGCCCTATCTCGTGAAGTAAGGAGGGCGCGGACATGGACGTCATTCTTCTCGAACGCGTGGAAAAGCTCGGCCGCATCGGTGATGTGGTCAACGTGAAGCCGGGCTATGCCCGCAACTTCCTGCTGCCGCGCGGCAAGGCCCTTCGCGCAACCGAAGCCAACAAGGCGAAGTTCGAAGCGCAGCGCGCCCAGATCGAAGCCGATAACGCAAAGCGTCGCGAAGCCGCCGAAGCGCAGGCCGCCACCATGACCGACATCTCGGTCGTGATCATCCGCCAGGCATCGAACGCAGGTTCGCTCTACGGCTCCGTCTCCGCACGCGACATCGCCGAGGCGGTGGCCGAAGCCGGGCACAAGGTGACGAAATCCGCCGTCGTGCTCGACCGGCCGATCAAGTCGCTGGGCATCGAGGTGGTGAAGCTGGTGCTGCACCCCGAAGTCAGCGTCACTGCCAAGGTGAACGTTGCCCGTTCGCCCGAGGAAGCAGAGCTTCAGGCCAAGGGCGTGGATGTCACGGCCGACCTGTTCGAGCGTGAGGAAGCCGGCTTCACCGAAGCCTATGATCCGAACGCCGAACCTGGCAGCATCGCCGTCGAAGGCGAGGAAGCCGCTGAAGAGGCCGGCGAACAGACGGCCTGAGGCACTATCGCCAGACACGCGCCGGCCACGGCGCGCAGACCGGCTGAATGAAGGGCGCACGGACATCCGTGCGCCCTTTTTTCATGCCGTGATCAGCAGCCCGGAAGAGCACGGACCCGGAAAGCGCGGCTCAGCTTTTGCCGGCTCAGGCGTGAATTGCCTGCCACACCTTCAGCGCCTGGGCAGTCTCGGCCACGTCGTGCACGCGCACCCAGGCGGCACCGGCTTCCGCTCCACGCAGCGCCAGCGCAAGGCTTCCCGGCAGACGGTCGCTGGCCGGGGCCGGCCCCGCCAGAGCGGGAATGAGGGATTTGCGGCTTGCCCCCAGCAGGAAGGGAACCCCAAGGCCATGAAAGGCCTCCAGCCCCCGCAGCAGGGCGAGATTGTGCTCCAGCCCCTTGCCGAAGCCGATGCCCGGATCGGCAATCAGGCGCGCGCGGGCGATTCCGGCTGCCTCGCAGGCGGCAATGCGCGCCGCAAGATGCGCCAGCACCTCGGCCAGCACATCCTCATAGCGTGCCAGCGCCTGCATGGTCTGCGGCGTGCCCGGCATGTGCATCAGCACCACGGGCACATCGGCGGCCGCGGCCACCGCCAGGCTTTCAGGGTCAGCCGTCAGGGCCGACACATCGTTCAGCATCACGGCCCCGGCATCGAGCGCCGCCTTCATCACGCCGGCCTTCATGGTGTCGATGGAAACGGGAACGCCATGCCGGGCCAGCCCTTCCACCACCGGGATCGTTCGGGCCAGTTCCTCTTCAAGCGGCACCGGCGGCGCGCCGGGCCGCGTGCTTTCGCCGCCCACGTCGATGATGTCGGCCCCGGCCGCCCGCATGGCAAGCCCCGCCGCAATAGCCGCCTCCGCGTCCGAATGCCGCCCACCGTCCGAGAAGCTGTCGGGCGTGACATTCAATATGCCCATGATGCGTGTCGGCATGATGGTCAGGCCGGATAGGACAAAAGGCTCGAAGGCTCGACGCCCAGCGCCTGCAGCCGGGCCGCGCCACCCAGCCCTTCCAGTTCCATCACGAACAAGGCCTGCTCCACCATGCCGCCGGCCTTGCGCACCAGGCTGACGGCGGCTTCGGCGGTGCCGCCCGTCGCCAGCACATCATCCACCAGCAGCACGCGCGCGCCTGCCGGCACGGCATCGGCATGAAGCTCCAGCCTGTCGGTGCCATATTCCAGCGCATAATCATGGCCGATGGTGGCATGGGGCAGCTTGCCGGGCTTGCGCACGATCACCAGCCCCTTGCCGAGATGATTGGCAAGCGCTGCGCCAAAAAGGAAGCCGCGCGCCTCGATCCCGGCGATCAGGTCGAACGGCCGGGCACGGGCGGCGAGCGCTGCGGTCGCGGCCCGGAAGGCCGCTCCGTCCGCCAGAAGCGGGGTCAGATCCCGGAACAGGATTCCGGGCTTGGGGAAATCGGGAATGGCGCGGATGCGGGCGGCGATCAGGTCGGTCGGCATCGTCTCTCCCTCAGGCGAACAGGCGCGGGGCAATGGCGCGCAGCCGGGCGGCCGGTTCCAGCGGCCATTCGACGCGCGGTGTTGCAAAGGCGGTGTCGAGCGCGCGCTCCCAGCCTTGTGCGCTGGGGCGCGGCAGGGGTTCGTCGCGCAGGGCACGGCACAGCGCCGCGACAAGGGCCTGCGCATTGGCGGCGTTGGCAGCCAGCACCTCCATGACCGAGGTGGTGGATACGGCCTCGGGCTTCCACGCATCGAAATCGGTGACGAAGGCGGCGATGGCGTAGGCCATTTCCGCCTCGCGGGCGAGGGCCGCCTCGGGCATGCCCGTCATGCCCACGATGTCGAAGCCCTGCGCTTTGGCCAGCCGCGATTCGGCGCGCGTGGCGAAATGCGGCCCCTCGATGGCGAGATAGGTGCCATCCCGGTGATGCGGAATGCCGGCGGCGCCGGCGGCGGCCTCGACACGGGCGGCAAGGTCTGTTGCGATGGGGTCCGCAAGGCTCACATGCGCCACGATCCCCTCGCCGAAGAAGCTCTTGTCGCGGCCCTGCGTGCGATCGACGAGCTGGTCCGGAATGACGAGGGTGCCCGGGGGCAGTTCATCGCGGAAGCTGCCGCAGGCCGCTACCGAGACAATCACGTTGCAGCCCGCGATCCTGAGGGCCGCGATATTGGCGCGATAGTTGATTTCGGCGGGTGCGATGCGGTGGCCCCGCCCGTGGCGTGGCATGAAGACGACGGGAAGCCCCTCGATCTCGCCTTCCACCAGCGTATCGGATGGCCAGCCCCAGGGTGTTTCCTGTGCGCGCTGCCGCCCCGAGGCGAGCGCCGGCATGGAATAGAGACCGCTGCCGCCGATGATGCCGAGTTTCATGCCCTGCCCTCCCTCATTCGTCGAAAAGCCTGCCGGGACAGGCCGCCGGCCGCAAGCCCGCCCCCGGAAAGCTGCACCTTCAGCACAGGGTCATGGCGGAAGGCATCTGCTTGCACCAGCCTGTCAGCCACGCGCGGCCTGAAGCCGCCGTTCCTCTTCGACCTGCAGGGTGAAGAGGATGGCGCGCGTCTCGCCGTCGATCACGCCATCCACATGATTCTGCCGGAACCGGCGCTGGAAGGCGCGTGTGGCGGCGGCAAGATCGGTGATGTCATAGCCGAATCGCTCCAGCGCAAGGCCGAAGGCGCCATCGGGCCAGCCCGGATCGGCCAGCAGCCGCGCCGGCCGGGCAAGGGCCAGCCGGTGGCGGGCCAGCAGGCCCCAGTCGAACAGCTCGCCCGGATCCTCCTTGCGCGCCGGTGCGACATCGGAATGGCCAATGACATCGGCGCGGTCGATGCGGTGGCGCGCCATGATGGCGGCAACCAGCCAGACAAGATGTTCCATCTGCGGGCGCGGAAAGGGGCGATAGCCCCATTCATGGCCGGGGTTCTGCAGCTCGATCCCGATGGAGGCGGAATTGATGTCGGTGATGCCACGATAGCAGCTGCGGCCGGCATGCCAGGCGCGGTCGCGCTCGGCGACCATCTGCACCACCTGCCCATCCTCCTGGATGAAATAATGGGCCGAGACTTTCGCCGCCGGGTCGGTCAGCCGGGCCAGCGCCTCGTCCGCCACCGGCATGCCGGTATAGTGGATGACGAGGAAGCGCACAGGCAGGGTGCGGGCATCGAAATTCGGCGAAGGCCGCCAGCCAATCTCCTCGTCGCCATCCTCGCGGCCCTCCTCGTGGCCCTCCTCGTGGCGCGGATCAGGCATCGGGCTCGACCGACTTGCGCGCCGTGCGCAGCGTGATGATAGCGACGCCGGCGATGGTGAGCACGCCGCCGGCCAGCATCAGCGGCGTGACGGGCGTGCCATAGGCAAGCGTGGCGAACAGAACGGCGAGCAGCGGTGTCGGCAGGGTGAAGGGCGTGATCAGCGTGACAGGGTAGCGCTGCAGCAGCCAGGACATGCCCGCATGCCCCACGAGCGAAGCTGCGATGGCGGAATAGCAGACCCATGCAAAGGCCGACAGCGGCACCTGCGACAGGCCGGCGATGCCGCCCGGCTCCAGAAACAGGCTGGCCATGATGAGCAGCGGCAGGCTCACGATCGCCTGCCAGCCATAAAGGGTGAGGACCGGGATTCCGGTGAGCCGGCGGAAGAGCAGATTGCCCACCGCCCAGCAGAAGGCCGCGCCAAAGGTCAGGAAGATGCCCAGGCGCTCGTCCACGATGCGCGGATCGAAGACCAGTAGCGTCACCCCTGCAAAGGCAAGGAGGATGCCCATGGTCCGCTTCCAGGCGATGCGCTCGCCATCGATCAGCACGGCGAAGATCAGGGAAAGCGGCACACCGAGCTGGCCGGCGATCGCCAGCGCCGACAGGTTGGTGGCCACCTGGTAGCTGTAGGCGCCCAGCCCGAACTGCAGCGCCCCGGTCAGCACGCCCGTTGCCAGCACGAGGGCCATGCGCCCCTCGATCAGGCGGATATGGGTGGCGCAGACAAGCAGGACGACCCCGTAGCGCAACGCCACCGACAAGAGCGGCGGCATCGCCAGCACCGCTTCCTTGATGGCGACGATGTTGAACGCCCACAGCAGGTCGATTAGCAGGATGAAGCCGATGTGGATGGGTTTCATGCGGCGGCCTTGCGCGTGAGGGCGGCATAGGCCGCGTTGATGGCGGCCATGCGCGCTTCGGCTACGCGGATGAACTCGGGCGGCGTGCCTTCGGCCATGTGGCGGTCGGGATGGTGATCGCGGGCAAGGCGGCGATAGGCAGCGCGGATCTCGGTTTCCGTGGCGCCGGGAGCGACACCCAGCACGCTGTGCGGATCTTCCGGGGCAAGCGGGATATGCCGCGCGCGGATGGCGGCCCATTGGACTGCGGAAAAGCCCAGGATTGCGGAGACGCGTTCGAGATAGTCGATCTCGGCCGGGTGGACGCCATCGACCGTGGCGATCATCATCAGCGCTTCGAGCAGATCCTCGAGCACGGGCGAGCCGGCGCCCAGAAGGCTGGCCGCCTGCCGGGCATAGGCCTCGTGCCCGTCGACCGACTGGCGCGCCAGCCGGTAGAAACGCCGCATGTTCTCGCGCTCCTGCCCGGGCACATGGAACAGCCGCTCGAAGGCCTCCATTTCCCGTTCCGAGGCATGGCCATCGGCTATCGCCATCTTGGCGGCAAGCGCGATGGCGGCAATGGTGAAGGCGACCTGCCGGCGCTCGGGATTGCCGGCGCGAACCGCAAGAATGGCACGATCGATGGCCGCGCCCACGGCAGCCCCCGCAAGCGCGCCGAGTGGCCCGCCGAGCGCCAGGCCGGCGGCGCTTCCCATCAGCAGCGCCCAGATCGACATTGCAACGGCCTTAGACGGGCAGCGGGGAAAAAGCCACTGCCATGAAAGCCATATGGGAAGGCTTCGGAAAGCGCGGGATCAGACCGGTGGCGAACTGCCCCGGCCGGGCCTTCAGCTTCTGCGGGCGCGGCGGCGCTGCCCACCCGTCGCGCGGCCGGATGCCCTTCGCGACGAAGACGACCGCCGTTTTTCCGGCGGTCGGGCTTCGGGCGTTCGGGCTTCCGGGTTTCGAGATTCCTGCCGCGCAGGGGCAAGTGGCAGCACGCGCTGGGCCGTCAGGCGGCCATCCCCCGTCTGGACCAGTTCGAACTCGACCCTGGTTCCAGCCGCGATCTGGCCAAGACCCGCCTCGGCCAGGGCGGACACATGCAGGAACACATCCTTCGGCCCCATGTCCGGGCGGATGAAGCCGAAGCCCCGCGCCTCGTCGAACCAGAGGATCACACCCAACGCCATCGTCCCTTTTGTTACAACCCTGTCATTGAAAGGGCAACTCGCGAAGCGGGGCTTCGGCAAAGCCGCTGATCCTCTGGCCATCCGCCACGGGCAGGAAGGCCCGTATCCGCCCACCGGCTGCAATCAGCCACAGCCAGCCCGCATCGCAGACCCCTTCCTGATCCCATGTGCTGGGAAACGGGCTGCCATCGGGGTGGGAATGCCAGCAGCCCAGAATCGATAGCGGCCCCTGCCGTGCCCGGCGATGGGCATCGAAGAGATGCGCCGGGTCGATCTCGAACCGGGTGCGCGGCGTAGCGGCGACATTGCGCGCCACGGTCGCCTCGAGGATCCTCCCCGGAGTGCCGAACAGCAGGCCGCAGGCTTCCAGCGGATGGGCGGCGCGGGCGGCACCCAGAATCAGCCGCCCGGCGGCGGCGGCGATCAGGACGTCATCAGGGCTTGAAAGGGGGCCGTTCATCACGACATGCATTCGCCATGCATGCGCCCACAGCCCCGACCACGCAAGCCGGCCCGCGCGGCGCGACCCTTTCCGCCGATTCGGCGGGCTGGCGGCTCGACCGCGCACTCGCCGCCGCCATCCCCACCCTCTCGCGCGAGCGGCTGAAGGCGCTGGTGTCTTCCGGGGCCGTCATGGTGGACGGCGCGATGGAGCGCGACCCGGCGCGCAAGATGAAGGGCGGCGAGGCCGTCGTCGTCGATGTGCCGGCGCCACGCCCGGCAGAGGCAATCGCCGAGGACATACCGCTCACCATCCTCTTCGAGGACGAGCATCTCCTCGTGGTGGACAAGCCCGCCGGGCTTGTCGTCCACCCCGCGGCCGGCAATCTGGATGGCACGCTGGTGAACGCCCTTCTCCACCATTGCGCCGGCCGGCTTTCGGGGATCGGCGGGGTGGCGCGTCCGGGCATAGTCCACCGGATCGACAAGGACACATCGGGCCTTCTCGTCGTCGCCAAGACCGACCGGGCCCATACCGGGCTTGCCGCCCAGTTCGCCGATCACAGCATCGGCAGGCGCTATCTGGCCGTGGTGGCCGGGCTGCCCGTGCCGCCCGCCGGGCGCGTGGAAACCCATCTCGCCCGATCGGATGCGAACCGGCAGAAGATGGCTGTGGTCGGCGCCCCGCGCGGCAAGCGCGCCGTCACCCATTATCGCCTGAAGGAGGCGCTGAAGGGCGCGGCGCTCGTCGAATGCCGGCTGGAGACCGGCCGCACCCATCAGGTCAGGGTCCACATGGCCCATATCGGCCATCCGTTGCTGGGCGATCCGGTCTATGGCCAGGGCCGGCTTGCGGAGACGTGCCGGGCGCTGGGCTTCGCGCGGCAGGCGCTGCATGCGCGCAGCCTTGAATTCCGCCACCCAATCAGCCGCGACGAGATGTCCTTCGAAACACCGCCGCCATCTGATATTCAGGCTCTCTTAACGCACCTCAGGCCATGATGGCCTTTCAGGTGAGGAGCAACGCATGACATCCAATCTTCCGGCAAGCATACCGGCCCTCGGGCCTGACGCCAGCCTGAACCGCTATCTGGCCGAGATCCGGAAGTTCCCGCTTCTGGCGCCGGAAGAGGAATATATGCTCGCCAAGCGCTGGAGGGAGCATGAGGATCCGGAGGCCGCGACCCGGCTCGTCACCTCGCATCTGCGGCTGGTGGCCAAGATTGCCATGGGATACCGCGGCTATGGCCTGCCCGTCGCCGAGCTGATCGCGGAAGGCAATATCGGCCTGATGCAGGGTGTGAAGAAGTTCGAGCCGGAGCGCGGTTTCCGGCTGGCCACCTATGCCATGTGGTGGATCAAGGCCTCGATCCAGGAATATATATTGCGCTCCTGGTCGCTGGTGAAGATCGGCACCACGGCGGCCCAGAAGAAGCTGTTCTTCAACCTGCGCCGGATGAAGGGCAAGCTCCAGGCGCTGGAAGACGGCGACCTGCACCCCGATGACCTGAAGAAGATCGCAACCGACCTCGGCGTCGCCGAGGAGGAAGTGGTCAACATGAACCGCCGCATGGCGAAGGGCGGCGACACCAGCCTGAATGCGCCGCTCCGCGAGGATGGCGAGGGCGAATGGCAGGACTGGCTGACCGACGACAGCCCGACGCAGGATGTGCTGGTGGCCGAAAAGCAGGAAGCGGGCATCCGCCACGACCTGCTGCGCGAGGCCATGCTGAGCCTCAACGACCGCGAGCGCCATATCCTGACCCAGCGCCGCCTTGTCGATGAGCCGCAGACGCTGGAAGATCTTTCGCAGGAATATGGCATCAGCCGCGAAAGGGTGCGCCAGATCGAAGTGCGGGCCTTCGAGAAGCTGCAGAAGGAAATGCTGCGCCTCTCGCAGGAACGGAAGCTCATCGAGGCCTGACTCAGAAAGCCCAGATTCAGCAAGCCCTGACTCAGCAAGACCTCACCGGCCTTGCCGCGATGAAGCCGCTTCAGTGGGTGGGAGCGGGGACATGATCTTGTCGGTTTTTTCCTAGGGTGCCGACGGCTCCGGGTGTAGAATGCCTTGTGCAGCCCGGGGCATGGGCTGTGCATTCACAGGTTTTCGGACCTGATCTGCACCAACAGGGGACCAACATGCTGAAATTCATTCTCACGGCTGCGGCCGTCGCCATCGCCGTGCCAGCCACTGCGGCTGCCACACTCCTTACCAGCGAAGCCGGCTACACCGGCCGCGGGCTCGACCTTTCGGCCTATGCCACCGGGTCCTACAACTTCACCTTCGGCCCGATCGATGTCGACGGCTTCACCTTCACGGCCGCACCGGGCGGCGGCGGCAACAGCGGCCTGGGCTCGGTCGTCGGCCAGGGCAGCTATGGCCTTGGTTCGAACGGCAGCTTTGGCGGCGATGCAGTCTATATCGGAGTCGATTCAGGCACCGGATATGCCCAGCTGCTTGGGTCGACCGGTTATGACCAGATGGGCTTCTTCATGAACTACGCCCCCGGCGTCGGGGACAATGCCACCATCTGGACGCTGGCGTCCGACGGCAGCGTGATCGATTCCTTCGACATTGCGACGCTGGCGCCCATCAGCACGCCCGGCGGCTTCAACGACTTCCGCTTCCGTGGCGTTGCCTATGATGACGGAACCCAGATCTACGGCCTTCGCTTCGGGGGCAATTACATCCTGCTGACCGGCACGGCCGATGGCGTGCCCCCCGCGCCGGGCATTCCGGAACCGGCGACATGGGCCATGCTGATCCTGGGCTTCGGCCTCGTCGGCTCCGCCGCCCGCCGGCGCCGCACTGTCGTCGCTGCCTGACAGCAGGCCTTTGCGATGAATGGGGGCGCCGGACAAGCGGCGCCCTCTTTTTTCATTCAGGGAATGCCCGTCAGCTTGTGGGTCTGGAGGCTCAGGCGCCATTGCGGGTGGGCAAGGCACCATTCGATCGCGGCGGCCACATTGGCGGCCTGGTCCGGCCCGTCCATCGGCTGCAGGAAGAAGTGCCGGAAGTCCCAGCCCTCGACGGCATCGGGCATCAGGCCGGGCTGGGGAAAGACCAGCTTCAGCTCGTCGCCCGACCGCTGCACCGTGCGGCTTCCGGCCTTGGGGCTGATGCACAGCCAGTCCAGCCCTTCGGGCGCGGCTAGCGTCCCGTTCGATTCGACCGCGATCCGGAAACCACGGGCATGCAGCGCCTCGATCAGCGGCCCGTCCAGTTGCAGCAGCGGCTCGCCGCCGGTGCAGACGACAAGCCGGTGCCGGGCTTCCGGCCCCCAGCAACGCTCAACCGCATCCGCCAGCGCATCGGCCGTTTCGAAGCGTCCGCCGCCCGGACCATCCATGCCGACGAAATCCGTATCGCAGAACTGGCAGACAGCTTTTGCCCGGTCCTCCTCGCGGCCGGTCCACAGGTTGCAGCCGGAAAAGCGCAGGAAAACGGCGCGCATGCCAGTTTGCGCCCCCTCGCCCTGCAAGGTGAGGAACAGCTCCTTCACGGCATAAGACATCAGGCGGGCACCACGGCATAAAGCGTCGGGTCGGGCACACCGGCTTCCACGAAGCCCTTGTGGCGCAGGCGGCAGCTGTCGCAGCGGCCACAGTGCAGCCCTTCGGGTGTCGGGTCATAGCAGGACCAGCTGAGCCCCATGTCCAGCCCGGCCTCCACGGCCGCCTGCACGATTCCGGCCTTCGACAGATGCTGGAGCGGGCTGTGCACCCGGAACCGGGTGCTGCCCTCGACCGCAGCCTCGACTCCGGCGCGCGTGGCAAGGTTCGCCATCGTCTCGAAGGCGGCGATGAACTCGGGCCGGCAATCCGGGTAGCCGGAATAATCGAGCGCATTGACACCGATCAGAAGGTCCGTCGCGCCAGCTGCTTCCGCCCAGCCAAGGGCAACCGACAGGAAGATGGTGTTGCGCGCCGGCACATAGGTCACGGGAATGCCGGGCCCGACTCCTTCCTTCGGAACGTCGATGTCGTCCGTCAGCGCCGATCCGCCGAAGCCGCGCAGGTCGAGTGGCAGGACGATGTGGCGGGCAACCCGGTAGCGGCTGGCAAGGGCGGCGGCGGCCGCAAGTTCCCGGCGGTGGCGCTGGTTGTAATCGATGGTGAGGGCAAGCACGCGGGCGCCGGCGCCTGTCGCCATGGCGAGGCAGGTCGCACTGTCCAGACCGCCCGAAAGCAGCAGGACGACCGGCCGGCCGGCCAGGATGTGAAGGGGATTCTTGATATCCGTCATGGAAAAATCCACTGTTTTCTGATTATGGACGCACCCGGGCGGGCTTGCTAGGGTCTTCCTGTCATGATTGCACCGTCGCCCATGCGGCGGAACAAGGAAAGGTGCCGCGTCCAGTGGTGGATTACAGCCAGATCTTCAAGCAGGCGATCGACCGCCTGCACGAGGAAGGGCGCTACCGCGTCTTCATCGACATCCTGCGCAACAAGGGCGCCTATCCGAACGCGCGCTGCTTTGCCGGCCACAATGGCCCGAAGCCGATCACCGTATGGTGCTCGAACGACTATCTCGCCATGGCGCAGCACCCGAAGGTGATCGGCGCGATGGAAGAAGCGCTGCATGATGTGGGCGCCGGTTCCGGCGGCACCCGCAACATCGGCGGCAACACCCATTACCACATCGATCTCGAAGCCGAACTGGCCGACCTGCACGAAAAGGAAGCAGCGCTCCTCTTCACGTCGGGCTATGTCTCGAACGAGGCAACGCTGTCCACGCTCGGCAAGCTGCTTCCCGGCTGCATCATCTTCTCGGACGAGCTGAACCACGCCTCGATGATCGCCGGCATCCGCCATTCCGGCTGCCCCAAGCTGGTGTGGCGCCACAATGATCTTGCCCATCTGGAAGAGCTGCTGGCCGCCGCCGACCCGGATGCGCCGAAGCTGATCGCCTTCGAAAGCGTCTATTCGATGGACGGGGACATCGCCCCCATCGACGCCATCTGCGACCTCGCCGACAAATATGGCGCCATCACCTACCTTGATGAGGTGCATGCGGTTGGCATGTATGGACAGCGCGGCGGCGGCATCTCGGACCGCGACCGGGTCGCCAGCCGCGTCACCATCATCGAGGGAACGCTGGGCAAGGCCTTCGGCGTGATGGGTGGCTACATCGCCGCAGACCGCGCGATCGTCGACTGCATCCGTTCCTATGCGCCGGGCTTCATCTTCACCACCTCGCTGTCGCCGGTGCTGGTGGCGGGCGCGCTGGCAAGCGTGCGCCACCTGAAGCAGTCTGGCGAGGAGCGCGCCGCCCAGCAGGCCGCCGCCGCCACGCTGAAGCGGCTGATGGCGGAAGCCGGGCTTCCGGTAATGCTGACGGAAAGCCACATCGTGCCGCTGATGGTCGGCTGCCCGGTGAAGGCAAAGAAGATTTCCGACATCCTTCTCGCCGAATATGGCGTCTATGTGCAGCCCATCAACTACCCCACCGTGCCGCGCGGCACGGAACGGCTGCGCTTCACCCCCGGCCCGGCGCACTCGCCGGCGATGATGGCGGAACTTGTGGCCGCCCTTGTCGAGATCTGGGAACGGCTGGAAATGCGCAAGGCCGCCTGAAAGGGCGGCCCCGCTACAGGATCGCCAGCAGGCCCAGCCCCGCTGTCGCGCCCGCAAGCCCAAGGGTGAGCGGCACGCGAAGCTGCATCCAGTTGGCGGGCGCCAGTCCCAGCGTCACCAGCATTCGGTCGACCGGAAGCGTCAGCAGGATGACACCTCCCAGCAGGATCAGGCGTTCGGGCGTCATCACCAGAAGCAGCGCCATGGCCGCGAGACTCGGCACGACGGCAAGCAGATAGAGCGGCCAGGCGCGGTCCGGCCCGGCCCGAGTCGCCATGCCCCACCAGGCCCCGCCCAGGAAGCTGAGGATCAGCCCGGCGTAGAGCGCGCCGGCACGATAGGCCAGTTCGCGCCATTCGGGCGGTGCAAAGGCCGCCACGCCAAGAGCGGCGAAGGCTGGAACAAGGCCGGAATAGCCGAGATAGAAAGCAGGACGGTGCAGCATGGCCGCAACCCTAGCCTGTTGCTTGGCGAATGCGAAGATTTGCGGCATAGCCCCCCGGTCACGCTTCCAACAGGCCCCAGGGCCATTGGGGCCAACCCAAGTCAGGACCGTTTCCGCTCGTGGATATCGCCATCGCTTCCGACCATGCCGGCTACCCGCTGAAAGCCCAGCTGGCTGAAGACCTTCGCGCCATGGGGCACACTGTGCTCGACCTCGGCGCAGGCGACGCAACCACCTCCGTCGACTATCCCGATTTCGGCCGCGCCTGCGGCGAAGCCGTCGCTTCGGGCAAGGCCGTGATGGGCGTCGTCGTCTGCGGTTCGGGCATCGGCATCTCGATCGCGGCCAACCGCGTGCCCGGCGTGCGTTGCGCCCTTGTGCATGACAATCTTTCGGCCCGCCTCGCCCGCCAGCACAATGACGCCAATGTCATCGCGCTCGGCGCGCGGCTGCTGGGCAGCGAAACCGCGCGTGACGCGCTGAAGGCCTTTCTTGAAACCCCGTTCGAAGGCGGCCGCCACGCCGCCCGCATCCAGAAGCTCGGATAGGAACCCCGCCATGAGCACCCAGCCCGAATCCCCCGCCTTCCACGACAGCTTCTTCGGCGCGCCGCTCGCCGAAACCGACCCGGCCGTTGCCGCCGCCGTCAAGGGTGAGCTTGGCCGCCAGCAGGGCCAGATCGAACTGATCGCCTCCGAGAACATCGTCAGCCGCGCAGTGCTCGAAGCGCAGGGCTCGATCTTCACCAACAAATATGCCGAGGGCTATCCCGGCAAGCGCTATTATCAGGGCTGCGAGCATTCCGACGTGGTCGAGCAGCTTGCGATCGACCGCGCGAAGCAGCTTTTCGGCTGCGACTATGCCAATGTGCAGCCGCATTCTGGCGCACAGGCCAATGGCGCGGTGATGCTTGCGCTGGTGAAGCCGGGCGAGACCATCCTTGGCATGTCGCTCGATGCCGGCGGCCACCTGACCCATGGCGCGAAGCCCGCGATGAGCGGCAAATGGTTCAACGCCGTGCAATATGGCGTCCGCGCCGATACCCACCTGATTGATTATGAAGCGCTGGAAGCCCAGGCCGTTGAATGCCAGCCGAAGCTCATCATCGCCGGCGGCTCCGCCTATCCGCGCATCATCGATTTCGAACGCATGCGCGCAATCGCCGACAAGGTAGGCGCCCTTCTCCATGTGGACATGGCGCATTTCGCGGGCCTCGTGGCGGCGGGCATCCACCCCTCGCCCCTGCCCCACGCCCATGTCGTGACAACCACCACCCACAAGACCCTGCGCGGACCGCGCGGCGGCATGATCCTTTCGAACGATCCTGATCTGGGCAAGAAGCTGAATTCGGCCGTCTTCCCCGGACTGCAGGGCGGCCCGCTGATGCATGTGATCGCCGCCAAGGCTGTCGCCTTCGGCGAAGCGCTACGCCCCGAATTCAAGGCTTATTCCAGGGCCGTCGTCGCCAATGCCCAGGTGCTGGCGGCAACGCTCAAGGCCCGTGGCTGCGACATCGTGGCCGGCGGCACCGATACGCACCTCGCCCTCATCGACCTCAGGCCGAAGGGCCTTACCGGCAAGGACGCGGACGAAGCGCTCGAGCGCAGCCACATCACCTGCAACAAGAACGGCGTGCCCTTCGATCCGCTGCCCCCCACGAAGACCAGCGGCATCCGCGTCGGCTCGCCGGCCGGCACGACCCGCGGTTTCGGCACCGCCGAATTCGAAGCCATCGGCCATATGATCGCCGATGTGCTAGACGGGCTGGCCGCCAATGGCGCGGAGGGCAATGCGGCGGTCGAGGCCGATGTGCGCGCCCGCGTGAAGGCGCTGACCGACCGCTTCCCCATCTATTCCTGACGGGAAAAGCCGATGCGCTGCCCCTTCTGCCACAATGAGGACAGCCAGGTTAAGGACAGCCGGCCAACGGAGGATGGCAGCGCCATCCGCCGCCGGCGGCAGTGCCCGTCATGCGGGGCGCGCTTCACCACCTTCGAGCGGGTGCAGCTGCGCGAACTGGTGGTCGTGAAGAAGTCCGGCAAGAAGGAGCCATTCGAGCGCGAGAAACTCGCCCATTCGGTGATGATCGCCTGCCGCAAGCGGGAAATCGAGCCGGAGCGGATCGAGCGGCTGATCTCGGCCGTGCAGCGCCAGCTGGAAGCCATGGGCGAACCCGAGGTCGAGGCCGGGCAGATCGGCGAGCTGGTGATGCAGGGCCTCGAACAGCTCGACCCTGTCGCCTATGTGCGCTTCGCGTCCGTCTACAAGGATTTCCGCGAAGCGAAGGACTTTGAAACCTTCGTCGGCGGGCTATCGGAAACGATGCTGAAGGGCGAATAGCCCTTCAGCCTGGCATTCTCAACCGCGCGCCATCAGGTGGGTACGGGCGCCAAAGGGCGCCGCCACAGCCAGAAGGCCAGCAGCGTGCCGATGGCGACCACCCCCACCATCGAGACATAGCCCTGGCTGCCGACGCCGGTGTCGAACACGCGCCCGCCGATCCAGCTGGAAAGCGCCTGGGCCGGTGCCGTCGCCAGCGCCATGAACATCATCTGGGCTGTCGGCGTGCGATCATCCCCCCACAGAAGGTAGATGCCGCGCATCGCGCCCAGGAAGGTGCAGGCAAAGCTCATGGCGTGCAGCGCCTGCAGCGGCCACAGCATGGCCAGCGTCGGCGAACTCGCCATCAGGCTCCAGCGCACGAGCGCCCCGATCCCGCCCAGAAGGATCAGCGTCGCGGGGCGCACATGCTCGATCCGGGGGGCGACGAACATCAGGAAACCGGCCTCGATGATGACGCCGAATGCAAAGAGCCATCCGGCTGTGGTGCCGGAAACCCCCAGCTCCGCAATCCAGAGCTGGGTGCCGAAGATGTAATAATATTGGTGGCCCGCCTGGATCATGCCGCAGGCGAACATCAGCAGCGCGAATTCCGGCCGCTTCACCATGGCGAAGCCCTGCGCCAGCCGCTGCGCGAAGGGCGGCTGCGACGTGCGCACCACGGGTTCGGCCGCCATGGTGTAGCTGGCCGCCAGCAGGCCCAATGTCGTCAGCACCAGCCACCACCAGATGGTGGCGTTGCCGCCCCAGTCCACCAGCATGCCGACGGCGATGTTGCCGACAACGAAGGACAAAGAGGCAAGCCCCCGCGCGACGCCATAGCTCGGGAACCGGCCGGGCCGCGCCAGACGCAGCAGCGCCGCTTCGAGGAAGGCGATGAGCGCCCAGAAAGTGACCTCCGCCACAAAGGCCAGGAAGAAGCTGACGCCGAAGCCCTCAGCCACCCACATGCCACCCAGCGCCAGGAGGGTGATGGCGGCCAGAAGGCGGATGGGGGCGCGCCTGTCCGCCTGGCCATCCGCCCAGGCGCTGGTGAGCGGCCCGGCGACGATTCGCCCGATCCCCGCAATGGAAATGACCAGCCCGAGCTGCTCGCCCGTGAAGCCCCGCTCGTTGATGAGCCAGATGGGGAACCACTGGATCAGGCCGCCGAAGGCCGCATAGAAGAGGCAGGACGCCAGCATCGCCTTCAGGGCATGCGCGTTGATGGCTGTGGGCGGGGGCGCATCGGCGCGCTGGTCTTGTGGCGTCATCGATGCCTTCTCAACCATCATTGCCGGAAAGGCGCAAGCAGGCCATCACTGCACGACAATCAGGAAGGGAGAGGGAAACATATGAGCAATCTGTTCGACATGACCGGCCAGGTGGCCGTCATCACCGGATCATCCCGTGGAATCGGCAAGGCCATTGCCCATCATATGGCGGCGCATGGAGCCGATGTGGTGATTTCAAGCCGCAAGCAGGATGCCTGCGAGGCAGCGGCCGCCGAAATCAACGCCGCGGTCGGGCGGGCGGCAGCCACGGCAAAGGCCGCCAACATCAGCTCGAAGGAGGAGCTTCAGGCGCTCGCCGATTACGCGCTCAAGCGCTACGGCAAGGTGACGGCCCTTGTGTGCAACGCCGCCACCAACCCCTATTTCGGCCCCATGTCCGGCCTTGCAGACGAGCAGTTCGTGAAGATTCTGATGAACAATGTGGTGTCGAACCACTGGCTCATCCAGATGCTGGCGCCGCAGATGCTGGCCCGCAAGGATGGCTCCATCACCATCATCAGCTCGATCGGCGGGCTGAAGGCCTCCACCGTGATCGGCGCCTACAACATCTCCAAGGCAGCCGACATGCAGCTCGCGCGCAACCTGTCCGCCGAATATGGGCCCGAAGGCGTGCGGGTGAACTGCATCTGCCCCGGCCTCGTTCGCACCGATTTCGCCCGCGCGCTGTGGGAAAACCCCGATATCCTGAAGCAGGCAACCGCCGGCAGCAGCCTGAAGCGCATCGGCGAGCCGGACGAGATCGCCGGCATGGCCGTCTTCCTTGCCAGCCGGGCGGGCGCCTTCACCACTGGCCAGGCCATGGTGATCGACGGCGGGGCAACCATCAACTGAGGGTAGGCCGGAAATGAAAAGGGGGCGCCGAGGCGCCCCCTTCCCGTTTCGCTGGTTCCGTGGTTCAGGCCGTAACGCTGGAAAGCCGCGAACGGCGACGCAGCGAGGCGCCCACCATGCCGAAACCGGCAATCAGCATCGCCCAGGTGGCCGGCTCGGGCACGCCCGGAACGCCGCCTTCGGAACCGAAGAAGGTGAGGTGTGAAAGCCCCGGATAGTTGCCGGCCTTGTTGGCAGGCAGGTCGAACGTGTTCCAGCTGCCGCTGCTGGCGGCTTCGGCAAGCTTGTAGAGCACGAAGCCATTGCCGGCCTTGACGGCAAGGAAATCCACGAGATAGCCCGGCGTTTCCCAGCTGCCCGAGGTGGTTCCATCCCCAGTCAGGATGCCGAAGCCTTCATCCGACTGGCCGAGATAGTTCAGCGTGATCGGCGCATCCGGGAATGCGGGCATGAAATCATTGTACGTATCCTGCGTCTCCTGCACCGTATTGGGCGCGATGTTGCCGGTGAAACGGCAGCCAGCTTCATCCGAAACCGAAACGCAGGCCGTCGTGTCGATCGAAACGGCAGCAGTCGCCGGTGCTGCGAAAGCAGCCAGCGCAAGAGCCCCAAGGCCCGCACGCAAATACATGTTCATGGCATCCAACCCTGTTCAAACGGCCCGAAGGCCCGAAACGCCCCCTCCCAGCGCACCCTGTATGCGAAACAGGAGGAAGCATTTCCTTCTTAGCACGAAGGATGACATAAACAGAATCTATAAGTAGTTAACGACAGGTAACCGCGCATGACATCTGTCATGCACGGCTGGCATGGCCGGAAATGATGGTGGGCTGGGCGGCTATGCCATCCGTGCCCCCGGCCTTTGTCGTCGGAGCGCGGCGCCAACCATGCCGAAACCGGCAATCAGCATCGCCCAGCTTCCCGGCTCGGGCATCGGGTCAAGCGGGATGAAGGCTGCAACCGCAGTCCCATCCTCGTCATCCATGCCGGCATCCGGTGCGGAAAGATCGTTCCAGCGCGCAGAGCCGTTGCTGATCAGCACGCTTTCCATGGGGTTCTTGTAGCTGAGGGTGAAGGAGCCTTCGGCCGGCAGCGAGCCAATTCCGAGGCCGCCGCTGCCGCTGGGCGCACAGGCCTTGCCCGATCCGCCAGCCATCAGGCAGACATCGAGTTTTCCGGCGCCCGGCAAATTGCCGGAACCGACGCGGCCATAAAGTCCGTCTGCCGTGATGTCCTTGGGCTTGTCGCTCAGGTTGAAACCGAAGCCGAAAAGCCGGGCGCTCGTGAATTCGCCACCAGCAAGATTCTTTGCCTCATAGGCAAAGGTAAAACTGTCCTCGGTGCGGTCAACCAGGGTGAAGGTGACGGATGCCGCGAGACTTTCGAGCCCCGTCTCGCCGCTGAGGCCCTGGAACTGCATCATGCCGCGCGCCCCGATTTCAGGGCCGAATTCGAGGAAAGTTACAGCATGGGCAGGCGCACTGTTGAGTGACAGGGCGATGAGTGCCGGCAGCGCCAAAGTGGGCAGGATATACTGTGCGACCATGTTCGTTCATTCTTGTTCCGGCCCGGATATTTCCGTGACCGGCAGCCTATGTAACAGACATGGCAAATTATATCAATACCGCAAAATGTTGCGCATGCTTGCGCTCAAACTGCCTGAACGGCGATAATCGCCGGGCGCGCGCGCTGTTCCTCAGGCGGCGCCCGCAAGCACCAGAACGGCGTGCAGCAAGAGGCCGATGCTGCCGCCGATCAGCGTTCCGTTCAGCCGGATATATTGCAGATCGCGCAGGACGGCGTTTTCCAGCTTCTCGCTGATGGTCCCGGCATCCCAGCCCTTCACCGTTTCGGACACGAGACCAACGATGCGGTCGCCATGGTCGGCAACCGTTCCCACGATCGCCCGGCGCGCCAGTTGGTTGACCGCAGCCGGCAGCGCAGGATCCTCGCGCAGCGTCGTGGCCATGGCGAGCGCGATGTCGCGGGCAAAGGCGCCCTGCCCCAGCCCCTTCATCCCGTCCTTCAGCCGAGCCATCAGGCCTTCCAGCCAGTCGGCCAGGGCCGGGCTTGCCATAAGGTCGCGCTTCACGCGCTCCACCTTCGCCTGTGTCTCGGGCATGTGCTGCAGATCGAAGGCGAGGTTGGCGAGCGCCTTGTCGGCCTTTTCGCGCACGGGGTGGCGCGGATCGGCGGCAAGGTCGGCCAGAAGCCCGCGCAGGCCGCCTACCAGTTCGTCGGCGATGCGTTCATCCACATTCACCAGCCGCAGCACCCAGGCGGTACGCTCTTCCACCATGGCGCGGATCAGGCCTTCCTGGCTGTCCAGCGTACGCCCGGCCCACAGGATCAGCTCGTCGATCATGGGGCGATGCCGGCCATCGGCAATGGCGGCTTCCAGCATCCGCCCCAGAAGCGGTGAAACATCGAGATCGCGCAGCCGTGTGAGCGTCCCTTCCTGCAGTCGCCGGAAGATCGCCGCGGCGGCAGGCGTTTCGGCAAGCTGCTCGCCCAGCCGCATCAGCCCCCGGCGGACACGACCGCCGCTTGCCGGCCGCTCCAGCATCGCCGCCAGCATGGCCGCGGCATCGAAATCATCCAGCCTTCGGGCAACATTGCGCGGCGTGAGGAAATTGTCCTTCAGGAAGCCGGCCAGTGTCTCGCCGATGCGGTCTTTCGATCGCGGGATGATCGCCGTGTGCGGGATCGGCAGGCCCATGGGGTGGCGGAACAGCGCCGTCACCGCGAACCAGTCGGCGAGGCCACCCACAAGCGCCGCCTCGGCAAAGGCCTGAAGCCAGACGAACGCCGGGTGGATGTGCACTGTCGCCCAGGTCGCCCCCAGGAACAGAAGCCCCATGAGGATGAGCAGGCCCGTCGCCATCCGTCGCAGCCGAAGGCCGCGGGCCAGACGCTCGTCCGGCCCCCCGGGTGTCGGGTCACTCCGCAGCTTGCGGCCCCGCCTTGTCTGGCAGTGGCGGCGCGGCCGTTTGCGGGCCATCGTTTCCGCCAGTGGTGAACACCCGCTTCAGCCAGGGGCCGAGATGCTTTTCCACGTCATCGGCAAGGGTGAAGCCCGCAGGCACGATCACGAGCGTGAGCAAGGTGGACAGCAGGAGCCCGCCGATCACTGCGATCGCCATCGGCGCCCGGAAGCTTGAATCGCCATGCAGGCCAAGGGCCACGGGCAGCATGCCCGCCGTCATGGCGACAGTCGTCATCAGGATGGGCTGCGCCCGCTTGTGCCCGGCATCGACGATCGCCGTCTCGCGGTCGACGCCATGGCGCATTTCCTCGATGGCGAAATCGACCAGAAGGATGGAGTTCTTCGCGACGATCCCCAGCAGCATCAATATGCCGATATAGACCGGCATGGAGATGGAATGCCCGGTGAGAATGAGGGCGATGGCCGCCCCCAGCGGGGCGAGAAGCAGCGAGCCCATGTTCACGAAGGGCGGCAGCACCCGCTTGTAGAGCAGCACCAGCACCGCGAAGACGAGCATGATCCCCGAGACGATGGCGACGACGAAGTTCGTCACCAGTTCCTCCATCGCCTCGGCCTGGCCGAACTTCACCTGCCTGACCCCTGTCGGCAGATTTGCCATGGAGGGCAGCTTGTTGATGGCTTCCGTCGCCACCGAATATTCGACGCCGTTGAGATCGGCGACGAGCATGGTGCGGCGGGTCTGGTTGTAGCGGCGAATCTTGCTGGGGCCGTTGCCGAAGCTCACATCGGCAACCACCTTGAGCGGCACTGTCCCGCCGGAAGCCGTCGGCACCGGCAGGTTCGCAAGCGCGTCGGCATCGGCGCGGGCGGTATCCGTCAGGCTCACGCGGATGGGCACCTGGCGGTCGCTCAGCGAGAATTTCGCCATGTTCTGCTCGATGTCGCCAAGCGTCGCGATTCGGATCGTCTGCGACAGCACCGAGGTGGAAACGCCAAGCTGGGCGGCCATGTCGAACTTCGGCTTGATGAGGATTTCAGGCCGCTGAAGATCGCCGTCGATTCGCGCGTCGCGGATGACGGACAGGGCCTGCATCTCGCGCTCGACCTTCGCCGACGTCGCGTCCAGCAGCTCCGGATCATCCGAGGCGAGCATCACCACGATGTCGCGGCTTTGCCCGCCGCCCGACATGTTCTGGAAATTGAGGCGCGCATCAGGAATGGCGGCAAGCTGCGGCGCCATGCGGCGCTCGAATTCCTTGGTGCTGGCCGCGCGCTCCTCGCGATCCACCAGCTCCACGAACAGCGTTCCCCGGCGCACTTCGCCGCCATCGCCGATTTCCTCATAGACGGAGGCGACTTCATCCTGCTTGCGGAGCAGCGCACTGACCGCATCGACGGCGCGTTCGGTATCTTCGAGCCGCGAGCCGGGCGGCAATTCGAGCTGCACGATCGAGGTGCCGAAATCGGCATCGGGCTGGAAGGTCTGCGGCATCTGCGCGAACAGGAAGATGGTCAGCACGAAGGACAGTGCGGCCGCGCCCATCATCATCAGCGGCCGCCACCGCTCGACCACCTTGTTGCGGATCTTCGCGAACAGCCCCGGGGCTGGCTGGTGACGATCCTGGTGCACCGTCCAGCGCAGGAAACGCAAATAGGCATGCATGATGCGGTTCTCGCCATGCGGCTCCTCGCCATGCGCCTTCAGGAAATAGGCCGCCATCAGCGGGGTGAGCATCCGCGCAACCAGCAACGACATGAACACCGCGATGGATACGGTCAGGCCGAACTGGCGGAAATACTGGCCACTGATGCCCGACATGAAGCTGACCGGCAGGAAGACGGCGATGATCGAGAAGGTGGTGGCGACAACGGCGAGGCCGATTTCGTCGGCGGCGTCGATCGCGGCCTGGAAGGGCGACTTGCCCATGCGCATGTGGCGGACGATGTTCTCGATTTCGACGATCGCGTCATCCACGAGGATCCCGGCGACAAGCGACAGCGCCAGCAGGCTGATCGTGTTGAGCGTGAAGCCCATGAGATCCATGAACCAGAAGGCAGGAACTGCGGAAAGCGGAATGGCGAGCGCCGCGATGACCGTCGCGCGCCAGTCGCGCAGGAACAGGAAGACGACGAGAACGGCCAGAAGCGCGCCTTCCCACATGGCGGTCAGCGCGCTGTTGTATTCGCCCTTGGTATATTCGACCGAGGTGTAGAGCTCGACAAACTCGACGCCGGGATATTCCGATTCCAGCTTCTCCAGTTCCTCGTTCATCCGCTCATAGACGGCGACATCCGATGCGCCCTTGGCCTTGAACAGGCCGAAGCTGGTGACCTGCCGGCCATCGAGCCGCGCGATCGAGCGCTGCTCGGATGCGCCATCGTGCACATGGGCGATGTCGGACAGGCGCACTTCGCGGCTGCCGCTGATGGAAATCCGTGTCTCGCCAAGCTCGAGGGCCGTGCGCGCGCCGCCGAGCACGCGGACAGCCTGCTCGGCGCCGGAAATGTCGGTCCGGCCGCCCGGCGCGTCGATGTTGAGCTGCCGCAGCTGCGCGTTCACCTGGGCCGCAGTGATGCCATAGGCCTGCAGCCGCGCGGGATCGAGATCGACACGAATCTCCCGCGAGACACCGCCGCCGCGCATGACCTGCGCGACGCCCGGGCCGGACACGAGCCTTTTCGTCACCGTATTGTCGACGAACCAGCTCAGCTCCTCGAGCGTCATCGCCGTCGATTTCACGGCAACATAGGCGATGGCGCCGCCTTCGATGTCGATCCGGCTCACCTGCGGTTCCAATATGCCTTCGGGCAGGTTGGAGCGCACCTTGGTGACGGCGTCGCGAACATCGTTCACCGCCCGGTCGACAGGCGTGCCGAGGTGGAATTCGATCGAGGTGGAGCTGGACCCTTCCTGCACCACCGACGAGATGTTCTTCACATTGCCAAGGCCGGCAACCGCGCCCTCGATCTTCTGGGTGATCTGGGTCTCGATCTCGGTGGGCGCGCCGCCCGGCTGGGAAATCATCACCTGCACCAGAGGCGCCGAAATGTCGGGCATCTGGGTGATCTTCATCTGGAAGAAGCTGAGAAGCCCGGCCGCCGTCAGCAGCAGGAACAGCATGATCGGCGGTATGGGGTTCCGGATCGACCAGCTGGATATGTTGCGAAGATCCATGACCTCAGCCCGCCTTTCCGGACATCCCCCGGGCAGCCGCGGCGTCCGCCTGCAAAACGGGCGTCACCTTCTCGCCCGGCCGCAGGAAGGCGCCTGCTGAAACGACGACCTGCTCATCGCCAGAAAGCCCATCGGCAATGGCGACACCGGAAGCCGACACGCTGGCGATGCGCACATCGCGCCGCGCAACCACGCCATCGGTGCCGGCAACAAGCACGAAACTCTTGCCCTTGTCCGTCTGGATGGCGGATTGCGGCACGACCGGGCGCGCCGTCCGTCCGCCTTCGACCACGACATTGGCGAAACCCCCGGCCCGGATGGTTTCGGCGGCAGGCAGCGCAATGCGTGCGACGCCCTGGCGGCTCTGCGGGTCGATCACCGGCTCCAGAAGCCAGATCCGCCCGGCATAGCTGCTGGCGGAGCCGACCGGCGTGACAATCACCTCCTGCCCGACCTGAAGCCGGGGCATGTCCTGCTCGGCGATCTGGGCGCGCACTTCCATCTGACCGCCGGCAGCGACGCGGAACAAGGCGCCCGACGCCGGCGAGACGACCTGCCCCGGTTCGACATTGCGCTGGATCACGAGACCGGCTTCGGGGGCGCGGATGGAAAGGCGGAGGATTCGTTCGCGCATTTCCTGGACCTGCGCCCGCGCGACATCGACACGGGCACGCGCGGAATCGCGGGTGGCGGTGCGGCGGTCGATATCCGCCCTGGAGATGAAGCCGCGCGCAACGAGCGCCTGGGCGCGATCGAGCTCGGCCTGGGCAAGGCGGGCATCGGCACCGGCCTGCACCAGGCCCGCTTCCAGCTGCGCAAGCTGCGCGCGCTGCACACCGCTGTCCAGCTCGGCCAGAACCTGGCCACGGGCGACATATTGCCCGGCCTCGGCCCGGATGGCGGATACCATGCCGCCCTCGCCAACGACCCCCACGGGCATGTCACGCCGGGCGGAAATGCTGCCCACGGCGGCCACACGGTCCGCGACATCGCTCGTGCCGGGCACCATCACGGTTACCGCCGGCGGGCCGGAGGGCGGCGCGGTCGGCTTGGGAGCCGTCGCGCGCTCGACAAGGAACCACACGAAAAGGGCAAGGCCGATCAGGATGGCGGCGATGGTGAGAATCAGGCGCCGGCGCGCCTTGCGCGCGACCTCCGGGTCCGTCCCGCCGGATTCGAGATGGGCGCGGATTTCCGGATCACGAGGGGAAAGTTGCATGTTCATGCCGTCAATAACCTTAATGTTGCTCGGGCCCGCCTGCGCGTTGGCGCAGCCATGCCCGCTACAGCCGGCCCGCTCCCCTCAAAGACAGGCGCCTGCGCGATGGCCCATACACCTTGTCGTGCGTGAAATAAAGCCAGGCTTAACAAGCCATGCCACAAAGGGCGTCGGCCATGACAAAAGACTGAAAGGCAAGGCCCCTGCCCTTTTCCGCTGCCGGATGCGCCGGCTTTCATGCTAGGCTTTCCAAGGGAAATATCGATCAGCCTGCCAGACAGGCTGGCAGGCAGGCAGCAACGCAGGGGAGACCGGCATGGACTATGGATTTTTCGGCTGGATCATCATCGGCCTGATCGCTGGCGCGCTCGCAAAGTGGGTCATGCCGGGGCGTGATCCGGGCGGGATGATCGTCACCATCCTCATCGGCATCGCAGGCGGGGTCGTTGGCGGATTCCTGGCCAATCTCATCGGCCTGGGTACTGGCGGCTCCCTCTGGAACCTGCTGCTGGCGACTGTCGGCGCGGTGCTGCTGCTCTGGCTCTACCGCAAGCTGCAAGGCCGCGCGTCCTGAAGCGCCCGGACCGGGACATCACGGCATGCCGCCTGCCCGGATGCTTCATCCGGCAGACATGTGCATGCCGCCAGAAATGCAGAAGAGCGCAAAGCCCCGCCCAGGGGCCAACCCACCCGAAGCCCAGGAGACGGCATGAAGAAAAGACATATCGTCGCACTGCTCGCCGCCATGGCTGCCGCAAGCACCAGCGCCCAGGTCGCGGCACAGACGGCAGGCCTGGCGACAGGTCCGGGCACCCGTGAAGCCACGACGCTCGACATTTCGGCGACCGCCGATGTGCGGGCAGCACCCGACATCGCCGAAATCGGCGCCGGAGTCGTCACGCAGGCGACCGATGCCGCAGCAGCCCTTGCCGCCAATTCCACGCGCATGAACCGCGTGGTCGCGGCCCTCAGGAAAGCCGGTGTCGCCGATCGCGACATACAGACCTCAAGCCTCTCGCTGCAGCCGCAGTTCCGCTACGAAAAGGACAGGGAGCCGATCCTGACCGGTTTCCAGGCATCGAACCAGGTGCGCGTGACCTTGCGCGATCTGAAGAACGCCGGCCGCGTGATCGATGCGCTTGTCGCGGAAGGCGCCAACAGCATCCACGGCCCGCAGTTCCGGGTCGAAAAGCCCGATCCGCTGCTCGACAAGGCCAGGACTGATGCCGTGGCGCTGGCCCGCGCGCGCGCCGACCTCTACGCCAGGGCTGCCGGCATGAAGGTGAAGCGCATCCTGTCCATCCGCGAGGGCGTGACCAGCGACCAGCCGATGCCGATGCCGCGTGTGGCCATGGCGATGGAGTCGCGCGCCGACAGCCCGGTCGAGCCGGGCGAGGTGCAGATGGCCGTTACCGTCTCGATGCAGTTCGAACTGGAATAGAGGCGGGCGCGCATACAGGCGGGCGCGGTCAGAGCGGGTAGCCTGAAAAGGCCTTGGTGCGATGCATCGCCACCGAGGAACTCACCCGCTCGATCTGCCATGGCCCCGATGTCCATTCGGCTGTTAGCGCCCGCCACTCGGCCATGTCCGAGACCAGCACCTTCACATGATAGTCGCTCTTGCCCGAGATTTCAGCGGCCTCCAGCACGCGCGGATCGGCCTCGAACAGGGCTTCGACACTGCGGAAATCCTCGGGGAGGTGGCGTTTCAGCGTCACCTCCCCATAGATGATGAGGGCCGGGCGCAGCTTCTCCACCGCGATGCGCGCGCCATAGCCCGTGATGATGCCGAGGCTTTCCAGCCGCCTGACCCGGGCGAGACAGGCCGATGGCGACAGCGCCACCCTGTCCGCCAGGGCGGCATTGGTGATTCGCCCATCCTGCTGCAGCACATCCAGGATGCGGCGGTCGATGCGGTCGGGGCTGTCCGTCATGATCTTTCGCCAACTCCCTCGCCTGCCGCAGAATCTGCGGTTTCAGGCGCAGACTATCGTTACCCCCGCGCCCTGATGTGCGGCAAGATGGCCCCATGGCCGAAATCGATCTCTCCCAATGGCATGTCCGCCCCGCCTCGCGGCAGGATCTCGACGCGCTGGCCGCCCTTGCGGCCCTGACAGGCGGCGGCTTCACCAACCTCCCGAATGACCGCGAGGCCCTCGCGGCGCGGCTCGACTGGTCAGACAGGAGCCTTGCCGCCCGCATCGACGCGCCCGACGACGAACTCTACATGCTGGTGCTGGAGCACCGGCCGACGGGGCGCATCGGCGGCACGGCCTGCATCTTTTCCCGCGTGGGCGTGCGCTGGCCCTTCTATTCCTACAAGATCTCCACCCTTTCGATGCGCTCGCGCGAGCTGGAGCGCACCTTTCGCACCGGCGTCCTGCATCTGGTGAACGACCATGACGGCGCCAGCGAAGTGGGCGGCCTGTTCCTGCACCCCGATCTGCGCACCGGCGGGCTGGGCCGGCTTCTGGCGCGCAGCCGCTACATGTTCATCGCGAACCACCGCCAGCGCTTTTCCAGCCGCGTGCTTGCGGAATTGCGGGGCCGGATCCGGCCGGACGGCAGCGCCCCCTTCTGGGACGGACTGGCCGGCAAGTTCTTCGGCATGAGCTTCCAGGAAGCAGACACCTTCAATTCCATCCACGGCAACCAGTTCATCGCCGACCTGATGCCGAAATACCCGGTCTATGTGGCGCTGCTGCCACCGGAAACGCAGGCGTGCATCGGCCAGCCGCATGACGATGGCCGCGGCGCGCGGGCGATGCTGGAAGCCGAGGGCTTCGCCTGCAACGGCTATGTGGACATCTTTGACGGAGGGCCGACCATGGATTGCCGCATGGAAGAGCTGCGCGCCATCCGCGAGGCCCGGCCTGCCCGGATGGCGGGCGAAGAGGCACTTCCGGGCGTTTCCCGCCAGCTCGTGGCCGGCGGCGCGCTGCAGGGCTTTCGCGCTGCCCTTCTGCCGGTGCGGGAATCGCCCGACGGCATAATGCTGCCACCCGGCGGCCCCTTCCATTCCGGAGAGGCGCTTCTTCATGCCCCAGCCTGACATGAGCATCCGGAGCATTCGCCCGCATGACGGCAGCCTGTTGTGGGAAGGCCCCGCAGCAAGCGCCGGAGATGTCGCCAGCGCGCTGGAAAAGGCGCGCGCCGCCCAGCGCGACTGGGCACTCGCCCCGATCGAGGATCGAATCGCCATCGTGCGCGCCTATCGCGCGGCGGTGGAAGCGGATGCCGAAGGCCTCGCCCGGCTGATCGCCGAGGAAACGGGCAAACCCCATTGGGAAGCGCGCACCGAAGTCTCGAGCGTGATGGGCAAGGTGGACATTTCCATCGCCGCCCATGCGGAGCGGACAGGCAGCCGCAGCGCCCCCTTCAAGGCGGACCCGCATGGCGCAACACAGGCACTGCGGCACAAGCCCCATGGCGTGCTGGCGGTGCTTGGCCCCTATAATTTCCCGGCCCACCTGCCCAATGGCCATATCGTGCCGGCCCTGATCGCGGGCAACGCCATCCAGTTCAAGCCATCCGAAAAGACCCCGGCGACCGGCGCGCACATGGCAGCGCTGTGGGCAAGGGCCGGGCTTCCCGATGGCCTGCTGACGGTCCTTCAGGGCGGGGCGGAAACAGGGCGGGCGCTGGCTGCCGCCGACACGGACGGACTGCTCTTCACCGGCTCGGCCCCCACGGGCGAAGCGCTGGCCCGCCAGTTCGCCGACAGGCCGGGCCGGATCCTTGCCCTCGAGATGGGGGGCAACAACCCGCTCGTCATCTGGGATCTCCAGGCCGGGGACATCGAGGCGGCGGCGGCCATCGTGGTGCAGTCGGCCTTTCTGTCGGCGGGCCAGCGCTGCACCTGCGCGCGGCGGCTGATCCTGGAAGATGACGCACACGAGCCGCTGCTCGACGCCATCCTTGCCCTCATGGACCGGTTGCGGATCGACCAGCCCTTCGCCGACCCGCAGCCCTTCATGGGCCCGGTGATCGACAATGGCACGGCCGATGCCCTGATCGCCCGCGCCGCCGCGCTGGGCGGCAAGACGCTGAGGCCGATGTTGCGCCTGCACGAAGGCCTCCCCTTCCTCACCCCCGGTCTCATCGACGTGACCGGCCTGTCGACGCCGGACGACGAACTGTTCGGCCCGCTGCTGCAACTGGTTCGGGTAAAGGATTTCCCGGCGGCCATGGCGGCCGCCAACGCTACCCGCTTCGGGCTGTCCGCCGCCCTCGTCGGCGGCGACCGGGCGCTTTACGACCGCTTCTGGGCGGAAAGCCGGGCGGGCGTCGTCAACTGGAACCGCCCGACCAATGGCGCCGCCTCCAATGCGCCGTTCGGCGGTGTCGGCCGGTCTGGCAATCATCGGCCATCGGCCTGGTATGCGGCCGATTACTGCGCCTGGCCCGTCGCCTCGGTGGAAGCCGAACACCCCGCCCTCACCCTGTCGCAAGGGCTTCGCTGATGCCGGAACTGAACCTCGACGGCCTTGTCGGCCCGACCCACAATTATGCCGGGCTGAGCCTCGGCAATCTCGCGGCCACCAGCAATGCCGGGCAGGAAAGCGCGCCACGCAAGGCAGCGCTTCAGGGGCTGGCGAAGATGCGCCTTCTGGTTTCGCTGGGGGTGCCGCAGGGCCTGCTTCTGCCCCATCGCCGCCCCAATACGGGCCTGCTGCGCGCCATGGGCTTTGGCGGCATTGATGCGGAAGTGGCCGCAGCCGCAGCGCGCGAGGATGCGCCGCTGCTGGCGGCGGCCTGCTCGGCCAGCGCCATGTGGACAGCCAATGCCGCAACCGTGAGCCCGGCTGCCGATACCGCCGATGGGCGCACGCACCTGACCGTCGCGAACCTCGCCACCATGGCGCACCGGGCGCAGGAATGGCCCGAAACACTCGCCCAGCTTCGCCTTGCCTTCGCCGACAGGCGCTTCTTTGCAGTGCACGGGCCGGTTCCGCCCGCCTTCGGGGATGAAGGGGCTGCCAACCACATGCGGCTTTGTTCCGGGCATGAGGCGCCGGGCCTCGAAGTCTTTGTGCATGGCGAGAACCGGGGCGGCCGCTTCCCCGCCAGGCAGCATCCGCGCGCCTCGCAGGCCGTGGCGCGCAAACATGGGGTGGATATGGCGCTGTTCACGGCGCAGGCCGCGCGCGCCATCGAAGCGGGCGCCTTCCACAATGATGTCGTGGCCGTCGCCAACGAAACGGTCCTCTTTGCCCATGAGGCAGCCTTCGAAAACCGGACGGAAACGCTGGAGGCGCTGGCGGCGCGCGTTCCGGGCTTCACACTGGTGGAAGCGCCCGAGGCCGAGGTTCCGCTGGCCGATGCCATCGCATCCTATGTCTTCAATGCGGCTCTCGTCAGCCTTGGCGAAGGCATGGCCCTGATCCTGCCGGCAGAAGCGCGGGAAACCCCCAGCGTCAGTGGCTGGCTGGACCGGGTCGTCGCCGATCCGGGCAACCCCATCGGCCAGATCCATGTGCTCGACCTGCGGGAATCCATGCGCAATGGCGGCGGCCCGGCCTGCCTCAGGCTGCGGGTCGCCCTGCCGGAAGAGGCGCACGCCGCCATCGACCCGCGCTTCCTGCTGGATGACGCGCGGCTCGACAGGCTGGAGCGGCTGGTCGAACGCTACTGGCCCGAAAGGATCGCCCCGTCAGACCTGTCCGTCCCGCAGTTCTGGGCCGATACGGCAGATGCCCATGCCGCCCTTCTGGCGCAGCTTGGCATTGCGCCGGAAGAACTGGGGCTGCCCGGCTGAACGCGGCCTACCAGATGCGGATTCGCTCGTCCTCGGGCAGGTAGAGGGCGTCGCCGGGCTTCACGTCGAATGCCTTGTACCAGGCATCATGGTTGCGCACGACACGGGCCCGGAAATGGCTGGGCGTATGCGGGCCGACAGCCAGTTGCCGCTCCAGCGCGCTTTCGCGATATTTTGATCGCCAGATTTGCGCAAAGCCGAGGAAGAAGCGCTGGTCGCCGCTCTTGCCGTCGATGTCCGGCGCCGGCTTGCCACCGAGCGAGCGCTGCCAGGCCTCGTGCGCGATCGACAGGCCGGCGAGGTCGGCGATATTCTCGCCAAGCGCCAGCCGCCCGTTGACCGGCTTGCCCGGAAGCGGCTCATAGGCGCCATATTGGGCAACGACCTTGTCGGCGAGCTTGCCGAACCGCTCGACATCGGCAGGCGACCACCAGTCGGCGAGCTTGCCGTCGGGGTCGAACTTGCGGCCCTGGTCATCGAAATGGTGCAGGATCTCGTGCCCGATCACCGCACCGATGCCGCCATAGTTCACGGCTGGATCGGCCTTCGGGTCGAAGAAGGGCGCCTGCAGGATGGCCGCCGGGAAGACGATCTCGTTCCAGCCGAAATTGGCATAGGCGTTCACGGTCATCGGAGTCATGAACCATTCGCGCCGGTCGATCGGCTTGCCGAGCTTGGCGAGGTTGCGGGCATGATCGAACCGCGCGGCGCGCTCCAGATTGCCGAGCGCATCGCCACGCACGACGGTCAGGTCGGAATAGTCCCGCCAGACTTCTGGATAGCCGATCTTCGGCGTGAAGCGGGCAAGCTTCGCCCGCGCCTTCTCGCGCGTGGCCTTGTCCATCCAGGCGAGGTTGGCGAGCCGGTCGTCCATCACGGCAAGGATGTTGCGCACCAGCGCATCCATCTGCGCCTTGGCCTCGGGCGGGAAATGGCGGGCGACATAGACTTCGCCCACGGCCTCGCCCAGCGCCGAGGAGGTGGCATCCACCGCGCGCTTCCAGCGCTCCTCGATCTTCGGCGTGCCGTTCAGCCTTGTGCCGTGGAAGGCGAAGGCCTCGTCCTGGAAGGACTTCGGCAGCACGTCTGCGGCGGCACGCAGCGCATGATAGGCGAGATAGTCGCGCCAGGCCTCCAGCGCATGCCCTTCCACCAGCTTCGCCGTGCCGGCGATGGCCGAAGGCTGGCCGATGTTGATCTCCGTCTGGCCGGAAAGCCCGGCGGCCGACAGGAAGCTCGACCAGTCGACGCCGGGATAGCGGGCCGCAAGGTCGGCGACAGCCACCGGATTGTGCCGCCGATCGGCCTGCCGTGTCTCCACCGGGCTCCAGTGCGCCTGTGCGATCGCGCGCTCCAGTCCGATCACCCGCGCCGCACGCTCGGCCGGCGCATCATAGCCGGCCAGCGCCAGCATGCGGGCGACATGGGCCTCATAGGCGGCAGCGGTTTCGGCGAACTTCTCCTCGAGATAATAATCCCGGTTGGGCATGCCCAGGCCCGACTGGTAAACGGACGCCACCATCTTCGACGGATCCTTCAGATCCTGCCCGATGCCGACGCGCAGCGGTATGGCCGAGCGCAGGGCATTGGCTTCGCCAAGGGCCGAAGCAAGCTGGGCGCGCGTCGCGATTGCGGCGATGGCGTCCAGCCGGGGCTTCAGCGGCGCAAGGCCCAGCGCCTCGATGCGGGCTTCGTCGCGATAGCTGGCATAATAGTCGCCCGCCTTGCGGGCCGGGCCGGTCAGGCTCTCGCTGGCGGCCAGATCATCGAGAATGGCGCGCGTGCGCGTCTGGCTGAGATCGCGCAGATGGTGGAACATGCCGAACTGGGCGCGATCCTCGGGGATGGGGTTCGCCCGGTCCCAGGCGCCGCTTGCATGGGCGTAGAAATCATCGCCGGGCCTGACAGCGGGATCCATGCCGTCAACATCGAAACCCCAGGCGCCGATGACCGGCCCTGCGGGTGCGGCCGGCGCTTCCGGGCCAGCGGCCCGGGCGGCCTGGGCAAAAGCGAGGGGCGCTGCGGCCGCCAGAAGAAGGGCGGCAAGGGGAAGCGCTTTCATCGTCTTGTCTTTCCTTGTCGATCTTCGGGTCAGCGATTGCCGGCGGGCACCCAAAGCACATCGCCGCTTCCGCCCGCGCCCGGGCGGTTCACGAAGCGGGCCATCACGAACAGATGATCGGACAGCCGGTTGAGATAGTGAATCGCCAGCGGGTTCACCGGGGTTTCGGCAGCCGCCGTCACGGCATCGCGTTCGGCCCTGCGCACGATGGTGCGCGCCACATGCAGATGCGCCGCCAGTGCCGAGCCGCCCGGTAGGATGAAGCTGTTGAGCGGCTCCAGCACGGCGTTCATCGCGTCGATTTCCGCTTCCAGCCGCCGGACCTGGCTGGGCACGATCCGCAGCGGCTCCCATTCCGGCATGGTGCCGCCGGGCAGGAAATCATCGCCCGGCGTCGCCAGATCCGCACCGACATCGAAAAGGTCGTTCTGGATCCTCAGAAGCATGGGCGCGGCGTCATCGCCGGCGTGCAGCATCGCCACGCCAAGGGCGGAATTGGCTTCGTCCACCGTGCCATAGGCGGCCACGCGGGCGGAATCCTTGCGCAGGCGGGAGCCATCGGCAAGGCCCGTCGTGCCATCGTCGCCCGTGCGGGTGTAGATGCGGTTCAGCTTCACCATGGGCCGTGCCTAGCTCGCCAGCCCGCGGCCGCCCAGGATCAGCAGGATGATGACCAGCAGGATGGTGATCATCTGGAAGGTGACGCGAAGCGACATGAACTTGTTCGACTGCGCGCCGGTGATGTCCTTGCCGCTCGCCATGGTGATGATGCCGCGGATCAGCACATAGGCCGTCGCCAGCGCCGCCAGGACGATAAGGGCGATGAGAAGAGCGTTCATGCGCCCACATGTAGGCGCATGAACGCTGGAATGCACCGCAAAAATGCCCGGCGGGGCCTCAGGCTGCGGCCATGCGCCGCCGCCTGAGGCTGGCGCCCACCAGCCCGAAACCGGCGATCATCATCGCCCATGTCGCCGGCTCGGGCACGGCGGGGGCGTCCAGACGGAAGACGCCGAACTGCAGCTGCGAGGCCCCGAATCGGGCGAGCGGCAGGGCATTGAGGGCCTGCTGGCTGGCCGGCATGCCGGCCCTGACATCGAAGGACAGGAAGGTCGGCCCGTTGATCCACAGCTGGTCGAGCGGCGGAATGGCCGCCGAACCGAGCAGCGTCGGCGCACCACCCTGAACAACGGTCGAGCGGCCGAAGACAAAGCCGGAGACGAACGCATCAGCCGGCAGCGGCGCATCGGTCATGAAGGCGGGCTGAAAGTCGGGCACGAAGGCCGTGGTTTCGGAATAGATCAGCTGGTCGATCCGCCCACCCGAACCCGCCGCGCCATCGTTGATGGCAAAGAGCGCGCCGCGCGCGGCCGGCGTCTGCATGATCGTCCACGGGCCGACCGACAGGGCGAAGCTGGTGACGGCATAGGGATAAAGGCGGGCCTCGCCAACGCCGCCCGGCGAGGCGACATCGATGCCGGCAACGCTGTCATCGATGGTGAAGGCGAAGCTCATGAACTGCTGGTGGAACGGCACGCCCTGCAGCACAGGCACGCCACCCGGGTTGGAAGGCGTCTGGACAGCGATGGCAGAGCCGAGAACAAGCCAGCTGGCCGCTGCCGCAGGCGCAGCAGCCAGACAGAAAGCACCCGCCAGAGCGAGCGCAGAACCCCTGATCATGGAAACCCCCGTTAATCTTTGAGAACAGGCAGGATTTACGCCTTACACATGCATGTTGCTCGCATGGACTTCGGGCTTTGGCAAGTGCCTGTCCGGGCCTTCAGGCGGCTCGGCGCGCAGCCTGTCGGCAAGCGCCTTTCCGTCCATGCCGCCGGCCCTGAGGGATGCCAGCGTTTCGGCCTTGTCACGCTTGGCGAGCCGTCGGCCATCTTCGGCCAGAAGCAGGGCGTGATGCAGATATTGCGGTGGCTCGAGACCGAGCAGATGCTGCAGCAGGCGCTGCACATGGGTCGCCTCGAACAGGTCGCGGCCGCGAACGATCCGGGAGATGCCCTGGAAGCCATCATCCACCACGGCGGCCAGCATGTAGCCGACCCCGATGTCGCGGCGGGCCAGCACGATGTCGCCACCCGCCGCCGGATCGGCCTCGACCCCACCCGCCAGGGCATCCTGCCAGGAAAGCGCACCGGAAAGGGCCAGCGCCTTTTCCACATCCAGACGCATGGCATGCGGTTCCCGTTGCATGCGGCGCCCGGCCTCCTCCGCCGGCAGCGCCCTGCAGGTGCCGGGATAGACAGGCGGCATGCCATGCGGGGCGCTGGAGGCCTGGGCGATATCGGCGCGCGTGCAGAAGCAGGGATAGGTCAGGCCCATGCCCGCCAGCCGCGCCAGCGCCGCTGCATGCGCCTCCCGGCGGGTCGACTGCAGGAGCGGCGGGGCGTCGAATCCGAGGCCCAGCCAGCGCAGATCCTCGATGAGGGCCTGCGTGAACCCGGGGCGGCACCGCCCGGTGTCGATATCCTCGATGCGCAGCAGGAAACGGCCCCCGCCCGCGCGTGCGAGATCATGCGCCAGAACCGCCGACCAGGCATGGCCAAGGTGCAGCAAGCCCGTAGGCGAAGGGGCGAAGCGCGTGATAAGTTGTGGATGCGGCATGTGGGGCCAGAGACTCCGGCTTGATTTTCCCAATATCTGGTGCTGTCATACCATCGACATACAGCCTCTGGTATAGGGGCTGGCGGAACTGGTGCAGGCGTGGACATGCGGCTGCCCGAAGTGCGATAGGGCCGGCACGAACCACCCTGCTCCCGAACCTTGAGGAGCGGCGCCGATGTATCACCCCGATCTTCTGGACGAACGCCAGGCCCGGCAATGGGCGTCGCCGCAGGCTTGCCCGGCGCTGGTGCTGAATGCCGACTACACCCCGCTGAGCTATTATCCGCTATCGCTCTGGAGCTGGCAGGACGCCATCAAGGCCGCCTTCCTCGAACGGGTGAATGTGGTGGCCGAATATGAGCGGGAAATCCGCAGCCCGGGCTTCACCATGCGGCTGCCCTCGGTCGTCGCGCTCAGGCAATATGTGAAGCCGTCGCAAACCCCGGCCTTCACCCGCTTCAACCTCTTCCTGCGCGACCGCTTCAGCTGCCAATATTGCGGCGCGCGCGAGGAACTCACCTTCGATCATGTGGTGCCGCGCACCTATGGCGGGCGCACCACCTGGACCAACGTGACAACGGCCTGTGCGCCCTGCAACCTGCGCAAGGGCGGGCGCACGCCGGCTGAAGCGGGCATGCTGCCACGGCAGCGGCCATTCCAGCCCACCAGCCACCAGCTGCAGGAAAACGGCCGCGGCTTCCCGCCCCACCACTGCCATGAAACCTGGCGGGACTATCTCTACTGGGACAGCGAACTGGAGGCCTGACGGGCGGCGTCAGGCCGCCCGCTGTGGCAGACTGACGGACGGCACCATGCCGCCCGCAGTCCCTGCCATGCCAGGTCTTCAGCCGACGATGTCTTCCGGCTTGAAGAAGAAGGCGATCTCGATCGCGGCATTTTCCGCGCTGTCGGAGCCATGCACCGAATTGGCCTCGATGCTTTCGGCCAGTTCGCGGCGGATGGTGCCCGGCTCGGCATTCTCGGGGTTGGTGGCGCCCATCACGCGGCGGTTGAGGGCGACGGCATCCTCCCCTTCCAGCACCTGCACCACGACCGGGCCGGATGTCATGAAGGCGACGAGATCGTTGAAGAAAGGGCGCTCCTTGTGGACGGCATAGAAGCCTTCGGCCTGTTCCTTCGTCATGCGGATGCGCCTGGAGGCGACGACGCGCAGGCCGGCCTCTTCCAGCATGGCGGTGACCTTGCCGGTCAGGTTGCGGCGGGTGGCGTCGGGCTTGATGATGGAAAAGGTGCGTGTCACGGCCATTGGGGGTATCCTGTGCTATTCTGGAAAGTGGCGCGCGCTTAGCCGCAACTGCTGCACCGCACAAGCCATCACGAAGCCTGCCCCGCCGGCAGGGCGCGCGGGCCGGACGGCGGAAAAAAGGGTGCCAGACGCCCTGTAAGCCGGGTTCTGTCCGGGGGTTTCCCCCCTGGGCGACCATTCCTCTGGGGTGCATGTCGCCACGCACCTCAAGCAACCAACCCGCACGCTCCGGCCGGATCAGGCCTGCCCGGATCGCTCCGGACGCGGCGCGCCTATTCGGTCTTGCTCCCGGTGGGGTTTACCATGCCACCCCTGTTGCCAGGGGCGCGGTGCGCTCTTGCCGCACCCTTTCGACCTTGCCGCAAGCCCCCCGAAGGTGGCCCGTGCGGCGGTCTGCTTTCTGTTGCACTGTCCCTGGGGTTGCCCCCGGCGGGCGTTACCCGCCACCGTCGATCCCTGGAGCCCGGACTTTCCTCGAGCTGTTTCCACCCCGCGGCCGCCCAGGCATCTGGCACCCACTTCACTTGTCAACGCGGGTCGGAAAGGTCAAGCTTGGCCCCGATCAAAAAACAGGAGGGCAACGATGGCCAATGATCCCGCAACGCGGACAAACGATTTCCAGATGAACCGCCCGACCATCCTGAGCCTGCTCTATCTCGGCTCCTTCCTGGCGGGCATCACGGCGCTCGTGGGGGTCATCCTTGCCTATGTCTGGAAGGGGGAGGCGCACCCCGGCTGGGAGGACAGCCATTACCGCTACCACATCCGCACCTTCTGGATCGGCATCGTCTGGACGATCATCGCCGCGATCATCACCGGCATAACCCTGGGGCTTGCGGCCTTCATCGTCTTTCCGCTCATTGCCATATGGTTCGCGGTGCGCGCGGTGAAGAGCCTGCTGGCCGCCCAGCGGGAAGAGCCGCTGCAGAATGTGGAGAGCTGGCTCTTCTGAGCCAGCCCCGCCCTACAGATTCCCAGCGCCCCGTCTGGCCGGTCTTCGTCTGGCGGCCTGTCTGTCCGGGCTTCGTCTGGCGGCCCGTCTGGCCGGTCTTCGTCTAGCGGCCTGTCTGGCCGCGGTGCATCAGCATCGCATCCGCCAGCACCAGCGCCATCATCGCCTCGGCCACGGGAGCGGCGCGGATTCCGACGCAGGGGTCATGCCGGCCCTTCGTCACCACTTCGGCGGCCTCTCCGGTGCGCGTCACCGTCTCCACCGGGGTCAGGATGCTGCTCGTCGGCTTCAGGGCCATGCGCACCACCAGCGGCTGGCCGGTGCTGATGCCGCCCGCCGTGCCGCCGGCATGGTTGGCCAGAAACACAGGCCGGCCATCGGGGCCGGGGCGCATCGGATCGGCGTTATCCTCGCCACGCAGGCGTGCAGCGGCGAAACCGTCGCCGATTTCCACGCCCTTCACGGCGTTGATGCTCATCATCGCGGCGCCGAGCTGGCTGTCGAGCTTCATGTAGACCGGCGCGCCCCAGCCCGGCGGCACGCCTTCGGCCACCACTTCCACCACCGCCCCCAGCGAGGAGCCCGCCTTGCGGGCGGCATCCAGCATGGTGGCCCAGCGGGCGGCGGCCCCGGCATCCGGGCAGAAGAAGGGGTTGCGGTCGATTTCGGCCGCATCGAAGGCGGCCCGGTCGATCGCGTCGCCGCCCAGCTCCACCAGATAGCCCCGGATGGTCACGGCCTCGCCCAGCACCTTGCGCGCAACCGCGCCGGCCGCCACCCGTGCCGCCGTCTCGCGGGCGGATGATCGCCCGCCGCCCCGCGGATCGCGGAAGCCATATTTGGCGTCATAGGCATAGTCGGCATGGCCGGGGCGGTATTTCACCGCCACCTCGGAATAATCCTTGGACCGCTGATCGACGTTGCGGATCATCAGGCTGACCGGCGTGCCCGTCGTGCGCCCCTCGAACACGCCGGACAGGATCTCGACCTGGTCGGGCTCCTGCCGCTGGGTGGTGAAGCGGCTGGTGCCGGGCCGGCGCCTGTCGAGGAAAGGCTGGATATCCGCTTCCGACAGGGACAGGCCCGGCGGGCAGCCATCGACAACGGCGCCAAGCGCCGGCCCATGGGATTCCCCCCAGGTGGTGAAACGGAACAGGTGACCGAAGCTGTTGTGCGACATGGCTGCGGAATGGCGCATGGTGCGCCATATGGCAATCAGGCCAGCGCGATGTCCGGCGCATCCTCGGCCTTCATGCCCACCACATGATAGCCGCTGTCCACGTGCAGCACTTCGCCGGTGGTGCCCGAGGACAGATCCGACAGGAGATAGAGGCCCGCGCCGCCGACGTCATCGAGCGTTGTGTTGCGGCGCAGCGGGGCGTTCAGTTCGTTCCACTTCAGGATGTAGCGGAAATCGCCGATTCCGCTGGCCGCCAGCGTCTTGACCGGGCCGGCGGACATGGCGTTCACGCGGATGTTGTCGCGGCCATAATCCGCAGCGAGATAGCGGACGCTGGCTTCCAGCGCCGCCTTCGCCACGCCCATCACATTGTAATGGGGCACCACCTTTTCGGCGCCATAATAGGTCAGAGTCAGCATCGCGCCGCCATCGGGCATCATCGCGGCCGCCCGGCGGGCGACGGCGGTGAAGCTGTAGACGGAAATGTCCATCGACATGGCGAAGTTCGCGCGGCTGGTTTCGGCATAGCGGCCGCGCAGTTCGTTCTTGTCGGAAAAGCCGATGGCGTGAACGACGAAGTCGATTGTCGGCCAGATCTTCGCCAGCCCCTCGAACAGGGCATCGATACTTTCATCCGAGGCAACGTCGCAGTCGAACAGGTGCGGAACGCCCAGCGATTCGGCGAGCGGGCGAACCCGCTTCTCCAGTGATTCGCCCTGATAGCTGAAGGCAATCTCGGCGCCTTCGGCCGCAAGCTTCGTGGCAATGCCCCAGGCCAGCGAACGGTCATTGGCCACGCCCATGATAAGCCCGCGCTTGCCTGCCATCAGTCCGGCCATTCGAAGTTCCTTTATCCTGTGCGCTTCCCGCGAATTGCCGCCCTTCTATGCGCGCGCCCCGCGCTTTGCCAGCGCCGCGTTGAGCTCTGCCCCCAGGACCAGCGCGAAACCGACCGCGTAGAAGAAGAGCATCGCCACCATCACGCCCGAAAGTGCGCCATAGGTAAGGCTGATGCCATCGAAACGGGCAAGGACAGGCCCGATGAGAAAGGTGCCGCCCGCCCACACCAGGGTCGTGACGAGCGCGCCCGGCCATGCAGCCACCCGGCGAAAGGCGGCAGGCGCCAGCAGCTTCATCAGCGCCCACAGGGAAAGAAAGACGAGCGCCGGCGGCAGGGTGCGCGAGAGATCGAACCAGGGGGGAAGTTCGAGGCTGAGCGCCTGCAGCAATTTCATGCTGCGCACGGCGACGACCAGCGCCACCTGCGAGAGAAAGGCCGCCATAACCAGCAGCATCGCCACCATCAGGCCAAGGATGGAATGCAGGCGATAGGTGAGCGCGTGCCGCGCGGGCGGCGTGCGGAAGGCGCGGTGGATGATGTCGCGCATGGTCTCGATGATGCCGGTGACTGTCCATAAAGCCACCAGACCGCCCAGCCACAGCAGCCGGCCGGTGCGCCCCGAGACCACATCGTCGATCACGGGGGCGAAGACGTCGGCGATTCGTGGCGGCAGCGCATACAGCAGCCCTGCAATCGCAGCCTGCCCCGCCTCCGTCTGGCCGAAGGCGGCGGCAGCAGCCGTGAGCAGGATGGTGAGCGGCAACAGCGTGACGAGCGACAGATAGGCAAAATTGCCCGCATGGATCAGGCCATCGGACAGCGCGCGGGACAGGACGGCTCGCGGCAGCGCCATGGCGCGCGCTGCGCGCACCCTCCACCCCGGGGGCCGCCGCCCGCCCCCGTCTTCAGGCCCCTGCCCGGTCTCAGCCGGCCTGACGGCCACGCAGATACTCCGCCAGCCCCGGATCGTCCGGCACCTCCACCATGACCCGGGCCAGAAGATCGCCCCGGCTGCCGTCCTTCCTCGTCCAGCCCTTGCCCTTCAGCCGCATCACCTTGCCCGAACTGGTGCCGGGCGCGATGGTCAGCATCACATCGGCCTCGGGTGTCGGCACGCGCTGCTTGCCGCCGAGCACTGCAATGGCGAGCGGCACGAGGATATCGGCGCGGATGTCGAACCCTTCGCGCGTGAAACGGGAATCAGGCTGGACCAGAATCGTGACGATGGCATCGCCCGCGCCGGCAGGGCCTGCCTCCCCCTGGCCGGACAGGCGCAACTGCTGCCCGTCCTCCACCCCCTTGGGAATGGCAAGGTCGATCGTCTTGCCGTTGGCGAGCATCAGCCGGCGCGGCCGGGCAAGCGCTGCCTCCACGAAGGGAACGGACAGGCGGTAGGCGACATCCGCCCCCCGGCGTGGTGGCGCGCGGAAACCGCCGCGCCCGGTACGGCCGAAAAGCTCGGAGAAGAGATCGGAAGGATCGCCGCCGAAATCGAACTCGACATCGGGCCGCCCGGCACCGCCAAAGCCGCCACCGAAACCGCCACCGGGCCTTCCGCCAGCCTGACCGCCAAAGCCGCCATACATGCGGGGGTTGCCCTGATCGTCGATCTCGCCGCGGTCATACTGGCCGCGCTTCTCCTTGTCGGAGAGGATTTCATAGGCGGCCGTCACCTGCTTGAAACGCTCGGCGGCCTTGGGGTTGTCCTTGTTCTGGTCGGGGTGAAGTTCCTTGGCGAGCTTGCGATAGGCGCGCTTGATGGCTGCGGCATCGGCCGCCTTCGGAACACCCAGTACGGAATAGAGATCTGCCATGGGCTGAACGGTCACACCACCTGTTGCACAAAAGTCACATTCATATAGAACGGCGATCACATCCCGGCAAGGCGCATCCCTGCCGGCGGCATGTGACGAAGGCAGGCATTGCAAGCCCTCGCAACCCGGCCTAGCCATTGGCCATGACCGATCCGTTCCAGCAGTTTGCCGACTGGTTCGCCCTGGCACAAGCCAGCGAGGTGAATGACCCCAACGCCTGTGCGCTTGCCACCGTGGACATGGAGGGGCCAGACCCACGCCCGGATGTGCGGATCGTGCTGATGAAGGGCTTCGATGCGCGCGGCTTCACCTTCTACACCAACCGCGCCAGCGCCAAGGGCCACCAGCTCGAGCACAGGCCGCACGCCGCCCTTGATTTCCACTGGAAATCGCTCAGGCGGCAGGTGCGGATCTCGGGGCCGGTCGCCCATGTGACGGAGCTGGAAAGCGACGAATATTTCGCCAGCCGCCCGCGCGAGAGCCAGCTTTCGGCATGGGCCTCGCTGCAATCGCGGCCGCTCGATGCCCGCACCACCTTCGAGGCGCGGATCGGCGACATGGCGCGCGAATATCCGGGCACGGTTCCAAGGCCCCCGCACTGGGGCGGCTACCGGCTGAGCCCGGACTGGATCGAATTCTGGGAAGACAGGCCCGGTCGCCAGCATCACCGCGAACGTTTCACGCGGTCTGCGGAAGGCGGCTGGACAATGACGCTCCTTTACCCCTGAGCCTTTGCAGCGGCGCCGGGAGCGCGCCACTTCAGCCGCCGAAAAAGGCTTCCACGCCGGCCCGCTCCTCTTGCGAGAGCCGCAGGCCCATCTTGCTGCGCCGCCACAGCGCGTCCTCGGCGGTGCGCGCCCATTCCCGGTCGCGCATATGGGCCAGCTCCGCTTCGAACATTCCGCCGAAATTGCGCCCCAGCCCGCCTGCCAGAAGCGGCTCGGCAAGCGTTCCGTAAAGCCGCGCCATGCGCGCCACGATCGCCGGGTCGTAAAGGCCATGGCGCGCCGCCAGATCGGCGCGCCAGGCTTCGAACGCCTGCTGCGCCGTCTGCCCGCTGCTTCGCGGAATGTCGCCGCCGGGCAGCGGGGCATCCTTCGTCCAGCGCCGGGTTCCGGGAAACAGCGGGTCGAGCACGGCTTCGGCCAGCCGGCGATAGGTGGTGATCTTGCCGCCCACCACCGTCGTCGCCGCGCCCGCGCCATGACGGACGAGCCGCCAGTCCCGCGTCGTCTCACGCGCGCCCTTGCCTTCCTCCAGCACCAGCGGGCGCACGCCGGCAAAGCGGTGGACGATGTCCTCCGGCTTCAGCGGTCGGGCGATGCTGCGGTTCACGGCCTCCAGCAGATAGGCTTCCTCGTCACCGGTCAGGCTGTGGGCGGCCGGGTCGTCGACCGGGGTTTCCGTCGTGCCGATCAGGGACCATTCCCCCTCATAGGGGATGACGAAGATGATCCGCCCGTCGGGTTGCTGCAGCATCCAGGCATCCGCCGTGCGGTTCACCTTGCGGGTGACAATGTGCCCGCCCTGCACCAGCCTGAGGCGCGGCGCGTCATCGAGGCCGAGCGTCTCGCGGGCGACCCGTTCGGCCCATGGCCCGGCCGCGTTCACGATGTGCCGGCAGGCCAGCGACCGCCCCGATGCGGTTTCGACCGCCCAGCCGAAATCCGTGCGCCGCGCCGATGCAACCGCCTCGCGCGTGTGGATGGCCGCGCCGTGATCGGCGGCGTCACGCGCATTCAGCACCACCAGCCGCGAATCATCCACCCAGCCATCCCAGTATCGGAACGCCGTTTGAAGATGGCGGGCAAAGGCCGGGCCGGCCGGGTCCATGCGCAGATTCACCCGGCCCGAGCCGGGCACCTCGCGGCGGCGGGCAAGATGATCGTAAAGGAAAAGCCCGGCCCGCAGCATCCAGGCCGGGCGCACATGCGGCTCGTGCGGCAGCAGAAAGGCCATGGGCCAGCTGATGTGCGGCGCCATGGAGAGAATCACCTCGCGCTCCATCAGCGCCTTGCGCACCAGCCCGAATTCCATGAACTCCAGATAGCGAAGCCCGCCATGGACAAGCTTGGTCGATGCCGAGGATGTCGCCCCGGCAAGATCGCCTGCTTCCAGAAGCGCCACCGTCAGGCCGCGTCCTGCCGCATCCCGCGCGATGCCCGCGCCGTTGACACCACCGCCGATGACCAGAAGGTCGAGGATTGCATCCGCTGTCATGCCCGAGGGGGTAGAGCATTTTCGCGCCGTCCGGGAGGTGCCTTTCGCCACCGGCCCGGCCCTTGGGCGCAGACTGCACTTCCCGAGGCGCCGTTCCAGCCAATGTTGCAGGCGAGGTTCGCCTGCTCGCGGGCCATCCTGTGGCGGGCACTCTCTTAGAAGCAACAGGCAGGCCCGGTGCCGCGCAGCGTCTAGGGTTCATGGCCCGGCATCGGGGCGCGGCTTAAGGGCAGGAAAAAGGATCGGGTCGGCATGGTCAAGGCAGTCAGCGGCAAGGCAGTCAGCGGCAAGGCAGTCAGCATTCCACAGGACCTCTGGGACGAAGACGACCGGACCGGGGCCAGCCTGATCTGGCTGAAGCCCGATGGCGCCCGTGTCGAGCAGGGCGAGCTTATTGCCGAGCTTCAGGTGGAAAAGGTGACGCTGGAACTGGAAGCCCCCGCTTCAGGCACGCTGAGGATCGAAGTGGATGGGGATGCGGTGGTGAACAAGGGCGACCGCGTCGGCGCGATCGAATAGGCTGCCGCAGCCGGCCAGCCGCGGAAAAATCGCATTGAAGGGCATCGTGCGGCCCCGTGACGTGCGCGGCCTGCCGCAGCCGGCGGTGTCACCGGTTGCCGCGCAAGCCTGTCAAACCTAGATCCTGCCTACGAGATCAGGCGCCCATAAGCCGCGCCGCCGCCCGAGGGAGACCATGGATGCTGAAATCGCTTGCCGCCGCCCTGCTTCTTGCCGCCATCGCCCAGCCGGCGCTGGCGGTCCCCGAAACCGGAAAAGACGCAACCGGAAAACCGGCAGCCGAAAAGGCCGCAGCCTTTGCACTCGATCCGCTGCCCTATGCGCATGACGCCCTTGCCCCGGTGATCGACCGGGAGACGATGGAACTGCACCATGGCCGCCACCACAAGGCCTATGTGGACAATCTGAACAAGGCGGTTGCCGCCGATCCGGCGCTTGCCGGCCTGTCGCTCGAGGATCTGCTCGCCCGTGTTTCAACCCTCCCCAAGGCCGTGCGGGACAATGGCGGCGGCCACTGGAACCATCGCCTTTTCTGGACACTGATGGCCCCGGAGGGCCAGGGCGGCACGCCGTCGCCGGCCCTTCTGGCCGCGATCGAGGGGCAGTGGGGCAGCCTCGACGCCTTCCGCCAGGCCTTCCAGCAGGCGGGCCTTGCACAGTTCGGCTCGGGCTGGGCATGGCTCATCCTCAAGGATGACGGCAAGCTCGCCATCACCGCCACCCCCAACCAGGACAATCCGCTGATGGATCTCGCCCCCGTGAAGGGCCGGCCGATCCTCGCGAACGATGTCTGGGAACATGCCTATTACCTCGGCTACCGCAACCGCCGGGGGGACTATCTTTCCAACTGGTGGAAGGTGGTGAACTGGAACCGGGCCAACGACCTGTTCGAGGAAGCCCGCGCCGCCGGGTCGCGCTGATGGAGTTGATGACGGGCGCGCCATGCGCGCGCCCGTTCCGCAGCACGGCAGGAAAGCGGCGCCGTTAACGCCTTTCGGCCATGGCGCCCGGCCGCATGACCTGATAGGCGCATGCCATGCTCAAACGCCTCTATCACTGGACGCTTTCCCGGTGCCGCCACCCCCATGCCGAGCGCTGGCTGGCGGGAATCAGCTTCGTCGAGGCGAGCTTCTTTCCCATTCCGCCCGATGTGCTGCTGGCGCCCATGTGCCTTGCCCGGCCCGAACGCGCCTTCCGCTATGCCCTCATCTGCACGCTGGCATCCGTCGTCGGCGCGCTACTGGGCTATGCCATCGGCCTCTTCCTGTTCGAGACGGCAGGCCGCGCCATTCTCGAATTCTATGGCGCGGGCGCCAAGTTCGAAAGCTTCGCCGCCGATTTCAACGAAAATGGCTGGGTCATCGTCTTCCTGGCGGGCTTCACGCCGCTGCCCTTCAAGGTGATCACCATTGCCGCAGGTGCGACAGCCATGCCGCTTCCGGTCCTGATCGCGGCAGCCCTCGTCTCCCGCGCGGCGCGCTTCTTCCTGGTGGCGGCGCTGCTGTGGAAATGGGGCGAGCCGATGCAGCGCCTCATCGACCGCCACTTCAACCTGCTCAGCCTTTTGTTCGGCGCGGCGCTTGTCGGCGGTTTCCTGGTGCTCGGGCTGATGAACTGAGCGGGGCGGCGGGCCCTAGGCAGGCAGCCCCATGTTCGCGCGCGCATCCGGGCTGTTCCAGTCCCGGTCGCCGGCATAGCGCCAGATCTCGCGCCCATCCGGGCCATAGAGGATGGTGAGCGGCAGGCCCTTCGCCTTGAGCTGGAAGCCGAACTGCATTCCGCTTTCCACCCGCGTGGACAGATTGGGGTAAAGCGCCGGCGTGAAGGCGGCGGACACCTTGCGCCAGCCCTCCATGTCCTGGCTCACGGGCACGACAAGCAGCACACCCTTCGTATCCGCCGCCAGTGCATCGAGCGTCGGCAGTTCCTTCAGGCAGGGGGCGCACCATGTCGCCCACAGGTTCACCAGAAGCTTCTGGCCGGGGTTCGCCTTCAGTATGTCGGCGATGGTCTCCGTCCGGCCGTCCGGCCCGGTTTCGAGCGCGAGGGCCGGCGCCGGCGTGCCGGCGTGCGCGGTGTCGAAACCGGCGGTGCTGGCAGAGGTTGCGGCGGCTTCCGCAGGGGTGGCCTCGCCTTGCAGCGCGGACGGTTCGGCCTTAGGGGCTTCCTGTTGCTGGCACGCCGCCAGCAGGACAACAAGGCCAGGGAGGATAAGGCGCGTCATGGCAGGCTCCGGCGAAAAGGATGACGCACAGGCAGGCGCCAATGCGCTTTGGGGCGGCCGGTTCGAAGGTGGCCCGGCGGCCGTCATGGCAGAGATAAATGCCTCCATCCCCTTCGACAAGCGGCTGTGGCGCCAGGACATCCGCGGCAGCCTGGCGCATGTGCAGATGCTGGGCGCGCGCGGCATCATCGACCAGACAGCCGCCGGCCGCATCGCCGAAGGCCTGCGCCAGATCGAGGGTGATTATGACGCCAATGGCGTTCCCGTCGATATCGCGCTGGAAGACATCCACATGACCGTGGAAACCGCGCTGGCCGGGCGGCTGGGGCCGGATGCCGGGCGGCTGCACACCGCGCGCAGCCGCAACGATCAGGTGGCCACCGATGTCCGCCTCTGGGTGCGCGACGCGATCGACGGCCACCTCGCCGCCATCCGCGCGCTTGCCGGCGTGCTTGCCCGCCGCGCCGAAGAGCATCATGCAACCGTCATGCCGGGCTTCACCCACCTGCAGGTGGCCCAGCCCGTAACGCTCGGCCACCATCTGATGGCCTATGTGGAGATGCTGAAGCGCGACTTCGGCCGCTTCCGCGATGCCCGCGCCAGGCTGAACCAGTGCCCGCTTGGCTCGGCAGCGCTTGCCGGCACCGGCTTTCCGGTGGACCGGGCCGCAACCGCGCAGGCGCTCGGCTTCGACGGCCCGACGGACAATTCGCTCGACAGCGTCTCGGACCGGGATTTCGCCATCGAATATCTGACATCGGCCACCCAGTGCGCCCTGCACCTGTCGCGGCTGGCCGAGGAAGTGATCCTGTGGGCAAGCCAGCCCTTCGGCTGGGTGAAGCTGCCCGACCAGTGGTCGACCGGCTCGTCGATCATGCCGCAGAAGCGCAACCCCGATGCCGCCGAACTGGTGCGCGGCCATTCGGGCCGGATCCTCGGCCTGATGACCGGGCTGATGGTGACGATGAAGGGCCTGCCGCTGGCCTATTCCAAGGATATGCAGGACGACAAGGAACCCGTCTTCGAGGCGCATGACCTGCTGGAACTCAGCCTCGCCGCGATGGCCGGCATGATGGAAACCCTGGGCTTCGTGCCCGGCCGCATGCGGGCAAGCGCCGCGAGCGGCTATTCCACCGCCACCGATCTCGCTGACTGGCTGGTGCGCGAGGCGAGCGTGCCCTTCCGCGAAGCCCACCACATCACCGGCCGGGCGGTGAAGGCCGCCGAGGATGCCGGCACCGGGCTCGATGCCCTGCCGCTTGAAACCTTGCAGGCGATCGACCCGCGCATCGACGCGCGTGTCCATTCCGTGCTGAGCGTCGAGGCGAGCGTCTCGAGCCGGACGAGCCACGGCGGCACGGCGCCCGCCAATGTGCTGGCCGCCGCCCGCAAGGCGCTGGCGGAAATTCCGCAATGGTGAAGTGGGCGGCCCTTGCCGGCATGGTGCTGCTGGCCGCCTGCGGGTATCGCGCGCCCGTCACCCGGCTCGAAACGCCGGACCCGGCGCTGTCGAAAGAGGCGCTGAAGGACGCCCGCGCCGATGAGCGCAAGCGGGTGGCGAAGGGTCTGGAGCTTCCGGCGCAGGCACAGCCCCTCAGGGTGGACGAACTGACGGTGAAGCTCGACGTGCGCCCCGATGATCCGTTCAGCCTGCCGCCCGAAGGCACGCGGGGCCGCACCCTCGCCCCCTTCCCCGGCGATCCGGCGGCCGACACGCCCGCGCGCCCTGCCTTTCCCGCGCCTGCCACGACCCCGGAGGACTGATGGACCATTTCCAGCTGAAGGATGGCGTGCTCCACGCCGAAGACCTGCCCCTTCCGGCCATCGCCGAAGCCGTCGGCACCCCCTTTTACTGCTATTCGGCTGCAACGCTTCGCCGCCATGCGCGGGTGATGAAGGAAGCGCTTTCGGCGCTCGACCGGCCGCTGATCGCCTTTGCGGTGAAGGCGAACCCCAATGTCGCGGTGCTCAGCCTGCTGGCGAAGGAGGGCCTTGGCGCAGACGTGGTTTCCGAAGGCGAGATGCTGCGCGCCCTGAAAGCGGGCATCGCGCCCGGCAGGATCGTCTTTTCCGGGGTGGGCAAGACCGATCATGAACTGCGCGCCGCGCTCGACGCCGGCATCCTCCAGCTCAATGTCGAAAGCGAAAGCGAACTGCGGCGCCTGTCCGCCATTGCCTCCGGCATGGGCCGCACCGCCGAAATCGCGCTGCGCGTGAACCCCGATGTCGATGCCGGCACCCACGCCAAGATCTCCACCGGCAAGGCCGAGAACAAGTTCGGCATCCCGATCGACCGTGTCGAGGCCCTTTATGCCGAAGCCTCCACGCTTCCCGGGATCCGCCCGGCCGGAATCGCTGCCCACATCGGCAGCCAGCTGTTCGATCTGGCGCCCATGGAGGCCGCCTTCACCAAGCTCGGCCATCTCGTGGGCAGGCTGCGCGGCGCGGGCCTGTCCGTCACGCGGGTCGATCTCGGCGGCGGCCTCGGCATCCCCTATGACCCATCGCTGCCGCTGCCGCCGTCGCCGGCCGATTATGGCGCAATGGTCGCGCGCGTGACGACTGGCTGGAACGTGCAGCTGATGTTCGAGCCGGGCCGCCTGATCGCGGGCAATGCCGGCATCCTGGTGGCGCGCGTCATCACGCTGAAAAGCGGCGCTGCCCGGCATTTCGTGGTGCTGGATGCGGCGATGAACGACCTGATCCGGCCCACGCTCTATGGTGTCTATCACGACATACGCGCCGTTGTTCCACGGCCCGGCACCATGGCCGCCACGGTCGTCGGCCCGGTGTGCGAGACAGGCGACATGTTCGCAGAAGACAGGCGCATCACCCCGGTCGAGGAAGGCGATCTCGTCGCGCTGATGACGGCCGGCGCCTATGGCGCCACCATGGCCTCCACTTACAACAGCCGGCCGCTGGTGCCGGAGGTGCTTGTGGATGGCGACCGCATGGCTGTCATAAGGCCGCGGCAGACACTGGAGGAACTTGTGGGGCTGGACCGGGTTCCCCACTGGCTGAAGGAGGGGGCATGATCGATATCGCAGTCTTTCCCGTGGGGGGCATGGGCACGCGCTTCCTGCCGGCGACCAAGGCGGTGCCCAAGGAAATGCTGCCGGTGGTTGACCGGCCGCTGCTGCAATATGCCGTGGACGAGGCGCTGGAAGCCGGAATCCGCCAGATGGTGTTCGTGACCGCGCGCGGGAAAGCCGGCCTCGAGGATTATTTCGATGTCGCCGGCGAACTGGAGGCGATGCTGAAGGCGCGTGGCAAGGATGCCGAACTGGCAGTGCTTGCCGAAACGCGGCTGCCGGCGGGCGATATCGCCTATGTGCGCCAGCAGGAACCGGCGGGCCTCGGCCATGCCGTGTGGTGCGCGCGCCACATCGTCGGCAACCGGCCCTTCGCCGTGATCCTGCCCGATGATCTGGTGCAGGGCAAACCCGGCGCGCTGCGCCAGATGGTGGATGCCTGGGCCGAGGTAGGCGGCAACATCATCGCCGCCGAGCGGGTGCCCCATGAGCGCACGGGCAGCTATGGCATCATCACGCCCGGCGAAACCCGTGGCAAGCTGACCGAGGTTGCCGGGCTGGTGGAAAAGCCGAAGCCCGAAGTCGCGCCGTCGAACCTTGCCGTCATTGGCCGCTACATCCTCCAGCCGGAAGTGATGGAGATCCTTTCGGAAGGCAAGCGCGGCGCCGGCAATGAAATCCAGCTGACGGACGCCATGGCGCAGCTGATCGGCAAACAGCCCTTCCACGGCCTTGCCTTCGATGGTGTGCGGCATGATTGCGGCGACAAGGCCGGCCATGTGATCGCGAACATCGCCTATGCGCTGGAGCGCGACGATGTCGGCCCGGCAGTGCGCGCCTGGCTCGAAGCCCGGCTGAAGGGCTGATGGACCAGCTTCCGCTCTTCCACCGGATTGCCGGCCAGCCGGTGCTGGTGCTGGGCGAAGGGGATGCCGCCGATGCCAAGGCGCGTCTGGTGGAGGAAGCCGGCGGAACCGTCGTGACGGAATTGGGGCCGGGGGTCCGCCTTGCGTTCGTGGCGCTGGCCGAAGGCGCGGAGGAAGCCGCTTCGCGTCTGCGCGAAGCCGGGCTGCTGGTGAATGTGGTCGACCGCCCCGACCTCTGCGACTTCACCGTGCCGGCGATCATCGATCGCTCGCCCGTGGTGGTGGCAGTGGGCACGGGCGGCGCATCCGCCAGCCTTTCCAAAGCCCTGAAGGAACGACTGGACCTGCTGCTGCCCTCCGCGCTCGGCGCGATGGCCCGCGCCATTCGCGATGCGCGCGCGCCAGTCGCCGCCACCCACGCCGACGTGCCGGCCCGGCGCGCCTTCTGGTCCGCCCTGCTTGCCCCCGGCGCGGCGCTGGACCCGTTCGGCCCCGCGCCCGATCCGGCTGCGGCCATTATCGATGCGCTGGCCGGCGACGGCGAACCGCGCGACAGCGTCGATGAAATCCGTGTCGGCCCGGAAGGGGCGGATGCGCTCACCCTGCGGGAACTGCGCCTGCTCGCCAGCGCCGACCTCGTGGTGCATGCGCCGGGCATGCCGCTTCCCGTCCTGGCCCTCATCCGCCGCGATGCCGCCCGCCACACGGGCGAGACGATGCCCGAAGGCGCCACGGGCCGGATCGTGATCCTGAAACTGGACGAAGGCTGACCGGCAGGGACTGACTGGAAGGGGGCTGCCGCCTCAGCCCGCCAGTGGCTCCACCAGCAGAGTGGCGCCATCCATGCCGATGATCCGCGCATGGCTTCCAGCCGGCATGTCAGGGCCGCGCGCGCTCCATTCCGTGTCACCCAGCTTCACCCGGCCATGCCCGGCTTCGATGGCCTGTGTCACCAGCACCACCTCGCCCGAAAGCCGCAGGGCGCGTCGGTTGAGCGCCGGATCGGCGGTGGCGATGGGCCGCCGGCGCTTCAGCCTGAGCGAGAGAAAGACGGCAACGGCGGCAAAGACGGCGAACAGCACCAGATGCGCGCCCCATCCCAGGGGGAGAAGCAGGACAACAAGGGCGGTCGCCAGCGCTGCGGCCGCAAGCCAGATCATGAAGGCGCCGGGCAGCAGGATCTCCAGCCCTGCCATGATCGCGGCGAGCGACAGCCAGCCCCAGGGCGAAAAGAAGAAGTCGTGCACGCCGTCGCCGGGCATCAGGCCGGCTCTTTCCAGGGGTTGGGCCGCGGCGGCGCGGCCGGCCCTCGTGCGGGAACGCCCCCGGATCCGCCCCCGGAACCGGCCGGCGCATCCTGCAACCCGCGCACCAGTTCGGTGATTCCGCCAACGGAGCCGATCAGGCTGGTCGCCTCAAGCGGCAGGAACACGGTCTTGGCGTTGGGGGAGGCCGCAAAGGCTGCAAGGGCCTCGGTATATTTCAGCGCAACGAAGTAATTGACCGCCTGCAGGTCTCCCTCGGCAATGGCCTTGGAGACCATGGCGGTGGCGGCCGCTTCCGCTTCGGCTTCGCGTTCGCGCGCCTCGGCATCGCGAAAGGCCGCCTCGCGCCGGCCCTCGGCTTCGAGGATCTGCGCCTGCTTCGCCCCTTCGGCACGCAGGATCTCGGCGGCGCGCAGGCCCTCGGCTTCCAGCGTCACCGCGCGTTTCTCGCGCTCGGCCTTCATCTGGCGCGCCATGGCGTTCACGATGTCGGATGGCGGCTGGATGTCGCGCACTTCCACGCGGGTCACCTTCAGGCCCCATGGCCCGGTCGCGTCGTCGATCACGCTCAGCAGCCGGGCGTTGATCTCGTCGCGCTTCGACAGGCTTTCGTCGAGGTCCAGCGCGCCCATCACGGTGCGAAGGTTGGTCTGGGTGAGGGCCGTGACCGCAGCCGTCAGGTTGGAGACTTCATAGGCGGCCCTGGCGGAATCGAGCACCTGGTAGAAGACGACGCCATCCACCGAAACGACCGCATTGTCGCGCGTGATGATTTCCTGGGTCGGGATGTCGAGCACCTGCTCCATCATGTTCATCCTGTGGCCGATGCGATCGACGAACGGGATGATGAGGGAGAAACCCGGCCTGAGGGATGTGGTGTAGCGGCCAAGCCGCTCCAGCGTATATTCATAGCCCTGCCGCACCATGACGACCGAACGCGCGACGGCCAGCACCGCCAGCGCCGCCAGAATGATCGCGAAAATGCCTCCGCCCAAGGTCCTGCCCTTTCCCTTGCTGAACAGGGACTATAGAGCCATGCCGACCAGAGGGAAACGACAACAGGATCAGCGATGACCGATTTCCGCCCGCGCCGCACCGTGCTCTATCTGCCGGCCGCCAATGCCCGCGCCATCGAGAAGGCGCGCACCCTCCCGGCTGACACGCTCATCCTCGACCTGGAAGACGCCGTCGCGCCCGACAAGAAGGTGGAGGCCCGCGCCGCCGCCATTGCCGCCGCCGGCTCCGGAGAATGGGGCCATCGTGAAGTGGCGATCCGCGTGAACGGTCTCGGCACGCCCTGGTCGGCTGCCGATTTCGAAGCCGTCGCCGCCTCGGCGGCGGCCGCCATCGTCGTACCCAAGATCGACACGCCGGCCGATGCCGCCGAAGCCGTTCGGCTGGCGCGCGGCAAACAGGTTTGGGCGATGGTGGAAACACCGCGCGCCATCCTGAAGGCAGACGAAATCGCCGCCGTCGACGGTATCACGGGGCTTCTGGCCGGGTTCGCCGACCTCACGAAGGACTTGCGCGCCAAGCCCGGCCCCGACCGCGCGCCCCTTCTCTATGCCGCCAGCCGCATCGTGCTCGCCGCCCGCGCCGAGGGCATCCTCTGCTTCGACGGCATCTACACCGACATCCGCGACCCGCAAGGGCTGGAAGCGGAAACGCGCCAGTCGGTCGCCTTCGGCTTCGACGGCAAGACCTGCATCCACCCGGACCAGCTCGACATCGTGAACCGGCTCTTTTCCCCTTCGGACGAAGAGCTGGAAGCCGCGCGCGGCCTGATTGCGGCGCATGAGGCCGCCATGGCCGAAGGCAAGGGCGTCGCCACTTACCGGGGCAAGCTGGTGGAACTGCTGCACGTGGCCGAAGCGCGCCGGACACTGGAAGTGGCGCGCATCATCGCCGGCTAGGGTTCAGCTGCCGGCGGGGGGCTGGCCCTCACCCTCGGCCTCGCCATCCTCCGCCGGCAGCCAGAGCGGCCGGAGAAGACGGGCCGGCAGGCCATCGACCGTGAGGGCGGCCCCTGCATGCTCCATGCGCATCAGCGCCATCTGCAGGTCGCCGTGCCGGCGGCCGCGCAGCGCGCCCGCCACCTTGTCGCCTGCCATCACCGTCGCATCTTCGGCCGCGCCCCCGGCCACCTGAAGGGGCAGCAGCCTTTTGCGCAGCCTGTCGCGGTGGTGCATGCGGGCGGTATTCTCCTGCCCCGTGTAGCAGCCCTTGGTGAAGCTTACGCCGTTCAGCTCCCGGGCGTTCGTTTCCAGCCAGAGCAGTTCGTCCGTCCCGATCTCGTCCGCATCCGGCAGGCCGAGAGCCAAGCGATGGGCGTGCCAGTCGGCGAGGGTCGCGTCGGGCGTCAGGCCGGCGGCCGGGAAGCGCCGCCCGGCTTCGTCCATGCGCGGGTCGGCGGGCCGCTTGTCCTGCGTGCCGGCAGGCTCGCCCCACTGCTGCCACATGGAAAGGCCGGGTTCGGGGGCAATCTCCACCTGCCGCCGCAGCCGGAACATCGCCAGCCGCTTCATCAGCGCCTCGGCCTGGCCGGCATTCACATCGACGAGAATATCCTCGCCATCGGCATGCAGGAACAGCTGGAACAGCGCCTTGCCCTGTGGCGAAAGAAGGCCGGCATATAGCGGCCTGCCGGGGGCAAGCAGCGTCACATCCTGCGTGATGAGGCCCTGCAGGAAGGCCCGCGCATCGGGGCCTGACATTCGCACGATGGCGCGGTCGGAAAGCTGGCAGAGCGGCATGGCGATTGCTAGATAGGCCATATGGACAAGACCGCAACCTTCGACAGCATCTGGCGCAACGGCACCGTGTGGCTGCCCGCCGGCCCGACCCCGTGCGACATCGGCGTGAAAAACGGCCGGGTCGAAGCCATCCTCCGGCGGGGCGAAGGCTCCGCCGCAGAGGAAACGGACTGCACCGGCCTCGACATCCTGCCAGGCCTTATCGACACGCAGGTCCATTTCCGCGAGCCGGGCCTCGAGCACAAGGAGGATCTGGAATCCGGCTCCCGCGCGGCGGTGCTGGGCGGCGTGACCGGCCTTTTCGAAATGCCGAACACCAAGCCGCTGACGGATACGGCCGAAGCCCTTGCCGACAAGCTCGCACGCGCGAAGGGCCGCATGTGGACGGACCATGCCTTCTATGTCGGCGCGACGGCTGGCAATGCCGACCGGCTGGGCGAGCTTGAAATGACGCCCGGCTGCTGCGGCGTGAAGATCTTCATGGGCGCTTCCACCGGCGACCTGCTGGTGGCCGATGACGCGAACCTGCTGCGGGTGCTGCAGAACGGCCGCCGCCGCGTCGCGATCCACGCCGAGGACGAGGACCGCATGCAGGCGCGCATGGGCGAGCGCGTGACGGGCGATCCGTCCAGCCACCCCGTGTGGCGCGATGACGAAAGCGCCCTCATGGCGACGAAACGCGCCATCAAGGCCGCGCGCGCCGCCGGCCGCCGCGTCCACATCCTGCATGTCACAACCCCGCAGGAACTGGAATTCCTGAAGGACCACAAGGACATCGCCTCTGTCGAGGTGACGCCCCAGCATCTGACGATGGCGGCCGAGGAAGCCTATCCGGCGCTTGGCGCGCTTGCCCAGATGAACCCGCCCATCCGCTCGGCCCGGCACCGCGAGGGGCTGTGGCACTGGATGGGCCAGGGCGTGCCCGATGTCCTCGGCTCCGACCACGCACCCCACACGCTGGAGGAAAAGGCGGGCACCTATCCCGCCACACCATCCGGCATGCCCGGCGTGCAGACCATCGTGCCGCTGATGCTGAACCATATCGCCAGCGGGCGACTGACCATGGAGCGCCTGATCGACCTGATGGCGAGCGGCCCGGCGCGGCTGTTCGGCCTGATCGGCAAGGGGCGGATCGCCGCAGGCCATGACGCGGATTTCACCATCGTCGACCGCAAGGCCCGCTGGACCATCAGCGATGACTGGCTCGCCAGCCGCTGCGGCTGGTCCCCCTTCACCGGCATGGAGATCACGGGGCGCCCAGTGGGAACGGTGCTGCGCGGCAGCACGGTGATGTGGGAAGCGCAGCTGCCCGGCCAGCCGATCGGCCAGCCCTTGCGCTTCGAAGAGCTTCTGCGCGCCTGAGCGGCGCGGAATTTCATTCAGGAACCTTGGCGGCCCGCGTGCCGCAAACGGGAGAGATCATGACCAGAATCGAATTCGCAGCCTCGCGCGAGGCCGTCGGGCCGGACGCCCTTGTCGTCTTCGTGGGCGAAGGCGGGCAGCTTTCCGCCGGCGCCCGCGCCGTGGAAGAGGCGGGCCAGGGCCAGCTCGGCCGCGCCATGAAGACGGCGCGCTTTACCGGCAAGAAGGGCAAGCTGGTCGAGATCCTGGCCCCGGCCGGGCTTTCCGCAAGCCGCGTGATCGTCGCCGGCGTCGGGGATCCGGCCAAGGCCGACGCCCGCTGCTTCGAGGATCTGGGCGGCCAGCTGGCCGGCAAGCTCGAAAAGCTGGAAAGCCGCTTCCTTGCCGATTTCACCGACATCGGCGACCTCGGCGTGGGGCTGGATGTGGCCGCGGCCCATTTCGCCCATGGCGCCGACCTCAGGAACTGGCGCAACGACACCTATCGCACCCGCCTGAAGGACGAACAGAAGGCGAAGCTCGAAACCGTGGCGCTCGCCGGCGCGCCCGCAGCCGCGAAGCCGCTCGTCGCGCGGCTGGAAAAGGTCGCCGCCGGGGTCGCCTTCGCCAAGACCCTCATCTCCGAGCCAGGCAATATCGTCTATCCGGAAAGCTTCGTGGAGCGTTGCCGCGCCGCCCTCGAGCCGCTGGGCGTTTCCGTCACCGTGCTCGATGAAGGCGAGCTGAAGGCGCTGGGCGCGGGCGCCCTTCTGGGCGTGGCGCAGGGCTCCGCACGGCCTCCGAGGCTGCTGGCGCTGGAATGGAACGGCACCGGCAACCCCGGCGCCACCCCGTTCGTGGTGGTTGGCAAGGGCGTCACCTTCGACAGCGGCGGCATTTCGCTGAAGCCGGGCGCCGGCATGGAAGACATGAAGTGGGACATGGGCGGCGCGGGCGCCGCTGCGGGCGCGATGATGGCACTGGCCGGGCGGCAGGCAAAGGCCCGCGTGGTGGTCGTGTGCGGCCTGGTCGAGAACATGCCCGACGGCAAGGCGCAGCGGCCGGGCGATGTCGTCACCTCGATGTCGGGCCAGACGATCGAAGTCATCAACACCGATGCCGAGGGGCGGCTGGTCCTGTGTGACTGCTTCACCTGGGCGCAGCGCACCTACAAGCCGAAGGTGATGCTGGACTTCGCGACGCTGACGGGGGCGATCATCGTCAGCCTCGCCCATCATTATGCCGGCGTCTTCTCCAATTCCGACAGCCTGTGGGAAAAGCTCGACGCCGCCGGCAAGGCAGTGGACGACAAGGTCTGGCGGCAGCCGCTGTCCGAGCCGGGCGGCCATTATGACCAGATGATCGAATCGGCGATTGCAGACATGAAGAATGTCGGCTCGCGCGAGGGCGGCTCGATCACGGCGGCCCAGTTTCTGCAGCGCTTCGTGGAGCCGGGCGTGGAATGGGCGCATATCGACATTGCCGGCGCGGTCTGGCGGCCGAAGGGCGGCGCCCTCCACGACAAGGGGGCAACGGGCTTCGGCGTGCGGCTGATCGACCAGCTGGTCGCGGCGCATTTCGAGGACTGACGCGCTGCCCGTCGACGTCGGCTTCTATCATTGCACGCGCGCGCCGGCCCGGCGCGTGGCGTTGCGGCTTGTGGAAAAGGCGCTGGCGGGCGGCAGCCGGCTGTTGCTTGTCGCGCCGCCGCCGCTGCTCGACGAACTGGACCGCGCGCTGTGGACGGACAAGCCCGACAGCTTCCTGCCGCATGGGCGCGCGGGCACCGAATGGGATGCCGAACAGCCCTGCCTGCTGGCGGCGGAGCCAGTGCCCGCCAATGGTGCGCGCCTGCTGATGCTGGTGGACCATGGCGTGCCGGCGGCGCTGGAGCATTTCGACCGGGTGCTGAACCTGTTCGATCATGGAAGCGAGGCCCATGCCCGCGCCCGCGCCGACTGGAAGGCGCTGGGCGCACGCGCAGGCGTGGACCGGACCTATTGGCAACAGACGGAGGCGGGACGATGGGAAAGCCGGGCCTGACGACGATGGCAGCCGCGATGCTCATGCTGGCATGCGCGGCGGCGCCCGCCAGCGCGCAGCAGGCAGCCGGGGCCGCAACGGGAGCCGGGGCCAGTGCGGAAGCCGTCTTTCCCGATACCGCCTATCTGAAGGCATCGGAGCCGGAAGGGATAGCGCGTTACCTGCGCTATCTGGGCTATCGCGCCATTCTCGAAAAGGACCCCAATGGCGACCCGGTGATCGAGACGGGCATGGGCGGCTTCAAGGTGATGCTGTGGTTCTATGACTGCACCGACGGCCGCGACTGCCAGCGGCTGCAGCTGCAGCTTGGCGTCGCCATGGAAAAGAAGCTCGACCTCGAGACGGTGAACGCCTGGAACCGCCGCAAGCGCTTCCAGACCCTTCACCTTGACGAGGAGAATGATCCGATCCTCAGCCACGACATGTCCACCGTGGCGCCCGGCATGCCGGCCGCCCAGTTCCGCGACGTGGTGGAACTGTTCGAGGGGCAGGTCGCGGAGCTGCGACGGATCATCGTGGCGCATGATTCCGACGGCTGAGCCGCCTGAAATGTCGGAACCGCCGCGCTGGAAAGCGGATCGCCGCCCCCCCCGGTGATGCCGGGCTTCAGTCGAGAAGCGTGGCGATGTTGGGGCCGTCGCCTGCCTTCACCCGCACCCGGCGCCCGATCACCGGGACATCGATCAGCGCGCCCGGATTTTCATGGATCTGCGACAGGAAGCGGCTGCCGTCGGCGGCAAGGCGCCCGATCACGATGGCGAACGCCGGCTTGCCGCGATCATGGATCACGGTGAAGGTCTCGACCGCGCCCTCCCCGTCGGGCCGCTCGGTCAGCGGCGGGCTTTCCATGCTGTCGATCCGCGCCTGATAACCGGCGGGATCGGCGCGGTGGAAGGCGCGCGGCGTGGTGCTCCACACGCCGAAGCTGTGCTTGGTGAGATAGCCGCCATTGGCGAAGACGAAGCCGGGCTTGCCCGGATGGGCGCGGCACTTCATCGCCACTTCGGCGATGCCGTGCATCGAATAATTGTTCCCCGGCCCGCCGAAATAGGGCAGCCCGCCGGTCAGGGTCAGGCCGCGCGGATCGTCATGGCGGATTCCGATTTCGTCGGCGGCGATTTCGACCGCGCTGGAAAAGCAGCTGTAGAGGTCCATGTGGGCGATGGCCTCCATGCCGATCCCGGCGGCCTTCAGCGCTTCGGCGGCGCCTATCCGGATGGCGGGCGAACTGTGGTAGTTCACCCGGTCGGACACGAAGATCTTCTCGTTGGTGTCGGCGCAGCCATGCAGATAGACGCGCCGGTCCTGCGGCACGCCAAGCCTGTCCGCTGCTTCCGAGGACATCATGAGCAGCGCTGCTGCCTGATCCACGAACATGTTGGCGTTCAGATATTTGGTATAGGGATAGCCGATGTAGCGATTGTCGCCTTCGGGCGTGATGATTTCATCGGCCGTGCGGGCAATCGGGAGCTGGGCATAGGGGTTTTCGGCGGCAACGGCCGAAAAGCGCGCCATCAGCCGGCCGATCGCCTCGCGGTGGGCGATGGGGTCATGGCCATAATGGGCCGCCAGCGCATTCTCGAACATCGGATAGACGTTCACCGGCATGGCGATGCCATGTGCCACCTCATGCGGGGTGACGAGATGCTTTTCCTTGTAGAGCGTCTCGGCAGGCTCCGGGCTTTCTTCCGACCAGTCGAGCTTCAGCCCGGCCTTCAGGGCACGTGTCTGGGTGCGGATCGGTTCGCAGCCGGCCAGCAGCACGACATCATGGCTTCCCTTCGCAATCTCCTCGGCGAAGATGTTGGCCAGCATCTGCGGGGAATTGCCGCCAACCGGGCCGTAAAGCGTGCGGCGCGGGGTGGCGCCGATGCGCTTTGCAACCGCATGGGGCAGGTTGTTCTGATGGCCAAAGGGCGTACCGAAGCCCGAGTCCTGGAACAGGCGCACAACGGCCACGGCATCGATCGCCCCGGCCACGCCCGTGCCGCCGCTGTCGGCGATGGCGGCCCGGGCGACAGTCGCCATCATGTCCTGCGGGGAAAGCCCCTCGCCCGGGGCGCTGTCCCGGTCCACCCACTGGGCAACGCCGACGAGGACGGGGGTGCGGGGGTCAATGCTCATCTGGAAAGCCTCTTGCTTGGAAATGCTCAGTTCACGGGGGGAAGCGACGCGGCCCAGCGGGCAGCGCGGCGCACGGCATCGGTGGCGACAGGCGCGAAGCCCGGCATCGAGAAGAAGCCATGGATTACGCCCTCGACATGATCATGGGCGGCAAGCGCGCCGGCGGCCTTGAGGCGGCCGGCATAGTCGGCGCCTTCGTCGCGAAGCACGTCATGGCTTGCCGTCACCACATAGGCCGGTGGCAGGCCCGAGAGATCGGCAGCGCGCAGGGGCGCCGAGGCGGCATCGGGGGCGACGCCCTCGCCAAGCCAGTGCGTCCAGAACCACTCCATGGCGTTCCGGCTGAGGCCGAAGCTGTCATTCTCGGCATAGCTGGCGCGGTTGTCATCCGGATAATCGGTTACGGGATAGACAAGAAGCTGGCCGGCGAGCTTCGGCCCTTCCGCACGCGCTTCCAGCGCCGCAAGGGCGGCGAGATTGCCGCCGGCGCTGTCCCCGCCGACGATGAGTCGCGCCGGGTCTCCGCCAAGCGCTGCGGCATGGGTGGCGACCCAGCGCAGGCCGGCCATTGCATCCTGCTGCTGGGCAGGTGCCTTCGCCTCGGGCGCCAATCGGTAATCGATGCTGACAACGAGAAGCGGGCCCTCCTGCGCCAGATAGCGGCAGAGATTGTCATGGGTCTCGATCGAGCCGAGCACCCAGCCGCCGCCATGCAGCCAGACAAGCACGGGCAGCGGCCCCTGCACCCCGGCGGGGCGGTAGACGCGGGCAGGAAGCGGCCCGGCATCGGTTTCGATGGCACGATCCTCGGTCTCGATGCCGGCGGGCGCAAAAGCGCGCAGCATTTCCACCCGCATCAGCATGCCGGCCCGCGCCTCGACCACCGTCAGGCTTTCGAGCGGCGGCTGCCCCTTCGACATCTCCAGTATCTGCGCGATCAGCGGATCAAGTGCCATCGGCCATATCTCCCTCAAGACAGGGCTTAGCCCAAGGCCCGCCGGCTTTCACCCTCTCCCTTTGCCGGGCGCAGCACAAGAAGCCGTGCACAAAGGCAAAGGGCCGGCGCATTCCAATGCGCCGGCCCTCGCCATTTCAGTCTTCCTGCCCCCAGGCATGGCCTCAGGCCTGCGGCGCAGCGTCTCCCAGGCCCGGCGATCCGCGCCGGCGACCGGCCTTGGGCAAGCCGGAAACGCCGCCCGCTCCCAGTGGCGGCAGCTTGTCTGCCGTGTCGGGGCGGTCGATCGACTCGCCGGCGATCACCTTTCGGATTTCCTCGCCAGACAGCGTCTCATATTCGAGCAGCGCCTGGGCCACGGCTTCAAGCTCGTCGCCATGGTCGGTCAGGATCTGGCGGGCCTTGTCATAGCCCTGCATCACGATCCGCTTCACTTCGGAGTCAATGAGTTCGGCGGTCCTTTCGCTGACATTCTGCTGCTTGGTCACCGAATGGCCGAGGAAAACCTCTTCCTGGTTCTCGGTATACTGAAGCGGGCCGAGCTTGTCGGACATGCCCCATTGCGTGACCATAGCCTTGGCGAGGTTCGTCGCCATCTGGATGTCGCCGGAGGCGCCCGATGTCACCTTGTCATGGCCGAAGATCAGTTCTTCCGCGACGCGCCCTCCCATGGCGACCGAGAGGTTCGCGTACATCTTGTCGCGGTGGAAGCTGTAGCTGTCACGCTCCGGCAGGCGCATCACCATGCCCAGCGCGCGGCCGCGCGGGATGATGGTGGCCTTGTGGATCGGGTCTGATGCCGGCTCATGCAGGCTGACGACGGCGTGCCCGGCCTCATGATAGGCGGTGAGCTTCTTCTCGTCCTCGGTCATCACCATGGACTTGCGCTCGACCCCCATCATCACCTTGTCCTTGGCGTCCTCGAACTCGGACATGGAGACAAGCCGCTTGGAACGCCGGGCGGCCAGAAGGGCGGCCTCGTTCACGAGGTTTGCGAGGTCCGCACCCGAAAAGCCCGGGGTTCCGCGCGCAATGACGCGGGCATCGACATCGGGCGCCAGCGGCACCTTGCGCATATGGACCTGAAGGATCCGGATTCGGCCCTCGATGTCGGGACGGCCGACGACGATCTGGCGGTCGAAGCGGCCGGGCCGCAGCAGCGCCGGGTCGAGCACGTCGGGCCGGTTGGTGGCGGCCACGATGATGATGCCCTCATTGGCGTCGAAACCGTCCATCTCGACCAGCAGCTGGTTCAGCGTCTGTTCGCGCTCGTCATTGCCGCCGCCAAGGCCGGCGCCCCGGTGCCGACCGACGGCGTCGATCTCGTCGATGAAGATGATGCAGGGTGCATTCTTCTTCGCCTGCTCGAACATGTCGCGCACGCGGCTGGCGCCGACACCGACGAACATCTCGACGAAATCCGAACCGGAAATGGAGAAGAAGGGGACATTCGCCTCGCCTGCGATGGCGCGGGCCAGAAGCGTCTTGCCGGTGCCTGGCGGGCCGACAAGCAGCGCGCCCTTCGGGATCTTGCCGCCAAGGCGATGGAACTTCGAGGGATCCTTCAGGAAGTCGACGATTTCCTGCAGTTCCTCGCGCGCCTCGTCGATGCCGGCCACGTCATCGAAGGTCACGCGGCCATGCTTTTCCGTCAGCAGCTTCGCGCGGGACTTGCCGAAGCCCATGGCGCCACGGCCCTGTCCATTCTGCATCTGGCGCATGAAGAAGATCCAGATGCCGATCATGATGAGGAACGGCAGCGCCCCGACGATCACCTGCTGCAGCAGGCTCGGCCGCTCTTCCGGCACGGCGTCGAACTTGACATTCTTCGTCCGCAGCCGCTCGATCAGTTGGACATCGCCGGGGTTGTAGGTGCGGAAGGCCTGGTCGTTCGACAGCCGGCCACTGATCTGGCGGCCGGAAATAGCGACTTCCTTGACCTGGCCCTCGTCAACCTTGCGCAGGAAATCGGAATAGGCGACCTCCTCGCCGGTCGCGCGATTGGCGGACGGCCCCTGAAAAAGCTGTACCATCAGCACAAGCGCCAGCAGGATGCCGGCCCACATCAATATGTTGCGGACAAGCGGTGACGGCGGCTTGCGGTTACCATCGGACATGCATGAAACCTTTCTTGGCTCCAATGTAGGGAGCCATGGCTTCATCCGCAATTCGGATGAATCGCTAAGTCACATTGACGCGCCCCATGACCGCAAGTCCGTGGAGCCGGACAAGTGCTGAAAGGGGTTGCCGGCTCCCCCGTGCCGGGCGAGAAACAGAAATCATGCTGGACGACACCCTCTTCACGATCGCGGGTCGGAAGATCACGATCCTGATGCTTGCGGAGCCGCTGGTGATCCTTGCCATCACGATCGGCGTGGCGATCGGAGTCGGCCTTATCTTCACGCGCCTGCGCCGCCGGGCCCAGCCGGACAGGGCGCCGCTTCTCTATGTCGTCGGGCAGGTGCTGCGCTATATCGTCATCTTCGGCGGCCTGTTCGCCACCATTTCGGCTCTGGGTCTCAACCTTTCCTCGCTCTCGATCTTTGCCGGGGCGCTCGGTGTTGGCATCGGACTCGGCCTGCAGGATGTCGTGCGAAACTTCGTCTCGGGTCTGATCCTGCTGTTCGACCGCTCGATCGAGGTGGGAGATTTCATCGAACTGGACAATGGCTCCTCCGGGCTGATCGTCCATGTCGGGCCGCGCGCCACCACCATCACCACCAACGACAATGTGGACATTCTTGTCCCCAATTCGCATCTTCTGTCTTCGGAACTGATCAACTGGACGCGCAACCATGCAACCCGCCGTGTACATATCCCATTCAGCGTCGCCTATGGCACCGACAAGGAAAAGGTCCGCGAGGCAGCACTGGAGGCAGCGCGCTCGGTTCCATTCACGCATGAGGATGATCGCCACCGCACGCAGGTGTGGCTGACCGGCTTCGGTGATTCCGCGCTCGAGTTCGAGCTGGTGGTCTGGCCCACCCTCGATGCGGTCAAGCGGCCCGGCAGCATGTACGCCGCCTACCGCTGGGCGCTGGACGATGCCCTGCGCCGCCACTGCATCGAGATCCCGTTCCCGCAACACGACATCCGCATCCGCAGTCTATTCGGGGAAGAGGGCGAGAAAGCTGTCAGGATCCTGCACCCGAACAAGCCGGACACCGGCCGGCCGCCGGAAGCGCCGGAAAAACCTGCGGTGGCTGAAAGCCCGAACGACGCCGCTGCTGATATTCTGCGCGGCAGCTGAAGATAGCCTGCCTCAGCCTCCCGCCAGCCGCGCGGCGTCGTCGATCGCCCTTACCCTTTCGCCCATCCGCCCGGCCAGCGTCTGCTCGACCTGCGCAAGAATGTCCGGCCGGGCGCTGGCCGGGGTTCCGCCGCCGCCCGTTTCCGGATCATATTCGAGGGTCAGCCTTATGGTGTCCGCCACGTCGCGGCCATGCAGCGCCTCGATCACGCGGAAGGCGAAATCGATGCCCGAGGTGACGCCGCCGGCAGTGATGAAGGGGCCGTCGAATACAACCCGTTCGGGCAGGAATGTGGCGCCGAACTTCGCCAGATGCGCGCCCCACGCCCAGTGGCAGCCCGCCTTCCTGCCGCGCAGCAGCCCGGCAGCCGCCAGGATGAGGGAACCGGTGCAGACGCTGGTGACAAGCCGGGCGCCGGGCGCCTGCGCCACGAGCCAGTCGAGCACCTGCCCGTCTGTCATCAGGGCGGTGCAGCCATAGCCACCGGGCACGCAGATCATGTCATACTGGGGCGAATCGGCGAGCGTGGCCGTGGGCAGCATGGCCAGCCGGCAGTCGCTCATGACAGGCTCGATCCGCTTCCAGACGAAATCGAGGCTGGCGCCGGGCATGCGGCTCAGCACCTGGGCGGGGCCGGTCATGTCGAGCTGGGTGAGATCGGGATAGAGAAGAAAAGCGATTCGAAATGGAGCCGACACGAGACATTCCCCTGACCGCAGCCGATGTGCTGCGCGGTAGCTGCCGCACGCTCTGGTATCAAGGCTGGTCGCCGCTGCCGGAAGTGACACTGGCCAACGGCCGCAGGGCCGACATCATGGCCGTATCCCGGCGCGGAGAAATACTGATCGTGGAAATCAAGGTTTCCGCAGCCGACCTGACGGGAGACCGCAAATGGCGCGATTACCGCGACTGGGCCGACCGTTTCGCCTGGGCCGTGCCGGGCATCCTTGCGCCCCTGATGGAAGAGGATCGTTTCGAGCCGGATGCCTGCGGCCTGCTGCTGGCCGACCGGCACGAGGCGCTGTGGATGCGCGAAGCCCCGGCCCGCCCGCTGGCCCCGGCGCGGCGCAAGGCCGCCACCATCGCCTTTGCGCGGGCGGGGGCCGAAAGGGCCATGCGCGCGGCCGACCCCGGCTTCGAAGGCTTCACCGCCCGCTGAAGGCGGTGATGACCCTGCCTCAATCCTCGGGAGCGATCGCCACCTTCAGGCCATCCAGCGCATCGGAGAACTGGATCTGGCAGGACAGGCGGGAAGTTTCCGTGCGGAAATCCGAGCTGTCGAGCAGGTCGGATTCGTCTTCGCTCGGTCCGCCGACCTTGTCCATCCATTCGGGCGCCACATGGATGTGGCAGGTCGCGCAGGAGCAGGAGCCGCCGCACAGGGCCAGAAGTTCGTCGAAACCGTTGTCGCGAATGACTTCCATGACCGAAAGTCCGGTGTCGCCGCTGACGGCCTTTTCGTTTCCACTGCGGTCGACAACAATAAGAGTTGGCATGGCTGCTCCCGATTATCCCTCCGTGACCTTCACGGCCTGAATGCCTATTAGCGGCCGACAGGCCATGCGCAAGCCTCATGGCCACGGACGCATGGCCGGATGGGAGCGGCCAGGGTAAGGACAATAGCCATGGCCGGAATGGCGACGGACAGGACAGGATGGGGCTGAGCGCCGAACGGATTGCCGAAGGCATGGACTGGCTGTGCACAGTCGACCAGCGCTTCCGGGCCGCCCGAGACCGCCTCGGCCCGCCGGTGCCGCGACTCAGGCAGCGGGGCTATGAAACGCTGCTGCGGGCGATCGTTTCGCAACAGGTCTCGACGGCGGCGGCAGCCAGCATCTGGCGCCGGATGGAGGATAGCCTCGGCCCGCTCGACGATCCGCGCCATCTGCTCGGCTTCGGGCCGGATGTTCTGCGGGCGGCGGGTCTTTCGCGCCAGAAGGCGGACTATTGCCTGACCCTCGCCGCCCATGTGGCCGATGGAAGCCTGCCCCTCGATGCGCTTGCCGAAGATGATGAAGCGGCCATCCGCTGCATCACCGCCGTGCGCGGGCTGGGGCGCTGGACCGCCGAAATCTACCTGCTGTTCGCCGAGGGCCGGCCCGATGTCTTTCCCGCGGGCGACCTTGCCGTACAGGTAGAGGCGGGGCGCCTGTTCCAGGATGGCGCGCGCCCGACCGAGCGGCAATTGCGGGCGCTGGCCGAAGCCTGGAGGCCGCATCGCGGAACGGCAGCGCTTTTTCTGTGGCACAGCTACAATGCGCCTCCGCTATGAGCAGCAGCATGACCACCGCCCCGAATCCTGCCGTCACGCACGTCACGGCCTCGTCCAACACGACGCTGAAGCGCCTGCGGTCGCTGAAGGAAAAGAAATACCGCCGCGCCGAAGGCCTGTTCCTGGCCGAGGGCCTGCGCATCTGCACCGAGGCGCTGGAAGCTGGCTGGGTGCCGCGAATCCTGCTGTTTGCCGAGGGGCGCGCCGCGCACCCGCTGGTGACACGCCTCTCCGAAGCCACGGCCCGCGCCGGCGGGACAGTCATGTCCACCACGCCGGAGTTGCTGTCCGGCGTGACCGGCAAGGACAATCCGCAGGCCGTGGCCGCCGCCTATGCCCCGCGCCTGACGCGGCTGGAGGATCTGGTTCCCGGCCCGCGCACGCTGGTGGCCGAACGCCTGCGCGACCCCGGCAACCTCGGCACGCTGCTGCGCGCCTGCGATGCGGCGGGGGCGGGCGCCTTCATCCTGGTGGACGACTGCGCCGACCCGACATCGCCCGAGGCCGTGCGGGCCTCGATGGGCGCCATCTTCACCATTCCCGTCGTGCTGACGACAGCCGACGGGCTGCTGGCCTGGAAGGCGCGGCACGGGGCGCATCTGGTCGGCGCGGCGCTCGACCCGCGCGCTGCGGATTACCGCGAACTGCCCTATCCGGCGCCGTGCCTGCTGCTGCTGGGCAATGAACAGGCCGGGCTGCCCGAGGGGCTGAAGGCGGCCTGCGACCGGCTCGCCATCATTCCGATGCTGGGAAAGGCCGACAGCCTCAATGTCGCCATGGCCGGCACGCTGATGCTCTACGAGGCGCTGTACGCCCAGGGCGTGCCACGAGGAAAGCTGCACGCCCAGGGCGTGCCAGAAGGAAACCGGTGATCGGGAAAATTCGCAGCAGAAGCGCAAATACTCCAAAAGTCGCAAGGTTGACGCCCGGCGGGCTTGGGGCAGACTGCCCGCCATGACCAAGGTTCTCATCATCGGCGCCGGCTGTTCCGGCTTCACCACCGCCAAGCGTCTGAAAGACGAGGCCATCCCCTTCGACTGCTTCGAGATGTCCGACCGCATCGGCGGCGTCTGGGCCTACAACAATCCGAACGGGCTGTCGGCGGCCTATGCTTCGCTCCACATCGACACATCGAAGTGGCGCCTGCAGTTCGAGGATTTCCCCTGCCCGACGGACTGGCCGGATTTTCCGCACCACAGCCTGCTGAACCAGTATTTCAACGACTATGTCGATCATTTCGGCCTGCGCCCGCTCATCCGCTTCAACAGCGCGGTGGAGCGTATCTGGCAGGAAGGCGCAGACTGGTTCGCCGATGTGAAGGCCAATGGCGAAACCAGCCGCCACGGCCCCTACACCCATGTGGCGGTCTGCAACGGCCACCACTGGTCACCGAACATCCCCGAGATTCCCGGCAGCTTCAACGGCCATGAAATGCACGCGCGGGATTATCGCACCCCGTTCGAGCCGGTGGACCTGCGCGGCAAGACGGTGGTTGTCGTCGGCCTTGGCAACACCGCCGTCGACATCGCCTCGGAACTGGGCCAGCGCGCACTTGGCACGCGCCTGATCGTCTCGGCGCGGCGCGGGGTGTGGGTGCTGCCGAAATATCTGAACGGCAAGCCGATGGACAAGACGCCGCTACCGGCCTGGGTGCCCCTGTGGCTGAAGCGCCGGCTGGGCGCATCGGCCGTTCGCCGGGCGGTTGGCAACATGGAGGATTACGGCCTTCCCACGCCCGATCATCAGCCGCTGGAAGCCCACCCGACCGTCAGTTCGGAATTCCTCCTGCGCTGCGGCAATGGCGACATCGAGGTGAAGCCGATCGTCACGCAGAAGGATGGCGATCATCTCGTCTTCGCCGACGGCAGCCGCGAAAAGGTGGACGCGCTGATCTACGCAACCGGCTACAAGCTGAACTTCCCCTTCATTTCCGAACAGGACGCGCCCGTCCGCGACAATCACCTGCCGCTCTTCAAGCGCATGGTGCAGGCGGACCCGCGCCTGCACGGCCTGTGGTTCATGGGCCTCGCCCAGCCGCTGCCAACGCTGGTCAACTTCGCCGAGCAGCAAAGCAAGCTGTTCGCGGCCTGTCTGTCCGGGCGCTATGCCCTGCCCGCCCCGGCCGAGATGCAGAAGATCATCCTGGCCGACGAGGCGATGCACAAGGGCCATTATTACGCCTCGGCGCGGCACACCATCCAGGTGGATTTCGACGCCTATTGCCACGACCTGAAGGAAGAAATCGCGCGCGGCGCAAAGCGCGCCCTGCCCCGCGCAGCCTGATCCGCTGTGATGCAAGACGCCCGGATGGCCGCAGCCTGGCGGCCATCCGGCGCAAGCATCTGGACTTCCGCCCCGCTTATGGATCAACTGTTACCAGTGACCATTTGCGGAGACAGACATTGCGACCATTTGAAACGGCAAGCGCGCTTGCGCTTGGCGCCGCCTTGTTCATGGCTGGACCGATGACCCTGATGACCCCTGCCCTTGCTGCCGAAGCAGCCGCTGCCAAGGCGCCGGCTGCGGCCGAACCGCTTTCGGCCAACCCGCTGATCGGCGAGTGGATGACGCCCGACGGCGTGCCGCCCTATGACCGCATCCGCCCCGAACATTACATGCCCGCCTTCGAGGAAGCGATGCGGCTGGCCCGGCACGACATGAACATGATCGGCGCGCAGCGCTCCGCCCCAACCTTCGCCAACACGCTTGAGCGGATGGAAAAGGCGGGCGAACTGCTCAACCGCACCAGCGCCGTCTTCTTCAACGTCGCCTCCAGCCATGCGACAGACGAAATCCAGAAGATCGAGGGCGAAATCACGCCGAAGCTCGCCCGCTTCCAGAGCGAGACCTACCTCGACAAGGCGCTCTTCAACCGGATCGACACGCTCTACCGCAAGCGCGAGACACTGAAACTCGAGCCGGAGCAGCTGCGCCTGCTGGAAGTGACGCACCGCAATTTCGTGCGCGCGGGTGCCGCCCTTCCCGAGGAAGGCCGCAAGCGCCTGGCCGCCATCGACGAGGAAATGGCAAGCCTGAACGTCACCTTCGGGCAGAAGGTGCTGGCCGATCAGAAAGCCGGCGACGTACTGCTGACGGCTGCGGAAATGGCCGGAATGCCCGAAGGCTTCCGTGCCGCCGCCGCAACCAGGGCCGAGGCCGCCGGGAAGAAGGGCGGCTATCTTGTCGCTGCCACGCGCTCCGAGTTCGAGCCCTTCATGACGCTCGCCACCGATCGCGCCGCGCGCGAGAAGGTCTTCCGCGCCTTCGATAACCGGGGCGACAATGGCAATGCCAACGACACCAATGCCACCATCCGCAAAATGGTGGAACTGCGGCTCGAGCGGGCGAAGCTGCTGGGCTACAAGAGCCACGCCGACTTCCAGCTGGTGACATCGATGGCGGAAACGCCGGAAGCAGCCAGCACCCTTCTGAAGCAGGTTTACGAAGCCGGCCTCAGGCGCGCCGCGCAAGAGGAAGCCGATCTCCTGAAGCTTGCCGCAGCCGACGGGATCACGAAGCTCGAACCCTGGGACTGGCGCTATTATTCCGAGAAGCTGAGGATCGAGCGCTACAATCTCGATGAAACGAAGCTGAAGCCCTATCTGCCGCTCGAAGGCATGCTGAACGCGCTGAAGGAAACCAACGAGCGCCTGTTCGGCCTGAAGATGGTGGAGCGCAAGGACATCCCGACCTGGCACCCGGAGGTGCGCACCTTCGACGTGTTCGAGGCTGACGGAAAGCGCATCGGCCTCTTCTATGCCGACTGGTTCGCCCGCCCCACCAAGCAGCCCGGCGCCTGGATGAACGAGATCCGCGGACAGGATGGGCTGCGCGGCCTCAGCCCGCAGGTCGTGAACAACTGCAACTACACCCCGCCGGCAGCCGGTGAACCGGCGCTTCTGTCCTTCGACGATGCGGAAACGCTGTTCCACGAATTCGGCCACGCGCTTCACGGCCTGCTGTCGAACACCCGCTACCCGTCAATGGCGGGCACGAACGTCTATCGTGACTTCGTGGAGTTTCCGAGCCAGGTCTATGAACATTGGGTGGCCGAACGCGACATCCTGTCGGCCCATGCGCGCAACGCGGCCGGCGAACCCATGCCGGGCGATCTGCTCGATGCCCTGATGAAGGCGCGCAACTTCAATCAGGGCTATCTGACCGTGCAGCAGCTCGCCTCCGCCCTGGTGGACATGGACCTGCACCGGCTGGAAAGCATTCCGGACGATTTCGACGCAAAGGCCTTCGAAAAGGCGACGCTCGAGAAATATGGCGTGCCCTCGGCCATCGGCATGCGCCACCGGCTGGCGCATTTCGGCCATCTGTTCTCGGGCGGCTATTCAGCCGGCTATTACGCCTATACCTGGGCCGAGGTGCTCGAGGCCGATGCCTTCGACAAGTGGAAGGAAGCCGGCGATGTGTGGAGCCGGGAGGTGGCAAAAAGCTACCGCGACAACATCCTCGCCGTGGGCAACAGCCGCCCGCCGCAGGAAAGCTATGTCGCCTTCCGTGGCCGCATGCCCACCCCCGAGGCCCTGCTTCGCAATCGCGGCCTGAACTGATAGGCTTTCCCGGCGTCCGGATTATCAATGCGAATTTTTCCGGACGCCGGGAACATCGAGTCCCGAAAGGCGTTTGCCAGCCGTGTGGCTGTGCCACGCCGCAACAGGAGGAATAACCATGAAGTTTGCAGCCCCGATTCTCGTTGCCGGTGCGGCCCTGCTGGCAGCCTGCAACCAGAGCCCGGCCGATAAACAGGCGGAAGCCGTTGAGGAACAGGCCGAGGTCAAGGCCGAAGTCATTGAAGAAAATGCAGAAATGAAGGCCGATGCCCTCGAGGAGCAGGCTGACGCCGTGCGTGACGCCGCCAAGGCCATGTCGGAATCGGTGGAAGAGCGGGGCGAGGATGTCGCCGACGCGATCACCGAGAAGAACTGACGCCGACCTGATTCAACGCGGGCGCAGGCCCGTTGACGCAGCCACGGAAGACCTTCCAAGGTCTTCCGTGGCTGTATTCATATTCGATCAGCCAGCATGCCTGCCCAGCGGCGCCGTCAGGCCGGCGGATGCGGCCGCCATCAACGCAATGCGATCGAAGGCGCGATCCAGCATTGCGGCATCGCCCGTAAGGCTTACGCGCACATGGCCCTGCCCGCTTGGCCCGAAGCCGCTGCCTGGCACCACCGCAACCCCGGCCTCGTCCAGCATGCGGCGCGCGACAATCCTGTCATCCGGGTGAATGCCCCGGATGTCCAGCATCACGAACATGCCGCCGACGGGCATGCGGGCGGAAAGGCCCGGGATCGCATTCGCCCGCTCCACCACCTGGGCTGCACGCCGGGCAAATCCGGAGCGGTAGGTGGCAAACGCGCTTTCCGGCAGGCTGAGCGCCGCGACGGCGGCATCCTGCACGAACTGGCTGACCCCGAAGAGCGCGGCGGCCTGCCAGTCGGCCAGCGCCCGCACCAGGGCGGGGGGCGCCAGCACCCAGCCGATGCGATAGCCTGTCATGGCGTGGCTTTTGGACAGGCTGTTCAGCACCACCGTGCGCCCGGCCGGGCCATTGGCCCACGCACCGACATGGGCGCCATCGAAGCGGAAGCGGGCATAGACTTCATCCACCACCAGCCACAGATCATGTGCCGTGCAGAGCCCGGACAGCCGGGCGAAATCTGCCTGTGTGAGCGCTGCACCGCTGGGATTGCAGGGGCTGTTGAGGAATATAGCGCGCGTGGCCGGGGTTATCGCTGCCGCAATCGCCTCGACATCGATGGACAGGTCCGGGCGGGACGGAACCACATGCGGCCGCGCGCCGCTGGATGCGACAACGCCCGGATAGGTCGCATAATAGGGGGCGGACAGGATCACCTCGTCGCCTTCGCCGGCGATCATCGCCATCACCGAAAGCGCCGCATGCTGCGCGCCCGGCACGATCACCACATCATCGGGCGCACAGCCTTCCGCACGCGCGACAGCAGCCCGCAGGGCCGGTTCGCCCAGAAGCGGGGTGTAGTGTGTCCGCCCGCCGTGAAGCGCCTTGCAGGTCGCTTCCACGATGGCCGGGTGCGGCGGGCAGACAGGGTCGCCCAGCGTCATCAACAGTATGTCCTCGCCAGCGGCAACCCGGCGCAGCGCCTCGTCGGCGATGGCCCATGCGCTTGCCTGGCCGGCTGCCGCAAGGCGCGCGGCCGCGGGCGAAAGCGCCGGCTCAGCCATGCCCGCCCACAATGGCCTCCGCTTCCAGCTCCACGCGCCATTCCGGCCGCAGCAGCACGGCGCCTGCAATCATGGTGGAGGCGGGCCGGATGTCCCCGAAGATGCGGCCATGCGCCCGGCCCGCGCCGTCGGCGTCGGCAGGGTCCACAAGGAAAACGCGGGTCCGCACCACGTCGGCGGCAGTGCCGCCCAGCTGCCCGATCGCCGCCAGAATGACCTCGAGGCAGCGCGCGGTCTGCGCCTCGGCATCGCCGGGCGTCGAGCTGCCGTCCGGCTCGACAGGCGCGGTGCCGGAAACGAGGATTCGGTCGCCCACGCGGACAGCGCGGGAAAAGCCGATGCTTGCCTCGAACGGGGAACCGGAGGAGGCGCGGGTGCGGGTGGTGCTGTTCATGCTGTCGCTGTAGCGTGGCGCGCAGCAGCGGAAAAGCGGGAAGGCTGGCGCATGGAACGGGCGGATCTGGTTTTTGCAATCGCCAACTGGCTGGCGCTTGGCGGCTGGCTGGCACTTGCCCTTGCCCCGCTGAAACGCAACGCACTGGTGCTGGCCGCGCGCATTGCGGCAGCCTCGGTCGCGGCCATCTATGTGCTGCTATTGGCGCGCGGCCTCGCCATGGGCGGCGGGCTTCCGGAAGGCGCGGGTTTCGATACGCTGGACGGCGTGATCGCCCTTCTTTCCCGCAGGGAAGCCATGCTGGGCGCGTGGATACACTTCCTGGCCTTCGACCTTTTCGTTGGAAGCTGGATGGCAGCCGATGCGCCGAAGGCCGGCGTGCCGCACTGGCTGCTGCTGCCTCTCCTTGGCCTGACCCTGATGGCCGGGCCGGCGGGGCTTGTGCTCTATCTGCTTCTTGCCGCCGCCTTCAGGCGGCGCGGCAGGGATTGATAGCGAAGCGGAGGGCATCTCAACCGGATTTGGCCTTTCCGGCCATCAGCCGCGCGCCATCCGAATTGGGGTCGATCGACATGCCGTATTTCTGCATGTTGTGGGAATGGCACAGATGGTGCAGCGCGAACTGGGCGTTCATCACGGTGGTGCGCCCCGCTGCATCCTGTGCGTTGTTCACCGCTTCCTTCGCGGCCTTCAGGGCGAACAGCGGCTTGCGGGCGATGCGCCGCGCCAGATCGAGGGTGAAGCCTTCCAGATCCTCGCGCTTCACCACATGGTTCACCATGCCGAGGCGATGGGCTTCGCGCGCGTCCCACATGTCTGCCGTGAACAGGAACTCCTTGGCCTTGCGTGGCCCCAGCTCCCATGGGTGGGCGAAGAATTCGACTCCGGGGATGCCCATGTCCACGGCATTGTCCATGAAGCGCGCGTCTTCCGAACAGACGATGATGTCGCACGGCCAGACCAGCATCAGGCCGCCCGCGACACACAGGCCATGGACTTCGGCGATGGTCGGCTTGGAGAAATTGCGCCAACGCTCCGAGAAGCCCTGGTAGATTTCCTTCTCGCGCTGGAAGGGGCCTTCCTGCCCGTCGCTGCCAAAGCCGCACCAGGTGCCCACCGGCTCGAAGCGGGAGGGATCAGCCTCTTCCGGGCTTTCGCGCAGGTCATGCCCGGCCGAAAAATGCCGACCCGCGCCAGCGAGAATCACAACCTTCACAGCATTGTCACGCGCGGCGCGATCGAAGGCGCTGTTCAGTTCATGCAAAAGCAGCGTGTTCTGCGCATTGGCCTTTTCGGGCCTGTTGAGGCAGATGCGGACGACATGATCGGCCGGCTTGCCGTAGAGAATGGTTTCGAACCCCTCTGCCATGTCACCCATACCGCCTTCTCCCCGCTGCTGGACGGGGCAAGCAGGGGCATGGGAAAGCTGGGGATGTCAACTCGCCGGAACCGGCGGGCTGGAGCGGGTAGCGGGAATCGAACCCGCGCGATCAGCTTGGGAAGCTGACAGGCTACCATTACATCATACCCGCCTGAGCGTTGGGCTGTTACCACCGCCAGCCGAAACCGATCAAGCAGTTTCAGGCGCTTTCCAGGCCATGCCGGGGCCGGTCAGGGCCGGCGCTTGTGCCTTATGGAAGGGGAAAAGATGGTGGGCGCGGCAAGGATTGAACTTGCGACCCCTGCGATGTCAACACAGTGCTCTACCACTGAGCTACGCGCCCACTCTGGAGGGCCGGCCTTAGCCAGCATGCGCGCAAAGGGCAAGGGGAAAGTGCAGGAAAAAAGCGATGCCGTGCAATCAGCGCCCGGCCTCGCCATCTTCGGCAGCAGGCGGCGCCATGCCCGCTGATGGCGTGATTGTGGCCGGCGGGGTCGTTGCGGGGCCTGCCGGTGCCTCGGGCGCGGCGGCAAGGCCGCCCGGCATCCGCATCTGGGGTGGCGGGGTCATGCCCATGGTCAGGTAGAGCCGCGCGAGATCCTCGAACTTCATGCTCGGGATCACCTGCACCTTTTCCACCGGCACGAGGATGAGGGCGCCGCCCACTGGCACCGGCGCGGTGGGAATCAGCACCAGCTTCGCCGGGCCACCACCGATGTCGAAGATTTCATTGGAAGCCAGAAAGGCGATCGTCTCGATTCCGCCGCCGAAGGTCACGCGGCAGACGCCCATGCTGGCCATCTGCTCCGACCGGCTGCCGCTCATGCTGCGCACCAGTTGCGCCACGGGCCGGTAGATGCCGCCCAGAATCGGGATACGCCCGATTCCGCTGTCGATGGCGTCTTCCAGAACCTGTTTTGCCTTGTCCCGCACCAGAAGGCCGAGAGCGGTGATGCCGGCCAGTAACAGCAGTACGCCGATGCTGAAGGACAGGAGCGGGCTCTCCGGTGCGCCGGTAAAGAGACGGCCGCCAGCCGTGATGATCTGGCCGATCACCGAATCGGGGCCGACAAAGGAAATCAGCTGGCTGAACACCCAGCCCAGCACGATGGCTGTCAGCAGCAGCGGCGCCAGGAAGGCGAGGCCGGTGAGGAAGGCGGATACGAGCCGTTTCGGCCTCAGCGCGCGGCGGGCGCGGCGCAGATGCCGGTTCTCGTCGATCACAGCAGCGCCAGAATGGCGTCACCCATGGCCGCCGTGCCGAGCGTTCCGCCCAGATCGCGCGTGCGGGCGCCCGCGTCGAGCGCAGCCTCGACCGCGCGCTCGACCCTGTCGGCGGCATCCGCCGCGCCAAGCGAGTGGCGCAACGCCATGGCAAGGCTGAGGATGGACGCGCAAGGGTTGGCCGCGCCCTGCCCGGCGATGTCGGGGGCGGACCCATGGATTGGCTCGTAAAGGCCGGGCCTGCCGGCATCGCCCAGGGCGGCGGACGGCAGCATGCCAAGCGAGCCGGTGGACATGGCGGCGAGATCGGACAGCAGATCCCCGAAGAGATTGTCGGTGAGGATCACATCGAACTGAAGCGGGGCCTTCACCAGCTGCATGGCGCAATTGTCGGCATACATGTGGCTCAGGGCGATGTCGGGATAGGCTTCGTCGCGCAGCTTCTGCACTTCCTCGCGCCAGAGAACGCCCGATTCCATGACATTGGCCTTCTCGACCGAGCAGACCTTGCCCGTGCGCCCGCGCGCCAGCTCGAAGGCCACCCGCGCGACACGCCGGATTTCCGATGTGGTGTAGCTCTGGGTGTTGAAACCGCGGCGCTGGCCATCGGGCAGCGTCTCGATTCCGCGCGGCTCGCCGAAATAGACCCCGCCAACCAGTTCGCGCACGAACAGGATGTCGAGGCCCTCGACCAGCTCGCGCTTCAGGCTGGAGGCGTCCGCCAGCGCCGCGAAGCAGCGCGCGGGGCGCAGATTGGCATAGACGTCCATCCGGGCGCGCAGCTTCAGAAGCCCGGCTTCCGGCCTGCGGTCATAGGCGACATCGGCCCATTTCGGCCCGCCAACGGCGCCCATCAGCACGGCATCGCTTGCAAGGGCCTCTTCGAGCACCGAATCGGTCAGGGGCACGCCATGGGCATCGATCGAGGCGCCGCCGAAGGCCGCCTCGGCGATTTCGAGGCCCGGCAGGGCGAGCGCATCGAGAATGCGGCGGCTTTCGGCCGTGACTTCCGGGCCGATTCCATCGCCGGGCAGGAGAAGCAGACGGGGCATCAGGCGGCCTCCTGCCGGCGGGCAGCGCCCGCAACCCAGGGCCGCTCGGCTGCCAGCCGGGCTTCATGGGTCGTGATCTGGTCCGCCATGGCCAGCGTCAGGCCGATTTCGTCCAGGCCGTTCATCAGGCAATGTTTGCGGAAGGGGTCGATCGGGAATTCGAACCTGTCCTGATAGGGGGTGGTCACCACCTGGGATTCAAGATCGATGGTGATCGGCTGGCCTTCTGCGGCCACCTCCATCAGCCGGTCCACCTGCGCCTGCGGCAGCGCCACGAGCAGCAGCCCGTTCTTGAAGCTGTTGCCCGAGAAGATGTCGGCAAAGCTCGGCGCGATCACGGCGCGGAAGCCCATGTCCATCAGCGCCCAGGGGGCATGCTCGCGGCTGGAACCGCAGCCGAAATTATCGCCGGCGATCAGGATCGGCGCGCCCTTGTTCTCGGGCTTGTCGAAGACATTCTCCGGGTCTTCCCGCAGGTTCGCGAAGGCGCCCTTGCCCAGCCCCACGCGGGTCACGGCCTTCAGGAAGCGCGCCGGGATGATGACATCGGTGTCGACATTGGCGGCGCCGAAGGGAACGGCACGGCCGGCGATGGTGTTGACAGGTTCCATGGCCAAGACCCGTAGTGAAGTTTTGGCGACTGGAAAAGGGCCGGCATGCCCCGCCTCAGCTCGGCGCCTGATGCGCGATCCAGTCGCGCGCCCGTTGTTCCAGCAGGTCGAGCGGAAGCGGGCCGGCTTCGAGCACCATGTCGTGGAAGGCGCGCAGGTCGAAGGCTCTGCCGAGCCTGCGCTCCGCGTCCGCCCGCAGCTCCCGGATCTTCAGCTCGCCGATCTTGTAGCCAAGGGCCTGCCCCGGCCAGGCGATATAGCGGTTCACTTCCGCCTCGACATTGGCCCGGCTGAGCGCCGTATTGTCGAGCATATAGGCAATCGCCCTGTCGCGGCTCCAGCCCTTCCAGTGCATGCCGGTATCGACGACCAGCCGCGTCGCGCGCCACATTTCGTAGGACAGGCGCCCCATGTCGCGCGCGGGGGTGTCGTACATGCCCATTTCGATCCCCAGCCGCTCGGAATAGAGGCCCCAGCCCTCGACGAAGGCGGTGAAGAAGGCGGCGTGGCGACGGAAGGGCGGCAAGTCGAGTTCCTGGGCCAGCGCGATCTGGTGGTGATGGCCCGGCACGGCTTCGTGGATGGTGAGCGCCGGAAGCTCGAACAGCGGCCGCTCGTTCAGCTTGGAGGTGTTCACATAATAGGTGCCGGCCGTGCCCGTGGCTGCCGAACCGGGCATGTAATAGGCCGTCGTCGTGCCGGGCGCGATGTCGGCCGGAATGTCCCGCAGCGTATAGGGCAGGCGCGGCAGCCGGCCGAACAGGCGCGGCATCCAGCCATCGGCGATCTTGGCCTGCCGGCTGGCGGCGGCCATCAGTTCCTCAGGCGTTTTTGCATAATATGCAGGGTCCGTCCGCAGATGGGCGACATAGGCCTCGCGGCTGTCGAAGCCCGCCTGTTTCGCAACCGTCTCCATCTCGGCCCGGATGCGCGCGACTTCGTCCAGGCCGATGGCATGGACCTGATCGGGCGTCAGGCTGGTCGTCGTTTCCTGCGCCACGCGCCAGACATAATAATCCCGCCCCTCGGGCCGGGCCGAAACGCCCACCGCCTTGGCGCAGACAGGCAGATAGTCCTTCGCGAGGAAATCGGCGAAGCGGATATAGGCCGGGTTCACCTTCGTCTCGACTAGGGCGCCGGCGCGCGCCTTCAGCGCCACCCAGTCGGCTTCTGTCATGCTGGCCGGGCGGCTGGCATAGGGCGCCATGAAACGCGACGTGGCGACCGGCTCGGCCAGCTGGCGCACGCCCGGTTCCAGCCCGTCCAGCACGGCGCAGGGCAGCACCTGTCCGGCGCTGATGGCAAAGCGGGTGGTGGCGATGGCCTGCTCCATCTGGGCCGGAAAGGCTTCGAGCCGGGCAAGATAGCTTTCATGATCGGCGCGGGTGAAGAAGGGAAGCTGGCGCGGCAGGCTGGAGAACCAGCTGTGGAAGCCCTCGCGGTTGGTGAAGAGCATGGCGCGCGCGGCAAAGCGGTTGCCATCCACCTGCCGGGCGAGAACCCGGTCGAGGATGTCGGCCGAAACCCGGTCTTCAGCCGAGAGCGCGCCTTTCGGAATCGCGGCGAGGCGCTTGCGAAAATCCGCCGCGCGGGCGGTGGCCCGGTCCATCGCCGCCAGCGACAGGTCATCGAGCCTGTCGTCGTGCCCCCGCTCCCCCACGAGGGTTGCGTTTACCGGGTTTTCGGAAAGCCACCAGGCCCAGTGGTCATCTAGAAGCGCGCGGAAGTCGTCAGCCGGGGCGGCCTGGGCAGCCCCGGCGGCCAGTAGCAGAAATCCTGCGGCGGCTGCCCTGAACATTCTCTTTCCCTTTCCCTGCATGGGAAAGGGAATAGGCCGGGCGGGCGGGCCTGTGAAGCGCGGCCTTTCAGGAAGGCCGGATCAGCGGACCGCCCCACCCTTCTGTCAGGCCTGCCGTCAGGCCTTCTTCACCTCGATCTTGCGGCCGCCATTGCCCTGTGCCGCCGCACGCGGAATGGTCACCTTCAGCACACCATTGTCGAACCGGGCTTCCACCTTGTCCTCTTCTGCCTTGAAGGGAAACTGGAAGCGGCGCAGATAGCTGCCGCGGCTGCGCTCGACGAGATGATATTTCCGCTTTTCGTCATCTTCCGTGCGCTCGGCGGAATGCTCGGCCCTGAGCGTCAGCACGCCATCCTCGATTTCGACATGGATGTCCTTCTCGGCGATTCCGGGAAGTTCGGCGGTCAGTTCAAGCCCGCTTTCGGTCTCGGCAATATCCACGCACGGGCTGAGAAAGCCGTTTCCTGCCGACAAGGCCGGCGGAAGCTGCCAACTGCAGCCATAATCCTCGAACATCCTGTCCATCTCGCGCCGGAGCATCGAGAAGGGATCGGAGCCGGTCGTCTGCTCGACATGGCCGGTGCGGAACGGAATGAGGGAACGAAAATCCATCATCTTGTCTCCTGTCACATCGGCGCGACCGAGGAGGCAAGGCCGAGCAGGCGCGCCACCAGCCCGGCAGCCATGACAGCCAGAGCCATGGCCTGCCGCACATCAAGAAATGGGATATTGGCAGATGCCGTCAAGAGGATTGCGCGGGAAATGGGAAACGCCCCGCCCCCGATGGGGAGCAGGGTTTACCGTTCCAAGGGCAGGCCCCGAAGGGCGCTGCCGGTCAGGCCGTCTTGGCGGCCTTTGCGCGCTCGATCGCCGCCGCAACCATTTCTTCCGCACCCGTCACATCGACAAGACGCGAAATCTTGGCCCACTTGCCCTTTTCCAGATCCTTGTAGTGCTGGAAGAAGTGGCCGATCTGCTCGATCAGGACAGTGGGAAGATCGGTGTAGTTGCGCACATTGGTGTAGAAGGGGTGGAGCTTGTCCACCGGCACGGCGATGATCTTCTCGTCCCCGCCGCTTTCATCTTCCATCATCAGCGCGCCGATGGGCCGGCAGCGGATGACGGAGCCGGGCACGACGGCATGCGGACCCACCACGATCACATCGCAAGGGTCACCGTCATCGGACAGGGTGTGCGGGATGAAACCATAGTTTCCGGGATAGAACATGGCCGTGTGCAGGAAGCGGTCGACGAACATCGCGCCCGATTCCTTGTCCAGTTCATATTTCACGGGAACGCCGCCCATCGGAATCTCGATGATGGCGTAAACGTCCTTGGGCGGGTTTTCCCCGATCGGGATCTTGTTGATATCCATGGCGCGGCCCCTCTCGCTGCAAGGGCGCTCCGGGTCAAGCCCCGCGAGCCCTGTTTGAAGTGCTGAGATTGCAGCGAATGGCAAACAGCCCCGCCAGTGCGGCAGGCGCCTTGCAACCAGAAGAAAGGGCCGGGAGGATCCCCCCCCGGCCCCTTGAAGCTGGCAGGGCCGAAGCCCCGCGACAGCCCGGTTCAGAAGCGGACGCGGCCGGTGATTCCGAACATGCGCGGTTCCCCCGGGAAGGTGACGAAAAGCGCGTTCGTATTGTTCTGAAGGCCGCTTGCAACGCCCCGGAAGGTGCCCGAGCCCTGCAGCGGCATGTCCGCGCCGATCTGGAAATACTGCTTGTTGAACAGGTTCTGGCCCCACAGTTCGACCGACCAGCGGCGATCCGGCCCGGCGATGCCGATGCGGCCGTTCACGATCACATAGGCATCCTGGATCTTCTCGATATCGAGGTCGGAGCCGGTGTTGGTATCCGACTGGAAGCGATAATCGACGTAGACAAGGCCCTTGAGACCGCTATCCCCGAGATCCGGTGTCCAGGAGGCGGAACCGGACATCACGAACTCCGGCGCGTTCGACATGCGGCGACCCGGAAGCTGGAACAGGGTCGGCGCCAGCGGACGGCCCTGTGTGCCCACCAGATTCGAAGCGAAGCGTGTATCCGTGTAGGTCAGGCCCTGGGTGAAGGACAGATTGCGGATGGGCGAAGCCGACAGTTCGAGCTCCACCCCCTTCGAAGACACGCCGGGCTTCAGCCGGTCCGGGGCGCAGGCGCCGGTCAGCGCCGAGCCATCCGAATCCGCACCACCAAGATCATCGCGGCAGGCCTGGATGTTCGTCACCTCGAAGTTGACGCCATTGTAGGTGTTCAGCTGGAAGTCGTTGAAATCCTGCTTGAAGAGGGCAAGGTTCGCCGAGAAACCCGGCTTCGAGAACTTCACGCCGAATTCATAGGCATCGACCGTCTCGGCAGAGAATTGCAGGTCGGTCGCCTCCGGGCGGGCATTGCCGCTCGTGTAGGCCGGGCGCGCCAGTTGCGCAGCGCAGGCGGCCTGCTGGGCTGCCGTGCCCGCATTGGGGTTGCAGACCGGATCGAGCGCGGAGCCGTCAAGGTTGAAACCGCCCGCCTTGTAGCCGCGTGCCCAGCTGCCATAGACCATGACATCCTCGTTCGGCTTCCAGGCGAGGGAGGCGGTGCCAGTCCACTTGCCCTCGCTGATGCGGGTGCCGACATCGCCCTTGCTGAAGCCCGGTCCACCAGTCGAGTTGATGGCACAGGGCAGCGCCGCCGCCGTGGACGCGATGGCGCGGAGCGCGGTGCACAGCTGGTTGCTGCTGTCAAACACCGATTCAATGGTCTTGCGTTCGTTGGTGTAGCGCGCGCCGAGCGTCAGGGTCAGCGTGTCGGGGATGATGTCGATCACATTGTGGGTGAAGAAGGCATAGTTGCGGCTGTTGTGCCGGAACCAGCCATCCCCCGTAGACCCGGTGCCGGGCAGGCGCGGCGCGCCCAGCGCTGCCGCAAGATTCGCATAGCCCGGCCACACGCTTGCCGGCAGGTTGGTGCAGCGCGGAACCGCCGGATTGAGCGTGCCGGGGAACGCCGCGTTCAACGCGTTTGCAACAAGGCAGTCCCCGAAGCGTTCGCTGTCGGCGCCGAACTGGATATTATCGGAAAGGAAGAGTTTTTCATCCGAATAATAGCCGCCGACAAGCCAGTCGAGCCGGTCCTCGAACAGGGTGCCCTGCATCCGCAATTCCTGGCTGAAGGTGCGGAAGCGGCGCTGGAAATCGGTTCGCGCCCAGATGTCGAGGTTGCTGAAATCGCCATCCTGCCCCTGGACATATTCATAATCCCGGTAGGCGGTGATGGAGGTGAGGGTGCCGATCCCCGTGGACCAGTTGATTTCGCCGGAAAGACCCCAGTCCGTCGAATCGCCACTGTAGCTTGAGGAGGGGCTGACGGCGACCTTGAACAATTCACCCGGCTGTATCTGGGAACCAAGCGCGCGCAGGATCGGCAGAAGCGTGTTGGGTGATGTGATCACATTGCCATCGGCATCGCGCGAAAGCGAACCGGCATCGAGCACGGACGCGGCGCAGCACTGCTCGTCACGGCCGGCATAATCACCGATGATGCGGATGGTGACATCAGGGCTCGGCTCCAGCAGCAACTGGCCGCGCAGCATCCAGCGGTTGCGGTCGTTGAAGTCGCGGCCGGTGACCACGTCCTTCATGTAGCCGTCGCGCTTGTGGAACAGCCCCTCCAGCTTGGCGGCGGCGAAGCCTTCGGCGATCACGCCGTTCACCATGCCTTCCACGCGGATATTGTCGTAATTGCCATAGGTCACCGCAGCCGAGGCGGCCGTCTCGAACGCGGGTTTCTTGGTGGTGACGTTGATGATGCCGGCCGAGGCGTTGCGACCGAACAGCGTGCCCTGCGGGCCGCGCAGCACCTCCACGCGCTCGATCTCGCCAAGGTCGGAAAGGCCGGTGCCCGTACGCGAGCGATAGACGCCATCGATGAAGAGGGCGACGGAGCTTTCGAGGCCCGGGTTTTCACCGACGGTGCCGACACCACGAATTCGCGCGGTGAAGCTCGCCTCGGAGGTGGCGCCGGACACAAGCAGGGAGGGCGCCAGCTGGTTGAGCGAACGGATGTCGGTGGTGCCAGCGTTGGTCAGCTGGTCAGCCGAAAGAGCCGAAACCGCGATCGGAACATCCGACAGGGCCTGTGCACGGCGCGTCGCCGTCACGATGATGTCGCCTGCCACGGCAGGCGCCTCGCTCACGCGTGGCGCATCCTGCGCCTGCGCGGCAAAGCTCATGGTCAGGGAACATATGGCAATGACGCCAGACGCAGATGTCAGGCTGTAGGCTCGCTTCATGGTGACTCTCCCCAAGGAATATGTTTTCCCTTGTCACGAAGCTGCGCCTATCACTTTTATTGTGCAATATGCCTTCACAAGGCGCAGGAAATTTCAGGCCCCTGTGGCAGAAAGTGCACAGTGACCCTCCCCCGCTTACCCGAAAGCAGCACGCCTAGTGGCGACGATGCCGCCGGAATCGCGCCCGCAAACGGCCCCATCCCTTGAAGAGCCCGCGGCGGTCTGGATGCTCGAACAGGTCTTCAGGCCCGTTGGGATCCAGGATTTCATTGTCAGCAAGCCATTCCGAAAGGGCTGAAAGCTCTGGCAGCCTGTAGGGATGCAGGGAACGCCCTTCGCCGCGCAGGGCGTCTATGGTGGCGATGAGGGAGCCTGTGGCCTTCACCTTGCTGCTGACAGTGCCTGCAGGCACATCCAGATGCTCGGCCAGCAGATCATCGCGCAGGGCTTCGATCGCAGGTGCCAGATGCTCCAGGCCGGGCAGCCCGGCTGACAGGATGACATCGCATTCCGTATCCAGCCTGAGCGAGCGGTTGTTCAGATTGGACGAGCCGACCCTGAGCAGCCTGTCATCCACCACCATCACCTTGGCATGGACATGGATGGGCGCCCCGCGCGCGGTGCGCGGATGATAGATTCGAAAACGGTCCTGCGTGTCGAGTTTTTTCAGGGCTTCGAACAGCCTGGCGCGCGCCGTATCCATGGCAAGCGGCTCCAGCCAGCCTTCCGATTCCACCGGGTTCACGATGACGATTTCCGGACCGTCCGGCTCGACAAGGCGTTCGGCGATGGCGCGTGCGATACGCCGGGACGCGAAATACTGGCTTTCGACATAAATGTGCCGGCGCGCCATCGCGATCATGGCCACATAGGCGGCCTCGATCTCATGCACAGCCTCCTGCCCGTCCATGGCCGGTATCGTGCGTGCGATACCGAGCTGTGCGTTCGCGAGGCCCGGCTCAAGCCCCTCAGGCCAGCAGTCATGCTGCTCCTTGCAAGGCGGAAGAATCTCGCCGGTGGCGGCCTGCCAGCGCGTGCGCGCCAGATCACCTATGGCGCGGGCGGCCGGACCATCAAACAGGCTGGTTGCATCATGCCATGGGCCATAGGGGCTTCCATCCGGCTCGATGCGCTCGGGGTTGTCATCGAGGTGTGCGCGCGTGTCCCAGCGATCGACCGTCATGTCGATCCCGCCGCAAAAGGCGAGACTGTCATCGATCACGATGATCTTCTGATGGTGCGCGCTGGCAACCGGGTGGGCGGCGTCCAGCCTCAGGGTAATACGCGGGTGCATCTTCCACCGAAGGATGGACAGGATCGAATTGCCCCGGAACATGGCCTTCAGGGCACCCGTATCCCAGCGCAACAAGCGGATCTCCAGCCCGGGCGTTCGATCCGCGAGCCAGAGAATGAAATCCCCCAGACATTCGGGCCCGCCATCCTCCGCATCGCCGATGCGGATGCGCGGATCGAAATCCCAGCCGATCAGCAATATGCTCCGCCGCGCCGACAGCATGGCCTTGCGGGCGGCAACGAAATAATCGGCCGCATCCACGATGAAGCGGAACCGACGGGCTGGTTCGATGCGCCAGCAGGTTTCACCAACCGTCAGAATGGCCCGCTCTCCCGTCATGCCCTGCCGTCAATCGAGAACATGGATATCGTCTCATGGTTCCATGCACTGCAGGATGAAGCAAGCAGACAGGCACCCGCATGCATTGCGCGAGACTCAGGCGGGCCGCCTTGTCCTGATCGCCACGGATTTCAGCCCCAGGAAAGGCCGTAACCAGGATGTCCGCCTTGCCAGTTCATAAGCAAGGCCGCAGCCAAGAAGCGTCGACAGCAGGATCCCTGCGAACTCCATGGATGGCCCAACACCCGCCTGCTTCAGATGAAAGCCGACTGCTATGATGATAGTCTGATGCACGATGTAATATGGGAAAATTGCCTCGGTCAGATAGCGACGGACGGGGCCGTCATGATGGAATCGGCTTTGCGCCAGCCCCAGCAGCCCCAGCAGCCCCAGAATCATGGACCAGGCGAGAATGGCCCACGATACCGGCAATGCCACGGCTTCAGCCGCAAGCCAGAGGCCTGACATCTGAATCCAGATCATGGCTGTAAAGGCCAGGACCGATGCGGCCAGACACTGTTTCCAGTGGTCATGAATGACACGCCACGCAGTTTGCGAGCGCGCAAGACCGATGCCGAAGAAGAAGGCAAACCCGTAAACGGCGTGCGCATAGGGATCATCGACCAGCGCGTGTGTCTCTCCGAACGCAGGGAGGAGAAAGATGCGCGCGAGCGACAGCCAGATGAGCGGCAGAATGAAGAGACGCCAGCCCGAAAACAGCGTGTCGAACAGCGTCTGAAGCCCTGAACGCGCACGATCCGGCAACGCAGCCAGAAGACTGAATATCATGGAATAGGCCCACAGATAGGCAAGGAACCAGAGATGGTTCCATGTCGGCAGGGGTGTGCCGCGGCTGGCGCCGAATTCCAGATAATCGACCAGCCAGAAGCGAAGAAACCCTTCCTGATAAGCACCCCTATCGCGCAGTTCGAACCATGGCTGCGGCGCAACGAAGATCAGCATTCCGGCCAGAAGCGGTATGAGCAGCCGCGATGAACGACTGGCGGCAAAGTTTCCCGGCGTGGCCAGCTTGATGATGAGTGACCGCGAGACGACGCCCGAAATCAGAAAGAGCAGCGAAAGGCGCCAAGGGTTTACGGCCATCATTGGCCAACGCAACCATTCCACCGGCTCCGCTGTCTTTACGTGCCAGCCCCATGGAACGAAGAACATGCCGATATGGTAGAGGATCAAAAATCCGAATGCGCCGATCCTGAGCCAGTCAAGGCCATATTGCCGGCCATCATGCATGGCACGCTGTTGCATATCGATCTTCCCTCGCATCTAATGGCAGCGAAGCATTATGGCGGGCTTGGTCCGGGTGCTGCCGGGAAGTGACAATCGGCGGTCCCGATGTGCTGGTTGCAGGGGGCAAATTGACGAGCGGCGGCGACAACATGCCCAGCGGTGGATCAAGCCAGCGGTGGCGTGACCATCGCGCGCTGACCGCTCTTGCCTATCTGGCGTTCGGGTCTGTTTACATGATCGTCAACGCCACCACTCTCATCGATCAGAGAGTGGCGCTGGGAATACCGATTGAGGCCTGGAAGGCCTGGTTGCTGGAGTTCACAAGCCTTGTGGCCTGGCTGATCCTGCTTCCACTCATATTGTGGCTTGGAGAACGGTTCCTCGCCTGCCGTCGCCTTGTGCATCAGATAGTTTGCCATGCGGCAGCATGCTTTTCACTCTCGCTCGCGCATACGGCGATCATGGTCATCCTGCGCGCCGCCACGTTCGCATTGGCGGGCGAGGAATACAGCCTGAGTCAGTCGCCCGTCGACAGTCTCGTCTTCGAACTCCGGAAGGACGTGATCACCTATCTATCAATCGTCCTTGTCTTCACGGTCGCAAGACGTCTTGTCGCAACCCAGGCCCCTTCAACCAGGGAGCATCAGGCATCACAGGCCCTTATAGAAGTGCGGGATGGAACCCGAACCTTCCTGCTCAAGCCAGATGAAATCGATTGGGTCGAAGCCGCAGGAAACTATGTCGAGTTGCACGGCCTGTTCGGAACAAAAATGGCGCGGCGAACGATAGCAGACACGGAAGAGAAACTTTCGACTTACGGATTTGTGCGTGTGCACCGCTCTAGAATTGTTCGAAAATCGGCCATCATCTCAATCGAAACGCGCCAGTCCGGCGACTTCGACATTCTACTCCGATCGGGCGCAAGGATAGGCGGCAGTCGTCGTTACCGAGGCCGCCTGCAGGGAGAATGAAGCGACCGGACGAGACATGACCAATGCAGGTTACCGACAGGAACGGCCTGATTGTACTGTGAGCAATATGGCACGTGGCCTTGCCAGCATATTATCCGCCGCGTCGAACTCTCCACCACCGGCGTATTCCAGCTGCCGAAGGCCAGCGCCGCCGTGCTGACCGTCGGCGCGCGCGTGGCGTGGGACAACACGGCGAAGGAAGTGACCTCACCGGCCGTGGGGCGCTTTCCCATCGGCGTCGCCGTCGAGGCGGCCGGGAATGGCGCTATCAGCGTCGCGGTGCGGCTGGATGGAATCGCGACGGCGGCGGCGTGAGGGCCGCTCAATCACCAAGCTTCGTGAGGCCAAGTGTGCGCTCGATTTGCTTCCGGAGGTTCATTGGCCCCTGTTCTCGCTTGGGGTCTTCGGGAGCGTGATGGAGTCAAGGCCGTCAAAACCCTTGTTCGCTTCAAGTCGGATATGCTTGTTGTCTGACTTCTCCGTATAGCCATGTCGGGCGAGGAGCGAAGTCAGTTCACTGGCAACCCGCTTAGGGTCTTTGGTCGCTCGCGCAAGATCCTGTGAGAGTTCGGCGAGCGCGGGCGACGCGGGTAGGCGTTCGACAACACGCTGAAAAATAGCTTTGGACCTTGCGTCCAGCCCGATCTGGTCTGCGACAGACAACGTCGTTTTTGCCGCAAATCGAAGCCTGTCAGATATCTCGCCGGAATAAACCTCCGGACCGACCCTCTGAACTAGATTGTCGATGGAGAAATCGGCCTCATCCGTGCCGAGGCTCGCAGCAGGACTTGCGCTGACCTGCTGCTCAAGCTCACGGATTCTGTCATGTAGGTTGTCGATCCGCTCCTGGTGCAGCTGGTTCCATTCTGCCTCGGTCAGGCTATCCTTCTCACGTTCACGCTGAACGCGGAGAGCCTGCTCCTGCAGCTCCGTCCAGTCCCATCCGAAGGCTGGCATCTGACTCCGCAAAGACGACGCCGCTGCCACAATCGCGGTAACCAGATCTCTACCGTCTTGGATCTGCCACCCGAGATAGTATCGCCTAACGATACCCTGTCCGGGAGCTGACAAACCAATCGTCCCCCCATAGGCGTTGCGGCCCTCGGTCTCGTCGCGAAGCTGAAACGAGAACGCTCGATCTGGTTCGACAACGACATGCGCGATCCCGCCGAGGTCATAGGAAAGCTTCTCGATTTCCCGCTGGCTGAGCAGCCAGGAAGATACCCCAGTCGCAGAGACGTAGACGGTTGGAAGCCATTTCGCCGCATCGCCCAGAGTCACTGATTTCGCTAAAGCAAGGCCTGCATCATTGTTCTCAAGCCAAACAGGCTGGTCGGTGACACTGAACTGCTGGTCTTTTCCTCCCCAACCGTTTTTCAAGAGCGCCTTGATCAGATACGGCTTTCGCGGGGTGTCGAGTCGTGCGCCCGGTGTTGTAGCGATGCACTGGGTCCGAAGGCGGACCAGGTCCTGCCCACCCTCTGCGGAAGCACGTTTCAGGACGCACTCCGTTCGCCAAACACGCCCGAGATCATCGGGAAGGTCGTGCCGAATACCGATGGCAGTCCAGCCATCTCCGGTCCGCAACTCCCGCATGCGGAGTTCTTCGCCGCTATTCGAGCGGACGTGAACATTAGCTCTGTCAAGCTCAGCCTCAGACTTACTCGAAAGCACGGTCTGATGCTGCATACCGCGGATCCAAGCGACCACTTCCGCCACGAAGGCAGCCCGGTTGTCGCTGGGGATTACAGGGAACTCGGTCGAGAATGGAAGCATATGGGAATGATCGTGAATCCGCGGCCGGCGGTCAATCCAGAAAGGCGGCAATCGGTCCAGATGGCACTCGCTGGCGACCGCGAACGCCTGCGGAACATCCACCCCATTCCGTATCGCATCCGTCTTGCACGGAGGAATCGGGGATGTTCGTAAGCGTTTGGGATCTTGAGGAGCGTTCGGGCCGGTCTTGCGACACG
>NZ_JBQXGU010000004.1:0-144345 GCF_052616365.1 Sandaracinobacteroides sp. A072
TCCGCTTCATATCCATCCGACTCCTTCAAGGACCGGACTCTACTCAAACCTGGAGGAAATCCACGGGCTCAGACCAAACTGCCGCTCGCGAAGAGCCTCGGCTCATCACGCATCGGCGCCATCAGCTTCACCTCTTACTTCGGTCCCAACGTTACCGAGGGGCTTGCAATGATTGAAAAGCGGGAGTCTGAACTGAACAACATCGCATGTCTCGGATACGAGAACGGCGAACGGGTGCTCTGGGGAGCCGCTCAGCGACGGGGTAAGGTATGGCAGCAGCGGTCTGGCAATGTTGCCGAATGGATCGATTGGACCCGCGCTACTTGGGCGAAGGTGCAACAGCAGAACGGTGACGAGAGCAACATCGTCGAGGATTTCCTGCGACCTGAGAAGATCGATGCCCCTTGGTCTTCACCGCCCATCGCAGCCATGTGGGGCGAACAGGCACAGCTACGCCTCAACGATCGGCAGGCCGTCACATTCGATGGGGCGACAGTGCCGCTGTACCTGGTCGATCTGGCAATCGACGAACCTGATGCCGATGGAGCCATTCCAATCCATATTCAATCCGGCCAATTAGATTCTGTCTACCGCCTTCGAATTGATGCCAAGCTGCCCAAGGGATATGAACACGAGCATGTTTCGGGGCCGGAAGTGCGCTTCTGCAAGGGGAACGATGCCCCTATTGCGCTCGAGGAATATCTTCAAAAAGATCCTTTTCTAATCCGCTATGCTGATGGCACCTACTCCTACAATTGCTACCATATCCCAGTTCGGCTGGACGCTGGACAGTTCGACAAATCCCGGCTGGAATCTTGGGATTGGAGCGGCATCCCACTCAATCGCGAGTCAGCCGGCAAACTGGTCGACCGTTCCACCATCCAATATTACACTTTTCAGCAAATTGAGGCCGAGTTCGACGTCGTTTTCAATGACGACGGTTCTGGCGAAGCGGCAGATCTCGTATGCCTCAAAGACGTCGACGAGGAAACGATCCGTCTGTGTCTTGTACATTGTAAGAACGCGCACGGCGGTGCTGTTACTCAAGACATCCGCAACTTCTATACCGTCTGTGGCCAGGCTCAAAAAAGCATCGTAGCAAAACATCAGGGCCTGCCGAGACTCTATCACGACCTAAAACGCCGCCATGAACTCTGGGCGCAAGACGGCTACACACGTTTTCTCAAGGGGGGAATGAAAGAGCTCTCCTATTTCAAGGAGAAGGCGAGGCGCGCGCGCCTCCGGTTCGAGATGATACTCGTTCAGCCCGGCGCATCGGCATCAAACATGAACAACGACGCCCTTCTGCTGCTGGGCACGACCGAGCTATATCTCAAAAAAACCACCGAGGCCGAACTACGAGTAATTGTTTCGCCCTAGGGAAAATAGACCACGGACCGTCTGGGGGATCATACATCACTGGACGCTCCAATTAGTGGCCGCGGCCCGCAGGAATGTCCCAGTTCCAGCTAAATCCGAAAGGTGTCCACATCCTCGTCAGGCTCTTCCAGCAAACGCACCCTTGATGACCTTCCCGCCATCACGGATGGTATCGAGGTAGTCGCTCCACCACTGCGCCATGCGGACGCGCTCATCCCAGTGTTTGCCGCGGTGATAAACGCCGCGAACGGCATTGCTGTCACCGTGCGCCAAGCCGCGTTCAATCGCATCCGGATTCCAGAGGCCGCTTTCATTCAGCATGGTGGAGGCCGTAGCCCGAAGACCATGCGCGGTGACTTCGTCCTTGGTGAAGCCCATTCGTCGGAAAGCGGCATTCAGGGTGTTTTCGCTCATCGGGCGGACGGACGCGCGAGCTGACGGAAACACATACCCTTCGGTGCCAACCATCTCGGCAAGTTCCTTGAGATATCCGACTACCTGTTTGGACAACGGCACGGCATGTGGGCGGCGCGCTTTCATCTTTCCCTCTGGGATGCGCCAGACGCCTTCGTCGAGGTCGATCTCCTTCCAATCGGCGTGCCGCAGTTCGCCAGGGCGTACAAAGACATGAGGTGCGATGAGCAGGGCGTACCGGGTAATGAAGTTGCCAGTGTAGTCCTGGATTGCGCGCAGCAGTCCACCGAGATCCTTCGGCTCAAGGATCGCTGCATAGTGCTTTGCCTTGGGCGTTATCAGCGCCCCGCGAAGCATGCTCGTTGGGTCGCCTTTGCAGCGCGTCGTGGCAACCCCATAGCGGAACACGCGGCTCGCAAAGGACCGGGTCTTTTTGGCGGTCTCGTGCTTCCCCTTCGCCTCGAGGCGCTTGAGGGGAGCCAGCACTTCGAACGGCTCAATCTCGTCGATCGGACGGCTGCCGATGGCGGCCGTCAACTGGTCGAGGAAGAAGTTGGCCTTAATGATGGTCGCATCCGCGCGACCGTTCTGCACCATCATCTCATCGATGTACTCGCGTGCCACCGCCTCGAATGTCTGGGCGGAAAGGAATTCCGAACGGATCTTCTGCTTTCGCTTCTCCATCGCCGGGTCACCGCCTGCCGCGACTTTGACCCGCGCCTCATAGGCCGCTTGGCGTGCGTCCTTGATATTGATTTCGGGATAGGAGCCGATCGAGAGCTTCTTTTCGACGGCGCCGATTCGATAGCGGAACCGCCAGAGTTTTCCGCCCGATGGGGACACCTCGATGTACAATCCGCGGTCGTCGGCGACCTTGTACGGTTTGTCCTTTGGCTTGAGTGCGCGAAGCCGGGTTTCGGTCAGAGGCATGGGCGGGCCTTTTCCCAATGTGGTTTTCGCAAAGGCCCGTAAAAGGCCCGCAAAAATGTGCGGAACCCCCGAGAAAAGGCGGGACGATCCGGCACGATCCAAGGGCCAATTCCCTTGGATTTCTGCGGGTTTAATACACTTACTGGGTTCTTCTGAGAAGAACAAATGGTGCCCAGAAGAGGACTCGAACCTCCACGGCCTTTCGGCCACAGGTACCTGAAACCTGCGCGTCTACCAATTCCGCCACCTGGGCAAGGTGCCGTTCGCATGTGCGAGGCCGGGTCGTTATGAGGGCCGGAGGCGATTGTCAACCGGGCTTCGCAAAGGCTAGAGGCTTCTGCATGAAACCAGCGGTCATTTCCGGGCTCGAAGCGCCCCTTCTCCCCAAGGGGGGTCTCGTCACCATCATCGGCGGTTCGGGCTTCATCGGCGCCGCCGTAACCGAAGTTTTCGCCCGTGCAGGCTGGCGTGTGCGAATCGCCTGTCGCAATCCGGATCGTGCGATGCGGCTGAAGCCGCTGGGCGATCTGGGGCAGATCGGCGCCGTCAGGGCCGATGTGCGCGTGCCCGGAAGCCTTGCTGGGGCCGTCGCCGGCTCCGATGCCGTGATCAACCTTGTCGGCATTCTGGACGAACGTGGCGGCCAGCGCTTCGCCGAGGTGCAGGCGCGCGGTGCTGCCGTCGTGGCCCAGGCCGCCGCCGCCGCCGGATGCCGGGCCTTCGTCCAGATGTCCGCCATCGGCGCAGATCCTGACAGCCCCTCGGCCTATGGGCGGAGCAAGGCGGAAGGTGAGGCCGGTGTGCTTTCCGCCTTCCCCACGGCTGCAATCCTCAGGCCGAGCCTCGTTTTCGGCGCCGACGATGGCTTCACCAACCGTTTTGCACGGCTGATCGCGGGGGCGCCCTTCGTTCCCGTGGTTGCGCCCGCCACACGGTTCCAGCCGGTCTTCGTCAGCGATGTGGCCGATGCTGTCGCCGCTGTCGTGGCGCGCCAGATGGAAGGCCAGCCGGGCGGCTGCTGGGAGCTGGGCGGGCCGGATGTGCTTTCCATGCGCGAGATCATGGCCTTCATCGCCCGGGAAACCGGGCATGAAAAGCCGCTGGTCGATGTGCCCGATGCAGCGGCCGGGCTTCTGGCTGCTTTTTCCTTCCTGCCGGGCGCTCCCATCACTCGCGATCAGCTGCTCATGCTGCAGAGGGACAATGTAGTCTCCGCAGGCGCTTCCGGCCTTGCCGAACTGGGAATCATGCCCATGCCCATGGCTGCCGCAGCGCCCGCCTGGCTTGAGCGCTACCGCCCCGGCGGCCGCTTCGCGAAAGCGGCCTGAGGCAGGCTGGCGGGTCGCTCGGCCTCCGCCAGCCACGTACACCATGCCACGACAATTCAAGGATGATGATGGAACTGACCCCCTTGCTCCAGGCTTTCCTTCTCGGCCTTGTCGAGGGTCTGACCGAATTCATCCCGGTCTCATCCACCGGTCACCTGATTCTCGGCGCCGAGTTGCTGGGCTTCAAGGGTGAAGGATCGGCGGCCTTCAAGATCGCCATCCAGCTTGGCGCCATCCTGGCCGTCATGGTGGTCTACTGGAGCCGATTCTGGGGGGTGGCGCGGGGCCTTCTCGGCCGGGATGCCGGCGCCATTGCCTTCACCCGCAACATCATCCTTGGCTTCGTGCCTGCCATGCTCGTTGGTGTGGTTGCCTATGAAGGCATCCGCGCGCTGCTGAACAGCCCCGAAACCGTGGCGGTGGCCCTGATTGTGGGTGGCATCGCGATTCTCCTGATCGAGCGCAGCATTCCAGTCCGCGTGGAAGGCTCCGTCGAGGAACTGGGCTGGAAGACTGCGGGCGGCATCGGCATCGTCCAGTGCCTTGCGATGGTGCCCGGTGTCTCCCGCTCGGGCGCGACGATCATGGGCGCGCTGCTGATGGGTGTCGACCGGCGGACCGCTGCGGAGTTCAGCTTCTTCCTGGCTGTTCCCACCATGAGCGCCGCGACAGTCTATGCCCTCTGGCAGGAGCGAGACGTCCTCGATTTCAATGATATGACGCTCATCGGGGTCGGTTTCGTCACGGCCTTCCTGGCAGCGCTTCTGGTTGTCCGCTGGCTTGTGGGCTTTGTCAGCCGCCACGGCTTCGCGCCCTTTGCATGGTACCGCATCATTCTGGGGTCTGTCTCTCTGGTCTGGTTGATGACACGATGACCCGCACCCCTGCCCGGCTGGCGGGGCAGCCCACGAGGGCCTTTGCAAGGAGTTTCAATATGGTGATGGCAATGAAGGGGCGCTTTCCCGTGCTTGTGGCAGGCTTTGCCCTGCTGGCGGCCAGCCCGGTTCTGGCGCAGTCCGCTGCAACCACGCAGGCGGCCACGGCCCTTGTCGACCTGCTGACACCGCCCGCGGCCCAGAAGGCCGGGCTTGACAGCCAGCTGCAACAGATGCGCGAGGGCGCCGCCATACGCTCGATGCTGCGCAACAGCCCACAATACCGGGCCGAGGCCGCCAAGAACCAGCCCGCCTTCAAGGCGGCCATAGCCCGCATGGGCGCGATGCAGGCGGATGCGCTAGGCCCTGTCATGCGCGAAATGCAGCCCGTGTCGCGGCAGCTGACGATCGAGGCCTATGCCCGCGAGTTCACCGAGGCCGAGCTCAAGGCCATCACGGCCTTCTACAGCTCGCCTGCGGGCATGAAGCTGCGGGCGCGGCAGCCGGCGGTTCTGGCTGGCGTGAACCGCCAGATCCAGCAGCGTTTCGGCCCGCGCATGCAGGCCGCCGAAAAGGCCATTGCGCCGAAGCTGGATGCCGAACTGCGCAAGCTGTTCCCGTCGGCCACGGGCGCCCCGAAATAGGGGCTGGCCGAATGGCGCTGTCCAGCATGGACAGGCCTGGCGCACTGGTGCGCGCGCAGGCGCTCGCCCTTCCAGGGGCCTGGGCTGACAACCCATGGGGCGCGGAAGCGTTCAAGGTTGGCCGCAGGATCTTCGCGCTTCTGTCCTCTGGGGCAATCGCGCCGGGGCAGACGGCGGCTGCAAATGCCGGTCTCTCGCTACTGCTGAAGCTGCCCGCTTCCGCCGACTTTGCCCTGATGTTCAATGGCTGCACGCCCGCGCGCTATGGTTTAGGCCCTCATGGATGGGTGGAATGCCGCCTGATGCCCGCCGAGGCGGGGGACATGCCGTTCGACCCGGATCTGATTCCGGGCTGGGTCGTCGAAAGCTACAGGGCCGTGGCCCCGAAGCGGCTGGTGCGCGAACTGGGGTGAGATGGCTGCCGTTTCGTGCGGAGGCGGCTCAGTCGAACAGGCTGGAAACCGAGCTTTCGTCGGAAATCCGGCGGATCGCTTCCCCGATGAGCGGCGCGATGGTGAGCACGCGGATCTTTTTCGCCTCGCTCACGGCCGATGTTGCGTGAATGCTGTCGGTGATGACCAGTTCCTTCAGCGCCGAGCCTTCGACGCGCGCAACGGCTCCGCCCGAAAGAACGCCATGGGTCACATAGGCGGAAACGCCGGCCGCGCCCGCGTCCATCAGCGCCTTGGCGGCATTGCACAGCGTGCCGGCCGAATCGACGATGTCGTCGATCAGGATGCAGAATCGGTCACGCACGTCGCCGATGATGTTCATCACTTCCGATTCGCCCGGCCGCTCGCGCCGCTTGTCGACGATGGCGAGCGGGGCATTGTCGAGGCGGCGTGCGAGGGCGCGGGCGCGCACCACGCCACCCACGTCGGGCGAAACCACCATCAGCTTGCCCTGGTAATCCGGGTAGCGGGCCTGGATATCGGCTGACATCACGGGGGCGGCGAAGAGATTGTCCACCGGCACGTCGAAGAAGCCCTGGATCTGACCGGCATGAAGATCGACGGAAAGCACGCGCGATGCGCCTGCTTCGGTGATCAGATTGGCGACGAGCTTGGCCGAAATCGGCGTGCGGGGTCCGGGCTTGCGGTCCTGCCGGGCATAGCCGAAATAGGGGATGACCGCCGTGATCCGCCGGGCCGATGCGCGCCTGAGCGCATCGATGCAGATCAGCAGCTCCATCAGATTGTCATTGGCCGGCGCCGACGTGGATTGCAGCACGAACATGTCCTGCCCGCGGACATTCTCATGGATCTCGACAAAGATTTCCTCGTCGGCGAAGCGGCGCACGCTGGCCGCCGTCAAAGGAAGTTCGAGATAGCGGGCGATATCTTCCGCCAGCTTGGGGTTGCTGTTGGCTGCAAGCAGTTTCATTCGACCGGTCCTTGTGCTTGCGGGGGGCCTAGCCCAAACGCCTGCGCCCGACAACGGGCTTGAGCCGTGAAAGCCGCTTTCCCGCGTCGCCGGACCCGTTCAGCCCTTTGCGGCGCGCGCGCCTGCCAGCGAATGGCGCTTGCGCCATGCGAGCGCCGGCTTTTCCACGAAATGCCATGAAGCCGCCGCCACCAGCATCACCGGCAGGATGCTCGCCAGCCCCAGCACCCACCAGCTGCCGATCCCGAAGGCCATCACCAGCAACTGGAGAATCGGGAAATGCCAGAGATAGACGCCGTAGCTGAAATCGCCGCCGCCCAGGAAATTCGGCTTCGGCAGGCGCACCATGCCTGCCCAGACGGTCAGATAGGTCAGTGGCGGCCCTGCCGCCAGCCACAGCAGCGCCCCCTTGCGCGCCGAGGGGTCGACAAGGGTGCCGATCGCCATCACCGCCACGAGCGACAGGGCCGCCAGCCGCCAGTCCAGCGGAATGCGCCCCCGCGCGAGGTAGAAGATGGCGCCCAGCAGGAAGAAGGGAATGATCTTCGAGCCCTGTGCGAAATGCGGCGACCGGACGAGCATCTCGACAGGACCGGGAAGCGTGCCCACTGGCGCCCACTGGCCAAGAAAGGCGAGCAGGAAGATCAGGGCGAACAGAAGCGTGAGCGCCCACCAGCGCCCGGCCAGGCCCAGGATCATCAGGCCCGCGACCATGAGATAGCACAGGATCTCGTGCGGCACGGTCCACAGGCTGCCGTTCACCACCCGCGCATAGGGGTTCGCCTCGAAGACGCCGGGCAGGTCGAAGGAGACCAGTCCCAGCCCTGTCGCGAGATAGCGCCACAGGCGACTGCTTTCGAAATAGATGCCGGGCGGAACCGACGAGATCAGCGGCCCGACGGCGAGCGCCATCAGCCCCACGACGACGATCAGCGCGGGGAAGATGCGGGCCACGCGGTTCATCAGGAACGGTCCCACGGGCACGCGCGTTGCGCTGGCGATCACGAGAAAGCCCGAAACCGCGAAGAACATCGGCACCATGGAACTGACGATGAACCAGAAAGGCGTCGCCTCGATCAGCCGGGCGCTGCCGGCGGTGATCGGAAAACAGTGCCAGAGCACGACCCCCGAAGCCAGGAAGAGCCGCACGAAATCAAAGCCCGGCCCGAAGCCGCGATGCTCTTCCAGTGCCAGTCCCAGGGTCTTCATGGTCGTTTCTGTCTCCCCGGCGTTTCAGATCATTTTCGCGACAAGGGCGCAAATGGCAACCAGCAGCGGTATGCCGGCAAGATTGAGGATGAAGCCTGTCCGCACCATCTGGCGCACGCTCACCTCACCGGTTGCATAGGCGATGGCATTGGGGCCGGTTCCAGCCGGCATCATGAAGCCCCAGGACGAGGCAAGTGCCGCGCACATGGCGAAGAACAGCGGGTCGGCCCCCGTGGCGAGGATCACCGCCGCGACCACGGGCACGAAGCCCGACGCGGTGGCCACATTGCTTGCGAATTCGGTGACAAGGATGATGGCCGCGATCATCAGGGCGGCAAGGCCCCATGCCGGCAGCGCCGAAAGCCCCGAGAGGCCGGCGCCGAGCCATGCAGCAAGGCCGGATTGCGAAATGGCGCCCGCCAGCGCGAGACCACCGCCGAACATCAGCAATATGTCCCAGGGCACCTGCTTCAGGGCATGCCAGGGCAGGAGCGGGCCGCCGCCCGAGGCCGGCATGGCCAGCAGAAGTAGGGCCGCCGCAATGGCGATCATGCCGTCATCGATGCGCGGCAGGCCGAGCGCCGGGCCGGCAAGCGGCGTGAAAATCCAGGCAAGGACGAGGGCCGAGACCACGGCAAGGACATGCTTTTCGTCCTTGCCCATGGCCGGCAGCCGTGTCGCCGGCCCGATGCGGGGCAGGCGCGTGCCGGGCGCCGGGCGGAACATCAGCAACAACAGCCCGGCAGCCAGCGGCACCGCGAGGATGACGAGCGGCAGGCCGAACATGGCCCATGTCAGGAAATCGATCCTGAGGTTCAGGCTGCGCTCGATGATTCCGGTGGCGATCGCATTTGTGGGGGAGCCGACAAGCGTGCCGAAGCCGCCAATGGTTGCCGCATAGGCAACGCCCAGAACCAGAAGGGTCGTCAGGCCGGAATGGCCGCCGGCCTGCGCACCGCCTTCGGCGCCGATCGACCGCGCCATCGCCAGAGCGACTGGCATCATGATGAGCGCCGAGGCCGTGTTCGACACCAGCATCGAGGTGATGGCCGTGGCCGCCATCAGGGCGAGCAGAAGGCCCGCCGGCGAGTCCGGCGCCATCCGCGCGATGCCAAGGGCAAGGCGCCGGTGCAGGCCGCGCTGCTCCAGGGCGATGGCGACGATGGCGCCCCCGAGCACCAGGAAGATGGTGGGGGACCAGTAGAGACCGGCGATCTCGTCAGGCTCCATCACCCGCATCACGGGCAGCAGCAGAAAGGGCAGGGTCGCCGTCATCGACAGGGGCAGCGCCTCCGTCAGCCACAGCGTCGCCATCAGCAGAGCAAGCGCCGCGACCGCCCAGCCATCCGGCCCCAGCCCGGCGGGCGGCGGCAGCAGCCTGAGGACGAGAAAGCCCGCGACGGCCAGGGCGATCACCAGCGGCCGCGGCGAACCGGCGCGCGCGGCGGTTGATTCATGCGCCGTCATCCCGAAGCGGGCTTAGCGGTTGCGGGCCAGCGCGCCGATGCGCCGGGGGGGCAGCCTGTACAGCGGCTCCACAGGTTGCGCCGGCGCTTTCGCGGGCGCCCGCTGCTGCTGTCGCCAGTGCAGCGCCAGGATCATCGCCGTCAGCATGAAGGCGAGGAACTGCGCGCCTTCGGAGCTCAGCACCGAGCGGGTGAAGAGGAAGATGAAGAGGCTGACTGCGGCAGGCCCGGCAATGTCCTCGTCCCGGTTTTCCGAATTGATGTAGACCTTGGCCCCGGTGATCGATCCGGCGATGAACAGCCCGAGGAAGATGAGGAAGCCCGGAATGCCATAATCGATCAGCAGGTTGATGAAGTAGCTGTCGATCGTGGGGATGCCGGCGAGGTTCGTGTAGGGCACGTGAATACCAACCGTGTCCACGCCATATCCGAACGGGTTCCGGATGATCTTGGGAATGGCCATGTCCCACTGGGCATCCCGGCCCGCATCGCTTGCCTCATGCTCGCTGCCGCCCAGAACCCTGACCCGGATTCGATTGACCGACAGGATCACGGACAGGAACGCGAGGCCCGCAGCCGGGAAGCCCCAGAACATGGCCGCCGACAGCACGTCGCGCTTGTGGAAATTCTCCCGGAAGCGGCGCGCGATCCACAGGGCCGAGAAGACGCCCGTTGCAATCACGAAGCCCACCATCGAGGTGCGGGTGTTGGTCTGGTAGGCGGCGTTGAACAGCAGGGCGAAGACGGCGATCGCGAGGGCGAAGCGGATGGGTGTCTTCGCATGGAAGATGGCATAGAGCACGAAGGGCACCGAAACGGCGATATATTCGCCATAGGTGACCGATGTCAGGTAGATCGAGATCGCACGATAAAGGCCGCTTCGACGGCTGCCCTCGATCAGCTTGACCTGCACCTCCGGGTCCACGCCCAGCCAGCTGGGGATGCTGGTGGCCCAGAGCACCTGTTCCCGGCGGACTTCGGGTATCACCAGCAGCGAAGTCACGATGATGCCGATGATGAGCAGATACTGCATCCGCTGCGGCCGGCCAGGCCGGCGCATCACCCACAAGGCCATGAGGAACATGAAGTTCCAGACGAGCTGGTAATGGACCCACCGTTCCATCGTTTCCAGCCGGGCCACGAACAGCATGATGAACTGCAGGGCGACCCATGCCAGGAAGAGGCGGCGTATGGGCGTGCTCGACCGCAGCACCTCCCCGATTTCTCCGCGCACGCGCTTCGACGAGGAAATCGCGTAGAAGCCGAGCGCGATGATGACGAGGGCGACGATTCGCTGGAAGGAAACCCAGGGCAGGCCGGGAATGTTGAGCGCGATGTAATTGGGCCACATCAGCGCCACGGCGAAGAAGAAATAGAAGGTCCGCTCGATCGGCTTGTCGAGATCCGGGTCGGAATCGGGCGAAAGCCACAGCATGAACCCGATCAGGATCAGGATCGGCGTGAGCGGGATGAACAGGCCCGGCAGCCCGAACAGGGCCAGCGTGAGCCCCATGAACATCGCGGTTATGACAAGAAGCGTGACGGCAATGGTCTTGCCGGCAAGGTAACGGGCATCGCGCACCCTCTGGGTGTATGGTCTGAGAATCCGTGCCCTTTGCTCGCTCATGCCCGATTAGTAAGTCAGATGCGGCGCTTGCTCCACCCTGAAAACCGGCGCATCTGCGCTTTGATGGCCAAGGCAACAGTTTTTCACCTCGGGTTTCGCCGGCAGCACGGCAGAAAGTGGTCCGCATGAGCATCCTCGTTACCGGTGCTGCGGGCTTCATCGGCCATCATCTTTCCCGCGCGCTTCTCGATCGCGGCGAGACGGTTGCCGGGATCGACAACCTGACACCCTATTACGACCCCGCCCTCAAACGCGCGCGCCTCGCCGGACTGGACAGGCCCGGCTTTCTCGATCTGCGGGTCGATTTCGCAGACATGGCGGCCCTCGATGCCGCGATCGCCAGGGCATCCGCGAAGCTGGGGCCGATCAGCGCCATTGCGCATCTCGGCGCGCAGCCGGGCGTCCGCTGGTCCATCGACCACCCCCATGCCTATGCCCATTCCAATCTTGCCGGGCATCTCAACATGCTGGAAGTGGCGCGGCGGCTGCGGGTGCCGATGGTCTATGCCTCCTCCTCGTCAGTCTATGGCGCCAATGCGAGCCTGCCTTTCCGCGTGGAGGACAGGACGGATCATCCCGTCTCGCTCTATGCTGCCACCAAGAAGGCGGACGAACTGATGAGCGAGACCTACGCCCATCTCTACCGCATTCCGCTCACCGGCCTGCGCTTCTTCACCGTCTACGGGCCATGGGGCCGGCCGGACATGGCCGTCTGGCATTTCACCGAAAGCTGCCTGAAGGGGCAGCCGGTCCGCATTTTCAACCATGGGCGCATGCGGCGCGATTTCACCTATGTCGATGACATCATCGCCGGCGTGCTTGCCTGTCTTTACCGGCCCCCGGCTGATGACGGGCAGGAAAAGCCCGGGGGAAGCCATGCCCCCCATGCCCTCTACAACATCGGCAACAGCCGTTCCGAAGAGCTGATGCGCCTTGTGGACCTGATCGAGCAGGCCTGCGGCCGCCGGCTGGAAAGGGAATTTCACCCCATGCAGCCCGGAGACGTGCCCGACACCTATGCCGATGTCTCGGCGATCGCCCGTGATCACGGCTTTGCCCCGTCCACGCCCATCGAGGCGGGAATCCCGCGCTTCGTGCAATGGTTCCGCGGCTGGTCCGGCCTCTGACCGGCACGCGTTGCCACCGGCACGCCGTGCCGCTAGGGCAGGGCGAGCTTGCCCGACCGGGCCGAGAATAGGGAATTCCCGCCGCGATGCCGCCCGCCAACAGCCTGTTCAGGACAGTCCTGCGGCTTGCGAAATCGCCTGCCCTCATGGCCTATGCCATTTCAGGCAGTGTCGCCGTCGCGTCCTTCCTCTCGACCTTCCTGCTGGCGCGGATCTCCGGCGCGGCGGTGATCGGCCATTATGCGCTCGCCATATCCACGGTGAACCTGCTCGCCAGTCTTGCTCTGTTCGGCCTCGATCGCATTCTCATCCGCCAGGTCGCCGGCGACCTGCGCGAGGGCGCAAGCGGGCAGGCCCGCGCCGCCATCGGGGCCATTGCAGGCCGGGTGGGCCTGATGGCGCTGGCCGTTTCCATCCTCTGGCTGCTGGTCCTCTTCTTTACCGGCCTGAATGACTGGCTCGAGGGCGATTTCCTCTCGATGGCGCTGGTCGGGGCCGGCATACTGGTCGTGCCGTTCCTGCGCCTCGGCTATTCCGCCATCCGCGCCAATGGCATGCCGGTCCTCGGCCAGTTCTTCGAGGCCCTGCCCACCCTGCTGCTGCCACTTGCCTTCGTTTCGCTCTGGCTGGCGGGCGAAGCGCCCGGCGAAGCCTTGGCAACGGGCCTCGTGATCGGCTTCCAGGCGCTGGCCACTCTGGGCTCCTGGCTGCTGATGGCGCCGCGCATCCGCGCCTGGGACGAAGGGCGCGACATCCCGGCCGGCCTGTTGTGGACAGGCACGCCGCTCATGGCCGGCCTTTTTCTCCAGCAGCTGACGGACTGGGTGATCCTCGCGAAGATCTCCTCGTCCATGGATGCAGCCGATGTCGGGGCCTTCCGCGTATCCTTCCAGGTCATCACCATCATCCTCACCATCGTGATGACATCGGAAACCTATGTCGCCCCGCGCATCGCCGGGGATGTCCGGGTGGGGCGCTACGACCTTGTCTGGCGCCGCCACCGCCGGGCCACGGCGCTGATGGCGGTGCTGGCGTCGCCGGTCGTGCTTGTTTCGCTGCTGGCGCCGGGCTGGCTGCTGGAAACCGCCTTTGGGCCGGAATTCGCTGTCGCCGCCACGGCGCTAGCCATCATGGCCGTCGGCCAGGTGGTGCATGTGGCGCGCGGGCCACTGGGTGCGATGCTGACCATGGCCGGCCATGATGGCGTGCAGCTGAAGCTCACCATCCTCGGCGTCGTCGTCGGCCTTGTGGCGAGCCTGACCCTGATCCCGCTGTACGGGCTGACGGGCGCGGCGCTGTCGCAGGCGCTGCCGCTCGTGGTGCGGGGGCTGGGTGCGTGGATCATGGCGCGCCGGCTCATCCCGCGCCATGCGGTGGGTGAAGGCTCTGGCCTTCAGCCGTGATTCAGGCCTTCAGCCGTGATCGGGAACGGCCCGCGCCCCCCAGGGGCCGGAAATATCTTCCAGCGTCACGTCGATCACTTCGGTTGAAAGCTTCAGCATCGGCCCGCCTGCAAAGCTGAGGAGCAGCGCATCGCCCGCGTCTTCTTCTGTCAGCGCAAGCAGCGCAAGCACCCTGTCCTGACTTTCAGGCCATGCGCGGCGGCGCACGGCGTCAACGAAGCTGATCCGCAGGGCCGAGCGGATGCGCGTGGGCGCGCGGTCCCTGTCGGCGGCTTCGTGGCGGAAGCGGTTGCCCAGCAGCACCAGTTCGCGCCGGCGGGGAAACCAGCCGATGTCCCCTGTCTTCACCGCCATGTCCTGCACAAGGGCCGAGATCGCCGCGAGGTCGTCGCGGTCCTCGGCCCGCAGGTGCAGGCGCTCAGTCACCGCTCACCCGTTCGATGTCCGCGCCGACCGCCTGAAGCTTTTCCTCCAGCCGCTCATAGCCCCGGTCGAGGTGATAGACCCGGCGCACGATCGTTTCCCCTTCGGCGGCAAGCCCGGCGATCACCAGGCTCATCGAGGCGCGCAGATCGGTTGCCATGACCGGCGCGCCGGTCAGTTTCGGCACGCCGCGCACAAAGGCCGAGCGGCCGCGCACGGTGATGTCAGCCCCCATGCGCGCCAGTTCCGGCACGTGCATGTAGCGGTTTTCGAAGATGGTTTCGGTTAGCACCGAGGCGCCTTCGGCTACCGTCATCAGCGCCATGAGCTGGGCCTGCATGTCGGTCGCGAAGCCGGGCCAGGGGGCAGTCTGCGCCGTCACGCCGTGCAGGCCATCAGGCCGGCTGACGAGGAGGCCGTCGCGCTGGTCCTCGAAGCGGACGCCGGCTTCCTCGAGCACGGGAAGCGACGAGCCGAGCAGCTCGCGGCTGGCGCCCACGAGCAGCAGCTCGCCCCCGGTGATGGCGGCGGCGCAGGCATAGGAACCGGCCTCGATCCGGTCGGGCATCACGGCATAGGTCGCCCCATGCAGGCGGTCGACGCCCTCGACCAGCAGCCGCTCGGTGCCGATGCCCTCGATGTGTGCGCCCATGGCGACGAGGCAGCGGGCGAGGTCCACGATCTCGGGCTCGCGGGCGGCATTTTCGATCACCGTCTCGCCCCGGGCGAGAACGGCGGCCATCAGCACATTTTCCGTCGCGCCCACCGACACCACGGGAAAGATGATGCGGCCGCCGCGCAGCCCGCCCGATGGCGCGCGCGCGCGGACATAGCCCGAGGTCAGCTCGATCTCCGCCCCCAGCGCTTCCAGTCCCTTCAGGTGCAGGTCGATCGGGCGGTTGCCGATGGCGCATCCGCCCGGCTGAGATACGGTAGCGACTCCTTCGCGCGCCAGCAGCGGCCCCAGCACAAGGATCGAGGCGCGCATCTTGCGCACGATGTCATAGGGCGCCGTCGTCGAGGTGATGCGATTGGCCGACATCGTCATCACGCGGCCGAAATCCTCGGGCCGCGAGCCCTGGGTATGGGTGGATGCGCCGAACTGGTTCAGCAGGTGGCCGAAGGTGTCGACATCGGCGAGGCGTGGCAGGTTCCGCAGCGTCAGCGGCTCGTCCGTCAGCAGGGCGGCGGGCAAGAGGGTGAGGGCGGCGTTCTTTGCGCCGGAAATGGGAAGACGCCCCTTGAGCGTCTTGCCGCCTGCAATGCGTATCTGGTCCATAAGGCAGGATGAATAGCGGCGGCGCGCCCGCTACGCCACTTCTGATTGGGCCCTGCCTTCCGTTGCCCCGGCCCCCACAGGTGCGGGGAAGGGCAGCTGGAAAGGGCCATGACCTTGAGAGGGGAGCATCCGATGATCGAACTGTGGCATTGCGCCGACGCGCGCTCGTTCCGCCCCTTGTGGATGCTGGAGGAGATGGGCCTGCCCTATCGCCTGCATCTCCTGCCCTTCCCGCCCCGCGTGCGCGCGCCGGACTATCTCGAGATCAACCCGCTGGGCACCATCCCCTATCTGCGCGATGCGGATCAGGCGCTCACCGAAAGCAGCGCCATGCTCGTCTATCTGGCCGAGCGCCACGGCCCGACACGGCTGCATGTGCAGCCGGACGAACCCGCCTATGGCGCCTGGCTGAACCTCCTGTTCCAGTCAGACGCCACCTTCACCTTCCCGCAGACCCTCGTGCTCCGCTACCGTGTCTTCGAGCCGGAAGAGCGCCGCCAGCCGCAGGTTGCAGAGGATTATGCCCGCTGGTTCACCGCCCGGATGGGCTGGGTGGAACAGCTTCTGTCCGATGGCCGCGAATGGCTGGTGGCCGGCCGTTTCACCTCCGCCGACATTGCTGTCGGCTATGCCTGCCTGCTGGCGGGCGTGCTCGGCCTTCTCGACGGGCTCGGCCCGCAAACCCGCGCCTGGTGGGAACGCTGCCAGGCCCGCGATGGTTACCGGAAGGCCCGCGCCGCACAGGAGGCGGCGAAAAAAGGGTAAACCGCAGGCAAGGCGCGGCCGCCCGTTTGCTGAAGCGCGGAAAGCCGCCCTTTCCATGGATTCACCGATCCTGAATCGCGGCTCTGAGCCAAAGGTTAGCGGATGCCCGGCATGGCTCCCCCGCTGGCAGGATGCCGCCTGAATGCTGCCATCCGTTAACCGATTCACTTTTTGAAACATCAGCTTGTGCGCCCGTCCCCGTTGATGCCGGGGCGCTTGTCGCGCTTCCGGCCCGAAAGGACGGGAGAAAAGGACGATGAGCCAGTTCGCGAAGCTGATGCGTGCGGCAGGGTCGCTGCCCGCGCTTGTGGTTGCAGCCGCCGCGCCCGCTGCCCCTCTCATGGCCGAGGGGCGCATCTTCCATGTCGATCATGCCGCCGGGTCGGACACGGCGGATGGCCTTTCGCAGGCAACGGCCTGGAAACATGCCCCCGGGGACAGCCGCGCCACCGGCAAGGCGCGCAGCACGGTTCTGGCTGCCGGTGACGTGGTGCGGTTCCGGGGTGGCGTGCGCTATCGTGGGTACATGGTGCCGCGCGCCACCGGCACGGCCGAAGCGCCGGTCGTCTTTGACGGTTCTTCCTGGGGTCTTTCCCGCGCCATCATCGATGGCAGCGAGCCGCTTTCGGGCGTGCGGCAATGCCAGTCGGCCGCGGACTGCCTCGGCAACCCGGCCTGGCAGACCCTGTGGCGGGCGGATCTGCCAGCCGGCGTCAGCTGGACCGACTGGCTGTTCGTCAATGATACGCCGCTGCAGCCGGCCCAATATCCCGACCTGCCGCCCGAGCGGGCGGACAGGGTGGCCGAGTATCTCGCCATTCCGAAGGCGCAGGCAGCCGAAGTCCTTGCCGGCACCATCCGCCATCCGCTTCCGCACGGTCTCGAAAGGGGCATGCCGGTGCTGGGCCTCTGGGTGAAGCCCAATGTGGTCGCCTTCACGACCGACATGCAGGTGAACGCAAACGGCGTCACGCTCGATCCCGCCACCGCCCGCTTCGATGGTGGCACCTACAATCCCTACACCGACCGCGACGGCCGCTTCACCATCATGAACGCACCCGCCATGGTCGGCCGGCCGGGCACCTTTGCCATGAGCCCGAAGGACGGTGTTGTCATCTTTCGTCCGGGAGGCCGGCATGTATCCCATGTCAGCGTCGGCGGAAGGCGCGGCGGCTTCAACCTGTCGGCTGCCGAACATGTGCGGGTCCGCGGCTTTTCCTTCGCCAATTTCGCCGGCGCCAGGGGGGTGCACGCCAGTGGCATCGCCATCCTCACCAACAGCGGACGGCCCGGCATCGAGATCCGCGACAACGGCTTCCGGGGCGTGGTTAACATGACCGCCGGTTTCGGTGCGGTTCACACCATCAACGCCCGCAAGCTGAAGGTCTTCCGCAACCAGTTCACCGCCATGCCCTGGACCTCGGCGGTGATGGTGGACAACAGCCCCGGGCCGTCGCTCGTGCAGTGCAACCGCATCAGCATGCTCGGCCGCACCGGCATCCGGCTGAACAATGCCGCCAATGGCACCGTCAGGGCAAACCGGCTGTGGGGCATCAACGGCCCGCACGGCAATGGCATCACCATCTACAACGACAGCCGCAACGTGCATGTCACCCATAATGTGGTGACGGATTCGGCCCGCCCCTTCACCACCCATGGCCCCGCGAAGGACTGGCATGCCGATGGCATGCCCGGCGTCAGGGTGGCGAACAATGTGTTCATCGGCAACAGCATGGCCGATGGCGCCGCCAGCAGCTGGGGCCGTTCGCGCAACCTCGCCCTGATCGACAATTTCCTGTCAGGCCCGCGCTTCGCCCTGAAATTCGCTTCCACCGACCAGAGCGCCGATGCCCGCGGCAACATCGTGATCGGCGAGGTGGTGATGCCGAAGGGGTCGGGCCTGTTCGACCCGGGGGCGAACAGCATGCACCCCGTGGACGGCAATGGCGCGATCCTGACCGCCGCGCGCGAGAATGACGACGTGCCTGAAAGCCACTGCCGCTGAGCCGTGCCTGCCCCGCCCATGCTGCGGGGCAGTGCCGTGCCGTGCCGTGTCAGTCTGGGCTGCGGCTGGTGGTGCGCTTCATCCGGCTGGCCGGTACGCTGCAGCCTTCCTCGCCGAACTGGCCTGACAGCGCGGCCGCCATCGACAGGCTCTCGCCATTGTCGCGGATCACCCAGCCCGGCGGGATGGGGCCGCGCGTCTCGATGCCGTTGGTGTCATTTCCGGTCACGCGCACGTCGATGTCGCCCTGGTTCAGCATCAGGCCGAATTTCGGGCCGATCAGCACATTCCCGCTGATCTCCACGTCCCGCATGTTGCGGCCCCAGCTGTTGATGGCGGCCTGCCCGTCCGGGGTCGAGATGAAGATGTTGTCGATGATCCGAAGCCGGTTCGGGATGTCGGGTTCCCGGCTGCCATGGAAGGTGAGCGGCCGGGGCGAGGCGATGACACAATTGCCTTCGACAAGAATGTCGCGGTTGGCGAGATAGATGGTGATGGCGTTGCTGTGCACGCCCTGGATTTCGGCCAGCACATTGCCGCGCACCAGCGCGCCCTCGACCCCGAGAAGACCGATGCCGGCCCGGCCGATGCGGCGGATGACATTGCCCTCGATGCCGAGGTTGCGCGGCGTGCCGCCGGTTGCCCGGATGCCGGAGCCAAAGGCGATGTCCTCGATCCGGTTCGCGGTGATGCGCACGCCCTCGGTGCCGAACAGGTGGATGGCGCCGCCGCCATGTTCAAGCGCTGCCGGTCCGATCCGGTTGCCGCGTATCTCGATATGGCTGGCCTTGCCGGAGAAATCCGTCAGCGCGCGCCCCTCGCGCGCAGCCTTGCGGCTGCCGGCGAGGTTGCGGAAGGAAAGGCCCGTGATCCGTACATGGGACTGGCCGCCGAACTCGATTCCGTGGCGGCCATTGCCGATGGACAGGGTGCCCGCCCCGTCACCCTCGTGCAGCCGCGCCACGCCATGCCCCGGGCCGAGGAAGACAACCGTTCCGGGCTGGTTGAGCCCGGCGAAGCTGCCGTTCAGCGCAACGGCCCCGTCGCGGTTGGGATAGAAGCTTAGCCCGTCCGCCGGGAAGCGGATGCTGTCCCCCTCGACCGAAAGGACAGGCCGCCGCTCGACCACATTGGGCAGCACCCAGAAGGCAAGTTCCATCTGCCCGCCGCCCGCGCGTGCGGCCGCCGCCAGCGCCGGCGCTTCCAGAATGCCCGCTTCCAGCTGCGCGCGCTGCGCTTTCGAAACCGGCGCGAAGGTCATCCGGTCATCGACGAACAGTGCATTGGGCGGCGCCGGAAGCTGCGAGAGGATGTAGGGGCCTTTCTGCCCGAACAGGATGATGCGCCGGGTTGCGGGGGGGCTGAAATCCAGGCGGTGCAGTTCCTGCCATTGCGCAGCGCCGCCGCAGTCCGCCGCATCGCGGCAGGGGCGGACACTGCCGACAGGGTCCGAGCCATCGATGATGCCCATGCCCTTGCCCCAGCCAAGGCCGGTGTAGGTGATGGGCTTTTCCGCCGTGCCGCTGTGCTGCAGGTGGATGCGGCCGCGATAGGGCACGCCGGCCCGGAACAGGACCGTATCACCGGGCGCAAGGCGGGCGGAGGCTGGCCTGCCGGTGGCTTCCGGATCGCCGGGGGCATGTTTCCAGGCGGTTTCGGGGCTTGTCCCGTCGGCGGCGTCATTGCCCTGTGCGAAATCGACATGCCATGTCGCCGGGCCATCGGGCCGGCCGGCGGCGCCCGCCTCGGCACAGGCGGCCAGCAGGCCGAGGGCGAGAAGCGGCGCCCGTTTCACGAGCGGACTTCCCGGCTGGCGACATCGGCCAGAAGCAGCGGGCGGTAAAGATGCGGGAACAGCGCCCCTCCCCGCGATTCCTCCCAGCGCAGGGCGGGGTCGTCCCCGGCGCGGATTTCCGCGATGACAAGCCCGCGTTCGCCGGAGAAATGCCGGCTGATCGAGCCTTCGAGCTGTTCGCCGGTGGACAGGTGGATGAACCCGTCGCGCAGGTCGTCGGCGGAGCCTTCGAACCGGCCCCCGGCTTCGAACGCGGCCCACTCACCGGCGCGGAAGATCTTGTAGATGGCCATGGGGCCAAGTCTGGCCTTTCGGCTCGTGCCGCACAAGCTTTGCGTTGCGGGCCCGGCTGTTCGTGCCCGTGTCTTTTCCTGCCCGGGCCCCTCCCGAGTCTGGCGCTTCACGGCCCGTGCGGCTAAGCCCCGGCTGGTCATGGCACAGGCTGAAACCCCATCCGGCCCGGCGCGCGGCCCTGTCCGCTGGACGCTGGTGATCCCCTATTACAACGAGGAGCGCTGGCTTCCGGCGACGCTCGAAAGCCTGTCGAACCAGACGTTGCGGCCCTTCCGGCTGGTGCTGGTGAACAATGGCTCCACCGATGGCGGGCCGGAACTGGCGCGCCAGTGGGCGGCAAGGCAGCAGGGCATCGAAGTCAGCCTGATCGACGAGCCGACGCCGGGGCAGGTCCATGCGCTGGCCGCCGGGATCGCGGCTGCCGCAAGCGAATGGCTGGCGATCTGCGATGCCGATACCTTCTATCCGCCGCATTATCTCGAAGCCGCCACGGCCAACATGGAAGCCGCCGGGCCTGACGTGGTCGGCTTCATCGCCCATGATGTGCGCGGCAACCCCGATGCCCCGCGCTGGCGGCTGAAGCGCTTTGTCTACACCCATGTCATTCCCCGCATCCTCAGGCGGCAGGCGCATGGCGGCGGCTATGCCCATCTGATGCGCACGGCGCCCTTCAAGGAATCGGGCGGCTATTCGGCGGCGCTCTGGCCCTATGTGCTGAAGGATCACGAACTCGTGAACCGGCTGACCCGGTTCGGCCGCATCGCCTATGCCTCCGACCTCTGGGTTACGCCATCAGACCGCCGCGCCGACCGCAAGGGCGTGCGCTGGACACTGTTCGAGCGCATCCTCTATCATCTCACACCGCCCGCCACGAAGGACTGGTTCTTCTACCGCTTCCTTGGCCCCCGCTTTGCCGCGCGCGGCCAGAAGGATACGGTGCTGCGGGCGCAGCCCTGGGAGGGCGGCAGCAGCAAGGAGCAGGCCAATGACACTGCGCATAGCGGCACGCGCGCATGACCTGGGCGGCTTTTCCGTTGGCCGGGTGCTGCCTTCGCCCCGCCGCCGCACGGTCGGGCCCTTCATCTTCTTCGACCACATAGGACCGGCGGATTTCCAGCCTGGCCAGGGAATCGATGTGCGTCCGCACCCGCATATCGGGCTCGCCACGGTCACCTATCTTTTCGAGGGCGCGCTCGGTCATCGCGATTCGCTGGGCACGCAAATCGATATCGGGCCGGGCGCGGTCAACTGGATGACAGCCGGGCGCGGCATTGCCCATTCGGAGCGTACGCCGCCAGCCGAACGCGCGCGCGGCCATCGCCTGCACGGCATTCAGACCTGGGTGGCGCTGCCGAAAAGCCACGAGGAAATGGCGCCCGCCTTCGCGCACCACGAGTCGGGCAGCATCCCGCAGGTCGAACTGCCGGGCGGCACGGCGCGCCTGATCGCCGGCCGGCTGTGGGGGGCGCACTCCCCCGTCGAATATCCGCACCCCATCTTCCAGGCCGAACTGCGGCTGGAACCGGGCGCCCGGCTGGCGCTTCCCGCGAACTGGGGCGAGCGCGCGCTCTACATGGTGGAGGGCGCCGGCCGGCTGGGCGATGCCGCCATGGCCACGCGCGAAATGCTGGTGGCCGATGATGGCGCCGACAGCCTGTTCGAGGCGGATACGGCCTGCCACCTGATGCTGTGCGGGGGTGCGCCGCTCGACGGGGCACGGCATGTCTGGTGGAACCTCGTGGCGAGCGACCGGGCGCTGATCGAAAGGGCGAAGACAGAATGGGGCGAAAGGCCCCTTGCCGGCCATTTCGGGCCGATTCCGGGCGAGACGGAGCATATTCCGCTGCCGGATTGACGGCCGGTCCATGCCGTTTGATGCGCTTGCGCCCTGTCCCCCCTTTGCTTGGGGGCGGAAAAGGCTTATCTTGCCCATGTTCGCCCGGTCGGCCTGCAAGGCTGGCGGGGCAGATTGAAACGAAAAGCACCGAAACAGGAAAGAAGGAGAGACGACCATAAGACCGCCGATGATGAGGCGCCCGATCGGGCCGGCCCCGCAACCGTTGAACGGCCCTCGATACAATGAATGGATCAACGTGCCCAAGGTGCGCGTGATCGATGAAAATGGCGAGAATGTCGGGGTGCTGGCCACCCGAGAAGCGGTCGCCATGGCGCAGGAAATCGGCCTGGATCTGGTCGAGGTGAGTCCGAACGCGGACCCGCCGGTCTGCAAGTTCCTTGATGTCGGCAAGTTCAAGTATGAAAGCCAGAAAAAGGCAGCCGCCGCCCGCAAGACCCAGAAGGTGCAGGAGATCAAGGAGATCAAGATGCGCCCGAACATCGATGACCATGATTATGAGGTCAAGATGAAGTCGGTGAAGAAGTTCATCGAAGAGGGTGACAAGGTGAAGCTGACCCTGCGCTTCCGTGGCCGCGAACTGGCCCATGGCCAGCTTGGCCTGAAGCTTCTGGAACGCGTGCGTGACGATTCCCTGGAGTATGCGAAGATCGAGCAGCTGCCGCGCATGGAAGGCCGGCAGATGCTCATGATCATGGCGCCCAAGCCCGTCTGATACCGCCCCGGCCTGATTTCCGGTCTGGCGATGCAAGATCAAGGCCCTGAACAGGCGCCCGGCACCCCTGATGGTGCCGGGCGCCTTCTCTTTGCGCACCTTCCGGCGCCCTGCTTCCCGTCGGATCATGGCATCGGCCCGGCGCGGATGCTGCAAGCTGGCAGTATCGGCCCGTTTCCCTGAGCGCCAAGCCGCGCCATAGACGAGCCATGCAAAAGGCGATTTTCCAAAGCATCCGTCCGGCCCCGGCATCAGCGGTAACGGCCCATTCCATTCCGTCCCGGCTGAAGCGCCGTCTTCCTTTCCCGGCCCTGCTGGCGCTGGCCCTTTGCCCGGCGGGCTTTCCGGCTTACGCCCAATTCGCGAGTGAGCCTCGCCAGGATCTGCCGATCCGCCCTGGCCTTGCAGCCGAGCCCGCCGATCCGGTCGAGCCGGGCCTCTCGGATGTGCTGCTGTCAGGTGCGCTCGAAGGGCGCGGCATTGTCACGCCGCTCGATCTCGCCGGGCACCTCCCCGGGCTCGACGGCGCCGATGGCCCGGGCGGGCCGAAGCTGTCGCTTCGTGGCCTGGGCGGCGGCGAGCCGCTGGGCCAGCTTGCCCCTGCGCTCGGCCTTTTCGTGAATGATGTTCCTGTCCCGCTCGATGCGGCCATGGGGCTGATGCTGTTCGACGCCAAGGGTATCGAGCTGCTTCGCGGCGGGCAGGGCGCGCGGCTGGGGGCCGGCACGACGGCGGGCGCACTGCGCCTTTCCCTCGCCGCCCCGCGTGACCGGATTTCCGGCCAGATCGAGGGCGGCTTCGGAAAATACCGCCGCCGCCTTCTGCGCGCCTCGGTGGATCTGCCGATGTCGGATTCCATCGGCTTCAAGCTTTCCGCCTATGCCGACACGGACGAAGGCCATGCCCGCAACCTCGTGACAGGCGAGCGGGTGAACGAAAACGACCGCACCGGCATCCGCCTCGCCGGCCGGCTCGATGCGACCGATGAACTCGGATGGACAGTCGCTGTCGCCTCGGTGCGCGAACGTGGCGAGCGCCTGCCGTCTGTCCGCTGTGGCCCGGCTGACCCGGGCGACTGCGGCGGCCGCCGCGTGTCCACCGGCCTTTTCGAATCAGATCTGCCCGGCCCGGACCAGTCCGCCTTTCCGCTTGCCGGGGGCAAGGCGGCCTTCACCCTCGGCCGCGAGACAGAGGCGACCCTTCTCACCTCCAGGCTGGCGTGGGAAGGCGAATCGCTTGGGCTTGCGCTCGTCAGCGGCCATGTCGACAGCCGCAGCCGCTCCGCGCTCGATCTGGCCGATGGCCGCGCCTTTCCCGATCTCGCCACGCCCATCCAGCCGGCGCGCGGCTTTGCCGAAGGCGGCTACACCTGGCGGACGGACCGCCGCGAAACGCGCGACTTCCACGATCTCAGCCTGTCGGGCACCATCTGGGTCGATGTGATCAACTGGCGTGTCGGCGGCCAGCTGGAAAATGTCCGCACCCAACTCGACCGCGCCGACCTCAGGACCTTCGATGACGGCAGCGCCACGGGCGTCCCTGTCCTCCTGGCCGATCGTCTGGTCACGATGCGCCGCGAGGCGCTGGCGGGCTATGGCCTCGTCGATGTGCGTCTGGCCAGTTTCGTGGCGCTGACCGCTGGCCTTCGACACACGCGCGAAACGCTCACCCTCGGCGGCGCGCATGCACCCGGCATCCCCACCCGCCAGCGCGACGGCATCTGGACTCCGTCCTTCGGTTTTTCGGTCCGGCCGAAGGAATGGCTGGGCGTCTTCTACAGCCTCGGCCGCGGCTACCGGCCCGGTGGCTGGGCGATCGCATCGCCCACGCCCGAAGGGGTGCGCCCCTTCGCGCCCGAAGCCGGCACAACCCATCAGCTTGGCGCGCGCGGAACGCTTTTCGATGGCGCGCTCGATTACCAGCTGGCGGGCTTTCTGATGAACATCGAGGATGCGCAGGTGGAAAGCGCCGCGCTCGATCCGCTTTCGGGTGCGCTCCTCGTCGATGCCTTCAACGTCGGCCGTTTCCGCAACCGCGGGGTGGAGCTCGACCTTGCCGCCCGCCCGGCGAAGGGCCTGTCCCTGTGGGCCAGTCTTGTCTGGCAGAAGGCCCGCTACCGCCTCGGCGATTCGGATGTCGCCAGCCAGCTTGCCGATTGCCGGGCCGACCTTGCCGCCGGCTTCCTGCCGCTCGCGCCTGCCCCCTGGGCGGCAGCCAGCTGCGCGCGCGGCGTCGTCACCGCTGACGGGATGCTTGCCCGCCCGGCCAATGCGCCAGACTGGCGCTTCAGCGTCGGTGGCAGCTGGGAGCATCCGATCCCGCCTGCCGGCATCACCCTCGTGCCCACGGTCCACATCAGCTGGCGCGACCGGGAGGAGCTTTCGGCCTCGAACGCGACCATCCGCTCCGGCGTATCGACGCCTGCCTTCGATGGCACGGTCTTTGCTGCCAATACGCTTTCGGGGCCTGCCGTCACGGGCTCGGAAAGCGGGCCAGCGCTCATCGTCAATGCCGGAATCGCCGTCCGCACCGATGACGAGACCTGGCGGCTCAGCCTGGAATGCATGAACTGCCTTGACCGGACGCTGGCCGAATCCGCGATCGCCGGGGTCGAGACGCTGAACATGCCGCGAAGCTGGGTGCTGCGGGCGCGTCGCCAGTTCTGAGGCTGGGCTCGAAGCTGGCCCTTTCCGGGCTTTCCCGGCGCTGGCCATGCTTGACGCGGCCGGTGCGTCGTCTAGCGTCCGGCCCATGTCCCAAACCCTGCTACACCTGCTGCTCTGGGCTGGCATCGGCTATCTTCTCGGCTCCATTCCCTTCGGCCTTATCCTCACCCGCCTGTCGGGTGGCGGGGATATCCGGCAGATCGGCTCCGGCAACATCGGCGCCACCAATGTTCTGCGCACCGGCAAGAAGGGCGTTGCGGCCGCCACCCTGCTTCTGGATGCGGGCAAGGGCGTTCTTGCCGTGTGGCTGGCCGGTCGATTCGCCGGAATCGAGGCCGGAACCGAGGCTGCGGCACTGGCGGCCGGTCTCGGGGCCTTCGCCGGCCATCTCCACCCGCTGTGGCTGAAGTTCCGGGGCGGCAAGGGGGTTGCGACCCTTCTTGGCATCTCGTTCGCGCTGGCCTGGCAGGCCGGGCTCGCCTTCGCCCTTGCATGGCTTGGCGTTGCGGCACTCTCTCGCATCTCGTCGGCGGGGGGGATGGCGGGCGGCTTTGCGGCGGCTGCCGCCCTGGCTGCACTCGATCGCCCTGAGGCCAGCTTCATCCTCTTCCTTCTCGGCCTCTGGGTTCTGTGGACCCACCGGGAAAACATTGCCCGCCTGCGTGCAGGCACGGAACCACGGATCGGCCGCAAGGGGTGACACGTCTTTCAGGGCCAGTTTCGGGGCCAGTCTCAGGGCCAGTCTCAGGGCCAGTTTCAGGGCTGGGCCGGCTATCCGCTGCAGAGCGGCTGGCACGGCTGCGGCTGGTGCGCAGCGAAGGGGTCGGCCCTGTCACCTACGGCCAGTTGCTGCGGCGCCATAGGCATGCGGGGGAAGCGCTCGACGCACTCGCAGCGCGTGGCAAGCCCGTGGCAGATGCTGGCATGGCCGAAGCCGAAATGGCCAGCGCCATGGCGCTGGGCGCACGGCATGTCTTTGTTGGCGAGGCTGATTATCCCCCGCTTCTGGCCGAACTGGCCGATCCGCCGCCTGTGCTTGTCGCTGTCGGGGATCTGGCGCTTGCCCGGCGGCCGCTGGTTTCGATCGTGGGGGCGCGCAATGCCAGCGCGGCCGGGCGCGGCCTTGCGCGCGACATGGCGCGCGCGCTGGCGGAGGCCGGCTGGGTCGTGGCCTCGGGGCTGGCGCGCGGAATCGATGCCGCGGCCCATGAAGGCGCGCTTGCCAATGGCACCATCGCCTGTGTGGCGGGCGGGGTGGATATCGCCTATCCCCCTGAAAATGCGAAGCTGCAGAACGCCATAGCCGAACACGGCCTGCTGCTCTCCGAGCTGCCGCCCGGAACCGAGCCGCAGGCCCGGCATTTCCCGCGCCGCAACCGGCTGATTGCCGGCGTGGCGCGCGGTCTGGTCGTGGTGGAGGCAGCGCCCGGTTCGGGCAGCCTGATCACGGCGCGCCTCGCGGCAGAAGCCGGCCGCGAGGTGATGGCGGTGCCGGGCCACCCTTTCGATCCGCGATCGCGCGGCGGGAACGGCCTGATCCGCGACGGGGCGGTGCTTGTGGAATCGGCGGCTGATGTGCTCGATGCGCTCAGCCCGTTCCAGCTGGCGCTGGCGCCGCGCCCGGCCCCGGCCGCAAGGCCCGCCATGTCGGCAGAGCCGGCGCGCGGCGTGGCGGCACCGGCAGCCATTGCGGCAGACCGGCTCCCCGAAGACGGGCCCGATGCGCTGCTTTCGCTGTTGACGCCTTCGGGCATAGCGGTTGACGAAATCGTGCGCGCGCTGGGGCTTCCGGCGGGTGCGGTTCAGGGCCTCCTGAGCGATCTGGAGCTGGACGGCCGGGTGATCCGGCTGGCGGGCGGCCGGGTGGCGCTGGCGGCCTGAAGTTGGACAGGCGGGCGGGTCGCGGCTATTGGCCCGCGCCGCAAGGAAGGAATTGGCATGGATCTCGTCATCGTCGAGTCGCCGGCAAAGGCCAGGACGATCGAGGGTTATCTCGGTGGGGGAACCAGGGTTCTCGCCAGCTTCGGCCATGTGCGCGATCTGCCGGCCAGCGACGGCAGCGTCGATCCCGAGCATGATTTCGCCATGCGCTGGGAAGTTTCCGCCGACCGGCAGAAGCAGCTGAAGGCGATCACGGATGCCGCTAAGAAGGCCGACCGCATCATCCTCGCGACCGACCCTGACCGCGAGGGCGAGGCCATTTCCTGGCATCTTGCCGAAATCCTGCGGCAGAAGAAGGCCCTGCCGCCGGGCGGCATGCAGCGCATCACCTTCAACGCCATCACCAGGGATGCAGTGAAGGCGGCCATGGCCGCCCCGCGCGACATCGACCAGCCGCTGGTGGATGCCTATCTCGCCCGCCGCGCGCTGGATTATCTTGTCGGTTTCACGCTTTCCCCCGTGCTGTGGCGCAAGCTTCCCGGCGCGCGGAGCGCCGGCCGCGTGCAGAGCGTGGCGCTTCGCCTCATCGTCGAGCGGGAACGCGAGATCGAAGCCTTCACGGCGCGCGAATACTGGAGCGTGGAAGCGCGGATGAAGGGGCCTGGCGGCCACGCCTTCGGTGCACGGCTGACGGCGCTGTCGGGCAGGAAGCTCGACAAGTTCGCCCTGCCGGATGAAACCACGGCCGAAGCGGCCCGCCGCGTGGTCGAGGAAGCGCGCCTGTCCGTCGGCGCCGTCGATGTGAAGACGGCGGTGCGCAATCCTGCGCCGCCTTTCACCACGTCCACCCTGCAGCAGGAAGCCGCGCGCAAGCTTGGCCTTTCCGCGCAGGACACGATGCGCGCCGCGCAGAAGCTCTACGAAGCCGGGCACATCACCTACATGCGGACGGATGGTGTGGCGATGGACCCGGGCGCCATTTCCCGCGCCCGCGATGTGGTGATGGAGCGCTACGGCCGCGAGCATGTGCCCGAGCGCCCGCGCGTCTATTCCTCCAGGGCAAAGAATGCGCAGGAAGCGCATGAAGCGATTCGCCCGACGGATTTCGCCCGCACGGCCGGCGCGCTCGGTGTCTCCGACCTCGAAGCGAGGCTCTACGACCTCATCTGGAAACGCGCCGTCGCCTCGCAGATGGCCTCGGCCCAGCTGGAGCGCACGACAGTCGATTTCATCGCCGACGATGGTTCGGCCGAGCTGCGCGCGACCGGCACGGTCGTCGTCTTTCCGGGCTTCCTCGCCCTCTATGCCGAAGGCACGGACGACGACGGGGACGAGGATGGCGCGCGCCTGCCCCGGCTTGCAGTGGGCGACCGCCCCGCGATCGACCGGGTGGAAAAGTCGCAGCATTTCACCCAGCCGCCGCCGCGCTTCACCGAAGCAAGCCTCGTGAAGCGGATGGAGGAACTGGGGATCGGCCGGCCTTCCACCTATGCCTCCATCATCCAGGTCCTGAAGGATCGGGATTATGTCGTGCTGGAGCAGAAACGCTTCCGGCCGCAGGAAAAGGGCCGGATCGTCACGGCTTTCCTCGAGCGTTATTTCGAACGTTATGTGGAATATGATTTCACGGCTGGCCTCGAAGGCCAGCTCGATGACATCTCGGCCGGCGATGCCGAATATCTCGCCGTGCTGCGCAATTTCTGGGAGGATTTCCAGCCCCGCACCAGGGAAGTGCTGGAGCGCAGCCCCATGGAAGTCGAGCAGGCGCTCGACGAATATCTTGCGCCGCATCTTTTCCCGCCGCAGGCCGATGGCGTCGATCCGCGCCTTTGCCCCGGTTGTGGCGCGGGCCGGCTGTCGCTGAAGGTGGGCCGCTACGGGCCGTTCATTGCCTGCTCCAATTATCCGGAATGCCGCTTCACCCGCCAGTTCGCCGGTGGGGACCAGGAAGGCCCGCGCACCCTGGGCGATGACCCGGCAACCGGGCTTCCCGTCGAAGTGAAGAGCGGGCGTTTCGGACGCTATGTGCAATCCGGGGATAAGCGAAGCTCGATCCCGAAGGATGTGGCGGATCTCGATCTGCCCCTGGCGCTGAAGCTTCTGTCGCTGCCGCGCGAGGTGGGGCTTCACCCGGAAACCGGATTGCCCATCATTGCCAACCTTGGCCGCTATGGCCCCTATCTGCTGCACGATGGCAAATACGCCAATCTGAAGGACACCGCGGACCTTTTCGACATCGGCATGAACGCGGCTGTCGTGAAGCTGGCGGAGCCGAAGGGCGCGGCGCGGCGTGGCAAGGCCGAACCGGTGGCCGTGCTGGGGCAGCACCCGGAAAGCGGCGCCGAGGTGAAGGTGATGCCGGGCCGCTATGGCCCCTATGTGACCGATGGCTCGGTCAATGCCACCATTCCCAGGGACCGCGAGCCGGCGAGCCTGACGCTCGATGAAGCGGTGGCGCTGCTGGCCGAAAAGGCCGCCAAGGGGCCGGCCGGGGGCCGCAAGCCAGCCCGCAAGCCGGCGAGGAAGGCCGCCACGGCAAAGGTCGCCGCCACAGGCAAGACGGCCACGAAAAAAGCGCCCGCGAAGAAACCCGCCGAGAAAAAGCCTGCCGCGAAAAAGCCTGCCGTGAAGAAATCTGCGGCAGAAAAGGCCGGGGACGCCTAGGGGTCTTGGACGCTCAGGGCAGGGCAGGCCCGCCGCTTCCTCCGGTCAGGCGCTTTTCACCGCCCCTGACCGGTTCTCCTGTCCGATGCTCCTGTCCGATGCTCCTGTCCGATGTTCCTGTCTGATGCTCTTGTCCGCTGCCGCCGGCTGGAGGATAAGCGGGCATGACCTTTCCTGACCGGGACGCGATCCTGGATTTCATTCGCCAGACGCCATCAGCCGTCGGCAAGCGGGAGATTGCCCGCGCCTTCAATCTGAAAGGGGCCGAGCGCGAGGCGCTGAAGGCCCTTCTGCGCGAGATGGAGGAGGAGGGGCTTCTCGCCATCGGGCCGGGGCGGATGCTGCACCGGGCGGGCGGCCTGCCGCGCGTGGCGGTCCTTACGGTCGTGTCGTCCGAGGGCGCGCGCATCCTCGCCGTGCCGGAACGCTGGGAAGGCGAGGGCGCGCCGCCCAAGGTGCTGGTGGCGGCGGCCGGGCCGCGCGGCCGTGGCCGGGCTGGCCATGCCGGCGGCCGGCGCGAGCGTTTCGAAGCCGGCGACCGAATCCTCGCCCGGATCGAGGGCGAGGCGCCGCGCCATCTCGGCACCATCATCAAGCGGCTGGCTCGTGGCCATGCGATGCTGATGGGCGTCGTGCGCAAGGATGCGCGCGGAAATCTCGCGCTCAGCCCCATCGACCGGCGCGAGCGGCGCCAGTGGCCCATCCACCATGGCAGTGAGGTCGTTCCGGGTGAACTGGTGCGCGCTGAACTGAAGGGCAGCGGCGCCAAGGCCGCAGCCCATGTCACCGACCGCCTGGGGGATCCGTTCCAGGGCCTGTCCCTCAGTTCCATCGCCATCGCCGCCAAGGGCATCCCCCACAGCTTTCCCGAGGGTGTCGAGGCCGATGCCGAACGCATGGGGCAATCCGCCCTCGGCCCGCGCGAGGACTGGACCGGCATTCCCTTCCTCACCATCGACCCGCCCGACGCGCGCGACCATGACGATGCCGTCTGGGCCGAGAAGGATGGCGACGGCTGGCGGCTGTTGGTCGCGATTGCCGATGTCAGCTGGTATGTCCGGCCGGGCTCCCCGCTCGACCGCAGCGCCTTCGACCGTGGCAACAGCGTCTATTTCCCCGATCAGGTGGTGCCGATGCTGCCCGAGGCCCTGTCGGCCGGTGCGTGCAGCCTCAAGACCGGCACGGACAAGGCAGCCCTTGCCGCCAGCATCCGGCTTTCGGCCGATGGCGCGATCATGGGGTTCAGCTTTCACCGCGCCCGGATCCGCATCGCCGAGAATCTCGCCTATGAAACCGCCCAGGCGATCATGGACGGCCACGCGGACAGCCCGCTGAAGGATGCCGTGCTGGAGCCGCTGTGGGGCTGCTGGCGGGCGCTGGAGAAGGCACGGGCGGCGCGCGGCCCGCTGGAGCTGGAGCTGCCGGAAAAGCGTGTCGTGCTCGATACCGAGGGGCGGGTGGCGGGAATCGCCGTCCGTGAGCGGCTGGAAGCGCACCGGCTGATCGAGGACATGATGATCGCGGCCAATGTGGCGGCAGCCAGGGCGCTGGAAAGCCGCAAGGCCCCGGTGATGTACCGCTGCCACGAAGAGCCCGGCCGCGAGAAGCTCGTCAGCCTGAAGGCCTATCTCGACACGCTGGGCGTGAACTTCGCGCTGGGGCAGGTGATCACGCCGGCGGTCTTCAACCGGGTGATCGACAGGGTGCGTGACCGCCCGGACATCCAGGACATTTCCGAAGCCGTCCTCCGGTCGCAGACGCAGGCTTATTATGCCCCGCGCAACACCGGCCATTTCGGGCTTCAGCTGGGCAGCTACGCCCATTTCACCTCACCTATCCGCCGCTATGCCGATGTCTGCGTGCACCGCGCGCTCGTTTCGGCCTTCCGGCTGGGCGAGGGCGGGCTGCCCGATGGCGCGGGCGACCGGTTTGGCGCCATCGGCGAACATATCAGCTTCACCGAGCGCCGGGCGATGGAAGCCGAGCGCGAGACGCTCGACCGCTATATCGCCCGCCACCTTGCCGACCATGTCGGCGAGATCGTGCGCGCCCGGATTTCCGGCGTGAAGGCTTTCGGCTTCTTCGCCACGGTCGCCGATATCGGCGGCGACGGCCTGGTGCCGGTGTCGACGCTGGGGGCCGAACGCTTCCGCTTCGACGAGGCCGGGCGCTTTCTCGAAGGCGCGGAAACAGGCACCCGCTATGCGGTCGGCCAGTATCTCGACCTCAGGCTCGAGGAAGCCGACCCGGCCACGGGATCGCTGCGATTCTCGCTTCCCGATGTGCCGCCCGCCGAACGGAAGGGTCCGCGCTTTCGCCGGGACGGGCGCGACGGGCAAAAGCCGCGCGCGCCATTGCCGCGCCGTGGCGGCCCGCCGCCGGGCGTCCGCCGGGGGCGCCGGGGTTGACCTCGGCCCTGATTCTCCCCTAAGGCCGCGTCCTTTCCCGGAAGCATCGCCTTCCGGCCCCATTCTGCATGGTTCGAGGACGACATGGCTAAGCCGACGACGGTCAAGATCAAGCTGGTGAGCACGGCGGACACGGGTTACTATTATGTGACCAAGAAGAACCCGCGCACCCAGACGGAAAAGCTGAACTTCCGCAAATATGATCCCGTCGCGCGCAAGCACGTCGAGTTCAAGGAAGCCAAGATCAAGTAATCCGGCTCCGTCCCCCTGTTTTCCGGTCTTTTTCGGGCCGGATCATGGCGGCAGGACTGGTACTGGCCCCACGCAGGGCCATTCGGCGCGGGCAACCCCCGCGCCGCTTCCATTTGTCCTCCGGTCCTCTTCATTCCGTGCTTTTCCTGCCCTGCCCGGGCAGGCTAGAGCAGGGCCTGTGAACGACATTCTCGCCCTTCGTGCCCTCACCGCCGTCATGGCTGACGAGCCCCTGCGCGACCGCTTCCTCGCGCTCACCGGCTATGACCCGCAGACCCTGCGCGCCCGCGCCGGTGAGGCTGACGTTCTCGACGCCGTCATCGCCTTTCTCTGCGCCCATGAGCCGGATCTCGTGAAGACCGCCGCGGCGCTGTCCGTCACCCCCGAAATCCTTGCCGGAGCCCGCGCATGAAGCCGATTCTCATCCTCGACTGCGACGAGGTGATCCTGGAATTCGCTGCCCCCTTCGCCCGCTGGCTGCGCGAAGCGCGGGACGTGGAGCTGAAGTTCGAGAGCTTCGCCCTGACAGGCAACATGCGCCACATCGCCGATGGCCGCCCCGTCGAGGCGCAGGAATTCCCGGCGCTTCTCGACGGCTTCTTCGAACATGGCCAGCATCTTCAGGCCCCTGCCGAAAATGCCCTCGAGACGCTCGCCGACCTTCGCCGCGAAATGGACATCGTGGTGCTGACCAACATACCCGCCCGCTGGCGGGACATCCGGCTCGACATCCTGAAAGGCCATGGCCTCGATGTGCCGGTCCATGCCAATGACGGGCCGAAGGGGCGGATGGTGAAGGAGCTGGCGGCCGGCCGGCCGGCCGTCTTCGTCGACGATCTGCCCCCGCACCACAGCAGCGCCGCCAGACATGCCCCAGATGTCGGCCGCCTGCACATGGTGGCGGATGCCGGGCTGCGCCCGCTCATTCCCGCTGCACCCGACGCCCATGCCCGGATCGACCGCTGGGACGATGCCGGGCGCTGGATCCGCACCCATCTGGAAGGATTGAAAGCATGACTGTCGAACAGAAGCTCGAAGCGCTTGGCCTGTCCCTGCCGGAAGCGGCCGCCCCCGTTGCATCCTATGTGCCGGTTGTCGAGGCCAATGGCCTGCTTCATGTTTCGGGCCAGATCAGCTTTGCCGCCGATGGAAGCCTCATCACCGGCAGGCTTGGCGAGAACATGAGCGTCGAGGCCGGCCAGGACGCCGCCCGCCGCTGCGCGCTGATGATCCTGGCGCAGGTGAAGGCGGCGCTGGGCGGATTCGAGCGCGTGAAGCGCGTGGTGAAGCTGGGCGTGTTCGTCCAGTGCACAGCCGATTTCACCAAGCAGCCCGAAGTGGCGAACGGCGCATCCGACCTTATGGTCGAAGTGCTGGGGGATGCCGGAAAGCATGCCCGTGCCGCCGTTGGCGTCCCCGCCCTGCCGCGCGGCGTCGCCGTCGAGGTCGACGCCATCATCGAGCTGGCCTGATCGAGCCGATATGAGCGAACTGGTGTGATCGGGGGGCAGGGCAGGGAGCCGGCCATCCGGCTGCTGTCTCGCGCCGCCGATCTTCCGGCGGCCGCGTGGGACAGGCTTGCCGGTGCGGGCAACCCCTTTTCCTCATACGCCTTTCTCACCGCTCTCGAGGATTCGGGCAGCGCCACGGCACACGCCGGCTGGCAGCCCGTGCATCTGCTGGCCGAATCCGCCGATGGCACGCCCACCGGCCTGCTGCCCGGCTATCTGAAATCGCACAGCCAGGGCGAATATGTGTTCGACCATGGCTGGGCGAACGCCTGGGAAAGGGCCGGGCACCGCTATTACCCCAAGCTCCAGCACGCCACGCCCTTCACCCCGGCCAGCGCGCCGAAACTGCTGTCGGCCGACCCGCTGGTCCGCGCCCGCCTCGTCGCGGCGAGCGAGACGCTGGCCCGGAACAATGCCCTGTCGAGCGCGCACGCAACCTTTCTGGGCGACACCGATGCGGAAATCTTCGCATCGGCTGGCTGGCTCGAACGCAATGACATTCAGTTCCACTGGCGCAACGATGGGTTTTCGGGCTTCGCGGACTTTCTCGGCGCGCTCAGTTCACGCAAGCGCAAGGCCCTCAGGCGCGAGCGGGAAGCCGCCCTGTCGGCCATAGACGAGATAGAGTGGCTGACCGGCAGCGATCTCACAGAGGCCGCCTGGGACAGTTTCTGGGCCTTTTACCAGGACACCTCCAGCCGGAAATGGGGGCGGCCCTATCTCACCCGCGCCTTCTTCTCGCTGATTGGCGAGCGCATGGCCGACAGGGTGATGCTGGTGATGGCCCGCAAGGACGGGCGCCACGTTGCCGGCGCGCTCAACTTCCTTGGCGCGGAGTGTCTCTATGGCCGGCAATGGGGCTGTATCGAGGATATTCCCTTCCTGCATTTCGAGCTTTGCTACCATCAGGCAATCGACATTGCCGGAGACAGGAAGCTCGCGCGGGTGGAAGCCGGCGCGCAAGGGGCGCACAAGGTCTCGCGCGGCTATCAGCCGGTTCTCACTCGCTCCATGCACTATCTGCCCGATCCGGGTTTCCGCGCTGCAGTTGCCGACTATCTCGAACGCGAGCGCCCGGCGGTTGAGGCAGAGGCACGGGCACTGGCCGAGGCCTTGCCCTTCCGCGCCGGCTGAGCCGGTCAGCCTGCCAGCAGCATGGCGATGATGGCAATGGCCGCACCCGCCGCCGCGCCCCACAGGGCCGCCGGCCAGCGCGCCGGAATCCGTGCCGGAATCCATGCTGGCACGGGTTCCGCCGCTGGTAGGGGCGGAAGCGGCGGCGCTGCCGATTCGGGCGGTATCTGGCGGACGAAGCGCCGGGCCAGTGCAGGCAGGCCGCGCAGCATCCGGGCATTGGCGACGATGCCGTCGGCCAGCCAGGCCTCGGGGCCAAGCTCGTCACGGATCCAGTCACGCACATAGGGGCTGGCCACGTCCCACATGTTCACGTCCGGGTCGAGCGAAAGGGCGACGCCTTCCACCATCACCATTGTCTTCTGCAACAGCAGAAGATGGGGCTGGACGGGCATGTCGAAGCTGCGCGTGATGGCGAACAGGCCGTCGAGAAGATTGGCGACGGAAATGTCGCGCGTGCTGCGCCCGCGGATCGGTTCCCCCACTGCGCGCAGGGCGCTGGCGAAAGCAGCAGGGTCATGGTGGGGCGGCACATAGCCGGCTTCGAAATGGATGTCGGCCACGCGCCGGTAGTTGCCGACAATGAGGCCATGCAGGATTTCGGCAAGATAGACGCGCGCCCGCCTGTCGAGCCGGCCCATGATCCCGAAATCGATGAGGGTGAGCCTGCCATCGGCGGTGACGATGATGTTGCCCTGATGGAGATCGGCGTGAAAGAAGCCCTGGCCGATCGCCTGGGCGAGAAAGGCGCGCACCAGCGCCGCTGCAAGCGCCGGGCGGTCTGCCCCGCTGGCGGCAAGGGCGGCAGGGTCGGTCAGCCTGGCGCCATCGATCCATTCCAGCGCCAGCGTGCGCCGGGTGGTGAGATCCCAGTGAACCCTGGGCACCGCCACCTTCGGTTCGCCCCGGACGGCCTCGGCCAGTTCGGATGCATTGCCCGCCTCGCGTCGCAGGTCGAGTTCGGCCAGAGTCCATTGCCGGAAGGTCTCGATCACCAGCCGGGGTTTCAGCCGGGCGAAATCGCCGCCCAGCCGTTCCAGCCGCGCCGCGGCCCAGCCATAGCTGGCCAGCGCCCCGGCAAAGGCTTCCTCGACGCCCGGGCGCAAGACCTTGAGCGCAACGACACGCCCGTCATGGGTGGTGGCGCGATGCACCTGCGCGATGGAGGCGGCGCCGACGGGGGTTTCGGCGATGCTGCTGAAATGGGCGCGCCAGCCTCCGGGCAGCGCCCTGTCCAGCTCTGCTTCGATCCGGGCCCAGGGGGCGGGGGGCAGATTGTCCTGCAGGCGGCGCAGGCCCTCGGCCACTTCGGGGCCGACGAGATCGGGCCGTGTGGCAAGCACCTGCCCAAGCTTGATGGCCGCCGGCCCGCAGGCCCGCAGGCCGGCGGCATGGTCAGGCGTTTCGGGCGCGCCCGTTCCCAGCCGCAGCAGCCGGGCCAGAAGCCGGGCGGGGGCCGGGACATCGGGGTGGGTTTCGAACGGCCTGAGGCCTCCGTGCCGGGCGATCCTGCGGGCATCGCCCGCCAGCCGCCAGCCATGCAGCCAGCCGCCCATGGCCGGATCAGTATTTCCAGCCGCTGTGGATGGCGACGGCGCCCCCCAGAATCGGCTGCACGCGCACCTGCCGGAAGCCGGCGGCCTCGATCATGCGCGCAAAGCCCTGCATGTCGGGGAAACGGCGGATCGATTCGACCAGATAGCGATAGGCCTCTTCGTCCTGGGCGACGGCTGCGCCAATCCTGGGAACCAGCTTCAGGGAATAGGCATCATAGATTTTCGCGAATCCGGGCCATTCGCAGGTGGAGAATTCGAGACAGAAGAAGCGCCCGCCCCATTTCAGCACGCGGTGAATGTCCTTCAGCGCCTTCGGAATGTCGGTCACGTTGCGGATTCCGAAGGAAATCGTGGCGGCATCGAAACTCTGGTCGGCAAAGGGCATGGCCTCGGCATTGGCCTCGACGAAGGAGAGGCCGGCAAGGCCGCGCTTTTCCGCCCGCGCCATGCCCACCTTCAGCATTTCGGGGTTGATGTCGGCCACGGTCACCTGCGCGCCGCGCGCCGCGATGCGGAAGGCGATGTCGCCGGTGCCGCCGGCAAGGTCCAGCACATGTTCGTGCGGCTGCGGTTTCAGCTTGCGGACGAAATCATCCTTCCACAGCCGGTGCATGCCGCCCGACATCAGGTCGTTCATCAGGTCGTAGCGACCGGCGACGCGGGCGAAGATATCGCCCACGGCGCGGGTCTTCTCATCCGGCCGCACATCGCGGAAGCCGAGGCTGACGAGCCTGTCTGCGGATCTCTCGGTGGATCTCTCAGCGGATCTCTCAGCGGAGTCGGCGACGGCCGCCTGGGGGGGGATGTCCTGTGTCACGGCCTGTGCTCTAGCGGCTTGCACGCCGCGCCGCCAGTTGCCTGATGCGCGCATGGTCCAGCACCCGTGATCCGCGCCTGTAATCCGCGCCCGTGATCCACATTGCGGCGGCCCCGGTGGCGTGGCAGGGCGGCCCCATGCCCGAACTTCCCGAAGTCGAGACAGTGGTGCGCGGCCTCAGGCCCATGCTCCTTGGCAGGCGGCTCGACCGGGTGGTCGCCCGGCGGCCGGATCTGCGCCGCCCGCTGCCGCCCGATCTCGGCCAGCGCCTGACCGGGGCCAGCGTCACCGCCATCCGCCGCCGCGCCAAATATGGGCTGATGGAAACCGACCGGGGCGACACCCTCGTCTTTCACCTCGGCATGTCGGGGCGATTCCACCCGCTGGAAGGCCTGCCCGGCCCGCACGACCATGTGCTCTTCGAGGCTGGCGGCCTGCGCCTCGCCTATGCCGACCCGCGCCGATTCGGATCGATGGATCTCGTTCCCACGGCGGAGGCGGCGGCCCATCCGCTGCTCGCGCACATCGGGCCGGAACCGCTGGGGCCGGATTTCGATGGTGCGGCGCTGGCCCATGTGGCGGCCGGGCGGCGCACGCCCGTCAAGGCGCTGCTGCTCGATCAGCGGGTGGTGGCCGGAATCGGCAATATCTACGCGTCCGAGGCGCTGTTCCGCGCCGGAATCAGCCCGACGCGCGCGGCTGGCCGGATCGCCCGCGCCCGCCTCGATGCCCTCGCCGATGCCGTGAAGGCCGTGCTGGCCGAAGCGATCGAGGCCGGCGGCTCGACCCTGCGGGACCATGCGCAGGTTTCGGGCGAACTCGGCTATTTCCAGCATCGCTTCCTCGTCTATGGCCGGGCGGGCGAACCCTGCCCGGCCTGCGACGGCCCTGTCCGGCGCATTGTGCAGTCCGGTCGGTCGAGCTTTCACTGCCCCCGCTGCCAGCGCTAGGCCCGGAAAGCCACGCCCTGCCGGGAAAGCCGCGCCAGCGCCGACCGAATCGGCTGCCGCCCGAATCGGCGTCCCGCTTGACGCCCCCCGCCCCGGCCGGTAATGACGCCGCCTTTCCCGGCGGGTTTCTTGCCTGGCCGATACGCTTGTCTTGGAGAATTTGGACGTCATGGCGAACACCCCGCAGGCCGAAAAGCGCATCCGTCGCAACGCGCGGCGCGCTGCCGTCAACAAGGCCCGTCTGTCCCGCATCCGCACCCAGGTGAAGAAGGTCGAGTCGGCCATTCTTTCCGGTGACAAGGGCGCTGCCGAAACCGCGCTTAAGCAGGCGCAGCCGGAAATGATGCGGGGCGTCTCCAAGGGCGTGCTCCACAAGAACAGTGTGGCGCGCAAGATTTCGCGCCTCACCAAGAAGGTCTCGGCGCTGGCCTGAGGCCGAATCGGGCTACCTGCAGAATGCGGGCGGCCGGGTGAGGGCGGGCTGCGGCGCCATGGCGGTAACAGGGGGCACGCTACCCCCAATGCCTTGGCCAGCCGCCCTTCCAGTCCCGTTCCTGCCCATTGCGGCTTCCTTGTACAGCCGATCGCAGAGCCTTGTGGCGCGGGTATCGAGCCTTGTGGCGGACGGTCTATGACCGCCCGCCTTTTTGCTGTCTCGGCCTTGTTGCATCGTCCCTCTTCGGCCCCTTCGCACGGGCATGGCCGCTCGCAGCGATCGGGGGCGCCAGCACCGGCGCACCCTGGGGAGGAGAATGGGGGAAGAGAATCGAAGCGAAAAAGTTAATCGTTTATTTTCAGCAACTTAGGCAAAAATCCCTGAAAATCCGGGCCTTGGCCTGTCAACCCGGATTATTTGGCCTGCGGTGAATTTTGCGGCCTTGTGCCCGGCGCGCGAGGCTGTTTTAGTCTCAGGCAAGCCGCTGCGGAAATTGGGTTGGCCGGCGCGAATCGCCTGGCATCCGGCCCTGTTCCAAAGCGGAGGATCATCAGCAGCACCCCTGGCTGCCAGCGAGCTGGCAAGCGGGATGGGCACATAAGTTCGACGGACCTGTCCGTCGAAAATGCCCCTGTCTGCCTGACGAAAAACGGGCGTTCGTGGCTGCAAGGCCGCAAGAGCGTCGAGGACGAGATAAAGGAGGGCTCTGACAAAATGGGTCGACACGCAAGTCGGAACGAGCTCCGGTCCAATGCTGGCCCTGGCGCCACCGCACGACCGGGCAGGCACCTGTCGTCCATGCACAAGTCCCGGCTGCGTCCCCGTTCTTCCCCTGTTTTTCAGGGTCCATTTCAGGATTCGATGGCTTTCAGGCCAAGCACCGCCTTCTGGCACAGCATGCGGGAGACCGGACAGCGGGAGACGTGCCCGGCCTGAGGGCCGGTTCCGATCCCTGGGCCGATCCGCCGAAAGGCCCTTCATCGTTCGTTTCTTTCTGTCAGGTTTCATCATGCTACCCCGCAACGCCAGACCATTGACCAAGCAAGCCGCCGCATGGCCCGACCCGGTGCCGGACGAGCCGCTGTCGTTCCAGCCGGGCCAGCCCGGCCAGAGCGCCCAGCCCGGCAGGCAGTCGCCGGCTGTCGAGGAGGGCAGGCTTCAGGACGGGCTTGATGCCCAGGCCATTCGCGCCTGGGGGCTGGTGCGGGCGCACCTTCTGTCCGATCTCGGCGCAAAGACCTTCGACAGCTGGCTGAAGCCACTGCAGCTGGTTTCGGTCCGGCATGGCGTGGTGCAGCTGTCCATATCCTCGCATGTCCGGGCGGATTGGGTGCGCAACCATTATGCGGACAGGCTGCGACATGCCTTTGCAGCGCATCTGCCCGGGGTCAGGGCGGTTCAGGTCGAGGTTGCCGCAGCGCCGGCCTTTCATGCCGAAACATCCGGCTGGCCATCCGACGGTGGCATGGACGGAAGCCTTGCCCAAGGCGCGGACGCTCCGGCCATGGCAGCGGCCGATTCCCCGTTGCCGGCAGCCCTCTCATCCGCCGGGCAAGCAGCCGGGCCAGCCGCCCTTCCGGCCGCTGACAGCTTCAGCCAGTTCGAGCCGCGCTACAGCTTCGACAGCTTCGTTGTCGGCAAGGCCAATGAACTGGCCTTCAATGCCGCCCAGGCGATGGTCGGTGCTGCCACCGGTGGCGGGTCGGCAGGGTTCAACCCGCTGTTTCTTCACGGCCCCACCGGCCTCGGCAAGACCCACCTCATGCACGCCATCGGCAGCGCGGTGCAGGCGGCCAATCCGGCGGCGAAGGTCGTCTATCTTTCGGCCGAGAAGTTCATGGTCGAGTTCCTGGCAGCGCTGCGTGCACGGGACACGTTCAGCTTCAAGCAGCGGCTGCGTTCGGCCGATCTCCTCATGGTCGATGATGTGCAGTTCATTGCCGGCAAGGATTCCACGCAGGAGGAATTCTTCCACACCATGAACGAGATCATCTCGGCCGGGCGCTGGCTGGTGATTTCGGCCGATCGGTCGCCGCAGAATCTCGAGGGAATCGAAAGCCGGATCCTCTCCCGCCTTGCCTGGGGCCTTGTCGCCGACATCAACCCGGCCGATTACGAGTTGCGCTACAACATCCTGCGCGCCAAGCTGGCCACCATGCCCCAGGCCCATGTGCCCGATGACGTGGTGCAGTTCCTCGCCCGCAAGATCCAGGCGAATGTCCGGGAACTTGAAGGCGCGCTCAACCGGGTCATCGCCTATGGCAATCTGGTCAACCGCAAGCTCGACCTGGATTTCACCCGCGAGGTGCTGGCCGATGTGCTGCGTGCCCACAGCCGAAAGCTGACCATCGACGAGATCCAGCGCCGGGTAGCCGACCATTATGCGCTGAAAATCAACGACATGATTTCGCCGCGCCGGGCGCGCGAGGTGGCGCGCCCGCGGCAGGTGGCCATGTATCTGGCCAAGATGCTGACGCCGCGCTCCTTGCCGGAAATCGGCCGCCGCTTCGGCGGTCGCGATCACACCACGGTGATGCATGCGGTGAAGCGGATCGAGGCGCTGCGCGCGACGGATCACGAACTCGACCGCGACATCAACCAGTTGCGCCGCGCGCTCGACGGCTGAGGCTGTCTTCCTTCCCGTTTCTTGATTAGCTTGCGGGCCACGGGCCCGGCCCTATGTAGGGGGGCAATCAGGATCCGAGGGAGAAGCTTCATGTCCATCGCAGAAGACGCCGTCGCGCGTGACACCGCCGCCATGCAGGCGCTGCTGAAGGCGCAGCGCGACGCCTTCACCGCCGAGCTGCCCGTCAGTGCAGCCGTCCGTAAGGACCGGCTGAAACGCGCCATCCAGCTGGTGCTGGAACACAAGGATGATTTCGCCAGGGCGCTGTCCGATGATTTCGGCCACCGCTCCATCGAACAATCCATGGTGACCGACATCATGGGCTCGGTGAAGCCGCTGAAGCATTCGCTGAAGCATGTCGATGAATGGATGCGACCCGAAAGCCGCAAGCTCGACTTCCCGCTCGGCCTTCTGGGGGCAAAGGCCATGGTCGAGTGGCAGCCCAAGGGTGTCGTCGGAATCATCGCGCCCTGGAACTTTCCGGTGAACCTCACCTTCGCCCCGCTCGCCAATGTGTTCGCCGCAGGCAACCGGGCGATGATCAAGCCCTCGGAATTCACGCCTGCCACGTCAGAGCTGATGAAGCGCGCCTTCGCCCGCTTCTTCGACGAGACGGAAGTGGCGGTCGTCCTGGGCGGGCCGGAGGTGGCGCGGGCCTTTTCGGAACTCGCCTTCGATCACATCATCTTCACCGGCGCCACGTCCATCGGGCGCCACGTCATGGCGGCGGCCGCGAAGAATCTCGTGCCCGTCACGCTCGAACTGGGCGGCAAGTCGCCCACCATCATCAGCCGGTCGGCCGATGTCGCCATGGCGACCGAGCGGGTGGCCATGGGCAAGATGATGAACGCCGGCCAGATCTGCCTCGCGCCCGATTATCTGCTCGTTCCCGCCGAGCAGGAAGATGCCGTGATCGAGGGGCTGAAGGCCGCGACGGCGCGCATGTATCCCTCGCTTCTCGCCAATGACGATTACACCAGCGTCATCTCGAAGCGGCACCGCGACAGGCTGGAAGCCCATGTCGCCGATGCCCGCGCCAAGGGCGCCGAGGTGATCGAGGTGAACCCTGCAAATGACGATTTCTCGAAGCAGAACACCAACAAGATGCCGCTCACCATCATCCGCAACCCGACGGACGAGATGACGGTGATGCAGGAGGAGATCTTCGGCCCGGTGCTGCCGGTGAAGCGCTACGAGCGTGTCGAGGAGGCGATCGACTATGTGAACCGCCGCGACCGCCCGCTTGGCCTCTACTGGTTCGGGACCGACCGTGGCGAGGAGCGGCAGGTGCTTGACCGCACCATATCCGGCGGCGTGACGGTGAATGACGTCGTCTTCCATGTGTCGGTGGAAAACCTGCCGTTCGGCGGCATCGGCCCGGCGGGCATGGGCAATTACCATGGCCACGACGGCTTCAAGACCTTCAGCCACCCGAAGAGCGTCTACCGCCAGCCGAAGATCGATCTGGCCGGCATGGCGGGCTTCAAGCCGCCCTATGGCGAAAAGACCCGCAAGGCCCTGGCCAGCCAGCTGAAGGGCTGAAGCCGCCTCGCCATTCCCGTTGGGGCGGGCTAGATGGTCGTCATGGCCAACCCGCCCCACCTTACCCTCATCGATGGTTCCGGCTTCATCTTCCGGGCCTATCACCGCCTGCCGCCGCTGACCGACCCGGAGGGGACTCCGGTCGGCGCGGTCTTCGGCTTCACCGCGATGCTGTGGAACCTGATCGAGGCTGCGCGCAAATCGCCCGAGGATGATTATCTCGCCGTCATCCTCGATGCCGGGAAGACGAGCTTCCGCAACGAACTCTATCCCGACTACAAGGCCAACCGGCCCGAACCGCCCGAAGACCTGGTGCCGCAGTTTCCGCTGATCCGCCATGCGGTCGCAGCCCTTGGCGTGCCGTGCATCGAAAAGCCGAACTATGAGGCGGATGACCTCATCGCCTCCTATGCCGAGGCGGCGGTCGGGGCGGGCATGGCCGTCACCATCGTCAGCTCCGACAAGGATCTGATGCAGCTGGTGCGGCCGGGCCTCACTCTTCTCGACACCATGCAGAACAAGCGCTTCGCCGAAGCCGAGGTGCGCGAGAAATGGGGCGTGCCGCCGCACATGCTGGCCGAAGTGCTGGCCCTGATGGGCGACAGTGTCGACAATGTGCCCGGCGTGCCCGGCGTCGGTCCGAAGAAGGCCGCCGACCTCGTCAACCAGTTCGGAGACGTGGAGCAGGTGCTGGCCAGCATCGACCAGGTGAAAGGCCCGAAGCTCAAGGAAAATCTCGCCGCCCATGCGGACCGGGTGCGCCTGTCGCGCAAGCTTGTCGAGCTGAAGCGCGACGTGCCGCTCGACCCGCCCCTCGAGAGCCTGAAGCTCGACCATCGCGAGGATCCGGAGAAGCTGGCGGCCTTTCTGGCAAAGCATGGCTTCCGCACGCTTCTCGCCCGCCTGGGCGATGCCGGGAAGGCGGCCGCCGCGACTATTGCGGCGTCCGACCCGGATGCAGTGCCGGGGATGGCCGCGCCCGAGACCGTGCCCATCGACCATGGCGCCTATGAAACGGTGACGACCCCGGGGCGTCTCGATGCCTGGATCGACGAGGCGCGTCGTCTCGGCGTTGTCGGCTTCGATACCGAGACGACGAGCCTCGATGCGGTTGCCGCGCGGATCGTGGGATTCTCGCTCGCCACGGTGCCCGGCCGGGCCTGCTATGTGCCGCTTGCCCATGTCTCGGGCGAGGGGCTGCTGGCGGAGCCGGTGGCCCAGATCGGCATCGAGGCGGCGCTCGGGCGGCTGAAGGGGCTGCTGGAAGACCCTGCCGTGCTCAAGGTGGGCCAGAATCTGAAATATGACATGGTGGTGATGGCTGCCCACGACATCGCCATCGCCCCCTTCGACGACACGATGCTGCTGTCCTATGCGCTGGCCGGCGGGCTGCATGGCCATGGCATGGATGAACTGTCCGAGCGGCACCTTGGCCACACGCCCATCGCCTACAAGGATGTGACGGGCAGCGGCAAGGCGCAGACGGGTTTTGCCGAAGTGCCGCTCGACAAGGCGACGGCCTATGCTGCCGAGGATGCGGACGTCACCCTGCGCCTGCATGGCCTGCTGCGCCCGCGTCTGTGGCGGGAACGGGTGACGCGGGTGCATGAATGGTGCGACCGGCCACTGGTGCCGGTGCTGGCGCGGATGGAGCGGCGCGGCGTTCTTGTGGACCGGGCAGAACTGTCCCGGATGTCAGCCGAGTTCGCCGGCGCCATGGAGCGGCTGGAAGCCGAGGTGCATGCGCTTGCGGGCGAGCCCTTCACCCTGGGCAGCCCGAAGCAGCTGGGCGAGATCCTGTTCGGCAAGCTCGGGCTTCCGGGCGGCAAGAAGGGCAAGTCGGGCGCATGGTCGACCGACGTGACCGAACTGGAGCGGCTGGCGGAAGGCGGCGCGGACATCGCGCGCCTCGTGCTCGACTGGCGGCAGGTGCAGAAGCTGCGCTCCACCTATACGGAGGCGCTGCAGCAGCAGATCAACCCGCAAACCGGCCGGGTGCATACCAGCTTTTCCATGGCGGCCACATCCACCGGGCGGCTGGCATCGACCGACCCCAATCTCCAGAACATCCCGATCCGCACCGAAATGGGCCGGCGCATCCGCGACGCCTTCGTCGCGCCGCCAGGCCATGTCATCATGGCAGCCGACTATAACCAGATCGAGCTGCGGCTGATGGCCCACATCGCCGACGTGCCCGAGCTGAAGGACGCCTATAATCATGGCGTCGACATCCACAGCCTGACGGCGCGGCAGATTTTCGGCCTCACCCCCGATGCCCCGGTGGACCGGGAGCTGCGCGCGCGGGCCAAGACGATCAATTTCTCGATCATCTACGGCATTTCCGCCTTTGGCCTCGCCCAGCGGCTGGGAATCGCACGCGGCGAGGCGCAGGCCTTCATCGAACGCTATCTCGATCATTATCACGGGATCCGACGCTACATGGCCGAAACCGTGGCGCGCGTGCGCGAGGATGCCTTCGTCACCACCCTTCTGGGCCGCCGTATCCATGTGCCGATGATCCGCTCGAAGGTGCAGTCCGAGCGCGCCGGCGCCGAGCGGGCGGCGATCAACGCGCCGGTGCAGGGCACTGCCGCCGACATCATCAAGCGCGCCATGGTCCGGATGGAGCCGGCCCTTGCAGAAGCCGGATTGACGGGCGTGCGCATGCTGCTTCAGGTGCATGACGAACTGGTGTTCGAAGTGCCGGAAGCGGATGTGGACAAGGCCCGCGACGTCATCCGGAATGTCATGGAATCCGCCGCCGGCCCGGCGCTCGAACTCAGCGTGCCGCTGGGGGTGGAGATCGGGACGGGGCCGAACTGGGGAGCCGCGCATTGAAACCCACCTGCCTTCTTGTCGCCGCGCTTCTGGCGGCGCCCGCGATACCGGCCAGTGCACAGGCCATGCCACAGGACGTCCCGCAGCAGGCGTCGCAGGAGGCGCCGCAGGCCCCTGCCCCTGGACAGGTCACGAATCCGCTTCCCTCTCCGCAGGATATCCTGCGCGAGGAAGCCGCTGCCGCGCCTGACGACGCGACGGAGACGGCGCCTGATTCCACCGAGACCGCTGTTGCGGCAGCGCGTCCCGCCTATGTCTGCCCGGATGGCGCACTCGTCACCCTGTTCCATGACGAGCCCGCCGGCGTGTTGCAGGTGACACGCAGTGGCGAGACCTTCGTGTTGCAACGACTGGTGAGCCGCCGGGCCATGCGTTTCGCGGCCGACGAGGACACGATCATCATGCGCGACGGGCAGATCCGGCTGCTGCGCGGCCGTGCACTGCGCCAGACCTGCCTTCTCCGCCCCGCAGCGCCGGAAGCCGGCGCCCTCTGGGGCACGGTGACGAAGCTGGACCGCATGGCCCTGCAGCCTGGCACCATCGTCAAGGTCATGCTGGTCGATGCCGCGCGCGCCGATGCCCCCGCGATCGAGATCGCCTCCCAGGAACTCGTGACCACCGATACGCAGATGCCGCTCAATTTCCTGCTGCGCTATGCGCCTGATCGCGTGCTCCCGCGTGGCAACAGCTATCGTCTGCAGGCGCGCGCGATGTCGCCGGCCGGGAAGCTGCTCTACGTGACCGACAGGGCGCATTTCGTACTGGAAGAGGATGTCCCGCCCCAGCCCGCGGACCTGTTGCTTGCCCGGGTCGGCGGGAGCGAATGACAGCGACGAAGGCGCTGCCCCTTCACGGCTGGATCATCGTCGACAAGCCGCTGGGCCTGACATCGGCGCAAGTGGTGGGCCGGCTGAAACGCGCCTTGCGGCAGGCGGGCCATGGCAAGGTGAAGATCGGCCATGGCGGCACGCTCGATCCGCTGGCGACCGGCGTGCTGCCCGTGGCGCTGGGCGAGGCGACGAAACTGACCGGCTATCTGCTGAACGGCCCCAAGGCCTATCGCTTCACGCTGCAGTTCGGGGCCGCCACCAGCACCGAGGATGCCGAAGGCGACATCGTGGAAACGAGCGATGCCCGCCCCGGCCGGGCGGCGATCGAGGCCCTGCTGCCGCGCTTCACCGGCCCGATCAGCCAGCGCCCGCCCGCCTATTCGGCGCTCAAGGTCGATGGCCGGCGCGCCTATGATCTCGCCCGCGCCGGCGCCCCGCCCGAACTTGCCCCGCGCATGGTGACGATCCATGCCCTGGAACTGGTGGAAACAGGCCCTGACAGCGCGACCTTCGATGTCCGCTGTTCCAAGGGCACCTATGTCCGCAGCCTGGCGCGGGACATGGCGCTGGCGCTGGGCACGGTCGGCCATGTCGGCATGTTGCGGCGCACGGGCGCCGGGCCGTTTGCCCTGGCCGATGCCGCCCCGCTGGACAAATGGGAGGAACTGGTGCAAGGGGCCGGCTTCGAACAGGCCCTTTTGCCACTGACTGCCGGACTGGACGACATCCCGGCCCTGGCAGTCGACACCCGCGATGCCGAAGCCCTCAGACAGGGCCGGCGTTTGACGGGGTCCCGTGTGAAGCCCGGCCAATATCTCGCAACCGACGGGCCTGTTCCGGTTGCGCTGGTCGAGGTTTCCGAACAGGACGTGCGCGTCCTGCGGGGGTTCAACCTGACGTAGGAGATTGATGATGTCGATCACTGTCGAGCGCAAGGCCGCTCTCATCGCCGACAATGCCCGCGCTTCGGGCGACACCGGCAGCCCCGAAGTCCAGGTCGCCATCCTGACGGAGCGGATCCAGAATCTCACCGAGCATTTCAAGACCCACGCCAAGGACAATCACTCCCGCCGCGGTCTTCTGATGCTGGTCAACAAGCGGCGCTCCCTTCTCGATTATCTGAAGCGGAAGGATGTAGCCCGCTACCAGGCGCTGATCGCCAAACTCGGCCTGCGCAAGTAGGCTGACGAACGGCCCCGGAAACGGGGCCGTTTTCGCAAGCGGGCCCGAAGAGCGCATGCGCCGGGCCCATGTTCGCCAAGGCCGCCCGATCGGGCGGCCGAGGCATTTGTCCGAACTGCCTCTGGCATCTGGTCAGGGGCTTGAAGAGAGCAGACTGACCGATGTTTACCATTCACAAGCAGGAAATCGACTGGGGCGGGCGCAAGCTGACGCTCGAGACAGGCCGCGTCGCCCGCCAGGCCGACGGCGCCGTCCTCGCCACCTATGGCGAGACTGTCGTGCTCTGCGCCGTCACCGCCGCCAAGTCGGTTAAGGAAGGGCAGGATTTCTTCCCGCTCACCGTTCACTATCAGGAAAAATTCTCGGCCGCCGGCCGTATTCCGGGCGGTTTCTTCAAGCGCGAGCGCGGCGCGACCGAGCATGAGACGCTCACCAGCCGCCTGATCGACCGTCCGGTGCGCCCGCTGTTTCCGGAAGGCTTCTACAACGAGATCAACGTCATCGCCCAGGTTCTCTCCTATGATGGCGAGAATGAGGCCGATATCGTGGCGCTGGTCGCGGCGTCGGCTGCGCTCACGCTCTCCGGCGTTCCCTTCCTCGGCCCCATCGGCGCTGCCCGCGTCGGCTACAAGGATGGCGAATATCAGCTGAACCCCTCGCGGGAATCGCTCAAGGAAGGCGCGCTCGACCTCGTCGTCGCCGGCACGCAGAGCGCCGTGATGATGGTCGAATCCGAAGCGAAGGAGCTTTCGGAAGAGGTCATGCTGGGCGGCGTGATGTTTGCCCACAGGTCCATGCAGCCGGTGATCGAGGCGATCATCGCACTGGCCGAAAAGGCTGCGAAGGAACCCTGGGAGCTGGCAGCCACCGACGATGGCGGCGACATGCTGGCGAAGCTGAAGGCGGAAGTCGGTTCCGACATCGATGCCGCCTACCGCATGCTCGGCAAGAGCGAGCGCCGCGAAGCGCTGGAAGTGGCCAAGGCCAAGGCCAAGGCACTGTTCGCCGACGCAACCCCGCAGGAGCAGATGAAGGCGCTCAAGCTTTTCAAGAAGCTGGAAGCCGACATCGTCCGCGGTGCGATCCTGAAGGAAGGCCGCCGCATCGACGGTCGCGACACGCGCACCGTGCGTCCGATCGAAAGCATGGTGGGTTTCCTGCCGCGCACCCATGGCTCGGCGCTGTTCACCCGCGGCGAGACACAGGCGATCGTCACGACCACGCTCGGCACCGCCGACGCGGAACAGATGATCGATGGTCTCGACGGGCTGAAGTATGAGCGCTTTATGCTGCACTACAACTTCCCGCCCTATTCGGTCGGTGAGGTTGGCCGCTTCGGCGCCCCTGGCCGCCGCGAGATCGGCCATGGCAAGCTGGCCTGGCGGGCGATCCACCCGCTGCTGCCCAGCAAGGAAGAATTCCCCTACACGATCCGCGTTCTGTCCGACATCACCGAGTCGAACGGCTCGTCGTCGATGGCGACGGTCTGCGGCGCTTCCCTTGCGCTGATGGATGCAGGCGTGCCGCTGAAGCGTCCATGCGCCGGCATCGCCATGGGCCTCATCCTCGAGGGCAAGGACTTTGCCGTCATCTCCGACATCCTCGGAGACGAGGATCATCTGGGCGACATGGACTTCAAGGTGGCTGGCACCTCCGAAGGCGTGACCAGCCTGCAGATGGACATCAAGGTCGCCGGCATCACCGAAGAGATCATGCGTCAGGCGCTCGCCCAGGCGAATGCCGGCCGCGCCCATATCCTCGGTGAAATGTCGAGGGCCATCACCGAAGTGCGCACGGAGCTTTCCGCCCACGCACCGCGCATCGAGACGATGTCGGTGCCCAAGGAGAAGATCCGCGACATCATCGGCACCGGCGGCAAGGTCATCCGCGAAATCGTCGCGACGACTGGCGCCAAGGTCGACATCGAGGATGACGGCACGGTGAAGATCGCCTCGTCCGATCTCGACAAGATCGAGGCGGCGCGCCAGTGGATCCTCGGAATCATCGCCGAGCCGGAAGTGGGCAAGATCTATTCCGGCAAGGTCGTGGGGATGCCCGAGTTCGGCGCCTTCGTGAACTTCCTCGGCGCCCGCGACGGGCTCGTCCACATCTCCGAAATCCGCAACGAGCGGGTGGCAAAGGTGTCGGACGTGCTGTCCGAGGGCCAGATGGTGAAGGTGAAGGTGATCGGCGTCGATGACCGCGGCAAGGTCAAGCTGTCGATGCGTCTTGTGGACCAGGAAACCGGCGAGGAACTGCCGGACACGCGCCCGCCCCGCGAACCGCGCGGCGATCGTGAAGGCGGCGACCGTGGCCCGCGCCGCGAAGGCGGCCGTGAGGGTGGTCGTGACGGCGGCCGCGATGGCGGAAGGGGCGGCCCGCGCCGCGACCGTGGCCCGCGCCGTGAACAGTCGGAAGACAAGGATGGTGGCGATGTGCCGCTGCCCTCCTTCCTGACCGGCAACGACGACTGACAGGATGGCGCCGGGCTATTCCCCGGCGCCACCTCCTGACGGACATCAGGCACGAAAAAGCCGCCGGCGGGTCATCCGCCGGCGGCTTTTCTTTTGCGCTGCGTCCGCCTGATCGTCCCGGGCGGGATTTTCAGGCGGCTCTTGCAGCCCTTTCGGATGGCGGCGGTACCAGATCATAATCCTCAGGGTCCGGCTTCAGGGTCGCCTTCCAGTAATCGACCAGCGCGAAGGGCCAGTTCTGGCTCACGCGGCCCTTCTCGTTCTTGTACCAGCTCGTCACGCCGGGCTGCCCCCACGCCATCTTCTCGTTTTCGGCATCGACGCGGGCGTTGAAGCTGTCATGCACCTCGGGCCTGACCTTCATCGCCACCGCACCCGATTCCGCAAGCATGCGGGCGCATTCCACGAGATAGCGGACGGCGCATTCCGAGAAGAAGATGATGGAGCCATTGACCACGATGTTGGTGTTCGGCCCGTAGAGCATGAAGAAATTGGGGTAGCCGGGCACGGTGAGGCCCAGATAGGCGCGCGCATCGCCGCCCCAGCGGTCATGCAGTTCGACGCCGTCTTCGCCGATCACCTTGAAGCTGCGCAGGAAATCGGATGCATGGAAGCCGGTGCCATAGATCAGCACGTCGGCCGGGTGGCGCTTGCCGTCTTCCGTCACCACGGCGTCCGGTTCGATCCGGGCGATGGGGTTTGTCACCAGGTCGACATTGTCGCGCTGCAGCGCCTTCAGCCACACGCCATTGTCGCGCAGCGATCGCTTGCCGCCCAGCGGATAACGCGGGACAACATGCTCCAGAAGGCCGGGGCGGCGGGTCAGCTGCTCCTTGACCTTTTCAACCAGGGCGGCCCGAAGCTCGGCATTTTCCGGCCCGATGGTGCCTTCGGGGCCGTTCCAGCCTTCCTGCGCGCGCACGGCCGGCAGGATGCCGTCCGTCATCATCCAGAACAGCCAGAAGCGATACCATTTGTCATAGTTGGGGATATGCTCCACCGCCCACTGGAAGGGCTCGGGCACCGGGTCATGGTAATTGTCCGTCGGGCCGAGCCACGGCGGCGTGCGCTGGAACACCTCCATGTGGCTGACATCCGGCGCGATTTCCGGCACGAACTGGAAGGCCGACGCGCCGGTGCCGATCACGGCCACGCGCTTGCCTTTCAGATCGACGGAATGATCCCAGCGGGCGGAATGGAAATTCGGCCCGGCAAAGCTCTCGCGGCCTTCGATGTCGGGGTAGCGTGGTTCGTTCAGCTGGCCGACGGCCGAAACCAGCATGTCGGCCTCGAGCGAAACGGATCCGCCATTGGCGCGCACCGACCATTTGCCGCGGTCGCCATGCCAGCGGCATTCCTCCACCCGCGTTCCGAAGCGGGTGACGGCGCGCAGGCCATGGTGATCGGCAAAACGCTGGAAATAGCCGAGCAGCACATCGCCCTGGCTGTAGAATTCCGGCCAGTCGTGGTTCGGCTCGAAGGAATAGCTGTAAAGGTGGTTCGGCGTATCGACGCGCACGCCGGGGTAGCGGTTCAGCAGCCAGGTGCCGCCGACATCGGCATTGGCTTCCACTATGGTGACATCCACGCCCGCCTGCCGCAGCCGGTAGGCGGCCAGAAGGCCCGACATGCCCGCCCCGATGACGATGGCCGAAAGCGTCCGCCCGGCCTCGGGCAGGGGAGCGGGTTCGCGGTGATCGATTCCGTCGAGCATCAGCTCTTCCATCAGGAAGGGCAGATAATGGGCCGGAACCTCGGCCCCGGCGATCCAGTCGATCATGTGGCGCACGCGGGATGCCGACGGCGGTGGGGCCGGCCGCTTTTCACCCGTGATGATCGGCCAGAGGATATTGTCCGCCTCGGCACGGATGCGGGCGGCAAAGGCTTCGCTGAAGCCGCCCATGCCATCGCCGAAGAAATCATAATCCGGGCGTTCGGCTTCCAGCAGGCTGTCTTCGCCGGCGGCCTGTGCCGTGACCACGGCCAGGGTCGGCAGATGGGTGCTCAGCAGCGCAGCTTCGAAATCCGCCCGCGAGGGTTTGCGTGATTCGTTTGTCATGACGTCTCCTCCCATGGCCATGAAAGCCGCTGCGGGCGGGGGCGTCACCCCGTTCTTCTGTGGGGCATCCTCATTCCGGGGCCTGATGTTCTACCGGCAGGCCCAGTTCCTTCAGCTGCGGTTCCACGAGGCGCCTGTCCCCCACGACGATCCATGTCAGATCCCCGAGCCGTGGCAGCGGGGCCGAAGCGACGGCGGCATCCGGCAGGGCCATCAGCCTTTCCGGCAGGGTTTCGAGATAATCGTCCGCCCGCCCGAGGTTGATGTTGCGCTCCAGCGAGGACAGGAGCGCGCCGCCGGTCTCGAAGTCGCCGGGAAGCGAGCGGACGAGATTGGCGCGGGCGCGGGCGATTTCCCCGGGCGTGGGCGGGGCATCGCCCTGAAAGGCCGCGAGCAGGTCGCGCATGGCGGCGATGCTGCTGCCGGTGGCGGCGGTTTCCACGGGCGCCGTCATCAGGAAGGGCATGGCCTCGCGCGTGGGCAGCAGGCTCGACCATGCGCCATAGGACCAGTTGCGCCTTTCGCGCAGCTCCTGGTTCAGCCGGGACGAGGCGAGGCCGCCAAAGATGTCGTTGGCAAGGTTTGCGGCCACTATGTCATCCCGCCCGGTGAGGCTGGCCGGGGCAGCCGCCACGATCAGCGATTGCGGCGAATCCGGCCGGTCGATCAGCAGGATGCGGCCGGCAGCCGCCGGCGCCGGTGCAGGTGCTGCCGTGCCACGGGCGGGGTCTTCCGCCTGCCAGTCCCCGAAATTCTCCTCCAGCAGCGGCATCAGCGTATCGAGCCCGACATCGCCGACCACGATGAGGCTTGCTTCGGCCGGGTCGAGCTGCCGGTGGAAGGCCGCGATATCCCCGCGGGTGATGGCCGCCAGCCCGGCTTGCGTGCCCGAGCCGCTGAAGCTTGCGCCATAAGGGTGCGCCGGCCCGTAGAGCCGGGCCGGCAGGGCGCGCATGGCAAGGCCGTTCGGGTCGGTCGCTTCCCGCTTCAGCGCGGCAAGCGCCTGGGTGCGAACGCGTTCCATCTGATCCTCGGGGAAAAGCGGGTGGCGCGCGATGTCGGCGAAGAGGCGCACGGATTGCGGCAGATTGGCCGACAGCGCATTGAGCGTGATGCGCGTGCGGTCGAGCGTTGTGCCATTGCCGATGCTGGCGCCCAGCCTTTCCGAAAGCCGGGCGATCGCCGGCCCGTCCAGCCGGCCGAGGCGGCCGTCGGTTCCTTCGTCGATCAGTGCGAGCATCATCCGCTGGGTGCCGGGCTTTTCGCGCGAATCGCCCGCAACGCCGACCGGAAAGCTCAGCGCCATGCGGACGACTGGCACGCTGTCGCGGCGGGCGTGCACCACTTCCAGCCCGTTGGATAGCCGCGCCCGCGTGATGGCAGGCAGGCTGAAACGGGTGGCAGGGCCGGCTTCGGGCAGGCCCCGCGTGCGGTCTGCGGCCTCGCCCACCGTCTGTCCGGGCGAGGCAGGCCGGGGCGGCACGGCCAGGGTGCGGATGGCGGGCGGCGGGGTAAAGTCCCTGGGCTGGCGCTCGCCGGGCAGAAGGGTCAGCCGGTGATCGCCGCGCGCCAGCCAGCGCCGTGCCGCATCGCGCACGCTTTCGGGCGTCGCTTCGGCAAACAGCGCCAGCTCGCGTTTCCAGTCGGCCGGGTCGCCGGCGTAAAGCTGCCCTTCGGCAAGCGCCACGCCCTTGCCGCCGAAGCCGCCCACCTTTTCCAGCCCGCGGATGGTGCCGGATACGGCGCGCATGGCCACACGCTCCACTTCGTCGGCCGTGGGGCCGTCGGCGAGGAAGCGGGCGAGAATCTGGTCTATCCGCGCCTCGACCTTTGCCGGATCGATGCCGGGGGCTGCTTCGGCCGACAGGCTGGCGATTCCGGCGAGTTTCTGCGCCGATAGCGAGCCGCCGACTCCTACGGCCAGCCGTTCCCGGCGCACAAGGGCATCATCCAGCCGGGAGGTCGGGCCGCTGGCGAGGATCGCGATGGCGATTTCGAGATTGACGGCATCGGCCGTGCCGCGGCCGGGCACCGCCCAGAAACGCGAGATACGTGGGGCCGCCACCTTGTCGTGCATGACGGCGCGCGTCGTTTCCCGCCGTTGCGGCAAGGGAGCCGCAAAGCGGCCCGGAACGGGGCCAGCCGGGATCTGGCCAAACCAGCGTTCCACCATTGGCCGGGCTGTTCCGGCGTCGATGTCGCCGGCCAGAACCAGAACGGCATTGTTGGGGCCGTAGTGATCGCGGAACCAGTCGCGGGCATCGTCCAGCGTCGCGGCGGCGAGATCGGCCTCGGTGCCGATGGTGGACAGGCTCATCGGGTGATGCGGCGGGAACAGGGCCGACAGCAGATGGTAATAGACCAGCCCGCCCGGCTGGTTGTCGCCCTGGCGCTTCTCGTTCAGCACCACCTTGCGCTGGGCGTCGAGCTTTTCCTGCGTCAGCGCCGGCAGCAGCCAGCCCATGCGGTCGGATTCGAGGAACAGCGCCAGATCGAGTGCCGGGGTCGGCACAGTCTGGAAATAGTTGGTGCGGTCGAAGCTGGTGGTGCCGTTGAAATCGGTCGCGCCGATCGCCTCCAGCGGCTTGAAATGATCATCCGGGTGGTGGGCCGATCCGTAGAACATCAGATGTTCAAAGAGATGGGCAAAGCCGGAGCGGCCGGCCGGTTCGTCCACCGAGCCGACGGCATACCAGACCCCGACATGGACGACGGGCGCCTTCCGGTCGGTGTGGACGACAACATCGAGGCCGTTGGGCAGGGTGAAGCGCTCGAACGGAATGTCGACGCCCTTGACGAGCGCCGCGATGGGGGCGGGCGCTGCAAGGCCTGCCTCAGCCGTGGTGGCCGGCGCCCGGGCCGTTGTCTGGGCCTGAACAGCCGCCGGCAGCGCCAGGGCAAGAAGAAGGGCTGTGGCGATGCGACCGATCATGCCAGCCCCGCCTGCACGACTTCGGTGAGATCGCGCGAAAGATCCGGCGCGGACCCGATGCGCGCCAGTTCGGCCCGCATCAGCGGCCCCCAGGGCGCGGCGAAGCGCCGCCACCGCGTCAGCGGCTGTACCAGCCGGGCGGCGGACTGCGGATTCAGCCTGTCGGTTGCAAGCACATGCCGGGCGAGCAGCGCGTAGCCGGCGCCCTCGCGGTCGTGGAAGCGGGCCTGGTTCATGCCGAAGCCCAGCACCAGCGCCCTGAGCCGGTTGGGGTTGCGCGGGTCGAAGGCGGGGTGGCCTGCCAGATGCTCGACGACGCGGCGCGTGTCGGGCCGGGTGGAGGCGGCCTGCACCAGGAACCATTTGTCGAGCACTTCGGGCAGGCCGCGATAGCGGTCGTGGAAAAGCTTTAGCACCTCGACCCGCTCGATTGCATTGCCATGGCTGAGCGCAGTGAGCGCCGACATGCGGTCCGTCATCGAGCTGGCGTCTGCATATTGCAGGAAGGCGGCGGCGGTTGCTTCATGATCGTCGGTTGCCAGCAGCAGGCCGAGCGCAATGCCCTTCAGCCGCCGCAGGCCCTTGGCCTGGGGGGAGAGGTCACGCCCGTCAGTGTCGCAGCTGTGCCATATGTCCCACAGCTGGTCGCCGAGGCGGGCGAAGAGCGCGCGGCGCAGCCCTTCGCGCGCGGCGTGGATCGCTTCCGGGTCCACTTCGGGCATCTGGTCGCCGATGAGGGATTCGGCGGGCAGCAGGATGGTTTCGGCGACGAGTGCCGGGTCGTCCCGCCACTGGCCGAGCGCGGCCGTCATGGCGCGTGCCACATCCTCGACGCCTTCGGCAGAACCCCGCACCACCGAATCCGTCAGCGCCGAAAGCATGAGCTGCTGCATCGCCTCGTAGCGGGCAAAGCTGTCATCCTCATGGGCAGCAAGCACGGACAGCGCCGCGCGCCCGGGGGCCGGCCGGGTGATGACCGGGGCCGCGAAGCCGCGGTTGAGCGAAAGGATGGGCGGCTCGCCCACGCCATCGATCGACAGCCGGGTTTCGCGCTCGGTGAGAAGCAGCGCCGGCTCTTCGGCCAGCTTGCGCCCGTCGGGCGCGAACAGGGCAAAGGGAAAGGGAATGGGCAGGGGCGGCGCGTCTGCCGCGCGCGGGTTCGACTGGCGGATCAGCAGCTCGAGCCGCGCGGCGCCGGGCTCATGCCGCGCCTCCACTGCAACATGTGGCGTGCCCGCCTGCTCGTACCAGCGCGCGAACAGCGGGGCTTCCAGCCCTTCGGCCTGCATGGCGGCAAGGAAATCCTCGACGGTGGCGGCCTTGCCGTCATTGTCGGCGAAATAGCGGTCGCAGGCGGCGCGGAACCGGTCCGGGCCGAGACGCCCGGCCATCATGCGGATCAGTTCCGCCCCCTTGTCATAGACGGTGGCGGTGTAGAAATTCGAGATTTCGAGATAGTGATCGGGCCTGACCGGATGGGAAAGCGGCCCTGCGTCTTCGGGGAACTGGCTGGCGCGCAGCGCGCGCACGCCTTCGATCCGCTTCACCGCCGGGGAACCGAGCGCGGCGGAGAATTGCTGGTCGCGGAAGACGGTGAAGCCTTCCTTCAGGGATAGCTGGAACCAGTCCCGGCAGGTGACGCGATTGCCTGACCAGTTATGGAAATATTCATGTCCGACGATGGCGGCGATGGCGTCGAAATCCCAGTCGGTCGCGGTGTCCGGGTCTGCCAGCACATATTTGGCGTTGAAGATGTTGAGGCCCTTGTTCTCCATCGCGCCGAAATTGAAATCATGGACGGCCACGATGTTGAAGACATCAAGGTCATATTCCCGGCCATAGGCCGCCTCGTCCCAGGCCATGGCTGCCTTCAGGCTTTCCATCGCGTGGCGGCAGCGCGGCACATCGGCCGCGCCCACCCAGATGGAAAGCGCAACCTTGCGCCCCGAGCGGGTGGTGAAACTGTCTTCCAGCGCGGCGAGATCGCCGGCCACCAGCGCGAACAGATAGCCGGGCTTGGGGAAGGGATCATCCCATTCGGCAAAGTGGCGGCCGCCCGGAAGCTCGCCGCGCCCGGCCGGGTTGCCGTTCGACAGCAGCACCGGAAAGCGCCCGGCATCGGCTTCCAGCCGCACATGATAGCGGCTTAGCACGTCAGGGCGGTCGGGGAAGAAGGTGATGCGCCGGAAACCTTCGGCCTCGCACTGGGTGCAGAGCTTTCCGCCCGAGGCATAGAGGCCCATCAGCCGGCTGTTGGCCTCCTGGCGGATGGCAACCACCGTCTCGACCAAATGGTGGCCGTCGGGAAGATCGATGACGAGGCCGTCCGCGCCGGGGTTCGGCAGGGGCTGCACGGCGCCGTCGATCGCCAGTTCGAGAAGCTCCAGCTCTTCGCCGTCCAGCCTGAGCGGGGCCTGGTGGTCGCCGTTGCGCTCGACCGAAAGGCGGGCGCGCACGATGGTCCGTGCCGGGTCGAGCTCGAAGACGAGGCCGATGTGCGGGACGCGCCATTCCGGCGCGCGGTAATCCGAAAGGCGTTTCACGGGCGGAAGGAAAGCGGGTGACTGCATGGCCGATACGCTAGGCAGCCCCGCGCCTGCACGCAACAGCGCGTGAGCGGCAGCGCGCTCAGGTCGCGGTGCGGCGGCCGATCGTTCCGGCCAGCCAGCCCAGCAGCATGGCGATCGCCACCGCCGAAAGCCCGTAGAGCAGGCTGTGTTCATGCGCGAAGACATAGACGCCGCGCTCGAAACCGGATTTGTCGATGATGACGGGCGCGGTCGAGCGCGCGCGCACCGCGCCATCCTCGATCAGGTAGATTTCCGCCTGGTAATTGCCCACCGGCACCGCCGAGGGGATGGGGATGCGGGCGCGGTAGAGCACATTGTCCGTCACCTGCACGCCATGCGGCTGTTCCACGAACAGGCCCTCGCGCGCCCTGAGGCCGATCAGCCCGTCCTGGAAGCTGCGCGTGGTTTCAGGGTCGGCCGCTGTCGCCGGGGAAAGCTGCAGGTGCCTGAGACCGATTTCATGGATGGCGGCGTTGCGCTCGTCCAGCAGGTCGCGGACCGGCCTTGTCGTGGCAACGGCGTAGAAGCCGGGCGTGCTTTCGAAGCGCAGGGCCTCGGTGTTCACCCAGATCCCGGCAACCCGTGCCTTTTTCCGCACGGTGATCGGTTCGGCCGGGCCGCGCAGCACCACGGCGATTCCGGGCGGCGCGCGCGGGGTGCGGCCGCCGGGATGCTGGATGGCGCCGAAGATCAGCAGTTCGGCGCCGGCGAAGCGGTAGGAAATGTCGATCCGGCTCTGCGAAATGTCGGTCACGAGGCGCGGCTGCGCCACAGCGGGGAGCGACAGGAACATGAGGAAAAGAGCGGCAAGCCGCTTCATGACAGCGCCGTCTGGATGGAGAAGAGCTCGGCCGGTGTCCAGGTAAGGCCGATGGCGAGGCGGATGGCGACCGCCACGACGAGCAGCGCAAGGAACAGGCGCAGCCGTTCCGGCGGCAGTTTCTGCGCCGCGCGGGTTCCGAACTGCGCGCCGACGACACCGCCCACCAGCAGCAGTGCGGCCAGCAATATGTCGACCGTCTGGGACTGGCTGGCGTGCAGCATCGTGGCGACGGCTGTCACGAACACGATCTGGAACAGGCTGGTGCCGACAACGGAGCCGGCCGCCATGCCGAGGATGTAGAGCATGGCGGGCACCATGATGAAGCCGCCCCCCACCCCCATGATGACGGTGAGGATGCCGACGAAGGCCCCCACGAGAAGCGGCGCGAGCGGCGATATGTAGATGCCCGAACTGGGAAAGCGCATGCGCATGGGAAGAGCCGCCACCAGCGGATGATGGCGGCGGGTCCTGCCGGAAGGGGCCTGCCCGGCCCTCTGCCGCAGAAGCGTGCCGATCGATTCCTTCAGCATCAGCCCGCCCACCGTTCCGAGGAAGACGACATAGACGATGCCGATGGTGATATCGACCTGGCCCAGCGATTTCAGCCAGCGGAAGATGAATGAGCCGATGACCGAGCCTATGAAGCCGCCTGCCGCCAGCACCAGCCCCATGCGCACATCCACCTGCCCGCGCCGGTAGTAGCTGATTGCGCCCGAAACGCTGGAGCCGGTGACTTGCGTCGCCGAGGAGGCGACTGCGATTGCCGGCGGAATGCCGTAGAAGATGAGGAGCGGCGTGGTGAGAAAGCCGCCGCCTACCCCGAACATGCCGGACAGAAAGCCGACAAGCCCGCCCAGGCCGATGATGACCAGGGCGTTGACCGACATTTCGGCGATTGGAAGATAGAGGTCCACGCCCCTGTCCTTAGAGCCGCTTTTGCCGCGGGTGAAGGCGGCTTGCGCCAAAGGGTCGGGATTGGGCAAGGATGGCGGCATGACAAACCCCGTTCACATCATCGGCGGCGGCCTCGCCGGTTCCGAAGCCGCCTGGCAGCTTGCTTCCCGCGGCGTTCCTGTCGTGCTGCATGAAATGCGCGGCGGCCGCATGACGCCCGCCCACCAGACCGACCGGCTGGCCGAGCTGGTCTGCTCCAACAGCTTCCGCTCGGATGATGCCGATTACAATGCCGTCGGGCTTCTGCATGCCGAGATGCGGGCGATGGATTCGCTCGTGATGCGGGCAGCCGATGGCGCCCGCGTGCCGGCCGGATCGGCGCTGGCGGTCGATCGCGACATTTTCGCGCGCGCCGTGACCGGCGCGCTGGAAGCGCACCCGCTGGTCGAGATCCGGCGCGAGGAAGTGACGGCGCCATCGCCCGACTGGCCCGATGTGCTGATCGCCACCGGCCCCCTCACTTCGGAGCCGCTCGCCCGCTTCATCCAGGGGCTGACGGGGGAGGCGCATCTGGCCTTCTTCGACGCCATCGCCCCCATCGTCCACACCGACAGCATCAACATGTCGGTTGCGTGGCGGCAATCCCGCTATGACAAGGCCGGCGACGGCAGCCTGCATGCGCCCGGCGAGGGCGACTATGTCAACTGCCCGCTGGACAAGGCGCAGTATCTGGCCTTCGTCGAGGCGCTGAACAGCGGCGAAAAGGCCGAGTTCCGCGAGTGGGAGCGCGACACACCCTATTTCGACGGCTGCATGCCTATCGAGGTGATGGCCGCGCGCGGGCTGGACACGCTGCGCTATGGCCCGATGAAGCCCGTGGGCCTTCGCGACCCGCGCACCGGGCGCAGGCCGTGGGCGGTGGTGCAGCTGCGGCAGGACAATGCGTCGGGCACGTTGATGAACATGGTCGGCTTCCAGACCAAGCTGAAGCATGGCGAACAGGTCCGCATCTTCCGCACCATTCCCGGCCTCGAGGGGGCCGAGTTCGCCCGCCTCGGCGGGCTTCACCGCAACAGCTTCATCCGCTCGCCCGTGCTGCTCGATTCGGGCCTCAGGCTGAAGGCGGACCCGCGCATCAGCTTCGCCGGCCAGATCACCGGCTGTGAGGGCTATGTCGAATCGGCGGCCGTCGGGCTGATGGCCGGCCATTTCATGGCCGCCCGCCGCGCCGGGCGGGCCGTGGCGCCGCCGCCTGCCGATACGGCCATGGGCGCGCTACTGGCCCATATCACCGGGGCCGCCATGGCCGAAAGCTTCCAGCCCATGAACGTGAACTTCGGGCTGTTCCCGTCCATCGAGGGGGTGAAGAAGGGGCGGGAGCGCAAGGCGGCGCTCAGCGCTCGCGCCCGCGCCGCGCACCAGGCCTGGCTGCGGGCGGAGGGGGTGCCCGCCGCCGCCTGACGGCGGCTGACAGGAGGGGGCGCCGCCTGACGGCGGCGAATAGGGGCGCGCCGCCTGACGGCGGCTGGCCCTCTGTCCGCCCTCACGGCGCCGGCTTGATGACGTCGCCGCCCTTCATCACGAAGTCGACCGTCTTCAGCGCCCGGATATCCGCCAGCGGGTCGCCCGAGACGGCGATGATGTCGGCATGCATGCCGGGCCGCAGGGCGCCCGCCATATCCTTCAGGCCAAGAAGCTCGGCGGCGTTGATCGTGGCGGCGTGGATTGCCATGGCGGGCGTCATGCCATGCTCGACCATCAGTTCGAATTCGTCGGCGTTGCGGCCATGCTTCGAAACCCCGGCATCCGTTCCGAACGCGATCCGCACGCCGGCGGGCACTGCCTTGCGCAGCGACTTGCCGGTGATCTCGAGGCGCCATTTCACCTTTTCCAGCACGGCGGGCGGATAGGCGTCCGGGTTGGCCGCCAGCCGCTCGCGATAGCCGTTCACGGTGCTCAGGGTCGGTACGTAGAAGGCGCCGGATTTGCGGAACAGCCGGATCGTCTCGTCATCCGGCATGGTGCCATGCTCGATGGAATCCGCACCTGCCGCCAGCGCGACATTGATACCGCCCGTTCCATGGGCATGCACGGCCACCTTCTTGCCGTGGAGGTGCGCAGTTTCGACCACCGCGCGCGCTTCATCCTCGAACATCTGCTGGCCGAGGCCCGCGCCGGTCCGGCTGTTGACCCCGCCCGTCGTCGCGATCTTGATCACGTCCACCCCGCGCCGAACCTGCCGCCGAACCGCCTCGCGGCACTGGGCCGGGCCGTTGCAAAGATTGTCCTGATCGATGGCGTGGTGAAGCTGTTCACCGAGGCTCAGGGTCGAATCCATGTGGCCTGAGGTTACGGAAATCGAGCGCCCCGAATCGACGATACGCGGCCCCTGCACCCAGCCGGCCTCGATCGCTTCGCGCAGGGCGAGGGTGGCGCCGCTGCCATCCCCGAGATTCCGCACGGTGGTGAAGCCGGCCATCAGTGTCTTCATGCCGTTCCACTGGGCGCGCAGCGCATCGAGCCCGGGCGATGCCGTCACGCCTTCGATCAGGGCTGCCTCGCCACCCGCATCCGAATCGAGGTGCACGTGGCTGTCGATCAGGCCGGGCAGGATGAAGCGCGTGCCCAGATCGATGATTTTCGCTCCGGCAGGCGCCTGACGGCCCGGAAGCAGCGCCGCGATCCTGCCATTCTCGATGAGGATGGAAGTCGGCCCAAGCGGCGCTTTCCCCGGCTCGGCAAGGACCCGGTCCGCCTGGATGACGATGGCCGAAGCCGGTGCGGCGCTAGCGGGTGCAGCCATGAGGGCTGCAAAAGACAGGGCAGGGAATGAAAGGGCGGCAAGGGCTGCAATCGCGGTGCGCATCGGCGTGTCTCCTTCGTGGGGAAGACACTAGCTGCTCATGACAGGCTGGCAAGCGGGCCGGAAGGGGCCGACGCTCCGGATAGCGGGCCTCAGGAAAGGGCGGCGCGCAGCTTCCAGTTGCGCCAGTGGGCCCAGGCGATCATCAGGCCGCCGCCCACGGTCAGCAGCTGTTCCAGCAGGTGATGCCCATGGGCGAGGGCGCCGGCTGCCATCAGGGTGAAGCCCAGCGCCGCCATGCGGGCGGGGGCGGGGCGGCCATGGTTTTCAAGCCCCTTCCACAGCGCATGAATGGAAAAGGGCAGCGCCATGAGCAGCAGCGCCCAGTGCAGCCATTCAGGGCCTTCCAGCGCATCGGCCGAAAGGCCGGCGAACAGTGGCAGCAGGCCGACGCCCAGGGGCATCAGCAGGCAGTGCAGGAGGCACAGGCTGGACAGGGCCGCGGCAAGGCCATCCGGAATCAGGCCGCGCGTGCCGTCCTCGCCGATCCTGTGCTTGCCGGGCATGGAAATCGAATCTCTCCTCAACACCGGGAGATGAGATAATATCACATGCCCGGCCGGTCAAGCCGTCCCGGCTATCAGCCGCCGAGGCTTGGATAGAGGATGGTGTCGCGCGGTTCGGCCAGGGTTTCGGGATAGTCGCTGGTGAAGTGCAGCCCGCGCGATTCCTTGCGCTCGCGCGCGGATCGCACGATGAGGTCAGCCACTTCCACCAGGTTGCGCAGCTCCAGAAGATCGGGCGTGACGCGGAATTCGCCGTAATAATCCGCGATTTCCTGCCGCAGCAGCGCAACCCGGTGGGCGGCGCGCTCGAGGCGGCGGTTGGTGCGCACGATGCCGACATAGTCCCACATGAAGCGGCGCAGTTCGTCCCAGTTGTGGGACACCACGACCTCCTCGTCGGAGGAGGTGACGCGGCTTTCGTCCCACGGGCGGATGGGGGCCGGCGGCGGCGTATCGGCAAAGGAAGAGAGGATATCGTCCGCCGCCGAAGCGCCGAAGACAAGGCATTCCAGCAGGCTGTTCGATGCCATGCGGTTGGCCCCATGCAGGCCCGACTGGGTGACTTCGCCGATGGCATAGAGCCCGGCGAGGTCGGTGCGGCCATGCAGGTCCACCAAGACGCCGCCACAGGTATAATGTGCGGCCGGCACGACCGGGATGGGCTGGCGGGTGGCATCGACCCCGAGTTCGGACAGCCGTTTCACGATGGTGGGGAAATGCTGCTCCACGAAGCCGGGTTCGAGGTGGGTCATGTCGAGCAGGACATGGGGCAGGCCGAGGCGCTTCATCTCGGCGTCGATGGCGCGGGCCACGACATCGCGCGGGGCGAGTTCGCGGCGGCTGTCATAGCGCTCCATGAAGGCTTCGCCATCGGGAAGGCGCAGGATGCCGCCTTCGCCGCGCATGGCTTCGGTGATGAGGAAATTCTTCACCTGCGGATGGTAGAGGCAGGTGGGGTGGAACTGGTTGAACTCCATGTTGGAGACACGGCAGCCTGCGCGCCAGGCCATGGCGATGCCGTCTCCGGTGGAACCGTCGGGGTTGGTGGAGAAGCGGTAGACGCGCGATGCGCCGCCCGTCGCCAGAATGACGGCCCGCCCCACGAGCCGGCGAACATGGCCGCTTGCCCGGTCCAGCGCATAGAGGCCCATGGCCCGGCGCGCTGAAAAGCCGCGCCCCTCGGCATGGCGTTCGGTAATTATGTCTACGGCCACATGGTCGGGCAGGAAGCGGATGCCCGGCGTGGACAGCGCCGCGCGCTCCAGCGCCTTCTGCACCGCCCAGCCGGTCGCGTCGTCCACATGGACGATGCGGCGGGCGGAATGGCCGCCTTCTCGGGTGAGGTGCCAGCGTTCGGAGACGGTTTCGCCCGGGTTGAATGGCACGCCCAGCCTGGCCAGCCGTTCGATGGCTTCCGGCGCATTTTCCACCACGAACTCGACCGTTCGGCGATCGTTGAGACCGGCGCCGGCCACCATCGTATCCTCGATGTGGCTTTCGAAGGTGTCGCCCTCGTCGAGCACGGCGGCGATGCCGCCCTGTGCCCAGGCGGTGGAGCCGGCGGAGATGTCGGACTTCGACAGCACCAGGACCTTGAGACCGCCCCCGGCCAGATGGAGCGCCGCTGTCAGCCCGGCCGCCCCCGACCCGATGATGACGACATCGGCTTCGATCGGGTTGTCATGCATGGGCGGTGCTGCTCCTCGTCGGTAAATGGCGTAAAGGCGAAAGGACTGTCATCGCTTTTCCTTCCGGCCATCAGGCGCTTCTGTCACGATGCCATGGGCATCGCGGTTCAGCTTGTCGGGATCGGGTGCCCCTGTCCAGCCTGATGAAAGCGGCCAGCCTGATGAAACCGGCCAGCCCCTCGCGCCCGGCAAGCCGGTGCGGTCAAGAGCGCTTCAGCCCTGGCCGCCCGTCAGTTCCAGGAACACATCCTCCAGATCGGCTTCGCGTGTCGTCACGTCGACGACGCTCAGGCCCATGGCCTGCAGCCGCGTGAGGATGGCGCCGGCCTGGATCCGGCTCTTGTCGTAGAGGATGTCGAGCCGGCGGCTGTCGAGCAGGTCGACCCGTGTCGCGCCTTCGATGACCGGCGCTTCGGCAAGGTCCGTCTCCAGGGCAACCACCACGCGCTTCTCGCGCGCCTGCGACAGCAGGGTCTGCTTGTCGGTATCCGCCACGATGCGGCCGTGGTTCACGATTGCGATGCGGTCGCAAAGCTCCTCGGCTTCTTCGAGATAATGGGTGGTCAGCACGACCGTGGTGCCATTGGCGTGCAGTTCGCGCACATAGCTCCAGAGCATCTGGCGAAGCTCGATGTCGACACCGGCCGTCGGCTCGTCGAGGATGATGACGGGCGGATTGTGGACAAGGGCCTTGGCGATCAGCAGCCGGCGCTTCATGCCGCCCGACAGGGTGCGGGCATAGGCGTGGGCCTTGTCTTCCAGCCGCACCTTGCGCAGCAGTTCCATCGAGCGGCGCTGGTCTTTCGGCACACCGAACAGGCCGGCCTGAAGTTCGAGTGTCTCGTAGGGCGTGAAGAAGGCGTCGAACAGAAGTTCCTGCGGCACGACGCCGAGCGAAGCCTTGGCGTTACGGGGGTTCTGGTCGATGTCGAAGCCCCAGACTTCGGCCGTGCCGCCCGTTTTCACCACCAGCCCGGCGAGGATGTTGATGAGGGTGGACTTGCCCGCACCGTTCGGGCCCAGAAGGCCGAACATCGACCCGCGCGGGATCGACAGGTCGATGCCGTCGAGCGCGCGCTTGCCGCCCGCATAGGTCTTTTGCAGACCGCGAAGGCGGATGGCGTCCATCAGGCTGAAACCAGCTGCCGCACGTCTGTCAGGCGGCCGGTGACGGCTGCCGCCGCCGCCATCGCCGGGGACATCAGGTGCGTGCGTGCGCCCGGCCCCTGCCGGCCGACGAAGTTGCGGTTGGAGGTGGAGGCGCAGCGTTCCCCGGAGGGCACCTTGTCGGGGTTCATGCCCAGGCACATCGAGCAGCCTGGTTCGCGCCACTGGAAGCCTGCCTCGGTGAAGATGCGGTCGAGGCCCTCGGCTTCCGCCTGGCGCTTCACCAGCCCTGATCCCGGCACCACCAGCGCCTGACGGACCGTGCCGGCGACCTTCCGGCCCTTCACCACGGCGGCAGCCGCGCGCAGATCCTCGATGCGGCTGTTGGTGCAGCTGCCGATGAAGATGTTCTCGACCGGCACGTCCTCGATGCGGGTGCCGGGCGTGAGGCCCATGTAGGCAAGGGATTTCTCAACCGCGGCGCGCTTGGACGGGTCTGCGAAGCTGTCGGGCGAGGGCACGGCCCCGGTGATGGCGACGACGTCTTCCGGGCTGGTGCCCCAGGTGACGAGCGGGGCGATCGTCGTGCCGTCGATCGTCACTTCGCGGTCGAAACGGGCGCCCGCATCGCTCGGCAGCTGCCGCCACCAGGCGATCGCCTGCTCCAGCATCGCGCCTTTGGGTGCGCGCGGCCGGCCGGAGACATAGGCGAAGGTCTTTTCATCGGGCGCGACGAGACCGGCGCGGCCGCCCGCCTCGATCGACATGTTGCAGAGCGTCATCCGCCCTTCCATGCTCAAGGCCTCGATCACCGGCCCGCGAAACTCGATGACATGTCCGGTCGCGCCCGCCGTGCCGATCGCGCCGATGATGGCGAGCGCCACGTCCTTGGCGGTGATGGAAAAGCCGAGGCTGCCGGTGACATTGACGGCGAGGTTCCGGCTTTTCTGCAGGAGCAGCGTCTGGGTGGCGAAGACATGCTCCACCTCCGACGTGCCGATTCCGAAAGCCAGCGTGCCGAAGGCGCCGTGGGTGGAGGTGTGGCTGTCGCCGCAGACCATGGTGAGGCCGGGCAAGGTGAAGCCCTGTTCCGGCCCGATCACATGGACGATGCCCTGTTCGGGCGCGTCGATCTCGAAATATTCGACTCCGAAATCGGCGCAGTTGCGCTTCAGGGCGGCAAGCTGGGCGGCCGATTCCGGGTCGAGGATGGGAAGGCTGCGGTCCGTCGTCGGCACATTGTGATCGGGGACGGCAAGCGTCAGGTCAGGACGGCGCAGGCGGCGCCCGGCGGCGCGCAGGCCATCGAAGGCCTGGGGCGTCGTGACCTCGTGGATCAGGTGGCGGTCGATGAAGATCAGGCTGGTGCCATCGTCGCGGGTGGCGACGACATGGTCGTCCCAGATCTTGTCGTAAAGCGTGCGCGTTCCTGTCATGCCTTGGGCGTTAGGCCCGTGGCGGCCTGCTGGTCAAGCGGAGCGTCAGATACCCTTTTCCGCCCGGAAGGCCCGCCAGCGGGCGACATTGGCCTGATGCTCGGCATAGGTGCGGGCAAAGGCATGGCCGCCGCTGCCATCGGCCACCATGAACAGATAGTCGTTCGGCTCAGGGTCGAGCACGGCGGCGAGGCTTTCGCGGCCGGGGTTGGCGATCGGGCCTATCGGCAGGCCTGCGCGGCGATAGCTGTTGTAGCCATTGTCGGCCCGCAGTTCCGAAAGCCGGATGCGCCGCCCCAGCGGCTTTCCGCGCGTGACGGGGTAGATCACCGTCGGGTCGGCTTCCAGCCGCATGCCGGCCCGCAGGCGGTTGGTGTAGAGGCCGGCGATCCGTCGCCGTTCCGAGGCGAGGCCGCTTTCCTTTTCCACGATGGAGGCAAGGATGACAGCTTCTTCCTTCGTCTTCACCACGGCCCGCGCGGTGCGCCTTTCCCACAGCCGGTCGAGTTCGGCGTCCATGGCCTTCTGCATGCGCGCCATCACGGCTGCCCGGCTTTCGCCGACCTTCGCCTCATAGGTGGCGGGCAGGATGCTGCCTTCGGCCGGTGTTTCCACCATGCCCTCCAGCCGTTCCATCGCGTTCAGCCGTTCGGCCACCATGATGCTGGGCATGCCCTCGGGAATGGTGACGCGCACGGTCAGCGTGTCGCCGCGCTGCATGCGCGCGAGAATGGCGCCCCAGCCTTCGCCCGGTCGCACTTCATAGACACCATGCTGGATGGCGCGACCGCCGCCGAACAGGCGGGTCATCAGCCGGAAAAGCCGGGCATCGCTGACAGCGCCGGCATCTTCCAGCAGGGCCGCCGCGCGGGCGAGGCTGGCCCCGCGCGGGATCTCGACCTCTATGGCTGGCGCATCGGGCGGCGTGGGCGCGCGCCACTGCTGCAGCGCCCACAGACCGGACAGAAGCAGCACCGCGACCAGCGCGGCGGGAAGCAGGAGCAACCACCGCCGCGCCGGCGTCGCCGGCCCGCCTGAGCCTGCCGCCATGGCGCGATCAGATCTTGCGGAAGATGACCGTGGCGTTGGTGCCGCCAAAGCCGAAGCTGTTGTTCAGCACGGCCTCGACCTTCCGCTCCTTCGCCTTCCAGGGCACGAGGTCGACGCCCTCGGCGCCGTCCACCGGATCATCGAGATTGAGCGTGGGCGGAACGATCTGGTCGCGCATGGCGAGCAGGGTGAAGATGCTCTCCACCGCGCCGGCGCCACCCAGAAGATGGCCGATGGCGGATTTGGTGGAGCTCATCGACACGCCCTTGATGGCGTCGCCGAACAGGCGCTTCACGGCGCCGAGTTCCAGTTCGTCGCCCATCGGGGTGGAGGTGCCGTGGGCGTTCACATAGTGGATGGCTTCGGGGCCGATTCCGGCGCGCTTCAGCGCCATTTCCATGGAGCGGTAGGCGCCGCGGCCTTCGGGGTGCGGGGCGGTCACATGATAGGCATCGCCGGTCAGGCCATAGCCGATCACTTCGCCATAGATGGTGGCGCCGCGCTTTTTCGCGCGCTCATATTCTTCAAGCACGACGCAGCCGGCGCCTTCGCCCATCACGAAGCCGTCGCGCGCCTTGTCCCACGGGCGGCTGGCGCGGGCGGGTTCGTCGTTGAAGGCGGTGGACAGGGCGCGCGCCTGGGCGAAGCCGGCAATGCCGATGGGGCAGATGGCGGCTTCGGCGCCGCCGGCAACCATCACGTCGGCATCATCGAGGGCGATGAGGCGGGCGGCGTCGCCGATGGCGTGGGCGCCGGTCGAGCAGGCGGTGACGACCGCGTGATTCGGACCCATCAGGCCATATTTGATGGAAACCTGGCCCGACACGAGGTTGATGAGGCGGCCATGCACGAAATGCGGGCTGACCCGGCGCGGCCCGCGTTCGTGGAGCACGATGGATTCGCTGGCGATGCCGGGCAGGCCACCAATGCCCGAACCGATGAGCACGCCGGCGCGAAGCCGGTCTTCCTCGCTCATGTCGGTGAGGCCGGCGCTTTCCAGCGCCTGCGAGGCTGCATCGATGCCGAACACGATGAACGGGTCCACCTGCCGCTGGATCTTGTGATCGACGCGCAGGTTCGGGTCGAAATCCCCGGGCTTCACTTCGCAGGCGATGCGGCAGGCATAGTCGCTGGCATCGAAGTGGGTGATCGGCCCGGCGCCGGACTGACCTTCCAGAAGCCGTTTCCAGGTGGTCTCGACGCTGCCGCCCAGCGGCGTGACTAGACCAAGACCTGTGATGACAACGCGGCGCATCCGCCTCTCCTTCCCATCAGGGCCGCGGCAGGCGCGGCCACATCTCTGCCCTCATTCTGGTGCGTGCGCACCGCATAGCAAGGCGGCCCCGAAGCGCAAGGCCCCGGAGCCGCCTGGAATACCCGCCGCCTGGAATACCCGCCGCCTGGAATACCCACCGCCTGGAATACCCACCGCCTGGAATACCCACCGCCTGGAATACCCGCCGCCCGGAATATCTGTCGTCCGGCAAATCTGCCGATGAAGCATTCCGCCGGTGGACCGGCCCGTAGCGCACGTGACCACGCGGGCCGTTCATGCCGCTGGCTGGTGCCGGGCTGGCATGGGGCCGCCGGGCAGAACCCGTCCGCGCCCCCTGGTGGCCTTACTTGCCGCTGGCGGCGATGAAGGCGATGGCGTCCTTCACCGTCAGGATCTTCTCGGCGGCATCGTCGGGAATTTCCACGCCGAATTCATCCTCGAAGGCCATCACCAGCTCGACAGTGTCGAGGCTGTCCGCCCCCAGGTCGTCGATGAAGCTGGCTTCCTCGGTCACCTTCTCGGCTTCGACGCCGAGATGCTCGACCACGATCTTCTTCACACGATCCGCGACATCGCTCATGCTCTAACCCCTTCTGTCCGGGCATGGCCCCCTTGATCTGGGGCTGCCCCTAGTTTCACGCCTGCACTAGCGGCGGCACCGCCGCCATGCAAGACGCGCAAAGCCATGCCGGCACCGGCTTTCTCCATATTGAGCAGCGTTTCTCCGGCGCTGGCCGCCATTTGCCGTGCCAGCCCCCCAGTCAACCCATGTACATGCCGCCATTCACATGAATGGTCTGGCCAGTCACATAGCCGCCTTCGGCACTGGCAAGCCAGAGAACCGCAGCAGCGACATCCGCGCCGTCGCCGAAGCGTCCGGCTGGAATGCGCTCGAACATGGCGGCCTGCTGCTGTTCGTTGAGGGCGTCCGTCATCGCCGAGCGGATGAAGCCCGGCGCGACGCAGTTCACCGTCACCCCACGCGAGGCGACTTCGGCGGCGAGCGAGCGGGTCATGCCCTCGAGGCCGGCCTTGGCGGCGGCGTAATTGGCCTGGCCGGGGTTGCCGATCGAGCCGACGACCGAGCTGATGGCGATGATGCGGCCATGGCGCGCCTTCATCATCGGCCTCAGCGCCGCGCGCGAGAGCCGGAAGCCCGCCTCGAGATTCACGCGCAGGACGGCGGACCAGTCCTCGTCCTTCATGCGCATGGCAAGGCCGTCGCGGGTGATTCCGGCGTTGTTCACCAATATGTCGAGGCCGCCGAGGGCTTCGAGGGCTGCGGGAACAAGCCCTTCGACCTCTTCGGCCACATCCAGCCGGCAGGGCAGGACGGCGGCGCCGCCAAGCTCGTCCGCCAGCGCCTGCAGGGCGTCGGCCCGGGTTCCCGAAAGCGCGAGCTTCGCGCCGCGTGCCGCCAGCGTGCGGGCGATGGCGCCGCCGATGCCGCCACTCGCGCCCGTGACCAGCGCTGTCCTGCCGGAAAGATCGAACATGTCCATTCCCTTCACAGAGCCTTCAGAACCGCGTCGATGTCGGCTGGGCCGGCAACCGACAGGCATTCGATGTCAGGCGCGATGCGCTTCACCATCGGCCCCAGAACCTTGCCGCCGAACTCGACCATGCGGGTGATGCCGAGGCCGGCCATCGCCTCGACGGATTCGCGCCAGCGCACCGTCGCCGTCACCTGCTCGACCAGCAGACGGCGGATGCTTTCCACGTCGGTCACCGAAGCGGCCGTCACATTGGCGACGAGCGGCACCAGCGGCGCCTGCATCGCGGCCCTGCCGAGCGCTTCGGCCATCACATCCGCCGCCGGCTGCATCAGCGCGCAGTGGAAGGGGGCCGAAACGGCGAGCGGCATTGCCCGGCGCGCGCCGGCCGCCTTCGCCAGATCGATGGCGCGGTCGACGGCCGTCTTGTGGCCGGAAATCACCACCTGACCCGGCGCATTGTCATTGGCGGCGGCGAGGACCTCGCCGCCCGGCCCGGCCGCCAGCGCATCGGCCACGACCTTCTCGACTGCGTCGCGGTCAAGGCCTAGCAGGGCCGCCATGGCGCCTTCGCCCGGCGCCACGGCTGCCTGCATGGCATCGCCGCGCGTGCGCAGAAGGCGGGCAGTGTCGGCAAGGGTGAAAACACCTGCTGCCGCAAGGGCCGAATATTCGCCGAGGCTGTGGCCAGAGACCAGCGCCGCCTTGTCCGCCAGGCGGATGTTGCCATCCTGCTCCAGCACATGAAGCGCCGCGATGCTGGCCGCCATGATCGCCGGCTGGGCGTTCGATGTCAGCGTCAGCGCATCCTCCGGCCCTTCGAACATCAGGCGCGACAGGCTCTGGCCGAGCGCCTCGTCCACTTCCTGCAGGGTCTGCCGTGCTGCGGCGCTGGCATCCGCCAGGGCCTTGCCCATGCCGACGGCCTGGCTTCCCTGGCCCGGAAAGATGAAGGCTGTTCCCACCTGAACTCCCGCTTTTTGATCCGTTGCTGATGGCCCGCCACTAGCGCATCGTGCCGTGCTGTCAAAACAGGTCGTCGTGTGGAAGCCGCCTGAAACTTTCCTGCGCTTCCCTTGCGGCGGGCCTTTGGATATGAGCCTTGTCCGACGCTGAGGAGGGAAAATTCGCGCCGTTCAGATTTATGCCATCAAGCCTGTGGCATGGTGGCGGCATGGCAGAACTTCCGAAATTGAATGAAAGGTCGTCGATGAAGCTGGTTATTCGCCCCGCCCTTGCTCTTTCCATTGCTGCCGCGGCAGCCCTGCCGATGGCCGGCGTGCCCGGCGCCGCAGCCATCGGGCTTGCCGGTGTCGCGAGCGCCCAGGCGCTTTCGGCGGCCGTTGGCAAGCCGCTGCAGCAGGCATCCGCCGCCGCGCGCGCCGGCAACATCTCGGCTGCACAGAACCATGTGAACACGGCGCGCGCCGCCGCCAAGACCAGTGCCGAGCGCACGAAGGTCGCGCAGATGGCGGCCTATGTGTACACGCGTGGCGGCCAATATGCGCAGGCCGCGACCGAACTCGAGCGCATCGGCGCTCCGGCCAGCCAGCTGGCGCCGCTCTATTATCAGGCGCGCCAGTATGACAAGGCGATCGCGGCTGCCCGCAAATCGGGCCAGACGACGATCATCGCCCAGTCCTACCTGATGCAGGGCAAGGCTGCCGATGCCGCCAAGATCTACGAGCAGATGCTGGCGAAGCAGCCCAACAACCCGACGGTGCTGCAGAACCTGGCTGGCGCACAGTTCAAGATGGGCGACAAGAAGGCCTATCTGGCAACCATCCAGAAGCTGATTCGTGTCGACCCGACGCCGAACCGCTGGCGGGCGCTGCTGATCGACATGAAGTCCTCGCCGATGTCGCGTGATGCCAAGCTTGGCCTTTATCACCTGATGCGCGAGACGGGCACGCTCACCAACGCCAATGACGTACAGGAATTCGCCAAGGTCGCCATCGTTGCCGGCCAGCCGGGCGTGGCTTCCGATGTGGTGAAGGCCGCCGGCGCCAGCAATGTCGTCTCGCTCACCGACGCGATGACGGCCCGCCTCGTCGACGCGGGTGACAAGCGCCAGTCCGCCGCCATGGCTCAGGCCGCGGCCCAGGCGAAGAGCCCGGCAACGGCCCTTGCCGCCGGCAACGCCTATCTGGGCGCCGGTCTCTATCCGCAGGCGATCGCCGCCTTCACCACCGCCCAGAAAGGCTCCAACCCGGCCGAAGCGGCGCTCTTCAAGGGCATCGCTCAGGTTCGCGGCGGCAATGTCGCCGCTGCCCGGGCAACCTTCGGCACCGTGCCGCAAGGCCCGCTTTCCGAGGTTGCCGGCCTCTGGCAGCTCTACACGACCACCAAGGGCTGAGGCCCGGCGGATCGACAGGAACAAGGCCCGGCGGCGCAATCCGCCGGGCCTTTTTTCATGCTGTTTTCATGCGGTCAGGACAATCCGCTTCCTGCCACCGCCGGCTGCTGCCCGCGTTACGCTGGCGGCAGGGCGATCAGGCTGATCTGGCGGCCATAATCCGGCTCTTTCGCAAGTGTCGTGCGGCGGTAGCTGAAGAAGCGCTCCGGGTCGGACCGGGTGTCGGTTCCCAATCCCTCGGCCTTGCCAACGCCGGCCGATGCCAGCCGGGCAAGGCAATAGGCTTCGAGATCGAAGTGCCAGTGGCCGGGCCGGCCTTCGCCGAAAAAGCGGTCATTTCCGGGCTCCGCCTGCACGAAGCGGTCGCGAAAGCCCACGTCCACCTCATAGGAGCACCGGGCGATGCAGGGGCCGACGGCGGCCCGGATTCGGCGCCTGTCCGCGCCAAGGCTTTCCATGGCGACCAGCGTTGCCTCGATCACGCCTGTAAAGGCGCCTTTCCAGCCGGCATGGGCGGCGCCGATCACCCCGGCCTTGCCATCCTCGAACAGGATGGGCGCGCAATCGGCAGTCAATATGCCAAGGACAAGGCCTGGCTTGTCGGTCACCAGCGCATCGGCTTCGGGGCGGCTGTCATCTTCCCACAAGCCGGCTTCCACGGCGCGTGCGCTGTGCACCTGGTGCAGGGTGACGAGATGCGCGCCGGGCGCAACTGCATCGCGGGCCAGACGCCTGTTTTCCAGCACCGCCGCCTTGTCGTCACCCGAGCCAAGGCCCGTGTTCAGGCTGGCGTAGAGGCCCGTGCTGTGCCCGCCCGTGCGGCCCAGAAAGCCATGCGGCGCGCCGATGAGGGCAGAGCGGAGCTGCGTGATCAAGGGGCAAGTCCTGCTTGCAGGGAGAGTTTCATGATGCGGTCATCGTCAACGGTCGATCCGACGGTGAAGGCATAGCGGCCGACCTCCTCGAACCCGAAGCGCTCGTAGAAGCGCCGTGCGCGGTGATTGTCGACCCAGACGGTCAGGTAAAGCTCTTCATAGCCGCGCGCGCGTGCTTCGCCGATGGCCCATTGCATCAGCGCCTGCGCAAGGCCGGTGCCGCGCGCATCGGCTTCGAGATAGAATTGGCGCAGTACCCACCAGCGGCGCTGGCTGTCGATGCCAAGGTCCTGCGGGCCGAGCAGGCAGAAGCCGAGCACCTGCCCGGCGGGGCCTGTTCCAAGCATGATGGCGACATCGGGGCTGGCACAGTCGGCGCGATATTTTTCCGGCCCGTTTTCCGCAAGCCAGTCCGCCAGTTCCCCGGGCGGGTAGAGGTGCCCGAAGGTTTCGGTGAAGGTGCGGCGATAGATGCCGCTGATGGTGGCGGCATCCTCAGGGGTGGCACGGCGCAGGGTGAAGGGCAGGGCCCGGCCCTGCGCCGCCATGCTCATGCCGCAGAACGGCCGAGGTGCATGTCGCGGAAGTGCGCCCTGAGCGAGACCTTGTCGATCTTGCCCGAGCCGAGCTTCGGCAGCTGCTCATGCACGATCCAGACACGGGCGGGCACCTTGAAGCTTGCAAGCTCGCGGCTCACGAACTGGATGATCGCCTCGCCCTCGAGCTGCTCGCCCGGCTTTGGATAGACGACGGCGCCGACGATTTCGCCGAGGCGCTCGTCCGGCAGGCCGAACACGCTTGCTTCGGCGACCGAGGGGTGGGTGTAGATCGCGGCCTCGACCTCGACGGCGGAGATGTTTTCCCCGCCCCGGATGATGATGTCCTTCTTGCGGTCGACGATGATGAGATAGCCATCCTCGTCGAACTTGCCGAGATCGCCGGTGCGGAACCAGCCATCTGCAGTGAAGGCCTTGGCCGTGGCTTCGGGCTTGTTCCAGTAGCCGCGGACATTGGCGACGGACCGGATGCACACTTCGCCCACGTCACCGGCGGGCACCGGCCTCATGTCGTCGTCCATCATCGACATCTCGACCAGCGGGCGCGAGGGGCGACCGGTGGAGTGCGGCTTGGCGCGGTAGCTGTCGCGGATGTTGCCGGCGCCGACGCCATTGGTTTCCGTGAGGCCGTAGCCGATCGCCGGATTCTTGCCGGGGAAGGCTTCGGCCAGTCGGCCGACATGCTCGGGCGGGCGCGGCGCGCCGCCGCCGGCGATGTCCACCAGGGTGGAAAGGTCGTATTTGTCCCGGTCGGGGTGCTGCATCAGCTCGAGGCTCATGGTCGGCACGCCGACGAAATAGGTCGCCTTCTCGCGCTCGATCAGCTGCAGCGCCTCGCCCGCATCCCAGCGATACATGATGACCAGCTTGCGCCCGATACAGATGGAAACCAGCAGCACCGGAACCAGCCCGGTGATGTGGAACAGCGGCACGTTGAGCAGCATCACCTGCTGCTCCGGCGGCGTGATGCCCTGAGCCTCGGCCAGTTGCAGCATGGCAAGGCCGTTCACCAGATAGTTGAGCGTGCCCGACACAATGCCCCGATGGGTCGAGACGGCGCCCTTGGGCGCGCCGGTCGAACCCGAAGTGTACATGATGGTGGCATCATCCTCGGGGTAGATGGGCGGCAGATACCAGGGCGCCTGCGGCGAGGCAGCGAGGGCGTCCTCCAGCGTGGTCGCGCCGAGGCTGGCGGCAACCGCATGGCCGGTGCGCACGGCAATGATGGCCGGCAGCGGTCCCTCGATGGCGGCGATCCGGCGCGCGCGCTCCTCGTCGGCGATCACCACGCGGGTGCCGCTGTCCTTCAGGCCATAGGCCAGCTCGTCCGTCTGCCACCAGGCGTTCATAGGCACGACAACGGCGCCAAGCATCACGGCGCCGATGAAGGCCGACACCCATTCCGGGTAGTTGCGCATCGCGATCGCCACGCGGTCGCCCTTGGCGACGCCGTAGCGGTCCTGCAGCATGGCGGCGATGCGGACAGCCTTTTCCTGCACCTGCGCGAAGGTGATGCGCTCGTCCTGGTAGACGATGAACTCCTTGTCGGCGTGGGGCGCAAGGAAGAAGGCAATGAGTTCGCGCAGCGAAGGCGGCGCGGCCTCGAATACGGGATAGGTTACGCCGCGCACTTCGGCCGAGGTAATGGCAAGCTGTCCGCCGGGCGCGGTGATGGCGTCAAGGGCGGCGTCGAGCGCCTTGTCGAGTTCGGTCAGCATCGGGTTTCTCCCTCCCCGTCCATTCCATGCCTCGCCGGGCCCGGTTCCGTTGCCAGGCCCGGCGAGGCTCCTCAGAACTGCATCATGCGGGCAAGACGGTCGCCATGGAAGGCCACATCGCCGAAGGTTTCGCCTGCGGCCCGCGCGCGCTTCATGTAGAAGCCGATGTCATATTCGTCGGTCATGCCGATCCCGCCATGCATCTGCACGGCCTCGTTGGTGGCAAGCTTCGCGACACCTGTGGCCTTGGCCTTGGCGAGGCTGGCGTAGAAGCTGGCGCGCGCATCGCCTTCGTCAAGCGCGGTCAGCGCCTTCAGCGTGGCGGAGCGGGCAAGCTCGATTTCACAGAAGAGATGGGCAGCCCGGTGCTGCAGCGCCTGGAAGCTGCCGATCTTCACGCCGAACTGGTCCCGCTGCTTCAGATAGTCGATCGTGGTCTCGAAGCTCTGGGCGGAAATGCCCAGCATCTCGGCGGCAAGGCAGGCGCGGCCGGCGTCGAGCGCCGCTTCCAGAATGGCCAGACCTTCGCCCACCGGGCCGAGCACATCGGCGCCATCGACCTGCACGCCATCGAGGGTGACGGCAGCGGCGTTGCGGCTGTCCACCATGAAGCGTCGGGCGACGCTGACGCCGGCTGCCTTCGGATCCACGAGGAAGAGGGTGATGCCTGCGCGGTCGGCGATGTCGCCCGAAGTCCGCGCCGCGACGATCAGCCGGTCGGCGACATGGCCGTCGAGCACGAAGGGCTTGGCGCCGGTGAGGCGGAAGCCGTTGCCCGACACTTCGGCCCGCGTTTCCACATGGGCGGGCTGGTGGCGGGGCGTTTCGTCGGCGGCGAGCGCCACGATCAGCTCGGCGGCCGCGATCTTCGGCAGCAGCGCCGCCTTCTGGTCTTCGGTGCCGCCCCTGGCAATGGCCGTCGCCGAAAGGATGGAGGCCGAGAGGAAGGGCGAGACGGAGAGGTTGCGGCCGATCGCTTCCTGGATCAGGCCGGCTGCCACCATGCCGAGGCCGGCGCCGCCGAACTGCTCGGGAATGGCGACGCCCGCGAAGCCCATTTCCGCCATCTTTGCCCAGAGGCCGCGGTCGAAACCGTCGGGATCCTTCGTGTCGCGCAGCTTCCTGAGCTGTGCCGCGGGGGCATGTTCGGCAAAGAAACCATTGGCGGATTCCTGGACCATCCGCTGTTCGTCATTGAGGACAAGTGCCATCGATCAGGCTCCCGGCAGCTGGAGGACGCGCTTGGCGATGATGTTGAGCTGCACTTCCGATGTTCCTCCCTCGATGGAATTGGCGCGGCTCCGGAGCCAGGTCCTGGCCATGTCGCCGTCATGCTTGTCCTCGCCCTCCCAGACAAGGCTTTCGCTGCCATGGATCGACATGACGATCTGCTGGCGTTCCTTGTTCAGTTCGGTGCCGTAATATTTCAGCATCGACGACAGCGCGCCGACGCCCTGGCCTGCCTTCGCCTCGTCCTTCACGCGCTCCATGGTCAGGCCGAAGGCCATGGCGTCGATCTCGTGGCGGGCAATCTCGGCCCGCAGCAGATTGTCGGAAAGCGCGCCTTCGGCATTGGCGCCGATCGCCCGGACGGCCATCTGGTGCAGCGCATTGGCGCCGCCCGAGGGCAGGTCCATGCCGCCGATCATCTCGCGTTCGTGGGTGAGGAGATATTTCGCGATGTCCCAGCCCTTGCCACGCTGGCCCACCAGGTTGCGGGCCGGAACGCGCACATTGTCGAAGAAGGTCTGGCAGAAGGGCGAATAGCCCGAGATCAGCTGGATCGGGCTGGTCGAGACGCCGGGGCTTTCCATGTCGAACAGGAGGAAGCTGATGCCGAGATGCTTGGGCGCATCCGGGTCGGTGCGGACGAGGCAGAAGATCCAGTCGGCCTTGTCGGCATAGCTGGTCCAGATCTTCTGGCCATTGACGACATATTCATCGCCTTCGAGCACGGCCGAAGTGCGCAGAGAGGCGAGGTCGGACCCGGCGCCCGGTTCGGAATAGCCCTGGCACCAGCGGATTTCGCCACGGGCGATCTTCGGCAGATGTTCCTTCTTCTGCTCTTCATTGCCATATTTCAGCAGCGCCGGCCCCAGCATCCAGATGCCGAAGCTGTTGAGCGGCGAGCGTGCGTTGATGCGCCGCATTTCCTGCTGCAGGATCTTCGCCTGCTCGCGCGAAAGGCCGCCGCCGCCATATTCGGTTGGCCATTCCGGCACCGTCCAGCCCTTTGCCGCCATGCGCTCCAGCCACTGGCGCTGCGCGTCGGACTTGAATACCCACTTGCGCCCGCCCCAGCAGACATCGCCATCGTCATCGACGGGCTGGCGCATCTCGGGCGGGCAATTGGCTTCGAGCCAGGCGCGCGTTTCGGCGCGGAAGGCTTCGAGGGCGGCGTTGTCTTCCATGGTCATCATCTCCCCGGGTGCATCGCGCCTCTTGGCGCTTGCCCATTGCTGCGGATATGAAAGCCCACATGTCCTTTTTCCAGACAGCTGTCGAATGGAACAGCCTAGGCCTCGATCCTGTCGCTTTGGCGATCGGCCCGCTGGCGATCCGTTGGTACAGTCTTGCCTATATTGTGGGCATATTGGGAGGCTGGTGGCTGCTTTCGCGCATGATCCGCCGGCCGGGCGCCCCGATGAACGGGGGCCATGTGGACGATCTGGTCACATGGTGCACGCTCGGCGTGATTCTCGGCGGGCGGCTGGCCTATGTGATCTTCTACAATCCTGCCCAGTATCTCGACGATCCGCTGTCCATCCTGAAGCTGTGGGAGGGCGGCATGGCCTTCCATGGCGGGCTGACAGGGGTGATCGTCGCGATCCTGCTCTATGCCCGCAGCCAGGGGCTGAGCGCGCTCAGGATTCTCGATTATCTCGCCGTCGTCACGCCGATCGGCCTGCTTCTGGGGCGTTTCGCCAATTTCGTGAACGGCGAACTGTGGGGCCGCCCGACGGACGGCACATGGGGCATCATCTTTCCCGATGCCGGGCCGGAACCGCGCCACCCCAGCCAGCTCTATGAAGCAGCGCTCGAAGGGGCGCTGCTTCTTGTCATCCTCAACCTGGCTTTCTGGTTCTCGTCGGCGCGGATGAAGCCGGGGCTGCTGGGCGGCATCTTCGTTCTCGGCTACGGCCTTTCGCGCTTTTCCATCGAATTCTTCCGCGAGCCAGATGCCCAGCTGGGCACGCTCGCCATGGGGATGACCATGGGGCAGCTTCTGTCGCTGCCGATGATCCTGCTGGGGCTGTGGCTTCTGGCCACAGCGGGCCGCCGCCTGCCGGCCGGCGCATGATCGCCGCCATTGAAGACAGCATCGCCCGCGAGGGGCCGCTGCCGCTCGCGCGCGCCATGGCCATGGCGGCGGACCATTATTACGCCACCCGCGAACCTTTCGGCCCGCGCGGCGATTTCGTCACCGCGCCCGAGGTTTCGCAGATGTTCGGCGAGCTTGTCGGCCTGTGGCTGGCCGATCTGTGGCAGCGCGCCGGTGCGCCGGCACCTGTCGCGCTGGTCGAGCTGGGGCCGGGCCGGGGCACACTGATGGCCGATGCCCTGCGCGCCATCGAGCGGGCGCTGCCAGCCTTTGCCGCCGCCATCGAGCTGCACCTCGTGGAAAAAAGCCCCCGCCTCAGGCTGCTGCAGAAGACCGTTCTGCCGCCCGCGGCGCAGTGGCACGACGGCATCGACAGCCTGCCGGCGGACCGCCCGCTGATGCTGGTGGCCAATGAATTTCTCGATGCCCTGCCGCTCAGCCAGTTCGAGCGTACCGCCGATGGCTGGGCGCTCCGGCGCGTGGCGGCGGATGGCTGGGATATAGCAATGCCGGCCAATCTTGCCTTCGTGCCCGAGGCGCTGCGCGATGCGCCCGAAGGCAGCGTCTTCGAGCGCAACTTCGCGGCCGAGGCCCTTGTGGCCGGAATCGCCCGGCGGATAGCGGCGCAGGGCGGGGCGGGATTGTTCATGGACTATGGCTACAGCGGCCCGGCGCTGGGCGACACGCTGCAGGCCCTGAAGGGCGGCGCCTTTGCGAAGGTGATCGATACGCTGGGCGAGGCGGACATTTCCGCCCATGTCGATTTCACCGCCATGGCGCGTGCCGCCTCGGGCGCGGGCGCCCATGTCTTCGGCCCGCAGGCGCAGGGCCTGTTCCTCGAAGCGCTCGGCCTTTCGCAGCGCGCCCGGGCGCTGAAGGCGGTGGCAAGCCTCGAACGCGCGGCCGAGATCGAGGCGGCGCGGGTGCGCCTGGCTTCTGCGGGCGGCATGGGGCGGCTGTTCCAGGCGCTCGCCATTGCCGCGCCCGGCTGGCCAGTTCCGGCAGGATTCCCTACATAAGGCGCATGAGCAGCTACAACGACCGGATTCAGGCCCTCAGGGCACAGCTTCAGCGCAACGGCCTTCATGGCTTCATCATTCCACTCACCGACGAGCATATGTCGGAATATGTCGGCGCCTATGCGCGGCGGCTGGAATGGCTGACAGGCTTCCAGGGTTCGGCCGGTTCCGCCGCCGTTCTGGCGGACAAGGCCGCCATGTTCGTCGACGGGCGCTACACGCTGCAGGTGCGCCAGCAGGTTGACGGGGCGCTCTACGAATATCGCTCCGTCCCTTCGGAGCCGATGGCGGACTGGCTGGCGGCCAGTGCAGCCGAGGGCGCGCGTATCGGCTATGACCCCTGGCTGACCACCCGGGGCTTCCTGGCAACGGCATCGGCTGCGCTGTCGCCGCGCGGAATCGAACTTGTGGCGGTGGAGCAGAACCCGGTCGACGCCATCTGGGCCGATCAGCCCGCACCCTCGGCTGCCCCCGCCGTGGTGCAGCCGCTGGACTTCGCCGGCCAGTCCTCCGCCGACAAGCGCGCCGCGATCGCTGCGCAGATGCGTGCGGCCGGGGCCGGCGCGCTGGTGGTGTCCGCGCTCGATTCGATTGCCTGGCTTCTCAACATACGGGGCAGCGATGTATCCCGCACGCCCGTGGTCAGGGCGTTTGCCTTGCTGGCGGATGACGGGTCTGTCCGGCTTTTCACCGATCCGGCCAAGATCACGCCCGAAGTGGCGGCGCATCTCGGCCCGGATGTGACGCTTGCGCCCTACGCCGATTTCGGCCCGGCGCTGGAGGCCCTGAAGGGCAAGGTCTGGCTTGATCCCGCATGGTCGGTTGCGGCCATCTTCGAAGCGCTTGCGCGCAGCGGCGCGACGGTTCTGGAGCGGCGCGACCCCTGCCAGCTTGCCAAGGCGACCAAGAATCCGGTGGAGCTTTCCGGCATGCGCGCCGCCCATGTGCGCGACGGGGTGGCGATTTCGAAATTCCTGCACAGCGTCGATTCCGATACCCCGGCCGACGAGCTGGCGGCCGAGGCGCGGCTGGAGGCCTTCCGCCGCGAATCCAACCTGCTGAAGGACCTGAGCTTCGACAGCATCTCGGCCTATGGGGCCAATGCCGCCAGCCCACATTACCGCTCCACCCCGGAAACCAGCCTGCCGCTGGAAGGTGACGGGCTCTATCTCGTCGATTCGGGCGGCCAGTATCCCGACGGCACGACGGACATCACCCGCACGGTGGCGATCGGCACGCCGACGGCCGAGATGCGCGACCGCTTCACCCGCGTGCTGAAGGGGCATATCGCGCTTGCCTGCGCCCGCTTTCCCAAGGGCACGCGCGGCGGGCAGCTCGACATATTGGCGCGCCAGTTCCTCTGGTCTTCCGGGTGCGATTACGCCCATGGCACCGGCCATGGCGTCGGCCATTTCCTGGGTGTGCACGAGGGGCCGCAGCGCATCGCCGCGGCCGTCGGCGCAGCTGGCGTGGATGAGCCGCTGCTTCCCGGCATGGTGCTTTCGAACGAGCCCGGCTACTACAAGGCCGGCGCCTATGGCATCCGCACCGAAAATCTCGTGATCGTGGTGGAAGACCCGCAGCCTGGTGACGAACAGCCCATGCTCGCCTTCGAGACCATCACCCTTGCGCCCATAGACCTGCGGCTCGTCGAGCCGGCGCTGCTCAACGCCGAAGAAGCCGCCTGGCTCGACGCCTATCATGCCCGCGTGCGCGAAGCGCTCGAAGGGCAGCTGGACGGCGCCGCCCGCGACTGGCTTCTGGCAGCGACCCGGCCGCTCGCCAGCGTGATCGACAGGGAGGCCGCATGACGGAGGCGTTGCGGCTTTCCCGCACCGCCCCCTTCTGGAGCTGGGCTGCACCGCTCGCGGCGCTGGTCGGCTATTTCATCCTGTCGGGCCAGGCCCATGCCATGGCCGTCGTTCTGCTGCTCGCCGCCCTGCTGGTGCCGAGCATCCTTTCGGCCGTGCACCATGCCGAAGTGATCGCGGTGCGGCTGGGGGAGCCTTATGGCACGCTGGTCCTGGCGCTGGCCGTCACCGTGATCGAATGCGCGCTCATCGTCACCCTGATGCTCGCCAAGCCGGACGATACGGCGACCCTGCTGCGCGATACCGTCTATTCGGCCGTGATGATCATCCTGGGCGGGGTCGTCGGCCTGTGCCTGGCGGTGGGCGCGGCGCGGCATCATGTCCAGCGCTTCGGCCTCGACGGGGTTTCGGCTGCATCCACGGCGCTGGCGGCGCTTGCCGTCCTCGTGCTGGTGCTGCCCAATTTCACCACATCCACCCGCGGGCCGACCTATTCCGAAGGCCAGCTGCTGCTCGTGGGGGCCGCCAGCCTCAGCCTGTGGCTGCTTTTCATCTTCGTCCAGACCGTCCGCCACCGTGATTATTTCCTGCTTGCCGAGGATGAGGATTCGCCTGGCACGCCGCATGGCCCCGAATCCTGCACGACGAAGCAGGCCCTGCTTGCCCTCGGCCTGCTTCTCGCCAGCCTTGGCGCCGTTGTCCTGCTGTCGAAGGCCCTGTCCGATCCGCTCGCTGCCGCCATGCGCGCCACCGGGGCGCCGGTGGCGGCCGTGGGCGTCATCATTGCCGGGCTGGTGCTGATGCCCGAGGGGCTGGCGGCGCTGAAGGCCGCCCGCGCCAACCGGTTGCAGACCAGCATGAACCTCGCGCTCGGCTCGGCGCTCGCCACCATCGGCCTCACGGTTCCCATCATCACCGGCCTGTCGCTCATCTTCGACTGGCAACTGGTCCTCGGGCTCGATGACAAGGGCATCACCCTTGTCGCCCTGATGCTGCTTGTGGCCAGCATGTCCTTCAGCACCGGGCGCACCACCGTCATGCAGGGCGCGGTTCACCTCGTGATCTTCGCATTCTTCCTGTTCACCTCTTTCACGCCCTGACCTAAGACACGCCCTGCCTCGACAGGGCACAAAGTCCGGGACGAATCGTTAACCCATCAACCGGGCCTTCTTCGCGCCCTTCACCGACCATCCTGAAAGGAGACGTTTCTCATGCCTGCCAAGTTCAGCCTTCCGCCGCTGCCCTTCGCGACCGACGCGCTGCAGCCGGCGATTTCGGCCGCCACCTTCGCCCAGCACCATGCCGGCCACCATCAGGCCTATGTGGACAAGCTGAACGCCCTTGCGGCGGATGAAGGCATGGAGAATGCCGGCCTTCTGGAGATCATCCGCGAGACGGCCGACGCCGACCCCGAGGACGTGTCCGAACTGGTTTCGGCCGGCGAACTCTTCGTTCATGCCGCCCAGCACTTCAACCACAGCTTCTACTGGAAAAGCCTCAGCCCCGATGGCGGCGCCCCCACGGGCGATCTTCTGAAAGCCATCGAAAAGGCGTTCGGCTCGGTCGATGAACTGAAGGCGAAGATCGTGGCCGAAGGCCTCGATCATTTCGCCAGCGGCTGGGTGTGGCTTGTTGCCGATGGCGACGAGCTTTCGGTGATGTCCACCCACGATGCACAGACTCCGGTGATCGACGAGGATCTGAAGCCCCTTCTCGTGATCGACCTGTGGGAGCACGCCTATTACATCGACCACCAGCGCGCCCGTAAGGCCTATCTTGAGGCCGTGACCGCGCGCCACCTGAACTGGGCCTTTGCGGCCGAAGCCCTTGCCGCCGACAGCGTCGAGGCACTCGAACTCGGCATCGCCAACGGCTGATTCGCCGTAGGCTGATGACATTGCGGCGGGCCGGGGTGAAACCTGGCCCGCCATTTTGTTTCCACTGATATGGTCAGGGCGAAAGCAGCTCCTGCAACCCTTCTTCAGGTCGTCGAGGCAAACTGCTCCACGGCCGATGTCGGGCCCGAGACGATCAGCAGGTCCGACATGTAGACGATGGTGTCGGGATAGGCGGTGATCATCGGTTCGCGCGGGCGTTTCACCCCCACGACCGTCACGCCATATTTCTGCCTTATGTCCGTCTGCAGCAGCGTCTTGCCCGCCATGAAGCGGGGCGTGCGCGTCTTCACGATGGCGAAACCGTCGTCGAATTCGATGAAATCCATCATCTTGCCGGTCACCAGATGGGCGACGCGCTCGCCCATTTCCGCTTCCGGATAGACCACATGGCTCACCCCCACCCGTTCCAGGATGCGGCCATGGTTGACGTTCACCGCCTTGGCCCAGATGTCCTTGCAGCCGGCATCGGCGAGCGCGACGGCTGTGAGCACGCTCGCCTCGATATCCGAACCGATGCCCACGACGCCATGCGCCATGTCGCCCGCGCCCAGCTTCTTCAGCGTTGCAGTGTTCGTGGTGTCGGCCTGGACCACATGGGTCAGTTCCTCCGACCATTGCTGAACGATGTCCATGTCCTGGTCGATGCCGAGCACTTCATGGCCCATGCGGATCAGCGAGCGGGCGACCGCGCCGCCGAAGCGGCCCAGCCCGATGACGAGTACGGGGGGGGCGCTGCTGCTGTGATCAGCCGACAATGGGTCTCTCCTCGGGGTAGCGATAGGGCATGCTGCGAAGCCTGAGTGCAAAGGCCGCCGCCAGGCTGACGGTGCCGACGCGGCCGATGTACATGAGGGCGACGAGGATGAGCTGGCCGGCCGGTGGCATGCTGGCCGACAGGCCGGTCGACAGGCCAACGGTTCCGAAGGCCGAGACGGCCTCGAACATGATCTTTTCGACCGGGGCCTCGACGAAGGCTGCAAGGGCGAGGATTCCGGCCGAGACCGCGCCCACGGCCAGCAGGACAATGGCGGTGGCCTGGCGCTGGATGTCCGGCGCCAGGCGGCGGCGGAACGCGATGGAATCCGGGTGGCCGCGGATTTCGGACCAGACGACAAAGCCCAGTAGCAGGAAGGTGGTGATGCGGATGCCGCCGGCGGTTGAGGCGCTGCCGCCGCCGATCAGCATCAGGGCGGTCGAGACGAGAAGCGAATCCGGCCCCAGGGCCGATATGTCATGCGTGTTGAACCCGCCCGAACGGGTCATCACCGAATGGAAGAAGGCGCCCAGGATCCTGCCGCCGGGATTCTCGGGGCCGAGTGTCTTCGGGTTCGACCATTCGAACAGAAGCAGGCCAAGGGTGCCCACGACAAGCAGGCCGAGGCTGCCCCACAGCGTGAGTTTGGTGTGGATCGACCAGCTGCGCGGCTGGCGCCATTCCGTCCGCAGTTCGTGTAGAACGGGAAAGCCGATGCCGCCGGCGATCACGCCGATGACAAGCGGGGTCAGGAGCCACAGGTCGGACCGGTGGGGCATCAAGCCGTCTGGCAGGGTGGTGAAACCGGCATTGTTGAAGGCGGAAACGGCGTGGAAGAGGCCGTGCCAGGCGGCGTCGGGAATGGAAAAGCCAAGGCCCATCCAGAAGCGCAGGAAAAGGGCGACGGCGAGCACGGCTTCCGTTGCAAGCGAGGCAACAAGCACCAGCCGCACGACATGGCGCACATCGCCGAGATCGAGGCTGCGCATTTCGGCCGAGGCCATGAGCTGGCTTCTGAGGCGCATGTGCTTCGACACGAGCAGGCCGATGAGTGTCGCCCCTGTCATGATGCCGAAGCCGCCCGCCTGGAACAGCCCCAGGATGACGACATGGCCGAAGGGCGACCAGTAGGTGGGGGTGTCGACGACTGTCAGCCCGGTGACGCACAGCGCCGAAGTGGCCGTGAACAGCGCCGTCACGAAATCCGCATTCCCGCTGCCAGTTCGGGAAACAGGCATCATCAGAAGCAGGGTGCCCGCCGCGATCCCGATCAGGAAGGCCAGCGGAATGATCCGTTCGGGCCTCGGGATTGCGCGTGCTTCAAGCCCTGGTGTCACCTGCACTCCTGATGCCGAAGCCGGCGTGGCGGCCTTCATCCGACATCTATCTGCCCCAGCCCGCTTTCGGGCGCAACGCGGCGCTTCAGCCTGGCCGGATCGACAAGGGCCGCAGATGATGCGCCAAGCGGCGAAGGCGCGCCCATGGCGCAGGCGGCCACATGTTCGGCCAGAAGCGGGGCAAGGGTGAAGCCACGCCCGCCAAGGCCCGAGAGGATGAACAGGCCGTCTTCGATCCGGCCGGCCAGGGGCTGGTGATCGGGCGAGGCCGCGCGCACGCCGGCTACCGCATCCAGCGGCAGGCCACGAAGCCGCACCGCCAGCGCCGGGCGCATTCGCGCAAGCTTGTCGAGATTGCGGTCATTGTCCTCGGCGCGGACTGCCGGGTCAGGGTCATCCCGACCGTGGGTGGCGCCGAAAAGCACGCCGCCCGGCGCCGGAATGGCATAGCCGCCCCAGCTGGCCGGCGCGCCGCCAGGCTCTTCGTGCGCAAGCGTGACCTGCCCGCGAACCGGGCGCAGCGGCAGGCCGGTGAGGGCCGCGCTCCCTGGCCCGGCGGCGATGACGAGGCAGTCCGCTTCGGCGAGCAGCGCCCCGCCTTCCGCGAACAGCTGCCAGCCCCCCGGACCCGCGCGGGCGATACGGGCGATGCGCCGGGCTTCGGGCTGGCCGCCCAGCCCGGCCGAACCTGACCATGCTGCGCGCAGCCGTTGCGGCCGCAGGACGAGGGCATCGGCCACCCACAGCGCTTCATCGGTAACCACTTCACCCAGCCGCGCGCTCGTGGCCCCGGCGTCGAGCCACTGCAGGCTTCCCGGATCGAAGAGGCCGCTGTCCAGCGTTGCCCGGCCGCGTTCCGGCTCGCCGCGCCCCGCCAGGATCCTGAGCGCACCAGTGCCGAGGACCGCATCCGCAGCCGTCTGGCGCACGAGGTCCACGGCGCGGCGGAAGGCCTGGGCATGAAGCTGCGCGCCGGCGCTGCTGCCGGCTGCAAGCCGGGGCGACACAAGGGCGGCGGGGTTCCCCGAGGCCATGGGGCCTTGCGCGAAGAGCCGGGGTCCGGCCCCCAGCGCCCGGAAGGCGCGGGCAAGGGCCGCGCCCGCGATGCCGGCCCCGATGATGGCGATGCGCCGGGGTGGGCTTTGGTTGACGGCGACACCGGGCAGTTCCGCTTCCAGCCGCTCGCGCTTGCGGCCGAAGCCGGGCTTGCGGTTCAGCGTGAAACCGGCTGCCGAAAGACCGTCGCGGACGATGCGGGCGACGCTGTAGGTTGCAGCCCGCGCCCCCGGCGCGGAACGTGCCGCGATGGCCGCCATCAGGTCCGGCGACCACATGTCGGGGTTGAGGGCGGGCGCGAAGCCGTCGAGGAACCATGCATCCGCCCTGCCGGACCACTGGGAAAGCGCCTCGCCTGCATCGAGAATGGCAAGATCGAGCGTGACGCCATGGTCTGGCCACTGGATGCGGTGGAAACCGCGCGCGCCCTTCGGCCATTGCGCCAGCAGGGCGGCGGCAAGATCGGCAAGCTCCGGAAAGGCGGCCAGCGCGCGGGCGGCATCGGCGACCGGCAGCGGAAAGCCTTCCACGGAGAACAGCCCGAGATGGCCGCCCGCCGGCCGGTGCCGCCGCCACAGGTCGATGAGCGCAAGCATGTTGAGGCCGGTGCCGAAGCCCAGTTCCCCGACGGTGAAGTGGGCGCGCCCGGCCCAGCGGCCGGGCAGGCCGCAGCCTTCGAGAAAGACGGCGCGGCTTTCCGCCAGCCCGCCCTCGCGGGAGAAATAGACATCGCCATGCCGCGCGGACCGCAGATGGCCGCCGGCCCAGTCCGGGCCGGGATCATGTGCTGTCATGGCCGGTGCGCCTCAGTCTGCCCGGCGGGCCGAGAGGATGGCGACGGGCCGGGCGATCATCTGGCCTTTCATCGCGCCCGTGCCTTCGGTTGCCGAAACGGGGGCCAGGAGAATCCGGCGCATCACGTCCATGCCTTCGACCACCCGGCCGAAGACGGCGAAACCGGCCGTGTCGCCTTCGCCTCCGGGCTGGGCATCGAGCGAGGTCAGCGGCCCGAGGGTGATGAAGAAATCGCCCTGCGCGCTGCCGGGCGCGCCGCGCGCCATGGAGATGGCGCCATCTCCATGGCCAAGGCCGGTTTTGGTCGTCGGTTCATGGGCGATGGGGGGCAGGGCGCGTTTCGGATCGGACTTGATTCCGCCCTGGATCAGCCCGAGATCCGGCCGGCCAGGGAAGGTGAGGGCGCGGTAGAAGCTGACGCCGTCCAGCCTTTTCTGATCGACATAGCGCAGGAAATTGGCGGTGGTGACGGGCGCGCGACCGCGATCGAGGGCCAGCATCATGGTGCCTTCGGCCGTCACGAGGCGCACACGCACGAGATCCTCGGGCGGGGCCTGTTTTTCCGTCGCCTGCGTGGTTTCGGCCTGCGTGGTTTCGGCCTGTGCAGACCCGGCCGCTGTGCTTCCGGCCTCAGCGGGGGCTTCCGCCTCCGCGACCGGCGCGGCCTGCGGCGGCTCTTGCGCCACTGCCGGCTGGGCGAGGATGAGCAGAAGGGCGACGGGGCTGAGAAGGCGAATCATGCCGCCAGTCTAGAGGCTGGCGCGGCGGCGCGGAAGCGCAGGCCCGTGAAAGGCGGACAGAGGGGCCGTGATGGGTTATGATGCGCGGCATGAGTCCCATGCCCGAAGCCCCGCCGCCCGGTGCGGCGCCTGACTGGACCGTCCCCCAGCAATGGGCGCGGTTCACCCGGGCCGAGCATGCCCTGTGGGACCGGCTCTACGCCCGCCAGCTTGCGCTTTTGCCCGGGCGGGCCGTGCCCCAGTTCCTCGACGGGCTGAAGGCCCTCGATCTCGGGGCGGGCGGCGTGCCGGACTATCGCCGCCTCAACGAGCGGCTGATGCGCCTGACGGGCTGGCAGGTGGTGGCCGTGCCGGGGCTGGTTCCCGATGATGTCTTCTTCGGGCATTTGTCGAACCGGCGCTTCGTTGCCGGCAATTTCCTGCGCCGGCCCGACCAGATCGACTATCTGCAAGAGCCGGACATCTTCCACGATGTCTTCGGCCATGTGCCGCTCCTCGCCGACCCGGTGTTCGCGGATTACATGCAGGCCTATGGCGAGGGCGGGTTGCGCTCGATGCGGCATGGGGCGCTGCACAAGCTGGCCCGGCTCTACTGGTACACGGTGGAGTTCGGGCTGATGGAAACGGCGGACGGCATCCGGATCTTCGGCGCCGGCATCCTGTCATCCGCCGGGGAAAGCCGCTTCGCCATCGAGGACCCCTCTCCCAACAGGCTCGGCTTCGACCTGATGCGGGTGATGCGGACACGCTATCGCATTGATGACTATCAGCAGGGCTATTTCGTCATCCCCTCCTTCGAAGCGCTGCTGCGCCAGACCCTGGAGACGGATTTCGCCCCGCTCTACAAGGAACTCGCTGCGCTGCCCGATCTTTCCCCCGATGCCATTCTGCCCGGAGACAGGGTCTTCACCCGCGGCACACAGGCGCGCCCGGTTTCAGCGCCGGCGCAATAGATCCTCGACGAATTCGGGCACAAGCGATCCGGCGGGGCCGAGGCGGCTTTCCGCGAAGCGGTCGCTTGTCATCGAGGGGTCGAGGTTCAGTTCCAGCGTGCGCGCGCCCGATTCCCGCGCGATGTCCACGAAGCCGGCAGCCGGATAGACATTGCCCGAGGTGCCGATCGACACGAAAAGGTCCGCCATAAGAAGCGCATCATGGATGCGCGGCATGTGATAGGGCATTTCCCCGAACCAAACGATATCCGGGCGGAGCCGGCCGCGCGCGCCGCAGCCGGGGCAGGGCGGCCAGCCAGCCAGCGGCCCCGCGTGGGGGAAGCGCCCGTCGCAGGCGAGGCACCAGGCCGATTTCAGCGCGCCATGCATATGCAGGAGGCGGCGGCTGCCGGCGCGTTCGTGCAGGTCATCGACATTCTGGGTGACGAGGAGCAGTTCGCCCGGCCATTCCGCATCGAGCCGCGCCAGCGCCATGTGCGCCGGGTTCGGCGCGACCGTGCCAAGGGCCGCACGGCGCAGATCATAGAAGCGCTGGACGAGCGCGGGGTCGTGGCGGAACGCTTCGGGGGTTGCCACATCCTCCACCCTGTGCCCTTCCCACAGGCCGCCGGGGCCGCGAAAGGTGGCAACGCCTGATTCGGCCGAAATGCCGGCCCCGGTCAGGATGACGATGCGCTCGAGCCTGTCTTTCATGCCCGTCTCTTGCCAAGAGGGGCGATGGTTGGAAAGGTTCGGCGGCGCAACCGGCAGCCCGCGGGATGCCGGCAATGAGGAGCAGGACATGATCAGGATCGGTGTGCTGGGTGCAGGCGGGCGAATGGGGCAGGCGATCATCGCCGAAATCCAGGCCGCGCCGGATTGCATCCTGGCCGGCGGCGTCGAGCGTGCCGGCCATGCCATGTGCGGCACGCCGCTGGGCGAGGGGATGGTGATATGCGCCAATGCCGCCCCTGTCGCCCACAAGGCCGATGTGCTGATCGACTTCACCTCGCCCGTGGCGCTGGAAGAAAATCTGCGCGCAGCGCAGGATGGAAAATCGGCGATCCTGATTGGAACGACCGGGCTTCAGCCCCGGCATCATGCGCTCATCGATGCGGCAGCGAAATCCATCCCCGTGCTTCAGGCGGCGAACACGGCGCTGGGCGTCACGCTTCTGGCGGCCCTGGTCGAGCAGGCGGCCCGTGCGCTCGATGCCAGCTGGGATATCGAGATCGTGGAACTGCACCATCGCCACAAGGTGGATGCGCCCTCGGGCACGGCCCTCTATCTGGGCGAGGCGGCTGCGCGCGGCCGTGGCGCGCCGCTTTCCGAACTGCGCCTGCCCGCCCATGAGGGAATGACCGGCCCGCGCCGGGGCGGCGGCATCGGTTTCGCGGCCCTGCGGGGTGGTTCGGCCGCTGGCGACCACCGGGTTATCCTGGCTGGCGAGGGGGAGCGGATCGAACTGGGCCATGTGGCCGAAAACCGCGAGATCTTCGCGCGTGGCGCCGTCAGGGGCGCTCGCTGGGTGGCGAAGCAGAAGCCGGGCCGCTACGCGATGGCGGACATGTTCCGCGATGCCCTGTCGAAGGCCGCCAGTTAGGCAGCCGGCATGAGGCGTGCGCCGGAGGGCGCGGGCACTGCGCTGACGAAGTGGGAAACGCGGCCATCGGCACGTGCCTGGGCCGTGGCGGACGCTTCATGCGCCGGACCCTCGGGCGGGGCGGAAGCAAAGCGCGACATTCCGACGAGCGAGAAACCGAGCAGAAATCCGATGATGATGGCTTTCAGCATCCGAATATGCCTGTCCTGGCTGGTGACGAAGGGGCGGCGCGATTCCATGCCGAACCATGAAGACCGCGCCTCTCCATGGGCGGCACCTAGCGCCCATGGGGCACGGGATGCTTGGAGGAATCCGACAGAAGCATGCGCCGGTCTTGCCAAGATGGCCTGTTTTGGGCATGGCGGCGGCCATGTCAGCCCCGGCACGCCGGGGTCATTGTCCGAAGGTTATTGCATCAGCCCATGCCCAAGGAAGAGCTTCTCGAGATGCGGGGAACGGTCGTCGAACTGCTTCCCAACGCCATGTTCAGGGTGCGTCTGGAAAATGATCACGAGATCCTGGGCCATACGGCGGGCAAGATGCGCAAGAACCGCATCCGCGTGCTGACCGGCGATGAAGTGCTGGTGGAACTGACCCCCTACGACCTGACCAAGGGCCGGATCACCTACAGGTTCAAGTGAACGGGCAGGGTGAAGTGAACGGGGCCTCTCCCGCCACGGGCAGGCCGCCGCTTGTCCTTGCCTCGGCCTCGCCGCGCAGGCTGGATCTGCTTGGCCGTCTTGGCCTTTCCCCATGCGCGATCGATCCTGCCGATATCGATGAATCGGTGCGCAAGGGCGAATTGCCCGAGCCGCATGTCGCGAGGCTCGCTGCCGAAAAGGCTGGGGTCGTTGCGGCCCGGCATGCGGGCGCCGTGGTTCTTGCCGCCGATACGCTGGTCGCCGTTGGCCGCCGAATCCTGCCCAAGGCCGAGGACGAGGCGACCGCGCGCGCCTGCCTCCGGCTCATCGCCGGCCGCCGCCACAAGGTGCTGACCGCCCTGACCGTGGTGGATGCGAAGGGCGTTGCCCGCCATCGTCTCAGCCGGTCCACGGTGCGTGTTGCGCCGCTTTCGGCGGCCGACATCGATGCCTATGTCGCCAGCGGCGAGTGGCACGGCAAGGCGGGCGGCTATGCCATACAGGGCCGGTTCGAAGCCCATGTGGCCTGGATGGAAGGCAGTTTTTCCGGCGTGATGGGCCTGCCGCTCTTCGACGCGCGGGCCATGCTGAAGACAGCGGGGATTCTTGGCTGAGCTTTTCGTCGATTCGCGGCTGGGCGAGACTCGCGCTGCTCTGGTCGAGAAGGGGCAACTGCTCGCGATGCATCTCGAGCGGGATGGCGATGGCCTGCCTGCCGGCGCCCGGGTTCCGGCGCGGCTGAAGGCAAGGCTTGGCCCGCGCGGCATCGCCCTTCTGCCCGGCGGCGAGGAGGCCGTGATCGAGCCATGGCCCGCAGGCCTTGCCGAGGGTGCCACAATCCGGGTGGAGGTGCGCCGCGCTGCCTGGCGCGAGCCAGGGCGGGTGCGGATTGCGAAAGTGCGCGCGACCGACCTGCCGGAACAGCCGCCGCTGCCGCTTGCCGCGCGGCTTGCCGCCCTTGGGCACCGGCCTGTTGCCGGCTGGCCGGCCGATGTGGCTGCTGCCTGGGACGAGGGCTGGGAGGCTGCCGAGCTTGGCCGCATGGCCTTTCCCGGCGGCAGCCTCAGCCTGACGCCCACGCCCGCGATGGTGGCAGTGGATGTGGATGGCGCCGGCAGCGATCTGGCAGGGCCGGCGCTGGTGATGCTGGCGCGGCTGATACGGCTCTGGGGGCTTGGTGGGTCCGTGGTGATCGACCTGCCGGCGCTTTCGGGAAAGGCTGCGCGCACGGCCGCCGCCGATGCCTTTGACCGGGCCATGGGCTGGGCCGCGCCCGGCAGTTGGGAACGCACCGCCATCAACGGCTTCGGCCTGATGCAGATCGTGCTGCAACGCCCCGGCCCTTCGATCCTGGAACGCGCGCGGCTGGAAACGGTGGAAACGGCGGCCATCGGGCTTCTCGAATCGGCCGCGCGCGAGCCGCGACCCGGGTCGCTGCGGATCCTCGCTGCGCCCGCCATCGCCGGCTGGCTGGAGGCGCGGCCGCATCTTCTGGCGCGGCTGGCGCGGCAGGCCGGGCGGCGCGTGGACGTCAGGGCCGACTTCATGGCAGGGAAGGGCCATGTCGAACCAGCAGACTGAGCGCCTTCAGGGCGTGAAAACCGCCTGCCCCATGTGCCGGAAACCGTCGGACCCGGCGCATGCACCCTTCTGTTCGCGCAGCTGCCGCGACAGGGATCTCATCCAGTGGCTGGATGGCGGCTATGTGCTTCCGGGAAGGCCTTTTGCAGAAGGTGACGAAGACAGTTGACCGCGCCTGCGGGGCAGCCTATAGCCCGCCTCCCGTGCCTAGGTAGCTCAGTTGGTAGAGCATACGACTGAAAATCGTAGTGTCGGCAGTTCGATTCTGCCCCTGGGCACCACTTTCCCCCTCCTTTGATGAAGACGCTGTGCAAGACGCCCGCAGGGGCGGCTTTGTTGCACGGCTTGCGGGTTGGTGCCGCCGGATGGCTCCCTTCAGTCCCGTCGGGCGCACGGCCTGTCGCAGGCGTGGCCTCTTCCTTCTTGTAATGCCTTGGGGTCGAAATCTAATCGTCCCTCATGTCTCGATCCGATTCCATGATGAACCTGAATCGCCGCGCCTTTCTTGGCGCTGCCGCTGTCGGCCTTGCCGCGCCGGCTACCCTCGCCTTTCCGGCGGTCGCAGAAGCCCGCCCCGCTGGCCTGCCGCCTGCCGGAAGCCGCACCCTGCGCGACGTCGCCCAGGAGGGGCTTGAGCGCCACGCCGCGTCCATCCGCCACAAGGACTTGATTGCCATTGCCGATTTTGCCGCCCCCTCGCGTGAAGCGCGGTTCTTCATCGTCGACATGAAGGCGGGCCGGGCAACCTCCCATCTCGTCTCGCATGGGCGCGGGTCCGATCCGGCCCATTCGGGCTGGGTGCAGCGCTTCTCGAACACGCCGGGTTCGCTCGCCTCTTCGGATGGCGCCTATCTGACCGGGGCCTATTATCATGGCAAGCATGGCCGTTCACAGCGCCTGCTGGGCCTTGAACCTCAGAACAGCAACGCCGAGGCGCGCGCCATCGTGATCCACGGCGCCTGGTATGTTTCCCCGCAGATGGCGCGCCAGCATGGCAAGATCGGCCGCTCGGAAGGCTGTTTCGCCTTTGCCGACAACAGCCTCGATGAAGTGCTGGAGCGCATGGGACCGGGCAGGCTGCTTTACGCCGGCAAGTTCGGCATCGCCGCCTGACACTCGCTTCCCGCGACGATCGTGGGCGCTTGCGCGCTCATGGTCGATGACCGGGCCGATTCCCCGGTATCGGGCGCTCCGAGGGCATCCCTGACCGGCCTGTCGCGGCCATAGAGGTCGCGGTGGAAGAGGATATCGCCCGATTCGCCCGGCGTTGCCGTGAAATAGGCGATATGCACCGGCAGTTGCTGCGGCAGGGGCACGCGCGTGGTCTTGCGTTCCGCGAGCACGCTGTCGATCCGCGCCCTGTCCCAGCCGGGCACCGTTTCGAGCAATATGGCTGACAGATCGACAATCCCCTGCGTGCGGATGCAGCCGTGCGAGAAGGCGCGGACGTCGCGGTCGAACAGGGCCTTTGATGGCGTATCGTGCATGAAGATGGCGTGGCGGTTGGGCATGTCGAACTTCACCTGCCCCAGCGAATTGCCCGGTCCGGGCATCTGTGTGACGTTCAGGCGGCCGCCCGTGTAGGTCCATGTGTAGCCGCGCGCACGCGCTGTCGATGGCCGGTTGCGCACGAGGCTGCCGACACTTTCCGCGATGATGCTCTGCGGCACCACCCAGGGCGGGTTGAGGACAATGCCTGTCATGACGGACGAGAACTGGATCGTCGGTGTCTTCACCTTGCCGACGATGACGCGCTTTCGGGCGGCAACCGCCCCGCCCTGCACAAGCCGCATTTCGAAGGCGGGCACATTCACGAGGATATGATCCGGCCCGAGCAGGCGCGGCATCCAGCGCCAGCGGTCGAGGTTGACGCGCAGGGTGGCGCGCGCGTCGGCATCGGCGGTTGTGGCAAGGGCGGCCCTGAGGGCGCGATAATCGTCATGATCGGGTAGCAGAGTCTCGAGGCTGCGGCGTACCGTTCCATTGGCAAGCGCATCCGAAAGCCGGGCCTGCAGAAAGGCGTCATCGGCGCGCGGTGCCGTCACATACCAGCCGTGCCGTGCGGCAGCGGGCGTGCGTCCGCGGGCATAATCGCGCGAAAGAGCGAAATAGGCGCTGGTTGCGACGGACGAGAGGCCGAGAAAATCGCCCGAGGCAATGGCAGCGGACAGTTCTGCGGCCTTGTAGTCAGCCGGGTCCAGTCCTTCCGCCGCCGCCGCTTCGATCACCTGCAGAAGCCCGGCCGCCGATGCCGGGGTCCAGCTGGCGAGGGCCACAGCCATATCGGGGGAAGCCGGGGGGGCGACCATTGCGGCCGGCTGGCCAGCCAGACCGGGCTGGGTGGCAAGGAGCAGTGCAGCGAATGCGAGGGGAAGCGACCTTTTCATGACGTATGGATAGAGCAATGCCGCCATGCCGCAACCTGTCAGCCCCCTGCTTCGGCCAGCCGTTTCAGTTCATAGACGAGATCGAGAGCGGCGCGCGGGCTGAGGCTGTCCGGGTGGGTTTCGGCCAGCCGCTGGCGCAGCGGGTCGGCAGGTGGCGTCGCCGGTGGCGGGGCGGTGGCCGCGAAGAGCGGCAGGTCCGCCAGCGCGTCGCGGGCGTTGCGCCCGGCTTCGCCCGTTTCCAGCCGGGCGAGGATTTCGCCCGCCCGGGCAAGCACATCGGCCGGAACCCCGGCGAGCCGCGCGACATCGAGGCCGAAGCTGCCCGGCGCCGCCCCTGCCTGCACTTCATGCAGGAAGACGAGGTCGCCCTGCCATTGCCGTGCCCCCATGGTGCGCAGTGCAAGGCCGTCGAGCCGGCGGTCGAGCGCGGAGAGTTCATGATAATGGCTGGCGAAGAGACAGCGCGCGCCGATCCTGTCGTGGATCGCCTCCAGGATCGCCCAGGCGAGGGCCAGGCCGTCCCAGGTGGCAGTGCCCCGGCCCACTTCATCGAGCAGCAGCAGCGAGCGGTCGCTGGCGCCGTTCAATATGGCCGCCGTTTCGACCATTTCGACCATGAAGGTCGAGCGCCCCTCGGCCAGGCTGTCCGATGCGCCGACACGGCTGTAGAGCCGGTCGACGAGGCCCAGGCGCGCTTCTGCCGCAGGCACGAAGCTTCCCGCCTGCGCCAGAATGGCGATGAGGGCGTTCTGCCGCAGGAAGGTGGATTTCCCGCCCATGTTCGGACCTGTCACCAGCCAGACGCGGGCTTCCCCCTCGAGCTGGCAGTCATTGGGCACGAAGGCCTTGCCGCCCGCCTTCAACGCCGCTTCCACCACCGGGTGGCGCCCGGCCACGACATGAAAATCGCGGCCGTCGGTCAGCCGGGGGCGGCACCACCCTTCGCGGGAGGCAAGCTCGGCAAGCGCTGCCGACCGGTCGAGGGCGGCAAGCGCTTCGGCAACGGCGCCGATGGCACGGGCCTCGGCCGTCGCCATCGCCTCCATCTCTTCCACATGGGCGGCTTCTGCCGCCAGCGCATGGGCCTGCGCCTGGGAAATGCGGCTGGCAAGGCCGCGCAGTTCCTCCGTATCGAATCGCATGGTGGTGCCAAGCGTCTGGCGGTGGAAGAAGAGGGGGCTGGCCATCAGCGGGTCGGCCAGCCGGCTTGGCACTTCGGCATGATAGCCGATGACATTGTTGTGGCGGATCTTCAGCTGGGCGATTCCGCTGCTGTCGCGCAACCGCGCTTCCAGCGCCGCCAGCGCGGCGCGGCTGTCCTGCGCAAGGAGGCGCAGCTCGTCGAGCGTGCTGTCATGGCCGGCAGCGATCACGCCGGCTTCGCCACGCGTGGCGGGGGGCTGTTCCGCGAGCGCGGCGCGCAGATGCGCCAGCAGGGCAGCCGGCGGGCGCAGCCCTTCGCGCAGCGGCTTCAGGGCAATGGGCGCCCCCGATCCGGCTGCCGTGTCGAGGGCTGCCCCCAGGCTTTCGGCTGCAGCCAGCCCCGTGCGCAGGGCCACGAGATCGCGCGGGGCGCCGCGTCCGGCGGCGATTCGCCCGAGGGCGCGGGCAAGATCGGGCGTGCCCTTCAACTGCCCGCGCACATCGGCGCGCAGTCGCCCGTCCGCCAGCAGCCATTGCACGAGGTCCAGCCTGTCTTCGATGGCCCGGGCTTCGGCCAGCGGGGTCGAGAGATCCTCCGAAAGCCGGCGGGCGCCGGGGCCGGTCACGGTCAGGTCGATGGCGGCGAACAGGCTGGCCGGGCCTTCCACAAGGTCGAGGCTGCGTCTTGTCGATGCGTCGATCGCCATGACGGCGCCGGCGCTATGCAGGCGCGGCGGCCTCAGGTTGACGGCGGCCCCGCGCGCGGTCGATTCGATATGGGCGATGAGGCCGCCGGCAGCAGCGAGTGCCGCGCGCGGGAATTCCCCATGGCCATCCAGTGTCGCGACGCCGAGCCTCTGGGAGAGGTTGCGCATGGCGGCCTGGCTGTCGAACAGCCGGCGGGAAAGCGCGGTGGCAGCCGGCGGCGCGCCAGCGGTCTCCTCGGGCCACAGCAGTTCGGCCGGGCCGATTCGGGCAAGCTCGTCGCCGAGGGCCGTGGCCGGAATGGCCGCCAGCCAGAGATCACCTGTCGAGATGTCGGCCCATGCAAGGCCCGTTTCCGCGCCGGCGGGCAGGGCGGCCGCCAGCCAGTTGGCGCGGCGACCGTCGAGCAGCCGCTCCTCGGTCAGCGTTCCCGGCGTCACGATGCGCACGATCGCCCGGCGCACGATCGATTTTGCGCCGCGCTTCTTCGCCGCTGCCGGGTCTTCCGTCTGCTCGGCGATGGCAACGGCGAAGCCCGCCTTCACCAGCCGCGCGAGATAGGCCTCGTGGCTGTGGACGGGAACACCGCACATCGGAAGCGGCTGGCCCAGATGCTCGCCCCTGTGGGTGAGGGCGATGTCGAGCGTGCGCGCAGCGACCTCGGCATCGTCGAGGAAAAGCTCGTAGAAATCCCCCATGCGGAAGAGCAGCAGCGCTGCCCCGGCCTCTTCCTTGAGGGCGAGATATTGCTGCATCATCGGAGTGGGCGTTGCCGTAGTCATGATCCGCGCCTATCAGCCCGGAACGGGTCTGGAATACAAGAGCGAGGTGGTGATGAGCGAGAGTTCCGAACAGCGGCCGCAGTTCTCGGACAGGGAGGCGCTGATCTTCCATTCGGCGAAAAGGCCGGGCAAGCTCGAGATCATCGCCTCCAAGCCCATGGCCACGCAGCGCGACCTGAGCCTCGCCTATTCGCCTGGCGTGGCGGTGCCGGTCCTCGCCATCGCCGAAGATCCCGCCACCGCCTATGATTACACCATCAAGGGCAATCTCGTGGCCGTCATCTCCAACGGCACGGCCATCCTCGGGCTGGGGAACCTGGGGGCGCTTGCCTCGAAGCCGGTGATGGAAGGCAAGGCGGTGCTCTTCAAGCGCTTCGCCGATGTGGACGCGATCGACATCGAGCTGAAGACAGAGGATGTCCAGCGCATCATCGATGCAGTCGAGCTGATGGAGCCGAGCTTCGGCGGCATCAACCTCGAGGACATCAAGGCGCCGGAATGCTTCATCATCGAGGATGAACTGCGCGCCCGCATGAACATCCCCGTCTTCCACGACGACCAGCACGGAACCGCCATCATCGCGGCCGCGGGCGTGCTCAACGCCCTGCACCTGACCGGCCGCGACATCCGCGACATCAAGGTGGTGGTCAACGGCGCCGGTGCGGCCTCCATTGCCTGCACCGAATTGCTGAAGGCGATGGGCGTGGCTTCGGACAATGTCATCATGTGCGACAGCAAGGGCGTGATCTGGCAGGGCCGCACCGAAGGCATGAACCAGTGGAAGGCGGCCCATGCCGTCAGCACCGATGCACGTACCCTGGCCGAGGCCATGGTGGGCACCGATGTTTTCCTCGGGCTTTCGGTGGAGGGCGCCGTCACGCGCGAGATGGTCGCCTCGATGGCGGACAGGCCGATCATCTTCGCCATGGCCAACCCGGATCCCGAAATCACGCCCGAGGAGGTGAAGGCCGTTCGCAGTGACGCGATCATCGCCACCGGCCGGTCGGATTATCCCAACCAGGTCAACAATGTTCTCGGCTTCCCCTACATCTTCCGGGGTGCGCTCGATGTGCGCGCCACCAAGATCACCGAGGAAATGAAGGTGGCCGCCGCCCACGCCATCGCCGAACTGGCGCGCGAATCCGTGCCTGACGAAGTGGCCGCGGCCTATGGCGGCAGCCGTGTGTTCGGGCCGGAATACATCATTCCCGCCCCGTTCGACCCGCGCCTCATCGAGCAGGTGCCGGCCGCCGTCGCGCAGGCGGCGATGGATTCGGGCGTGGCGCAGAAGCCGATCTTCGACATGGATGCCTACAAGCTGCAGCTGCGCGCCCGGCTCAACCCGGCCTCCTCGGCGCTGGCCGCCAGCTTCGAGGCCGCCCGCGCCCGGCCGCGCCGTGTGGTTTTCGCCGAGGGCGAGCAGGAAGTGGTGCTGCGCGCGGCCGTTTCCTTCCGCACCTCAGGCTATGGCGAGCCGCTTCTGGTTGGCCGCGAAGAGCCGATTCTCGAAGGCTTCCGGCGCATCGGCGTGACCGACATCGAGAATTACCCCATCTACAACAGCGCCAAGAGCCCGCTCGTGCCCGAGATGGTGGATCGGCTCTATGCCCGGCTTCAGCGCAAGGGCTATCTGCTGCGTGACGTGCAGCGCATGGTGAACAACGAGCGCAACGTCTTTGCCGCCCTCATGGTCGAAATGGGTGAAGCCGACGCCATGGTCTCGGGCGTGACCCGGCATTTCCGGCACGTGCTCTCGCAGGTGAGCCTCGCGGTCGATCCGCTGCCCGGCCATACGCCCTATGGCTTCCACATCTACACCGGGCGCGGCGGCACCTTCCTGATCGCCGACACCACCGTCAATGAGCGCCCCACCGGCGAACAGCTGGCCGACATCGCTGTCGGCACCGCCCGCGCCGCCCGGCGGCTGGGCATGGAACCGCGCGTGGCATTCCTTTCCTATTCCAATTTCGGCAACCCGCCCGGTTCCTACCTCGCGCATCTGCAGGAGGCCGTCCGGATTCTCGACGAGATGCGCCCCGGCTTCGAATATGAAGGTGAGGTGTCGGTGGATGTCGCGCTCAACCGCGACATGACGGCCGTCTATCCGTTCAACCGCCTGACCGGCCCCGCCAATGTTCTGGTGATGCCCGGCCTGCAATCGGCCAACATCGCCGCCAAGCTGCTGAAGGAACTGGGTGGCGGCCGGGTCATCGGGCCGGTGCTGATGAACATGTCGAAGGCGGTGCAGATCGCGCCCATGACTTCGGGCGCAACCGATCTCGTGACTCTGGCGGCGCTGGCTGCTTCGGGCGTGGTGCAATAGCCATGCCGCCGGTGCTGATGATCCATGGCATGTGGAGCCGCCCCTCCACCTTCTCGACGCTGCGCGCCGAACTGGATGCTGCCGGGATCCGCAGTGCGGCTGTCACCCTGCCTTTCCATGACCTGCCGCCGGGCAGCCCGCCGCCGGCGGCGCTGGGCCGGCTGCGGCTTGGCGATTATGTGGCGGCGCTTGAGCGCAGTGTTGCCGAACTCGGCGAGCAGCCCGTCATACTGGGCCATTCCATGGGCGGGCTTCTGGCGCAGTTGCTGTCGGTGAAGGTGCAGCCCAGGGGGCTGATCCTGCTCTCTTCCGCGCCCTCGGCCGAGACTTCGGCAATGACGCTCGATGCGTTCCGCACCCTGCGTGGGGTGATGGGCGAATGGGGCTGGTGGCGCAAGCCGACCCTGATCGACGAGGCGCGGGCGCGATTCGGCGTTTTCAACGGCGTGCCCGAGGAAGAGGTGCTGCCGGCGCTGGCCGAACTGACATGGGATTCGGGCGCCGTGCTCGCCCAGATGGCCTCCCCATTGCTGGACCAGGAGCGGGGTGCGCGCGTCGATTATGACCGGCTGCGCATGCCGGCCCTTGTCCTTACCGGCAGCGCCGACAGGATCGTGCCGCCCGAAGTCTCGCGCCGCACCGCCCGGCGCCTTGCCAATGCCGGCGCGACGGTCGATTTCGAGGAATGGGCCGGTGTCGGCCACTGGCTGTTCCACGATGCGGTGCGCCCGCGGCTTGCGGCGGCCATCGCCCGCTTCATGGCAAGCCTGAGCTGAAAGCCCCCATTGCCGCCTGTCGTGGCCGATGGGCCGTGCGGGCCTGTTTGAAAATTCTGCTCGAAAACAAGGGCGCGGTCTTGCGAAAAGACCGCGCCCTTCTGTTTCCAGCGTGAAAGGCTGGCCGGGCTTGCGCCCGGCCGGCTGCATCAGGCCGCGAGTTTCCGCAGCACGTAGGGCAGGATGCCCCCAGCGTAGAAATAGTCGATCTCGTTTTCGGTATCGATCCGGCACAGCGCGTCGAACTGGCCGCTGCTGCCGTCGGCGCGGGTGTATTTCACCGTCAGCGTCTGGCGCGGCTTCAGGTTCGCGACCCCCTCGATGGTGAAGGCTTCATCGCCCTTCAGGCCGAGCGATTCCGCCGACTGGCCCTCGGGGAACTGCAGCGCCAGCACGCCCATGCCGACGAGGTTCGAGCGGTGGATGCGCTCGAAGCTTTCGGCGATCACGGCGCGCACGCCCAGCAGGTTGGTGCCCTTGGCAGCCCAGTCGCGGCTGGAGCCGGTGCCATATTCCTTGCCCGCGAGGATCACGAGCGGGGTGCCCGTTTCCTTGTACTTCATGGCGGCGTCGTAGATCGGCATCACCTCGCCGGTGGGCAGATAGGTGGTGACGCCACCCTCTGTGCCGGGGGCAAGGCGGTTGCGGATGCGGATGTTGGCGAAGGTGCCGCGCATCATGACTTCATGGTTGCCGCGCCGTGCGCCATAGCTGTTGAACTCGGCCTTGGGCACCTGCCGGTCGGTCAGATACTGGCCGGCGGGGCTGTCCAGCTTGATCGAGCCGGCGGGGCTGATGTGGTCGGTGGTGATGCTGTCGCCCAGAAGCGCGAGCGCCTTGGCGCCGACGATGTCGGTGACGGCGGCGGGCGTCATGGTCATGCCCTCGAAATAGGGCGGGTTCTGCACATAGGTGCTGCCGGCATTCCACTTGTAGGTGTCGCCGCCGGTCACGCGGATCGCCTGCCAGTGGCTGTCGCCCTGGAAGACATTCGCGTAACGCTCGCGGAACATCGCCGGGGTGACGGCGCCCTGCACCATTTCGGCGACTTCCTGGTTCGTCGGCCAGATGTCCTTGAGATAGACGTCGCGGCCGTCGGGCGTCTTGCCGAGCGGGGTTTCGGTGATGTCGGAGCGGATGGTGCCGGCAATGGCATAGGCCACGACGAGCGGCGGGGAAGCGAGATAGTTCGCCTTCACGTCGGGCGAGACGCGGCCTTCGAAGTTGCGGTTGCCCGACAGCACCGATGCGGCGACGATGTCATTCTTGTTGACCGCCTGCGAAATCGGCTCGGGCAGCGGGCCGGAGTTGCCGATGCAGGTGGTGCAGCCATAGCCGACGAGGTTGAAGCCCAGCGCGTCCATGTCCTCGGTGAGGCCGGACTTGTTGAAATAATCCGTCACCACCTGCGAGCCGGGGGCGAAGCTGGTCTTGACCCAGGGCTTGCGATCGAGGCCTAGGGCGCGCGCCTTGCGGGCGACGAGGCCGGCGGCGACCAGCACATTGGGGTTGGACGTGTTGGTGCAGCTGGTGATGGCGGCGATCACCACGTCGCCATGGCCGATGTCGTGCGCGGCGCCCTGCACGGGCACGCGGAAATCGGGGTTTTCCGCCTTGCCATAGGAGCCCAGAAGCTCGGCTTCGAAGGCTTCGTCCACCTGGCCGAGCAGCACCCTGTCCTGCGGGCGGCGCGGGCCGGCGAGCGAGGGCTGGACCGAGCCGAGGTCGAGTTCGAGCGTGTCGGTGAAGACGGGATCGGGCGTGGAGGCATCGCGCCACATGCCCTGCGCCTTGCAATAGGCTTCGACGACGGCGATGCGGTGATCGTCGCGGCCGGTGAGGCGCATGTAGTCGAGTGTCTTGCTGTCCACCGGGAAGAAGCCGCAGGTGGCGCCATATTCCGGGGCCATGTTGGCGATGGTCGCGCGGTCGGCCAGCGTGAGGGCATCGAGACCGGGGCCGTAGAATTCGACGAACCGGCCCACAACGCCCTTCTTGCGCAGCATCTGCGTGACGGTGAGCACGAGGTCGGTCGCGGTAACGCCTTCGGCGAGCATGCCCGTCAGGCGGAAGCCGACGACTTCGGGAATGAGCATCGAGACGGGCTGGCCGAGCATCGCGGCTTCGGCCTCGATTCCGCCCACGCCCCAGCCCAGAACCCCGAGGCCGTTCACCATGGTTGTGTGGCTGTCGGTGCCGACGAGGGTGTCGGGATAGGCGATCTCGGCGCCGTCTGCCGCTTGCGAGACCCACACGGTCTGCGCCAGATACTCAAGGTTCACCTGGTGGCAGATGCCGGTGCCCGGCGGCACCACGCGGAAGTTGCGAAGCGCGGTCGAACCCCAGCGCAGGAATTCGTAGCGTTCCATGTTGCGGGCATATTCCAGCTCGACATTATGCTCGAAGGCCTGCGGCGTGCCGAATTCGTCCACCATGACCGAGTGGTCGATCACGAGATCGACGGGGACGAGCGGGTTGATCTTCTGCGGGTCGCCGCCAAGCTGCGCCATGGCATCGCGCATGGCGGCAAGATCGACGACGGCGGGAACGCCGGTGAAATCCTGCATCAGCACGCGGGCCGGGCGATACTGGATCTCGCGGTCGGAGCGGCGCTCCTTCGCCCAGTCGGCAATGGCCTTCACATCCTCGACCGTGACGGTCGTTCCATCCTCGAAGCGCAGAAGATTTTCCAGCAGCACCTTCATCGAGAAGGGCAGGCGCGAGACATCGCCGATCTTCGCCTGGGCGGCGGGGATGCTGTAATAATCATAGCGCTTGCCTTCCACCTCGATGGTGGCGCGGGTGCCGAGTGTGTCCTGTCCGATCGCGGTCATGTCTTATGGTCCTCGTGATCCTGGAATGTCCCTGCCGCTCCTAGAACGCCGCACCCCGTGCGGCAAGCATCGGCTTAATCTGCGGCGGCGGCGGCCGTTCAGTCGCATCGCCCCCGAGGCATGCGGCGGCGGGGCGAAGATGCGCGAGGAAAGGCACATGGAACAGGGACTTCGCCCGGAAGCGGTGCGAGCCGCCGACCGGCAGGCGGACTGGCAGGGCCATGGCGGCCACCCGGGCCTTGCGCGCTATGACGCGATCCGCGCCCTGTTCGCGGAAACGGGCCTGCCGCCGGACCCGCAGACCTACGAACTCTTCTGGCTGCATCTGGGCGGCGGGGCGCCCGCCCTCTCGCGCGAGCTGGAGGCCATGCTGGACGAGGGCCGGCTGACGGCGGAACGGGTGATGGCGCTGCGCCGCATCCATCTTGGCGACATTGCCGGCGCCGAAATGATGGCGCTTGTGGAAGCGACGCAGGGCAGCGCCCTGCAGCTTGCCGACCGGCTGAGCCGCGGCCAGAGCGACATCCGTGCCTATGACGAGAGAATCGCGGCCGAGGACAGCCTGATTGCCGCTTCCCTCACGGCGCAGGCTCTTGCTGAAGCGGTACAGCGGCTGCGGCGGGCCAATGCGGTGATGATGGCTGCCAACAGGCGGCTTGCCGCCGAGATCCGGGCCGCCAGCCACCAGACCGGCCGCCTGCTCGACCGGCTGGAAAGCGCCGAGCGCAGCGCCCGCACCGATCCGCTGACGGGCCTGCCCAACAGGCGCGGCCTTGCCGAGGCCATGAAGCGCGCCGCCGTCCAGGCGGATGCGCGCGGCGCACCCCTGTCTGTCGCGCTGGTGGATATCGACCATTTCAAGCGCTTCAACGACCAGTGGGGCCATGCCATCGGCGACGAGGTGCTGCGATGCGTGGGTGCGCACCTGGCCGCCCGTGCCCGCGAGACCGCGGGCGAGGGCGCCGTGACCGGCCGTCATGGCGGGGAGGAGTTTCTAGTGCTGCTTCCGGGCCTCGCATTGGCGGAGGCGACGGCCGCCATGGACCAGGCGCGCGACCTGATGGCGCGGCAGATCCTGCGGCGCGCCTCGGATGGCGTCAGCCTCGGCAGGCTCTGCTTTTCGGCCGGTGTCGCCGCACTGCGCCCTGATGACAGCCCAGACACGCTGTTCGACCGGGCCGATGCCGCGCTCTATGCCGCAAAGCGGGCCGGGCGGGACAGGGTCTATCCCGAACGGACGGCTGAATGACCATCTGTCATGCGGCCGCCAGCCGGGCGCGGATCGCGGCATGGGCATCGGCCGTGATCGGCCAGCGCCAGATCACATAGGCGGCCGCGAAACCGATCAGGATAGGCGGCACGACGAAGATCAGGGTGAGCCCGGCGATCGCCTCGGGCGTGTTTGCGGCATCGGGTCTCGGGTCGAAGCCGATGAGGCCGAGCAGCGGGTAGGTGAGGCCCACGGGCACGGCGAAGCCCAGCTTCGCTGTCGCGGTGAGGATCGCATAATTGAGACCGGTGGTGTCCGCGCCTTCCCTGCCTTCCTGCTGCCTGTCGAGGGTCTGGGCATCGGTGAGATCGGCAAGCATGGCGCGCAGCAGGAAGCCCGAGGCGGACAGCGGCATGCCGGCGACGATCAGGATGAGTGAAAAGACCAGGACATTGTCGGCCGGGCCATAGGCGACCGGAATCTGGACGAGCCCGTACCAGATGGCGGCAACCGCCGTTGCCCTGTGCTTGCCGAACCGCCGGGCCGCATGGATCCAGAGCGGCGCGCTGATCAGTCCGGCCACGAAATAGAGCAGCATGATGCCGGACGCCGTTTCGAGCGGAATTCCGCGCACCTGCGTGATGAAGAAGACGAAGAGCGCCCCGGTGAGGCCGGGCGCCAGCGACAGGAGCAGGTCGGCAAGCAGAAGCTGGCGCATGCGGGGATCCGAAAGGACGCCGCGAACGTCCGCCATGCGCACGCGATGCTCGCCCACCGGTGCTTCCCCTTCGGGAACGAACAGGCCGACGGCGAGCGCGGCAAGCGGTATGGCCGCAAGGATGTACCAGCCCATGGCATGTATCCCGGCCGCCGGCCCCGAGCCTGGCATGAGCTGGTTCACCAGGGGCGGAATCACGAGCACGAGAATCGATCCGAAGACGTTGAGGGCGGTCCAGTATCCGAAGATGCGCGCGCGTTCGGCATAATCGGTCGAGAGGCGGGAGCCCCAGGCCGTTTGCGCCAGCGATATGCAGGAAAAGCCGAAATAGAGGGTGAACAGAGACAGGAAGGTCATGCCGGCGCTGACGCCGGGCTTTGCCATGAACAGCATCCAGACGCCGAGCGCCAGAAAGACGGCACCGCCGAGGATCCATGGCCGGAACTGGCCGATCCGCGTGCGGCTGTTGTCCATCAGGGCGCCGAGCAGCGGGTCGAGCGGGATGTCGACGATGCGCACAAGGGCGAAAAGGAAGCCGACCGTTGCCAGTGGCAGCCCGAGGGTGCCGGCATAATAGGGTGGCAGATAGACGACCAGCGGCAGGCTGAGCGCTGCCACTGGCAGGCAGGGTGCGCACCATGCCAGCAGCGTACGCAATCGGACGCCCATGCTTCCTCCCTGAAATGTCTCTCCCGCAGCGAAGCTTGCCCCAGCCCGTTGCACGGCGCTAGGGGCAGGCATGGCCGAAACCGGCGAAGCTAGTCAAAGTGCTGGAAACGCGCCTTCGGGTGCGGCTGCACTCGCGCGGGGCGGGCGCACCAATTTCGCCGGCTTCCTGCTGCGGCTGGCGGCCCGTTTTCCCTTCCTTGTCCTTGGCGCCCGCCTTTACGGCGCGGAGGATCTCGGCCGATTCGCCTATGCCACCATGGTGGTCGAGTTCGCCGCCCAGCTGACGACCCTTGGCCTGAAGCGCGGCCTTTCGGGCGAGATGGCGCGTAGCGGCCGGCCCGAGGCGCATGTCGTCGCCGATGCCCTGGCGCTCGCCCTGCTGCTGGGGCTGGCGGCGACCCTGTTGCTGATCGCCCTTCCCGTTCTCATGTTTCCGGATGGCATCCGCCATGCCGCCGAGCCACTTCTGGCTCTGGTTGTGCTGGCCATCCTGCTTTCCGATGTCTGCCTTGCGGCACTGGCCTTCCGGCACCGCATCGGGGTGGCCGTGCAGGCGCGTTCGGTGATCGAGCCATGGGTTCTCACGCTGGTCGGCACGGGGCTCGCCTTCACTTTTCTCAAGCCCGGCGGGCTGCTGATCGCCTTTGCCATTTCGCTGGCGGCGGCGGCGATTGCTTCGGTGGCGCCGGCCATCAGGCAGTTCGGGGTTCCACGGGGCTGGCGCCTTTCGGCCTCGCGGCTCTGGGCTATGGGCGTGCGCAACCTGCCGCTGGCCGGCGCCGATCTGGTGGACTGGGCGACACGCCGGCTCGACATATTCGTTCTGGGCCGTTTTGCCGGGCCGGAAGTGGTGGGCCTTTATTTTGTCGCGCAGCAGGTGGCGACGCTGGCGGGCCGTATCCGCATGAGCTTCGACCCCATTCTTGCGCCGATGCTGTCCACCGCGCTCAAGGCCGGGCGGCCCGACGAAGCGGCCGCCCATGTGCGGCAGGTGGGTTTCTGGGTGCTGGCCTTCCAGATCCCCGTGGTGCTGGCGCTCGGGCTGCCGGGTGAGGGGGTGCTGGGCCTGTTCGGCCCCGAATTCGCGGCGGGCGCCCTCGTCCTGGCCTTGCTGCTTACGGCTGAACTGGCCGCCGCCAATGGAAGCGTTGCCGAAATGGCGCTGATCTACGCCCGGCCCAAGCTCAACCTTGCCGTGGCCGTGGGCGGGCTGGCGTTGCAGGCCGTGCTCAGCCTTGTGCTTGTGCCGCTGCATGGCGGCGCCGGGGCGGCGGCGGCGCTTCTCGTGGCGCTTCTGGCTGCGGCGATTGCCCGGCAGATCCTGCTGCGCCGCGCGCTGGGGGCTTCGGTAACCTTCTGGCGCTGGTCGCTTCTGGCGGCGGGCGCGCTTGCCTTCGGCTATGGCTATGCGGCCCGCGCCCTGCCCGAACTGTGGCAGATGCTGGCGACGATTCCCGGCGTGCTCATCCTGTTCGGGCTGGTCATGTGGCGCTGGGGCTTCGGCCCGGAGGACCGGGCGCTTTTCGGCCGGCGCTAGCCCTGCGGTTCCAGCCGGCGGCTGACCAGCCGGCCATCGGGCGTGAGGGCGGCAACCACCACCATCGGCCCGTCCAGAAGCTGGCGTTCAAGCGCTGGCGCGCTTGATTCGGAGACGAAGATCCTGCTTGTAAAGGCCGGCTGCTCGTTTTCGCGGAAGGCCGGGCGCAGATCCATGGCCGAAAGATCGGGGTTCACGCGGTGCCGGCAGGCAGCGCCGGGCGCTGCGATGGTGGCGACAACGCGCCCGCCCTCGCGCGACAGGCAGAGCTGGCAGCCGCCCGGCCGTTCGCAGGGGCCCGCATCGCCGCGAAGATCCCATTGATAGGCGAACTGGATGAAGCGGCCGCGCAAGGGATCGCGCGGGTCGTAGCCGCCCACGAGTATGCGCCACAGTGTCGCCGCGCCAAGCTGGGCTTCATGCTGCCACAGCGCGCCACCCAGGGCCAGGATGGGCAGCACAAGGGCGATCAGGCGCAGGGTTGCGAGCGTCCGGCGGTTCACGGGCTGACCCTTTCCTCGCGCACGATCCTGCGCCAGCCCCAGGCAAGGGCGATCAGCAGCAGGCCCCCTGTCACCAGCCCGCCGCCAGTGGCCGCCAGTGAACCGAACAGTTCGACGTAGATGATGAAGATGCGCAGCGCGATGGCGGCGACGGCGGTGGCGAACAGGGTTGACCATCCGCTTGCCGATGCCCCGCGCGCCACGGCCGCCCACATCAGCGCATAGACGATGATGCCGAGGAGGCGGCTGGCCATGTGATCGGGGTGGGGGATGGCCAGCGCAAGGCCGAGGGCGACTGGAGGGCCGAGGAAGACTGGCAGGATGAGCGACCGGGGGATTCCCCCGCCGCGCGCCAGCAAAAGCCCGGCGAGCGCGACCGCCAGCAAGGGCAGCAGCCTTGCCGCATTGTCGAGCGCCTGCACGGAGGTGATGTTGGAGGCCCAGGCGAAATGGGCGATGCTGGCGCCGGCCAGTGTCAGCACGATGCCGGCTTCGCGCAGGGCGGCGCGGAAGGCCGGCTGAAGCCGCCAGCGGTCGAGCGCGAGCAGAAGCAGCAGCAACGGCACGGCCATCGCCGCCCCCTGCGCCAGAAGCCAGGGGCCGCCGCGGTCGATCGTGTCGACGGCCATGGCCAGTGGGCCGAAAAGCGCCATGGCGGAAAATTGCAGCCCCGTGAGCCTCGTGGCGCCGCCCAGAAGCAGCGCCGGCCCCGCAAGCGCCAGCCACAGCAGCAGTGCATGCCAGAGTGGGCCTGCCAGCTGATAGACCTGGGCCTGAAGCGCGATTCCCGCCAGTGTCAGGAGGCTGAACAGGAAGAGCGACCCTTCGGCCAGCCAGCGCCGGGCATCCCGTCGGGCTATCCAGTGGGTGGCCGCAGCACCCGCCAGAAGCGCCATGTGCAGGCCGAGCTTCAGCCCGTCGGGGATGCGGTCCCAGTTGGCTGAAACAAGAAGGATGATGCCAAGCCCGAGGGCGAAGAGGCCCAGCCCGGCGATCGCCCACAGGGCGGTCGGCCGCTCGCGCCCGGCCTCGAAGGCGCGGATGCCGTCGGCCGTGGCCGGGTTGATCAGCCCCGCATCCACCCAGCGGGCCAGATTGCGCTCAAGTGCCATCGGGCTTGCATGCCTGCTTCCCGGAGGCTCGTCCATATGGGCCGCGCCACCGGCCTGTTCGCCCCACGGGCAAATCCCGGCCTTTCATCGCGCCGCCGCGTTCCTACATGTGGAACCCGATAGGAAGAAAAGGGCCGATGCGGCCCGATATGGAAAGGCATGCTTCCCGCATGAGCGAAGTTCAGACCTGGCACGGCACGACCATCCTGTCCGTGCGCAAGGGCGGCAAGGTTGTGGTGGCCGGCGACGGTCAGGTGTCGCTGGGCCAGACGGTGATCAAGCCCAATGCCCGCAAGGTTCGAAGGCTGGGGGCCGATGGCAAGGTCATCGGCGGCTTCGCCGGTTCGACCGCCGATGCCTTCACCCTGTTCGAGCGGCTGGAAGCCAAGCTGGAACGTTTTCCCGGCCAGCTGACACGCGCCGCCGTCGAACTCGCCAAGGACTGGCGGCAGGATCGTTACCTGCGGCGGCTTGAGGCGATGATGATCGTCGCGGACAGCGAGGCAACCCTCATCCTGACCGGCACCGGGGATGTGCTCGAGCCCAATGACGGCATCGCCGCCATCGGCTCGGGGGGCAATTATGCGCTGGCGGCCGCCCGGGCGCTGGCCGACCAGCCGCTCGACGCCGAGGCCATCGCCCGCAGGTCGATGCGGATTGCCGCCGACATCTGCGTCTACACCAACGACCAGCTGACCGTGGAAACCCTTTGATCATGGACAGGACGATCATCGCCGACACCGCCGCCGAAGCGCTGACGCCGCGCGCCATCGTTGCCGCGCTAGACCGGCATATCGTCGGCCAGACAGATGCCAAGAAGGCGGTCGCCGTCGCACTCAGGAACCGCTGGCGCCGCCAGCAGCTGCCGCCCGAACTGCGCGACGAGGTGACGCCCAAGAACATCCTGATGATCGGGCCGACGGGCTGCGGCAAGACGGAGATCAGCCGCCGGCTGGCGAAGCTGGCCGATGCCCCGTTCCTGAAGATCGAGGCCACGAAGTTCACCGAGGTCGGCTATGTCGGCCGCGACGTGGACAGCATCATTCGCGATCTCGTCGAGGAATCCATCCGCCTGACCCGTGATGCAAGGCGGGCGTCCGTTCGCGACGCGGCCGAAAAGGCGGCGCTCGACCGTCTGCTCGATGCGCTGGTGGGCAAGGATGCCTCGGAAGCGACGCGGCTTGCCTTCCGCGACCGCATCTTCGCCGGCCAGCTGAAGGGCCGGGAAGTCGATGTCGAGGTGGAGGACAATGGCGGCGGCATGCCGTTCGAGATGCCGGGCATGCCGCCCGGTTCCGTCGGCATGATCAATCTGGGCGACATGCTGAAGGGCCTGGGTCCCAAGCGCATGCGGCGTCGCAGGATGCCGGTGGAAGATGCCTGGGAATTGCTGGTGAACGAGGAAAGCGACAAGCGCCTCGACACCGAGGAGCTGACCCGCGAGGCGGTGAAGGCGGCCGAAGCCAATGGCATCGTCTTCCTGGACGAGATCGACAAGATCGCCGTGTCGGATGTGCGGGGCGGTTCCGTTTCCCGCGAAGGCGTGCAGCGTGATCTGCTGCCGCTGATCGAGGGCACGACGGTTGCCACCAAATATGGCCCGGTGAAGACGGACCATATCCTGTTCATCGCCTCGGGCGCCTTTCATGTGGCGAAGCCGTCCGATCTTCTGCCCGAGCTTCAGGGCCGGCTTCCCATCCGGGTTGAGCTGACCGGCCTGTCGCAGGCGGATTTCGTGCGCATCCTGTCCGATACCGAGGCGAGCCTCGTCCGTCAGTATGTGGCGCTGATGGCGACCGAGGGCGTCAGCCTGTCCTTCACGGACGACGGCATCGCGGCTGTCGCGCGGGTGGCGGCCGAGGTGAACGAGCGGGTCGAGAACATCGGCGCCCGGCGTCTGCAGACGGTGATGGAAAAGCTGCTCGACGAGCTGAGCTTCGAGGCGCCCGACGCCGGCGGCAGCGAAGTGGTGATCGACGCCGCCTATGTCGATCGTCAGCTGGCCGCCATCGCCCGCGACAATGACCTGAGCAAGTTCATCCTCTGAACATTCCGTTCTTTCCCGCTTGAAAGCCCGGAGGCCGGGGTCCATCTGGAAGCCTCGGGTTCCGGGCCCCTCTGGTCGTGCGGCGGCACGGCGATGTCGGAACCGCGCAAGGGAAACCGGCGCGGACGCGGCGCCATGCGGATATGCAGAGGGGCCTGATGGAGTTCCTGTTCACGGACTGGCTGGGCAAGCCCTTGTGGCTGTGGCTCGCCTTTTTCGGCATCGTGCTGTCACTTCTCGTCCTCGATCTGGGCGTTCTCCACCGGGAGAACCGCGAGATCGAGGTGCGGGAATCGCTGTGGATGTCGGCTTTCTACATCACCCTCGGGCTGGCCTTCGGCGGCTTCGTATGGTGGCAGCTGGGGGCGACGGCAGCCAAGGAATATGTGACCGGCTTCGTTGTCGAGAAAAGCCTGGCGATGGACAATGTCTTCGTCATCGCGATAATCTTTTCCTATTTCGCCGTGCCGAGGCTCTACCAGCACCGGGTGCTGTTCTGGGGCATATTGGGCGTGATCGTGCTGCGCGGCATCATGATCGGGCTGGGCGCGACGCTGGTTTCGGAATTCGGCTGGATTCTCTATTTCTTCGCGGCCTTCCTCATCTACACCGGCGTGAAGATGTGGCGCATGGCCGACAGCGCGTTCGATGTCGGCGGTTCGCCGGTGCTCGCCTGGGTGCGCCGACGCCTCAACGTGACGGACGACCTGCACGGCGACCGCTTCTTCGTGAAGACGCCGCACCGGCTGACGGGGCGCGTGGTCACGCACGCCACGCCGCTTTTCCTGGCGCTGGTCATGGTGGAGTTCGTGGATGTGGTCTTTGCGGTGGATTCGGTGCCGGCCATCTTCGCCATCACCACCGATCCCTACATCGTCTATACGTCGAACATCTTCGCCATTCTCGGCCTGAGGGCGCTCTATTTCGCGCTGTCGGCGATGGTTCACCGCTTCCATTACCTGAAATATGCGCTGGCGGTGCTGCTTGTGTTCATCGGCGCCAAGATCTTCCTGGCGGACATCCTTGCCTTCCCGGGCGGCAAGTTCCCGCCGGAATGGGGGCTGGGCATCACCTTTGCCATTCTGGCGGCGGGCGTTGGCTATTCGCTGTGGCGCACCCGCGGGGACAGCCAGGGGGCAGCGAGCTGAAAGCCTGAACCGGCTGGCGGTCCCCCGGCTTTCGGGGGGCCGCCAGGCCATGTTTCCGTTCGCCTAGTGGTAGAGCGCGTCCAGACGTGCGCCATAAGCCTGTTTCAGGACGTGGCGGCGGATCTTCAGGCTGGGCGTCATCTGTTCATTCTCGACCGTGAAGGGCGCATCCGCCAGCATCACGCGACGCACCTTCTCGATGACCGAAAGCTGGGTGTTCACCCGGTCGACTGCGGCCTGCACCGCGCGCACGAATTCGGGGTTTCCGTTCAGCCCTTCCGGATCGAGGTTGCGGCTGGCGGCCCATTCGGCAGCCCATTCCGCATCGGGCACCACCACCCCCACGAGATGGGGCCGCCTGTCTCCATAGACCATCGCCTGCCCGATTTCGGGCTGCAGGGTGAGCATGCCCTCGATCCGCTGCGGGGCGACATTGTCGCCCTTGTCGTTGACGATGATGTCCTTCTTGCGGTCGGTGATGACGATGTGGCCGTCTTCGTCCAGTTCGCCGATGTCGCCGGTGTGGAGCCAGCCGTCCCGGAGGGCGGCTTCGCTTTCCTCCGGGCGGTTCCAGTAGCCCGACATCACCAGTTCGCCGGCCACGAGAATTTCGCCATCCTCGGCGATGCGCACGTCCACATCCTTCAGCGGCGGGCCGACCGTGTGCATCTTGATGCCCGTGGCGGGGCGGTTGCAACTGATGACGGGGCCTGCCTCCGTCTGGCCATAGCCCTGCAGCAAGGTGACGCCGATGGACTGGAAGAAGATGCCGACATCGGGGTTGAGCGGTGCGCCGCCCGAGACCATCGCCTTGATCCGCCCGCCGAGCTTGTCGCGCACCTTGCGGCGCAGCGTGCGCTCGATCACCGCATCGAGGAGCCTGTCCGACATGGAGAGGCCGCCCCGGGTTGCGCGCTTGCGCGTCAGCGCCTCGGCCTGCGCCAGCATCCTGGGCGCCATGCCGCCCTGCTTGTCTATCGCCTTCAGCATGCGCATGCGCAGCACCTCGAACAGGCGCGGCACGACCACCATGATGCTGGGGCGCACCTCCTCGATGTTGGCGGACAGCCGCTCCAAGCTTTCGGCATAGTAGATTTCCCCGCCGAGGCCGATCGGCAGGAACTGGCCGGCCGTGTGCTCATAGGCATGCGACAGCGGCAGGAAGGACAGGAAGGTCTCGCGGCCGGTATCCGGGAAATCGTTGCGGATCACGTCGACGCAGCCAGCCACATTGTGCAGGATGGCGCCGTGGTGCTGGAGAACGCCGCGCGGCGTTCCGCCGGTGCCGGAGGTGTAGATGATGCAGGCCGTGTCCTGGCGCTTCATCCGCGCCCAGCCCTTGACGGCGGCGACGCTGCCGGTGTGGGCGGCCATGAGGCTTGCTGCGTCCGTCACATCGACATGCGGCGGGTGCTGCGCGAGGCCCAGCGGTTCCAGCCCGATGACGAGCTTGCAGCTGCTGACGCCGATCAGCGCTTCCATCAGCGGTTTGGCGAGCTTCGGGCCGGAGACGACAGCCGCGATCGCGCCGCTGTCGGACAGGATGTGCGCGTGATCGCGCGCCGTGTTGGTCGTGTAGGTGGGCACGGTGATGGCGCCCGCCGCCATGATGCCGAGATCCCAGAGGCAGAATTCGGGCCGGTTTTCCGAAATCAGGACGACGCGGCTGCCCGGGGTGACGCCATTGGCGCGCAGGGCGGTCGCAATGGTCGCCACCGCCCTGGCGGCGTCTGCCCAGCTGATCGACTGCCAGCTTTCGCCCGTGCGGCGCCACAGCATGGCGGCGCTCCCCAGCTTTTCGGCCTGGCCGAAGAACATTTCCACCAGATTCTGCCAGCGCTCGATCCCCGTCAGGGCGACCGCGCGCTCCGCTTCCCTCAGTCGCTCCGCCTCAGCGATGTCCGCCTTGCTCATGTCCTGCTCCCTGCGACCCTCTGGTGAATACCTGGCTTTTTATCGGCTGATTGCCAGCGCCTGGCCCTCGCTTCGCGGGTCCGCTGCCGCGCGCCAGCCACTCCCCTGCCGCACAAGGGCATTGCCTTTCAATGGCAATGTTGCCGAGCGGACATCTTTATGGCCCAGCGCCTTCAGTCCGGCGGCCATTGCCTCGATCCGGGTGTCCGCCTCGTAACGAAAACCACGCCTGTCGGCGAAGACCTGGGGTGCGGCCAGTGCGTCCTCCACGCTCATGCCCCAGTCCAGGTGGGCGATGATAGCTTTGGCCACCTGTGCGATGATGGTCGCCCCGCCCGCTGCCCCGAAGGCCGCGACCGGTTTTCCCGCACGGTCGAAGATGATGGTGGGCGCCATCGAGCTGCGCGGCCGTTTGCCCGGCTCGACCCGGTTGGGCGCGGGTGCTGCATCACGCACGGGGTTGAAGTCGAAATCGGTCAGTTCGTTGTTGAGGACGATGCCGGCCGCAACCAGCCCGCTGCCGAACGGCCCTTCGATAGTTGAGGTGAGGCTGGCGACATTGCCGCGCGAATCGGCGGCGGCCAGATGCGAGGTGGAGGGCACATCGGCGAGCGGCTGGGCTGCGCGCGGGGCCACGCCCGGCGGCGTTCCCGGCCCGGCTTCCGCCATCGCCCGGTCGAGCCGGATGAGCGCCGAGCGCTGCGTGATGTAGCCGCTGTCGACAAGCCCGGCCACCGGCACGGGCGCATGGTCGGCATCGGCGCCATAGGCCTCGCGGTCGGCAAAGGCCAGGCGCTGGGATTCGGCGAACAGGTGCCATGAGAGCAGATTGTCCTGCCCCAGTTTCCCGAGGTCGAAGCGTTCGAGCTGGCCGAGGATCTGCAGCACCGCGATACCACCCGCCGAGGGCGGACCCATGGTGCAGGCCCGCCACTGCCGGTAGGGGCGGCAGAGGGCTTCGCGTTCCGTCACGCGATAGGCGGCGAGATCCGCCGCCGTAAGGGCTGCCTGGTTCGAAAAGGCATTGGCGACCGCTTCTGATACGGCGGCACCCACTGGCCCCTTGTAGAAGGCGTCCGGCCCCTCTGCGGCGATCTGCTCCAGGCTTTCGGCAAGCGCCGGCTGGCGCAGCACATGGCCAACCGGCCAGGGTTCGCCACGGGGGTCGAGGAAGATGGCGCGGGCCGCCGGATCGCGCGCCAGCATAGCCTTGCGGCTGGCGGTGAAGCGGTTGAGCCGCTCGCTGACGGGAAAGCCGTGCCTGGCAAGGCGGATGGCGGGCTGGAACAGATCCGCCCATGGCAGCCGTCCCCAGCGCCCATGCGCTTCGGCTGCCAGCGCCACGGCGCCGGGCACGCCCACCGAATAGCCGCCGGGGACGGCTTCGGCGAACCCCATGGGCTGGCCTTCGGCCTTCAGGAACCGGTCCGGGCCGGCGGCGGCGGGGGCCTTTTCGCGGCCGTCGAGCGTGGTGGTCACGCCGCTTTTGCCATCATGCCACAGCAGGAAGCCGCCACCGCCCAGGCCGCTCGACTGCGGCTCGACGACGGTGAGTGTGATCATCATGGCAATGGCTGCATCGGCCGCTGTGCCGCCTGCCTTCAGCATCGCCTGGCCGGCGGCGGTTGCCAGCGGGTCGGCCGCTGTCACGGCGGCGGCGCCACTGGCCGCCGTATCTGCCGGCGGCCGGCGGAACTTGCGGTCATCCGGTTCGTAGAAGCGCGTGCCGGGGGTGGTTTCGGGTGCTGCCGTTACCGGCGCAAGCCGGGCGCTGGGGGCTGCCGGCGCAAGCTGCGCGCTGGCGGTTGAGGGCAGGGCGAGAAGGGCGAATAACGCCGGGGCTGCCAGCAGGCGCTTCATCATCATGAGACCGTGGATAGGGCCGGCGCACGAAAGGCTCAAGCCTTGAGGCCCGTGCCGACGGCCTCTTCGATGCGGGTGAAACCCTCGCGCTTCAGCAGGGTGGCAAGGCCGGCTGCAAGGTGCGCCGGCAGGCCCGGCCCCTCATAGACCAGCGCCGAATAGAGCTGGACTGCCGAAGCACCAGCGCGGATCTTCGCATAGGCGTCTTCGGCGCTGGCGATGCCGCCCGCCCCGATCAGCGGCAACCGCCCTTCGATGCGCCGCGCGAAGGCTGCAAGCACGGCAGTCGATGGCGCCATGAGCGGCGTGCCCGACAGGCCGCCGGTTTCGCCGGCATGGCGGCTTTTCAGGCTTTCGGGCCGGGCAAGCGTGGTGTTTGAAACGATGAGGCCCTGCAGGCGGCTTTCGATGAGGGTGCGGGCGATGAAGTCGATCTGGCTGTCATCGAGATCGGGGGCGACCTTCAGGAACAGCGGCGGCCCGTCCGTGCCGCGTGCTTCGGCGGCGGCCGCCAGCAGCTCCGGCAGCGCCTCTCCCTGCAGGCCGCGAAGGCCGGGCGTGTTGGGCGAGGAGATATTGAGCGTGATCCAGGCGGCCCGGTCGCGGACGGCGGTGACGCCGGTCACATAATCGGCGATGCGGTCGGTGCTGTCCTTGTTGGCGCCCACGTTCACACCCAGGCGCGGGTGCGGGGCAAGGCGGGGAAGGGCGGCTTCAAGCCCGCCATTGTTGAATCCAAGCCGGTTGATGACGGCCCTGTCCTCGACCAGCCGGAAGATGCGCGGCTTCGGGTTGCCCTGCTGCGGCCGGGGGGTCAGCGTGCCCACTTCGGCAAAGCCGAAGCCGAAGCCCAGCATCTGCCGCCAGACCCGGGCATCCTTGTCGAACCCGGCCGCAAGCCCGATGGGGGACGGAAAGCGAAGGCCGGCGATGCGGGTTTCAAGCACCGGGTCGAAGGCCGGCCCCCGGCCTGCCGGGAGGTGCGCGAGGGTTGCGAGCGTCAGCCCGTGCGCGGTTTCCGGATCGAGCGTGAAGAGCGCGGGGCGAAGCAGCTTGAACATGGCTCCGGCTCTAGGTGCTCCCCCCAGTGCCCGCAAGATGCCCACAGGGCGCCCGCCGGGTGCACGCAAGGTTTGCGCTGCAAGTGAAGCAGGCTATCCGAATGTCGGAATATTTTACAAATTCGTTGAGGAGGATTTTCTTAATTTGTTTTGAATCAGTGGTTTGATACTTTGGCATGAATCATGCACGAAATGTTTCGCTTCGGGCCGGGCTGCCGGCCTCGAGGGGGCAATATGTCAACATGGAGGGTATTACTCATGGCAAAAGGTCTGAAAGCGGTTTTCGGCCTCGGCGTCGCGGCGCTCGGCCTGGCGATGGTTCCGTCGGCTGCGTCCGCCAATGTCTGCGTCGGTGACTGCGGCGTACTGGGCGCGGATGGCGTGGTGACGGCGCCGCCCATCGGCGGGCAGTATCGTTATGTCACCACCATCGGCCCGGATGGCGGCGGCGACATTCCCGGCTTCGCTGTTGGCGAGGCGACGAACGGTTCGAACTTCACCACCTCCGCCTTCGAGGCGCAGGCGGGCTCCACGCTCGAATTCTACTTCAATTACGTGACGTCCGACGGGTCCGGCTTCTCCGACTTCGGCTGGGCGGCGCTCAACGGCGGCAGCGGCAGCCTGACCCTGTTCACGGCGCGGACCACGCCTTCGGGTGACACGGTGCCCGGCTTCGGCCTTCCCGGCCTTGCCCCCGGTGTCGTTCTCGATCCGGCGTCCACTCCGATCATCCCGGGTGCCCCGGTGTGGTCGCCGCTGCAGGGTAGCTCCGGTCTCTGCTTCAGCACGGGTTGCGGCTATACCGGCTGGATCAAATCCACCTACACCATCGAGGAAGCCGGCGTCTACACGCTGCAGTTCGGTGCCGCCAACGCGGTGGACACCATTTACGATTCCGGTCTGGCGTTCGCCGGCCTCGTGATCGACGGCGATCCGATCGACCCGACGCCCGGCATCCCCGAGCCGGCCACCTGGGCGATGCTGATTGCCGGTTTCGGCATGGTCGGCTTCGTGGCGCGCCGTCGCCGCAGCGACATGGCCGTGAAGGCCGCCTGATCGGCGCCTGATCGCTGGCCCCTTTCCGAAAGGGGCCGCAGGTGACCTGAAAGTCGCCGGGCCGAAAGGCTGGCGCGGCGGAATATGGCCCGGAGCGGGGTTCGTCCCTCTCCGGGCCTTTTCTTTGGCCTGAGCCAGCGGCTACAGCAGTCCCGAACATTATCCGGGAGACTGTTTCATGCGCCTTCATCATCGCACTCTCGCACTGACTCTCTCGGCCAGTGTCGCCCTTTCCGCTCTTGTGGCTGCGCCGCTTGCTGCGCAGGCCGCCCGGCCCGCGCCCGCTGCCACGGCCGAGCAATCCGCCGATGCGGCGCTGGCGGATTTCTTCGCCAGCCATGATGCCGCAAGCCTTGCCCGCAACCCGACCGCCAAGGCCTATCGCGGCATCCGCGACGCCGACTATGGCAAATGGTCCGATCCTTCGGATGCGAAGGCGGATGCCGACCTCGCCGAGGACATGGCCTATCTCGCGGAAATGCGCCGCCGCTTCGCGGATGCGCCGCTTTCGCCGCAGGCGCGCATTTCCTATCGCCTCTTCGAAAAGCAGATGGAACGGCGCGCCGCGGCGGAGAAGTTCCGCCACCTCGAGCTTCCGTTCGATCAGATGCGCGGCGCGCAGACGCAGCTTCCCGCCTTCCTCATCAACATTCACCGCATCGGCAACAAGGCCGAGGCCGAGGCCTATGTGGAACGGCTGCGCGGCCTTGGCCCGCTGGTCGACCAGCTGGTGGGCATGTCCACCGAGAGGGCGGAGAAGGGCGCGCCGGCGCCGGCCTGGGTCTATGCCCATGTGGCGGGCGATGCGCGGACCTTCCTGAAGGGCGCCCCGTTCGAGGACGGGCCGGATTCCAGCCTTCTGGCCGACTTCAAGGCCAAGATCGCCCGTATCGAGCTGTCCGATGCCGACAGGGCGCGCCTTGTGCGCGAGGCTGAAGCTGCGCTGAAGGATGGTGTCGCGCCGGCCTATCGCCGGCTTGCGGATGCGATGGAACGCCAGGCGAAGGCGCCGCGCAAGGGCGATGGCATCCTGCATCTGCCGGGCGGCGCCGACTGGTATGCCGAGCGGCTGGCCTTCCACACGACGACGGCCCTGACGCCCGAGGAGATCCATCAGACCGGCCTTCGCGAAGTGGCGAGAATCCATGCCGAAATGGCGGCGCTGATGCCGGCGCTGGGCGTGAAGGGCGATGTGCGCGACCTGTTCGCCCATGTGCGCGCCAGCACCGATCTCTTCTACCCCGACAGCGACGCCGGCCGGGACGCCTATCTGGCGCATGCGCGCAAGGCGCTGGAAGACATGACCGCGAAACTGCCCGAGGCCTTCGCAACACTGCCGAAGGCACCGCTGGTGGTGAAGCGCGTGGAAGCCTTCCGCGAGAAGAGCGCCGGCAAGGCCTTCTATCAGCAGCCCGCACCCGACGGGTCGCGCCCTGGCACCTTCTACGCCAATCTCTACAACATGCGGGAAATGCCGAAGTATGAGATCGAGGCGCTGGCGTTCCATGAAGGCCTGCCCGGCCACCATATGCAGCGCGCGATCCAGACCGAGCTGAAGGATGTGCCGGCCTTCCGCAAATTCGGTGGATTCACCGCCTATTCCGAAGGCTGGGGCCTCTACACCGAGCTGCTTGCGAAGGAGATGGGCTTCTATCAGGACCCGTGGCAGGATTTCGGCCGTCTGAAGCTGGACCTGTGGCGGGCCATCCGGCTGGTGGTCGACACCGGTATCCACCACAAGGGCTGGAGCCGTGCGGACGCGATCCGCTACCACATGGAAAACAGCCCGTCCGACGAGGCGGAAGTGGTGCGCGCAGTCGAGCGCTACATCGTCTATCCGGGTCAGGCGACCGCCTATTCCATCGGCAAGCTGGAACTTCTGCGCCTACGCGAGGAAGCGCGGGCTTCCATGGGGGATCGGTTCGACATCCGCGGATTCCATGATGTGGTGTTGCGGGCGGGTGCGGTGCCGCTGGACGTGCTTGCGGAGCAGGTGCGCGCCTGGGCCGCCAGCGCCGGCAAGCCTGCCGCCTGAAACCTGGGTCTTGCCGGCAGTGGGTGCCTAACTGTTCGGCAAGCTTAACTGTCTGGCAAGGCTGCGGGAATGCCGCCGCCGCACGAGGCGGCGGCGGCCCCGGGATTGTCATCAATTGATGAATAGCCTCCGGCCTTGTCGCTTTTGTCCAAGACAATGACACTGAATCGATATATACGGAATTTGCGACCCAAGGATGGTCTGCGCCGGCATCGGCGGACAGGTGGTTCCTTCATGGAATCGCCCTGAAGCTGGTACGGAATACCATCCTCACTTCAACGCCCCGGCGCCCCAGTGGCACCGGGGCGCTTTTTTATCATTCAAGTAGACTATGGCTTACGGCATTAATTGGCACCGGGAAAGCCTTATGATCTGAATCTGACTGGCGATGATTTCTTGAGTCAATGAGCCGGGCAATGAATCGGCCAGTGAGCAGGTCAGTGCGCCGGCTTGACCAGAAGATTGTTATTCGCAATAAACTTGGCCGTGCACGGGGTTTGGTCGGCCCTGTGCGAGGGTCCGGCTATGCTCCCTGTGGAGGCGGGGTCCGGCTGGAAACGCATTTCCCGCACTGATCATCCTGCAGGATGACGGAAACGGAGCAAGTGCCGTGCGGGGATCTGCGACCGCGCTTTTGGCTCATCCTAACAGTTTCGCCGGGGGGCAGCATGAAGTGTTACCGAATACGGGTGTTCGTGCCGTGACATCACCCGGATTTTCCCTGCGCTACTATTCGCCTGCCGCGCCGCTGCGCACCTGGGTTTCCAGCTATTATGTCTTCGAGGTGGGGGCATCCCACATCAGCGACACGCTGCGTGCCGAGCTGCCGCAAGTGCGTTTCTTCTTCGAGGGCGGCGGCCAGTTCGCCTATGGCAGCGGCGATTTCGTGACCGTGCCGCCTGCTGCCCTCTGTGGCGCGACGACAGTCGCGGTGCGGCTGATGGGGCATGGGCCACTTCGTCTTCTGGGGGCAGGGCTTTTGCCGGCTGGCTGGGCGGCACTGGTGGGCGCTGGCGCCAGTGATTTCGTGAACATGGTCGCCGACCTCGAGGATGTGGCCGGCCTTGTCGCCCGCCGCACGGTGGAGCGCATGGCCGAGGCGCGCAACCACCGCGAGATCGTGGCGGCAGCCGACGCCTTCTTCCTGCTGCTTTCCATGCAGGCCAAGCCGCCGCCGCTCTGGTTCACCCGCGCCGCGGACGAATGGCTGGCAAGCTCCGCCAACCCGGATGTGAACGAGCTGGTATCGATGACGGGCATGTCGGCGCGGCAGATCGAGCGGCTGACGCACAGGGTCTATGGCTCAAGCCCGAAGATGCTGGCGCGCAAGTATCGCGCCCTGCAGGCGGCCGTGCGCCTCGGCCTCAACCCGGATGCCGGCTGGGAGGCGGCGGCTGCCGGTGCCTTTTATGATCAATCCCACTTCATCAGGGATTTCAAGACCTTCGTCGGGATGACGCCATCGCAGTTCACGGCCAAGGACAGCCCCTGGCTGAACCGGCTGACGATCGCCAAGCGTCAGACGCACCTGACCATGCCCAAGCTGAACCTCGTCAGCTGAGCCGTGCTGCCCTGCCGTTGCTGCCCTGCCGTGGCGGGCCGGGCACGGCTGCCCGGCCGCCTGTTTCCGGGCCGATGCCGGTCGCCGTCTAGTCGCGGTAGCCGGGGCTGATCCGGTCCATCTTCCGGCGCAGGGCGGGCCATGCCAGCATGTTGCCCACGATCTTCAGCCCGTCACGGCCCTGACCCGCCGTCTTTTCCGGCGTGCCTTGCGGCGGGTGGTTCAGAAGCTGGGCCCCGCCCGACAGCGCGAGGATCTGCGCCTCGCAGGCGCGCTCCAGATAATAGAGGCGGATGAAGGCTTCGCCCACGGTCTCACCGACAGCGAGCGTGCCGTGGTTCCGCAGGATCATGGCATTCTTCGTGCCGAGGTCGGCAACCAGCCGTTCGCGTTCGTCAAGGTCGACCGCCACGCCCTCATAGTGATGGTAGGCAACGTCATCGCGGATGAGCATGGCTGTCTGGGTGAGGGGCATCAGCCCATCGGCCTGCGCCGACACCGCCTGCCCGTGCGGCGTGTGCAGGTGCATGACGGCATGCGCATCCTCGCGCGCCATGTGGATGGCGGAGTGGATGGTGAAGCCCGCCGGGTTGGTCATGTAGGGCGTTTCCATCACCGGGTTGCCGTGAAGGTCGATCTTCACCAGCGAGGACGCGGTGATTTCCTCGAACATCAGGTTGTAGGGGTTGATGAGGAAGTGATGCTCCGGCCCCGGAACCCGGACCGAGAGATGGGTGAAGATCAGATCGTCCCAGCCATGATGGGCGACCAGCCGGTAGGCGCAGGCGAGATCCTCGCGCAGGGCCCATTCCTCGTCCGAGACCTGCTGCCGGACATCGGCCGGCGGTTTCAGTTGCGTTGCCATTCTTGTCTCTCCCCTTCGGCGTCTCGCGCCCTCAGTTGCCGCTGTTTCCCGTGGCCGCCTTCGGCATCCTGCCGCTGCGGCACGCATCCGAACAATAGCGCACCTCGTCCCAGACGCGCGACCATTTCCGGCGCCAGCTGAAGGGGCGGCCGCAGTGGGCGCAGGTCTTGCTGGGCAGATCCGCTTTCTTGCGCATGCGTGGCATATCGGCTGTTGTGGCCGCAGGGTGCGCGGGCTGCAATGCTGCTGTCATGCTATGCTGCGAAAGACCGCGCCCGGATAATGCGGAGCATGGACATGAACAGCGGAATCGGACGGCGGGATCTTCTGGCTGGCGCGGCGCTGGGGGGGCTTTTCCTGCCCGGCCTGGCGCGGGCTGCCGCGCCCGTGGCGGGCTTCACCCATGGCGTGGCGACCGGCGAGCCGGGCCAGACCTCCATGCTGTTCTGGACGCGCTTTGCCGCCGGTGGCGACAGGCCCGTGCCGTTGCGGCTGGAAATTTCCGCCGACCCGCGCATGGCGCGCAGCCGCGTGGTGGCCGAGGCGCTTGCGGAGCCGGGGCGGGACTGGACGGCACGCGCCAGGGTGGAAGGCCTCGCGCCGGGGCGGACCTATTTCTACCGCTGGCTGGGGCCGGGCAAGACGAAGTCCCCCGTCGGGCGGACGAAGACCCTGCCCGAGGGAAGCCCGAATGCCTTCAGGCTGGGGGTCTTTTCCTGCTCCAACCTGCCCTTTGGCTGGTTCAACGCCTATGGCCATGCCGTCGCCGCGGACGACATCGACCTGATGGTCCATGTGGGCGACTATATCTATGAATATCCGCGCGGAACCTACCCGTCGGCGCAGCAGGCCGTGGCCGGCCGCGTCATCGAGCCGGCGCACGAGATCATCCGCCGCGAAGATTACTGGGCGCGCTATCGCAGTTACCGGGCGGACCCCGACCTCCAGGCGATCCATGCCGCATTTCCCGCCATCACCCTGTGGGATGACCATGAACTGGCCAATGATGCCTGGATGCGCGGCGCGGAAAATCACGACCCGGCAAGCGAGGGCCCCTGGGCTGACCGCATGGCGGCCGCCATCGCCGCCTACCGGGACTGGATGCCTGTGTCGGATGCGGTGTGGGCGCGCTATGACATCGGCCGGCTGGCAACGCTCTACCGGCTGGACACGCGCGTATCCGGCCGGGAAGAGCCGCTGGATGTCGCCCGCGCGATCCGCAGCGGCAGCGATGCCATGGCCGGGCTGAAGCGCCTTCGGGACGAGGAATGGCTGGCGGGGGGGCGGCAGCTCCTCGGGCTGGCGCAGGAAAAATGGCTGTTCGCCGAAATGGAGGGCGCGGCCCGGCGGGGCGTGCGCTGGCAGGTGCTGGCGCAGCAGGTGGTGATGGGCGAACTGAAGCTGCCGCCGGATGCCGTGCGGCTGGCCGGGCCGAACCCGCCCGCGCAGTTGGCGGCCTTCCTGAAGGGGGCCGGGCTGGCCTCGCAGGTGGGGCTGCCCATGAACCTCGATGCCTGGGATGGCTATCCGGCGGCGCGCGCACGGTTGCTGGCGACCGCCCAGCGCCACGGAACGGATCTCGTGGTGCTGGCGGGCGACAGCCACAATGCCTGGGCGAGCGACCTGCTGCACATGGGCCGGCCGGTAGGTGTGGAGTTCGCTGGCCAGTCGGTCAGCTCGCCGGGCTTCGAGGCCTATCTTACTTCAACGCCGCCGGCGGCAGTCGCGGGGGCGCTGACCGCTGCCAACCCCACGCTGAAATGGGCCGATACCGGGCGGCGGGGCTATATGCAGGTGACGCTGACACCCGCGGAGGCAGTATGCGAGTGGCGCTTCACCGGGCCGGCCACAGTGCGCGCGCCTAAGCTCGCGGCAGTCGTGCGCGGACGGGCGCTTGCCGGGCGGCGGTCTCTGGTGATGGGATGATGGCGCCAGGGTGAAGAAAGGGCGGCTTTTCGGGCGGCTTGCCTCCGGGCCGCGCGGGGGCTAGGGCCAGCGGCCATGATCCCGCGTTATTCCCGCCCCGAGATGGTGGCCATCTGGTCGCCCGAAACGAAGTTCAGCATCTGGTTCGAGATCGAGGCCCATGCGACCGAAGCGCTCGCAAGCCTTGGCGTCGTTCCGCAATCGGCGGCGGATGCGCTCTGGGCGTGGTGGGCGACGAAGCCCGCCATCGACGTGGCTGCGATCGACGCCATCGAGGCGGTGACCAAGCATGATGTCATCGCCTTCCTGACCTGGGTTGCCGAGCAGGTGGGCGAGGAAGCCCGCTTCATGCACCAGGGCATGACATCGTCCGACGTGCTCGATACCTGCCTTGCCGTGCAACTGACACGGGCGACGGACATCCTGCTCGCCGATATGGACGCGCTGCTGGACGCCATCCGCCGCCGCGCGATGGAGCACCGGCATACGCCCACCATCGGCCGCAGCCACGGCATCCATGCCGAGCCGGTGACCTTCGGGTTCAAGCTGGCGCAGGCCTATGCGGAATTCGACCGCTGCCGCGACCGGCTTCGCGCCGCCCGCGCCGAAATCGCCACTTGCGCCATTTCCGGCGCCGTCGGCACCTTCGCCAACATCGATCCGCGCGTGGAAGCGCATGTCGCGGCCAGGATGGGCCTGACGCCGGAGCCTATTTCCACACAGGTGATCCCGCGTGATCGCCATGCCATGTATTTCGCGGCGCTTGGGGTGATCGCCTCTTCCGTCGAGCGGCTGGCGACCGAGATCCGCCACCTGCAGCGCACCGAGGTGCTGGAAGCCGAGGAATATTTCTCGCCCGGGCAGAAGGGTTCGTCGGCGATGCCGCACAAGCGCAACCCGGTGCTGACCGAAAATCTGACGGGCCTTGCCCGGCTGGTGCGCTCGGCCGTGACGCCGGCGCTGGAAAATGTGGCCCTGTGGCACGAGCGCGACATTTCCCACTCCTCCGTCGAGCGCGGAATCGGTCCGGATGCCACCATCACGCTCGATTTCGCGCTGGCGCGGCTGACGGGCGTGATCGACAAGCTGCTGATCTACCCCGAGCGGATGCTGAAGAACATGAACCGCATGGGTGGGCTGATCCATTCCCAGCGGGTGCTTCTGGCGCTGACCCAGGCCGGCGTTTCGCGCGAGGACAGCTACAGCATCGTCCAGCGCAATGCGATGAAGGTCTGGGAATCGGACGGCACGCTGCAGCTGCGGGATCTGCTGGGCGCCGACCCGGACGTGACGACGAAGCTGTCGCCCGCCGAACTCGACGCGCTGTTCACGCTTGACCATCATTTCGCCCGCCTGGACGTCATTTTCGAGCGGGTGTTCGGCAAGGCCTGAGCCAGCGTTGCGGCCCTGTTCCATGCGCCGCGCCCCGGCATGGAGGCCGCGCACTTGACTCCCGCCGACCGCCGGGCGATAGGCCCAGCTCCGCGCCCGGACTCTGTTTCGAGCGTCCATGGATGCACGCCGGTCAGCGAAGGTTCGCCCACCGGCGCGTTTTGCGTTGAGGTGAAACCGGTTTGATGAAGGTGAGCTGCTGATGTTCGAGAGCCTGTCCGAACGCCTTGCCGGCGTGTTCGACAAGCTGCGCGGGCGTGGCGCGCTGAACGAACTGGAAGTGCGCGCGGCCATGCGCGAAGTGCGCGTGGCCTTGCTGGAGGCCGATGTCGCGCTTCCGGTGGTGAAGGATTTCATCGACCGCGCAACCGCCCGCGCCGTTGGCGCCGAAGTGCTGAAATCGGTCACGCCCGGCCAGCAGGTCGTCAAGATCGTCCATGACGCGCTTGTCGAGACGCTGGGCGGCGAGAGCGCCGATGTCGAGCTGAATGTCGCGCCGCCGGCTGTCGTGATGATGGTGGGCCTGCAAGGCTCGGGCAAGACCACGACGACCGCCAAGCTTTCGAAGCTGCTGAAGGAAAAGCGCGGCCGCAAGGTCCTGATGGCCTCGCTGGACGTGAACCGCCCGGCGGCGCAGGATCAGCTGCGGATTTTGGGCGAGCAGGTGGGCGTGGCGACGCTGCCCATCATTGCCGGCCAGCAGCCTGTCGATATCGCGCGCCGCGCCCTGCAGGCCGCGAAGCTCCAGGGCTTCGACGTGCTGATGCTGGACACCGCCGGCCGCCTGCATGTCGATCAGGCGCTGATGGCCGAGATGAAGGCGGTGGCTACGGTTTCCGAACCGGCCGAGACGCTGCTCGTCGTCGATTCGCTGACCGGTCAGGATGCCGTGAACGTTGCCGAGAATTTCGGCCGGGACGTGGCGCTGACGGGTGTCGTGCTGACCCGCATGGACGGCGATGCGCGCGGCGGTGCGGCGCTTTCCATGCGGTTCATCACCGGCAAGCCGATCAAGTTCATCGGCACCGGCGAAAAGATCGACCAGATCGAGCCCTTCCACCCCGAGCGGGCGGCCGGCCGCATCCTCGGCATGGGCGATGTCGTCAGCCTGGTGGAGCGCGCGGCCGAGACGCTGGATGTCGCCGAAGCCGAGGCGATGGCGGCGAAGCTCGCCAAAGGCAAGTTCGACCTCAATGACCTGCGCGCCCAGTTCCAGCAGATGAAGAAGATGGGCGGCCTTGGCGCGCTGGCGAAGATGCTGCCCGGCATGTCCAAAGCGCAGGAGGCGATGGACAAGGGCAATGTGAACGACAAGTCGATTGCCCGGCTCGAGGCCATCATCCTGTCCATGACTCCGAAGGAGCGGGCAAAGCCCGATCTTCTGAACGCCCGGCGCAAGATCCGGATTGCCAAGGGGGCGGGCGTGACCGTTCAGGAGGTCAACAAGCTCCTGAAGATGCATGCCGACATGGAAACCGCCATGAAGCGCCTGAAGAAGATGGGCGGCCTTGGTGCACTGGCCGGGCTGTTCGGCGGCGGCGGCATGGGCGCCGGGCTTCCGGGTGGTCTTCCGGGCGCCCCCGGCGGCATGCCGGGGCTTCCCGGCGGCCTGATGCCGCCGAAGCTGCCCGGCGGTTTCAAGTTCAAACGCTGATTTCAGATTTAAACAAGACCAAGACAAGACTTAGAGAAGAAGGAACATAACATGGCTCTGTCGATCCGGCTTTCGCGCGGTGGTGCGAAGAAGCGCCCGGTCTATCGCATCGTGGTGGCGGACAGCCGCGCTCCGCGCGATGGCCGCTTCATCGAGAAGCTGGGCACCTACAACCCGCTCCTGCCCAAGGACAGCGCGGAGCGCGTGACGCTCGATTCCGACCGTGCCAAGCACTGGCTTTCGGTTGGCGCCCAGCCGACTGACCGTGTGGCCCGCTTCCTTGACGCCGCCGGCCTGCTGAAGCGTGACGCGCGCAGCAACCCGAAGAAGGCCGAGCCAGGCGAAAAGGCCAGGGAACGCGCTGAAATGCGCGCCCAGAAGGCCGCCGAGGCCGCCGAGGCAGCCGCCGCCGCCGCTGCCGCCCCGGCCGAGGAAGCGCCCGCTCAGGATGCTCCGGCCGAAGCCGCCGAGTCGGCCGAGGCCTGATCCTTGCCGGCTGGCGCCGATCGGCCCGTCGTGATGGCGGCGGTGGCGGGCGCCCATGGCATAACGGGCGAGGTGCGGCTGAAGCTGTTCGCTGCCTCGCCCGAAAGCCTGAAGGCCCATGCCAGCTTCGAGGTGGGCGGCAGGACCTTGACGCTCAGGTCGGTCAGGCCTGGGCAGCAGGGCGCTGTCGCACGCTTTGCCGAGATTGCCGACCGGACGGCGGCCGAAGCCCTGCGCGGCCAGTTGCTGACCGTGCCGCGCTCCAGCCTGCCGCCGCTCGGGCCGGGCGAATATTACTGGCACGATCTGCTCGGCCTTTCCGTCGAGGATGAGGGCGGCGCGCCTGTCGGCACGGTCGTGTCGGTCGAGAATTTCGGCGCCTCCGACATCCTCGAGATCGAGCGGACGGACGGCAGGCGCGTGATGGTGCCGCTGATTCCGGCTGCCGTTCTCGATGTCGGTGAAACGATCCGGGTTGAACGCGCTTTCGTGGATGCCGGCTGATGTGGCAGGCCCGGGTGATCACCCTCTACCCGGAAATGTTTCCCGGGCCGCTCGGTCATTCGCTGGCGGGGCGGGCCCTGCGCGACGGACTGTGGGGGCTGGACACCATCCAGCTGCGGGACTTCGCCGAAGGCCGGCACCGCAATGTCGATGATACGCCCTCGGGTGGCGGGCCGGGCATGGTGCTGCGGGTGGATGTGCTGGCCCGGGCGGTGGACGCCGCGCGGGCAAAGGCGCCCGATTCGCCCGTTCTTGCCCTGACCCCGCGCGGCCCGCGCCTGAAACAGGACCGCGTGCGCGCGCTGGCTTCGGGGCCGGGTGTCACGCTTCTGTGCGGGCGGTTCGAAGGCTTTGACGAGCGGATTTTCGCCGGCAGGCAGGTCGAGCCGGTTTCCATCGGGGATTTCATCCTGTCCGGCGGCGAGCTGGCGGCGATGGTTCTGCTCGATGCTTGCGTCAGGCTTTGTCCTGGCGTAATGGGCGCGGCTTCCAGCGGAGACGAGGAAAGCTTCGAAAGCGGCCTTCTGGAATATCCGCACTATACCCGGCCCGCCGTGTGGGAGGGGCATGCTATCCCGGATGTGCTGACATCGGGGGATCATGGGAAGATCGCCACCTGGCGCAGGCGCCGGGCGGAAGAGGACACGAGGCTATGGCGGCCTGATCTGCTGGGCGACAAGCCCCTTTGAGATCGTCGCCCTCTGGCGCCATCAACCGGCCCCCGAGAGGGCATGGGCGACGGGCAGGCTGCCCCCGCCCGAAGGAGAGAAGAATGAACCTGCTGCAGAAGATCGAAGCCGAACAGATCGAGAAGCTGAAGGCTGCCCGCGCCGTTCCCGAATTCCGCGCCGGCGACACGCTCCGCGTGGGCGTGAAGGTGAAGGAAGGCGAGCGCACCCGCGTCCAGCAGTTCGAAGGCGTGTGCATCGCCCGTTCGAACAAGGGCATGGGCTCCAGCTTCACCGTCCGCAAGATCAGCTTCGGTGAAGGCGTCGAGCGCGTCTTCCCGCTCTATTCGCCGGTGATCGACGCCATCGAGGTCGTTCGCCGTGGCGCCGTGCGCCGTGCGAAGCTCTATTATCTGCGTGGCCGTTCGGGCAAGTCGGCGCGTATCGCCGAACGCCGCGACGCACGCCCGGTCGCTGAAACCCAGGCCTGACAGCCACATGGCCGGCGCGCGCCCTGCGCCGGTTTCCGGCCTTGTTGCCGGGCCCATCCACCTCTTTCCGGTCCGTGTCTTCTTCGAGGACACGGACCTTTCCGGCATTGTCTATCATGCCAATTACCTGCGCTACATGGAGCGCGCGCGCAGCGATCTGCTGCGCATGCTGGGCATAGACCAGCGCGCCGCCTTCGAGGCTGGTGATGGTGTCTATGCCGTTGCCGATCTGTCCCTGCGCTATGCCGCTCCGGCGCGGCTGGATGACGAACTCGTCGTCGAAACCCGCTGCCTGGCGATCGGTGGCGCGACGGTCGACATGGGCCAGAGAATCCTGCGCGGCGACACGCTGCTGACCGATGCCCATGTGCGGGCTGCCTTTCTCACCACCTCGGGCCGTCCCCGGCGGCAGCCGGCCGGCTGGGTGGCGCGCTTCCGCACCTTGCTGGAAGGCTGACAGAAGGGCAGCTTCGGCCTTGAGGCCGGCCGTTCAGATCTCGTAAAGCCTGATCGATTATCCCGGGCGCTGGAATTCGCCCGCAGCCGGAGTGAAATGTGGACCAGGTGATGGTGAAGACAGCGGAGGCCATGTCTCCGTGGGCGCTGTTCCTGCAGGCCGATCTCGTCGTTAAGGCGGTGATGATCGGGCTTCTGCTTGCCAGCATATGGTCCTGGGCGATCATTCTGGAACGTTCCCGCCTGCTGACCCGCATCGGGCGGGAGGCCGATGCCTTCGAGCAGCGCTTCTGGAAGGCGAAGTCGCTTGACGAACTGAAGGCCGTGAAGGGCCAGCACCCGGTGGCGGACCTGTTCCTCGCCGGGATGGACGAATGGCAGGCCTCGGTGGAGGGGCGCCACAATGTCGACCGCGAGGGCGTGCGCGCCCGCCTGACGACGGTGATGGCAGCTTCGGCCGAACGCTCTGTCTCGGACCTGTCCGACCGACTGAACGTTCTGGCGACCATCGGCTCTGTCGCGCCCTTCGTTGGCCTGTTCGGCACTGTCTGGGGCATCATGCGCGCCTTCATCGCCATCGGCGCGACGCAGAACACCAGCCTCGCCGTGGTTGCCCCCGGGATTGCCGAGGCGCTGTTCGCCACGGCGATCGGCCTGTTCGCGGCCATTCCCGCCGTCATCGGCTACAACAGGCTGCTTCACCGCATCGTCCGGCTGGAAGACAGGCTTTCGGGCTTCTCCTCTTCCTTCCACGCGCTGATGTCGCGCGAACTGGACGGCGTTTCCTGATGGCCATGGGCGCGCCTGGCGCGGGACGCGGCCGCCGCCGGCGCGCGCCCATGTCCGAAATCAACGTCACGCCCATGGTGGACGTGATGCTGGTGCTGCTCATCATCTTCATGGTCGCGGCGCCGCTTCTGGTGACGGGCGTGGCGGTCGACCTGCCGGAAACGACGGCAAAGGCCCTGCCGACGGATATCGAGCCGATTTCCGTAACCATCGACGGGCGCGGCCAGCGCTACGTCGGCGAAGAGGCGTTGTCGGCCGAGGCCTTTGCCGCAAGGCTTGCGGCGCTGAAGGAGGCGCGCGGGGCCGATGCCCGGGTGGTGATCCGCGCCGATGCCGCCATTCCCTACGGCCAGGTGGCAGCACTGCTGGCCGATGTCACCGGGTCGGGCTTCGGGCGTGTTGCGCTGGTGAACCAGCCCCGGGCAACCGAGGGAGCCGATGACTGAGAAGGGCGCCCTTGCCGTTGCCGGCGGGCTTCACCTGCTGCTGTTCGCGGCGCTTTCGCTGGGGCTGGCGCAGGCCCTGCCGCCCATGAACGACAACAGCGACAGCATTCCGATCGAGTTTGTCGAGATTGCGGAGACGGCGGCCGTGACCACGCCGCCCAGGCCCTCGATGGAGGCGGCCCCGCGCGAAACCGGCGAGACGCCGCCGGCGCCGCAGCCCGAGCCGGCCCCGCCCCCGCCGGTGCCTGCCCCGCCCGCGCCCCCTGCGCCCGCTGTCGAGCCGGTCCGGCAAGCGCCGGCGGACACTGCGCCCCAGGATGCGATCGCCGAGGAAAGGCGCCCGCCCGCTCCACCCAGGGCGGCACAGCGAAAGCCCGCGCCGCCGGCGAAGTTCGATGCCGGCGCCATGGCCGCGCTGATCGACAAGTCGCTTCCCGAAGCGCCGCAGCGCCCGCGCGACACATCGGCCTTTGCCCGCTCGATCGAGCAGGCGATCCCCAAGGGCGCGCGGCTGAGCCCGGTTGCGATGGCGACGCTGGAGCAGGCGATCCGCGCCCAGATCGCCCCTTGCTGGAACCCGCCCATCGGCGGCGCCGACGTGGCCGGGATGACGGCGGTCCTGAAGATCCGCCTGAACCGCGACGGCACTGTTGCCGGCGCGCCGGAATTCGTGAGCCAGACAGGCGCGACCGCCGGCAACCAGGCCTATGCCCGCGCCTTCGTGGAAACGGCGCGCCGGGCGGTGCTGAGGTGCGCCCCGCTTCGGTTGCCGGATGACCTATTCCCCTACTGGCGCGAATTCGAACTGAACTTCGACCCCCGGATGATGACCTGATCGGAAGACATGATGCGACGGATGAACCCCGCCCCCCTGCTCCTTCGAGCCCTTGCCCTGCTGCTGGTGGCAACTCCGGCTGCGGCGCAGCTCAGGGTGGACATCACCAGCGGGACACAGGCGCCGATGCCGATTGCGGTGCCGGCCTTTGCGACCTCTGCCGCTGTTGCGACGCCCGCTGGCGACACCGCGCAGCTTGGCCGGCAGGTGGCCGCCATCATTGCCGGCAATCTGGGCGGCACAGGCCTGTTCCGGCCGGTGCCGGCGGAATCCGTTCCGGTTCCGGCGATGGCCGATATCGCCGCCCCCCGCTTCCCGGCGCTGCGCATGGCGGCGGCACAGGCGCTTGTCACCGGTTTCGTTTCCGCGAACCCTGACGGGACGCTCACGGTCGGCTGCTACCTCCATGATGTCTTTTCCGAAGAACAGCTGGTGCGGCAGGGCTTCACGGTGACGCCGGCCGGCTGGCGGCGGGCCGCCCACAAATGCTCGGACCTGGTCTATGCCCGGCTGACAGGCGAGAGCGGCTATTTCGACAGCCGCATCGTCTATGTGGCGGAAAGCGGCCCGCGCACGAAGCGGGTGAAGCGGCTGGCCATCATGGACCAGGATGGCGCCAACCACCGCTTCCTGACGAGCGGCCAGTCGCTCGTGCTGATGCCGCGCTTCTCGCCGGCTTCGGAAACCATCAGCTACATGAGCTTCGCCAACGACCGGCCGCGCCTGTGGCTCTACAACATCACGACCGGCCGGCAGGAATCGGTGGGCGATTTCGACAGCATGAGCTTCGCCGGCCGCTTCTCGCCCGATGGCCGGACGCTGCTGATGAGCGTGACCCGTTCCGGCAACGCCGATATCCTTGCCTATGACATACCGACCCGGCGGGCCACCCGGCTGACCAGCGGCAATTACATCGACACCTCGCCCAGTTTTTCACCCGATGGCAAGCGCATCGTCTTCGAAAGTGATCGTGGCGGATCGCAGCAGCTTTACGTGATGAATGCGGACGGTTCGGGCGTGCAGCGCATCAGTTTTGGCGACGGCCGTGCCGGAAGCCCGGTGTGGAGCCCGCGCGGCGACCTCATCGCCTTCACCCGGATCACCGGCGGCAAGTTCCGCATTGCCGTGATCCGGCCCGACGGAAGCGGCGAACGGCTGCTGACCGACAGCTGGCAGGACGAAAGCCCGAGCTGGTCCCCCAATGGCCGGGTGATCCTGTTCACCCGCGCCGAGCCGAACGGACGCTCCAGCCTCAGGTCCATCGACCTGATCGGCCGCAACGACCGCCGCATCCCGACCCCACTCGATGCCAGCGACCCCGCCTGGGGGCCATTGCTTCCCTGAGCCGCGAGACGCCGAGATGACTATCAACAGACCCGGTTTTTCTAGTAAGGAGCGTGACATGAAGAGACTGACCGCACCGATGCTTCTGCTCGTGGCAGCCCTTGCCACGACCGCCTGCACCCGCAACCGTGACGTGCTGCCGCCGCAGGCGTGGCAGCCCGTTCCCGAACCCCAGGCCCCGGCCCCGATCGACGAGGCGCAGACGGTCGCGCCCGCCGAGCCGGTCGGCTCCACGGCGCTGCCCGGAAGCCAGGCCGATCTCATCGCCTCGGCCGGATCGGACACCATCTACTTCGGCTTCGACAGCTATGGCCTCGACGAGGCGGCGCGGCTGATCCTTGGCAGCCAGTCCGAATGGATGGTGCGCAACCCCGATGTGCGCGTGACCATCGAAGGCCATGCCGACGAGCGCGGCACGCGGGAATACAACCTCGCGCTGGGCGAGCGGCGGGCCAATGCGGCCAAGAATTTCCTTGCGGCGCAAGGCGTCGATACCGCGCGGCTGTCGATCATCAGCTATGGCAAGGAACGCCCGGCCGTCGATGGCTCCGGCGAGGAAGCCTGGGCGCGCAACCGCCGTGCCGTGACCGTCGTCGTCGGGAGCCGTTGATGTCCGTCAGGCCCTGGCGCGACATTCATCGTCGCAAGTCCCGGCAGATCATGGTGGGCAAGGTGCCCGTGGGCGGGGATGCCCCCATCTCCGTCCAGACCATGACGAACACACCGACGGAGGATGCGGTCGCAACCATCGACCAGATCCGCCGCTGCGAGGAGGTGGGGGCGGACATCATCCGTGTCTCCTGCCCGACCGAGGATGCAACCAGGGCCTTCCGGCAGATTGCGAAGGCAGCGCGCGTGCCGCTCGTTGCCGACATCCATTTCCACTACAAGCGCGCCCTCGAGGCGGCGGATGCCGGCGCGGCCTGCCTGCGGATCAACCCGGGCAACATCGGCAGCCCCGAGCGGGTGAAGGAAGTGGTGCGCGCGGCCAAGGCCAATGGCTGTTCCATCCGCATCGGGGTGAATGCCGGCAGCCTCGAAAAGCATCTGCTTGAAAAATATGGCGAGCCTTGCCCGGAAGCGCTGGTCGAAAGCGCCTTCGAGCATGCGAAGCTTCTGGAAGATGCGGATTTCCACGCGTTCAAGATCTCGGTGAAGGCGTCCGACGTGTTCCTTGCCGTTGCGGCCTACAACGAACTGGCCGCCCGTTCGGACTATCCCCTGCATCTCGGCATCACCGAAGCGGGCGGTCTGATAGGCGGAACGGTCAAATCCTCCATCGGACTTGGCATGCTGCTGTGGGGCGGGGTGGGGGATACCATCCGCGTCTCGCTTTCGGCCGAGCCGGAGGAAGAGGTGAAGGTTGGCTACCACATCCTGAAATCGCTCGGCATCCGGGCGCGGGGTGTGAAGATCGTTTCCTGCCCCTCCTGTGCGCGGCAGGGGTTCGATGTGATCCGCACGGTCGAACTGCTGGAAAAGCGGCTGGCGCACATCACCACGCCCTTGTCGCTTTCGGTTCTGGGATGTGTGGTGAACGGGCCGGGGGAAGCGCGCGAAACCGACATCGGCCTGACCGGCGGCGGCAATGGCCGCCACATGGTCTATCTGTCCGGCGTGACGGACCACCAGATCGACGATGCCGGCGTGGTCGATCACATCGTGGCGCTGGTCGAGGCGAAGGCTGCCGAGATCGAAGCCGCAAAGCCCGTGGAAAGCGCGCAGGCCGCTGAATGAGAGCTTTTGCATGACAGCCGAGATCCGGGCGGCGACGCCCGATGATGCCGCCCATGTGCTAGCGCTCGTGCGTGCGCTTGCCGCCTATGAGAAGGAAGCGGACAAGGTGAAGATGACCGAGGCCGGTTGCCGCAAGGCGCTGGCCGAAGGTCATGTGCGGGCGCTGCTTGCCTTCGCCGGCGATGAGCCTGTGGGCATGGCGCTTTATTTCTTCAATTTTTCCAGCTGGACGGGCAGGCGTGGCCTGTTCCTCGAGGATCTGTTCGTCGCCCCCCAATGGCGCGGTCATGGCCTTGGCCTCGCGCTGCTGAAGCGCCTTGGGGCGCTGGCGGTTTCCATGGATTGCGGCCGCATGGAGTGGAACGTGCTGGACTGGAACAGCAGCGCCAAGCGCTTTTACGAGAAGCTGGGCGCGCGCCATGCCACAGGCTGGGAGACATGGCGGCTCGAAGGCGATGCGCTTGCGGCCTTCGGGGCGGGCTGATGGCGTGGCTGTTCCTGCTGCTGGCCGGGATTCTCGAAGTCGGCTTCACCACCTGCCTCAGATTGTCCGACGGGTTTCGCAACCCCTGGTGGTCGGCCGGCTTCTTCCTGTCGGCCGGGCTGAGCTTCATTCTGCTGGAGCGCGCCCAGCGGGTCATTCCGCTGGGAACGGCCTATGCCATCTGGGTCGGCATCGGGGCCGCGGGCACGGCGCTTGTCGGCATGTGGCTGTTTCACGAGCCGCTGGAGTCGCTGCGGCTGGTGCTGCTGGCGGTGCTGGTGGCGGCGATCATCGGGCTGAAGCTGGTGAGCCCGGCCTGAGCTGGCGCTTTGCGCGAAGCCGCATGGCCTGCTAGGCGGCGCGCCATGACCGAGAGGACCAAAGTGAAAGCCCCCGCAAAGCCGCAAGCGGTGCGCGGCATGCAGGATTTCCTGGGCGAGGAGGCTGCCCGCTTCGAACATGTGGTTGACCGGTTCCGCGATGTGGCGCGGCGCTTCGGCTTTCGCCGCGTGGACGTTCCGGTGGTGGAGTTCACCCAGGTCTTCGCCCGGACTCTGGGCGAAACGACCGATGTCGTCTCGAAGGAGATGTACAGCTTCGAGGATCGCAACGGCGAATCGCTGACCCTGCGGCCCGAATTCACCGCCGGTATCTGCCGCGCCTTCATCTCCAACGGCTGGCAGCAGTTCACGCCGCTGAAGCTGGTGACGCACGGGCCGCTCTTCCGCTACGAGCGCCCGCAGAAGGGGCGCTACCGCCAGTTCCACCAGATCGACGCCGAAGTTCTGGGCGCCGCCGAGCCGGCCGCCGATGTCGAACTCATCGCCTTTGCCGACCTGCTGCTCAGGGAGCTGGGGATCGCGGGTGTTTCCCTGCAGCTGAACACGCTGGGCGATGCCGAGACGCGGGACGCCTGGCGGGACGGGCTGGTGAAGCATTTTTCGGCCCACGCCGATGCGCTTTCGCAAGACAGCCGCCGGCGGCTCGAAACCAACCCCTTGCGGATCCTCGATTCGAAGGAACCGCAGGACCGGCCGCTGGTGGAAGCCGCGCCCGCAATCGACGATTTCATGAGCACAGAGGCGGGCGCCTTTTTCGAAGCGGTTGCGAAGGGGCTGCAGGCAAGCGGCGTCGATTTCATCCGCCAGCCCCGGCTGGTGCGCGGCTTTGATTATTATCGCCATACGGCCTTCGAATTCGTGAGCGATTCGCTGGGCGCGCAGGCGACGGTGATCGGCGGCGGTCGCTATGACGGGCTGGTGGAAGCCATGGGCGGCCCGCCAACCCCGGCTGTCGGCTGGGCGGGCGGAATCGAGCGGCTGATGATGCTGACGGCCCTGCCGGAGGCGGAGCGGCCGCTGGTCGCCGTGATCCCCGAAACGGCCGAGGCCGAAGCCGAAGCGCTGCGGATCGCCCAGACCCTGCGCGCCAAAGGTGCTGTGGTTGCCCAGTCCTACAAGGGCAATGCGCGCAAGCGGGCCGAGCAGGCGGCCCGGCAGCAGGTGCAGATGATCCTCTATGTGCAGGATGCGGAAAGGCGCGCATCGAGCCTGAAGCTGGTGGACCGCGTGAAGGACGGGGACGAGGGCGAACGTGCCCGTCAGGCTGCGGTTTTCGGACGCTTGCCGGATGATTATGCGATGCTTTCGGGCGGAAACGAAAAGCCGGGCCAATGATCGCTCTTTCCGACCAGCGGCTGGCGCAGATTGTCCAGCGGCACGATGCTCTGTCGTCCGAGATGGCGAACCCCGCGCTCGCACCCGAGCGTTTTGTCGCCCTGTCGCGGGATTATGCCGAGCTGACACCGGCGGCCGATGCCGCGCGGGCGGTGATCGCCATGCGGCGCGAACGCGCTGACCTGGAGGCGCTGTCGGCCGATCCGGCAACCGATGCCGACATGCGGGCGATGGCCGCTGATGAGCTGGACGAGCTGAAACAGCGTCTGCCCGATGTCGAGCGCGCGCTGGCCATTCAGCTGCTGCCCAGGGATGCCGCCGATGCGCGGCCTGCCATCCTTGAAATCCGCGCCGGGACCGGCGGCGATGAAGCGGCCCTGTTCGCCGGCGACCTCGCGCGCATGTACCAGCGCTATGCCGAACTGCGCGGCTGGCGGGTCGAGGTGATGAGCGCTTCGGCCGCCGAGCTTGGCGGCTTCAAGGAAATCGTCATGAGCGTGACGGGCGAGGGGGTTTTCGCCCGGCTGAAGTTCGAAAGCGGTGTCCACCGCGTGCAGCGCGTGCCGGTGACGGAAGCGGGCGGCCGCATCCATACTTCGGCCGCCACCGTCGCGGTCCTGCCTGAAGCCGAGGATGTCGATGTCCACATCGACGACAAGGATCTGCGCATCGACGTCTTCCGGTCATCAGGCCCGGGCGGCCAGTCGGTCAACACCACGGATTCCGCCGTGCGCATCACCCACCTGCCGACCGGGCTGGTGGTGAGCCAGCAGGACGAGAAGAGCCAGCACAAGAACAAGGCCAAGGCGATGAAGGTGCTTCGCGCCCGCCTTTACGAGCTGGAACGCGAAAAGCTGGCGAGCGCGCGCTCTGCCGACCGGCGGGCCATGGTCGGCTCGGGCGACCGGTCGGAGCGTATCCGCACCTATAATTTCCCCCAGGGCCGCGTGACCGATCACCGCATCAACATGACCCTGCACCGGCTGCCGGAAATCCTCGAGGGGCCGGGGCTGGAGGAACTGATCTCGGCGCTGGTCGCCGAGGACGAGGCCGCCCGTCTTGCCGCACTCGATGCGGGCTGACGCCTCGCCCGTGGATCTGCCCGAAACTGGCGACGCCCTCATGCTGCTTCGGGCCGCTGCCGCTGCCTTGCCGGGGGATACGCCGCGCCTCGATGCCGAGCTTCTGCTGGCCTCGGCCCTCGGCATGGGTCGCATGGCGATGCTGGCGTCACGCCCGCTGGTATCCGATGCCGTTCGCAAGCATTTTGCCGCGCTTCTCGTGCGCCGGGCCGCCCATGAGCCGGTGGCCCATATTCTGGGCGAGCGGGAATTCTGGTCGCTTCCGCTCAAGGTGACGAGGGACGTGCTGGTGCCGCGCCCGGACAGCGAGACGCTGATTGTCGATGCGCTGGCGGCCCGCGCGGGCCGCCCGCCGGCCAGCATCCTCGACCTTGGAACCGGTAGCGGGGCCTTGCTTCTGGCAGCGCTCAGCGAATGGCCGCAGGCGACGGGGCTGGGGATCGACCGCTCGGAGGCAGCCCTGGCCGTGGCACGCGCCAATGCCGAAGCGCTCGGCTTTGACGGGCGCGCGCGGTTCCGGGCCGGGGACTGGGCATCCGGGCTGGATGGTCGCTTCGACCTTATCCTGTGCAACCCGCCCTATGTGCCCGAGGGTGAAATATTGATGCCCGATGTCGCGCTGCATGAGCCGGCGGGCGCGCTTTATGGCGGGCCGGACGGGCTTGACCCCTATCGCTTGCTGTTTCCCGATCTCGGGCGCATCCTGGCTGCCGATGGTGTGGCGATCTTCGAGTTCGGGGCCAGTCAGGCAGAGGCGCTTGCAGCTCTTGCCTCTCAATCCGGCCTTGCTTCCCATGTGGCGTGCGATCTTGCCGGTCGGCCGCGCGCGCTTCGCCTCTGGTTTCCGAATGGGCTTGGCAAGGCAGCCGCTACGCACTAGATGGAAAGAGCAGCGCAGCCGGTAGGAGCCGAGCGGCCCTGCCCCCAACATGCCATCAGGTGTCAGCCGCCCGAAGATCGGGCAGTATAAACCGGCAGGCTGGAAGTGGCATGGCAGCATGCGGAAACGCTCCGCCCTGACCTCGCGGACCATGGATGACCTGCCGGTTTTCCCTTGGTTTCCTAATGGTTTGGTCTGGGGATGGCGCATGCATGGCAATGCGTTGCATCACGAGAAGGACGATCGGAAACCTATGCAGAACAGGCAGAGCGGGCGCAGGCGTCGCGGTAGCGGCGGAGCCAACCCTCGCCCGATGGGCCAGCCCATGGGCGGTCAGGGTGCGAACCGGCTCGAAGTCCGGGTTCGCGGCAACGCCCACCAGCTTCTCGAAAAATACAAGCAGCTCGCCCGGGATGCCCACCAGTCCGGCGACCGCGTGGCGACCGAATATTATCTTCAGCACGCCGATCATTATTTCCGCGTGCTGAATGACACCCGAATCCGCCAGGAAGAGATGCGCGCCCGCAGAGGCATGTTCGACCAGTATGAGGAAGACATGACGGGCGGCGAGGCGGACGCCCAGAACAGTGGCGACGGAAATGAGGAAAGCGGCGAGCCCCAGGCGGATCGTGCGCGCCCCGACCGCCCCGAGCGGCAGGATCGGGACCGCCGCCAGCGTGACGGCGGCCGCGCCGAGCGCGGGGAGCGCACCGACCGCCCCGAGCGTGCAGAGCGCCCCGAGCGGGAGGAGGGCGATGGTGGCCGTCGTCAGCGTGCCCGCCACGATGAGCAGACAGGGGAACGCGACACGCAGGCTCCCGAATCGCGGCGTGTTCGCCCGCGTGCGGCCGTCCAGCCCGTGAGCGACGGCGAAGCCGCGCTGGTCGCCTTTGGCGGTGTGCCCGTGCGCGAGGATAGCCAACGCGATGATGCCGGATCCGCAGCCGTGGCGCCGCGCGAAGCCGAAGCGGTCGCCGAGGAAGAGCCCGCGCCGCGCAAGCGTCCGCGCGGCCGTCCGCGCAAGGTCGAGGCGACACCCGTCGACGGCTGAGCGTCGCGTCTGCCAGCACAGTTACTGGCGCGGAGGGCGCATTGAGCGGCAAGCCGGAACCGTCCGTCCAGGTGCCGGAAGGCTTCGATAGCCTTGCAGCCGCCGAAGCCATGCTGTGGCGCCGGCTGGAGCATGCCCTGTCTGATCGTGGCGCACCCTGGCGCACCCCTGTTCTTGCCACCGTTCGTGAGGATGGCGCCGCTGATGCGCGCACTCTGGTGCTGCGCGCGGTCGATGCCTCGGCACGGCGGCTCATGGTCCACAGCGATTCCCGTGCCGGGAAGCTGCGAGACATTGCCGCCCAGCCGCGCGTGACCATGGTCTTCTACGATCCCGGAGCGCAGCTTCAGGCGCGCCTGCACGGAATAGCGAATGTCGTTGATGCAGGGCCCCTCGTGAAGGCTGCATGGGCGCGTGTACCAGATGCAGCGCGGCGGAATTACCGTGGCATGCTGCCGCCGGGGGCTGCCCAGCCCGGGCCTATGGCATCGCTCTCAGGATCGGGCGAAGAGAATTTCGCCTTGATCGAAGTGCAGGTTTTCGAGGCCGATCTGCTGTGGGTCGGGAATGCGGCGCATCTGCGCTGCCGGTTCCGCTGGCCGGCCCATGGTGACACTGAAGCGGCGTGGGTCAGCCCCTGAGGCGAGGCTGGCCGGATTTCACGGGCGCTCGATATCGTCGATGGACTCGGGCGCGTCATCCGCGCCGCTTGCATGCGAGAAGAAGACAAGCCCCATGAGGGCTGCCGCCAGCATCAGCGAGCCGATGACGGCAAGCGAGATGGCCACGATAAAGTGGAAGGGCAGTGGTGTGCCCGTCGCGTGAAGCCAGGAAAATGCCAGCACGAGAACAAGAAGGGTGGCTGCCAGCATCAGCTGCATGAGCCGTACGAAGCGTCGTTTCGCCTCCGCCATGCGCTCTGCATGGGTGGCCTGTGTCTTTGATGGGATGGTCATCCCTTTTCATTCGGCCTGTTTTGGGTGACATTCAAGGCGGGAGAGCAAATGGGAGGAGCGGAGATGGGCATAGCAGCCATCCTGCAGGACAAGGGTTCCGAGGTCGTGACCGTCGGGCCCGACTCAAGCATTTCGGAAATCATCGCCGAACTGACGGCGCGGCGCATTGGGGCCGTGCTGGTCATGACAGGCGAGTCGGTTGTGGGCGTGGTGTCGGAGCGTGACGTCGTTCGCGGGCTCGCCGCGCATCGCGGCGATGTGCTCTCGCTGAAGGCGAAGGAGATCATGACGGCGCCGGTCATCACCATAAGCCCCGCAGATTCGGTTCCGCATGCCATGGAATTGATGACCGGACGGCGGATTCGGCATCTTCCGGTCATGGAATCGGGTCGTCTCGTGGGCCTCGTATCCATCGGTGATCTCGTGAAGCGCCGAATCGAGGAAGTGGAGCAGGAAGCTTCCGCCTTGAAGGATTATATATCCGCCGGTTGAAACTTTGCGGAAATTGCGTATAAAGAAGCTTCGACGACGTTTCCGCGCAAAATGCAAAAAAACGCAAGGATGCCGGAAAATAGCTGTTGACGGTTCGGGGCTGCACCGCCATATGCCGCCTCCGCAGTCGACGCCGACTTCGGAGCTTCTCCGGAAGCCCTGAAGAAAGCGCCGGATCCCGACAGACCGGAAGGTTTGTCCTGGTGTCAGCCGATACCGGGTAGGGATTTCTGCCCCGCTTTTTCTCATTGTTGGTTTATATGAAGGGACATGTGGACGGCGGTGCCACGATCCGGGTTTTCGAGGCTCGGATTTGTGTTACTTAAGTTCGTCTATATGTCCTGACGCATACGCTTGTGGGGGCTGGTCAT
>NZ_JBQXGU010000005.1:0-124686 GCF_052616365.1 Sandaracinobacteroides sp. A072
GTTCGAAATCTCCCCATGTGACACCTCCAAATCCATCTTCAGGGTGTCCACCAAAGCGGGTCAACTCCAACTCCAAAGAGGCGTCTTGACGTAGATGTGCTCCATCCCAAAGCCCGTCCCCGTTCGGACCTCGGCCAAGAGGCCAGCCCACGCCAAAGGTCGCAGCACATAGCAATACAGGATTGCTGTAAGGATGTAGTCGCGCTTGGCCTGCTCCTCGCTCACACCGAGAATGGCTGCGTAAATCTTGTCGTCAGTCGCGCCGTCGTGGGCCTCGAAATTGATTATGTTCAGGATCACCCGCCAGTCGCCGTCGAACTGGTCGGGACGGCGCATGTATCGCCCATGGTCCGTATGCCACAGGATTTGGGCCGTTAGGAGGTGCCATAGCCGGTCAGGCTCCTTGGCAAATGTCCGTCCCTTGTTCGTGAGCGCCAGGTGCCCCTTGTAGTGGCGGGCCAGCTTGGTCGCGATCAGCAGATCGTGAAGCACGACGAGCGGAGGGAAGTCATGCTCGTTCAGGACCTTGTTGACGGCATAGAGATCGTCGGCGGTGAAATGTGGCCATTCGAAAGCCCCGGCGGCCCATTCGACAAAGTAACGCTTCAATGCTTTGGAAGGGGTCAATGCAATCGGGCCGTTGGCTTCGATGTAGCGAAGCGTGTGAAGCGTGGCACGCAGCAGGGGCGAGTGCTGAAGAGCAAGGTCGGTCTCAATCGCAGAGGCAAGTGACGGATGGGTCGTCACTAGCTGAGATTCCATCCACCGCCGCGCACAACGTGCGCATCACGTTCCCGCAAGGCGAGATCAAGACCCAGCTCCGCGTTCAGCAGTGTAGCCACCTCGCCGATGAGATTGTCGAGAGGCCGCATCTCTTGCGAGAAGTTGGCGGACAGGCCTTCTATGGTTTCAAGGAGCTCTCTTGCTGTTGAAACCAGGATCCTTCTCGCGCCAGCAGCAGGAATGCCAAGAGCGACGGAAAAAATCTCCAAGTCGGCGGCCGTTATCTCATGGGGGAGTTGGGCATTCCCGATCCGAAAAGCGAGATCCTCGCGGAAGCCCGCAACCATCTGCACCGGCACCAAGTCATAGAATGGTGCCAGCACGGGGGCCTGGCCCGGCACATGCAGGAGGGCGTGGTTCTTCGCGTGGTTGTCATTGTTCCCGACGAGCAGATTGAACAGCGTCAAACGTAGAAACTGCTCTCGGGCCAGTGCGGGCCGGTCCGTAGCATCAAGCACGCGGGCTATGGCTTCGGTATCGAAGCGGCGTCCCTCACGGCCACGCCGTTCGTACTTAAGATCGGCAGGAAGACCTAGTGCTTGCGCGAAGTCTTCCTGATGGACACGGTAAACCCGGTCTTCCTCCACCCACCGATCATAGCGGGTGATGAGCAACACCTCTTGACCCTCGACTTCCCCCGCAACACACGCGCCGACATTGAAACCGGCCTGTTGGGCCAGTGCAGTAACAAACTCTTCGTGGCGGGCTTCGTGGCGATGGTTCGGGTCAGGAATTTTGAGGATGTGGGTAGTCGGTGCCCCTGAGCCTACTTTTGGCAGTCCGAACCGGTCGCCCGGCAAGGCGGCAAGCGAGATCTTCCTGCGAAAGCCTGCGACCGGCGATGGGTCGCGCATCTCTGCTGGCAGCGGGCGCCCTTGTGCAAGGCGCAAGACGAGATCGGCAAAGTCCTTTTCACTCAGGACATCGTAGTCCTGTCCGAGCGAGCCCGGGCGCTTGATCGGGGGATGATCATCCGGGAGGACGCTGACCGACCCCGAGCAATCCGCGCCGACATGGGCCAGCAGGCCTACGATGTCCCCGCGATCAAGCCCTTCTCGCGCGATGACTCGTTCGAGTTGATCGTTTTCTTGCAGAAGGTTGCTGAAGAAAGCGCGCGAGATCGAATCGCCAAAAGGATCCTCGCGCGGAGGCAGGGACAGGGACAGCGGAAAGTTCGCGGCAGATTGGATCCACGCCGGTGCGTAGCTGAATTGTATCGCTCCGTTGTCGTCCGAATTCAGCAGACCAACAGGCTCAGAGAATGCTTCAACCCAGACGTTAAGGGAGCGCATCAGACGCGGCGCTTCTTGGCGAAGAGGTCGACACCAGCGGCTGCAGCGCAGGCTAGGACTTTATCGAACTCCAGGCTGGGCTTGCCTCCCTCGAGCTCGGAAACGAACCGGCGGCCAACACCGGCATGTGCCGCGAATTCGGTCTGGTTCATCTTCATCGCCTTGCGGGCATCACGGACCATCAGCCCAAGCTCGGCAATTGATGTGAACGGCGTGCGGGTCGTACCGACCGCTTCGGCGATGACCGGTTTCGGATTTCTCTCTGCCGCGTAGAGTTGGGACGGGATCGCAACGTTGGGATGCAGCGCATTGAGCACTTCACCCCGCGCGACTAGCGGATGCTTTCCAAGTGCCGTGATCAATGCCGCGCCCGAGCCCGCCGGCAACATGCGTGATGCGAGTAGCAGGTTTGCGGCTGCCGGCAGTTTGGACTCTTTGCTCATGACTTGCGCCCTTTCGGGAGCATATAGGCTGAAAATTGCCCCCAAGTCAATGAATGCCCCCGTTCGGGATCAATTACTTCATTCGCGAGCATTCTCCGGAAATTTGCTACCGTTCGGGAGCGACATAGCTGCTACGGCTTCGAGCACCTCTGCACCACGCACCACGCACCACAACGCGGTGAGCTATTCTGACTGGCCTGCATCCCTCCATTTCGAGGTCATAAACAGCTTTCAACCCTGAGGCAGAAGGGATCGCTAGAGAACAACTGGAACATGCTGGAACGTTCCATGAACGATTTTTCGTGGGCCTTTCGGTCCTTTCAAGCTACAATTTTCTGCTTTTGTTCACGGTTAGAGAATGGCGGAAATCCGCCACTTTTTGAAGATTCGAGTCCCATGAAAAGACTCGAACCTCTAAGCCACATTGAAATGCGGGCTTTTCTGCGGGCCTTCACAAAAACCACATCGACTATGTTGCTGTTATATCACACAAAATATAATAAGATGCGAGTCCTCTCCTGGCACCAAGGGTCTGATTAAAGCCCTTTCATTCCCGATAAATCAGTTGTGACGCGGGGATCAGGACCGGCCACGGGCGGGCCTTTGCATTGGTGGTTGCGACATTCTCCGCGCAGATGCGGAGTGGGGCATTTGCGGCGATTTCGTGCATTTCCTGTTGCGCCGGTGGCGATTTTCCGCCCCAAGGGCCGTGCAAAATGAGAGAAGACGCACAGGAACCGGAAAATTGCACAAGATCGACGAAAAGCTGCAGCCCATCCTGGAAGAGGTTCTGCGCCGCAACGCCGGCGAGGCGGAATTTCACCAGGCCGTCCGCGAAGTTCTGGAGAGCCTTGGCCGCGTGATCGCCAAGCATCCGGAATATGCCGACAACGCCCTGATCGAGCGAATCTGCGAACCCGAGCGCCAGATCATCTTCCGCGTTCCATGGGTTGATGATCATGGCAAGGTCCATATCAACCGGGGTTTCCGCGTACAGTTCAACTCGGCGCTGGGGCCATACAAGGGCGGCATCCGCTTCCACCCGTCCGTCAATATCGGAATCATCAAGTTCCTCGGTTTCGAGCAGATCTTCAAGAATGCGCTGACCGGCATGCCCATCGGCGGCGGCAAGGGCGGGTCCGATTTCAATCCGCGCGGGCGGTCCGACGGCGAGATCATGCGATTCTGCCAGTCCTTCATGACCGAACTCTACCGCCATATCGGCGAATATACCGATGTGCCCGCCGGTGACATCGGCGTGGGCGGGCGCGAAGTGGGCTACATGTTCGGCCAGTACAAGCGGCTGACGAACCGCTACGAAGCCGGTGTGCTGACGGGCAAGGGCCTTGTCTATGGTGGCTCGCGCGCCCGCACCGAGGCGACCGGCTATGGCGCGGTCTATTTTGTCGAGCGCATGCTTTCCACCCGTAACGAGGGGCTGGAGGGCAAGCGGGCCGTGGTTTCCGGATCGGGCAATGTCGCCATCTACACCATCGAGAAGCTCCAGGCCTTCGGCGCCAGGGTCGTCGCCTGCTCCGATTCCAATGGTTATGTGGTGGACGAAGCGGGGATCGACCTCGATCTCGTGAAGGACATCAAGGAAATCCGCCGCGGCAGGATTTCCGACTATGTCGCAGCGCGCGGCAAGGGCGCCCATTATGTCGAGAAGGGCTCGGTATGGGATGTGCCCTGCGACATCGCCATGCCCTCGGCCACCCAGAACGAACTGACAGGCAAGGATGCGCGCGTGCTGATCGGCAATGGTGTGAAGGCCGTTGGCGAAGGCGCCAACATGCCCTGCACCCCCGAGGCCGTGCGCCTGTTCCAGGAAGCGGGCGTGCTGTTCGGCCCCGGCAAGGCGGCCAATGCCGGCGGTGTCGCCACATCGGCGCTGGAAATGCAGCAAAATGCCTCGCGCGACAGCTGGAGCTTCGAAAAGACCGAGGACCGGCTGGCTGGCATCATGCGCGACATTCACGACAGCTGCGCCCAAACTGCCGAGGAATTCGGCACGCCGGGCGATTATGTGCTGGGGGCGAACATCGCCGGCTTCGTGCGCGTGGCGGAAGCCATGCGCGCCATGGGCGTCATCTGAGGCAGGACGTTGCCGGGCAGTGCGTGGCCGGGCAGGCTGCTCTGCCCGGCCGCGGCTGCCCGACCTGTTTCCCGGTCAGCTCATCAGTGCTTCGGCTGGCTCATCCTGTCGACATAGGCGATACCGATTGCCGAGATGATGAAGACGCTGTGGATGATCGTCTGCCACATCACGCCTTCGGCCGTGACAGTTGCGGTATCGCGGCCGATGTTCGAGGCCTCGATGAAGGTGCGGAGCAGGTGGATGGAGGATATGCCGATGATGGCCATCGCCAGCTTCACCTTGAGCACTCCGGCATTCACATGGCTCAGCCATTCCGGCTGATCCGGGTGGCCCTGCAGGCCAAGGCGCGAAACGAACGTCTCGTAGCCGCCGACGATCACCATCACCAGAAGATTGGAAATCATCACCACGTCGATGAGGCCAAGGACGACCAGCATGATCTGCTGTTCGCCGAACTCGGTCGCGTGCGAGACAAGGTGCAGCAGTTCCTTCAGGAACAGGAACACATAGACGCACTGGGCGACGATGAGGCCGAGATAGAGCGGCAACTGCAGCCAGCGCGAGCTGAAGATGAGAAGCGGCAGGGGCCGAAGCGGGGATGCGGGATCGGTTTTCTTCATGGCGGCGCCGTCTAGCCCAGCCACGCCCCGGCTTTCCAGATGATTTGATGGCGGGACATGGCCAAGGCGTGCCGTGCCGCCTGGCGCGCCTGCCCGTCAGCGCGAAATGGTGGTCCCGACAGGATTCGAACCTGTGGCCTACGGTTTAGGAAACCGCCGCTCTATCCTGCTGAGCTACGGGACCATGAAGCCTCCATGCGCGAAGCCGGCGAAAGGTTCAAGCGGCTGGCGCATGCCGGCTAGACTCAGGCATCGGCCCTCTGGCGCGGACGGAATGGCAGGGGGGCAATCTCGATACCCTCCGACAGCAACTCGACAGCATCGGCAAGGCTGGCCTCGCCGTAGATGCCGCGCACTTGTGGCTTGCCGGCTTCAGCATATGATCGGGCACTGTGGTCCGAAGGCGTTTCGTCATCCGGCCCGGCGGCTGCGCTCTTGTGGCGCCGCCGCGCTTCGGCCACGAAATCCGCGCCGACATAATCGCACTCGGATTCCAGCCTGGCCTGAAGGGCCGCCAGTTCGCGCAGGGCTTCCTTGCGCGCCATATCGCTGGCTGTCTGGTTGCCCTTGGGGCCGACCGAGGGCGCCATCACGGCTTTCTCGATCGCCCGGTCCTCGCAGATGGGGCAGGCCACGAGATTGCGCGCGCGCTGCTCCGCATAATCCTCGCTGGACCCGAACCATGCCTCGAAGACATGGCCGTGCCCGCATTTCAGATCGAAGACGATCACCGGCCGCCACCTGCGATGACGGGCTGGGGAAGCGGGCGGGAATGGGTCAGATTCGGGATGCGCGCGCGGGCATCCTCGACCCGTGCGAGATCGAGGCCGACCATGGCTTCGCCGGGCCTGTCGCCCATGTCGAAAAGGACATGGCCCCAGGGATCGACCACGAGGGAATGGCCATAGGTTTCGCGCCCGTCCTCGTGCAGGCCGGTCTGGGCGGCGGCAATGATGAAACTTCCCGTCTCGATGGCGCGCGCCCGCATCAGCACATGCCAATGGGCCTCGCCCGTCGGCACGGTGAAGGCCGCTGGCTGCGCGATCACATGCGCGCCGGCGCGGGCAAGCGCCGCATGAAGATGCGGGAAGCGCAGGTCGTAGCAGATGGCGAGGCCGAGCCGGCCCCAGTCAAGCTGCACCAGCCGGAGATCGGCGCCCGGCTCGAAACTGGCCGATTCCCGGTATCTGTCCCCATTGGGGAGATCGACATCGAAAAGATGGATCTTGTCATAGCGGGCCAGGATGGACCCATCCGGCCCGATCACGAAACTGCGGTTGGCAAGCTTTCCGCCACCGGTGCGGATGGCAAGCGAGCCGATGCTGACCGCCACCTGCCTTTCACGGGCAACAGTGCGCAGGGCGGCAAGCGTCGGATCATCCTCTTCCGCCATGGCATTGGCTGCCAAGCGCTTCGAATTGCGGTCGAGAAGGCCGCACATCTCGGGCGTGAAGACGATATCCGCCCCGGCTTCGGCCAGACGGTCGACCGCCGCGGCCAGATCCGCCGCGTTGCGGGACGGGTCAAGACCCGTCGTCGTCTGGACCAGCCCGGCTTTCAGCATCAGGCGGCAAGAAGAGGGTCGAGGCCACCGGCTTCATCGAGCGCGGCAAGATCATCGGAGCCGCCGATATGGCGACCGTCTATGAAGACCTGGGGAACGGTCGTGCGACCATTGGCGCGCTCGAGCATCTCCGTCCGCTTCGGCCCGCCCATGGTGATGTCAAATTCCTCGAACTGGACGCCCTTGGAGGACAGCAGCGCCTTGGCGCGCGTGCAGTAGGGGCAGAAGAATTTGGTGTAGATTTCAATCTTCGCCATGCGCGTCCTGTCTTTCCATTTCCCGAGGATAGGTGCTCGCATCGGCCATCGCAACCCGTGCGAATGTGAGGACCCCGACACGCGCGGCGCCGCCACGCTTCAGGACGCGGGCGCAGGCCGAGGCGGTCGCGCCGCTTGTCATCACATCATCGACGAGAAGGATGGCGCGCCCTCCGATCCGGGCGCCGGCTGCCGGGGCGAGGCGGAAGGCGCCCTGCACATTGCGCTGGCGCTGCCGCCGCGTGAGGCCCTGGCTGCGCGGTGTGGCGCGCACACGCCGGAGACCGTCGACGAGAAGATCGGACCTGGTCGATTCGGCAAGCGCCCGGGCAAGCAATGCGGCCTGATTGTAGCCGCGCCCGGACAGGCGCCAGCGATGCAGCGGAACCGGCACGAGCAGGGGCTGACCTTCGAGCATGGCCGGTGCGGCACGGGCCATGGCGGCGGCCATCATGGCGGCATAGGCATGGCGGCCGTTCTTGAAGGCGAGAACGGCCGAGCGCGCGGGGCCTTCGTAAAGATAGGCGGCGCGGGCGCCGTCATGGTCTGGCGGTTCGGCAAGGCAGCCAAGGCAATGGCTTTCAGCCGACCACTGAACCGGCAGCGGGTGGCCACAGGACTGACAGGACGCCGCCGGCACCATCGGCAGGGCCGACCAGCAATCCGCGCAGAAGGCATGAAGGCCCTGCGCCGGGCCGCCGCCCGCGACCGGGGCCTTGCAGGCGATGCAGGCAGGCGGCATCAGCAGATCGACAAGGCCGCGCAGTCCATGGCTGAAGCCATCGGCGAAGCGGGCTGAAAGGGCCTGCGGAAAGGGCATTGCGCGACCCTAGCGCGAACAGCGGAGGCAGGCGAGATGGAAGCTATGGAGCCATTTGACCGTGATGCGCGCCGCAGGGCACGCGACCGGGCAGCCCGCCTGCTGGGTGACCGTGACGATATCCTGCGCCACGTGGCCGGGGAACTGGCCGAAAGGGCGCGCCTTCTCGGTCCGGTGCCGGATGGTCCGGCATTACGGATCGGGCTGATGGTGCCGCCGCCGCAAGGGGTGATTTGTGCCGACCCCGGCTTCGACCTTGCGCGCAGGCATGGCGGGGTCCAGTGCGACGAGGACAGGCTGCCGTTTGCCGATGCAGCCTTTGCGCACATTGTCGGCCTGATGACGCTGCACGGCGTGAACGACCTGCCGGGCGCGCTGATCCTCTGCCGCAGGGCGCTGAAGCCCGGTGGCCGGTTTCAGGCCGCCTTCCCGGCAGGCCTGTCGCTTGGCGGCGTGCGCCAGGCGTTTCTGGCCGCTGACATGCAGTCGGGACGCGGCGTGCCTGTGCGGCTTGGCCCGGCAGTGGATCCAGCCGAGGCGGCCGGGCTGCTGCAGCGCGCCGGTTTCGTGGACCCGGTAGCGGAAGTGGAGACACTGCGTCTTCGGTTCGCAAGCCTTGCCGCGCTGGCGCGCGATGTCCGCGCCCATGGAGACAGTGGCTGGCTTGCAGCCCGCGCGCGTGGGCTGACGACGCCGCGCCGCTGGATGCTGGCCGAGCGTGCATTTGCCGAAGGCGCCGACCCGGATGGTCGCATCGGCGTGGATCTGCAAATCCTCTACCTTTCGGCGCGCGCGCCCTGACGGCTTCGCTATCGGACGGCCTTCAATCAGGCCGTTCAGGAATCAGGCTGTTCTGGAATCAGGCTGTTCAGGGCATCCGTTCCAGATAGGGGCGCACCAGATCCGGGTGCGTGACAGGCAGGAAGTGGCCGGTGCCCGGAAAACGCAGCACGGTTGCGTCCGGGTGCATGGCGGCGATCAGCTGCTCTTCCCGCTCGGGCACGGTGCTGCCGTCTGAAGCACACAGGAGCGTGAAGGGAAAATCACAGGCCTTCATGCTGTCTTCGAGGGTGGTTGAGACACCGCGGAAGCTGGTGGATTCCCATGCCGGCGAGCAGGCCAGACGGACGCCTTCGCCATCGGGCAGGAAACCGCCCTCAAGATAGGCATCGAGTGCGCTGTCGGACCAGTCGGCGAAGACGCCCCGGCCATGATAGGCCTCTCGGGCCGCGGCAAGGCTCGGAAAACTGCCGCGCCGGCGGGCCGCCCGGTCGGCCATGAAATTCGAAGGCGCCCCGCTTGCCTCGCGAACGGCGCGATAGGCCGAAGCCTCGGCAAAGGGAATGAAAGGCGGATCGATCAGCGTAACACTGCTGGCAAGACCGGGGTTTTCAACGGCCGTCTCGAAAGCCGAAGTGGCCCCGAAGCTGTGCCCGGCCAGCCGCACCGGGCCGCCGCCCAGCGCATCCAGAAGCGCCTTCATGTCCTGCCGGTAGATGTGCCAGTCGACAGGAATGGCCGCCGGGTCGGCCTCCAGTTCGGTGCGCCCGTGGCCACGGGCGTCGAAGGCGACGACGCGGAACTTCGCCCCGAGCGGCCGGAGAAGATCGACATAGAGGCGGGCGCACATGCCGGTTGCATGGGCAAACAGGAAAAGCGGGCCTTCCCCCCATTGCAGGGTGAAGATGCGGCCGCCCGGCACCGCTACGTAGCGTTCGAGAATTTCAGTCATTGCAGAAGTACATGCACGGCTTCGGCGTGCCATCCAAGCCAGACATCCTCGTCCCAGCTGAAATCCTCCTGGTCCCAGCGGGTCAGGTTGGGCCTGATCACGCGCACGCGCCGCCCCCCTTCCAGACGCACGTCATAAACGGATTCCGAGCCGAGATAGGCAATATCCATGATCCGGCCCTTGAGGACATTGTAGCCGGGTGGCGTGCCCTCCATCACGGGCGGCGGCTCGTTGTTGGAGCGCTTGTGAAGCTCGACCTTCTCGGGCCGGACCGAAAGCCAGATCTGGACGGTTCCCGAAGCGCCCGTGCCATGATCGAGCCAGGCGCGGATTCCCACCTCGGGCAGGTTGATGATGGCATGATCGCTTTCGTCAGTCTCGACCCGGCCCTCGAACAGGTTCACCGAGCCGATGAAATCGGCCACCAGGCGCGAAGCCGGAAATTCGTAGATGTCGGCCGGCGTCGCCACCTGCATCAACGATCCCTTGTGCATCACGGCGCAGCGGGTCGCGAGGGCGAGGGCTTCGTCCTGGTCATGGGTCACCATGACGAAAGTGATGCCGAGCTGATCCTGCAGCGCGGACATTTCGAAGCGCAGTTCCTCGCGCAGCTTGGCGTCGAGCGCCGAAAGCGGCTCATCGAGCAGGAGCACGCGCGGCCGCTTGACGATGGCGCGAGCCAGCGCGACGCGCTGGCGCTGGCCACCCGAAAGCTGGTCCGGCATGCGGTCGCCATAGCCCTCGAGCTGGACGAGCGCGAGTGCAGCCTCTGCCCGCGCGCGCCGCTCGGCAGCGACCACGCCTTCCATCCTGAGGCCATATTCGATGTTCCGCATCACCGAGAGGTGCGGAAACACGGCATAGTTCTGGAACACCATGTTCACCGGCCGCCGGTTGGGCGGGACATGTGTCACATCCTTGCCGTCGATCAGGATCTGGCCGCTCGAGGGAGTCTCGAAACCGGCCAGCATGCGCAGCAGGGTGGTCTTGCCGCATCCGGATGGGCCGAGCAGGGCAAAAAACTCCCGCTCTTCAATGCTGAGGCTGACATTGTCGACCGCCGTGACCGCGCCGAAGCGCTTTGTGATGTTGCGGAATTCTATGATGGAACCCATCAGCGGCGGACCTCGGCAAGAGCACGCGCCTGCAGGCGCAATGCCATGAAGGTGAGCGCGATGGTCAACAGAAGGAGCATGGTGGAAATGGCGTTCACCTTGGGCGTTACCGAGAAGCGGACCATCGAATAGACCTTCACCGGAAAGGTGACGGTGTCCGGGCCGGCCGTGAAGAAGGTGATGACGAAATCGTCAAGCGAAAGGGTGAAGGCCAGCAGCGCCCCCGCAAGAAGCGCCGGCCTGATATGCGGGATCACGACGTCGCGCAGGGCCTGCCACTGGCTGGCGCCAAGGTCCCGCGCAGCCTCTTCCTGTGACCTGTCAAAGCTTTGCAGCCGCGCCCGGACGACGACGGCGACAAAGGGAAAGCTGAAGGCGACATGGGCGATGACGATGGGGCCAAGGGAAAACGGCCAGGGCATGCCGACAGGCCAGGGCATCACCCGCGCGAAGAAGATGAGCATCGCGACACCCATGCAGATTTCGGGCACCACGATCGGCAGGGCGAAGGCGCCATCGACAAGCGTGCGCCCGCCGAAGCGGAAGCGCCACAGGGCAAGTGCGGCCAGCGTGCCGAGCAACAGGCTGATGATGGTGGAAAGCGCCGCGATCATCAGCGAATTGCCAAGCGCCGCAATCAGCTCAGGATCGCGAAAGACGGCGGCATACCAGTCAAGGGTGAAGCCCTTCCACTGGGTGGTTCGACGGCTGTCGTTGAAGCTCATCAGCACGAGGACGAGCAGGGGCAGATAGAGAAACAGCCCCACGCCCGCGAGCACGAGCCGAAGCGGCCAGCGGCGCGCATAGTCAAGCAGGCCGGGCGGCTCGCGCATCAGCCGGCGTCCGCCGCGCGTCGACGACGCGCCATTGCCTGCAGCGCAATGCCGATGAAGGTCAGGTACATCAGCATGAAGGCCAGCGCAGCGCCGAACGGCCAGTCGTTGGCGCGCTTGAATTGCCGCTCGATCACATTGGCGATCATCTGGCTGTCCGGCCCGCCGAGAAGATCAGGAGCGAGGTAACTGCCAAGCACCGGAATGAAGGTGAGAAGCAGGCCGGACAGGATGCCCGGCAGGGCCAGCGGCAGGACGATCGCGAATATGGTGCGAACATGCCCGGCACCCAGATCGAGGCTCGCCTCGATCAGCGATCGGTCAAGCCGGTCGAGCGCGGCATAAAGAGGCAGGACCATGAACGGCAGATGCACATAGACCAGGCCGACAAGCACGGCGAAATTGCTGTGCATCATGTTCAGCCGCTCGAAGCCGGCCCATCCGAAGGCGCCTTCGAGCGCCATGTTGATGAACCCCTCATCCCGGAGCAGCGCGATCAGTGCATAGGTGCGGATGAGCAGGTTGGTCCAGAAAGGCAGCATCACGCCGATCAGCAGCAAGGCTTTCATCTGCGGCGTGGCGAAGCTGATGGCGAGCGCGACAGGAAATCCGATGATCAGGCAGACAAGCGTTGCAAGCCCCGCGAAGGCGAGGGACTTGGCCAGGATGCCGAGGTAGAGCGGTTCCAGGGCGCGGGCATAGTTGGCGAAGGTGCCGGATATCCGTATGTCGGCGACCCCTTCGTTGGTTCCGAAGCTGTAGGCCAGAACCACGGCCATGGGCACCGCGAAGAAAATGAGGAACCAGCCAAGCGGCGGCCCCAGAAGGGCGGCGAGGCCCGCCGGGCTTCGCCGCCAGTCAACCCCCTGCTCCATGCCCTGCCCCTCTCAGCCGCGTCAGTCAGCCGCGTCAGGCGGCCCGGACGCGGGTGATCGCTTCCTCGAAGATCCGGGCCTGTTCGGAACCCTCGAACCGCCCCCATTCGCTGGCCTCGATGCCGGCGCCGGTGGGGAAGATGATGGAATTCTGCTGATAGCTTTCGGGCATCAGCGCCTTGGCCGCCGTGTTGGGCGTGGGGTAAAGGATGGTCTCGGTGATATGCTTGCCGACTTCCCCGTCCAGCAGGAAGTTGATGAACCGGTGCGCCTCCGCCATGCGGGGCGCGCCCTTGGGAATGCACAGCGTGTCGGCATTCAGGAGCGAGCCTTCCTTCGGCACCACGAAGCCGATGTCGGGATCTTCCTGCGCGACCTGCGCGATGTCGCCGTTGGTTTCGAGCACCAGGTCAACGTCGCCGGCGAGCAGCATGTCCTGACCATTGTCTTCGTGGAAGGCCTTGATGTTGCCCTTCTGCCGGATGAGCATCTCCTCCACCGCCCTGGTCGTGGCGGCATCGATGCCGTTCAGCGACTTGCCAAGATATTTGGCGCCAAGGCGGATGAGATCCGCAGCTTCCGACGTCATGGCAATGCGGCCCTTGTAGAGATCGCTGTCGAACAGCCATTTCCAGCTGTCCGGCACGCCGTTCACGCGGGATTTGCGATAGCCGATGCCCAGCACCAGCCAGGTGTAGGGCACGCTGTGCTTGGGCGCCGGATCATATTCGGCATCCTGATATTCCGGGGCGATGTTGGCGAAATTCGGTATGAGCGACATGTCGAGCGGTTCGAGCATGTCGGCCTCGCGCATGCGGGTGACGAATTCGTTCGATGGAACGATCACATCATAGCCGGGATTGCCCGCCTTGAGCTTTGCAAACAGCTCGTCATTGGTCGCGAAATAGCTCGCCTGAACCCGAATTCCGCTTGCCTTTTCGAAATCGGCAAGGGTGTTTTCACCGATGTAGGTGTCCCAGGTATAGAAATTCAGCTTTGATGCGGGCTCTTCCCCGGATCCCGAACCCGAGCCGCAGGCCTGCAGGCTGAAGCCGACCGCTGCGACGCCGAGGGTGGAAAGAAGACCCCGTCGGGAAAGACGCTTCTGGGCAAGACCGGACCAGATTGCCATCCCCTGAGTGTCATGCCGGTCATCGCTTGCCATGAAAGTGCCTCCTCTGAATGTGCCTGTATCAAGCACTAGAGCAGCCACGCGCGCAGGTTAAGCCTCTTTGTGCGGCGCACCAGGCGCGGTTCGCCCCGGGGTCATCGCCTGGGGACGGGGCCTCCTTCGGCGCTGCCCTGCTCGGCGCTGCCCTGCTCGGCGCTGCCTTGCTCGACCAGCGCCTCGAGGATTCCGTCGTTCAGGTCACCGGGCTCGGCAAGCATGTCCGCCACCTGGATGCGGCGGCCAGTGTCCCGGGCGGCAAGAACGGTAAAACCGGAGGAAAGCAGCGTTTCGACATTGCTGTCCCGCGCCACGCGAGAGGGCCCGCCAAGGACAACAGCAATCAGGCGACGTCCGTCCCGAACGGCGGAGGCCGCAAGGGTGAAGCCCGCAGCGCGCGTGAAACCCGTCTTGATCCCGTCAACGCCGGGCATTGTGCGCAGAAGATGGTTGTGATTGCGCAGTACCTGGTTGCCAAAGGCGAACTGCTGCTGCTGAAAATATTGATAGTATTGCGGAAAATGCTGGATCATCGCCCGCGACAGAATGAAGATGTCACGTGCGGACGTCACCTGACGAGCATCTGGCAGGCCATGGGGGTTGACGAAATGGCTATTGGACATGCCCAGCGTCTTTGCACGCGCCGTCATCAGCCGGCCAAATTCGGGCACGCTGCCGGCGACATGCTCGGCAAGGGCAACCGACACGTCATTGGCGGATTTGGTGGCAAGGCTGCGTATGGCCTGATCGACAGTCAGGCTTTCCCCCGGCTTCAGTCCCAGCTTGGATGGCTGCTGCCGCGCGGCATTCTCACTGAAAACAACCCTGTCGTCCAGCTTGAGCGTTCCCGCCGCAAGGCGCTCGAACACCATGTAAAGCGTCATCACCTTCGTGATGGATGCAGGGAAGCGCTGGGCATCGGCATGCCGCGAATAAAGCACTTCACCAGTTTCGGCATCGGCAAGAAAGGCGGCATATTTCGGCTGCTCGAACAGGCTGGACGCCTGCACCGGCGCCACCGCCAGCAACCCGGATGCAACAAACAGGGACGCCGAAACGCCCATGCAGCGGAAGAAATGTCCGAATATCTTCGCCATTTCTTGATGCTAGCACGCATGATGCACATCGGCCAAGGGGGCACATGTGGACAGAGGTCCATCCCGGCACTGGTTTTGCCGGGCAACGAGGGCTATCTGGCGCATATGAACGAGCCCGGCTCCGCCCCTCGCCCCGCGCCTGTCTGGCGCCATGAATCCGGGCCTGTTCCCTATCCTGAATCGCTTGCGCGCATGGAAGCCCATGTCGAAGCCATGGCCGCGGGCGCGGCGGGGGAGGAAATATGGCTGGTCGAGCATCCGCCCGTCATCACCGCCGGCACGAGTGCCAAGCCGGAAGATCTTGTGGAGCCTGACCGTTTTCCCGTGCTGCAGGCAGGACGTGGCGGGCGTTACACATACCATGGACCGGGCCAGAGGGTCGTCTACCCCATGCTCGATCTTGGGCGACGCGGGCGAGACGTCCGCCGCCATGTCGAGAAGCTGGAACGCTGGGTGATCCTCGCCCTCGGGGATCTGGGCATCAAAGCTTTCACCAGCGATATCGGCACGGGCATTTGGGTGGAAGGAGCCGATGGCCTGGCAAAGATCGGTGCGATCGGTGTACGTGTGCGCCGATGGATCAGCTTTCACGGCCTCTCCATCAATGTGTCCACCGATCTAGGGCATTTCGGAGCCATCATTCCATGCGGCATCAGCGGCCATGGCGTGGCGCGCATCATCGATATCAACCCCGATGCCACCATGGCTGACCTCGACATGGCCCTGTTCAACCGATGGGCCGACGCATTCGATGGCGGGCTTCGCAACTGACAATCGCTTCCGGAAGCGGCTTGAGGCAATATGAGAATGCAGCTAGGTTCCCATGCAGTTCGGGGCCTGCGACATGGCAAGGCTCCTGAACTCCGAGGGAAATATTCAGGAGTCAGACGATGGGTGAAGTTTTGCAAAAGGTGAAGACGGCCGCTCTGGTTGCCGGCGCGGCTCTTTTCATCGTGGCCTGCAACAATGCAAAGCCGGCCGAAGAAGCCGCCCCGGCTGAAGCCGAAGCTGCGCCGGTCGACGCTACGGTAGAGGCTCTGCCGAGCGAGCCTGCTGCGGACATGGCTGCAGCAGACGCAGCCGTCGTCGACCCGATGGCGGATCCGATGGCCGACCCGATGGCCGAACCGGCTGCGACAGAATCGGCCCCCGCACAATAAGGCGGCTGCCAACCGGGCCATTCGGCCCGGCTGGGTTTTGAAGGGCCGCCACGATGGCGGCCTTTCTTGTGATCAGATGGGGAGATGACCATGAGCCTTAACGAAATCACGCAGGGCATGTCCGAAAAGGTCGCCAAGAATGGCGCCATTTCCGGAAAGGCTGTCACCTTCGATTTCGGTTCCGACGGAGCCGTGCGGATCGATGGACGTGCCGATCCGGCAACCGTTACCAACGACAATGGCGACACGGATTGCCGCATCAAGGTTTCCATGTCCGATTTCATGGACATGGCTTCGGGTAAACAAAACCCGCAAATGGCCTTCATGATGGGCAAGCTCAAGGTCGAGGGTGACATGGGCATTGCCATGCAACTCGGAAAGCTGCTCGGCTGATGCTATCGCACGGGAAGACAATGTCACATTCCACAGCGCACAAGAGCTGGAGAATACTGCGGGTCTCCTGTGCAATTCTGGGATTGGCCCTTGCGGGAGCGCCGGCGCATGCAACACCGGGCGCTCTCGCGGGGCTTTCACCCCAGGAAATGAAAGCGGATGCTGTCTGGAAGGTGCGCGCCGGCCTCAATGTCGCGGCGCTGCAATGTCAATTCTCACCTTTCCTCGCCACTGTCCCGACCTACAATGCGCTCCTGCGCCAGCACTCCGATGAACTCGCACAGGCCTTCAAGGTCATGACCGGCTACTTCGTTCGCACCATGGGGCAACGCGCCGGCCAAAGGGCTTTCGATACCTACGCCACGCGCACAAACCAGTCCTGGGCCACTTTCGACGCCCAGTTGAGTTTTTGTGACGCCGCAGCCAGAACCGCAAGGCGTGCGCTGTGGGCGCCGAAAGGCACCTTTGCCAGTTTCGCTGAAGCAGAATTGCCTGGAATGCTTGAAAGCCTGACAGGCAATGCGCGGTCTCCCCTTATCGATGTGCGTCTCGAATGGGCCCAGGTTCCCGATCTGACTGATCCCTGCTTCGGCAAATCACGCAGGCGCTGCCGCTAAGACTTCAGGAAACAGCCCGGAAGCGAAATCCTTGGCTGCTCATGGTTCGGGCCTGCACTTGTTGGCGCCTTGAATCGCCACTCATCCGCATAAAATCAGCGCCAGCTCGGCTGAAGACGTGGTGCACCATTCTGCGCTCATCATAACGCCATCCGGATTGTGGCTACGGGGCATATCGTTAGCTACGCTGCCACGGTTCCGGATCGATGCGACGTATCTGGTTACACGCTAAAAAGAAAAGGTCCGCTACCCGTATCCGGGTAACGGACCTTCATTGCCTGATGACAGGGGCGGGAGTTAGCCGCCCCTGAACTATCAGTTCGCCTGACCGAAGATGATTTCGGCGCGACGGTTTTGCGGCTCACGCACGCCAAGCGGCGTGTCAACCAGCAGGCGGTTGAAGCCGAAGCCACGCGTGGTCATCTGGCTGTCCGGGATGCCCTTGCCAGCCATGTAGGACTTCACGGCGCCAGCGCGACGCTCGGAAAGACCCTGGTTGTAGGTGGCGGAGCCCGAAGTGTCGGTATGACCTTCGATCACAACCGAAGACTGGCCGGTCTGCATGTAGGCCTCGGCAGCGCGATCGAGGATCGCGGCAGCTTCCGGCGTGATGTCAGCCTTGTCCCAGTCGAAGAAGACCAGGAACGGTCCCGGAATCACCTGAGCCGGCGGCGGAGGCGGCGGAGGCGGCGGGGGCGGAGGCGGCGGGGGCGGGGGCGGAGGCGGCGGAGCCGCTTCTTCACCCAGGTTGAACGCCAGACCCAGCAGCACGCTGTGGCTGCGCCAGCGACCGTCAAGGTCCGCACCGGTGGTGGACTTCAGGTCAAGACCCGACACGTTGAAGAAACGATACTTCAGCGAGAGGTCGACACGATCGGACAGCGAGCGACGCACGCCGGCGAGAACCTGCCAGGCAACACCAGTGTCGCTGTCGTCGGAGAAAGCCGGACCGGTTTCGTCGACGAGCTGATAAAGGTGCGCCTTGGTGCGGGCGATGCCGACACCACCGCCAACGAAACCACCCCAAGCGGATTCGTCATTGTTGCCGAAGTCGAACATGCCGTTCAGCATGAACGACAGGATCTTGGTGCCACCACCGGCTTCGGTGTAGGTGCCGGCCGGACGCTGGTTCGGCTCGACAAAGGCGCCACCGGCAACGGTCACGCGATCAAGGTTTGCGGTCTTGTAGCCGACTTCGAATTCCGTGCGGAAAGCACCGAAGTCATAGCCAAGCGTACCACCGAAATCCCAGCCGGCATCATGCTTGGTGCGGATGCCCTTCGAGAGGCCCACGCCTGCCGGGCTGGTGACGTCGAAGCTCGTGGCTTCTGACAGCATCCCGCCTGCATCCAGGCCAATGTACCAAGCCTGGTCGCGCGCACTTGCGCTCCCGGCGAGCACCGTGGTCGCAAGTGCGACCCCGACGGCGAACTTCCTCATGATTATCCCCTTCTACGTACTAGTCGCACTCAGGCCCATTCATTTAAACGAGCATCACTGGGGATAGCAAGGGGCTGCACAACACAAACTGTGCCTTAACTGCAACAGACTGGTCGACAAATCATTCCAGTCACGGTTTCTCAGGCTGACAACAGTCCCGCTCCGACAAGCCGCGCGACCAGAGAACCGATGGCATCACGCGCCTGCTGATCGACGACATCGCCACCCCCCGGCACGGGAAGCGCTTCCAGCGGTTCGCCAAAAGGCAGGTCCAGCACCCAGCCCCCGTCGGAGTGGCGCAGGCGCCTGCCCTCGTCCTTTACCCAGAGCTGCCCGCCCTCCGGCATGCCAAGGTAACGCCAGCCCCCCTCGGTCCAGCACGCAAGCGCCCCATCCCGCCCCTGCCACGCACCCTCGCATCCTTCCGGCAACAGCCAGCACGTTCCCGCCACCGGCATGGCAGGCGGCACTGAAACTGACCGGCTGACGACCGCGCACTGTAGCAGCAGGTCAATGGAGACGACCGCTTCATTATGGGTCACATCCTTCTGGCCCTGTCCCGGCTGGAGCAGGGAAAGCGCATGCCTTGCAGTCCGTTCCACCATCATTCCCCTTTCATTTCACATTCGCCCCACCCCTCGGGCGGGCGGGCTCAGTTCGCTCAGATTGCATGGCGGCGGCTCGTCCGCATCCACGCCGGCCCATCCCCTATCGCCACGATCTCGACAGTGCCTGAAGGCAACAGCCCGCCCGCCCGTTCCATCTGGGCATCAGGGGAAAGCTCCAGCATGGTTCCGCTCACCTGCCAGTCGAACACAGGCCCCGAGTCGCTCCTGAAACGCCAGATAAGGTTCGCCGCTGCGGGCTCGGCATCATTCCAGCTCCAGGCCTCGCGCCCCCGCATGATCCAGCTGCTGCGAATCGCACCATCCGGCTGTCGTTCCACCCGCACATGCACCGGCGCCATCGGCCCGAACCCTGCGCCACTCACCACCACCTGCGCGAGCGTCCCGCCAGCCGGGTCGCCAGGGCCGATTGCCAGGACCGAAAGTATCCGCCCGATCGAATCGGCGCCAATGCCGTACGCTGGCAGGCTGTCAGGCCGAACAAGATGAACGGCTGACCCGGCCATATGGCCCGCCACCGGCTGCGCCGTGCCGAAACAGCCGCGCAACAGGCCCGAAAGGCGGACAAGCCCGCCCTCTTCTGGCCAGGCATCCCGAAACTGGAGCAACTCCTCGCCCACGCGAACCAGGTTCGCGCCCTCCAATATGGCCGCGGCAGACCGGCTCTCGAACATCTCCTGTCCCGCCTGTTGCCGAACCAGCAGGCTGTTCCGCTCATCCCAGAGGTTATCAGGCCCGATTCCCAGCGGCGCCACAAGCTCGCCTTGCGGAAATGCCCGGGAAACCGTGCCCAGGGCAATGTCCTCGCCCTGCCCTGCGATGCTGAGCTCCGCGCCTCTCCAGCCTGCCCCGCCCGTCGCCAGAATCCGGAGCGCAGGCAGCCCTTCCCGCAAGGGCACTGGCGTCTCGAACGCGACAATCCGCGTCACCGACGCAGGAATCACGGGCGCCGGAAGCACACGGCCAGGGTCGGCAGGTCTCTGCACAAGCGGCAACGCCTCGCTCAGCATTTCCGCCACCACAATGAGCCTGAGGCCGCGAACATCCAGCCGCACCACCCGCCATCGTCCGGGCCGGCCCTCCAGCTCCACATGATCCCCAGCCGAAAGACCAAGCCACCGCCACCCCAGGGCGATTTCAAGCGTCTCGACTGCGGCCTCGGCCTCGCGCAGCCAGTGCCCGGCAAGCGCCCTTGCCTGATCAGCCCGCGCGACAACCAGAGCAGATACCGACAATTCCTCTCCCGTGCGCCCACGCGCGACCAACTGCCGGCCAGCCTGATAATCCCTGTCAGGGTCCAGATAGGTCAGGCTGCAACCCGCAGGACGCGCATTCGCGGCCAGACCACGTCGCGCGACCATCCAACCACCGTTGCCGCCACCCACGGCATCCTCATCGGCCTCGGCCAGATCACTGGCAGCGATACTGTGCAGTGGCGGCGCCCCGTCCAGAACAAAGGCGCCATGCCTGTATCCGGCCCCTGTCCCCGACAGACGCGCAAGCGCCTGGACATCCCCGGCAATCCGCGGACGCGTCGCCACATAGCCCTGCGCCATCCGCGCGCCATCAGGTCCCCGCACGACCTCGCCGGCCAAAGCCCTGATCCAGTCCTGTGGGCTGCCCGAATCCGCGAAGACCTCGAAACCAAGATTGGGCAACCTGTTACCGAAGGCCTGCAAGCCGAAATCCTCGAACACGACATAGGCGCAACCAGGATAGGCGGGCGCACGCCCGACCCCTTCGGCCGCCACGATCAACGGATCGGCCACCCCGGAACCGCGGCCGTCATGCAGCCGCATGGTCGTCGGCATTTCGAACTGCCCGTCGGCACCACGGATCTCCCGCCCGTCAGCCCAGATCCGCCCGATGCCCGTAATGGGCCCGCTGGAAAGAAGAATGGCGAAACTGGCCATCGAGCCAGAGCGCCGGCTCCCCTTGCCACCTGGCGTCGCAAAGGGAAGCGCCCACACGAGCTGGCCGGCAACCCGGCAGGTCCCGAAAAGCCGCGGCAAAGGCTCGCCATAGGCCGACTTCTGAAAAAAGATGTCCGCCACAGGCATGGAAGAGCGTCGCCCGGACAAGGCACCATCGAGGGTCCCGCCTACAACTGCACCCACGGCAGCGCCCAGCGGGCCGCCTATCGCCTGGCCCACCGTCGAAAATACAACAGACGCCATCAGTTCCCCTCCATCGGAAGCCGCCACGCCGAATCCCAGCACTCACCCGGCCACAACGGGCGCTCGGTCACACGCCGCACGCCGGCATGCGCTTCCAGAACCCCGACATCGGTCCTGATGGCCAGATGCACCTGCAAGACTGCAGGGGCCGCAAGCAGCACGTCACCCGGTCGTGCCAGACCAGTACTGCCCAGCGGCGCCAGCCCGGCCTCCAGAAGCGCAGTGCGCGCGAACGTTATCGCAGTCCCCCGCATCGGGAAGGCCGGCGGCATGCGAAGGCCAAGCCCCGCACCATGCGCCGCCAGCCAGACAAGACCCACGCAATCCAGCCCGTCGCGCCCGCGCCCCTGCGGCCTGAACCTGCAGCCTGTCAGGGCACGCGCCGCAGCCACCAGCGCATCGGCTGCGGGGTGGGCGTCACGCGTCACCATAGCGGAACAGGGCGTCCATTCCGGGCACATGCGGCTCGCCGTGAAAACGCCCGGCGTTTGCGAACCGCGACACGCATGTCTCGAACCGCTTGTCGCACCCCTCCCATATCCGGATCATCGCCCCCTCAAGGCCCTCCCCGCGCAGCGGTTCTTCCAGATGGAGATGCACCCCGTCGATGGCGGCAATGCGCCGGTCGATACCGGCCATCGGGCCGGAGATGATGCGCAAACGCCCCCAGGCATAGGCATCCGGCTGCTCCGGAGGCCCCTCCAGCATCAGAAGGCCCCCCCCAGCGGACAGGATTCGCGCCTCGCGCCGACGAGAGGCCATGTCCACGCCGCAGGCGCCATCACCCAGTTCCGCACGGCACAAAGGTGAGCACAGGGGCGCACCCGCCGCCTGCAGCCGCTCTGCATCCGAAATCAGCTCCAGCACATAGCTTCCGGCATTGTCGTCGCCGCCAGCACCGAAATCCCGGCTCACATCGCCGACTGTTCCCTGCAGCACCCGCAAGGCCCCGGCTTCGGGCTGCGTCCAGTCGCACACCGAAAGATCGACCCGCGCGCCCGTCCAGCGCCCGCAATCAAGGTCGCTCGCCGAAAGGCTGGCAGCGGAAAGCACACCACCAATCTCCATGCTTCCGGCCTCGAAGCTGTTCGTCAGGCTGATTGCAGAGGGCGTCATTCCTGGTCGCGCGGCATGCCGCACACCCTCCAGCCAGATATCGGCGTCATGGCTGGTAAAACCCAGGACCAGCCCGTCCCCGCGCGTCAGCCGCCAGCACAATGCCAGCGTCGTCAGCTCGCCCGCCAGTGCGGCCTCGGGAATCTTGCTCATTCGCGCACCTCCACCAGCGGCACGGAAAGCGGCTCACCGGCCCGCCAGCCGGAAAGGGAAATATCCAGACGGTCGGTGGCAAAGCGCACCGGCACGTCAAAGGCAAAACCGGCACGCACCTCGGCGCCATCGCCCGGCGGGTCGTCAAACTGCACCATGCCATAGGGCAGCAGCTGCCACCCGCTCTCCAGGGCCAGGCCTCCCACGGAAATGCGAAGGCTCCCGGTGACCGGGCGGCTGATCCTGCGCGCATCCGCCATTCCATCCGGCCCATAGGTGCGCAGCAGCGGGAACCCCAGCCGCGCCCCGTCCCCAACGCCGATCAGCTGGTCGAAGGGCGTGATCGCAGCGAGGCTCCCGGCCGTGCACCAGTCCAGCGGATCCCGGAATCGAAAGCCGAAAGCCCGTCCACGCCGTGCCCTGAAAAAGTCGAGCAGCCGCAACAGATCCTCTTCCGAGCGAATGCCAAGCCCGGCGTCATAGCGCAGCCGTGCCTGGCTCCACTGCATGTTCCGCTGTTCGTGGCCGGATGCCAGGGTCACGACCTGAGTGGCAAACTCCGGCCCGCCCACCGCCTCGAACCCGGGCTCGAGCGGAAAAAGCACATCATGAAAAGCCTGCACCCCCGCCTCCTCATCTTCGGTCGCTCCGCCAGCCTCGTCCACGAACGGCCCGGTCCACTGAAAGCCGTCGCGGGCAACCTGCGGCCACGCCCACACAAAAACCTGCGGCACCCCACGCTTCATGGCCGCCTTCGCCGCTTCGCCAATCCGCTGCCATTCCAGGATTGCCCGCTCGGGGGTCAGCACAAAGCCGGCAAGATAATGCTGCCTCTCAACGGGATAGCCGAGGCGGGCCGCCACGGCCGCGCGCCCGCGCGCCATCCCCGCCTCATCCGCTTCGGTGACGAAGCTGTAATCCTCCAGCTGCAGCACATCCCATTCGGGAAAGGCCCAGCCCGTCGGCATGTTGGCGCGCGCAACTTCGGGCCGCGCGCTGTCGAGCACCTGCGGCGCATAGAAAAGCAGATGCGAAACAAAATCCGTATTGCCCGACGCCGCGCGGCCCGCCTCGCGCACTGCAGCCGTTGCCGCCGCAAGCCGCGCCCCCAGCCAGTCTAGAAACAGCAACTCCGCTTCCGACCGTTCGCCCACGACATCGGCCATCGGTGGCGGCGTGACTCCAGTCTCAGCCAGATAAAGCGAAACCGTCGCCGCATCGTGGAAACAGGGTGCGCCATCGGGGCCCACCCACCACCATGGCTCGCCCACCTGGAAGCGCACGGGCAGCCCTTCGGCCGCAAGCAGGGCACAGAACGACGCGGCAATTCCCTCCAGCCAGCCGACCGCTTCGGCATTGCAGGGTGAAAGCAGGGTCGATGGCGGCTCCCAGCCCGTCAACGCCCGGTTGCCCTCCACATCCCGCTGCACCCAGGCGTCTGGCGCATGGGCGTCGAACAGCTCGAAGGAAAGCGAGACGATCGGCTCCATGCGCGCCTGCCGCAGGGCGCGGAACAGGGCCGCATGCCATGCCACGGCCGAAGCACAGAGTCCGCCAGCAGCTTCATACCGGCCCCCGCCAACATCGGCGAGGGCAGGAAAGTGGCTCATACCGACATAATGGTTGAGAAGTCCGCGATAGCCGAGGGCCTGCCACTGCGCCACAAGGCGCTCGGGCGCCTGATTATAGCTGTCGTCATAGCCCGAGGCCATGCGCAGCCCATGCTCGGGCAGAAAGGCATCGCCGGTCACAAGGGTCGATCGCGGCCCACTGGCCACCATCCCGCGCAACTCCACATGGGTCGAAACCGGCTGCGCCAGCGCCACGCCGCTGCCTTCGTAAAGGGCTGGCACCAGCGAAATGAAAAGGCGGTCGATATCGGCTGCATGGACAATGTCGCCATCAGGCCCGAAACCTGCCCGCAACGCATCGAAATCCAGCCTGATGCGCGCTTCCGCCGGGCTGCCCTCGGCATAGTTCCAGAGCCGCACATACCAGGTGCGCGGCACGCCTTCGGCATCCCGTCCCTCGATGGTGAGCACCGCACCGTTCAGCGCATCGAGCGGCATCAGCCCCGGCGCCGCCACCCAGTCGAATTCCAGCCGCACCCCCCGATAATCCCGGTCGGTGCGGTAGGCGAGCAGCGGATGCGACCAGCGATCCCCGCTCTCCCAGACAAGGCCGGCCAGATCCGATGTCGTCAGGAAATCGAGATCGAGGCGCAGCGTGCCCGGATCGGGCGCCGTCACGGCCGCCATCATCGGGCGCGGAAAATCGACAGTCCAGCAGGCCGGCGCAAAGCGCTTCATCCAGCCGGTGCGCTGCTGGTCGCCGGCAGAGGCAAGAAAATGCGCCACCTCAGCCCTCCCAGCGCGACAGCGCGCGGCGCACGTCGCGCGCCACCTGCCGCCCCGTCTGCGCCATGAAGGCAGCGCCCGCCGCACCCTCGCGCGGGGCAGCCACATGCACGTTCACCGTCACCGGCCCGCGGCTGCTGCCACCCGCCTCGACACGCCCGCTCATGGTCGGCACGAACAGTTCCGGCCCGCGCTCCCCCACGACATAGGCGCGCCCCGGAGAGACAGGTCCGCCCGTCGCCCGGCCCGGCAAGCCCGAAACGGCGGCCGAAGCGCCCGCCAGGATCCGCCCCGCGCCGGCAAGGCCGCCGCCTGCATCCAGCTTCAGCGCCGCCGCGGCCAGTTCGCCAAGCGCCCTCGCACCGGCCCGCGCCAGATCCTCGAACTCGATCCGCCCGCTGCGCGCCGCCCGGCGCAAGGCCGTCTCGACACCCCGCGCCGCTGCATCTGCGCCCGAGGACAATCCCTCGGCCAGCACGCGGCGCATCTCGCCCACCTCGCGGACAAAGCCATCGCTGTCCGTCCGCACTCGCAGGGCAAGACCTTCGAAATCCTCAACCATCGGGAAATTTCTCCTTCAGTCGCACAAGCTCCGGAACACCAAGCGGCCCGTCGGCCGCCGCATCGGGCAGCAGCCCCTCGATCGCGATGCGAAGCTCGGCCGGCGTTGCCTGCCAGAAATCCCCGGGCCGCCAGCCAAGGCGCCCCGTGGCCAGCCCGGCCGCCTGTCGGGCAAAGGCGGCATAGGTTCGCACGTCAGTCCCCGAAGATGGCGCCCAGAAGCGCGCGATAGGGGCGCAGCAGGGCCTGCGGCCCGGCTGCCAGCAGCCGCGCCTCGAAATCCGCGCGCGCACCCCGGTCCGCTGCCGCAAGGCAATGCCAGAACAGGGCGCCCATGTCGGCCAGCCGCAAGTCGCCCGCCCCGGCCCGCTCCAGCATGGCGAACAGGCTGCCCGCTTCCGTCTCGGCCGCCACCAGCGCCGCAAAATCCGGCCGCAGGCAAAGCCGTGCCTCGCCCAGAACCAGCGACACCTCCCCGCGCACGGGGTTCGCCGTCTTCGTCAAGCCCGGCACGCTCAAACCCTGCCCGCTCAAATCCGGCACGATCACAGGGCCTCCACCACGCCCGAGCTTTCAAGCGAAAGCGTGTAGCTGCGCTCCCCGTTGAAATCCCCGGCATAGTCCAGCCGTGTCACCTGGAAGCTTCCACGCAGCCGCTCGCCCCCTTCGAAGCTCACCTCGAAACGGTCCATCGCCCCGTTCAGCACCCGCGCCTTCAGGGCCATTTCCGCGTCGGAACCGGTGAACACCCCCGCCCCGGAAATCGAAACGGAGCGGATCCCGCCACTCGGCAGAAGCTCGCGCCATCCGCCGGACCCCTTGTTGGTCACCACCACCGGCTCGGCCATCAGGCTCATCTGCGTCGTGCGCAGCCCGGCCATCGTCCTGAAGCTTTCAGGGGCGCCACCATCGCTCATCTTCAGAAGAAACGCCGCCCCGCTCTCGATCGCCATTCCGGTTCTCCCCACTTTTCCATCACTGTCAGTTTTCCATCACTGTCAGGGCACGAAACTCCAGCACCCCCTGGATCCACCCCCGGTTCGCCCGCCGCACGCTCGCCCGCAGCAACCGCAGCTGCACCAGCCGGAAGCCGGCGAAACTGCGCGGCATGGCCAGGACCACCCGCTCAACCTCCGCCAGAACCGATTTCACCGCCGCCAGCCCGTCGCGCGTTTCCCAGAGCGTCAGGGAAAACCGGTGGTCCCAGCCACCGCCTCCTTTCCACCCCCGCTCGGTCACAACGTCGGCGCCCACCGAAAGATAGGGCGGCCTGGCATCGGCCGGCGGCCCGTCGAACAGCCGCAGGCCCGAAGCATCGAGCACGGCATCGGCGGTCAGCGCGGCCACGAGCGCGCGCTGCAATTCAAGACTTGCCCGCATGTCTGTCTCCTCAGGCGGCCGGGTCTTCCACCCACAGCAGGGTCAGCCCCGGCCGCGCGGGATCGCGAGCGATCCCCGAAATGCGCAGGGCCTCGCCCCGCCACACAAGCCGCATGCCCAGCTGCACCGCGATCCCGTCGCGCAGCGTCACCCGCCAGCGACGGGCAGGGTGCCGGGTGTCGGCGGCCAGTACCGAAGCCGTCACCCTTTCCACGGGCTCCACGGCAGCCCAGCGTTCCGCCAGGGTGCGCCATTGCGCGCTGGCCTCGCCAGCCTCGCCTCGGCCCTCGGGCAGCACCTCGATACGAACACGCTCCGAAAGCCGCCCGGCAAGCTCCTCTGTCCGGGCCAAGGTCACAGCATCCGCCGCGCGCGCCATGGGGCCAGCATGCGCGCCACCGCCACCGGCAACCCCGGATCATCCGGTGCATCGCGGACACGGTGAACATGGGCTGCGGCCCGCAGCACGGCCAGGCGCAAAAGCTCCGGCAGGCCGTTCCAGTCCTCCGCCATCCCGGCCCGATAGGAAGCTTCCACCTCCACACCGTCGGCAATCCCCGAAAGCCCCACGCGCCCGCGGCCATGAGCGGAAAGCTCCAGCAACGCCCTGCCGGGCTCCAGCATCCCCCATTCGCCATCAGCCCCGGGCAACAACACCCCCTCGAGCGCCAGCACCGGCTCCACGCCAAGGGCCACCACCCCGGATCGCACCCGTTGCCGCTCCACCACCGCCCGTGCGATCAGCACACGCCCAAGGCTGGCTTCGACTGCTTCGGTCGCCGCCCGCAGAAAGGCGGCCAGCAGCGCATCCTCCTCATCCCCCTCGATCCGCAAAAAGGCCTTCAGCTCGGCCACCGCCGCTGCGGGCGGCGCCTTTTCCCCTGCCGCCATCAGCGTTCCTCCACCCGCACCATCAGGCTGCGCTCGTCGCGCCCGCCATCCGAAAAGCCCACCCGGTTCGTCACCCGGTAAAGATGCCCCGCCACGCCGCCGTCCAGGCGGGCAATGGCAAGATTTCCCGCAAGGGCATCAGACACCACGGCCACGCCGCCGGCTTCCGCCGGCACCACCATCCACTCGCTCGCGGCAATCGTCACATCGGCGCCAAGCGCCTCCGTCCAGTCAACCCGATAGTCGACCCGCGCCGCCGGATCCTTCAGGAACATGCCCCTCTCCCCCCAGGCCTCCGCCAACCCCTCAGAGTGGCGCGCCAATCTCCACCGTCCAGGTGTCGAAGTTCACGCTTCCGCCCGCCGGCAGCTGCCTTGCAGGGCAAGTCGTCACGTAAAGCAGCCGCGCATTGGCGCTGTCGGCAAGCGCTACATGGCTGGCGCTTCCTTCCTGCAGCACGGAAAGCCCGGCTTTCGCCGAGACTGCCACCTTGCGCCCCGAAACATCGCCGGCCGAAAAGCTGAAATCCCCGGCCGCAAGCGGCGCCGCGGCCAGTTGCGATGCAACCGCCCCGGCATAATCCGCCGGCTGTCCCGGCAAGGCCAGCATCAGGTCGGCGCCCGCAAGAACGGCAAGCGCTCCATCAAGCACCTCATCCGCAACCCATTTCCCCATGTCGGAAACTCCTCTCCAGATTGTTCGCCGCTCAGTTCGCGCCCGCCGGCAACGTCCGCGGCCCGGCCCGCACGGTGATGCGCCGCCCCGCGCCAGGCCCCGGCTCATTGCCCTTTCCGGGCGGCTCCTCCGCTTCGGGCGGCACTGCCGTCAGCACGGGCGGCGCGCCACCGGTCGCCAGTCGACCGGACGCACCTGCCACCACGCCGGACCAGCCAGGCCCCGCACCCGAATCCGCAGACAGATGCCGCGCAGAATCGGGCGTCAGCACCGCCACCATGGGTGCCTCGCCTTCCAGCGCCCCGGCGGCAAAGGGCGCCAGTCGCGGCTGGCCGGCCATGTCCACGTCGATCTGCGCCCGAAGCCCGCGTGCCATCAGCGGCGATCCGGGCTGCGGCCGGTAATCGCCCCAGCCGCTGTTGGTCCCGTAATAGCTGCGGTCATCGCCAAAGGCCGGCCAGCCCATGTCGGGCACCGGGTCCTTGCCGTCATTCGGGTTGGTGGCAGCCCCCGGGCCGTAATATTCCATCACCTGCCCGTTGAGGCCGCCATCCCCGAACCGCTGGCCATCCACCATGCCCTCGTGCAGCTGCCCCATCAGGGCCACCCAGCCCCGGGTCAGATGCCGCCGGCGGCCATTGCCCGCACCGCCGCCGCGCAACGCATTCACCACCGGGTTGTCGAAACAGTCCTGCTTGATGGCAATGCGGTCGTAATAGCTGTTGGCCACCCGGCAGTGGCCATAGCTGTTGTCCATGGTGAAGGTCGCCGCCAGATCCGGCGGGTTGGGGTCGTTGTACAGGCTGTTCGCCCGGTCCCCCAGGAATGTGCAGCCCTCGATCACCAGCCCGCTCACATCGAGCGGGGTCGTATTGCCCTCGCCAAGCACATAGGCGGGCGCAGTCCCCGCCCCGATCTTCTCGAACAGCGAATTCACGCACACGAAGCGCAGCGCCTTCAGCCGCCCGTCCGCGCCGATGCGCTGCGGAATGCTGAAGGCCCAGCCGGTCACCGGGTGGACACCCCGGCCATCGCAACCCCAGATGAAGCGGTCCGCAACGGACTCCACCGATGTCGTCCCGGCAGGGTAGGTGGTCACCGCATGGGTCGGGTCGGAAGGCTGCGGCAGGCTCGGGTCGGCGATGCGGGCGCAATTCGCCGCCACATTGGTGGCGATGCCGCGCGCATGCTCCACGCTGCGCGCCAGTTCCACCACCATTGACGATCCGCCAAGCGTCGTGCCCGATTTCCACCACCGGCTCTTCACCTGCCAGTGGTTCACTTCTTCCGCAGCCGCCGCGGCAGACCAATAGGAACCCGCGCTCGCCTCGTAACCGGGCTTTGCCGATACATCCACGTCCGGTCCCACCAGCCGCACGGTCGTGCCCGGCAGGCTGACCTGCCCACCCAGAAGCCGCATGTCCCGGAACTGCACCATGGCCGCACGGATGCCGCTACTCGATGCAGCGGACACCAGCGTCGTCGCATCCGCTCCGGCGCCTTTCAGCACCACCGGGCATTCAGTGGCAGACGTGCCCACCACCGCATTGCCACCCGGGATCTGGTGCGTCCCGGCCGGCAGGAAGATTTCCCAGCCGTCGATGGCGCCCACTGCAATGGCGGCCTGGCCGTTGGCCGCCGGCAGGGCGCGCCCCAGGTAACGCAGCACATTGGTGGCCGTCACAAGGTTGGCGGGCCGGTTGGCCACGGCAAGGGCGGCAGTACGCGCTTCCTCGGGCGTGTTGCCGAAACCCGCCAGCCCTTCAGCCGCCGTCCGGTTGCTTGCTGTCGCAGTCCCGGCGGGGTCCACCGCCACGCAGACATAGGGGAAATAGGTCGACGGCGCCGGCGCATGGCTTGCCTGTGTGGTATAGCCATAGCGCTGCCCGCCGGGGTCATGGGCGATCGCCAGCGGCTTCTCGGCCGTCGCGGCGCGCGCGGCGACGGCGACGGTCGCGGAATGCTGCGGGCTCAGCGCCGGGTCGGCCGCTCCGCTGCTGTGCCGCACCGCCCCCACCCACGGAAAGACGGACCAGTGGGCCGAAACAAGGCCCGGAGAAAGCCCGGTCAGGTCCACCTCGGCTGTCCAGCAGCGCAGGGCATCGCCATAAAGCGTCGATGTCCCGATCACCGCCCAGGCCGTGCGGATCGCCACGCCATCCGTCACCGAAAAGCGCACGCCCGCCACGGCGGATTGTCCTTCGGGCGCCCAGTGCGCCACCAGCAGGTCAAGGCGCACACGGTTGTCGGTCACCCGCTCGAAGGGCATGCGTGCCCAGCGCGCCGCCGGTTTCTCATGCACCAGCTGGGAAAGGTTCACGGCAACAAGGGCAGCGCCCGGCTCGCCCGCGCGCCACCCGGGCGCAAATGCAAGGCTCACGGCCTCGCCCGCCGCCACCGGCTGGTGCAGCATCATCCGCACCCGCCTGAGGCCATTGCCCAGTTCGGTCTCGTCCAGCGGCAGGATGGGCTTGCCCTTGTCCTCGCCCGTCTCCACGAAATCGGGCACCGGCCCGCCTTCCACGGGCGCTCCGGCCGGCACCCGCAGCATCCGGATCGCCGGAAACTGCCGCACCCGTCCCGGCGCCGCCACGGCTTCCACGCCCTGGCGCTCATGGCCCGGTCCCGTGGCTGTCAGCACCACGCGGGGGCTGCCATCCGGATCCAGCATGAAATCCGCGAAGGCCGAAGCAGGCCAGTCGCCATCCACAGCCAGGATGCTGCCATTGCTCTCGATGGATGCCGCAAGGATTGCCATCGCCCACTCCGAAATCGCCAGTCAAAAAAAGGGGGGGCGCATGGCCCCCCCCCAGTTCGCGCCCTGCGCTGGCAGGGCGGCAGCCTGCGCTCAGCTTGCCGAGAAGCGCATCAGCTTCACGGCCTCGCTGTTCACCAGCGCCCCGCCCACGCGACGGGTCGCATAGAAATGCACGAACGGCTTGTTCGAATAGGGGTCGCGCAGAACGGCGGTCTCGCCACGCTCGGCGATCACATAGGCCGAACGGAACTGTCCGAAGGCGATGGAAAGGGCGTTGGCCGCAATATCCGGCATGGCATCCGACTCGATCACCGGATAGCCCAGCAGCGTCGCCGGCTCGCCTTCCGAAAGGCCCGGCCGCCAGATGAAGGCGCCGTCCCCGTCCTTGAACTTGCGGATGACGGACAGGGTGCTGGAATTCATCACCCATGCCGCACCCTGGCGGTAGGGTGTGCGCAGCGCGTGCACCAGATCGATCAGACTGTCGGCCGGGCTGGATGCGGCAAAGGCGCCGGACGCACCCGAGGGCACATATTGCACCGTACCCAGCGGGCGCGTCGCATCGCCTGCGGTCGATACCGGATAGGTCAGGAAACCCTTGGGCTGGTTGACGCCCGTGCCGTTCACGAAGGCCACGCCCTCGGCGCGGGCGAATTCGGTCGCGATTTCGCCAGCCAGCCAGGCTTCCACGTCGAACATGGCGTCGTCCAGCATGGCCTGGGTGGCGGCCGGGTTGGCATAGATCTCGCCCATCGGCGGCACGATCTCGGCAAAGCCAGGCGTCGCCGTCTCGGGTCTCTCGGCCACTTCCGAAACCCAGCCCGAGGCAACGCCGCCCAGCGCCACCAGCTTGCGGTAACTGGCGCTCCCCACCTTCACCACATCGGCAATGGCGCGCAGCGGGGAAATCTGCTTCAGCGTCGCCTCGATGCGGGCATCGATCTCGGTTGGAACGGCAAGGCCGCCCTCGCCAGCCACGCCCACCGAAAGCCGCTTGGCCTCGAAATCGGCCTCGATCCCCTTGCGCAGATAGCTGTCGGCGAATGCGGACCGCCCCACGCTTCCCGCTGCCCGGCCAAGCGGCGGCGGCGCCAGCATCCGGCGCGAAAGCTGCGCCACGTCCCGCTTCACTTCCAGGCGCAGGGCGTCCAGAGCCTGCCGGATATCCGCATCGCCCTGCACCATGTCCGCCGCAACATCCCCGGAAACGGCCGCATCTGCGGCCGTCACCACGGCATCGGCCTTGGTTTCATAATAGGTCATCGCCTTCTCCTCACTGAAACACTCTGGTCCCTGCGCCCCCGGCGCAGTCCTCATGCGCGGCCATCAGCCGCCGATCCGCTCCACCCGCGCATCCGCATGCATCGGCAGCGTCACGACCGAACATTCGATCAGATCCACCGCCAGAAGCTCGCGCCCGCCACCGGGCCGCTTGCGCGCCCGCTTCACCCGGTATCCGAACGAAAGCCCGTCGACGGCGCCGGCGCGCATCAGCGCCAGCGCGTCCTGGCCGTCGCGGCAACCGGCGCTCAGCGCCGCTTCCATCCGCAGGCCCCTTGCATCCTCCTGCAACCGCAGCACCCGGCCGATCGGTCGTGCCGGGTCATGCTGCCACAAAAGCGGCACATCGGCCCTCAGGCCCAGGAAAGCCCGCGGCCGTACCACGTCCCCGCTCCTGTCCGGCGTATCGAATCGGCTCACATAGCCGGTCAGGGTCACCGTCCCGTTCATGTCCACCTCCCCGGGGTCAGCCATCGGCCCGACGGGCCCAGCCCAGCATCTCGCGCTTCTCGTCGTCACTCAGGAAGGCGGCGCTCCCCACGTGTCGCCACAGCCGCTCCCGGTCGCCCCACAGGGCCGGCACCATGTCGAGGTCAGGCTCCAGCCGCAGCTCCGGCCACCATGTGCCCAGATGCACCGAAAGCCCGTCCAGAATGCGCGCCAGCAACGGCAGGATGGTCAGCCGCCACAGCGCGACATTGGCCTCGGCATAATTGGCATGGGTCGAATCCCCCGGCAGGCCCAGCAGCATCGGCGGCACGCCAAAGGCCAGCGCCACTTCACGCGCCGCGCTTTCGCGCGCCTTCTGGAAATCCATTTCGGCAGGCGTCATCGCCAGCGGCTGCCAGCGCAGGCCGCCTTCCAGCAGCATCGGGCGTCCGGCATTGGCAGCCCCCTGGAATCCCGCCTCGATTTCCTCCAGCAGCCGGGCATGCTGTTCGGCCGAAAGCGGCCCCTCCTCGCTGTCCAGCACCAGCGCCCCCGAAGGCCGCGCCGCATTGGCCAGCAAGGCCCGGTTCCATCGCCCCGCTGCCTGCAACATGGCAACCGGCTCCGATGCCGCCTCCAGCACCCCCATCCCAAGATGGTCATCCAGCGGGTTCATCGCCTTCAGGTGCAGAAGCGCCGGCGTCGCTGCATCGCCTTCGGCAGGGTAGCGCTCCACGCGGCTCCCCACGCGGTAAACCCATTCACGCGGCCAGCCGTTTGCATCCGTCTCCAGCCGCATCCGCTCCGGCCGGAGAACCCACAGCGCCGCCGGCAGGCCGCGATGGTCGAGCGCCGTATCGATATAGGCGTTTCCATGCAGCAGAAGATGCGTGGAAACCGCTTCCATCAGCCCCGGCGCAATCAGGCCCAGCGCCGGATGGTCCTCGCCGCCCGCCACCAGCCTGACACTCGAAAGCCCTTCCGAAACCAGCCTGATGGCGCGCAGCGCCACGGCATTGGCAAAGGCTGCGCGCACCTGCGCCTCATAACCGCGTGGTCGCTCTGTGGCGGCCTGTGCAAGGCCTGCCCAGGCGCCGGGCCGCGGGGCTGATTTTCGCTCCAGCCCGAGCATCCGCCGCGCCCAGCTCACCAGCTGCCGCTCCGCGGGTCGTCATCACCGGCATCCCCGTCCGCAGGCGGGCCGGCCGTCACCAGCCCGCCGCCGATGATCAGCGATACCGCCTGCACGATACCATGGGCCTGCATCGGGTCCGAACCCATCACGATGGCGATCATCGCCAGCCCAGCCCATGTCGAAGGCTCCCGGACACGCTTCCGCATCCAGCACAGAAAATGCTGCATTTCCCTGTTCTCCAGCTATCCGCCCAGCACCCGCACGCCGGGCCGTCCTCCGGTCGCGCCAAGCATCAGCTCGGTCAGCGCCCACACCAGCGCATCCGCCCGGTCGGGGGATTGTCCGGGCCCGGCATAGCCCCCGCCCAGCATCAGCCCGCACATCTCGTCCTCGAGCGGCGCGAACATGCCCACATGCCGCACGCGCCCGGCGGCATAGAGGGTGGCGACAGGCTCCGCCCGCGCCGCCTTGCCCCGGCTCGCCCGCACCTGCTTCACTGGCAGGCTGGCGCCCGCGGCCCGCAGCGTCGCCTCCACCATGTCGCCGCCATTGTTCGTTTCCACGACGATCCGGTCCGCCCCGTGCCGCCGGTAGGCAGCCGCCACCGCTGCGGCCCAGATCTCGGGCTTCACCGCCCGCAGGCTTGCATCGGCAAGCACATGGCCGATCCCGTCCGCATCGATTCCGGCGACGATGATTCCGCAACCGCCAGGCCCGGCCGGGGGGTCCACCCCCACCACCACCCGCGTCATCGGCGGCGCCTCGGCCACCCGGCACCCGTCCAGCCCGTCCCGGCTCCACAGCGCGCCTTCGCGGCTGTCCAGCAGTTCACCCATCACTTCCTGGCGTCCCAGCGACGTCCCGGCATAGGCCCGCGTCACATCCTCCAGAAAGCCGGGCGGCAGATTGGCCCGGTTGTCATAGGTGGACCCGCGCGCCACCACCACGCCCGGCGCTTCGGCAAGCTGCTTCAGAAAGGGCAGAGGCCTCGGCGTCGTCGTCACAACGGCGCGCGGCCGCGCACCCAGCCGCAGGCCCATGCGCAGATTGTCCCAGTTTTCCTTCGGTCGCGGCCAGGCCGCAAGCTCGTCGCACCAGGCGAAATGAAACTGCGGCCCGCGCAACTGGTCCGGCTCCACCGCCGACAATAATGTCGCGATCGATCCGTTCGGCCAGCGCAATTGCCGCTTCGAAGCCTTCCAGTCAGGCCGGAACCCTGGTGGCGCCACCGCCAGCAGGCCCGATTCCCCTTCCAGCATCACCGCCACGGTATCGTGGGCCGTCGTCCCGATCAGCGCGAACCGCGCCCCGGCGTGGCGCCGCGCCATGGCCGTCACCCATTCGGAGCCCGCCCGGGTCTTGCCGAAGCCACGCCCGGCCATGATCAGCCAGACAGACCATTCCCCGTCCGGCGGCAATTGCGCCGGACGCGCCAGCATCGGCCAGCTTTCCAGCAGCGCCAGCCGCTCCGACGGCGCCAGTCCCCCCAAAACCCTGTCCCGCTCGGGGTGAGGCAGGCGCACCAGCCGCTCCAGTCGCGAAAGACTGCGCTCCACCCCACCCCCCTTTTCCAGACGCCACCACACACGGCCCGACAGAAGGCCCGACAGAGGGCCGACGCCACGCCATCCGGCGGCCCGCCCCCATCAGACCGCCGGACAAGCCTTGCCGACTTGCTTAGCCGACATGCTGGCCCACCCGCGCCGGAATGGCCCCCCAAAGCCTCCCGTCACCCGGCCCCGCCAGCACCATAAGGCCCGCCCTGTCGGAAATGCCGCCATGCGGCAGCGCCCGCTCCATCACCCGCCCGATCCGCCAACCATCCTCGGGCGCAATTCCGGAGCATGCATGAACCCCTATACCAGATCGTCACGCTTGTCAATTAGAATTAACCAGAATGGTTATCATAATGATCGGCCAGCCGGTCCAGTGCCATGCCAAGCACCAGCTTGGCCGCCCGCGCAGGCCATCCAAGCCCCCTTTCCGCCACCGAAAGCCCCTCCCCCTCGCAGGCGACCCGCCACAATATGTCCGCCAATCCCGGGCCAACAGCTGCCAGAGCAGCATCGAATCGCCGCCTGGCGTCGATACCCCCCAGCATCTGCCGGTCCGCACCGCCACCGCTCCGCCCACGCGAATCGGCGGGCGCCACATCCCAGCGCATCGTCACGCGCGCGCCAAGCCCCGAAAGCCCATGGTCTGTCCGCAACCGTTCGCCGGCAGTCACCTGCCGCTCCGTCAGATGCCCGCGCCGCGCCAGCCAGGCGAGCGGCGATTCGGTCAGGTTCACGGCCACTTCCAGCCGGTCCACGGCATCCGAAGGTGCCAGGCGGCGTATCCCCAGCATCCGGTTCGGATATTTCTCGGCATCGATCATCGGCAAAACCCTTCTTTCCTGCTGGACATTCCGGGCCGTTAATTGCCATATTGGCATTTCTGTAGGAAAGGGCTTAACCAGATCATGAAAAACCGGCTCCGGGAACTTCGCAAGGCCCGCAACCTGACACTCGCCGATGTCGCCGCCCGCTGCCGGCCGGAAACCACAGCCGTCACCATCGGCCGGCTGGAAACAGGCACACGCCAGCTCACCCTCGCCTGGCTCGATCGCCTCGCGGCGGCGCTTGCAGTCGATCCAGGCGAAATCCTGGCCCAGCCGGGCGATACAAGGGTGCCTGTCGCCGCCACCCTCGATGCCGATGGCCCGCACGCCCTCTCCGCCACGCTCGATTTTCAGCCACCGGTCCCCGGCGCCGGCCACATCGGGCTCCTCGTCCGCGCGTCACAGGGCGATTACCGCGCCGGAGACCAGCTGTGGCTGGAACAGCTCCCGCCCGAACGCTTCAGCGAAGCCATCAACACAGACATCCTCGTGCAACGCCCCGTCGGCCGCTTCGCCTTCGGCCGCCTTCTCGCCACGTCGGATGGCAGGCTGCACCTGCTGCCGGCACGCCCCGGCAGCCGCCAGGCCGTGCTTGCCGAAGCCCCATGGATTGCGCGAACCCGCCTGCTGATCCGTGCGCTCTGAACCCACCGCCGCCCACTGTCGTCAATTAACTTGAAAGGCGCGGCAAACGGGGCCAGAATAGCAAGCAATTGAACGAATGTGGAAAAGCCCGGTTTTCCACCGGATTCAGACTGCGAAACCCCACCTTCCGCAGCCCGTTTGACAATTTTGTTGACGATTATCCCCCCGCAGCCATAACCTCCCGCGCAACAGGGCCGGCATGAATCTGGCCCATCCATGGGAGGATCATGAAGTGCAAGGACTATCCAGACACCTGTCGACCGTCGCTCTCGGCCCCCTTCTGCTGCTGGGTGGCACGGCCGTCCATGCACAGGAAGGCTTCGGCGACATCATCGTCACCGCCCAGAAGCGCGAGACCCTGCTCGAAAAGACCCCGATGACCATCAACGTCGTCAGCGGCGACCAGCTCGGCGAACTCGGCGTCGTCGAGATCAAGGGTCTCGCCGCCAATGTTCCGGGTCTCAGCCTGCATGAATCGCCGGGCGGCCTCAGCGGCGTCAGCATCCGGGGCGTCGGAACCTCGGCCGGCAGCCAGGTGTTCGAACAGTCGGTCGGCCTCTTCGTCGATGGCGTCTACCACCCCCGCGCCCGCCAGTATCGTGATTCCCTGTTCGATATCGCCCGCGTCGAAGTCATCAAGGGCAGCCAGGGGGTTCTCTTCGGCAAGAACACCAGCGTCGGCGCCGTCAGCGTCGTCACCCGCGATCCCGGCACCCGCACCGGCGGCCATGTCCAGGGCCAGGTCGAAGCCAATTACGGCAAATGGTCGCTCGAAGGCGGCCTCGACATCGTCGCCACCGATACGCTCAGCTTCCGCGTCGCCGGCCTCTACGAAAGCGATCCGGGCTACATCCGCAACCTCGCGCTCGATCGCAAGGAACCCTCGGGTGACCGCCATGTTCTGCGTGCCGTCGCTGTCTGGGAACCGGCCGACGGCCTTCGCGTCCGCGCCAAGGTGCAGACCAGCCGGATGAGCATGTCCGGCACCAGCTTCGAATTTCTCGGCAACCAGAATGTCGCCGGCCTCCAGGCCCTTGGCGTTCTCGACGGCGGCCTGACCAACTACACGAAATATGAGAACAACGGCGCGGGCGATTACCAGAAGAGCTGGGATCCCTCGCTGGAAATCAGCTACGAATTCGACAGCGGCTACTCCATCACCTCCATCTCCGGCTATTCCGGGTTCAACTTCCAGAACAGCTTCGATTCCGATTCCACCCCCCAGCCTTTCCTGATGTCGACCTTCAACGAGGATTTCGACCAGTTCACGCAGGAAATCCGCCTCGCCTCGCCAACAGGCCGTACGCTGGAGTTCATCGTCGGGGGCTTCTACCTCCATTCCACGGTGAAATATGATTATATCAGCAATTACAATGGATTCCCGGTTCTGGGCGGCCTCTACGGCAAGACTTCGCAGAAGTTCGACCAGACCGAGAATGCCTTCGCCGGTTTCGGCCAGCTCACCTGGCACATGGCGGATAATCTGCAGCTGAACCTCGGTGGCCGCTTCTCGACCGACACCAAGGATGCCGATTACGAAAAGTCCCTGCTCGACGACAACGGCTACCCGAACAATCTGGTGTCCATTCTCACCGTGGGCTCCGGCACCAGCAAGAAAATCACGGATGACACCTTCGATTTCTCGGCGACCCTCAGCTACAACCCCACGGAAAGCTCCACCCTCTATGCCTCGGTCGGCCAAGGCAACAAGGGCTCGGGCTTCGTCAACCAGTCGGCGCTCGCCCTGCCCTTCCCGGATCCCTTCCTGATCCCGGTCGAAAAGGTCACCACCTTCGAGGCCGGCTTCAAGGGTCGCTTCCTCGACGGTCGCGGCTATGTCTCGATCGCCGCCTACCACCTCGACATCAAGGACTATCAGGACAGCTTCTACAACGCAGAAGCGCGCGCCTTCCAGGTCCGCTCGCTCGATGCGAAGAGCACGGGCGTCGAGGCGGAAGCCCGTTTCCAGCTGGCTGACTGGCTCAGCGCCTATGGCAACCTGGCGTTCAACCCCACGGCGGAACTCGACAATGGCGAACGCATGCAGCGCTCGCCGCGCTTCACCTCCACGCTGGGCGCGCGCTTCAACGCCGATCTCGATCAGGAATTCAACGTCGGCGGCTTCGTGCAGTGGGTCCATTCCGATGCCATGCTGCACCAGCCCGCGTCCGCGCCGGGTGACAACTGGAGCCTGCCCTCCGATCTGCTGAGCGCCCGCCTCCAGGTCACGCACATCCCCAGCGACTTCAGCGTCTATGTCACGGGCAGCAACCTCACGAAGAATGTGTATCGCACCTTCGTGTTCGGCAGCCCCATCGGCATGGGGATGGTCGGCGCGCTCAATGAACCGCGGATGATCACCATCGGCGTCCGCAAGAACTTCTAGAAACCGACAGGAAATCACCCCCGGCGCGCGCCTTCGCGCCGGGGGTTTTTCATGCTCCCGAAAGCAGCAAGGCCATGAACAGCGATAAAGCCGGCAGCCGGCCGGGCGCCTATGCCTATTATGTCGTCGCCCTCCTCACGCTGGCCTATATGCTCTCCTTCCTCGACCGGATCCTGATCAGCCTCGTGGTCGATCCCATCCGGCAGGAATTCGGCGTCGGCGACGCGGCAATCGGCCTTCTCGTCGGCTTCGGCTTCGTTCTTCTCTACTCGATCATGGGCCTTCCCTTCGGCAAGCTGGCCGACAGGGGAAACCGCCGCAACCTCATCGTCTTCGGCATCATCGGCTGGAGCCTCGCCACCATGGCCTGCGGGCTGGCCGGCAGCTTCGCCATGCTTGCAATCGCCCGCGCCCTTGTCGGAATCGGCGAAGCCACCCTGTCGCCCGCCGCCTATTCCACCATTGCGGATCGCTTCCCGGCCGCCAGCCGGGGCTTTGCCATCAGCCTCTATTCGCTGGGCGTCACGCTGGGCGGCGGCCTTGCCATGGTCTTCGGCGGGCAGCTCGTCGAATGGACCAGCGGCGTCAGCCTCAGCCTGCCTTTCGGAATCGAAGTCGGCGAATGGCGCCTCGCCTTCCTCGCCGTCGGCTTCCTCGGATTCCCGCTCGCGCTCCTGCTCCTCGCCACCATGCGCGAAGCCGGCCGCCAGGTCCCGGCCATCCAGCCGGCTGACGGCAGCAAGGCCAGCGAAGACGGCGGCTTCGACATTCTCTTCGCCTGGATGCGCCAGCACCGGCGCGCCTTCATCACGATCCTGTCCGGCTATTCCGTGCTCATCATTGCCACCTACATGCCCATGCTCTGGGCGCCGGCCCATTTCGCCCGGCTGCACGGCATGTCCCCGTCCGAAATCGGCAGCCATTTCGGCCTGATGATCGGTGGCCTCGGCTCGGCGGGCCTCATCCTCGGCGGCCTCTGGTCAGACAGGCTCGCCCGCCGCGGCCATATCGACGCCCCCGTGCGGATCGTCATCCTCTCCATCCTGATGCAGCTTGCCACCATGGTGGCCGCCTATCTCGTCACCGATCGCAGCCTTGCCCTGCTGCTGCTCGCCGCCGGCATGCTTGCCGTCTCGCTCATTGGCGGGCTTCAGGCCGCCACACTTCAGGCCATGGTCCCGCCGCTGCTGCGCGGCCGCGTCAGCGCGGTCTATCTGCTGTTCGCGAACCTCGCCGGCATGGGCATCGGCCCGCTTCTCGTCGGCCTCTTCAGCGAGCATGTCTTTGCCGGCCCCAACAGCCTCGGCCTTTCGCTCGCGTCCCTCAGCGGTACATCGCTGGTCGTGGCGCTGGCCATCCTGCTGGCCGGCCGCAGGTCGGTCGCGGCAACCATGCGCGCCACCAGTTGACAGTGTCCCGACTCAGGCCGCGCCCGGCTTGTCAGGGGGAATGCGGATCGCATCCTCGCCAAACAGGGCAATCTTTGCCGCGCGCGTTTCCTTCGTCCAGTCTGCAAGGCGCGCCCGGCCGGTCCGCTCCTCCTCGGCCAGGATCGCGTCATGGTCCGGCACCCGGCAGGTGAACTCCACCTGCAGCCCATTGGGGTCATACATATAGACGGATTTCACGAACCCATGGTCGATCGGCCCGTGGCAGCTCTTGCCATGCGCCCGCATCCGCGCCTGCATGGCCAGCAGATCCTCTTCCGATTTCACCTCGATCGCGAGATGCACGTCGAAACTGTCCTTGCGCGCGGCGGATTCAGGCCGCGCCCCGTCCGGCTGGTCGAAGAAGGCGATGTAGGACTTGTCCGGCAGTTCGAAGAAGATATGGGCGTAGCACGAATCGACATAGGTGCCCTCGATGCCGTCGGCCAGCACCACCCCGGCAAAGCGCAAGCCGATCACCTCCTCGTAAAACCAGAGGGTCTGCGCCGCATCCAGGCAGCGATAGGCCGCGTGATGTATTCCCTTCAGATGTCTGGCACTGCTCTCGCTCATCGCGGCCTCCTGTTCATGCTGCGCAACATAACGTCAAAAAAGTTGACGGAATATCCGGCATGCACACCGGCATGTCAGGGGAAAATCCCCCATGACAGCTTGCCGCCATTCCTCCCCGCCACGCTATCGCACAGGCTGTTACAGTCAACTAAATTGACACTCTTGCACTGCCTGCACTAACCTCGGACCATATTTGGCCGGGGCATCAGCCCCGGATTTCAGCCTGGAAGCACACGTGGAACTCACCCAAGGCCTGCACAGATCGGCGCGTCTCAGGCCCGATTCCATCGCCACCGTCGACGGCACGCGCACGCGCAACTGGCGCCAGGTCAGGGCCGATGTCGCCTGCCTCGCAGCCCTCTTCCGCGCCAATGGCATCACCGTCGGAGACCGCATCGCCGTCCTCGCCCACAACAGCGACCATTTCTTCGACTGCTATTTCGCCTGCTTCTGGGCCGGCGCGATCATCGTGCCGCTCAACACCCGCCTGTCCGTGGCCGAACTCGCCTTCCAGCTCAGCGATGTCGGCGCCAGCCTGCTGCTCGTCGGCGACGGCTTCGCGGCCCAGGCAGAAGGGCTGGCAAGCGAATTGCCCGGCCTCGCCATGCTTGCCCTCGACGAAGCGGGCGGCAGCCTCCGCGCCCGCGCCGCAGCCCTCGCCCCGATCAAAGACGCCGCCCGCGCCGATCAGGACATCGCCGGCATCTTCTACACCGGCGGCACCACGGGCCGCCCCAAGGGCGTCATGCTCACCCATCGCAACCTCGTGTCGGTTGCCTCCAATCTCATCATGATGATCGGCTTCGATGAAAGCTGCATCAATCTCCACGCCGCCCCGATGTTCCACCTGGCCGACATCGGCCTGTTCAGCGTCACCATGGTGGCAGGAACCCATGTCTTCGCGCCACGGCTCGATGCCGCCAGCCTGCTGCCCCTCGCGGCCCGGCACCGCGTCACCCATCTCTTCACCGTGCCCGCCGTCATCGACCAGATCGCGCGAAGCGGCCATGCCGCCCTTGATCTCGGCGCCCTGCGGATGCTGGGCTACGGCGGTTCGCCCATGCCGCAGGCCACGTACGAGCGCGTGCGCGCCACCCTGCCCGACATCCAGCTGATCCAGGGCTTCGGGATGACGGAAATGCCCTCGCTCACCTTCCTGCTTCCGCGCCATCATCAGACCGAAGACAAGCTGCGCTCGGTCGGCATTCCCGGCTATGGCTATGACGCCCGCGTTGTCGATGCCAATGGCCGCGAACTGCCCCGTGGCCAGACTGGCGAGATCGTCGGCCGCGGCCCCTGCGTCATGGCGGGCTACTGGAACCGCCCCGCGGAAACGGCCGAAGCGCTGCGCGGCGGCTGGATGCACTCGCAGGATGCCGGCTACATGGACGAGGACGGCTTCCTCTACATCACCGACCGCCTGAAGGACATGATCGTCTCCGGCGCCGAGAACATCTATTCCATCGAAGTCGAAAACGCCCTTGGCCTGCACCCGGCCATCCGCGAATGCGCGGTCATCGGCGTTCCGGATGACCGCTGGGGCGAACGCGTCCATGCCATCATCGTGCCGAACAAGGGAATGGCGGTCGATGACGCCAGCATCGCTGCCCATCTCGAAGGCCGGCTGGCCCGCTACAAATGGCCGAAAAGCCTCGAACTGCGCGAAACGCCCCTGCCGCGCAGCCCCATCGGCAAGATCCTGAAGGCCGATCTGCGCAAACCCCATTGGGCCGGACGCGACCGACAGGTCTGAATACGCCTATTCGGCGGCGCTGGCAGAGGGTTTTACCCGTTCCTCCGTTTCGAAATCGACCGGCTCGCCCCAGTCCATGCCAAAGGCCGTGAGCAGGGCGGCCACCGGCGCCGCCCCGATCCGGTCGGCAAGCCGCCGCGTCATCAGCTGCACCGAATGCTGGGCGTCACGCCGCATCGGCTCGCCCATCTCCGTCAGCACCACGATCTTCGATCGCCGGTCGGACGGATCGTTGCGAAACTGGATCATGCCCAGCTTTTCCATCTGCATCAGGGTGACATGAACCGCCTGGCGGCTCACTCCGATGCTGCGGGCAATGTCGGCCGGCCGCGTCGTCCCGGTGGCGATGTGCAGCATCACCATGGACTGGCTATGCGTCAGCGTCGGCCAGCCGCGTGACCGCAGAAAGCTCTGCAACCCGGCGTCAAACCAGTAGAAACCCTGCAGCAGGGATACGATCAGATAGGGGGATTTCATCCGGCTCCTCCGCACATGGCGGGAAAGCGGTGCAGGCCGTCAATCATGCTTACTTTATCCGGCAAGCACGCCGCCACGGCAACGGGGAAAACGCATCCCATATAGTAAACTTCATTGACAATATGGCACTGTCATGATGCATTCCCCGAAAGTGACATGGTCCGCCCGTGCGGCGACCATCCAGCGGGAGGATCCGGCAATGCACACAACGCCCCTCAAGACGGCGCCCCTCAAGACGGCGCCCCTCAAGACGACCACGGGCCAGCCTTGGTCCGAATGGGCCGACTCCATGGCCCTGCGCCTTGCCGAACGCGCGCAACAGGCCGAGGAAATCCGTTCGCTGCCGGAAGACACCGTACGCGAAGCAACGGAAGCCGGCTTCTTCGCCATGCTCGCCCCCCGCGGCGCGGGTGGACAGGGCGCCACCTTCGCGGACTTCATGGACGTCGTCCGCCGCCTCTCCAACGGCTGCACCTCCAGCGCCTGGACCCTCTCCTTCCTCGCCCTTCACGCCTGGATGCTGGCGAAGTTCGGCGCCGAGGCGCAGGCCGATTTCTTCCACGATGGCGCCATGCCGCTCGCTCCGGCCCCGCTCGCCCCAACCGGCAAGGCCGAGCGCACGGAAGGCGGCTTCCGCGTCAACGGTCGCTGGGAATGGGCCACCGGCATCAACCATGCCGACTGGGTGCTCGTGAACGCAATCGATACCGAAACCATGATCCCGCGCTTCTGCGCCCTGCCCGTCGCCGATGTCACGGTGGAAAAAGTCTGGCAGGTCTCCGGCATGGTCGCCACAGGCAGCCACGCCGTCGTCGTCCGCGATGTCGTCGTCCCCGAATATCGCACGCTTCCCGCCATGCAGATGGCGGCCGGCGCATCGCCGGGCGAAGCGCTCCATCCCGGCTCGACCCTTGCCTATCCCATGCGCGCCGCCCTCGCGCTGGTGGCTGCAACGCCCGCGCTCGGCGCGGCCGACAGCTCCATCGCCTGGTTCACCAACCGCATGAAGACCAAACTTCAGGCCTTCAGCGGCGGCGCCCGCCAGGTCGAGGTCCAGTCCACCCACCTGCGCCTCGGCGAGGCCATGGCGCTGGCGAACGCCGCCCGCCTCCTCTGGGAAGACACGGTTGCCCGTCTTGAGGAAATCGGCCCCGATGGCGCTTCCGCGCCCACCGAAACCGTCGTGCAGATGCGGCTTGCCTGCGCCCAGATCGTCCGCCTCGCCCAGCAGGCGGTGGACACGCTCGGCGCATCGGCCGGCGCAAGCTCGGGCTTCCTCTCCGTGCCGCTCCAGCGCAACCTGCGCGATCTCCAGATGATGCGCGGCCATGTCGTGTTCGACTGGGATCGCACGGCAAGCCTCGCCGGCCGTGTCGCCCTCGGCTTGCCGACCACCCCCGCCGATCTGTTGTGACACCGTCCGCCTTCACCCTGCTGGAGCCCGTGGCCTTCGCCGAAGGCCACCCGCACGCCGTCTACGACAGGCTGCGCGCCGAAGCCCCCGTCTACCGGGATCCCGGCTCCCCCACGCAGCCGCCCGTCCATCTGCTCACCCGTCACGAGGACATCCGAAGCGTCTCCCTCGATGGCGCGAACTTCACCTCCACCCGGGGCTTCCGGATCGCAACCGACCGGCGCGCGGCAATGGATCCGGAAATCGCCCGCACCCTTGCCCGCTTCATGCTGGCGATGGACGATCCCGAACATGCCGCCTTCCGCGGCCTCGTCGCAAACGCGTTCCTCCCATCGGCGCTCGCCCGGCTCGAGCCGCGCATCCGCGCCTCAGTGGACAGGCTGCTCAACAGCCTGGAAGGCGAGAGCGACGTCGATTTCGTGAACGATGTCGGCGCGAAGGTTCCAATCCAGACCATCTGCGCCATCATGGGCGTGCCGGAAGAGGATGAATGGCGCGTCTTCGAATTCACCAACGCCGTCTTCGGCACCGATGATCCGGATTACGCGCCCAGCCTCGAGGTTGCGAACGAACGCTATCTCGCCATCTTCGACTATGGCTGGCACCTGCTCGAAGACCGCCGCCGCAACCCGCGCGATGATCTGCTGACAATCATCGCCAAAGCCCGGGTCGATGGCCGCCCGCTCGACCGGACGGAACAGGTCAGCTTCTTCTCCAACATGATCGCCGCCGGCAATGAAACCACCCGCAGTTCGCTGGCAGGGGCCATATGGGCGCTGCATCTCCACCCGCAGGAACGCAGCCGTATCGTCGCGGATCCGGGCTGCCTGCGCCATGGCGTGCAGGAATTGCTGCGCTGGGTCAGCCCTGTCTTTCACATGGCGCGAACGGCAACGCGGGATGTCGAGATCGCCGGCTCGCCCATCCTCGCCGGGGAGCGCGTGGCCATGCTCTATGGCGCGGGCAACCATGATCCCGCCTTGTTCGATGATCCCCACCGGTTGTGGCTGGATCGCCCCAACGCCAACCGGCACCTCGGCTTCGGCCATGGCATTCACCATTGCCTCGGCGCGCGCCTCGCACTCATGCAGCTGCGCATCCTCCTGGAAGCGCTGCTGCCTGCCTTCCCTGACTATGAAGTGCTCGAAAAGCCGGCCTATATCCGGTCCAGTTTCGTGGCCGCAATGAAGGCGCTCCCCATCCGCCTTCGCCGCTAGACTGGAGCGGGGGCGGGGGCGGCGCGGAAGACCGCACCGCCCCCGCCGACATCACTCAACCAGCATCACACCAGCGGGTTGTTCGGCGGCAGGTCCAGCAATTGCCGGCCCACCAGCTCGCGGGTCGCGTCCCAGTCCCAGAAGGCATGGGAACAGACCGTATTCAGGTCGCGCCAGAAACGCTGCAGCGGCATGTCCGCATGAAAGCTCGATGCACCGGCATTGGCCATCATCGCGTTCACCGTGTCGCGGCAATGCTTTGATACAAAGGCCACATGGCCCTTCATCGCCAGCCTGTCCTCAAGCGTGATGGGCCGCTTGCCGATCATCGCCTCGGCACGGTCGAAAGTCTGGCGCGCCAGATCCCCGGCAATCCGGGTCCGGATTTCCATGTCGCCCAGCTCGATGTGGGCATGCTGCTGGTCCTTCACCACCACGCCGCTGAAGTTCCGCACCCGGCGCTTCACCAGCGTCTCATATTCGCCCATGGCGCCCTTCAGCCCGCCCGTCAGCACGCCGACGATGGTGCAATAGGCCAGCACCAGGAAGGGCGTCGCATAGAGCGGGTTTGCATGGATGGCGGACCCGGCCGTCGCTCCCTGGTGAAAGTCGATCCCGCTGACGGTGCGGTGATCCGGCACGAACACCTTGTCCACGACAAAGTCGTTGCTGCCCGTCCCGGCCATGCCGGTATAATGCCAGACATCCTTCACCTCGACATCGGTTACAGGCAGCAGGAAGGACCGCGGGCCTTCCTCGGTCCGCCCGCTCACCAGCACCCAGTCGGCGTGCATGATCCCCGTCCCCCAGGAAGCGCGGCCGCTGATCTCCCAGCCACCCGGCCGCCGCTCGGCAACCATGGTGGGCGCGGTCGCGGCGGGCAGCAGCGTGTAGCCGCGCGGCCCGAACACCTCTTCCTGCGCCTGCTCGTCGAACTTCCCCACATAGATGTTGTGACCGATGTAGAAGGCCGTAACCCAGCCCGTCGAAACGCAGGCGCTGCTGATTTCCTCCACCACGTCCAGCATGGTGCCAAGGCGGGCTTCCGATCCGCCCCAGCGCTTCGGCACGAACATCTGCAGGATCCCGGCCTCGGCCAGTTCGCGCATCGTGTCGTCATGCGGGCGGCGCAGCCGCTCCGTCTCGGCAGCGCGCGCCCTGATGGCGGGCGCAAGCGCGCGGGCGCTGGCAATCAATTGCTCGTCGGTCGGCACAGGCATCTCCTTCCCTGGTTGCCGGATTCGGGTGCCATATAAATATACACTTGTCTATTATTCTTCTGCATCGCCCCTGACCATGCTAGGCAGGGCGCATGGAGCAGCCTGAAACCCGCCGCAAAAGGGGGCGACCCTCCGCCGAAGACGGCGAAATCCTGAACGAGTCCGCCTGCCTCGAAACCGCGCTCGCAGCCTTTGCCGAGCGCGGATTCGAAGGGGCTTCCATACGTGAAATCGCGCGCCAGCTCGGCGTCAGCCATGGCCTCCTGAACGCCCGCTTCGGGTCCAAGCACAGTCTCTGGCGCGCCGCCGTCGATCACGGCATGGAACGCCTCCTCGCCTGCATGTCCCGCATCAACGACGATAGCGCCGCCGCCACAGACATTCCCGGTCAGATGCACCGCGCCTGCGTCAACTTCCTTCTCGGAATGGCCGAACAGCCCGCCATCCTTCAGGTCATGAACAACGAAGGCACGCGCCCAAGCGACCGGCTCGACCATGTGGTCGAAACCTTCTTCCGCTCCCGCGCCTGGCCGTTCGCCACGCTCCTCAGAAAAGGGCAGGAAAGCGGGATCTTCCGGCCCGTCAACATCATCGTGCCCTTCACCATGCTCGCCCATGGCGCCGGCGCAATCGTCGCCCTGCGCCCCTTCATGGCTGCGGTCGATGCGGGCTGGAGCACGGCCCCCGGCAGCATCCGGCGCGCCGCCGAAGATGCCGCCGACATCCTTGTCAACGGCCTGATGGCGAAAGGCGCGGCCTCAGCCAGCCAGGATCAGTAGATGCCGCCCTGCTGGCGCAGGAAGTCGCTGTCCGAACGCACCCGCTCCTGCGGTTGCACCGGCTGCAGGGCCTTCAGGTCCTGGGCGGTGCGATAGATCCGCCGTGGCTCGCTGTCGGCCTTGAAGGCCTCCCAGATCACGGCCGAGCGCGGGTCTGCCGAAGGCCAGGCCCCGAACACCCGCCTGCCGGAGCGCCGGTCGATCCGCACCATCCGCACGCCGGCCGGCGCGATGAAGGGGTCCGGGTCGGGCGGATTGTCCTTGAAGGCGCGCAGGTAGAAATCGCGCCATATGGGCGCCGCGAAGGTGCCGCCCTGAACGCCGCCCAGGTTCCGCGGCTGGTCGAACCCGATGTACAGGCCGGCCACGAAATGCGGTGTCCCGCCCACAAACCACACATCCTTGGGTCCGGTCGTCGTTCCGGTCTTGCCCATGATCGGCACGCCCAGCGAACTCAGTGTCCGCGCCGTTCCGCGCTCGATCACGCCTTCCAGCATGTGGGTCACCTGATAGGCGGTGCGCGCGTCCATCACCTGCCGCCGCGCATCGGCCGGCCGCGGCATCGCCTGCCCCTGCCAGCGTGTTGCATTGCAGCCATCGCAGGGGCGCGTGTCCGCCCGGAAGATGGGCTTGCCCGTCCGGTCCATCACCAGGTCGTAAAGCACCGGCTCCACGGCCCTGCCGCCATTCACCAGCATCGAATAGGCGTTCACCAGCTTCATCGGCGTGGTCTCGCCAGCCCCCAGCGCGATCGCCAGCACCGGGTCATAGTCGCCAATGCCCAGGTCCTTCGCCAGCTTCACCACATTGTCCATGCCGCTGTTGTAGGCGATGCGGATGGTCATCAGGTTGCGCGACTGCTCCAGCCCCCAGCGCATGGTCTGGGCCCCGGCATAGCCGCCGCTGAAGTTGCGGAAGCATTTCGTGCCCAGCCTGGCGGACTGGTAGACGCAATAGGGCGCGTCCGAAACGATCGAGGCCGGCGTCATCCCGTTGTCGAGGCCGGCGGCATAGACGAAGGGCTTGAAGCTGGAACCCGGCTGGCGTTTGGCCTGGGTCGCCCGGTTGAAGCTCGATCCGCGCACGTCGAAGCCGCCCACCATGGCCAGCACGCGGCCCGTCTGCGGCTCCTGCACCACCAGCGCGCCCGAAACCTCGGGGATCTGCCGCAGGGCATAGCGGTTGCCGCCCGTGCCCGTCACCGGCACCACGTCACCCGGCTTCAAAAGCTGCCAGGCCGGAACCCCGCCCTTCGCGCGCACGGCATCGCCATTGGCCATGAAACCGGTCGCGCCATCCTCGAATCCCAGCCGCATGCCGCCAGCCTGCTTTTCCAGCACCACGGCGGCGCGCCATTCCGGATAGCCCGTGCCGACGGCCTTGGCACGCAGGCGCCGCGCCCAGCCCTCGCCAGTCTCGATGGTGGCCGCCGGCCCGCGCCACGCCCGCCCCGAATCATAGCGCACAAGACCGTTGCGCAACGCCCTCTCGGCAGCTTCCTGCATCAGCGGGTCGATGGTCGTGCGCACCCAGAGGCCGCCGGCATAGACGCTGTTCGGCCCGTCCTTTGCCTCCTCGCCGAATCGATCAATCAGCTGGCGACGAACCTCCTCGATGAAATAGCCGCCCACGTCGGCCTGCCGCAGCGGCATGCTGCCTTCGGTCACGGCCAGCGGCAGGGCCTGCAGGCTGCGCGAGGTTTCCGGGCTGATGTGGCCATTGCGCGCCATTTCGCCCAGCACATAGTTGCGCCGCTGCAGCGCGCGCGCGTAATTGCTGTTGGGGTTGAACGCCGAGGGCGCCTTGGGCAGGCCACCCAGGAAGGCAGCCTCCTCCACCTTCAGCTCGGCGGCCGGCTTGCCGAAATAGGCCTGCGCCGCCGCCTCGATCCCATAGGCGTTCCGGCCCAGGAAAATCTCGTTCAGATAGAGTTCGAGGATTTCCTCCTTGCTGAACTGCTGCTCGATCCGCCGCGCGAGAATCGCTTCCCGCAGCTTCCGCGCAATGGAAAGCTCGTTCGAAAGCAGCAGGTTCTTGGCAAGCTGCTGGGTGATGGTCGATGCCCCGATGGGCCGGCGGTCGCCACCCAGATTCTGGATGTTCACCCACACGGCATTCAGGATGCCGGCATAATCCAGCCCCTCATGCTCGAAGAAGGTCCGGTCCTCGGCCGAGGTGAAGGCCTGCACCACCACCGGGGGGATTTCCGCATAGGGCAGATAGACCCGCCGCTCGCGCGCGAAGGTGTGAAAGGGGCTGCCGTCGGCTGCCCGCAGGTTCGTCGGCAGCGGCGGCTGATAACTGGCGAGGCTCGCGGCATCCGGCAGGCCACGGGCCATCATCACCCACAGGAAGAGGCCCGCCAGCAGCCCAAGCCCAAGCAGCACGGCAAGGGCCAGCAACAGCCGGCGCCCCCACCTGCCCGCAGGCATGGTGGCGGCCCTGTCCTCAGGCGCTGGGGTCGCGGCATCCATCGCTGCCCCTTAAAGCATCTCGCACGGCCTTGGAAACAGTCTCGGCCGGCCATCGCCGCGCAGGCGATGAAGCCATGCTATGAAGGGGCCAAATTTTGCCTTGTGGCTCTGGAAGCGCGCAGGCGGCATCAGGGCGGCATGGAAGATCATGGCACAACCACAGGTCATCTGTGGCTCGTCGGCGCCGGTCCCGGCGATCCGGACCTGCTCACGCTGAAGGCAGCGCGCCTCATCGCCGCGGCCGAGGTCATCGTCCACGATGGCCTCGTCGGCCCTGGCGTGCTGGCGCTCGCCAGCCCCGACGCACACTGCATCAGCGTCGCCAAGCAGCGTGACCGCCACAGCATGCCGCAGCCGGAAATCAACGCGCTCATCGTCCGCCTCGTGCGCGAGGGTCGCCGCGTCGTCCGCCTCAAGGGCGGGGACCCGTTCGTCTTCGGCCGTGGCGGCGAAGAGCTGGAAGCCGCCCGCGCGGCCGGCATCCCCTGCGCGGTGGTGCCTGGCGTTTCGGCCGGCATCGGCTGCGCCGCCGAAGCCGGCCTGCCCCTCACGCACCGCGCGCTCTCCAGTGCCGTCAGCTTTGTCGCCGGCACCTGCCAGGGCCTGAAGGAGCAGGACTGGCGCGGCCTCGCCGGGCCGGGGCGCACGCTCGTCATCTACATGGGCGTCACCACGGCGGGCCTCATCGCCGACAAGCTGATGGCCGATGGCGTCTCGCCTGACATGCCCGTCGCCATCCTCGAGCGCGGCACCCTGCCGGGCTCCCGCGCCATCCGCACCCTGCTCGCGGGTCTGGGTGATGTCGTGGCGCGCGAAGGCGTGCGCAGCCCGGCAATCCTCGTCGTCGGCCGGGTGGCCGGCCTTGCCGAGGCAGAAGACAGTCTCGTGGGCCACGCCGCCCGCGCCTTCGAGGAGGCATCGCAATGACAAGACTTCTCACCGCCAACGAACTGCTGCGCGGCGACGTGCTCTGGTGGAAGGGCGACGGCTGGAGCCGCGCCCTTGCCGACGCCGTCCCCGTGGAAGAGGTCGCCGCCCAGACCATCATCGCGCGCGAGGCTGCTGCCGAACGCGTGAGCGACCTTGCCCTGATCGACGCGGAGCCAGTCGCTGGCGGCTTCCGCCCCCTGAAGATCCGCGAACGGATCCGTGGCTACGGCCCCACCGTCCGCCCCGACCTCGCCCTCAGCCAACAGGACTGGCGCTAGATGTACCGCTATGATTCCATCGACCAGGCCCTCGTCGACGCCCGCGTCGACGAATTCCGCGACCAGGTCAGCCGTCGCCTCTCGGGCAAGCTCGACGAGGATCACTTCAAGCCCCTGCGCCTGAAGAACGGCCTCTACCTGCAGCTTCATGCCTATATGCTGCGGGTCGCCATCCCCTATGGCACGCTGTCGTCGCGCCAGATGCGCATGCTGGGCCACATCGCCCGCACCTACGACCGGGGCTATGGCCATTTCACCACACGCCAGAACATCCAGTACAACTGGATCCGGCTCGAACAGGCGCCCGACATCCTCGCCGATCTGGCCAGTGTCGAAATGCACGCCATCCAGACCAGCGGAAACTGCATCCGCAACATCTCGTCCGACCAATATGCCGGCGCCGCAGCGGACGAAGTCGAAGACCCGCGCCCCTGGGCCGAACTGCTGCGCCAGTGGTCGAGTTTCCACCCGGAATTCAGCTATCTGCCACGCAAGTTCAAGATCGCCGTGATCGCATCCGAAACCGATCGCGCCGCCGTCCGCCTGCACGACATCGGCCTCCAGCTCCGCAAGGTCGATGGCCAGACGGGCTTCCGCGTCTTCGTCGGCGGCGGCATGGGCCGCACCCCCATCGTCGGCCCCGCCATCCGGGAATTCCTGCCCGCCGACCAGTTCCTCAGCTACATGGAAGCGATCCTGCGCGTCTACAATCGCCACGGACGCCGGGACAACATCTACAAGGCCCGAATCAAGATCCTCGTCTCCGAACTGGGCGCGGCGGAATTCGCCGCCCAGGTGGAAGCCGAACATGCCCATGTGCTGGCGCTCGGGATCGACGCCCCGCAGGCCGAATTCGACCGCATCGCAAGCCATTTCGCCCCCCCGGCCTTCGAAAGCAGCCCAGATTCCGGCCTGGATTCCGGTCCCGATCTTTCCGACCCCGGCTTCGCCCGCTGGGTCGAACGGCAGGTCGTCGCCCACAAGGCGCCCGGCTACGCCATCGTCAACATCTCGCTGAAACCTGTCGGCGGAATCCCCGGCGACGCCTCGGCCGACCAGATCGACACGGTCGCCGACCTCGCCGAGCGTCACGCCTTCGACGAGATCCGCGTCACCCACGCCCAGAACCTCGTTCTGCCGCATGTCCGCAAGGCCGACCTGCGCACCGTCTACGACGCCCTCGTGGCGGCGGGCCTCGCCGACGCCAACCTCGACCTCGCGACCGACATCATCGCCTGCCCCGGCCTCGATTACTGCACGCTCGCCAATGCGCGCTCCATCCCGGTCGCCCAGCGCATCGCCGAACGGCTGCAACCCGCCGAATCCGATCTCGGCGAGCTGAAGATCAAGATTTCGGGCTGCATCAACGCCTGCGGCCACCACCACGCCGGCCACATCGGCATCCTCGGCGTCGACCGGAAGGGCGTCGAAAACTACCAGATCCTCCTCGGCGGGTCCGGCGCCGAAGACGCAAGCCTCGCGAAAATCCTCGGCCCCGGCTTCGACGAGGATGGCGTCGTCGACGCAGTGGAAAAGGTCACTGCGGCCTACCGCCGGCTGCGCACCCCCGGCGAGCGCTTCCTCGACACCTATCGCCGCCTCGGCGCGGCACCCTTCAAGGAGGCCGTCTATGGCTGAGCTCTTCCCGCTCGACGATCGCGCCAACCCGGCCGCCGAACCCGAACTCGTGCTCGCGCCCGAAGAGGATGTCCGCGCCCATGCCGGGCTCGGCAATCATGCCGTGATCGGAATCGCCTTTCCTGCCTGGCGGGACGGGCGCGGCTATTCCGCCGCGCGCATCCTGCGCGAATCGGGCTTCACCGGCGACATCCGCGCCATCGGCGACCTCACGGTCGATCAGCTTGTCTTCCTCAAGCGCAGCGGCTTCAGCTCGCTGCAGCCTGCCCGCCCGCTCGATCCGGAAGCCGCGCGCGCGGCCCTCGCGCGCTTCCCCCACGTCTATCAGAAGGCCACGGACGGCGCCGCCCCGGCATGGGCGCTGCGCCACCCGCGCAAGGCAGGGGCGGCAGAGTGACCATGGCGGCAGGCGCCAGTGCGGCAACGGGCGATGCCCCCGTCCGGCAATGGGCCGCGGGCGATGCCCCGCGCCTCGCAGCCCGCCACGCCGGCCAGCCGACGGAGCGCCTCCTCGCCGACATCCTCACCGACCGGTCGTTCGGCCGGATCGCCATCGTCTCCTCCTTCGGCGCGGAATCGGCGGTGCTCCTCCACCTCGTGGCGCAGGTCCGCCGCGACATACCCGTGCTTTTCGTCGAAACCGGCTGGCTGTTTCCTGAAACCCTCGCCTATGCCGAGGCGCTCGCCGCCCATCTTCGCCTCACCGATGTCCGCTGGCTCCGGCCTGATCCCGCCCGCCTCGCCGAAGCCGATCCCCGCCGCCTGCGCTGGTCCTGGGATCCCGATGGCTGCTGCGAAATCCGCAAGGTCCAGCCGCTCGACGCGGCACTGCAGGGCTTCGATCTCTGGCTCAGCGGCCGCAAGAGCCACCAGTCCAGCACCCGCGCCGCCCTGCCGCTGCTCGAAGCGGATGGCCCCCGCCTCAAGCTCAACCCGCTGCACGACTGGACAGCCGAACGGCTTGCCGCCCATGCCGCAGCCCACGCCCTGCCGCCGCACCCGCTGGTTGCCGATGGCTATCCCTCCATCGGCTGCTCGCCCTGCACCAGCCGCGTGCGCCCGGGCGAGGATCCGCGCGCCGGCCGCTGGCGCGGCTGGGACAAGACCGAATGCGGGATCCACAAGCCGGCAGGCCCCGACAGCGACCCGGTCTTCTGAAGCGCCCGGCCTTCTGAAGCGCCCGTCCGAAAGGGCCGGAAGGCCGCCCGGATGCCTGCTGCCCGCACGAACGATGGTTGCAACAAGCGCCTGATGCGGGCGCCTGATGCGAGCACTTGTTGCGGGTCATCACGGGGGCGCTTGCCTTCGCCGCTGGCGGGCTTAGGGTTGGGCGGATGTCTGATCACAGGATCGTCTCGGTCGAGCTTGATGAACGCACCGTCATCTGGCGCAACGCCGATGTCGAACAGGAACGCCGCGTCGCCATCTTCGACCTTCTCGAAGGCAACAGCTTTCACCCGGTCGAGCTTGGCGGAAACGGCCCGTGGCGCCTGCTTCTGCGGGTCGAGGACGGCCGCCTCGCGATGGACGTCACGGAAGACGGCGGCGATGCATCCGGCACCATCCTCCTCGGCCTTGCCCCCTTCCGCCGCACGGTGCGCGAATATTTCGCCATCTGCGACAGCTACTACAAGGCCATCCGCAACGCCTCGCCCAGCGCGATCGAAACGATCGACATGGCCCGCCGGGGCATCCACAATTCCGCCGCGGAGCTGCTGATGGAACGGCTCGAAGGCCGCGTCGAAATGGATTTCGACACCGCCCGCCGCCTCTTCACCCTCATCTGCGTGCTCCACATCCGCCAGTAGGCCGCTGGAAGCTGGACTTTGAAAGCATCCGCGGCCAATCGCGCGCAGCAACAGGAAGCGCGCTTCGACAGGAACAGGGAGATTTCGAATGGCCGTGATGCCGGACAGCTGGATTCGCGAACGGGCGCTGAAGGACGGCATGATCGAGCCCTTCGTCGAACGCCAGCATCGCGAAGGCTGCATCTCCTATGGCCTCTCCAGCTATGGCTATGACGCCCGCGTCGCCAACGAGTTCAAGATCTTCACCAACGTCGACAATGCGCTGGTCGATCCCAAGCAGTTCTCGCCGGACAGCTTCGTCGACCGACAGGCCGATGTCTGCGTCATCCCGCCCAACAGCTTCGCCCTGGCGCGCACGGTCGAATATTTCCGCGTGCCGCGCGATGTGCTCGTCATCTGCCTGGGCAAGAGCACCTACGCCCGCTGCGGAATCATCGTGAACGTCACCCCGCTCGAACCCGAGTGGGAAGGCCATGTCACGCTCGAATTCTCCAACACCACGCCGCTTCCGGCCCGCATCTACGCCAATGAAGGCGCCTGCCAGTTCCTGTTCCTGAAGGGCGACACCCCTTGCGAGGTCAGCTACGCCGACCGGGCGGGCAAATATATGGGCCAGCGCGGCGTCACCCTGCCGAAACTCTGATGCCCGGCGCCGGGAAACCGGCGAATCCACTTGCCCCGTCGCCGGGAAACCGGCGAATCCACTTGCCCCGGCGCCGTTCCAGCGCCTAGAGACCCGCCCATGCGTGCAGAAGCCCAGAACCATGTCGATAAAATCAGGCAGGCCCTTGCCCTGCTGAGGAGGTTTCTTTGACTGGGATCGCGCCCTCCAGCGTCTCGACCAGCTGAACCACCGCGCCGAAGATCCCACGCTCTGGAACGATCCCAGGGCCGCGCAGGATCTCATGCGCGAGCGGCGCAAGCTCGATGAAGCCATCACCGCCACCCGCAAGATCGAAAGCGACCTCGAAGGCACGGTCGAGCTGATCGAACTGGCCGAAGCCGAAGGCGACGAGGCGCTGGCCGACGAAGCCGTCGCCGCCCTCGCCGAACTCGCCGTCCGCGCCGAACGCGACAAGGTCGAGGCCCTGCTTTCCGGCGAGGCTGACGGCAACAACGCCTATATCGAGATCAACTCGGGCGCCGGCGGCACCGAAAGCCAGGACTGGGCGGAAATGCTGCAGCGCATGTACATGCGCTGGGGCGAACGCCGTGGCTTCAAGGTGGAACTGGTGGATTATAACGCCGGCGAACAGGCCGGCATCAAGTCCGCCACCATCCTGCTGAAGGGCGAAGGCGCCTATGGCTGGGCCAAGACGGAATCAGGCGTCCATCGCCTCGTCCGGATCAGCCCCTATGACAGCTCGGCCCGCCGCCACACCAGCTTCGCCAGCGTCTGGGTCTATCCGGAAATCGACGATTCGATCGAGATCGAGATCAACGACAAGGATCTCCGGATCGACACCTATCGCGCGTCGGGCGCCGGCGGCCAGCACGTCAACACCACCGACAGCGCGGTCCGCATCACCCACGTGCCCACGGGCATCGTCGTCGCCTGCCAGACGGAACGCTCCCAGCACAAGAACCGCGCCACCGCCTTCAAGATGCTGCGCGCGCGCCTCTACGAGGCCGAACTGCAGCGCCGCGAAGCCGAGGCCAATGCCGTCAACGCCACCAAGACGGACATCGGCTGGGGCCACCAGATCCGCAGCTATGTCCTCCAGCCCTACCAGCTGGTGAAGGATCTGCGCACCGGCGTCACCAGCACCGCCCCGCAGGATGTGCTCGACGGTGCCCTCGACCCGTTCATGGCAGCCGCGCTCAGCCAGCGCGTCACGGGCGAAAAGGTCGAAGTGGACGATGTCGACTGAGGCATCCCCCGCCACCGGCACTGTCGGGCGGGATGATGACTATGTGCGCCGGGTCGAAGCCGTGCTGTTCGCGGCTGCCGAGCCGCTCAGCCCGTCCGACATCCGCGCCCACGCCGGCGAAGGTGATCTCGGCGGCGCTCTCGACACCCTCGTGCGCGATTATGCCCGCCGTGGCGTCAACCTCGTCGAACGCGGCGGCCGCTGGCTCTTCCAGACCGCGCCCGACTGCGCCATCGTCCTCGAACGCGCCCGCGACGTCCCGCGCAGGCTCGGCCGCGCCGCGCTCGAAACGCTCGCCATCATCGCCTACCACGAGCCCGTCACCCGCGCCGGCATCGAGGAGATCCGCGGCGTGCAGACCGCGCGCGGCACCCTCGACACCCTGATGGAGGCAGGCTTCATCCGCCCCGCGGGCCGACGCGAGACACCCGGGCGGCCGATGCAATATGCCACCACCCCGGCCTTCCTCGCCCATTTCGGCCTCGAAAGCCGCCGCGACCTGCCCGGCCTTGCCGAACTGAAGGCCGCCGGGCTTCTCGAACCCCTGCCGGAAACCGTGCCCGGTTCAGCGGCCGCAGTGGCGGACGATGCACTGGCGCAATCCGGGCCGAGCGACTAGATAGGCGCCACAGACCCGCCGCAGCCAATCCGGCCGGCAATGATGGAGTGATCTGGCATGGGCAGCATGAGCATCTGGCACTGGGTCATCGTTGCCCTCGTCGTGCTCCTTCTCTTCGGGCGCGGCCGCATCTCGGAAATGATGGGCGATCTCGCCAAGGGCATCAAATCCTTCAAGAAGGGCCTCGCCGAAGACGATGCGCCCGCCACCGGCCAGGCGCCGCCGCAGGTCACGCGCCAGACCGATGCCGACCATGGCGATACCGGCCAGACCGCAACCGACAGGACTGGCGCCGACGGCGGCCAGCGCTGATCGGCGGGCGCCGGCCAGGGCGGCCCTGATCCATGTTCGATATCGCCAGCACCGAACTGCTGCTCGCCGCCATCGTGGCGCTTCTCGTCATCGGCCCGAAGGAGCTGCCGAACGCCTTGCGCACGCTGGGCCGCTTCACCGGCCGCGCCCGCGCCATGACCCGTCACCTGCGTTCCGGCTTCGACGAGATGATGCGCCAGGCTGAAATGGAAGAGATGGAAAAGCAGTGGAAGGAGCATAACCGCCGCATCATGGAATCCGCTCCCGCCGCGTCGGATTTCGAGATCGACCGCCCCGCTGCCACCGGCACGAACACGGCTGCCGGCACGAACACGGGAGCACCGGAAACAACGACTCCGCAAACAGGGGGAACCGGAAGCCAGCCCGACACAGCCGGGGACTCCGCGCCCGCTCCCGACAACCGGCGCACGCTGCCATGAACGACCTCGACGAAACAAAGGCCCCGCTGATCGACCATCTGATCGAACTGCGCTCGCGCCTCCTCTGGTCGGTCGCGGCCATCCTCGTCGCCTTCTTCCTCTGCTTCGCCTTCGCGCGCCAGATCTTCACCATCCTCGTCCAGCCACTGGCGCAGGCCGGACAGGACAGGGTGATCTTCACCCAGGTCTTCGAAGCCTTTTTCGTCCAGGTCCGGGTCGCCTTCTTCGGCGCGCTGATGGTCAGCTTTCCGGTCATCGCCACCCAGCTGTGGCGCTTCGTGGCGCCCGGTCTCTACGCCAAGGAAAAACAGGCGCTCCTGCCCTTCCTTCTCGCCACGCCCTTCCTGTTCGCGCTGGGCTCGTCCTTTGCCTATTTCGTCGCCATCCCCACGGCGCTCCGCTTCCTGCTCGGCTTCCAGGGGGATCTCGGCGCCGGCATCACACAGGAAGCGCTGCCCTCGGTCGGCGCCTATCTCAGCTTCATCATGCAGTTCCTGTTCGCCTTCGGCCTCGCCTTCCTGCTGCCGGTGCTGCTCATGCTGCTGAACCGCGCCGGCATCGTCAGCCTGGAACAGCTCCGCGCCTTCCGCCGCTATTTCATCGTCGCGGCCTTCGTCATCGCTGCCATCTTCACGCCGCCCGATGTCGTCTCGCAACTGCTCCTCGCCATCCCGCTGGTGCTGCTCTACGAAATAAGCCTGGTTGCCATCCGCTTCACCGAACGCCGCGAAGCCGCCCGCACACCCGGCACGGATCTGGAAAGGACCGGCGAATGACCCTCACGCTCGACCGCCCCGATCTTCTTCGCGGCGCCAACCGCATCGCCGGCCGCTGGGTCGACCCCGGCGCCGAATCCATCGCCGTCACCAACCCCGCCACCGGCGAAACCCTCGCCCATGTGCCGCGCCTCGGCCGCGCCGAAGCCGCCGAGGCGATCGCAGCGGCCGCCGCCGCCATGCCCGCATGGGCCGGGCAGACCGCGAAGGCACGCAGCCTCGTGCTGCGCCGCTGGTTCGATCTCATCCTCCTCCACCAGGAGGATCTCGCCCGCATCATGACGGCCGAACAGGGCAAGCCGCTCGCCGAATCGCGCGGCGAAATCGCCTATGCCGCCAGCTTCATCGAATGGTTCGCCGAGGAAGGGAAACGCGCCTATGGCGACATCATCCCCCCGCACCAGCCTGACAAGCGCATCCTTGTCCTGAAGCAGCCCGTGGGCGTCACGGCCGCCATCACGCCCTGGAATTTCCCCGCCGCCATGATCACCCGCAAGGCCGGCCCGGCGCTCGCCGCCGGCTGCCCGATGGTGGTGAAACCGGCCAGCGCCACGCCGCTCACCGCCATCGCGCTTGCAATCCTCGCCGAAGATGCCGGCCTGCCGCCGGCCCTCCTTTCCGTCATCACCGGCCCGGCGTCCGATATCGCGGCGGAATTCACCGGCAACCCCATTGTCCGCAAGATCAGCTTCACCGGCAGCACCGAAATCGGCAAGTCACTCTATGCCGCCGCCGCCGGCCATGTGCAGAAGATCAGCCTCGAGCTCGGCGGCAACGCCCCCTTCATCGTGCTCGACGATGCCGATCTCGATGCAGCGGTCGAGGGCGCCATCGCCTCCAAGTTCCGCAACGCCGGCCAGACCTGCGTCTGCGCCAACCGCATCTACGCCCAGGCAGGCATCCACGACGCCTTCGTCGAGCGGCTGGCCGCCCGCATGGGCCAGCTCCGCATCGGAAACGGCGCCCATCCCGAAACCGACATCGGCCCGCTGATCGATCTGGCCGCCGTCGAAAAGACCGAAGAGCATATCGCCGACGCGCTCGAAAAGGGCGCCCGGCTCGTCACCGGCGGCCGCCGGATCCGGGTCACCGGCCTTGAAGGCGACAGCTTCCTCGAACCCGCCCTCGTCACCGGCGTCACCGCCGACATGGCGGTCGCCACCGAGGAAACCTTCGGCCCGCTCGCGCCCGTCTTCCGCTTCGAAACCGACGAAGAGGTGGCCCGGCTCGCCAATGCCACGCGCTTCGGCCTCGCGGCCTATTTCTACGGCCAGAATCTCGGCCGCATCGTCCGCCTCGCCGAAGCGCTCGAATATGGCATGGTCGGAATCAACACCGGCATCATCTCCACCGAAGTCGCACCCTTCGGCGGAATCAAGGAATCGGGCATCGGCCGCGAAGGCAGCCGCTACGGCCTCGATGAATATCTCGAGACGAAATATCTCTGCATCGGAATCGGCTGAGGGCGGGGTCGCAAACAGCGCCCCCAGCCGCTCCAGCCATCAGAATCGCGTGCGCAAGGTCACGCCATAGGTGCGCGGCTCACCCAGGAAGCCGCCGAACAGCGTCGTCGAATTGCCGCCGCCGGCCACCGTCCGGGCGATGGTGCCCGAACCCTGCAAGGGCGCGTTGAACATCACCTGCCGGTATTCCTCATTGAAGAGGTTCTGCGCCCACAGCTCCACCGCCCAGCGCCGGTCATCGGCACCCAGCCCGATACGCGCATTCACCACCGTGAAGGGCGCCTGCCGCTTTTCGGGAAACAGGTCGGAACCGGTGTTGATCGCCGACTGGAAGCGATAGTCCGCATAGACAAGCCCGCGGAGGCCATCGCCGACAGCCGGCGTCCAGGCGAGCGACCCCGTCTGCACCCACGCGGGTGCATTCGAAAGCGCGCTGCCCGGCAGGTTGAACAGCGCCGACGGCAGCGGCCGCCCACTGTCGCCCGTCAGGTTCCGGCGATAGCGCGTATCTGCATAGGTCAGGCCGATGTTGAGGGCGAGGTCCGGCGCCGGGAACAGGGCCGCCTCCACCTCCACCCCGGTCGAGACCACGCCGCCGCGCACCCGATCCGGGGCGCAGGCGCCGGTCAGCGCGGCATCGGGCACCACGGGTGCGAAATCGCTGTCCCCGCCACCCAGATCGTCCCGGCAGGACTGGATATTTTCCACCACGAACACCAGCCCGTTGAAGGTGTTGAGCTGGAAACGGTCGAACACGGACCGGAAGGCGGCCAGGCTCAGCTTCACGTTGCGAAGGTCGAGCTTCGCGCCCAGCTCCAGGCTGTCCACCGTTTCGGCGCCGAACCGCAGGCTGTCGAGGTCGATGGCGGCCGGGTCGAGCGAAGCCCGGTCGAGGTTGAATCCGCCGGCCTTGTAGCCGCGCGCATAGCTCGCATAGGTCATCAGCCGCTCGACCGGCTTGTAGGAAAGAACGACCGTGCCGGTCCATTCATCCTCCTTCAGCCGCGTCGATCCGCTGAACTGCTGAATCTCGTTCAACGCGCAGGGCACCGCCGCAAAGGCGGCATAGGCCGAACCGCGCAAGGCCCCGCACAGCGTGTTGTTGCCGGCAAGGTCCACGTCCAGCGTCTTGCGCTCGTTGGTGTAGCGCGCGCCCAGTGTCAGGCTCAGCCGGTCCGGCACGATGTCGATCACATTATGGGTGAAGATCGCGAAATTGCGGCTGTCCTGCCAGTAGCGGTCCTCATCAAGGCCACGCCCGTTCAGCGTGTCGCCCGGCCGCCCGAGGGCCGTCGCCAGGGCAGCATAGCCCGGAAAGGCCGGAACCGAGAGCCGGACAAGGGCGTCGGCATAGTCCATCATGTCCGCGCCAAAGCGCAGATTGTCCTGGAAGCGCAGCCGCTCATGCGCGAAATAGCCGCCCACCAGCCAGTCCAGCCGCCCGTCAAGCGCCTCGCCGGTCAGCCGCACCTCCTGGCTGAAGGTGCGGAAGTTCCGCACCTGGTTCGAGCGCCAGAACAGGTCCAGATTGTTGTAGTCATTGTCCTGGCTCGAGGAAACCTTCCAGTCCCTGTAGGCCGTGATGGCGGTCAGCTCGGCTGCGCCCAGTGGCCATGTCAGCTCACCCGAAAGGCCCCAGTCCGTCACCTTGGAACGATAGCCCTGCCCCGGCGTGATCGAGGTGCGCCGCGCGAAACTGTCGTCGCTCAGCACCGCCCCCAGCGATTCCAGAAGCGGCACGACCGGGTTTCCGGGCACCACCTCCACGCGCCCGTCCGGAAGCGTGATGGCCTGGCTGAAGGGCAGGTGCGTGGCCGCGCAGCATTCCTCGTCGCGCCTGGCGAAATCGCCCGAAAGGCGCAGTTCCATGCCATTGCCGGGCGTATAAAGCAGCTGGCCGCGCAGCATGGTGCGGTCACGGTCATTCAGGCCCCGGCCCGAGATCACGTCGGTCACGAAGCCATCCCGCTTCATCAGCACGCCATCCAGCCGCGCCGCCAGCCGGTCCTCGATGACAGGGCCGGTCACCCCGGCGGACAGGCGCACAAGATCATAATTTCCAAGCGTCAGCTCGGCATTGCCGCCAGCCTCGAACCGGGGCTTCGCCGTCACCACGTTGATAAGACCGGCCGAGGCATTGCGCCCGAACAGCGTGCCCTGCGGCCCGCGCAGCACCTCGATCCGCTCCACCTCGCCCAGTTCGGTCAGCCCGGCGCCCGAGCGGGGCCGGTAGACTCCGTCCACGAACACCGCGACGGATGCCTCCAGGCCGACATTGTCGCCGACCGTGCCGATGCCGCGGATTCGCGCCGAGGCCCCGCCATGCTCCGACGAGGTGGACGACACGAAAAGCGATGGCGCCAGCTGGTTCAGCTGGCGGATGTCGCTCGCGCCCGTCTGCTGCAGCGCATCGCCGGAAACGGCCGAAACCGCGATCGGCACGTCGCTCAGCCGCTCGGCGCGCTTGGTCGCGGTCACGATAATGTCGCCCGCTCCCGTCGCATCAGCCATGCCCGGCTGCTGCGCAAGAGCTGCCGGTGAAAAAAGAAACGCAACAGATGCAAGAAGAAAGGCGCGCATGTCATCTCCACATAAAGGTCCGGGCAAGACCGGAAGCCGCTCGCGCTAGCGCGAACCATTCGCAGTTGCAACCACGTGGCACTGCTAGGAATGTCCGCGCCCTCTATGCTGCGCCGCAACATCGGCAACCTGCCATCATCATCGGGGTGAAAGTCCGCGCCCGCTCCCCTAAGCCGGCCTGAAACATGGCATGAGGAGGAAGCCCATGGCAGGCAGGCTCGACGGCAAGATCGCGCTCATCACCGGGGCCGCCTCCGGTCTCGGGCTTCGCATGGCGGAACGTTTCGCGGCCGAAGGCGCGCGCGTCCTCCTCACCGACATCGATGCCGATGGCGCCGCCCGCGCGGCCGCCGGCATCGGCGCATCGGCGGGCTCCTTCGCCCATGATGTCACCAGCCAGGCGCAATGGGCGGCTGCCCTTGCCCATGCCGGGGCGCGGTTCGGCGGCCTCCACATCCTCGTCAACAATGCCGGCATCGGCACGCCCGGCAGCGTCGAGGACACCAGCCTCGAAGACTGGCGCCGCGTCCACGCGATCGACCTCGACGGCGTCTTCCTCGGCTGCAAGCTGGCGCTTCCGCTCATCCGCGAAACCACGCGCCGCGAAGGCACGCGCGGCAGCATCCTCAACATCTCGTCTATCGCCGGCGTCATCGCCTCCGGCCGCATGGCCGCCTACAACAGCGCCAAGGCCGGCGTGCGTCATCTCACCAAGTCGGTGGCGCTCCACTGCGCCACCAGCCGTGATCCCATCACCTGCAACTCCATCCACCCCGCCTTCATCGACACCCCCATCCTCGATGGCTTCCAGTCAGCCGGCGCCAGCCGAGAGGCGGTGAAGGCGAAGCTCGGGCGGCAGATTCCGCTCGGCACGGTGGGCGAACCCGATGATGTCGCCTACGCCGCCATCTACCTCTGCTCCGACGAGGCGAAATTCGTGACCGGCGCGGAACTCTACATCGATGGCGGAATCTCGGCGATGTAGCCCGCCGCCCTTTGCCATGGCCCCGCCATCGGCTAGCGTTCACAGCAGCAAGCGAACCCCGCGCCGCCACGGCGGCCACACAGACCGGGAGACATGACGACATGAGCCAGCCCCTCTATCCCGTGCCAGCCGAATGGGCCGCGCGCGCCAAGGTGGACCGGGCGAAACGCGAGGCCATGTACCGGGAATCGCTCGACAACCCGGATGCCTTCTGGCGGCGCGAAGCGCACAGGATCGACTGGGCAAAGCCCTTCACCCAGGTCTCTGACTGGAGCTTCGACGAAGCCGATTTCGGCATCCGCTGGTTCGCTGACGGCGAACTGAACGTCAGCGCCAACTGCGTCGACCGCCACCTCGCCACACGCGGCGACCAGCCCGCCATCATCTGGGAGCCCGACAGTCCCGACGAAGCCGGCCGCACCCTCAGCTTCCGCGATCTCCACGAAGCCGTCTGCCGCCTCGCCAACGCCCTCAAGGCCCTCGGAATCCGCAAGGGCGACCGGGTCACCATCTACCTGCCGATGATCCCCGAGGCGGCGATCTCGATGCTCGCCTGCGCCCGCATCGGCGCCATCCACTCGGTCGTCTTCGGCGGCTTCTCGCCCGACAGCATCGCCAACCGGATCCAGGATTGCGACAGCCGCCTCGTCATCACCGCCGATGAAGGCCTGCGCGGCGGCCGCACCATCCCGCTCAAGGCCAATGTCGACGCGGCGCTCGCCCACTGCACCTCTGTCGAAAAGGTGATCGTCGTCGCGCGCACGGGGGCCGCCGTTCCCATGCTGGAAGGCCGCGACATCGCCTATGAACCGCTTGTCGCGGCGCAGGCCGCCGATTGCCCGGCAACGCCGGTGAACGCCGAAGATCCGCTCTTCATCCTCTATACCTCAGGCTCCACCGGCAAGCCCAAGGGCGTCCTGCACAGCTCGGGCGGCTATCTCACCTGGGTCTCGATGACCCACGAATATGTCTTCGATTACCGCCCCGGCGAAATCTTCTGGTGCGCCGCCGATGTCGGCTGGGTCACCGGGCACAGCTATGTCGTCTATGGCGCGCTCGCCAATGGCGCGACGACGCTGATGTACGAAGGCATCCCCAACTTCCCCGATCACAGCCGCTTCTGGCAGATCGTCGACAAGCATTCGGTGGACATCTTCTACGCCGCCCCCACGGCCCTGCGCGCCCTGATGCGCGAAGGCGATGAATGGGTGAAGAAGACCAGCCGCGCCTCGCTGCGCCTGCTTGGCACCGTCGGCGAACCGATCAACCCCGAAGCCTGGGAATGGTATCACCGCGTCGTCGGCGAAGGCCGCTGCCCCATCGTCGACACCTGGTGGCAGACGGAAACGGGCGGCGCGATGATCACGCCGCTGCCTGGCGCGGTGGATCTCAAGCCCGGCTCGGCCACCTTCCCCATGTTCGGGGTGGAAGCCCAGCTCGTCGATGGCGAAGGCAAGGTGCTCGAGGGCGCAGCAGAGGGCAATCTCGTCCTCACCCGCTCCTGGCCCGGCCAGATGCGCACCGTCTGGGGCGATCATGCCCGCTTCTTCCAGACCTATTTCACAACCTACCCCGGCAAATATTTCACCGGTGACGGCTGCCGCCGCGACGCCGATGGCTATTACTGGATCACCGGCCGGGTGGACGATGTGATCAACGTTTCCGGCCACCGCATGGGCACGGCGGAAATCGAATCCGCCCTCGTCGCCCATGCGAAGGTCGCGGAAGCCGCCGTCGTCGGTATGCCGCATGACCTGAAGGGCCAGGGAATCTACGCCTATGTCACCCTCAACGCCCATGAGCAGCCTTCCGAAGAGCTGCGCCGGGATCTGGTTCAGTGGGTGCGCAAGGACATCGGCCCCATCGCCACGCCGGATGTGATCCAGTTCGCACCGGGCCTGCCCAAGACCCGGTCCGGCAAGATCATGCGCCGCATCCTGCGCAAGATCGCCGAAAATGACGTCTCGAACCTCGGCGACACCAGCACGCTGGCCGACCCGTCGGTCGTGGCGGATCTGGTCGCCAACCGCGCGGGCGCGCAGGCATGACAGGGCCGGGCGGCGGGGAGATCGCGACCCAGCGCCTGCCCCGCAGCCACTTCGGCCTCATCTTCGCCTCGCTGCTCGTGACGGCGGCCGGCAACACGGCGCTGCAATCGGTGCTCCCGGTCATCGGCCGGGAAATCCGCATCCCCGACATGGCGATCGCCGTGATCTTCTCGCTGTCGGCCCTCATCTGGACCTTCTCGGCCCCCTATTGGGCGCGCAGGTCCGATATCGAGGGCCGCCGCAAGCTGATCCAGCTTGGCGTCATCGGCTTCGGCGTGTCGATGTTCCTGTGCGCCATCATCATCCTCGCCGGAATCCGGGGGCTGATCGCGCCGCTCGTCACCTTCGGCCTCTTCACGCTGGCGCGCGCCATCTTCGGCATATTCGGCTCGGCCGCCAACCCGGCCGCCCAGGCCTATGTCGCCGGCCGCACCAGCCCAGCCGAACGCACCGGGGCGCTCGCCATCCTCGCCTCGGCCTTCGGCCTTGGCACCATCATCGGCCCCGCCATCGCCCCCCTCTTCATCCTTCCCTTCGTCGATCTCTCCGGCCCCATGTTCGCCTTCACGCTGATTGCGGTGGGGGTGTTCCTGGCGGTGCGCATCGGCCTTCCGGATGACAATCCCGATACCGGTCCCGAAGCCCGCGCCGGGCGCGGCGCGGCCGCCTCCATGCCCAGCGTCGGCTCGATGAACATGGGCGCAAGCGCCCGCGTGGCCGAGGAAACCACCGTCTCCGGCAAGCGCGAGCGGATGCGCGTCTTCGACCCGCGCATCAAGCCCTTCATGATCTACGGCTTTGCGGCGGGCTCGCTGCAGGCGGCCACCGGCCAGGCCATCGGCTTCTTCATCATCGACCGCATCGCGCCCGGCGCCGGCATGCACGCCACCCAGCTCATCTCGCTCACCTTCATGGCGGGCGCCGGGGCAACGCTTCTGGTCCAGTGGGGCGTCATCCGCGTCCTCGATCTCAACCCCTCGCAGCTCATGCGCTGGGGCGCCGTCATCGCCGCAATCGGCACGCTGGGCATTGCCTTCGCCCAGAATTTTCACATGCTGCTGCTGGCCTTCGCCCTTTCATCGGCGGGTTTCGGCTTTGCCCGGCCCGGCTTCACTGCCGGCTCCTCGCTCGCGGTCGCCCGGCACGAACAGGGCGGGGTCGCGGGCGCTGTCACCTCCGTCAACGGCGCCTGCTTCATCTTCGCCCCGGCGGTCGGAATCGGCCTTTACGAACTTGTGCCCGAACTTCCCTACTGGCTTTCGGCCATCGCCGCCGCGGCGCTTGCCATCTACGCCTGGCGCAACCAGCAGCTGCGCCAGGTGGTCATGGAAGAGAATTGAGGCAGGTCAGCTCAGGCCGGCACAAGTCAGGCCGGCACAAGTCAGGCCAGAACCAGCTGCCAGTCCGCCCGCCCGCGCAGAAAGGCGACCATGCCGGTCGGCGTCACGCCCACGGGCACGTCAGCGGCCACCAGCCCATGCTCGGCCATGGCCGTCTGGCAGATGCCCGCCTCCACACCCAGCTCTGCAAGCAGCGACAGCGCCGGCCCCAGCCGCCCGTCGCGCAGTCCCGCGGCCGCCGCGCCGCGCAACAAAAGCGCCACCTGCCGGCCAAGGGCCGCGGCCGTCGCGGCCAGTTCCACGCCGGCGCGGAACCGCTCGCCCTCCACCTCCGTCAGAATCAGGAGCAGACCGGGCATGCCGGGTCCCGGGGTACGCGCACGGTCCGCGCCTCCAGCGCCAGCCCCTCGAACAGCCACAACAGGCCGATGCGCGGCGCGCCGAAGCCGGCCAGCAGGCGCAGCACCTCCAGCGCCTGCGCCGCGCCCATGATGCCCGCCACCGCCCCCAATATGCCGGTGTCGGCACAGCTGCGGCCGGGCACATCCTCGGGCAGGCCGGCATAGCAGGCATAGCAGGGCTGGCCCGGCACATGGCCGGCAAACACCCCAAGCTGCCCCTCGAAGGGGCCAAGGGCCGCCGAAACCAGCGGAATCCCCAGGGCCACCGCCGCCCGGTTCACGGTGGAGCGGGTCGCGAAATTGTCGCAGCCATCGGCAATCACGTCATGGCCCGCCAGAATGTCGGGCGCATTCTGGTCGGTCAGCCGGTCGCGCAGCGGCGTCACCGCCACATGCGGGTTCAGGGCCGCCAGCCGGTGCACGGCAATATCCACCTTGGCCTCGCCGACATCCCCGCCGGCGTAAAGCGTCTGCCGCTGCAGGTTCGACAGGCTCACAACGTCATCGTCCACCAGCGTGATCCGGCCGACACCCGCCGCCACCAGATACTGGAGACAGGGGCTGCCCAGCCCGCCGGCCCCAACCACGCAGACAGAGGCGCGCTTCAGCTTCAGCTGGCCCTGCCCGCCCACCTCCTTCAGCACGATGTGGCGCTGATAGCGGTCCAGCTCGGCATCGCTCAGCATCAGTGCCGGCCCGTCGATCCGAAACCGCCGTCCCCGCGCGCCGTTTCATCGAGGCTTTCCGCCTCGGCCCAGCGGCAGGTCGCATAGGGCGCCAGCACCAGCTGGGCGATCCGCATGCCGCGCGTGATGGCAAAGGGCCGGTCGCCCAGATTGGCGAGGATGATCTTCACCTCGCCACGATAGTCGCTGTCGATCGTGCCGGGGGCGTTCAGCACCGCCAGCCCCTCCTTCAGCGCCAGCCCGGATCGCGCGCGCACCTGCATTTCATGCCCCTCGGGCACCGCCATCATCAGGCCGGTTGGCACGGCCGCCCGTGCGCCGGGGGCCAGCACCAGATCCGCGTCCACGGCGGCCAGCACGTCCATGCCTGCGGCTCCCGCCGTCCCATAAGCCGGCAGCGCCAGCCCCTCGGCATGGGGAAGCCTGACCACGCGCACGTCAGTCATGCAGCATCTCCGCGATCTTCCGGGCGAGCGCCTCGGCCACCTCTTCCTTGGGCGCTTCCGGCAGGGTCTCCATCCCGTCCGGCCACACCAGATGCACGAGGTTGCGCGCCCCCCCCATCACGTCGCCCGAAACATCATTGGCCACGATCAGGTCGCAGCCCTTGCGCTTCAGCTTGGCCTCGGCATTGGCCAGCACGTCATGCGTCTCGGCGGCAAAGCCCACCACCAGCTTCGGGCGTTGCGGGCTGCGCGAAATCTCGGCCAGGATATCGGGGTTTTCCGTCAGGCTCAGGGGCGGCGGCCCGTCAGGCCCCTTCTTGATCTTCAGGCCCGATGCCTCCACCCGCCAGTCGGCAACGGCGGCCACCATCACGGCGGCATCGGCCGGCAGCGCCGCCAGCGCCGCGTCCCGCATTTCGCGCGCCGTCTCCACGTCCACCCGGCTCACGCCCGGCGGAGTGGGCAAGGTCACCGGTCCGGCCACCAGCGTCACCCGCGCGCCCAGGGCGGCAAGCGCCCCGGCAATGGCAAAGCCCTGCCGCCCGGAAGAGCGGTTGGCGATGTAGCGCACCGGGTCGATCGGCTCGTGCGTCGGCCCCGCCGTCACCAGCACATGGCGGCCCTTCAGCGGCCCGTCCCCGAAATGGGCGCGCACGGCATCCATGATGCGCGGCACGTCCGGCAGGCGGCCCGGCCCATGCTCGCCGCAGGCCATGGCCCCCACATCCGGCTCCAGCACCGTCACCCCGCGCGCCCGCAGCGTCTCCACATTGGCGCGGGTGGCGGCATGCGCCCACATGCGCACATTCATGGCGGGCGCGGCCATCACGGGCGTGTCCGTCGCCAGCAGCAGGGTGGTGGCAAGGTCATCGGCAATCCCGGCCGCCATCCGCGCCATCAGGTCGGCGGTCGCCGGGCACAGAAGCACCAGATCGGCCGATCGCGAAAGCCGGATATGCCCCATCTCCGCCTCGGCGGTCAGGTCGAACAGCTCCATGTGCACGGGCGATTCGGCGAGCGCCGCCACCGAAAGCGGCGTCACGAACTGCGCCCCCCCCTTCGTCAGCACCGGGGTCACGGCCCCGCCTTCCGCCCGAATGGCGCGGATCAGCTCCAGCGCCTTGAAGGCGGCAATCCCGCCACCGATGATGAGAAGAATGCGTCGTCCGGCCAGCATGCTGCAAGCGTTAGCCGCTCGGGCGTGATATTCCAATGGCGCATGCCTCCGCCGCGCTTGCCGGAAAGCGCCCCGTGCCGCTAGGGAAGTGCACACTTCAACCCAATGTCCAAGGTCAGGAAAACCGTGTCCGAACTCGTCCGCCTCACCCTTCCCGATGGCTCCGTCCGCGAAGTCGCGGCCGGCACCACCGCGGGCGATGTCGCGCGGGCCATCGGCCCCGGCCTTGCAAAGGCCGCGCTCGCCGCCCGCCTAGATGGTGAACTCGTCGATCTCGAACGCCCGATCACGGCCGATGCGGCCCTTGCCATCGTCACCGCAAAGGACGAAGCCGACGCCCTGGAACTCGTCCGCCACGATTTCGCCCATGTCCTCGCCGAGGCCGTGCAGGCGCTGTTCCCCGGCACCCAGATCACCTTCGGCCCCGCCACCGACGACGGCTTCTATTACGATCTCGCCCCGCCGGCCGATCGCGGCCCCTTCACCGATGACGACCTCCCCCTGATCGAAGCCGAGATGCGCCGCATCATCGCGGCCGACAAGCCGCTGGTGCGCGAAGTCTGGGAGCGCGACGCCCTCATCGAACGCTGGAAGGCCGGGGGCGAGCTGTTCAAGGCCGAATGGGCGGCAGAGCTTCCCGAAGACGAGGAGCTCAGCGTCTACTGGTCGGGCGCGCCGGGCAGCCCCGGCGCCTGGATGGACATGTGCCGCGGCCCCCACCTGCCCTCCACCGGCCGGCTCGATCCCGCCGCCTTCAGGCTCACCCGCGTGTCGGGCGCCTACTGGCGCGGCGATCAGCGCAACCCGCAACTGTCGCGCATCTACGGCACCGGCTGGCTCAACAGGAAGCAGCTCGAAGCCCATCTCCTCCGCCTCGAGGAAGCCGCGAAGCGCGATCACCGCAAGATCGGCCAGGAGATGGACCTCTTCCACCTCCAGTCCGAAGCGCAGGGCTCGGTCTTCTGGCACCCGCGCGGCTTCGTCCTCTGGCGCCAGCTCGAGGCCTATATGCGCCGCCGCCTCGACGCCTCCGGCTACGAAGAGGTGAAGACCCCGCAGCTGATGGACGCGCGCCAGTGGGAACAATCCGGCCACTGGGGCAAATATCGGGAAAACATGTTCGTCGTCCCCGACGAAGTCCCCAATGCGGACGAGGACGGCCCCGTCCTCTCGGGCGAGGGCGATCTGATGGCGCTCAAGCCGATGAACTGCCCGGCCCATGTCCTCATCTTCCGCCAGGGCATCAAGTCCTACCGCGACCTGCCGATCCGCATGGCGGAATTCGGCTGCTGCCACCGCAACGAGGCGCATGGCGCGCTGCACGGGATCATGCGGGTGCGCCAGTTCACGCAGGATGACGCCCACATCTTCTGCCGCGAAGACCAGCTGATCGACGAGATCCGCGCCTTCTGCGACCTGCTCGACAGCGTCTACAAGGATCTCGGCTTCGACAGCTACGCCATCAAGCTGGCGCTGCGCCCCGAACTCCGCTTCGGCTCGGATGAAATGTGGGACAAGGCCGAACAGATCCTGCGTGACGCGGTTGCCGCAACCGGCCGCAACACGCCCGAATTCGGCTGGGAGGAACTGCCCGGCGAAGGCGCCTTCTATGCGCCCAAGCTCGAATTCCACCTCACCGACGCCATTGGCCGCACCTGGCAGGTGGGCACGATCCAGGCCGATACGGTGCTGCCCGAACGGCTCGACGCCAGCTACATCGGCGAGGATGGCAACCGCCACCGCCCGGTGCTGCTGCACCGCGCCATCCTCGGCACCTTCGAACGCTTCATCGGCATCCTGATCGAGCATCACGCCGGCCGCTTCCCGCTGTGGCTCGCCCCGGTGCAGGTGGTGGTCGCCACCATCGTCTCCGACGCCGATGCTTACGCCCTCGGCCTCGTCGCCCGGCTGAAGGCCGCCGGAATCCGCGCCGAGATCGACCTGCGGAACGAGAAGATCAACTACAAGGTGCGCGAACACAGCCTCGCCAAGGTGCCGGTCCTCATGGTCGTCGGCCGCCGCGAAGCCGAGGAAGGCACTGTCGCCATCCGCCGCCTTGGCGAGGAACGCCAGCAGGTTCTCGCCTTCGACGAAGCCCTCGCCGCCCTTGCCGGCGAAGCCCTCCCGCCCGACCTGAGGAGCCCCGCATGATCGACCTGCGCCGCCTGACCGGAGACTTTGCGGCCGCGCCGCAGATCGATCCGGAAGACATGGCCGAAATCGCCCGCCTCGGCTTCGGCCATGTCGTCTGCAACCGGCCCGACAGCGAAGTCCCCGCCAGCCACGCCATCGCCGTCATGGAAAAGGCAGCGCACGCGGCCGGGCTTGGCTTCACCGCCATCCCGGTCGACCAGACTGGTCTCACGCCGGAAAAGATGCTGGCGCTGAAGGCGGTGCTGGAACAGGCGGACAAGCCCGTCCTCGGCTTCTGCCGCTCGGGCACGCGCTCCACAAACCTGTGGGCGCTGGCGCAAGCCGCGCGCGGCGCCGATCCCGAAACCCTCGTCGCCGCAGCCGCCACGGGCGGCTATGACATCAGCGCCCTGCGCCCCGCGCTCGAACAGCTTTCGTCCGGCGCCAGATAAACGGCCAGAATCGCCCAGCCAGAATCGCCCTCCCCGACAGCCCCGCCAGGGACCGCCGGGGGAAATAGGCGTAACCGGCCGAAGCCGGCCTGCTCAGAATCGGGTCGGCGCCGAGCTCACCGTGGTGAAGCCCGTGGGCGTCACCTGCTGCACCTCCAGCCCGCGCTCGGCGACATTGTTGCGGAAGCGGAAGATCCCGTCGACACCGGCAAAGCCCTCGGGGTCGGCCAGCACAGCCTTCGGGAAGGGCGTGCCGGGCTTCCAGCGCCCGCCCGCCACGCTCACGGCCAGCAGCATCGCATCATAGGAAAGGCTGGCCAGCCGCGAGGGCGTGCCGCCGAACCGGGCGCGATAGCGTTGCGCCATCGCCTGGAAGCGCCGGTCGGGCACCGCTGCAAAGATCGCCCCGTGCAACGCCGCCGAGCGTGACAGCCCCGGCTCTGTGTTCCAGATTTCGGTGCCCATCAGCAGATAGCTGCCGGGCCGCGCGCCATAGCGGGCAAGATGCGGCCCGAAGGCGGCCGCGATCGCGCCCGAATCCGCCACCAGCAGCGCCTCGAAGGCAAGGGGGCCTTGCGTCGTCGTCACCGGGGCGATGGTGCCATCCGGCCGGCGCTGCCCGCCGCCTGACTGCTGCATCCGCCGTTCATGATCCGTGACTTCGCTGGCAGCCGGGCCAAGGGCCTTGGGGTTGCGGGCGAAATTGGCCATCGCCACCACCTGCCCGCCAGCGCCCTGCACTGCGCGGGTAAAGGCCACGGACGTGCGCTGACCGTAAAGCCCGTTCGGCACCAGCGCCGCAAAGCGCGACATGCCGCGCCCGGCCGCATAGCTCACCACCCGCTCGACGGATTGCGACGGCTGGAAACCGAGCACATGGACATTGCCGCCGGCCATGGCCGAATCGTTGGAAAAGCTCAGAACCGTCACGCCACGCGCTTCGGCGGCCTTCTTCACCGGCCCCACATTGGCCGACAGAAGCGGCCCCAGAATCAGCTGCGCGCCATCGGCCAGCGCCCGCTCGGCTGCCCCCGCCGCGCCCAGCGCCGCCGTGTCATAGCTTGTCAGCCGCAGCCCTTCCTGCCCGCTGTCCACAAGCGCCAGCGTCGCGGCATTGGCAAGGCTGATTCCAACCGGCGCGTTGGAGCCGGTCAGCGGCGCGAGGATCGCCACGCGATGCGGTTCCACGGGCTTTGGCGCGACGGGCTTTTCGGCCACGGGCGGCGGCGGCGGCGCCACGGGGGGCTTCTGCCGCGGGGCGCAGGCCGCCACGACGGCAAGCCCGGCCACCAGGCCCAGTTGTGCCGCACGGCGCGCCGCCGGTCTTTCGGCGCTTGCCCTTCTCTCTCCGGCCGCCCAGATTGCCACCATGAGTCCGGCTCCCTCTTCCTCGCCTATGATCGTCCAGGGCAATGATGCGCCCGGCCTTGCCCCCGGGCTCTACATCGTGGCCGGCCCCATCGGCAACCTCGGGGACCTGTCGCCCCGCGCCGCCCGAATCCTGCGCGAGGCCGATGTCATCGCCTGCGAAGACACGCGCGTCACCGCAAAGCTTCTGCGCGCGGCCGGAAGCGACCGCCCGATGCTCGCCTATCATGAACACAGCCGGGCCGAAGTGGGGGAAGGGCTGCTCGAGCGCATGGCGTCCCGGTCCGTGGCGCTCGTCTCCGATGCCGGAACGCCCCTCGTCTCCGATCCGGGCCATGAACTGGTCCGCGCGGCGCGCCAGCGCGGCATCCCTGTCACCACCGCGCCCGGCCCCTGCGCCGCCATCGCCGCGCTCAGCATCAGCGGCCTTCCATCCGACCGCTTCCTCTTCGCCGGCTTCCTGCCGGCCAGGGCCGTCGCGCGCGACAAGGCGATCGCCGCACTGGCCGCCCTGCCCTTCACGCTCATCTTCTACGAAAGCGGCCCGCGCCTCGGGGCGACGCTGGCAGCCCTCGCCACGGCCCTCGGCCCGCGTGAAGCAGCCGTCGCGCGCGAGCTCACCAAGCTGCACGAGGAACTGGTCACCGGCACCCTCACCGACCTCGCCAGCCGCTATGGCTCAAGCCCCCCGCGCGGCGAGATCGTGCTGCTCGTCGGCCCGCCCGAGGCCGAGGTCGCCACCGCCGACGCGCTCGACCAGGCGCTCGAAGCCGCGCTGCGCACCATGGCCCCGGGCAAGGCGGCGGCCAGTGTCGCAGCCGCCCTCGGCCTGCCGCGCGGGGAAGTCTATGCCCGCGCGCTGGACCTGAAAAACACGAACCCCGAAAGCGGAGACCCCCGATGAACGGCCGGCGCATCCAGGCCGAACAGCGGGGCCGGCGGGCGGAAAGCCTCGCCGCCTTCTGGCTCCGGCTGCAAGGCTGGCGCATCCTCGCCCGCCGAAAGCAGCTTCCCATGATCGAGGTGGACATCGTCGCCCGCCGTGGCGGCATTCTCGCCGTGGTCGAAGTGAAGCACCGCGCCACGATCGAGGCCGCGCTTGCGGCGCTCGACCAGCGCGCCGCCCGCCGGCTGATGGAAGCCGCGCGCCAGCTTGCGGCAACCGCCCCCGGCCAGCCCTGCGCCCGTGTCGATCTCGTGGCGCTGGCGCCGGGGCGGTTTCCGCGCCATGTCCGGGGCATCCAATGCTAGACGAATCACCCCCCGCCACGCTCGATGCGATCGGCTGCCTCGATGACGAGGACATCTACCTCGATCTCGCCGCCCTCGACCTCGCCGCGGCAGACCGGGCGGATCCCGACCTCGCAACCCCCATCGCCATGATGGAGGCGCTGTCGAACCGGCTGGATCGCGGCGTGACAGCCGCAACAGACCGGGCGGAAGCGCTTTCGGCCCTGCTCGCCGGCCGCGAAGGCTTCCGGGGCGCCCGCGAGGATTATGACAGCCCCGCCAACGCCGATCTCATCAGCGTGCTCGAACGGCGGCGCGGCCTGCCGGTGGCGCTCTCCATCCTCTATGTGGCGCTCGCCCGCCGCGCCGGCTGGCAGGCCCATGTGCTTGGCCTTCCCGGCCATGTCCTCATGGCGCTTGGCTCCGGCATTCCGGGCGGGGAACCGGTGGTCATCGACCCGTTCGACCATGGCGCACTGGTGGATACAGGCTTCATTCCCACCGCCCACGCCAGCGCCCGGCTCGGCAATCGCGAAACCCTCGTCCGCCTCGTCATGAACCAGATCACCCGGGCCGAAGCCGGCGGCAATGGCGACCGCGCCCTCACGCTGCTCAGGCGGCTCACCCGGGTCGCGCCGGCGATGCCGCAGCTGTGGTGGGAACGCGCCCGGCTCGAACAGGCGGCCGGCAATCTCGATGCCGCCCGCGATGCGCTCGCCGCCATGGGGGAAACCACGCGCGATCCTGTGCTCATCCGGCGCATCATGGCGGCCCGGCGCATGCTCTCCACCCTTTCGGGCCGCCATTGACGCCCGCGCGCGGCCAACCCTAGGAACCTCCCATGCCCAGCACGCTCCGGATCGCGGTCCAGATGGACCCTCTCGAAACCATCAATGTCGCCGGCGACTCCAGCTTCGCCCTGATGCTCGAGGCGCAGAAGCGCGGCCACCGCCTGTGGCATTATCTCCCCGACCAGCTCGACTGGTTCGAGGATCATGTCGTCGCCACCGCCCGCCCGGTGGAAGTCATGCGCCCCGAACAGCCGGGGGCCGCGCATTTCCGCTGGCTCGGCGAACCCCAGCGCCTGCGCCTCGCGGATGACATCGATGTGGTGCTGATGCGCCAGGATCCGCCGTTCGACATGGGCTACATCACCGCCACCCACCTGCTCGAACGCGCGCAGGAAGCCGGCGTCCTGGTGGTCAATGATCCGGCCTCGGTGCGCAACGCGCCGGAAAAGCTCTTCGTCCTCAACTACGCCGATCTCATGCCGCCCACACTCGTCACCCGCTCGCTGGAATCGGCCATCGCCTTCCGTGAGCGCCATGGCGAAGTGGTGGTGAAGCCGCTCTACGGCAACGCCGGCGCGGCGGTCTTCCATGTCCCGGCGGGCGATTCCAACCTCCCCGCCCTTGTCGAACTGTTCACGCAGGTCTGGCGCGAACCCTTCATGGTGCAGGCCTTCCTCCCCGATGTCGCAAAAGGCGACAAGCGCATCGTCCTCATCGACGGCGAGCCGGTGGGCGGAATCAACCGCCTGCCCAAGCATGGGGAAATCCGCTCGAACCTCGCCGCCGGCGGCTCCGCCCACGCCACGACGCTGACAGCAGAGGAACAGGCCATCTGCGACCGCATCGGCCCCGATCTCAGGCGGCTCGGCCTCGTCTTCGTCGGCATCGACGTGATCGCCGGCCGCCTCACCGAGATCAATGTCACCTCGCCCACCGGCATCGTCGCGATAGACCGGTTCAACGGCACCAACATCCCCGCCATCTTCTGGGCACGGGTGGAAGCGAAGCGGGCCGGCGCATGACGGACTGGATCGGCGCCTTCATCGCGTCGAGCGGCTACTGGGCCGTGGCCATACTGATGTTCGTCGAAACCATCTTTCCGCCGATTCCGTCGGAAGTGATCATGCCGCTCGCCGGCATCGGGGCCGCCCAGCAGGAACTGAGCCTCGCCGGCGTCATCCTCTCGGGCACGGCGGGCGCCATGGCGGGCAATATCGCCTGGTTCCTGCTCGCCTGGAAGCTGGGCCTCGACCGGTTCGAGCGCTTCCTCATCCGCTACGGCCGCATCCTCACACTCGATGAAGCCGAACTCGCCCGCGTCCGCCGCCTGTTCGACCGCCACGGCGGTGGCATCGTCGGCGTGGGCCGCGTCCTGCCCACCCTGCGCACGCTGATTTCCGTGCCGGCAGGCCTGGTGCGCATGAACCTGCGCACCTTCCTCCTCTATTCCACGCTTGGCACCTTCCTGTGGACCATGGGCCTCGCCATCGCCGGCTATCTGCTCGGGTCGAATGTCCGCCAGATCGACACGATCCTCGGGCCGCTGTCCACGCTCGTCATCCTTCTGCTCTTTGCAGTCTATCTCTACCGCGTCGTCACCTGGAAACGGCGCAGCTCCACGCAAAGCAGCGGCAGCTGAGGCCCCCGCTCAGGCCTTCCCGTCCAGCATCCGGATGATGGCCGAAAAATCCTTGCCGCCCGCTCCGGCGTTGGCAAGCATCTGGTAAAGCGATTCCGCCAGCGCCCCCATCGGCACCGAGGCGCCGGCCCCTTGCGCCGCCTCCATGGCGAGCTTCAGGTCCTTCAGCATCAGGGCAGTGGCAAAGCCGCCTTCATAATCCCGGTTGGAAGGGGCGGCCGGAACCGGCCCCGGCATCGGGCAATAGCTCGTCATCGACCAGCACTGCCCCGAGGCCTTCGAGGAAATGTCGAAAAAGGTCTGGGCATCCAGCCCCAGCTTCTGCGCCAGCAGGAAGGTTTCTGCCGTCGCCACCATCGACGCGCCCAGAAGCATGTTGTTGCAGATCTTGGCCGCCTGGCCCGCCCCTGCGCCACCGGCATGGATCACGGCCTTGCCCATGGCCGAAAGATAGGGCTCGGCGGCGCGAAAGGCGTCTGCCTCGCCGCCCACCATGAAGGTGAGAGTGCCGCCGGTCGCCGCCGCCACCCCGCCCGACACCGGCGCATCCACAAAGGCAAGGCCGCGCGCGGCGGCATCGGCAGCCACGGCCCGGGCGCTGTCGAGATCGATGGTCGAGCAATCCATCAGGATCACATCCGGCCGCACGGCGCCGAACAGCTGTTCGCCATAGACCTGACGGACATGCACGCCAGCCGGCAGCATCGTCACCACGGCATCCGCACCGGCCGCTGCTTCGGCGGCGCTCGCGGCGGCAGTCGCGCCTTCCGCAACGACACGGGCGACAGCCGCTGCGTTCAGGTCGAAGGCGCGCACCCTGTGGCCTGCCTTCACGAGGTTCGCGGCCATGCCCGAACCCATGTTGCCTAGCCCGATGAAGCCGACGTCAGCCATGCCATTCCTCCCTCAAGTTCGCAGCCGTCAGGCCTTCAGCAGTTCCCGCGCGGTGATCATCCGCATGATTTCATTGGTCCCCTCAAGGATGCGGTGCACCCTCAGGTCGCGCCACAGCCGCTCGACCGGATAATCCATCAGATAGCCATAGCCGCCGAACAGCTGCAGCGCCCGGTCAACGACGCTCGAGCCCGTGTCGGTCGCCAGCCGCTTGGCCATGGCCGCGAACTTCGTCTTGTCGGCTGCGCCCGCCGTCACCTTGGCGGCGGCCAGATAGAGCAGCGCACGCGCCGCCTGAAGGTCGGTTTCCATGTCGGCGAGGGTGAACTGGGTCGCCTGGAAGTCGACGATCGCCTTCCCGAACTGCCGCCGCTCGCGCACATAGGCCACAGCCTCGTCGAGCGCCCGCTGCGCCCCGCCCAGGGAACAGGCGCCGATGTTGAGCCGCCCGCCATCCAGGCCGGCCATGGCGATGCGGAAGCCCTGCCCTTCCGTGCCCACAAGATTCTCGACAGGCACGCGCACGCCATCGAAATGCACCTGCGCCGTCGGCTGGGAATGCCAGCCAAGCTTGCGCTCCTGCGCGCCGAAGGTCACGCCGGGCATGTCCTTCTCGATCACCAGGCAGGAAATGCCGCCGGCGCCCTCGCCGCCGGTGCGCACCATGGTGACATAGATGTCATTGACGCCGCCGCCTGAAATGAAGGCCTTGCCGCCCGTCACTACATAATGGTCGCCGTCACGCACGGCCACGGTCTTCAGCGCCGCCGCGTCCGAGCCGGACCCCGGCTCGGTCAGGCAGTAGCTGGCAATCAGGTCCATCGGCACCAGCGCGGGCAGATATTTCTGCTTCACCCGGTCGCTGCCGAAACAGTCGATCATCCAGGCCGCCATGTTGTGGATGGAAATGAAGGCGCTGGTCGAGGGGCAGCCATAAGCCATGGCTTCCATCACCAGCGCTGCTTCCAGCCGGCCCAGCCCGATGCCACCCGAATCCGGGCTCACATAGATTGCGCCAAAGCCAAGCCCGGCCGCCTTGGCGATGGCCTCGCGCGGGAAGACATGGCCTTCGTCCCACGCCGCTGCATGGGGCGTGATCTCGGACGCGGTGAACTTCTGCGCCGCTTCCTGGATGGCGCGCTGGTCCTCTGTCAGTTCGAACTGGCTCATGCGTCTGTTCCCGCCCCTCTTGCTCAACCCATCGTCGGGATCACGAAGGCGTTGGACCCGTCGGGCGACCCGTCCGGCCAGCGCTGCGTGATGGTCTTCACCTTCGTCCAGAAGCGCACGCCTTCCGTGCCATGCTGGTTGTGGTCGCCAAAGGCCGAACGCTTCCAGCCGCCGAAGCTGTGATAGGCGACAGGCACCGGAATCGGCACGTTGATCCCCACCATCCCCACATTCACCCGCGCGGCGAATTCGCGCGCGGCATGGCCATTGCGGGTGAAGATCGCGACACCATTGCCATATTGATGTCGGCTCGGCAGGGCGAGCGCATCCTCGAAGCTTTCGGCCCGCACCATCTGCAGCACCGGCCCGAAGATCTCCTCACGATAGCTCGACATGTCGGGCGTCACATGGTCGAACAGGGTCGGGCCGATGAAGAAGCCTTCCTCATGGCCCTGCAGCTTGTAGCCCCGGCCATCGACGACCAGTTCCGCGCCCTCGTCGGCGCAGGTCTGGATCCAGTTTTCCACACGCGCCTTGTGGGCGGCGTTCACAACCGGGCCGTAATGGGCCTCGGGGTCGGTGGAAATGCCCACCTTCAGCTTCGCCATCGCCGGTACCAGCTTCTCGCGCAGGGCGAGGGCGGTCTTCTCGCCCACCGGCACCACCACGGGCAGCGCCATGCAGCGCTCCCCGGCGGAGCCGAAGGCGGCGCCCGTCAGGTCGTTCACCACCTGGTCGAGGTCGGCGTCGGGCATCACGATGCCATGGTTCTTGGCGCCGCCCATGGCCTGCACCCGCTTTCCGGCGGCAACGCCGCGCGAATAGACATAATGGGCAATGTCCGAGCTTCCCACGAAGCTCACGGCGGCAATGTCCGGATGGTCGAGGATGGCGTCCACCATTTCCTTGTCGCCATGCACCACCTGCAGGATGCCGGCCGGTGCGCCGGCTTCCAGCATCAGTTCGGCCAGCCGCATCGGCACGCCCGGGTCGCGCTCCGAAGGCTTCAGGATGAAGGCGTTGCCGCAGGCGATCGCCACGCCGAACATCCACATCGGGATCATCGCCGGGAAGTTGAAGGGCGTGATGCCGGCCCCGATGCCAAGCGGCACGCGCATCGACAGCACGTCGATCCCCGGCCCGGCGCCCGGCGTATGCTCGCCCTTCAGCAGGTGCGGAATGCCGCAGGCAAACTCGATCACCTCCAGCCCGCGCTGAATGTCGCCCTTCGAATCGGCGATCACCTTGCCATGTTCGGCGGAAAGCAGATGCGCCAGTTCCTCCATATTGGCTTCGACCAGACGCTTGAACTCGAACATCACCCGCGCCCGGCGCTGCGGGTTGGTGGCGGCCCAGCCCGGCTGTGCGGCGCGCGCCGCAGCCACGGCCCGCTCCAGAACAGCGGCATCGCCCAGCCCCACGCGGGCCTGCACCGTGCCCTGGTTGGGGTCATACACATCGCCATGGCGGGCAGCCGCCGGCTGCGGCGCACCATCGGCCAGGAAATGCCGGATCACGCGGATCGCGCCATCGGCCCCGTCTTGTCCGGCCCCGGCTTGTCCGGCCCCAGCTTGTCCGGCGTTGTCTTGTCCGGCCATTGTTCATCTCTCCCAAATATCGGTCATCTGCTCCATGACGCCTCGGAGGCGCGCATGCAATTGCCCTGTTTTGCAAGGTCTGCTTGCAAAAATGCAGCCACCGCCCGATGACCTCCAGATGACCGCACTGCTCAACTGGGACGACCTGCGCATCTTTCTCGCCGTCGCCCGTGCGCCCACCATGGCTGCGGCCGCCGCCCGCCTCAGGATCGATGCCTCCACGGTCGGCCGCCGCATGGCTCGCCTGTCAGCCACGCTCGATGCCGATCTCTTCGAACATGGCCCGGCCGGCCACGTCCTCACCGATCAGGGCCGCAGGCTCCTCGCCCATGCCGAAGCCGCCGAACAGGCCACCGCCGCCGCCCGCGCCGACCTGTCGGGCGAGCGCGGCCTGCTTGCCGGCACTATCCGCGTCAGCCTGCCCGAGGGGCTGGCCAGCTGGATCGTCGCCCGGCACCTCGCGGGGTTCCACGTGGAACATCCGGCCATCCGGGTCGAACTGGTCGTCACCAACGGCTTCCTCAACCCCTCCCGGCGCGAAGCCGACATCGCCATCATGCTGGCCCGCCCGGCGCGCGGCCCCCTCCTCACCCGCAAGCTCACCGATTACCGGCTCAACCTTTACGCCGCACAGGCCTATCTCGACCGGCGCGGCCGCCCCGAAACCCCGGACGGTCTCGAGGGCCACACGCTCATCGGCTATGTCCCCGATTTCATCTACGCCGACGAGCTCCGCTACCTCGACGAAGTCGCCCCCGGCCTCGAGCCCTCGCTCGTCAGCTCCAGCATCAACGTCCAGCACGCGCTGACCCGCGCCGGCGCCGGGCTGTGCATCCTGCCCGGCTTCATCGGCGAACAGGATCCGGCCCTCGTCCGCCTGCTCGATGGGCAGGTGGAGATCACGCGCAGCTTCTGGCTTGTCACCCACCGCGATGCCCGCCCGCTGGCCCGCATCGCCGCCTTCATCACCTGGCTCGACAGCCGCCTCGCCAGCGAAAAGGCCATCATCACGGGCCAGCCCTGAAAGCGCGCGACCAGCGCCCCGGGTAGACAGGCCCTCCCCGCTCATCCACCCTCGGGCCGGAAGGGAGACACCATGGCAAAACCGCTGAAGGTCGGCGTCATAAGCGCCAACTGGGGGATGGCAGCCCATCTGCCTGCCTGGCACGCGATCGAAGGCGTCGAGGTCGCCGCCGTCTGCACATCGCGCCGCGAAACCGCCGAGGCCGCAGCAGCCCGCCATGGCATCACCCGCGCCTACTGGGATCACCACGCCATGGCGGAAGACCCGGACCTCGATATCATCGACGTCGGCACCCGCCCCGATCTGCGGCGCGACATGGTGCTGGCGGCCCTTCGGGCGGGCAAGCATGTCTTTGCCGCCGCCAATTTCGCCGCCACGCTCGAGGCCGCGAACGACATGCGCAACGCCGCCCGCGCCGCCGGCGTGGTAACCGCGCTCGACAGCACGCTCGCCCACAATGCCGCCCACCGCCGCATCGCCGAACTCATCGCCGACGGCACGCTCGGCCGGCCGGTCTCGGCGCTCGCCCGCCTTTCCATCCCGCTGTTCCAGGGGGCGCAGCCCGTGGGCGATGGCTGGCGCTGGTTCGCAAAGGCGGCGCACGGGGCATCGGCCATGCGCAACCTCGGCACCCACAGCCTGCACCTGCTGGTCGCCCTCCTCGGCCCGGTCGAGGCCGTCAGCTGCCTCGGCCTCACGGCGCTGCCGGAATGGCGCTTTCCCTCGGGCGATCGCGTCACCCCCGAAGTGGAAGACACGGCCCATCTTCTGCTGCGCTTCGAAGGCGGGGCCATCGCGTCCCTGGTCGTCGGCTGGGCCGTTCCCGGCCTCGTCGGCTGGCGGCTGGAACTGGCCGGCGACAAGGCAACGGCCATCGCCGTGAGCGAAGGCTATTTCCCCGCCGGCGATTCCGTCACGCTGGCGCTGGGCGAAGGCAACGCCCCGCTCAGGCCGCTCGCCATCCCCGAACGGCTGCGCCGACCGGAACGCCTCCACCTCCCCGTAGACGGCCCCTTCCCGCCCCAGACCCGCGACATCGCCCCCCTGATGCTGTCCTTTGTCGAGAGAATCCGCGGCGGCGCCCCCGTCCAGCCCGATTTCGAACGGGCCTGGCACATCGAGGCGATACTGGAAGCCGCCAGACAGGCCACCGCAACCCGCCGCGAAGTGCGCATCGAAGACGTCACGCCACCCCCGCCCGGCTGACGCCGTTACCTCACATTAGTTTTCAGATCTTGCTCCCAATGTCCCGTAACCGATGGATCGTACGCCCACCATGCAAGGCATACATTTTCGATGGTCAGTCGTTTGCGCTCATCAAAACCTAGAACCTGCCTGTCGAATCATACCATGCAAGAATAAGAAGGGCTGAACGTTGACTATATTAAAAACACATCTCAAAAAAAGATGACCATATTCATTTATCGAAGATAACTCTGATTATAAAAGGTTATTATCAGAAGGCTACAATATATTATGGTCTCAATCTCAGCTTATTGATGCAGGGACTTCTGAACGAAATAGCCTATTCGTGAACTGAACAAAGACTAACTAATAAGGAGAAGCATGCGTGAAAAAATGTCCTTACTGCGCAGAAGAAATCCAAGAAGAGGCGTCAGTCTGTCGATTCTGCCACCGTGATATGCCAATTAAACAAAATCAGAAAAGAATACGAAAAAAAGGTTGTCTGGGACCTTTTCTAATCATCTTTGCAATCATTGCTGCAAGTGGAATATTTTCAACGACAAATGAAAATACTGAGGAGCCACACAAAGCATCCCCAGCAATAAATGATCCCGCACCTGATAGAGAAAAAACTACCTCAAGAAAGGTTGTCCCAGAATCAGAAAAACAATCTGCAAAATGGAAATACACTATGAGAAATGATGAGCTTAGAAATAAGCCTATCGTGACAGCATTTGTAGATAGTGAAAATAGTGCAAACTTTGATTTCCCCTATCATGGGGACAATCGATTAACGATTGCCATACGCCAGAATCCGGAATGGGGAACGGATCTTATATTTCGTATCAATCGCGGCCAGATTCTTTGTAATTCATATTCATCGCCATGCAAGGGAAATATCAGCTTCGACGGCAATATTGAACAACTTACGTTTTTAGAGGCTGCAGACAACAGTTCTGAAACAGTCTTCGCAAAATACCCTGCAGCGCTCATCCGTAAGATTCGAGCAGCCAATCAAGTCATCGTGGAACTTCCCTTCTATCGAGAGGGAAGCCAGCAGTTCACATTTGAAACTGCCGGTCTAGAATGGCCGCCAAGAAGTTAGCGGCCTCATCTATATGAAAGAATTGATGAATTCTGCCTTGTCTAGACTAGGCAGATTTAAACCGGATAGGCGCACATTAATGCCACGCCAGCATGCCCAATGTCGGCAAGCAGAGCGAACAATCAGATGAGTAGTCCTGTGCGGCAGGTTTATCGAGGCACTTCTGTCGCGCGTGAAGTATTCAGAAAAGCTGTGCTGGTCGCAGGATGAGGAAAGACTTAGAGAGTGGAATCAGCACCACATTACCGAGAACCGCGATTCTGGAAAAACGACGGATGCCAACCTTTGAAAAGGTTGGTGACCCCTACGGGACTCGAACCCGTGTTTTCGCCGTGAAAGGGCGACGTCCTAGACCGCTAGACGAAGGGGCCATCGTGCGGAGGCGGCCAGTTAGCCGGCCAGTGCAGCGTCGTCAAGCTGAAGATCAGCCGATTCGCGGCCATTCCAGAAATTCCGTGTCACCCGACCCGCCAGATGCACCCGGTTCTGCCCCGCCGAAAGCAGCATCTGGCCGAGTTCGCCCTCGGCCGCGCGAAAGGCAATGCCCTTCACCCGCCCGCCATCCGGCCCCAGCCCCACAAAGCGCAAATGGGTGCGCGGCTCCGTCCGCCCCACGGGGCGCACCTCCTGCAGGCGCACGGGCCCCACCGCCACGCGCGGCGCCGGCCAGGCCTGCCCATAGGGGCCAACCGCTTCCAGCGCCTGTGCAAGCGCGGGCGTCACCGCAGCCGGCGCCACGGCAATGTCGATGGAAAGCGAACGCTGGCCCTCGGCCGCCGCAACCGCCGCGCCCAGCCGCTCGCCCAGATAGGCGGCAAAGGCCTCTATGGATTCCGCCCGCACCGTCACGCCTGCGGCCATGGCATGGCCGCCGCCTTCGAGCAGCAGGCCCTCCGCCTTGGCGGCCAGAATCGCTGCGCCCAGGTCCACCCCGGCGATCGAACGGCCCGATCCCTTGGCGATGCCGTCGGCGCCCAGCGCCAGCACCAGCGCCGGCCGTCCCAGCCGCTCCTTCAGTCGCGCCGCCACGATTCCAACCACGCCGGGGTGCCATCCAGCGCCTGCCACAACGGCCACGGGCGCATCGCCCAGTGTGGATGCCGCCGCCATGGCCTCGGCCGTCACCGCCGTCTCGATCTCGCGCCGCTCCACGTTCAGCCGGTCAAGCTCGGCCGCCAGCAGCGCCGCTTCGGCCGGATCGTCGGTCGAAAGCAGCCGCACGCCCAGGTCCGCTTGCCCCACGCGGCCCCCGGCATTGATCCGCGGACCGAACTGGAAACCAAGATCATCGGATTCCGGCGCGCGGTCCATGCCTGCAATGTCGGCCAGCGCAACCAGCCCCGGCGTTGCGCGCAAGGCCATGCGCTTCAGCCCCAGCGCCACCAGCGCCCGGTTCAGCCCGGTCAGCGGCACAACGTCGGCCACCGTCCCCAGCGCCACGATGTCCAGCATGTCCTGCACGCGCGGTTCGGGGCGGGAGGCAAAGAAACCGCGCCGCCGCAGTTCGCGGTTCAGCGCCACCGAAAGCAGAAAGGCAAGGCCGGCCGTGCACAGCGTTCCGTGGATGGCGGCTTGCGGGTCTTCATCCAGCCGGTTCGGGTTCACGATGGCCAGTGCCGGCGGCAGGGCGGTGGAGGCCTTGTGATGGTCCACCACCATCAGGTCGAGGCCGGATGCGCGCGCCGCCTCCAGTGGCCCGAAAGCCTGGGTGCCGCAATCCAGCAGCACCACCAGCGTCGCCCCGGCGGCCTGGATGGCGGCCAGCGCCTCGGCGGAAGGGCCATAGCCTTCGAGCAGCCGGTCGGGAATGTAATGGCCCACATCCGCCCCCAGCAGCCGCAGATGGCGCAGCAGCACGGCAGCAGAGGTCGCGCCATCCACGTCATAGTCGGCAAACAGCACGATCCGCTCGCCGCGCTCCACGGCATCGGCAAGCCGGCTGGCGGCCGCATCCATGTCGCGGAAGAGCGAAGGGTCTGGCAGCCAGTCCCGCAATGTGGGTTTCAGGGTGCGCGCAACATCGCCAGGCGCACAGCCGCGCGCGGCCAGCAGCTGGGCGGCCAGATCGTCCACGCCCATGCGCTGGGCCGCGCCCAAGGGCAGTGGCCGGCTGCGCCACGCCCAGGCCCGGCCCGTGGCCGACCGCGCAACGCCCAGCGGATGGGCGCTGCTGTCCGTCGTCATGCCACGATCAGCGGCGGGTCCCCGCAACGGTCACCCTTCACCCAGCGGATGGTGCCCGAAGACGCCCGCATCACGACGGATTCGGTGGTGATGCGCCCCGTTTTCCAGCGCTTCACGCCATCCAGCAGCGAGCCGTCGGTCACGCCCGTGGCGGCGAAGATAACGTCACCCTTGGCCAGGTCTTCCAGGTGGTAGATGCGGTCCAGATCGGTGATGCCGATCTTGCGGGCGCGGGCCTTCTCGTCCTCGTTGCGGAACAGCAGCCGCCCCTGGAACTGGCCACCCACGCAGCGCAGGGCCGCGGCCGCCAGCACGCCTTCCGGCGCCCCGCCCGAGCCGAGATAGATGTCGATGGTGGTTTCCGGGTCCGTCACGGCGATCACGCCGGCGACATCGCCATCGGGGATCAGGTTGATGCCGCAGCCAAGCCCGCGCAGCTCGCGGATCAGCGCCTCGTGGCGCGGCCGGTCCAGCACGCAGGCGATGATGTCGCCGGGCGCCACGCCCTTGGCTTCCGCCAGCGCCTTGATGTTCTCGGTCGGCGTCTTTTCGAGGCTGACGATCCCCTCCGGATAGCCGGGGCCGATGGCCAGCTTGTCCATGTAGACATCGGGGGCATAGAGCAGCCCGCCTTCTTCGGCGATGGCCAGCACGGCCATGGCGTTGGGGCCGGCCTTGGCAGTGATGGTCGTGCCTTCCAGCGGGTCGAGCGCGATGTCGATGCGCGGCCCGCCATTCTGCGACGCGCCAACCCGCTCGCCGATGAAGAGCATCGGCGCCTCGTCGCGCTCACCCTCGCCGATCACGACGGTGCCGTCGATGGGCAGCTGGTTGAGGGCCGCGCGCATGGCGGCCACGGCGGCGGCGTCGGCGGCCTTCTCGTCGCCCCGGCCGGTCAGGCGGGAGGCGGCGATGGCGGCATATTCGGTCACGCGCACCATTTCGAGCACGAGAACGCGGTCGAGCACCTGGCTCGGGGAAAGACTGGAACGGTCGGTCATGGTCATCCTTCGTGAGGCAGAATGGGCATGAAAAGCGGGGCGCCGGACACCGAGGACAGGCCGGCCATTGTCTCCAGGGCAGCCAGAACGGCCGCCTCGGCGCAATCATGGGTCACCATCACCACCAGGGCGGTGCCATCGGCCCCGCCTGCCGGCTGGATCAGGCTTTCGATCGAGACGCCGCTGTCGCGCAGCGCCGCCGTCAGGTCCGCCAGCACGCCCGGCTGGTCGAGCACCTGAAGGCGCAGATAATAGCGACCCGAACGGGCGTCGCGCCCGGCGGGCGCCATGGGCACGAGCGCATCCGTCGGCATGGCGAAGGCAGGGCCGGCCTCGCCCCGGGCGATGTCGATGAGGTCGGCCACCACGGCGCTCGCCGTCGGGCCTTCGCCAGCGCCCGGCCCGATGAAGGAAAGCCGGCCGACGAAATTGCCCTCGGCCACCACGGCGTTGGTCGGCCCCTCGACAGCGGCGAGCGGATGACCCAGCGGCACGAGGCTCGGATGCACGCGCTGCAGCAGCGCGCCGCCGATATCCTCGGCAAGGCCCACCAGCCGCACCTTGAAGCCAAGGGCCGCCGCCTGCTTCAGATCGGCAAGGCGGATGTCGCGGATGCCGCCCGTTTCCACGGCGGCGAAATCCGGGCGCGAGCCAAAGGCGATGCTGGCCAGGATGGAAAGCTTGTGGGCGGCGTCCACCCCGTCGATGTCGAAGCTGGGGTCGGCCTCGGCATAGCCAAGGCGCTGGGCGTCGGCGAGCACGTCCGCGAACTCCAGCCCCTCCTTCTCCATGCGGGTCAGGATGTAATTGCAGGTGCCGTTCAGAATGCCGTAGACCCGGCTCAGGGCATTGGCGGCAGCACCTTCGCGCAGGCCCTTGATCACCGGAATGCCGCCGGCAACCGCCGCCTCGAACTTGAAAGGCGTGCCGGCGCTTTCGGCCAGTTCGGCCAGCAGCAGCCCATGATGGGCCAGCATCGCCTTGTTGGCCGTCACGAAGGGCTTGTGGGCATGAAGCGCCCCGCGCGCCAGCGTCAGGGCCGGGCCGTCGGCGCCGCCCATCAGTTCCACCACGACATCCACATCGTCGCGCAGCACCAGCGAGGCCGCATCTTCTTCCCAGGCGAAGCGGCCGAGGTCGACGCCGCGATCGCGGGAACGGTCCCGCGCGGACACCGCCGTCACCAGGATCGGCCGGCCCGCCCGGCGGCTGATCAGCGCGGCATTGGCATCGAGCAGCCGGATCACGCCAGCTCCCACGGTGCCAAGCCCCGCAAGGCCGACTCTCAAGGGTGCTTCCGTGTTGGTGCCATTCATTGCCACAGCCGTTTCCTCAACCTCTGTCCCAGTTCCACATGATGTCCGCACAATGCCCGGAATGGCCTAGCCGCAAAGCAGGGGCGGGGGAAAGCCCCCGCCGCAAGCACCGGTATCAGCCGCAGGTATCAGTCGGCAGACTGCGCCGGGGCGTTCACGCCGCGTTTCTGCAGGAAGCGCTTCACGTTGCGCGCCGCCTGCCGCAGCCGCTGCTCGTTTTCCACCATGGCGATGCGCACGAACCCCTCGCCCATCTCGCCATAGCCGACGCCCGGCGCCACGGCGACACCGGCCTCGGTCAGCAGCTGCTTTGAAAACTCCAGGCTGCCCATCTGCGCCAGCGCCGGCGGCAGCGGCGCCCAGGCAAACATCGAGGCCCGCGGCGAAGGGATCTCCCATCCGGCGCGGCCGAAACTTTCCACCAGCACGTCGCGGCGCTTGCGATAAAGCTGCCGGTTCTGTTCCACGATGTCCTGCGGGCCGTTGATGGCGGCAACGGCGGCAGCCTGGATCGGCGTGAAGGCGCCATAATCCAGATAGCTTTTCACCCGCGTCAGCGCGCCGATCAGCTTGCGGTTTCCCACCGCGAAACCGATCCGCCAGCCAGCCATGGAATAGGTCTTGGACATGGAGGTGAACTCGACCGCCACGTCCTTGGCGCCCGGCACCTGCAGGATGGAGGGCGTCGGCACATCGTCGAAATAGATTTCGGAATAGGCCAGGTCCGAAAGAACGTAGAGCCCATGCTCCTTCGCGAAGGCCACGACATCGGCATAGAAGGCAAGGTCCACCACCTCGGCCGTCGGGTTCGAGGGGTAGCCGATCACCATCACCGTCGGCTTGGGCACGGTGAAGCGCACGGCCCTTTCGAGGCTGTCGAAAAACTCCGGTCCCGGCGTCGTCGGGATCGAGCGGATCGTGGCGCCCGCGATGATGAAGCCGAAGGTGTGGATGGGATAGCTGGGGTTGGGCGCCAGCACCACGTCACCGGGCGCGGTGATCGCCTGCGCCAGATTGGCCAGCCCTTCCTTCGAACCCAGCGTCACCACCACTTCCGTCTCCGGATCGAGGTCGACACCGAAGCGGCGCTGGTAATAGCCGGCCTGCGCGCGCCGCAGGCCGGGAATCCCCTTGGAGGCCGAATAGCCATGGGCATCGGGCTTGGCCGCCACTTCGGCCAGCTTCGCGATCACGTGCGGCGGCGGCGGCAGGTCGGGGTTGCCCATGCCCAGGTCGATGATGTCCTCGCCGCGTGCGCGCGCGGCTGCCCGCATCGCGTTCACTTCGGCGATGACATAAGGGGGCAGGCGGCGAATGCGGTAGAATTCCTCGTCCATCATCAGTCCATCGGGCATGTGCGCCGGCAAGAATCATGCAGGCGCACGGATTTCAGGAAGCGGCGGGCCGCACACGGCGGCCGCCACAGGCCACGCCATGGCGCAGATGCGGGCAAAATGCCAGTCATCCGCCCGGTTTTTCGCAAGGAATCCGCTGTCGAAAGGCGCTGTCGGGCAATATCCGTTCGCGCCCTGCCCTGCCCTGCGCACGGCTTGCCGGGCCGTTCGCCATGGTGCAATCATGCTGCACCAGACCGGAATCCACCAGAGCTGACGAATGCAGATGTGGGGAGCATCGAGATGACAGGCCAGCCGGAAGACCCTGCCGCCGACGCGATCCAGTCCTTCGAGCAGATGGCCGGGATGATCGGCAAGGCCCAGCAGATGATGCTGGAATTCTGGGCTAAGAGCGGCGGCCATCTTTCCGGCAAGGCAAGCCCCGATTCCGAAGCGGCATCGCTTGCCGATCTCTGGGGCGATATGGCGGGCAACTGGGCCAGGACCTGGGCCACCGCCGATACGGCGGCGCTGGCCCGCCTCACGGGGGATTACTGGGCCGATTCAATGCGCCTGTGGACCGGGGTGCTCACCGGCAAGGCCGATCTGGTGCCAGACCCGGCCAAACGTGCCGACCGCCGCTTCCAGGGCGAAGCCTGGGGCGCGGCCCCGGTCTATGACCTCATCCGCCGCTCCTATCTTCTGGCCAGCCACTATCTGGCCGAAGGCGTGGCCAGCTTCGCGCACCTGCCGGAGGAAGAGCGCCGCAAGATGGAATTCATGGCGAAACAGTTCATCGACGCTATGAGCCCGGCCAATTTCGCCGCTCTCAACCCCGAGGTGCTGGCGGAAGCGAAGGCGACCGGAGGCGAAAGCCTGGTGCGCGGCCTGTCGCACATGCTCGATGACCTGAAGCGCGGCCAGCTCACCATGACGGATGAAAAGGCCTTCGAAGTCGGCCGCAACGTCGCCGTCACGCCCGGCAAGGTCGTGTTCGAGAACCGGCTGTTCCAGCTCATCCACTATCAGCCGACGACGAAGACGGTGGCCGAAATCCCGCTCCTCGTCATCCCGCCCTTCATCAACAAATTCTACATCCTCGACCTGACCCCGGAAAAAAGCTTCATCCGCTGGGCCGTGGACCAGGGGCTGAGCGTGTTCGTGGTGTCATGGGCGCAAGGATCCGAAGCGCTGGCCGATGTCGATCTCGATGCCTACATCACCGAAGGCCAGCTCACCGCGATCGACAAGGTTCGCGAAGCCACCGGCGCGCCGGCCGCTCATGTCATCGGCTATTGTGTCTCGGGCACGCTTCTCGCCATCACGCTCGCCTTGCTCGCCGCCCGGGGCGAAGCCGAAAAGGTGCGCAGCGCCACCTTCTTCACCGCCCAGGTCGATTTCACCGACGCGGGGGATCTCAAGCATTTCGTCGATCCCGCCATGCTCGACGCCATCGATCGCATGGCCGCCGAAAAGGGCTATCTCGACGGCCGCTGGCTCGCCACCACCTTCAACCTGCTCCGGCCAACCGATCTCATGTGGAATTATGTGGTCAACAACTATCTGAAGGGAAAGGAATATGCGCCCTTCGACCTGCTCTACTGGAACTCCGACCCGACCCATGTTCCCGGCCGCTTCCTCTCCACCTACCTGCGCGACTTCTACGGCGCGAACCGGCTGGTCCAGCCCGGCGCCGTCACGGTGGATGGCGCCCCCATCGATCTCGGCCGGATAAAAACGCCCGCCTATGTCCAGGCCGGAAAGGATGATCACATCGCCCCGGCCAGCAGCTGCCTCCGTCTCGCCCACACCCTCTCCGGCCCGGTCCGCTTCATGCTTGCCGGCTCCGGCCACATCGCCGGTGTCGTGAATCCGCCGGCATCCGGCAAATATCAGCACTGGACCCTGCCGGAAGGTGCCGCACTTCCCGAAACGCTCGACGCCTTCCGCGCCGCCGCCACCGAAACGAAGGGAAGCTGGTGGCCGGACTGGATCGCATGGCTGAAGCCGCAGTCCGGCGACACGGTGAAGGCGCGCGTGCCCGGCAAGGCGCGCGGCTTTCCCGCCATCGAGGATGCGCCCGGCCGCTACGTCAGGGAGCGCATCTCCTGAGCCAGCACCCTGCGGCCGGACAGGGCGTGCAGGCACGCCCGGCCCCCGGCCCCATCCTCTTTCTCGATTCCGGAATCGGCGGGCTGTCCGTGCTCGCTGCGGTGCGCCGCGCGCTTCCCCATGCGCCGCTCGTCTATTGCGCCGACAGCGCCGGCTTCCCCTATGGAACCCGCACCGAGGCCGAAATCGCCACCCGCGTGCCCGCCCTTCTCGGCCGGCTGGTCGAGCGCGTCCACCCGTCCATCATCGTCATCGCCTGCAACACCGCCTCCACCATCGCCCTGCCCCATGTCCGCGCCGCCCTCGATCTGCCCGTCGTGGGCACGGTGCCGGCGATAAAGCCAGCGGCCGAACGCTCGAAAACGCGCGTCATCGGCGTGCTCGGCACCCGCGCCACGGTGCGCCAGCCCTATGTCGACGATCTCTCGGCCCGCTTCGCAGCCGACTGCACCGTGCTTCGCCATGGCTCGGCCGAACTGGTCGAGGCCGCCGAAGCGAAGCTGCGCGGAAAAACGCCGGATCCGGCCATCTTCCGCGCCGCGATCGAAGGGCTGGCGCACCAGCCCGGCGGCGACAGGATCGATGTGATCGTGCTGGCCTGCACCCATTTCCCGCTGGTCGCCGAGGAACTGGCCGAGGCCGCCCGCGCCCTTCTGCCCGGCCGGCCCGTCAGCTTCGTCGATGGCGCAGAAGGCATAGCCCGGCGCACCGCGCACCTGCTGTCGGGGCTGCACTGGCCCGCCCCCGCACCCCCGGGCCGGGCCATCTTCACTGGCGGGACCGAGAGTGTTGCGCCATACCGCCCAGCGCTTAAAGCCTTCGGGATCGAAACTGTGGAAAGCCTCTGATGTCCCTTCCAGACGACGAACTGCTCCAGCGCATGCGCAAGCGCCAGGCCCCCACCTCGGCGCTGCTCGGGATGGAACTGGTCGCCCTCGACAGCGCGGCAGGCACCTGCCGCTTCCGGATGGAAGCCGTGCCGCGGCTGTGCAACCCGATGGGCAACCTGCAGGGTGGAATCATCGCCACCGCGCTCGACGATGCCGCCGCCACCGCCTGCATCGTCAAGGCCGGCCGGCGCGTCGGCGTTCCCACGATCGAGTTCAAGGTCAGCTTCTACGGCCCCGCGCCGATGAACTCCGAAGTCTTCTTCGATGGCCGTGTGCTCAAGCTCGGCCGCACCATCACCTTCGCCGAAGCCGACATGACGAACGCCGACGGAAAGCTCCTCGCCCGGCTCTCCACCAGCGTGATGCTGGTCGAAGTCGAGGGGCCGGGCCATTTCGTCGAGGAAGGCGCCAGCGACCAGCAGAAGGGCAACACGCCATGACGAACGAAACGCCCGAAGGCGAGATCCTCTTCACCCGCGAGGGCCGCATCGGCCTCGTCACCCTCAACCGCCCGCAGGCGCTCAACGCGCTGAACCGCGCCATGTGCGTGGCGCTGCACCGGCAGCTCATGGGCTGGGCGGCGGATTCCGCCGTCGAGGCCGTGGTGGTGCGCGGCGCAGGCGGCAAGGCTTTCTGCGCCGGCGGCGATGTCGTCGGCCTGCATGCAGCCGGCCGCGCCGGCAGCCCGGACTGGGAAGGCTTCTTCCACGACGAATATCGCATGAACCAGGCGATCGCCCATTATCCCAAGCCCTATGTCGCGCTTGTCGATGGCATCTCCATGGGCGGCGGCGTCGGCATTTCGGTCCACGCTCCCTATCGCGTGGCGACGGAAAACACCCTTTTCGCCATGCCCGAAACCGGAATCGGCCTCATTCCCGATGTCGGCGGCACCCATGCGCTGCCGCGCTTCCCCGGCTTCCTCGGCACCTGGGCCGGCCTCACAGGCGCGCGGGTGAAGGGGGCGGATACCGTCGCCATCGGCTACTGCACCCATTATGTACCCGCCGCCGAAATCGCCCTCCTGACCGAGCGGCTCGCACACAGTCACGAAACGGTCGGGCATGTGCTCGCCACCTTCGATACCGATCTCCCGTCAGACGGCATCAGCCCCTTGCGCGACGGCATCGATTATCACTTCAGCCAGGACACCGTCGAAGACATCCTCTCCTCCCTCGACGAAGGAGACGACTGGGCGCTGGCGCAGGCAAGGACCATCCGCGCCATGTCGCCCACCAGCCTGAAGCTCACGCTGCACGGGCTGGTCGAGGGCAGGGGCGACAGCATCGAGGCCTGCCTGCGGCGGGAATACCGGATGGTCTGCGCCATCAAGTCGGGGCATGATTTCTACGAGGGCGTCCGCGCCCAGCTGATCGACAAGGACCGCGCGCCGAAATGGTCTCCGGCCACCCTCTCTGCAGTCGACATCACGCCCTACCTCGACGAACCCGCCGGCGGCGACATCGACTTCGACTGAGCGCCGGACCGGACCTTCGGGCGGCCGTTCATGCGGCCGCCCCCGCCTGCCGGATTGCGCGAACGGGCGCGTGAACGGGCGCGCCAGGGCCTTGGGGAATCACCTGAAAACCATGCGCAGCCGGCGGCCTCCCCGCCCTGCCCTTGCAATTTCCACCCATTTGCCCCATATGGCCATCTGTTCACGTCGCCTGAGACGAAGTCGAAGTCCAAGTTTGCGCCCGATAAGGCGCTCCTGAGAGCAAGTCTTCCTATCACAGCAACATGGCGCCGGCGCCCCATTTCGCACGTCGTGAATTGGGCACCCGCCGGATAATTGCATGGAAAGGAATTCACATGCTCACAGGTACCGTCAAGTTCTTCAACACCGACAAGGGCTATGGCTTCATCTCGGCCGAAGATGGTTCGGGCGACAGCTTCGTCCATATCAGCGCAGTCGAGCGTTCCGGCATGGCCACGCTCGATCGCGACCAGCGGGTCAGCTACGAACTGGAGCAGGACCGCAGGGGGAAGATGTCGGCCGTCAATCTCAAGCAAGCCTGAGGACGAATGGCCAAGGAAGAACTTCTCACCCTCGACGCCGTGGTCGAGGAAATCCTTCCGGACGGACGCTTTGCCGTCCGTCTGGAAAATGACCACCGCATCATCGCCTATACGGCGGGCAAGATGCGCAAGCACCGCATCCGTTCCGTCGTGGGAGACAGGGTCATCGTCGAGATGACCCCCTATGATCTGGAAAAGGGCCGCATCATCTTCCGCGAGAAGACGGTGGGCCACGGCGGCGGGCAAAAGCGGAACTTCCGCCGCTGATGGCCGGGCGCGCACGGTGCGCGCCCGCCACACATCACCCTGAAAAACAAGAAACAAAACGAAAAGAAAGAGGCGCGCATGGCACGCGCCCGGGATAGTATCATGAAAAATGCACGACATCACCGGCCGATGGCCGGAACCTTCGCCCCTGCGCGGTCCGTCACCCTGCGGCTCGCGCCGCACCCTGTGCCGGGGCCTGACACGGGCACACTCAGCCGGTGCGACCTGCGCCGCCTCGTCGCCGACATGGTGGACTGAAGACACGCAGGTCAGAACGGTAGCGGCCAGAGCGTTACCGAAACGGCACAGGCAGGGCTGCCCGACATGATCGGGCCAGCCCCGCCACAGCCCTCCGGACAGACGGGCCGACAGCCGCACCGACAGACGCGCCGGACGGCCCGGCCAGCCATCCTCTGCCAATTGCACGATTGACAGCCCCGCGGCCAAGGCGTCATGCCCCCCGCAAGTCAAGGAGGCAGTGATGGCAGACGAACCGACGATCGAAGACTGGAAGGCGCTCGCCGCCAAGGAAGTGAAGGGGCGCGACCTCACCTGGGAGACGCCCGAGGGCATCGCCGTGAAACCGCTCTACACCGAAGCGGACCTTCCCGCGATCAGGCCCGGCCTTCCCGGCTTCCAGCCCTACACGCGGGGCGTGCGCGCCTCCATGTATGCCGGCCGCCCCTGGACCATCCGCCAATATGCCGGCTTCTCCACGGCCGAGGAATCCAACGCCTTCTACCGGCGCAACCTCGCCGCGGGCCAGAAGGGCCTTTCGGTCGCCTTCGACCTCGCCACCCACCGCGGCTATGACAGCGATCACCCGCGCGTCGTCGGCGATGTGGGCAAGGCCGGCGTCGCGATCGACAGCATCGAGGACATGAAGATCCTGTTCGACGGCATCCCGCTCGACAAGATGTCCGTCTCCATGACGATGAACGGCGCCGTCCTGCCCTGCCTGGCCTTCTACATCGTGGCGGCCGAGGAACAGGGCGTTCCCATGAAGGCGCTCGAAGGGACCATCCAGAACGACATCCTGAAGGAGTTCATGGTCCGCAACACCTATATCTATCCGCCCGAACCCTCGATGCGGATCATCGCGGACATCATCGCCTTCACCTCGAAGGAAATGCCGAAGTTCAACAGCATCTCCATTTCCGGCTACCACATGCAGGAAGCCGGGGCGACGGCGGTTCAGGAACTGGCCTTCACGCTGGCAGACGGCATGGAATATGTCCGCGCCGCCATGGCGCAGGGCCTCGATGTCGATGCCTTCGCCGGCCGCCTGTCCTTCTTCTTCGCCATCGGCATGAACTTCTTCATGGAAGTGGCGAAACTGCGTGCCGCGCGCATGCTCTGGTCGGGCATCATGCAGGGCTTCGGCGCCAAGGATCCGCGCAGCTGGATGCTGCGCACCCACTGCCAGACCTCCGGCGTCTCGCTGCAGGAAAAAGACCCTTACAACAACGTCATCCGCACCACGGTCGAGGCGCTCGCCGCGGCCCTTGGCGGCACCCAGAGCCTCCACACCAACGCGCTTGACGAAGCCATCGCCCTGCCGACCGACTTTTCGGCCCGCATCGCCCGCAACACCCAGCTTGTCCTGCAGGAAGAAACCGGCATCTGCCAGGTCGTCGATCCGCTCGGCGGCAGCTATTATGTCGAGGCGCTGACACAGGAACTGGCAACCAAGGCCTGGACCCTCATCCAGGAAGTGGAAGCCATGGGCGGCATGACCAAGGCCGTGAACTCGGGATGGCCCAAGGCCGAAATCGAGAAGGCCGCCGCCGCCAAGCAGGCCGGCGTCGATACCGGCGAAACCGTGATCGTGGGCGTCAACAAATACCGCCCCGCCAACGACGACACGCCGGAACTTCTGGAAGTCGACAACAAGGCGGTCCGCGAATCCCAGATCGCCCGCCTGTCGAAGATGCGCGAAACGCGCGACAACGCCCGCGCGCAGGCCGCCCTCGATGCGCTGCGCGAAGGTGCGCGGTCCAACGGCAATCTGCTCGCCCTTTCGGTCGACTGCGCCCGCGCCCGCTGCTCTCTCGGCGAAATCTCCGATGCGCTCGAGGATGTGTTCGGCCGCCACGTCGCCCAGGTGAAGACCGTGACCGGCGTCTATGGCCCGCGCTTCGCGAAGAACCCGCTGGCGGTGCGGGTCAGGGACGGAATCGACAGCCTCACCGCCCGCAACGGCCGCAAGCCGCGCATCTTCATCGCCAAGATGGGGCAGGATGGCCACGACCGCGGCGCCAAGGTGGTCGCGTCCGCCTATGCCGACCTCGGCTTCGATGTCGAAGTCGGCGCGCTCTTCCAGACACCGGACGAAGCCGCGCAGTCGGCGCTCGCCTTCGGGGCCGATGTCGTGGGCGCCTCCAGCCTCGCGGCCGGCCACAAGACGCTGGTGCCAGACCTCATCGGCGCGCTGAAGGCCGCCGGCCGGCCCGACATCAAGGTCGTGGCGGGCGGGGTCATCCCCGCGCCCGATTATGATTTCCTGCGCGAACATGGCGTCCAGGCCATCTTCGGCCCCGGCACCAATGTGGTGGAATCGGCGGCCGAAGTGCTGCGCCTGCTCGGCCACAACATGCCGCCGGTGGACGAAGCCGCCGAATAGGCGGCAAGGCTATCGCCAATAAAAAGGCCCGGCACCCCAACGGCGCCGGGCCTTTTTCAGGCCAGCATTTTCAGGCCAGCTTCTTCAGATCGGCCTTCAGCACCTTGCCATTGGCGTTGCGCGGCAGCGGCTCGTGGCGGATGTGAATGGCAACCGGCACCTTGAAGCGCGCCAGCCGCTCCGAAACAAAGGCCTGCAGCCCGACTTCCTCGGCCTCCATCCCCGGTTTCAGCGACACGAAGGCGACAGGCACCTCCCCCAGCGCCACGTCTGGCCGGCCAACAAGGGCAGCGTCCATCACGGCGGGGTGCTCGCACAGCACGCCCTCCACTTCCACGCAGTAGATGTTCTCGCCGCCACGGATCAGCATGTCCTTGGCGCGGTCGACGATGGTGATGAAGCCTTCCGCATCGATGGTGGCAAGGTCGCCGGTGCGCACCCAGCCATCGGGGAAGGTCTCGGCGGTCGCCTCCGGCTTGTTCCAGTAGCCCTTCACGATATTGGGGCCAAAGCCGAACAGCTCGCCCACTTCGCCCGGCGGAAGCACCTGGCCATCGGGGCCTCGCACCTCGGCATCGCACACCGGCACCGGCGGTCCGGCGCTTTCGGGCCGCGCCAGATAATCCTCGGCCATGTGGTGGCTGAAGGTGGCGCTGGTCTCCGTCATCCCCCAGCCATTGCCCGGGTGCAGCCCGCGCGCGCCGATCTGGCGCACCAGTTCGGGGGCCGAAGGCGCGCCGCCATAGGAAATCGCCTCCAGGCTCGAAAGGTCGTATTTGTCCCGGTCGGGGTGGGTCAGGAGCTGCCAGGCAATCGTCGGGACCCCTCCGGCCGACGTGATGCGCTCTTCCTCGATCAGCCGCAGCGCATCGCCGGCATCGAACTTGCGCTGCATCACCAGCTTGTTGCCTGTCACCAGCGTCGCGTTCAGAATGGCGTGGCACCCCGTGGCGTGGAACAGCGGCACGCTCAGCAGCATCGCCTTCTGCGGCGCCGCCGGGTCGGGCTGGGGCGGCATTTCCCCGCGCCGCAGATAGCTGCGCGCCACGGAAAAGCCGCTGGACAGGATGTTGGAGCAGATGTTGCGCTGGGTGCCCAGCGCGCCCTTGGGCTTTCCGGTGGTCCCCGATGTGTAGAAGATGGTGGCCTCATCCTCCGGTTCCAGGAAGGGCTCCGGAGTCGGCACGTCGGGCAGGTCCGCCCAGCGCATCGGCGGCCCGATCACCGCCTCGAGCGACTGGTCGCCCCCCCGCGCCACCAGCACATGGTGCAGCCCCGTCAGCACGTCCATGTGCGGGCGGATCCGCTCCCATCGGTCGCCATCGGCCACCAGCAGCGCCGCGCCGGAATCGAGCAGGCCATATTCCAGCTCCGGCCCGGTCCACCAGGCGTTGAGCGGGGTGCAGATCGCGCCCACCAGCTGTCCAGCATAGAAGGCGACCGGCCATTCCGGCATGTTCCGCATGGCGATCGCAACCCGGTCGCCCTTCTTCACGCCCAGCCGCCGCATGTGCGTTGCCAGGTGGATGGTCGCCCGCGCGAAGGCCTCGAAGGTCACGCGCTCGCCTTCGTGCACCAGGAACACCCTGTCCCCATGCGCGCGCCCGGCGGCGAAACAATGCTGCAGGCTGGGCGGCGCATTCTTCCAGCTGCGCGTCGGGCGGCCACGGATCGTCACCGTCTCCATCTCGAACGGCATGCCGGGCGCGGTCAGCGTCTTGACCGCCTCCGCGATCGTCATCGCAGGCCACGCTTTGGTCATCGGGGTCTCCTTCCTCTCTCCAGCCACCATCAAACCGAAACGCCCCCTGTCCGCAAGCCCCCCCACCTTGGCCCACCCGGCCCGGCCGGCTAGACAGGCCCGGGCCAGAGGGAGAGCCGAATGCCGGATACCGACCAGACCGCCACCGTCCGCAACCACACCTATGCGGAAATCGCCGTGGGGGACCGCGCCACCCTAACCCGCACCCTTGGCGAGGACGACATCCGCCTCTTCGCGCTGGCCGGCGGAGACCTGAACCCCGGCGATGCCGCCCTGCCCCCCGCGGAACGATTCGAACTTCTGGCCCAGGGCCTCTGGGCGGGCGGCATGCTCACCTCGCTTCTGGGCACCGAACTGCCCGGCGCGGGCGCTGCCTATCTGGGCCAGGCGCTGGATTTCCACGCCCCGCTGCTGCCCGGCGACACCCTCACGATCACCGTCACCGTCACGGGCAAGCAGGATGAAGGCAGCCGGGTCATGCTCGACTGCCACGGCACCAACCAGAGGGGGGAAGCCGTGCTGTCCGGCAAGGTCACGCTGCGCGCACCCGAAGAAGTCATCAGCCACCCGCGTGGCGACAGGCCCGGCGTGCGGCTGTCCACCCATGATGCCTTCCGCCGCCTGATGGTGGAAGCCGCCGCCTCCGGGCCGCTGCTTACGGCCATCGCCCACCCCTGCAGCGCCGCAGCGATCGCCGCCGCCCATGAAGCAGCGGAAGCCGGGCTGATCACCCCCGTCCTCGTCGGCCCGCAGGCGAAGATCCGGGCCGCGGCCGAAGCCGCTGGCGCCGACATAAGCCGCTACCGCATCGAGGATGCGCCCCACAGCCATGCAGCAGCGGAACAGGCCGTGGCCCTCGTCCGCAAGGGCGCGGCACGGCTTCTCATGAAAGGCTCGCTCCACACCGACGAACTGATGGGCGCGGTCCTCTCCACCGCCAGTGGCCTGCGCACAGAGCGCCGGGTCAGCCACGCCTATGTGATGGACGTTCCCGGCCACCCCGGCCCGCTCATCATCACCGACGCCGCCATCAACATCGCGCCGGGCCTCGTCGAAAAGGCCGACATCATCCGCAACGCCATCGCCCTTGCCCATGTGCTGGGCATCGAGGAACCGCGCGTCGCCATCCTGTCGGCGGTGGAAACGGTGAATCCGGCCATGCGCTCCACGCTCGATGCGGCGGCGCTGTGCAAGATGGCCGATCGCGGCCAGATCAGCGGCGGCCTGCTCGATGGCCCGCTGGCCTTCGACAACGCAATCAGCGAAGCCGCGGCCCGAGAAAAGGGCATCGTCTCCCCCGTCGCCGGCCGCGCCCAGATCCTCGTCGTCCCCGATATCGAGGCCGGCAACATGCTGGCCAAGCAGCTCAGCTTCCTGGGCGGCGCGGATGCGGCCGGAATCGTGCTCGGCGCACGCGCCCCCATCATCCTCGCCAGCCGGGCGGATTCGCTGCGCACCCGCCTCGCTTCGGCGGCCGTTGCCGTGCTGATGGCGCGCGGCGCGGCCCCCCAGGCTCCCCAGGCCTCCCAGGCAGGCGCATGATGGAAACAAGCCTCATCAGCATCAACGCCGGCTCGTCCAGCATCAAGTTCGCCCTGTTCACGGCCGATGGCGACAGCCTCGCCCATGCCGGCGGCGGCAAGCTGGAAGGGATCGGCACGGCCCCCCGCCTCACCGCCTTCGCGGCCGATGGCAGCCCGCTGGTCGATCGCCACTGGCCCGGCGGCAATGGCGAAAGCCATGAATCCCTCCTCGCCCACCTGCTCGACTGGGTGAAGGGCCAGCTTCCCGGCCGCACGCTGGCGGCCGTCGGGCACCGCATCGTCCATGGCGGACGCCATTTTCACCGGCCCCGGCGGGTGGATGACACGCTCGTCGCCGCGCTCGAACAGCTCGTCCCGCTGGCGCCGCTGCACCAGCCGCACAATCTCTCCGCGCTGGCTGCCCTGCGCCGCCTGCTGCCGGGCGTGCCGCATGTCGCCTGCTTCGACACCGCCTTCCACCACGACATGCCCGAAACCATGGCGCGCCTGCCGCTGCCCCGCCGTTACGCCGAAAAGGGCATGCGCCGCTACGGCTTCCACGGGCTTTCCTATGAACATGTCGCCCACAGCCTCGCCACGACAGACCCGGCGCTGGCATCCGGCCGCGTCATCGCCGCCCACCTCGGCAACGGCGCCAGCCTGTGCGCCATGCGCGCGGGCAAGAGCATCGATACCAGCATGGGCTTCACCGCCCTTGAAGGGCTGATGATGGGCACCCGCACCGGCAGCATCGACCCGGGCGTCATCCTCCACCTCATCCGCCACGAAGGCCTCGCCCCGGAAGAGGTGGAACAGCTTCTCTACCGCCAGTCCGGCCTGCTCGGCGTCTCGGGCGTCTCCAGCGACATGCGCGCCCTCCACGCCTGCACCGACCCGCATGCGGAAGAGGCCATCGCCCTCTTCGCCTGGCGCGCCGCGCGCGAGGCGGGCGGCCTGATGGTTGCGCTCGGCGGGCTGGACGGAATCGTCTTCACCGCCGGCATCGGCGAAAATGATCCCGACATGCGCGCCCGCATCGCCGCCCATCTCGCCTTCACCGGCCTCCGCCTCTGCGCGCACGCCAACGCCCGCAACGCCGCCATCATCAGCACGCCCGAAAGCCGCGTCATCGCCCGCGTCATCCCGGCCGACGAGGAACTGATGATCGCCCGCCACAGCCTCGCCGTCGTCCGCAAGGGCTGAATCGGGCAAAAACCCCATTGCTTCAGTGCATTTGTCGAATCCATCCAAGACAGGCCGCGCCCAGCCCGACTAGTGCGGCGCCAATGGCCGTTCGGCTCGGCCTTTACGGATCGGCCGGCGCCGGATGGCCAGGCCGGTCCACCCGCACGGGCCTGTCCTGCGGATCGTCACGAAGGCGGGGCCGGCGCGGCAGGGGGCCGCGCCGCCCGCCCCTTTCCGGCAAGCCTGCCGGAATCCGCCTGCAACAATGCGTCGCCCCGTCCAGTCCGGCCCTTGCCTTTGGCCCGGCGCCGCGCCACCTGCCGCACATGTCCCGCCCCTTTCCGCCGGCCGGGAACAGAGGTAGAACGGCCAAATGTCTCTCACCCACATCTCGGTCCGCGGCGCGCGCGAACATAATCTGAAGTCGGTCGATATCGACCTCCCGCGCGACAGGCTCATCGTCATCACCGGCCTGTCCGGCTCCGGCAAATCCTCGCTCGCCTTCGACACCATCTATGCCGAGGGCCAGCGCCGCTATGTCGAGAGCCTGTCTGCCTATGCCCGCCAGTTCCTCGAACTGATGCAGAAGCCAGATGTCGATCATATCGAGGGCCTTTCGCCCGCCATCAGCATCGAGCAGAAGACAACCAGCCGAAACCCGCGCTCGACTGTCGGCACCGTCACCGAAATCTATGATTACATGCGCCTTCTGTGGGCGCGCGTCGGCGTTCCCTACAGCCCCGCGACCGGCCTGCCCATTTCGGCGCAGACGGTCAGCCAGATGGTGGACCGCGTGCTGGGCCTGCCCGAAGGCACGCGCCTGCTTCTGCTCGCGCCGGTCGTGCGCGGGCGCAAGGGCGAATACCGCCGCGAAATCGCCGAATGGAAAAAGGCCGGCTTCCAGCGCCTTCGCATCGACGGCGATATCCACGACATCGAGGACGCGCCCGCGCTCGACAAGAAGCTGAAGCATGACATCGACGTGGTGGTCGACCGCCTCGTCGTCCGCCCCGACATTGCCGGCCGCCTTGCCGAAAGCTTCGAAACCGCCCTGCGCCTGGCCGATGGAATCGCCACGGTCGATCTGGTCGACAGCGGCGAGACCATCACCTTCTCGGAAAAATTCGCCTGCCCCGTCTCCGGCTTCACCCTGCCGGAAATCGAGCCGCGCATCTTCTCCTTCAACGCGCCGCAGGGCGCCTGCCCCAGCTGCAACGGCCTTGGCGAACGGCTGTTCTTCGCGTCCGATCTGGTCGTCCCCAACGAGGGGCTGTCGGTGAAGGAGGGCGCCGTCGTCCCCTGGGCGAAATCCTCGCCCCCCAGCCCCTATTACATGCAGGTTCTCTCCTCCGTCATCCGCGCCTTCGGCGGCACGCTCGACACGCCCTGGGCCAGCCTCCCGGTCGAAACGCGCGATGCCATCCTCCACGGCACCGATGGCAAGCCCATCGCGCTGGTCTTTGAAGATGGCCGCAAGCGCTACGAGGTGCAGAAGCCGTTCGACGGCGTCCTGGCGAACCTCGAAAAACGCTTCCGCGACACCGAATCCGCCTGGATGCGCGAGGAACTGGGCCGCTACCAGGCCTCCGCCCCGTGCGAGGCCTGCGGCGGCGCCCGCCTGCGCCCGGAATCGCTCAGCGTGAAGATCAGCAGCGAAAGCATCGCCGAAAGCACCCGCCGCTCCGTGGCCGAGGCCGCCGAATGGTTCGGCAACCTGTCCCACCGCCTCACCCCCAAGCAGAACGAGATCGCCGCCCGCATCCTCAAGGAAATCAACGAGCGCCTCGGCTTCCTCGTCAATGTAGGCCTTGGCTATCTCTCGCTCGACCGCACCTCGGGCACGCTTTCGGGCGGCGAAAGCCAGCGCATCCGCCTTGCCTCCCAGATCGGCTCCGGCCTGTCGGGCGTCCTCTATGTGCTCGACGAACCCTCCATCGGCCTCCACCAGCGGGATAATGACCGCCTGCTCGAAACGCTGAAACGCCTGCGCGATCTCGGCAACACCGTGCTGGTGGTCGAGCATGACGAGGACGCCATCCGCACCGCCGATCATGTGGTCGACATGGGGCCGGGCGCCGGCCGCCACGGCGGCGAGGTGGTGGCCGAAGGCACGCTGGCCGACATTCTCGAAAACCCGCGCAGCCTCACGGGTGATTATCTCTCGGGCCGCCGCGCCGTGCCGCTGCCCGCCAGCCGCCGCCCCGGCAACGGCCTGCACCTGCTGCTGAAGGGCGCGCGCGCCAACAACCTGCGCGATGTCACCGCCCGCATTCCACTCGGCACCTTCACCTGCGTCACCGGCGTATCCGGCAGCGGCAAGTCCAGCCTCGTGATCGACACGCTCTTCCCCGCCGCCGCCCGCGCGCTCAACGGCGCGCGCGTCTCGGCCGGCCCGCATGATGTGCTGGAGGGGCTGGAACATCTCGACAAGGTGATCGACATCGACCAGTCGCCCATCGGCCGCACGCCGCGGTCGAACCCGGCCACCTACACCGGCGCCTTCACCCACATCCGCGACTGGTTCGCCGGCCTGCCGGAATCGAAGGCGCGCGGCTACAAGCCCGGCCGCTTCAGCTTCAACGTGAAGGGCGGCCGGTGCGAGGCCTGCCAGGGCGACGGCATGCTCAAGATCGAGATGCACTTCCTGCCCGATGTCTATGTCCAGTGCGATGTCTGCGACGGAAAGCGCTACAACCGCGAGACGCTGGAGGTGCGCCACAGGGGCCACAGCATCGCCGACGTGCTCGACATGACGGTGAGCGACGCGGTGAAACTGTTCGAGGCCGTCCCCCCCATCCGGGATCGCCTGCGCATGCTGGAGGAAGTGGGCCTCGGCTATGTCCATGTCGGCCAGCAGGCGACGACATTGTCAGGCGGCGAGGCGCAGCGCGTGAAACTGGCCAAGGAGCTGGCCCGCCGCTCCACCGGCAAGACCCTCTACATTCTCGACGAACCGACGACGGGCCTGCACTTCGAGGATGTCCGCAAGCTCCTCGAAGTCCTCCACGCGCTTGTGGAACAGGGCAATTCCGTGGTGGTGATCGAACATAATCTCGAAGTCATCAAGACCGCCGACTGGGTGATCGACATGGGCCCCGAGGGCGGCTCCGGCGGCGGCATGGTCGTGGCCGAAGGCACGCCGGAACAGGTGGTGAAAAGCGCCAAGGGCTACACGGGCGGCTACCTGAAACCGCTGCTGAAACGCAAGTGAACGAAAAAGCCCCCCAATCGTTCCAGGGTTGGGGTTGGGGTTGAGGTTGAGGTTGGGGCCGAGGGTTCGAATCCCTTGGATGACAGGCACGAGCCACAGGCCCCGCTCGTTACAAGGGGCGTCCATCTAGGCGGCGTGGCGCGCCACGCGCCTGTTGTCATCGAACAGGGCCAGCTATCCGTTGCGCCCTCTAGGACTCAACTCCCATCCACACCCCGCTTCTCCATCACCTCCGCCACGAACCAGCACTGCGGCACCACGGTCAGCCCCTGCCGCTCGGCGTCGTCCAGTGCCGCCGTCACCAGCCGCCAGCCCACGCCGCGTCCGCCGATGGCGCGCGGCACCAGCGTGTGCGGAAAGATGATGCGCCCGCCCTCGATCCGATAGTCGCAAATGGCCAGATGCCCGTCCACGTCCAGCTCATAGCGGCTTTTCGCCCGGTTGTTGGTCACCCCTTTGCCCACAGCGTCCGTCTCGCCCATTCCATCCTCCCGCCTTCTTCCGCCGGCCGGCTCGCCGTCTTGATGCAGATCATTTGCAGTCCAGCGCCTGCCCCTCTACCCTGCCCTGACATCCCCTCACAGTGAAAGTGTTCTGTCCATGTCCCACCTGCCACAGTCCCTCCACGACATGTTCCCCGCCGATGCGGATCTGATGCGCAAGCTGAAGCAGGAAGACCGGCACTTCCAGCACCTCGCCAGCCAGCTCGAAGTGCTCGACGAAGACATGCAGAAGATCAACGCCGGCGAAGACCCCGCCTCCGATGAACGCTCTGAACTGGTCCACAAGCAGCGCCTTGCCCTGCTGGATGAAATCGCCACAGTCATCAACGCCGCCCGCAAGGCCGCCTGAACGGTCAGGAAGAATCATGCCCGATAACCAGGCCATCAAGGCGCGCCTCGAAGCCCGCCTCGTCGAACTCGGGGCAGAGGTGGAAAAGCTGGAAGGCGAATTCACCCAGCCGCTCGATGCCGATTCCGAGGAACAGGCAAACCAGCTTGAAGACATGGAAACAAACGAAGCGCTGGAAGCCGCCCATGTCCAGGAAGCGCGCCAGATCCGCGCCGCGCTGAACCGCATCCGCGAGGGAAACTACGGCACCTGCGCCAACTGCGGCGATGCCATCGCCCCGGCCCGGCTCGAAGCCCTTCCCACGGCCACGCTGTGCATCAACTGCGCGCCCTGAAAAGCCGCCCGAAGACACCGGCCTGAAGACGCCGGCCCGAAGACGCCGGCCTTTACCGGAACGCAAAGCCGCCCTCGCGCAAGTCGCCGGGGCGGCTATCCCTTTTGCCCCCGGTTCCACCCTTCCGCTTGACAGCCCGCGCCCCTGCCCGGCACCCATGCAGCCATGGAATCCGCGTTCGCCCCCACGCCGCTGTTCGCGCAGACCATCCAGCTGTCCATAGCGCCCGTCTTCCTGCTCACGGCGATCGGCTCGGTCCTCGCCGTCATCACGACCCGCCTCGGCCGCGTCATCGATCGTGCCCGCACGCTGGAAACCAGCCTGCCGGAAGAAGGCCCGATGCGCGCCGCTGCCATCGCGGAACTTGCTACGCTCGACAGGCGAATGGTGCTCGCCAACCGCGCCGTCATGCTGGCCGTCGGTTCCGCACTCACCGTCAGCCTGCTCATTGTCGCGCTCTTCTTTTCCGCTGTCACCCGCAGCCGCCCGGATCAGCTGATCGCCATCCTCTTCATCCTGGCGCTCGTCTTCCTCACGGCGGCCCTCACAAGCTTCGCGATAGAGGTGCGCATCGCCCTGCGCACCGTGCGCGTGCGCGCCGAACTCATTCGCAACGAACCCCGCCCGCCGGGTGACGTGCATTTCCCCCGCTGATCAGGAACAGGAGCGGCCCCCGTGAAGATCGAGATCGAAATCGAAGCCACCCCGCAGGAAGTCCGCACCTTTTTCGGCCTGCCCGATCTCACCCCGCTGCACGAAGCCTGGGTCGAGCGGATGAATTCCCTGGCCATGAACGGTCCCACCCAGGAAGACTGGAACAGCCTGATGCAGGGCTGGGCCCGCGGCATGCCCGGCATGAACGAGGGTCTGGAGGCCTGGCAGAAGATGATGGGCGCAATGTCCGGCAGCCCGCAGCCCGAGCGCAAGGCAAAGCCCGAACCAAAGGGCTGAAAAGGGCAGGGCGGGCCGCAAAAAAAAGCGGCGTGAGGTTTCCCCCGCGCCGCAGAAATATCCATCCAAAAAATACCATATTGCGGCCGAAGCCACCGTCATGAATAGCCATGCAACAAGCATGCCATCCGCAGCCATGATGCAAATCAAGGAAAAATCCGCCCGCCACCTCCGCAAGCGTCAGATTTTCCGACAACCGGCAGCCAATTAACCATCATCTTCCTTAACGCAGCCTGACCAGGCCAGCTGAAACCAGGCGCCAGAAACGAAAAGGGCGCGGCGCCGGGAAGGCGCCACGCCCCATTCCGTTCAACCGGGCAGGTCAGGCCTGCGGCAGGCCAGCACGCCGGCGGCGTGCAACACCGCCCACAAGGCCGAAACCGGCGATCAGCATCGCCCAGGTCGCCGGCTCGGGAACGCCCGGCACAGGCGGCGCAACGTCTTCGGTAATGCCCGCATAAAGCACGTTCGACTGGCTGTAGTTATAGAAACCGAAGGCCCCGTCAGCAAAGCTGCCGTTGATGTCGATTTCCTTCACCCCGTCCACGAACACCTGCACGTTGGAAGCGGTGAAGATCAGGTCGAAACTATATTCCTGATTGTCCACCCAGCCGGTCGCGCCCAGATTCGTGGCCCGCGCCAGTTCCGTCACGCCATTGCCCTGGTGGCACCATGCGCCGGCATTGTCGCCAAGCCCCTGCGTTGCCAGCGAAATGGAAAGTCCGGCCTGCCCAAGGCAGCCAAAGAAATTCTGGTTCGTCTGTTTCCAGTCAACCACGAGGAAATTGGTGGAAGCCGCAGCCAGATCGCCGGCATGATAGCCCAGCACGAACCCGATGAAGTCATCGTCGCTCGTGGTTTTCACCTGGATCGTGCCAGAAAGCTGCAGGCCCTGTGCATTGCCGGGGCCATAGAAAACGGTTGGCGTGCCATTCACAGTCTGCAGAACGGAATTATTGCCCGGCTGCAGGTTCCAGTTACCACCACCTTCGGCGGTCCAGCTCGAAAGATCGACCGGCGCCGCCATCACGGGCCCTGCAAGGCATGCGGCAGCAGTCGCAAGAATCAGCTTGTTCATGATAATCCTCCTGTTAGGCGCACCTGAGGCGTGCGCATGAGCGAGGTGACTGCGTCATTTCAGGGATGGAATGCCCATTCCAGCCCGCGGCCCCACGCGCAGCAACTTCCTCGGCCAATCAAGGCCCCTTCTTTTAGACAGAAGCGTGCCAGAACTCAAACCTTGAGCAGCCGTAAAGATAGTTAGCGCTTTTCGGTCGAAGCAGGCACGCGCAGCGGCTATTCCACGCCCATGGCTGATATCATCCACGCCCTTTCTTCCGGCGCACCGCCTTCGGGCGTTGCCGTCATCCGCATCTCAGGCTCAGGCTGCCTCGATCTCGTCAGAAAGCTCACCCGCAACCGCAACCTGCCACCGGAACGCAAGCTTATGCTGCGCAGCATATATGCAGCAAAATCAGGCCAACCTATTGATAAGCCTCTCATTGTCATTTTCTCTGGCCCCAACAGTTTCACCGGCGAGGACAGTGTCGAAATTCACTGCCACGGAAGCCCTGCTGTTGTCGCTGCCGTGCAGCAAAGCCTTGTCGAACTCGGCAGCCGCCCTGCGGAAGCCGGTGAATTCACCCGGCGCGCCTTCGAATCCGGCCGCATCGATCTCACCCAGGCAGAGGCCCTGTCCGACCTCATCGCGGCCGAAACCGAAGCCCAGCGGGACATGGCGCTGGCCAATGCGGAAGGGCGACTGCGCGGCCGCATCACAGCCTGGCGCGAACAACTGATAGACCTGATGGCGGAACTGGAAGCGGATCTCGACTTTTCCGACGAAGCCGATGTTGCCGGCTCAGCAGGCAGGGAAGGGCGCGACAGGCTGGAGCCGTTGATCACGGACATGCGAACAGCCCTCGGCTCGCAGCGCCTGGCAGAGCGTGTCCGCCATGGCCTCACAATCGCCATCACAGGCGCCCCGAATGTCGGAAAATCCAGCCTTCTCAATGCCATGGCTGGAAGGGATGTCGCCATCGTCACGCCACATGCCGGCACAACGCGAGACCTCATCGAAGTGCATCTCGATCTCGGAGGTCGCCCCGTTACATTGGTCGATACGGCAGGGCTACGCGAAACCGCCGATCCTGTCGAAGCAGAAGGCATAGCCCGCGCCCGGTCGCGTGCCAGCGAATCCGACCTTGTCCTCGATCTCGGGCCGGACCCGCAGGCGGGTGAAAAACGCGTTGCCATCATCAGCAAGATCGACCTCACCGGCGCGGCAGCGGGCTTTCATGATGGGGCCTTCCACATTTCAACCCGAACCGGGGCAGGCATGGATGCGCTTGAAACATGGTTGGCGAATTGGGCGGCAAGCCAGATTCCCTCCGGAGAAACGCCTCTCGTCACAACGGAAAGGCAAGGGCACCTTCTGTCCGAAACACTCGCACATCTGGAATCCGCCCGAAAAGAGCAGGACATCGTCCTCATGGCCGAACGTCTCCGAAGCGCGGCACACACGCTCGGCCGTCTGAGCGGCCTCATCGATCCGGAAACAATCCTTGGCGCCATTTTCAGCCGTTTCTGCATCGGAAAATAGGGAATGTTCCACGTGGAACATTCGCCTGATATTCCTTGGAACGCGCCTATCTGCTAGAGCGCCAACATGAAGACCTGGGATGTCATCGTGATCGGCGGAGGCCATGCAGGTTGCGAAGCAGCCTGTGCCGCCGCGCGTCGTGGCGCCAGCACGGCGCTCATAACCTTCCGCCGCGACAACATCGGCCAGATGAGCTGCAACCCGGCCATTGGCGGCTTGGGCAAAGGACATCTTGTCCGCGAGATCGATGCAATGGATGGAATCATGGGCCGCGCTGCCGATGCAGCCGGAATCCAGTTTCGTCTCCTGAATCGCAGCCGTGGCGCCGCTGTCCAGGGGCCACGCGCTCAGGCAGACAGAAAACGCTATTCCGCAGCCATCCGTCAGATGGTCGAAGAATCGGGCGTAACCATCATCGAGGCTGAGGTCAGTGACATTGTCGTCAAGGATGGACAATGCGTCGGCGTCATTGCCAATGACCAGCCATGCCTTGCAAGAGCAACCATCCTCACCACAGGTACATTCCTTGGCGGCGTTCTGCACATAGGTGAAGAACAAAGCGTCGGCGGCCGGACAGGGGAGGGCGCCGCTTCCGATCTTGCAAGGCGCTTGCGGGCGATGAATCTGCCGATGGGCAGGCTGAAAACCGGCACGCCACCCAGGCTCGATGGGCGCACGATCGACTGGTCTCGCCTTGAGGTTCAACCAGGCGACGAAAAACCCAGCTTCTTTTCATCGCTGACAAAGGCAAGCCCTGTCCCGCAGGTCGATTGCTACATTACGCGAACCACAGCAAACACACATGCGCTGATCCGGTCAAGCATCCACCGCTCCCCCATGTATGCAGGGCGTATCGAAGGCGTCGGTCCCCGCTATTGCCCCTCTGTTGAAGACAAGGTGATGCGCTTCGGAGACCGTGACGGCCACCAGATCTTCCTGGAACCGGAAGGCCTGGATGATCCGCTCATCTACCCAAATGGCATATCCACCAGCCTGCCGCGCGATGTGCAGGACGCGCTGTTGAAGACAATCCCTGGCCTCGAAAGGGCGCGGATTGCGCAATATGGTTATGCCGTTGAATATGATCACATCGACCCGCGCGCTCTCGATGGAGGCTTGCAACTGGCAGCACTACCCGGCTTGTGGCTCGCAGGGCAGGTCAATGGAACGACTGGCTATGAAGAGGCGGCAGCACAGGGGCTTGTTGCCGGCCTGAACGCGACCGGCTGCGCATGGATACCCGATCGCGCGACCAGCTATATAGGTGTCATGATCGATGATCTTGTCACCCATGGCGTATCCGAACCCTATCGCATGTTCACATCCCGCGCCGAATTCCGCCTACGTCTGCGTGCGGACAATGCCGATCTTCGCCTCACGCCATTGGCGCAGTCTTTCGGCATTGTCGGCGAGGAACGGCGAACCCAGTTTGAGGCACGCAAAGCGCAGCTCGACCATGCGGAATTGCTCATCAAGTCCCGTCGGGTCGCTGCCTCGGCTCTTCCGCACGTGAAGTCGGATGGTGCAGCACGGACATTATGGGAATGGGCACGCTTTCCAGGCGTGGAATGGGAACATCTGCTCTCACTTGAACCAGACCTTTCCCAGATGCCCGAACATGTGGCCGAATCGCTGCTCACCGATGCGCGCTACGCCGTCTATCTTGAGCGTCAGGAAGCCGACGTCGAACGCATGCGCCGCGATGAAAGCCTGACTGTTCCACGTGGAACAGATTTCAAGGCGATTGCCGGCCTTTCAAACGAAATGGCCGAGCGGCTTTCTGCAGCTCAACCCTCGACGCTTGGTCAGGCAGCGCGCGTCAGGGGCGTATCACCAGCTGCAATCACCGCACTTCTTGCACATCTGCGCAAGGAGCAGTTGCGCGCGGCCTGAGATTGTTCCACGTGGAACATATGAGCCCAGAGGATTTCCAGAGGCGTTTTTCCGTTCCACGTGGAACAATGGATCGTCTCCATGTCTATGAACGCCTCATCCGTGAGTGGCAGCAGCGCATGAATCTGGTCGGACCTGCCACGCTCGACGATATCTGGGGGCGCCATTTTGCCGATTCCGCCCAACTTTCGGCGCTCGTCCCAAAAGCTCGCCTGTGGATGGATATCGGAGCAGGGGGCGGATTTCCCGGCATGGTTCTCGCTGCCATGAATTGGGGGCGGTTCCTTCTCGTCGATTCAATCGCCAAGAAATGCCGCTTTCTCGAAGCTGTGCGCGATGAACTAAGCTTGCGGGAGTGCGTAACAGTGATCAACGGCCGCGTCGAAACGCTTCCGACACTCGGGGTCGAAGTGGTGACGGCCCGCGCTGCGGCTCCACTTGCAAATCTGTTTGACTGGGGAATCCGGCATGTTCGGCCAGGCGGCATTCATATCTACCCAAAGGGCAGGCGCTGGTCCGAAGAAGTCGAGGACGCACGCAAACAGTTCAGCTTCGAGCTGGAAACCCACCCGAGCATGACCGATGCGGAAGCGCGGATCCTCGTGGCAACCCAAGTGAAGAGGCGATGATGCGGACAATAGCTGTGGCGAACCAGAAAGGCGGCGTGGGCAAGACAACAACCGCCGTAAATCTTGCCACGGCGCTGGCAGCAGTGGGCCAGCGTGTCGTCCTCATCGATTTCGACGCGCAGGGGAATGCTTCGACCGGGCTGGGCATCGGCCGCGACAAGCGCACTCCGTCGAGCTATGAAATCCTTCATGAGCCGGCGCTGGCAGCAAGCGCTGCGCAGGAAACAATGATTCCCGGACTAAGGATCATTCCGGCAACAGATGCGCTGGCCGGTGCCGAAGTAGAGCTGGTGGGCGAACTGAACCCCACCGGCCGGCTGAAGGCCGCCATCCAGAAACTGCCGCCAACAGACTATGTCTTCATCGATTGCCCGCCATCGCTGAGCCTGCTGACTCTCAATGCTCTGGTGGCCGCCGATGGCGTGCTGATTCCGCTGCAGACCGAATTCTACGCCATGGAGGGTCTTTCGCAGCTTCTGAAGACCGTGGAGCAGGTACGGGCCAGACAGAACCCCCGGCTCGATATCGAGGGCGTTGTCCTCACCATGCATGACAAGCGGAACCGCCTCTCTGACCTGGTCGCCTCGGATGTGAGGGCCGCCCTTGGAACACGCGTGTTTGAAACGATGATCCCCCGCAACGTGCGGTTGTCCGAGGCGCCGAGCCATGGTGTGCCAGCCCTGGTCTATGATGTGCGTTGCCCGGGCTCTGAAGCCTATATGGCGCTCGCGCGTGAGATGATGACAACGGCCGCCAAGGCCGCGTGACAGCAGGCGCGATAACAGGAAAGCGAAGAACAATATGGCAGGACCGAAAAAGGCACTGGGGCGGGGGCTTTCCGCCCTGCTTGAAGAAATGGGGCCGGGCCCGTCTTCAGCCGAAACGCAACAGACAAGCATGCTGCCTGTTGCACTCATCCAGCCGTGCGCAAACCAGCCGCGCCGCCAGTTCGAAGAAATGGCAATGTCGGAATTGGCCGATTCCATCCGGGTGAAGGGCGTGCTGCAACCCATCCTTGTGCGCCCACTGGACGACGGGCGCTATGAAATCGTGGCTGGTGAACGGCGCTGGCGAGCCAGCCAGATGGCGGGCCTGCATGAGATCCCGGTTGTTGTCAGGCCCTTGTCCGACATGGACAGTTTCGAAGCAGCCCTGATCGAGAATGTGCAGCGGGCTGATCTCAATCCGCTCGAGGAAGCACAGGGCTATCAACGGCTCGTCCGCGAATATGGCCATACACAGGAAATGGTGGCTGCCCTGACCGGCAAAGCCCGGAGCCATGTCGCAAACCTGATGCGCCTTCTGGACCTGCCCGAAGAAGCACAGGAGATGCTGAAGACTGGCAGTCTGAGCGTAGGCCATGCAAAAGCCATCATGGGCGCCACCGATCCACTTGCACTGGCACGCATGGTCGTCGAGCGCGGATTGACGGTGCGACAGGCGGAAGAGCTCGCCCGGAAGGACGGGGCAGGGCGTGGCAGGCAGGGTCAGCCATCAAAGGGCGGCCGTCCTCGCAACAAGGATAGCGATCTCGAGGCGCTCGAAGCCCAATTGTCCGATGCACTGGGCGTTCAGGTGCTGATCGATGCCAAGGGCAGTCACGGGACGGTTTCGATCCGCTTTTCCGATCTTGACCAGCTGGACAGCATCATAGCGCGTCTGCAGGGCTGAAGCCCGGCGGGGAAAGCTGAGTTCGTTGCATCCTCAGTGCCGCTTGGCGAGCATGCGACGATAGTGACGGAGTGTTGCGATCAGCATGATCACGCCGGCCATTTCCATGCCTTCCTCCAGCGCGATGGCGCGGGTCCATGAAAATCCTCTGGGGGCATGGTCCCAGCCACGGATATCAACGATTGCGCCAATGCTTTCCACACCGACAGCGCCCCCCAGAAACACGAGGCCTGAGAGCGCAAGCCCCGTGCGGGTCACGGCCGGAAGTCGAAGGAAGAAGGGCAGGAACATCAGCCCCACAAGTGCGGCGAAGGCTGCACCGAAGAAGGTCCAGGCGTAAATGGGAAGGCCATCGGCGAAGATCGAGAAATAACGACCTATCGCTTCGTGCAACCCCGCTGTTTCATCAAGCGACAGAAAAAGGAAAACACCTGCCATCGCTCTCCAGCCGATCCGCATCGGAATGCGGCCGGCATTCCCCCTGTCTTCCCTGCCGAGTTCAACGCCGCTGTAGGCCGCGAGGATGAACAGGAAGGAGCTGAACCAGGCAGGAATGTTGCCCTCTCCGTTGAGATCGAAAAGGCGCACGAATTCGAGTTGGGTTCTGCTTTCGGTGCCTGCAAGCTTGTGAGGATCATGCAGCCAGTACAGGAAAACGAGCAGAGTAAGAGATATAAAAAGTATTGATATTATTAATTTATCGGAAAAACGATGGGTAACGGTGGATCCGTTTGCTCCCGGGAACAAGGCTCAGTTGCCGTTCTCGCTGGAGGAGGCCTCGGCACTGCGAAGGGCGCGGAGGAAATTGCCGCCGGCCAGTTTCGCGAGATCGGCATCCGACCAGCCGCGCCTCGCCAGTTCGGCAAGAAGAGCCGGATAGGTCGCAACGGTTTCAAGACCCACGGGCAGGTCGGGTATGCCGTCATAGTCGCCACCAAGGCCGACATGATCATGACCGGCAACGCGGGCGACATGGTCGATATGATCGGCCACCATGGCAAGGGTGCTGACGGGCCGGGGGTTTGCCTTGTCCCATTCCGCCATCCGGGCTTCGCCCTGCGCGCCCTGGCCGGCGACGAGGCGCTGCGCATCCCGCCTGATCTGCCAGTCCGCGCGGGCCTGATCGATGAAGGCCGGAACGAAGGTGACCATGACCACCCCACCATTGTCCTTCATGCGGGCGAGCACATCATCAGGGACATTGCGGGGGTGGCCCGTTATCGCCTTCGCGCTGCTGTGAGAGAAGATGACAGGCACCCGCGTGATATCGAGCACCGCATGCATGACAGCCGGCGAAACATGGGAAAGATCGACGAGAACACCAAGGCGGTTCATTTCGGCGATCATCTCGGCAGCTCCCGCGGCAATACCATTGTGGCGCGGATCAGCGGTTGCACTGTCGAACAGGGCGGTGGGGCGGCTGTGCGACAGGGTCATTGATCGCACGCCTTCTGCATGCGCGCGGCGCAGCGTGGCGATATCGTCGGCGATCTGGTGGGCGCCTTCCAGCGCGATGAAGCTGGCGATGCGGCCTGACTTGAAAGCGGCTTCGGCTTCATCGGCCGTGGTGACCAGAGTGAAACTTTCCGGGTGGCGTTCCGCAAAGGAGCGGACAATGCGGATCTGCTCGAATGTCATCCGCACGGCCTCTTCGGGGGGAAGGCTGGCCGGAACATAGGCCGACCAGAGCTGGAGGCCTACCCTGCCCTGGCGCAGGAGCGGAATGCTTGTATGGCCCGGTGTCTTGCGTGTGGCCGGATCGGCGGAGAGGTCCGCTTTCAGCGCGCCTTCGAGGCCATAGGCACCACGCAGGGCGATCGGCCAGTCATTGTGCCCATCGGCAAGCGGCACGGTCGACAGGATCCGCTCGACGCGGGCTTCGACCGTTTCCGCCTTGCCATCATTGCCGGAGCGCGCGGCCCCCTCTTCGGATGTGCAGGCAGCAGCGAAAAGACAGGCAAGCGCCAGAAGGGATTTCATTGACATTACAAATAGGTTGCAGCCAAAAAATTCACCTGCGTCAAGAGAGTGTCGTGCACAGACAGCGGAAATCTATTCATCGGCATAGGCTTTCAGAAGCGCGTGGAGATAGGCGCGGCCATCCATGACGCTTTTCACGCGGATCCGTTCGTTGAGACCATGCACGCCGCCGCCATCAGCTTCGTAGAGCAGGCCGGGCACGCCATAGACGGGGATTCCGACCGCAGCCAGAAACGGCCCGTCGGTCGCGCCGGTGGACATCATCGGCAGCAGGGGAACGCCGGGGAAATGCCTTTCGGCAAGCGCGAGCGCCGGTTTCAGGATGCGGTCGTTCAGCGGTGGCTGGGTGGCCAGCGGATTGCGGTTATCGTTGGCGCTGACCTTCACCTTCGGGTTGGCGATCACGGCTTCGAGCGCGGCGCGTGTGCCTTCGATCGTTTCGCCGGGGATGATGCGGCAGTTCACATTGGCCCGCGCCCGCTGCGGCAGGGCATTCTGGGCATGGCCGGCTTCCACCTGTGTGGCGACGCAGGTGGTGCGCAGCATGGCGTTGAGCGTCGGGTCCATGGCAAGGACGGCGCTGGCATTCTCATCCCCGGGGTTCCGGGAAATGGCGGCCATGTGCGGGCGGATGGGCGCCGGGAACATGGGGGAGGCATTCAGGAAGAAGGCGCGTGTGGTGTCATTCAGCGCCACGGGGAAGCGGTGGGCTTCGACAGCCTTCAGGGCGCCGGCCAGATGGTAGATGGCGTTGTCGGGCACGGGGCGGCTGGAATGGCCGCCGGGGTTCGTCACCTCCAGCACGAAATCCTGATAATGTTTTTCGCCCACCTGCATCGACAGCAGTTCGGGCGTGCCATCGGGGCGAACGCGGCCGCCGCCGCCTTCGTTCATGGCGAATTCGGCGTCGATAAGCTCGCGTCGGTTATTGGCAAGCCATTGCGCACCATTGAAGGCGCCCGAAGTTTCCTCGCCGCAGGTCAGGGCAAGTTTTACCGTCCGCTTCAGCGGCTTTGCAGATTTCAGGCGGATCATGCTGTCAGCAAAGATGGCGGACTGCGCCTTGTCGTCCGCGACACCACGGCCGAAGAAGAAGCCGTCTTCCTCGATGAAGGCGAAGGGATCGCGGGTCCAGTCCTCGCGTTTGGCCTCGACCACGTCGATATGGCCGAGAAGAAGAATGGCCTTCAGCGAAGGATCGCGGCCCGGCAGAATGGCGACAAGCGAGCCTTCGCGGGGATGATCCGGCTCGACGAGGAGGTGGACATCCTTTTCCGGATAGCCGGCGGCCCTGAGGCGCGCGGCAATCTGGCTTGCGGCTTTGGTGCAATCGCCCGAGGATAGCGTGGTGTTGGTTTCGGCCAGTTCGCGGAAGAGCGAGCGGAAGGCCTGTTCTCCGTCATCGGCCGCCAGGGCGGGCTGGGCGAGAAGGGCGGCTGCCAGGAAGGCCGGGGCGAGTGCGCGGATTTTCATGCCGTGATGGTGGCGCGACAGACGCCCAAGAGCAAGACCGCAGCTTCGCGCTTTTTTGCTTGCCCGGCATCATGGGCCGGACAGCCATGTTCAGCTTTCGCGCATGCTCAGCATGTTGATGAGTTCGGCTGCGGTTTCCTCGATGGATTTCCGGGTCACATCGATCACCGGCCAGCCCCTGTCGGCGAACAGGCGGCGCCCGTTCGCCAGTTCCTCGGCGATGCGATCCGGGTCGGTGTAGCTGGAGGAGAAGCCGCCCATGTCCTGCCCAAGCAGGCGGGCGCGGCGCACCTGCGCCAGTCGTTCGGCGGAAACGGTGAGCCCGACGATGAGCGGGCGTTTCAGGCCCAGAACCGCTTCGGGAAGTGCAGCACCCGGCACCAGCGGCATGTTCGCCACCTTGTAGCCGCGGTTGGCGAGATAGACGGACGTCGGTGTCTTGGAGCTGCGCGATACGCCCAGAAGAACGAGATCGGCTGCTTCCCATTCCTGCGGCAGCAGGCCGTCATCATGTTCCATGGTCCAGTTGATGGCTTCGATCCGGCCGAAATAGGCTTCATCCAGCCGGTGCTGGCCACCGGGCCGGGCACGTGCTGGAATGCCGAGCATCCGTTCCAGGCCCTCGATCACCGGATCCATCACGGCGATCACCGGTAGCCCTAGGGCGGCGCAGCGTGCTTCCAGCCGCTCGCGCACCGGGCGTGCGACAAGTGTATAAAGGACAAGGCCGGGCACGCGCGCCACTTCGTCGAGCACGCGGTCGAGATGGCCTTCCGATCGCACCATCGGCCAGAAATGCTTCACGGCATCGACGGAATCAAATTGCGCAAGCCCCGCCTTCACAAGGCTTTCGAGCGTTTCACCCGTGGAATCCGACAGGAGATGAAGGTGAAGCCTGGTCATGCTGCCCATATTGCCGCCCATGCCGGCCGCTTGCCAGAGCTGTGGACAAGTCGCGGGAAAAACCTCCGGGAATCGGCTTGATGCCTGTAGCGGAACAGGAGGGCCATGGCGTCAAGCGGAATCCCGGGGCCTCGATGCCCATGCCGTGAAGCGCTTATCAGCCTGTGAATCATGGGCCAGGCTTCATCCACAGCCCGTGCATGAACGGGATTCCGCGTGATTCCCAAGGCGCTTGTGGCCGTATCAGCCTGTGGAAAGCGCTGTTGATAAGCAACAATCCCCGTTACGCACAGCACTACAATCACCATCACCTTTTTCATTTATATCTTCTATCAAAAGGAAAGTGGCGCCCGGGCAGCTTGGCCATTAGACAGGCAAACCATGACCGAACCTGTCCGATCGCCCATCCTTGAAACCCTGGCCGGCAAGGCGCTTTCACCGCCGCCTGTCTGGCTGATGCGCCAGGCCGGACGCTATCTGCCCGAATATCGTGCCCTGCGCGCCGAAAAGGGCAGCTTCCTCAACCTTGTCTATGACAGCGACGCCGCCTGCGAGATCACGCTGCAGCCGATCCGCCGCTTCGGATTCGATGCGGCAATCCTGTTTTCCGATATCCTGATCGTGCCGCATGCCATGGGCCAGGACCTGCGCTTTGCCGAAGGGGAAGGCCCGCGTCTTTCGCCACGGCTGGCGGATGCGACGCTTGAAAGCCTGACACCGGCGCGGCACCATTATCAGGCCATTTGGGATACGGTTCGCAAGGTGCGTTCGGCCCTGGCGCCCGAAAAGGCGCTGCTGGGATTTGCCGGATCGCCTTATACGGTCGCGACCTACATGGTCGCCGGCCAGGGTTCGAAGGATCAGGCCGATACCCGGATCATGGCGCATGCCGATCCGGCCCGCTTCAATGCGCTGATCGAGGCCATCACGCTGGAAACGATCGACTATCTGGCAGGCCAGGTGGAAGCGGGCGCTGATGCGCTGATGCTGTTCGACAGCTGGTCGGGCAGCCTTTCGCCTTCCGGGTTCGAGCGCCATGTGATTGCGCCGACGGCCCGGATCGTTTCCAGCCTGAGGGCGCGGTTTCCGCATACGCCCATCATCGGTTTTCCGAGGGGCGCGGGCGAAAAGGCCCCGGCCTATGCCCGCGAAACCGGGGTTTCGGCCCTTGCAATCGATGAATCCACCGATCTGGCCTGGGTTGTCGCCAACACGCCGGAAACGCTGCCATTGCAGGGCAATCTCGACCCCATGGCGCTCAAGGCCGGCGGAGAGGCGCTGACGTGCGAGCTGAGGCGGATTCTGGATATCATGGCCGGGCGGCCGCATATTCTGAACCTTGGCCATGGCATCGACCGTTTCACCCCCATTGCCCATGTGGAGCAGCTGCTGGCTACGCTTCGGGGCAGGTGAACTGGCCCGTTGCATGACGGTTTCATGACGTATAGGAGAGTCCAGGACTTCGGAAACCCCGGGGGAGGGGCAGACCCCGCGGCTCGCCCTGTGGCTTGAGCCGCGGGGTTCTGTATTTCAGGGCGGGTTTCAGCGGTCGTTCATGCCGGCCTGACTATTGCCGCATCTTGCCAAGTGCGTGCCCGGCCCGCCATTATCGCACAATGGAAAATCTCATCGGCTGGCTTGGCGCCTGGTACATGCCCGTGAAGGCCGCGCATGTGGTCATCACCTTCTTCTGGATCGCGGGCCTTTTCATCCTGCCGCGCTATCTCGTCCATCAGGCCGGCGAAGCGCCCGGCAGTGCCGAGGACGGCAAGTGGAACGAGCGCATCACCCGCCTGCGCCGCATCATCCTGACACCCAGCATCATTCTCGCCTGGGTGCTCGGCCTTGCCATTGCCACCAGCTATGGTTTTCGGGCTGCCGGCTGGATCCACGCCAAGCTCACCCTGGCGGTACTGCTTTCCGCCTATCATGGCTGGATGGTCGCCACCGCCCGCCGCATGGCGCGGGGCGAACGCCCGATCGCCGAACGCAAGCTGCGGCTGTGGAACGAAGTGCCGGCGATCTTCACCATCCTGATGGTGACACTGGCCGTTCTGAAGCCTTTCTGAGGATTTTCCGGGCGGTTTCCTGCGTTCGTCAGGGGGGAGGAGACTTCCTGGCCGGAAGGCACAGGGGCTTTCCGTCAGGTGATAAACAGGTTATTGCCTTGCCATGCTGCCGCCAATCGCGGCAAGATTGTGCAACAAGCCCGCAACAAGCCCCTTGACCGCATCCGGTCTGCGGTTCTAGCGCTGCACCAGAGGGTTCCGTCCGGAAACCCGGCTTTCCGCCTGAAGAGCGCGCCCGCGCCCGGCGTCAACTTTCCAGAAAGCGTTCATGCATCTCATCGAACTCAAGAAAAAAACCCCCGCTGAACTGGTGGCCATGGCCGAGGAACTCGGGGTCGAGCAGGCGAGCACGCTGCGCAAGCAGGACCTGCTTTTCGGCATCCTGAAAGCCAAGGCGGAATCCGGGGAGGAGATCACCGGAAGCGGCACGGTCGAGGTTCTGTCCGACGGCTTTGGCTTCCTGCGATCGGCCGATGCCAATTATCTGGCCGGCCCGGATGACATTTATGTGCCCCCCGCCATGGTGCGCCGCTGGGGCATCCGCACCGGTGACACGGTGGAAGGCGAGATCCGCGCCCCGAAGGACGGCGAGCGCTATTTCAGCCTGGTGAAGCTGAACCGCATCAACTTCGATGACCCGGAAGTGCTGCGCCACCGGGTGAACTTCGACAACCTGACGCCGCTCTACCCCGACGAGAAGCTGAAGCTCGACAATCCGGACCCGACGAACAAGGACAAGTCGTCCCGGGTGATCGACATCATCGCGCCGCAGGGCAAGGGCCAGCGGTCGCTGATCGTGGCGCCGCCGCGGGTCGGCAAGACGGTGCTGCTCCAGAACATCGCCAAGGCGATCAGCGCCAACCACCCCGAGGTCTATCTGATCGTTCTTCTGATCGACGAGCGGCCCGAGGAAGTGACGGACATGCAGCGGTCCGTCCAGGGCGAAGTGATTTCCTCCACCTTTGACGAGCCGGCGGCCCGCCACGTGCAGGTGGCCGAGATGGTGATCGAGAAGGCCAAGCGGCTTGTGGAGCACAAGCGCGACGTGGTGATCCTGCTCGATTCGATCACGCGCCTGGCGCGGGCCTACAATTCGGTCGTGCCGTCTTCGGGCAAGGTGCTTTCGGGCGGTGTCGATGCCAATGCGCTGCAGCGGCCGAAGCGCTTCTTCGGCGCGGCCCGCAACATCGAGGAGGGCGGCTCGCTCTCCATCATCGCCACGGCGCTGATTGACACGGGCAGCCGCATGGACGAGCTGATTTTCGAGGAATTCAAGGGCACCGGCAATTCCGAGATCGTGCTGGACCGCAAGGTGGCCGACAAGCGCATCTTCCCGGCGATGGATGTGGGCAAATCGGGCACGCGCAAGGAAGAACTGCTGGTTGAGAAGGCGATCCTGTCGAAGATGTGGGTGCTGCGCCGGATCCTGATGCAGATGGGCACGGTGGACGCGATGGAATTCCTGCTCGACAAAATGAAGGATTCCAAGACCAACGAGGATTTCTTCGCCAGCATGAACCAGTAGGGAATAGGCCGGGCTGCCGGTCATGCTGACCGAAACCTGGCCTGTGACCACGGTTGCCAGACAAGGTCTGCTTGAAATTCTGTTTTTGTCAGAAAGTGATTTGCCGCCCTGCTGGATGATATCAGGGTGTCATGCCAGGACTTTTTGTGGTTTGGCGGGAGCCCTGGCAGTTCTGCCAGCCATCCGGCACGGCGTTCACCGCTGTCGCGCTCTGCCGGCGGTCAAGCCTGGACGATATTGTTGCGCACGGCGTAGCGCACAAGATCTGCGGTTGTCCTGAGATTGAGCTTGTGCATCGCGCTTGCCCGGTGGGTCTCGACGGTTTTGATGCTTATGCTCAGCAGGCCAGCGATTTCCTTGTTGATCCGGCCTTCTGCAATCAGCTGAACCACTTCCCGCTCGCGATGAGTCAGGCTGCTGCAGCCGGGTTGGGGCTTGGATTCGAGATATCTGTTCAGCAGGGTCTCTGAAACCGCGCCGGAGAAGTAGGGTTTCCGGATGGACAGCGCATCGAGCGCGGCGATCAGATGTTGCTCCGTTTCTGATTTCAGCACGAAACCGCGGACCCCTGCCCGCAGGGTTTCGGAAATGACATCCTCACGATCGTGCATGGTGTAGAGAAGTATCTTGACGTGCACCCCTTAGAAGCTGTCGCGCCCGAATCGTTCTCAGATATGCGGGGTGGGGCTTGGGTGGATTCTTGGCCGCTGGCCTTCGATCTTCGCGGCAAACTGGGAACTGGAAACTCTATGACAAGTTTTAGATGAAGGTTGCATTTGAAAATGTGACAGCACAACCTGAGTGTGCAAACTTGTTGAAAGGGGAACATATGTTCGGTTTTTTGAAGACACTGTTCGGGAGGCAACAAACCCAAGCTAAGCCAATCAGAAAGCCTTCCAATCCAGACAGGACCCGACGCTTAAGAGGTGATGGTGAGTTTGACGTTAAAGTGGCAGGAACTTCAAAAAACCAAGGTTCGATCAAGCATACAGTCAAGAGCCTTGGGATTAATAACAGCAGGGATTTTTTGGTTAAATTGGCTTCTGAAACATCCAACCCCTATGACGCGAATGCGATAACGGTGAAGCACAAGGGAAACCTGTTAGGGTATATTCCTGCTGATCTAGCATCCGAAGTCCATGAAGCGCTTTCTGATGCGGGTATCTCAGGTAGTGTGTGCAAGGCCATGGCTCGGATTGTAGGGCATGGAAAAGAAACACTTGGGATAAGGCTGAACATAGCTAGACCTGCCAAAGTCGCTTGAAAACATTGCGCAGGTCCTGGTGCCTGAGCTGCGCCCCGGCGATGACTGGAGTTGGAGTTGGAGTTGACCCGCTTTGGTGGACGGGTTGCGGTTTAGGTCTGTTGGGTCAGGCCATGGCGCCTCCGTTCATATTCC
>NZ_JBQXGU010000006.1:0-32388 GCF_052616365.1 Sandaracinobacteroides sp. A072
TGAACGGAGGCGCCATGGCCTGACCCAACAGACCTAAACCGCAACCCGTCCACCAAAGCGGGTCAACTCCAACTCCAGCTTCCCGCTCATCCCGGGCATCCAGCTCCTGGTCGCGCTCGGCTGCGGTCGCGAGGAAATTCTTCTTCATCAACGCGATGCGCAGGGCCTGTGCGCCTATGTCGGAACCTACTGCTCTTCGAGCTTCCTTGGCGTCTGTCTGACCAAGAAGAAGGTTTACTGCTGCTTTGAATCCAAGCTGACCCGCATCCTGCAGGAGCAGGGCCGCGCGCAGCTGCCCAAGCCCTGGGCCAAGCCCAAGTCCGAGCAGTGCCTGGGCTTCACGCTTGACGAGTTCGCCCGGCTTGACCTCTCCCGGATGGATTTCTCGGAAGTCTACGCCGAGTTCACCGACGCTGCGCGCCTCCCCGACGAGCTGCAGACTTCCGAACTGATCCAACAGAAGATCCGCGACTATTATGAAAGGAGCAGCCAGTGAGCGCGCTTCGTACCCCTGTGACCGCCGCCCTCATGGCTGCGCTGCTCGTCCCGATAATGCCGCTTGTCGCCCAGGACCGTGGCACGCAGCAGGCCGTGACCGCCGACGAGGCCGATGACTTCTACTGCGGAGAGCGGCGCCTTGGTTACTGGTTCTACTGCTCGCGACCCAAGCGGGCTGAACCACGCGAGCAGGGATCGACGCCTCAGACGCAGTCGGCAACGGCCCAGCTGGAAGCCGTCACGGCCGAGCTACGCGAATTGAAGGCCCGTGCGATCATCGAGCCGACGCCTCAGAACGTGACCGCCTACATTCGTTTCCAGCGTGAGCAGCTTGATCGGGCCTCACTGTTTTCGGACGTCTGGCAGCGCGCGATCTGGCAGCAGCCCGAGCTTGACTACACGCTCGAGCGCCCCGTCGGCACGCTCGCCAAGCGACAATGGCAGGACGCCCGCGCCGCCGAGCGTGACACGATCATGGCGCACCTCGGTGACCGCTACGGTCTGTTCTATTTCTTCGCTCAAACCTGCGGCGCCTGCGAAGTCATGAGCCCGATCGTCAAGGCGGTCGCCGATCGCTGGCACCTGACGGTCCGGGCTATTTCGACCGACGGCGGTCCTTCGCGTCATTTTCCGCAATACACCGTGGAGAACGGGCAGCGCCCGCGCATGGGGCTTGAGCCCAATATCACCCCGGCGCTGGTCCTGTGGGACAGCGAAGCGGGGCGCGCGATTCCGATCGGCTACGGGGTTCTGTCGGCCGACGAGCTGCAGGACCGCATCTTTCTCCTGACCTCAAAGGAAGCCGGCCATGATTTCTAAGCTGCGTACAGCGGCGCTCACGCTTGCCGCCACGAGCCTCGTTGCAACGCCTCTCCACGCCAATGTCGGCGACAGCATGGACCGCTTCATGAACGAGATGGGCGGCGCGGCCAATGTCACAGGGCCGAGCGCCTTCCAGGGCCAGTCGGCGGGCTATTACAGCCTCGGCAATGTCTGGACCCGCTTCCCGCAAAAGACGACCAACATCGCCAACCTCCAGCTGCCCAAAGCGCGGGCCGGCTGCGGCGGGATTGATATCTTCGCCGGTAGCTTCAGCTTCATCAACGCGAGCGAGATGGTCGCGCTCCTGAAAGCCGTCGCCAACAATGCGGTGGGCTTTGCCTTCAGCCTGGCGATCGACACGGTCTGCCCTGAATGTTCGAAGATCATGCAGGAGTTTGCGCAGAAGGCGCAGCTCATGAACAACCTGTCGATCAACTCGTGCGAGATGGCGCAAGGGCTGGTCGGCGGGATCTGGCCCAAGGGCGACTTGGCCGACAAGGCGATCTGCGAGGCGATCGGCAACAGCGAGGGTATTTTCACCGACTATGCGGCGGCCAAACATGGCTGCGGCACGCGCGGACAGCGAAGCGCGACCAACTCCGGGGCAGGCGCAAACTATGCCGACGTGAACCCGGCCGTGGCGCGCAATTACACCTGGCACGTCCTCAAGAAGTCGGCCTTCTTCAATCCCGGTGGGACATTCGACCGCGAGCTCGCCGAATATGCGATGACACTAATCGGCACGGTCATCTACGTCCCGCCCAAGGACGATGAGCCGGGCAAGTTCGTGCCGTTTGCGGGCGATGCATCCTCGACCCTGGTGACCGCGCTGCTCGATGGGACGCAAGGCCAGACCGTCCGGGTCTTTTCCTGCGACGAGGCCGACCAGTGCCTCAATCCGACCTTTCAGGACATGAGCCTGAGTTCCGCCAAGGCGATCCGGCCGCGGGTGGCCGCGCTCATTGGCAGCATGGTGGCTGCAATCCGCTCGGACACCGCGATTGGCGATGCCGAGAAGGAGCTGCTCCAGGTGGCTTCGGTCCCGCTCTACAAGATCCTGACGGTCCAGGCCGCCTATGGCCGGGGCATGGCGACCGATGATCGCGACACGCTCGCCGAGATCACCAGCATCGATCTGCTCTACGCGGTGCTCGACCGGATCGTATCCGAGGCTGGCCGCTCGATGGCGAGCTTCATCGCAGCCGACGAAGCCAAGCTCGCCATCTGGCGTTCGCAGGTCGCGGACGTCCGCTCAAGCCTCGCGCAGCGCCAGGCAACGGGCCAAGCCAAGGTCTCGGCCATCATGCAGATCATCGAAAAGACAGCGATGATCGAGAACATGCTGGCAGCCTCGATGTCGCCCTCGATGACGGCATCGCTCGACTGGTCGCGCGCGCTTCAGTCCCGTTCCATCGTCCCCTAAGGCGAGACAAGTCATGATCGAGATCTTCATGGTCGGCGGCGGCGAGTACATCGTCAATGTCCTCAATGCCGTCGCCAGTTGGACGGGCGCGGGTGGCTACAAGAGCCTGATCCAGGTGACCATGGTGATGGGGCTGGCGCTCGCGGTCATCGTGCTCGCCTTCAACCAGGACTGGCGGGCCTGGCTCAACTGGTTCCTCGGTGCGACGCTCATCTACATGTGCCTGATGGTGCCGCGCATGGACGTCCATGTGACGGACCGGGTCAACCCGAGCCTTGCGCCTGCGAACGTCGCCAACGTGCCGCTCGGCCTCGCGCTCATGGCGAGTTTCACGAGCCAGGTCGGCGATTATCTCACCCGCTCGGCCGAGCTCGTCTTTGGCCTGCCCGATGATCTCAACTACTCGAAGAACGGAATGATCTATGGCGCTCGGCTGATGGAGGCGACGCGCTCCCTGCGGATTTCCGATCCCGAGTTTGCCGCCAATCTCGACGAGCATGTCCGGCAATGCGTGTTCTATGACCTGCTGCTTGGCCGCTACTCGATGAAGCAGCTCGCCGAGAGCGATGACATCTGGACCACGATCGCGCCCGGAAGTGCGGCGCGGGCCCAGAAATTCCTGACGCGGCAAGCCGATGACAGCGTTGCCGCTTCGATCGTCACCTGTCGCGATGCCTATACCGCGCTATCGAACCAATGGGCGGGGCTGATCGATTCCATGGCGCTCAGCGCCGGACGGCAGCTCTATCCGCGTCAGACCGCGGCGCTCGCCAAGACCAAGCTGCTCGCGGACCTACCGGTCGCCTACCAGTATCTCTCAGGCATCTCGAAGAACGCGAGCGACATCTTCCGTCAGGTCCTGACGATCAACGCGATGAACCAGGCCATGCATGGGTTTGCGGGCGCGAGCGGCAACTCGAGCATCGACGTCTTCGCCCAGACCCGCGCCGACATCCAGACCGAGCGGACCTATGCCTCGATCGCGGAGAACGCGATGAAATGGGTGCCGATCCTCAATGTCGTGCTGACGGTCGTCTTCTATGCGATGTTCCCTGTGATCTTTCCGCTGTTCCTGATGCCCAAGACCGGGCCGGTCGCGCTGCGGGGCTACATCACCGGGTTCTTCTACCTCGCGGCATGGGGCCCGCTCTTCGTGATCCTGCACATGATCCTGATGTTCAAGGGCGCGAGCGATGTCGCGGCCGCTGGAGCCGGTACCGGCCTGTCGCTCGCAACCTTCGCAGGCATGACCGACGTCAACCGCGATATTGGGCTTCTGGCTGGCTATCTCGTGGCCTCGGTTCCGTTCCTGGCTGGCGGCGTCGCCAAGGGCGCGCTCGCGATTTCTGGGCAGGCAACCTCCTACCTCAACCCCTCACAGAATGCGGCCGAGGAAGCGGCGCGCGAGGCGAGCACCGGGAATGTCTCGCTCGGTAACAGCAATCTGGACAATTCGACGGTCTTCTCACGCCAGTTTGCCCAAGGGGCGCTCAATCCGAGCATCTCCTACGGCGCCCCGCAGACGCGCGGATTCAGCGATGTGGGCACCCAGACGACGAGCTTTGGCGAGGCGGAATTCGCGACCGTGCCGAATTCTCAGTACCCGTTCACGCCAACGCTGGGGCAGGATTTCACGAGCAGGCTCTCGACCATGGCGAGCCAGAGCCGGGGGCAGAGCGAGACCTATTCGAACCTTGCCCAGCAATCGACCAGTTCGGCCGTCACCCGGTTCAACGAGATCCGCAACGCCTACAGCCAGGGACGGTCTTCTGAGACGGTCAGCGGCACCGGCAGCAGCGACAGCATCGGCACGGCCTTCAGCGAGGTCGACAACGCCTCCACCACCCTGCAGCGCCAGTTCGGCCTGTCGCGCCGAGCCGCCGACGACATCACCGTGTCGTGGTTCCTCAATGGCCAAGCTAACGCTGGCGTCGGAGGAAGCATTGGGCCAGTTGAGCTTGGTGCCAAGGCCAGCGGCGGACGAAACCAAAGCTGGACCGACAGCGACGTCGGCATTGCGTCTGAGGATCGCAACCGGATTACCGGGACGTTGCAGCAGCTTTCGGACACGCGGAACTGGTCAAGCACGCGCGAAGGCTTCCTCCGTCAGACGGCCTCGAGTTCGAGTTCGCAAGTCTCGACCAGCGCTGCGGGTCTCAGCCGCTCGTTGACCGAAGCACAGACCTACTCTGTCGAAGCACGCCGCGCCGAAGAACTGGCGAGCCGGCTCGAGAACCAGGCCTCCTGGTATGAAGGTGCGAACGCTGCCGGTTCGCTCAACCTCAGCCAAGCTTATCGTGAATGGGGCATGGCGGAGGTCGAGGCGAACCGCGACTACTATGGCCCAGTCCGGTTTGACGACATCAATTTCCAGATGAGCGCACAGGGCCAGCAGCTTCAGGCGCGGTTCGTGGAGACCTATGCCGACCGGCTGCACGATGACATTGAAGGGCAATTGATGCTGCCCGAGTTCGCGCCGGTCAGCCGTCCTGCCGTTACGAGTCAGGGTGGCGTCCGCGCGCGAGGACCCAGCGGTGGTGGTGGATCAGGCAGTCTTGGTGCCGCTCCTGACACCTCAGGGATCAGCGAAGAAGTCCGTGCGGCCCAGGCGGGCGGGCGCGGGCGGATCGGTCAAACCAGGGGCAATCTCGACGCAACCACTCGAGGAGCCAAGGGCGCTTCAGAAGAGGCCGCAGACGAGGTCAAAAAATGGTGAGGCGTTAAAGGATCAAATCGTTGATGATCACAAAAATGACGTACGCTGTGAGCAACGTGAAGACCGTGACCATAGCGGCGCGTCCCCAAGGATCGGCCCAGGTCTTCATCCACGTATACGCAGTCAGGCGATTTTCCGCGATGGCACGATCAACCTCCTTCAACCCTTGCCATCCGTCCTTGTCTTGGCTGCCTTTCTGTTCGGTCATCTCAAGTCTCCTACCGCTGAGTTTCAGAAAAGTGTGTGCTTCGGATCATCCCGCATCATCAAATTAGCGTAATTGCCAGATCATCAGGTCGAGCACCTTAATGTCGGTGAACGAGATGAACCCAGGGAGTTCATTGTTAAAGCGCTGGCGGAGGATTGGGAATGCGTCGGATCGTACGAGGGCGTTGAGATGAGCTTGGATCGCTTCATAGTCGGACACCGCCGCTTCTATCCGGGCGTGACCGGCATTCGTCCTCGCCGGCAGGTCCAAATTGCTTCGCACGATGGCATCGTAGACCGCGTTTTGCGGGTCAAGCGTGGCCATGAGCTTTGAGGCAAAAGAGGCTTCTACGCGTCCCGTAGATTCGAAAATCTGCTGCACTATGTCGCGAAATTGGGGCGTCGGAACAGACTTTTGTAGTTCAAAAATGCGATAAAATTCTTGCCGCCAATCGGCATTGCGGCGGACCCCGTACAGGCCATTGAAAGTACGCTGATAGGCAAGGTCTTCCGCGACATTCGTACGATAGACCTGCGTGATCGTGCGTTCGTATCGTGCGAGATCGGCTTGCCGGCGCGACAGGCCGGCGAATGCATGATCGGCACGCCTGACGATCTCGTTTATCGTTATCACGCGCAATGACCTCTCAATTTCTCTTCATTTATCTGCACAAAATTTTGATACCGGGAGCACATTAAATGTAGCCTTTTTGTTCCAAACTTGCTACCAAAAATGAACCTGCCGCACAGGCCGGGAAGGAGCAAGTTTTGGCAATCGTGATCACCACATGCACGAACAGGAAGCGTCAGCCTGTGGCTGGTGGCCTGCATGCTGGTGATCTTGGCCAAGGCGAATTGGCCGCAGTTGCCGCAGAGTGGGGCGAGCGCTTGCAGAGCGCAGTGCTCAGACATCCTGCCAGTTCGATCTACGGTGGTCGATCCTTCAGGGATTCCTGTGTCGCTGCCGACAAGGCAGGCGCGAACCTGCTGATTGTTTCCGCCGGCCTCGGGCTCGTCGAGGCAACGGCGCACGTCCCATCCTATGCCTGCACTGTTCTTGATGGCGTAAATGACAGCATTGCAGCGCGCGTGACGACGGATTTCAGCAAGGCGGATTGGTGGGAGGAACTCCGCCGAGTTTCGCCCTATGCGTCCAGTCTGTCTGACTTGGTCGGGAGCCGTAATGGCCTCATTCTGGCAGCGATGTCCGATGGCTACATCGAGATGATGCTGCCGGACTTTCTGGCTCTACCCGCGTCGCGCCTGAAGGACCTGCGCTTGTTTACGCGTGCGCCGAGAGATCGGGTCCCAACGCAATTGCGCCCCTATATCATGCCGTATGATGACCGGTTGGATGGGGTCGCGAGTCCTGTTCGCGGCACGCGTAGCGATTTCGCGGCCAGGGCCCTGCTGCATTTCGTGGATAACATCTTAGCCGCCAACGACGCTTGCTCAGCCTCGCAGCATGCCGAAGCGATTAAGGCGACAATTGCGGATTGGCCCTTTCCACCGACCTTTGCCCGCAAGCGGCTAGCCGATAATGAACTCACGGCGCTGATGCGCAAACATTGGGCCGACGCCAACGGAAGCACCGCTCGCTTGCTGCGCATGTTTCGGGATGAACTCGACATCGCCTGCGAACAGGGGCGATTTGCAGCCCTTGCCCGGCAGGTGCGGGGGGAGTTTGCGCATGGCTAAGGAAACTTTGTCCATCCGGGCAGTCCGCAGCGAGCAAGGCAATGGGACGGCTGTTTTTGTCTTCTTCCTCGAAGGCGCAGACATCATGCGCATCGCGGATATAGCGCGCTTGAGGCGGGAGGACGAAGAACTCAAGGGCTTCCAGCGCAGCGAAATCAAGGCGCATGTGTCGTCAATCGCCCAGTTCCTGGACAGTGGGAAAGTTCTGTTCCCCAACGCAATCATTTTGGCGCTGTCGCCGGATGTCGAATTCGCGTCAGCGCGCGGACGCAAGCCGGGCAATATATGCGAAGTCGGAGACGCTGGGACACTGACAATCCCCGTCCTTCCGGCCGGTCGCCGTGCCGCCTGGATTGTCGATGGCCAGCAGCGTTCGCTCGCATTGGCGCGCGCCAAGGATAAATCAATTGCCGTGCCTGTAGTCGGCTTCGTCTCTGATGATGTCGAAGCACAGCGCGAGCAGTTTATTCTGGTCAACAAGGCGCGTCCGCTCCCCAAGCGACTGATCGATGAATTGCTGCCCGAAGTCAGTGCGCTTTTACCTAGGGATCTAGCCGCCCGCCAATTGCCCAGTGCTCTGTGCGAATTGCTCAATCAGCATAAGGATTCGCCATTCCACAATCTGATTAAACGCGAGTCCAACGCCAAATCTGCTGGTGGAGTCGTGGCTGATTCGGCTTTGATCGAGGCGATGCGCCTCAGCCTCAAATCGGCTTCGGGAGCTCTGGGGCAGTTCAAGCGCAATGGCGATGGGGCCGATGCCAACGCCATGTACGACACGCTGGTGCTTTATTGGAGTGCAGTGCGAGACACCTTCCCTGAAGCGTGGGGGAAGCCGCCGACGCACAGTCGCCTGATGCACAGCGCGGGCATTCGCGCCATGGGCGCCTTGATGGATCAAGTTATGCTTCGCGTAGATGGCGCCGCTGACCGCGTAGCGGCCGTGCGCACGATCCTGAAGCGCCTCGCGCCGCATTGTAGTTGGACAGAAGGGCGTTGGGATCATCTCAATCTAATGTGGAATGAAGTGCAGTCGACATCGCAGCATATCGCAAAGCTTACTGACTATCTGATGCATCTCGAACGCGATCTGGCGAGGGGGAACTCATGAAGTTTATCTTCGCCGACAGTCTCGACTATGTTGACCCGGCATTCGACTTTATCGCAGACCGCAGCCCTGCTGAGCGTCAGCCTTATTGGGACGATGCCTATCCCCATGAGATTCTCGGCTATGCCCCCTATGATGGCGTACTCGTGTCAAAAGGAATCGTTGGCGATCATCGCGTCAAAGGCAAATATACAGCCAGCCAGGCGCGAAGGTTCGAACTTGTAGGGGTTCGAAAATTCCTGAGGCTCGACAAGCCACAGTTCGCGCATCTCGATATCTTTGGCGATTGCGGAGCCTTCACATACGTCAATGAAGAACGCCCCCCTTATGCGCCCGCCGAAATTGTAGAGTTCTACGATGAGTGCGGATTTACGCACGGCTGCTCGGTTGACCACATCATTTTTGATTTTGACGTTGCAGCCAAGGGCCTGAGCGGGGGATCGAACGATGCAAAGGATCGTTTCGAAATTACGCTCGAGAACGCCGATGCGTTCAAGCGCGAGACCGATGCGATTGGCGCCCAGTTCACGCCACTGGGTGTGGTGCAGGGTTGGTCCCCGGGCAGCATGGCTCAAGCCGCACGACGACTTGTCGCGATGGGCTACGATTACCTCGCGCTGGGAGGCATGGTTCCACTCAAGTCGCCTGAAATCAAGCAATGCCTCGCCGCTATCCGCGAGGTCGTCCCGGCCTCAACCCGCCTTCATATCTTGGGCTTCGCCAAGGCTGATGATATCGACAGCTTCCACAGCTTCGACATCGCTAGTTTCGACACGACTTCACCCCTGATCAGGGCCTTCAAAGACGCCAAGCAGAATTACTACCTGCCTGGCGACGGACGCGGCTTGCGCTACTTTACGTCAATTCGCGTACCCCAGGCGATCGAGAATTCACGCCTTCAGCGCACGGTCAAGCGTGGAACGTTTAAGGCCGAAGATTTGGTCGCGATGGAAAGTGCAGCGCTTACGAGTTTGCGTGCCTTTGATCGGGGAGAGGCCGACCTCGAAGAGACATTGCAGAACGTGCTGGTCTACAGCGCGCCACTTGTCGAAGAAAAACCCTTTGAGGATTGCAAGGATGCGACAGGTATGGCGCGTCTAGCAACCCGCTACCGTGAGACGCTGGAAAGCAAACCATGGAAGCAGTGCAGTTGCGCCATCTGCGAAGGTGCGTCGATCGACGTCATCATTTTTCGCGGTAGCAATCGCAATAAGCGTCGCGGGATCCATAATCTCGCCGTCTACAAGAATCATATTGAACGATTGGATTTGAAGCGTGCCATCACCTGATCCCATGCAATATCTTGCGGTGACCGCCGAGCAGAGCAGCGAGCATAGGGTTCTCGTGTTTGCCGCCAAGGCATCCGACATACTGAGGTTTGCGTCGATCGACCGTATCGGTCGCGACGCGCAAGGCGAACTCAGCGGCTTTCAAAGGCCTCAGGTCGCAGCGCATATTCGCGAGATCCAGGATTATCTGGCAAAGCCCAACTCTGTTTTGCCTAATCCAATCGTCGTCGCATTCACCGAAAAAGTCGGCATCGAAGATTTGGGTGATGGATCAGCGCGCTTGTCAATCGACATACGCGACGGTGCACCGGGGCTTGTTGTCGATGGGCAGCAGCGTTTGACTGCCCTGAGCACCCTTGAACGTGATTTTCAGGTCTTCGTGTCCGTCCTGATTTGTCAGGACGAAGCTGAACTGCGTCGCCAGTTTGTCTTGATTAACAACACAAAGCCTCTGCCGAAGTCGCTGATTTACGAACTGTTGCCTACCGTTGATGATCTTCCGCCTCGTTTGGGCCGGCGGTCGACGGCAGCGGACCTGACCGCACGATTGAATTTCGAGAAGACCTCGCTCCAGCGCTTCATTCGCCAGCACACCTGCCCGGAAGGCATCATTGCCGACACCGTAATGCAAAAGATCATTATGGAATCGCTCGCCAACGGCATCATGCGCGATCTGATCCGTCATCCAAAAGGGGAAGACGAATGCGTGCACCTGGTCTCGGCATTCTTCGAGGCGGTCAAGCGTGTATTCCCCGATGCCTGGCATGGGCAGACGCCCAAGACCTCGCGCTTGCTGCATGGCGCCGGAATTCAAGCGATGGGAGATGTGATGGAAGTTCTGGCCCAGAGGACCGACGCGCGCTCAGTCGATGATTTTCAGGCTGGAATGGAGTGCCTTAAAGACAAGACGGCTTGGACATCGGGCGAGTGGGACTTCGGTGGTGAAGTCAGGCGCTGGAATTCACTCCAGAACGTCAATCGCGACGTCGCACTCCTCAAGCACCATCTCGTGAGCGTCCTTAAGGCCGATCTTCGACAAAAGCGCAGCCCTTCACCGGCTCCACTCTTAGAAGAGGCCGCGCAGTAACCATGGCTTATGCAGTCAAAGAGATCTTCAAGACCCTGCAAGGCGAAGGCGCGCAGGCCGGCCGGGTGGCAGTCTTTTGTCGATTTGCCGGTTGCAACCTGTGGTCAGGCCGCGAGCAAGACCGCACGAGCGCGCAATGCTCATTTTGCGACACGGATTTCGTGGGTGTGGATGGAACCGGCGGCGGCCGTTTCACCGATGCCGAATTACTGTCACAAGCCATTGAAGATGAATGGGCCGGTTCGCCTGAGAGCCGGTACGTTGTGCTGACAGGTGGTGAACCTTTGCTCCAGGTCGACGCGCTTCTTGTGGATGCTCTGCATCGCCGCGGTTTCGAGATTGGCGTCGAAACCAATGGCACGCAGCCGGCGCCTGACGGGATCGATTGGATCTGTGTAAGCCCAAAGGGCAAAACCGAACTTGTCCTGCATGCGGGTAACGAGCTCAAACTGGTCTTCCCGCAAGAAGATGCCTTGCCGCATCGGTTTGAAGCGCTCGATTTCCAGCACTTCTTTTTGCAACCGATGGACTGCGCCGAGGCTGAACAAAACCTCGACAAGACTATCACCTACTGTCTCGACAACCCACGCTGGCGCCTTTCGCTCCAATCGCACAAGTTAGTTGGAATCCGGTAATGTACGAACTCTCAAAGCAATTTCGCTTCGATGCGGCCCACACGCTCGATCGTATTGTTCAGACTGAATCCAGCCGGAGAATTCATGGGCACAGCTATAGAGGCGAAGTCACCCTAACGGGCAGGCCTGATCCGGAAAGCGGAATGATTGTCGATGTGGGCATTCTGGAACGCGAACTGGAAGGCGTTCGCGACGCACTTGACCATCGCTTTCTCGATGACATCAACGACCTTGGTCCAGCTACGATGGAGAACCTCTGCCGCTGGATCTGGGACCGCCTGAAGCCAAGCTTTCCTGCGCTGACGAAAGTGAGTGTCTACCGTGATAGCAATAGCGATGCATGCTCTTACTGGGGGGAAGAAGAACTCGCATGATCGCAGACGAGAAAGCCCTCGTCCTATTCTCGGGCGGACAGGATTCTGCAACGTGCCTGGCATGGGCTTTGGAGAACTTCGCGTCGGTGGAGACGGTCGGGTTTGACTACGGCCAGAGGCATAGGGTCGAACTCGAATGCCGCGAGGAATTTCTCGCCAAAGTCGTCGATATCAAACCGGACTGGAAGGGCAAACTTGGCCCGGATCATATGTTCGATCTGTCGATTCTTGGGCAGATTAGCGATACCGCTCTGACGCGCGGAGCAGAAATAGCCTTGCGCGAAGACGGCTTGCCCAACACATTTGTCCCTGGCCGCAATCTTCTGTTTTTCACGCTTGCGGCAGCGCTTGCCTCACGCCGTCAGGCGCGACACCTCATCGGAGGAATGTGCGAGACCGACTTTTCCGGGTACCCAGATTGCCGCGATGACACGCTCAAATCGCTCCAGGTGACCCTCAATCTCGGGATGAACACTCGAGTTGTGCTGTGTACGCCGCTTATGTGGCTCAATAAGGCGCAGACCTGGGCCATGGCCGAGCAAATCGGCGGCACTCAACTGATTGAACTAATCCAGACATCGACACATACCTGCTATCTCGGTGTTCACGATCTGATTCATAACTGGGGGTATGGTTGCGGAACCTGCCCGTCCTGCGAATTGCGGATTAAGGGATGGGAAGGGTTCGACGCATCGCGCCGCAATGTGTGACGTAGTAGCAGAACGGACTAGGACGCCGATGGTCCGGCGCAGGGGAGAATTATGGCGTCGGGTCTGAGTGCGTCCACGGTCAAATCTTGGTTTCAGTATCGCTGCGAACGCAAGACGCGTTATGACATGATGACGCGCGCAGAACGCGACAGCGCCACCATCGTCAAGGAAGAGAGCGGCGCCGCCTGGGCCCTTGAAGGAAACAAGTTCGAGGAGCGTGTACTCGCCAGACTCAGCGCAAAGGAGCCTTTGTTAGGTCCTGGTCCAAACGAAGATCGGCTGGGCCAGTCAGAAACGATCGCCTTTCTCCGCGGGAAAACGAAGCAAAAGGCTGCTACCCAACTCGGTCTCGAACAAGGACCATCGTTTCGCGCGGCGCATGCTCTGTCCGATCATCTGCAGATCAACCGATCCTACACCGACATCGTGTTCCGCGAGACAACACCTGATGGCGTCGTCTTTCGCATCGTCGATATCAAGGCGACACGCAATTCCACGCCCTTCCACAAGGCACAGGTCGCATTCTACGCGCTGTTGCTTCGAGGCATGCTCGCCGATCTCGGGATCGACGCAAGTGTCGATGCGACCGGTGCCGTCTGGCACATACGGGCGGGAAGCCGCGTGGCCGAGGGACTTGTCGAGCCAGCGACTTTCCCGCTCAAACCCTATCTGAGATTGGTCGAGGAGTTCTTGAAGCGCGATGCGCCGCGCATCGCAAAGCGGAAGGTCCTCGCCAACGTGGATGAGACGTTCTTCCACATCTACTTCAAATGCGAGCAGTGCGATTATCTAGCCCATTGCCGCAAGGCGATCGAACACCCGAACCCCGCCGACAACGACGTGTCCGCGGTTCCCGGCGTCTCGCACGAAGGCAAGCTAGCGCTGCAAGCGCGTGGCCTGAAGACCGTGGGGCTGCTCGCAGGATCGGCAGGGATCGGCGCAACCGGGCCGACAAGTTGGTCCTTGCAACGCCGGAGCGATACCATCATCGCCCGCGCTGGCGCGATCACGGCAAATGAGGTGCGCCGCCTCCCGGACGTAATGAGCTATTTGATGCCACCGCGCATCGACCGTGCCTTCTACCTTCTCGCCGACCACGACGCGGTCGAAGATAATCTCGTCACCATCGCCTACATGCGTTGCGGCGGAGCGCCCCGATCCGTCATACGCGTCATCGACAAGAGCAGCCCGGATACGGAGCGGCACGCGCTGCTCGACGTGTTCACAGCGTTCATTGCCGATCTCGGCGAGGTCGATGCACACAATGCAGCCGCCGATCCTGATCAGCAGCAGCAAGCCCACATCTTCATCTATGAACCCGCGGAAGCGCGCGCGATCCAGGCGGCGATTGGTCGTCACCTCGACGATCCTCAGATCCGAACCGGATTGCTCCACGCCGTTCGGCTGTTTCCGCCGGAGGATGTCGTACCCGAGCCCGAATTCAAGGGGGCGCACCATCTCCCGGCCACGGCGATTCGGTCTGTCATCGAGCAACTCTATGCCTTGCCGACGATGGTGTCCTATGACCTCCGGCAGGTCTCCGAGGCACTTCACGCCGCTGGGCAGATCGATGCTGCTTATGCGCCGGTCGGCGCCTTTCGACGGGACTTTTCGTCATTGCTCGCGATGGAGGCCATTCGTTCGCTTCGGGAAGGCCTTCGCGATGGCGTCACTGTCGCCCAAGTGGAAGCGGATGTCAGGGCGAGGCTGGAAACGGCAGCGCGGTTGGTCGAGTGGCTGACCCGCCAGAACGCTGCGGCGCAGCCACCATTTTTGCGGCTCGAAAAACAACCTTTCCGATTTCAATCTACTCTCAACCCTCTGAATGCCGGCGATCTTGATCTGCTTCACGCATACGAACTGCTGGATTCGCGTAGCGCCTTGCTGGAAACACTTGTGCGCCTTGCCCAACCTGCTCGCGTGCGCCAGCAACGCGGAGAGTGTCTCGCCGGTCTGACTCTCGAAAGCGAGGGCAGACATCCCAATGGACTCCGCTGGCTTCGCTTCTCGATTCCGCCGGAGAGCCGCGATGCTGAGATCTCACCCGACGACATTGGTCTCATCCTGACCGACGACAATCCCGACCTACGCCTCAACCCCGCAAACTGGCGTCCATTGGAGATCCGATTCAACTATGGGGATTATGGATCGCTCTTCGTGAACATGTCGGCGCGCCAATATGATTCAGCGATCATGGCTAGCCTTCGCCGCCAAACCGGACCGAAGGGATGGTGCATCGACAAGACCTACCGGGACATCAATGGCCCGCGGGTCCAAAACTTTCTCCTTCAACTCGGCGGCCAGCCATGAGCGCTCAGGAAATCCTGCGCTTCCTGCGCGATCCACTCGATTTCGCGGGTGATCCGGTCGATGCAGACATTTGGGAGGCCGGTCTGCGCGACGTTGCGCAGCCCCTCACCGAGGCGGCAAACATACCCTTGCGCCGGGCGCAAATTGATGCCTGGCATGGGCTCGCCCACGCTCGCGTCGGGCTGATCCTTGGTCCGCCCGGAACCGGCAAAACCCACGCGCTAGCCTGGATGGCCGCGGGGTACCTTGAAGCGCGGCGGCGGGCCGGTTTGCCATGCCGAATCCTCGTCTCCGCCTTCACCCGCAACGCCATCATTAACCTCATCGAGGCTATCGCTGAGCGATGCCAGCAACTGGACGTGCCGCCCCGGATTGCCTTCGTTGGTCGCGAACCATCCAGCCCGCTTGGGCCAGGCGTCGAGCATCTCGACGTCGATGACGCCGCCGATCTCCTGACCGAAGACTATACCGTCGTTGGAATGACGGTGTGGGGCCTCAACCGACTCATCGATGCGCAAGGCGGATTTACCGGTGCCTTCTTCCACCTGACCTGCGTCGATGAAGCGTCGCAGATGGTCTTGAGCCATGGCCTGATGGCTATTGCCGGTATGGCAGAAAATGGTCGTATCTTGGTCGCGGGCGACAACAAACAGCTTCCACCGATCAGAGCCGAACATGATCATGATGTCGACGGCCGTCGACTCGGGTCATCGCTCTACGCCTTCCTTCAAGCGGCCGGTGTTCCGGAGTTTCCATTTGACGAGACGTTCCGGCTGAACGAACCGCTCACGCGTTTTCCCCGCGATCGCTTCTACGAGAAGCGCTACCAGAGCGTTGTCCCCGAGCGGCGCCTCGCCCTGATTGAGAACTGGGAACAAGGGCTCGATGATTGGGAGCGAGTGGCGCTCGATCCTGAGTATCCGATCTGCGTTCTAATCCATGACGGTCCGCCAACCGGATCATCCAACCCGTTCGAAGCGGCGGTTGCGGCTAGGCTCGGCCGCCTGTTATTCCGTCGGCTGCCGCCGACCAAGGATGGCGCGGACGATGCCGAGAAATGGCAGCATCGCCTCGCGATTGTCAGCCCACATCGCGCGCAGAACGCGCTGATCCGCAACATGCTTGCCCAAGGGCCGGAAGGCGCGGGCGCAGTCGTTGAGACTGTCGACCGCATCCAGGGCCGCGAGCGCGATGCGATGGTCGTGAGCTACACCGTCGCCGACCCCGAGTTCGCACTGGCGGAAGCGGAGTTCATCTTCAGTCCCGAGCGTCTCAATGTCACCGTGACGCGTGCGCGCGGCAAGCTCATCCTGATCATTTCGCGGCGATTGCTTGAAGTCGTGCCGTCCGACGAGGAGTTGGTCGACAAGGCCGAGACCCTGCGCGAATTCATCTTCCGCGCCAAATATGCAGACAGCGTCAAGCTGTCCGCGCCCGATCACGGCCAGGTCAACGTCGATGTCTGCGTCCTTCCATTCAGCGACGAGGCGCCGCTGCCGCAGATCGCCGCGCCCGCGCGGCCGGTGCGAGACGTCCTTGCTGACCTCACGCCCGGGCACCTGCGGATCCTTGAAGAAATCCGCAAAATGGCTGGCGTCAACAAGTGGGGCACTGTTCCCGACTACACGCTTGCCAGGGCAATGCGCAGCGACGCCAAAAGGATCTTCCCTGATCTGCGATTGCTGCAGCGACACGGCCATATCGCGTTGGAGCAGGTCCAAGGCACGCCGCCCTTTTGGAGTATCACGCCGCTCACCAATCAACGGGCACTTTATTCGCTCGATACAGACGAGTTGGTCGACCGGGTCGAGGAAGCGATCATGCTCGCCGGGGCCGGCCGGCGAGGTGCCCTGTATCGTCAGGTTCGCGACGCTTTCGACTGGCTAGGTGCAGACGGCGAAGACCAGTTCAAGCCCGTTCTTGATGGTCTCGAGGCGGACAAGATCGTCCAATATGAGATGATCAACAACCGGCTCTATGTCGCGCGGGTCCGAGCCGAGCCGGCGGACGCCCGCGACCTGGCCGAGTCGCTCGGCGAAGACCTTCAGCCGGCAGACTATATCCTCCTCAATCACCTCGAAGACCATGAGGCCAGACGGATCAACTTCGGCGTTTTCGAAGAGTGGCATGCCCCGATGGATCTCGCGCGCGGGCTTGGCGCCAGCCTCTCGGAGGTCGCGGAGTCGCTCCGCCGCCTGAGCCTCCACGGGCACGTGCTCATTGCGGAAGAGGGACGTGTTCGCAGCCGAATGGCGGAAATGGCGCGCGCCGTCCGCTATTCAAAACAGCGCTTCCGCAAGGACGATGCCGGCGATCGACCGTATCTCGTCCGCGGCCTGAAGGTTGAACTGCGCAACAGGGAAAAGCCGGCTTATGAAAGCCCGCTCCGTGATGCCGTTGCGGCCGTCGAAGCGAAGCATGGGCAAGGCAGCGAGCCCACCGCAGCGTTCGGGATGGTGGCCGAAATGCTGCGGCGTGCCTGGAACGCACCCTCGCCGAACCTCGCCGGCTTCCAAGATCGGGCGTTTACCGCGATATTCGACGCCTGGGTTGGGTCTGGCGACGAACGCTTCGTCATCGCGGCTGACACAGGCTCGGGAAAGACCGAGGCAGCCTGTCTGCCCATCATCGCTGGCGCGACACTGGACCTGCTTCGCTCCATCGGCGGCACGCGGGCGATCCTCGTTTATCCGCGCGTCAGGCTCGCCGCTAACCAAGCGCAGCGGCTAGCCCGTTATTTGGCGGCGCTCCGGAACGTGGATGGAGCACCCCGTCTCACATTGGGTTTGCAAAACGGTGCCGTTCCAGAAGACTGGCAATATGCGGACCCAGAGACGTGGGAACCGACCGGCCGCACCGGCGAATATCAATTTCCATTCTTCATGTGCCCTGAGCCCGCCTGCGGCGCTCCGCTCGCCATCGCCGCTGGTACAAACGGTGCGCCTGACACGCTCCAATGCAAGGGCTGCGGCTGGGAGTTCGACGGTTGGATCGGGACCAAGCAAGCCCTGCGAGCGGCACCGCCGACCTTGTTCCTGCCCACGACCGAGTCGCTCCACCAGTGGCTGAACGATAGCCGCTATGGTGCCCTCTTTGGCGATGGCGGGTCCGGACCGCGCTGCATCCTCGCCGACGAGATTCACCTCTACACGCACATCCAAGGCGCGCAGATCGGATATGGGCTGCGCCGTCTCCTTGGCCGATGCGCTTTGAACGGCGATGCGCCCATCGCTGTCGGCATGAGCGCGACCTTGGGTCGGCCTGCTCATGTTTGGCACCAGCTCGTTGGTGGTTCGGAGCCCCTTCTGATCGAGCCGCTTCCTGCTGAACGAAAGCCAAATCCCAAGGGGCGGGAATATTTCTACTTCGTCCAACCCGAGGTCGAGTCGCGCAATCGGGACGTGGCCGGCGCATCGACGACGATCCAGGCCGCCATGGCGCTCGCCCACAACATGCATCGCCGGCATGGCAGCGAGGGCGGGTTTCGCGGCATCGTCTTTGTCGATTCGATCGACAAGCTGAAGCGGCTCCACGGCAATTACATGGATGCCGAAGAAGGCCAGAGCCTCGCCAGCCTCCGCACCAGAATCTACCCGGACCACCCCGCGACCGGTCTTCCACGGCGCGCCTGCTGCGGCGATCCGCTCGGATGCGACCTGTTCCGTGATGGCGAGTGCTGGACGTTCGCCGCAACCGACCAGAGGCAGTGGACCGCGCGTGGCCCGTACATCCCGGGCAATCCGCTCAGCGTCGCCCGCTTTCCCGTCTACTCGGGGAGTAGCGCCCGCATCGAAACAGAAATCCAGCGGAGTGATCTGGTCTTTTCAACAGCGTCGCTCGAGGTCGGGTACGACGACCCCGACATGGCGTTCGTCTACCAGCATTATGCTCCCTCGAACCTCGCCAGCTTTGTTCAGCGCAAAGGCCGGGGCGGTCGCGGCAACGATGATCGTCCGGTCACGGGCATCACGCTTTCGATCTACTCGGCTCGGGACTCTTGGTACTATCGCCGCCCAACCGCACTCCTGGACAGCCGCGGTTTCGAAGTTCCCTTGAACCTCTCAAACCCGATCGTGGCGCGCGGCCAACTCGCGACGCTGCTCCTTGATCTGATCGCACGGCGGGAGGCCTTGCGCCTGCCTGCAGTTGGTAGTGGGGGCCAGCTTTCGAGCGAGATCGTGTCGGAGTTCGGCGACGCCTGTTCACGCCTGTTCGATGACGATCCCTTTGCTCGGCTGGGCTATGCAGACGCCGAGGCGTTCATCCGAGACATCACGTCCAAATTCGGCACCTTTCCCACCGATGAGCATGCTAGGACCAGACGTGCCCGGATCGAGTGGGTGCCACGGACCCTGTTCGGGGCTGCGGACCTGCCTAGTGTCGACATCCGAGTCCCTAGTCATGGCGGCGAGCCGAACATCAAGAGCGAGGATATTTCGCTGGGCCTTGGCGCGGCAGCGCCAGGCAATGCGACCCGCCGGTGGGGCAGCATCGAGGTTCATTGGCGGGCGCCCAAGCACGGGCGCGCTCCCTATCTCAACGCGCAGGAAGAGGCTCTCGCCGAACGGATCGATCTTGGCAGTGCAGGTGAACTCCTCACCAACTTGCCAATCGACGCGCGCGAAGATCTTGGGGATACTCCGATCTCGCCGACGATCCTGCGTCCCACAAACTTGGGCACGGACCTTATCGGCCTGGTTCGCGGTGGCGGCTGGACCCCGCTTATCGAATGGGATGCCCAGAACTGGGCCGCCAAGCCGATCCCGGACAATGTCGATCCGGCGGCGGCGCTCGACATGCGCAGCACAGGTTCGCTCCGTGGCTTTCCAATCCTGCGCTTCGACAGGCAGGGCACGCCTGCCGATATTGGCGACATGCGCCCGATCCTTTCCGGGTTCGAGACCTATGTTGGCAGCGCGACGAGCGGCCCCGGCCTTCACCTGTCGCGTATCTATTGGGGGGCGGATGCTGAGGTCAGGATTGTCGAACAGGCCGACGCGATCGGGGTCTCCCAGACGTTCACGGACGCGGCCGGCGAGACATCGCAGTTCATAGGCTATACAATGGAGAGCGAAGGTGTCCGCTTCGCCCTTCGCTCAGACCGCATCGACGCGTTCCTCGATGCGGAAATGGCCAGGCTCGCCGGCGACTCCGCTGATCAGCGATGGCACCGCAATCAGATGCTGCGCTACATCGTGCAGCGGCGGGCTCGAAACGCGGGGATCAACGGTTACGAAGCCCGACGCGCCGCTGAACTGGTGGTTACTGCAGCCGATAGTCCCACCCTTTGCGGCGACCTCGCGAAGCTGCTCAGGATGTGGAGCGACACGGCGCTCGGCAATCTGTTCAAGCGCACCTACCATGAAGCGCTCTCGAGCCATCCGCTGCTGAGCGAGCGTCGGATCGACCGACTCATGGGCACGCTCGCCGGCACCCGCTTCAACGAATTGCTCCGCTATGTCATGGAAGCGCAGAAATCCGACGACCATCTTCGCGCATTTCTGCGCAGCCAGTTGGTCCACAGTTTGGCCGTGCGCCTTCGCCAAAGCTTCGTGCTGCACGGCCGGGGCGAAGAGCGGCGCGTGGTCGCGCATGTGAAGCTACCGGTGCAGTTCGGTAATCGCTCGGAGGACGTGATCACGATCGCTGAGAATGGCGTCGGCGGAGACGGCACGACTAGGACCTTCATCGAGCAGGCGCATGACGCGTTTGGCGACTTCATGAGCGGTTTCGTCGACACTTGCCCCAACGCCGCTGAAGACCTGTTGGTGGAAGCAGCTCATCAGGCCTGCGCTCATCATGAGCGTTGGCGCGCGCTCGATCCTCGGCGCCCCGAGACGCTCGATGCGATCGGTAGCGATCTCGGCATCGACTTTCATGCCGCGGGTGCGCCGTCGCCCCAGCAGCTTCTCCGACTGCTCTATTCCAACGAGGCGATCGGTGGCCAACAAGTCGCCCTGTATGCCATCTGGCAAGAGGTGTTGGCGGCAAAGTTGGCGCTGAGATCCCTCATCGGACGGGAGCCCGACGGGTGGGAGATCGTCAGCGCGGCCTCCAAAGGTGCGCTCGACGGGATCTATCCCACGCTCGCGACGATGCTGAGCGCGTACTCACAGATCGAAGGAGCGGCGCAGGACGGCAGCCTCTCCCCGGGGGAACGCCTGGCCGATCAGATCTACCGCGTCAGCGGAAGGCTTTGCTTCGATGGCTGCCTGGCCTGCCTCCACGGAGACAGTGACCTCATGCCGTCGACCCTTGCGGAGGTTGCGGTAAGCCGACGGCTGCTGACGCGCTTCATGGATTCATGTCGCGCCATGGGCTGACACCGTAAACAGCGCCAGCGCGTCATGATCTCGGATCCAGCCGAGTATCTCGTCCGTCAGGTCTGACAATCGCACCGGCCGAGCAGCGACAGCCACAAGGAATGCCGCGATCGGCGGAGCAACGCCGACAGCAAGCAGTCGATCGTTCAATGCGGATGCTTCTACCACGAGCGTGTCGCGCTCCTTCACGCGATCAGCGGGGGGCCGGCTCGCATCCTCGAGCTTCTTGGCACGGGCTGCCAGCTTCAGCAGATCGCTGCCGAGCGCCTCGACCCCAGGAATATTGGTCAGCACTTCCCCCAGTGCCGCCTGTCCTCCGAGGGCATCCTGAGCGGCCTTGCGCCAAACGGCCTCGATGCCCCTCTCGATCTTCTCCATCTCGAAGGGAAGTCGGTTCAGACCGATCTGGTTGATTGCGTCCAGCTGTTCAATTGTGGGCTCACCCGCGAGGATGCGGCCCATCTTCACAATCTCGCCCAGCGAGGCGCCGATTTCGGATCGCACGGCCTCGAAATCGGCATCGGCCGCTTCGACCAGCGTGGTCAGGCCTTCCAGCAGAGTCGGAAAGCCATCCAGCCGCTCTGCTGACGCTGTCGCCTTTTGAAGTGCGGTCCCAAGTCGGGCCCGCTCTTTCGCTTTGTCGATCTTGGGCAATAGCTCGATCAGTTCGTCCAGCGGAGCGAGCGTGGTCTCGGCTACATCATCCATTACGCGACCTCATCAAGCTTGGTCTGCAGCGCTTCGGCCGCGGCAGCCAATCGCTCGCCGAAGCTTTGTACGACCGAGAGATCGCCAGCGCTCTGATTGCCCTCAACGAAGGCGCGGGCGTATTTATAGGCTGCGTCAACCGCGAGTTCGGCTTTCTCCAGCGTATCCAAAGCGAGCCGCAAGGATGCGATGGGAACCTCAAGCGTGTGCGCGAGCTTCTCCGCCTCTCCTTGAAAACCGACGTCGTCCGCGAGCAGATAGTCTGCCAGTCGCTGCCAAGCGGGTTCAGTCTCGTTCAACAGCCCTGCATTCGCGGCTCGTGTCCGTGCCGACGAATATTCCTGATATTGTACGGGCGCGGCTTGGACGAAGGCCGACACGGTCCGCGTCAATGCATCGTCGACCTTTGCCAGATGGTGACTGAAGCTCGATTGCCGAAGCAGAGCCAACGCTCGCTCCTTGCGCTGCGATAGGCTCTTGTTCTCGCGCTCGGGAATGTACCGCAATTGGCCATCGGTCTGACGGGCAAGTTCAACAAGCTTGCCGATTTCCTCAAGCCCCTTGGAGAACTCTGGCTTGGCGGGAACCGGCACGGTCCGCATCGTGTCGCGAAGGCTTTTCATCGCTCCCGCGACCGCTCCCGCGTTCATCAGCGGAGCACCGCTACCAAGCGGGAGGTACAGCGATTGCCTCAGCATTCCGCGAAGCTTGTCGTGCCAGTAGCTCGTCGCCTTAACCAACTCGCCCCAGGACTCGACCCGATCATCCGGAAGGCTTTTCGCCTCCTGCTCCTCCGAGAGCAGTTCCTGGAACTGCTCCTCCAGCGCAGAATCTGGTGAGATCGCGCCGCGAAGCCAAGCTCGCGCCAGCAACACCTGAACTGTCGCCCCATCGATCGACCATGGTTCGTCCTGAGCCAAGCGACGCTCCAGTTGCGCCGATGCGAGTTCGGCCAGACGTCGCAACAATCTCGCAATCGCGCGGCGATTGCTCTCCAGTTGAATCGGCTGGAGGGCTGTGCCCAGCCGATTGGTGATGTAGGCTTCGATCCCGCGGGTCGCCCAATCTTCGCGTGGAATGACGAAGTGCCGAATGTCGGTTCTGCCCGACCCCTCCAGCTTCACATTGTCCTTTGTAAAGACGCGTTCCCAAAGCCCGCAATTCGGCTCAGCAAGCAGTTCCCGCGCCTCGTTCATCAGGTCGATCAGCAGGATCTCCCAGGCACTCGGATCGCTGATCGGCTTCCCGTCGCGCCAGAGCAGCGCTTGCTCCGCGAGCGCTTTGAGGCGCGTCGTAGAGACAGCCGGACTCGTTGGCGACGACCTTCCGCCCGCCGAACTCGACCTTCCAGAAATGGTGGAAGTCAGGGGACTGATAGGCGCAGGTTTTGATGGAGGCAGGGCACCCGGAATGGGTCCTGCGGGCACCTCCGGCTCCGGCACCTCCGAAGCCGGCGCGCCCGACTGCATGGCCACATCAGGCGACGGGGTTCCAGCCGAATCCAGGCCCTCGCCGAGCCAAGGAAGCCGGAAAGCCTCGAAGACGCCCTCTGCTACACCCGAGACGGAGCGCATGCCTTCGGCCGTTACGTCGACGTGAACTTCGCTCGTGCGATCGCCCCACAGCATCATGAGCCGACGCAGCTGTTGGCGCCGACCAACGTGGGGCTCGGCAGCATCGATCACCTGAGCGAGGAAGCCGCTCGGCTGCAGCGAGCGCTCGGGCATCCATTCGGAGAACTCGATTTCCGCAGGTGGAAACTCGCCCGCCTCGAGGCGGGACGGATAAAGGAGCACGGGCGCGAGCACGCCTTGGATCATCCCTCGCGGGGTGTGGAGGCTCTGTGTCCCCTTCGGATCCTCAAGTTTTTCGAACATGTTCGTGATGGCGTTCCGATTGAACGGAAACAGTCCGATTCCATCCGATGCGCCAAATGCCGCGAAGCAGGCATCACGGCCGACACAAGTCTCGCATTTGTTGGGGACCGTCTTCGGGTTGGCGCCGGCCTTGTGCCAAACTTCCAACTCCGGCCGGTCGATCCGCACGGCCCGAAGATAACGTGACGCGAACTCGGCCTGCGACTCCTCCGTGGCAAGCTGGATTGTTTCCTGGAATCCACCTGACTGGCGTACCCGGCCCAGACGCAGAACATGCGTGATCCGGCCGCTGTAGTTGCCCTGGATGCCCTTCAGGTAGAGCGGCGTCATGCCTACCACGGAGATCATGTCGCAGACGTCGCTACGCGTCCTCGCATCGACGACCAGGGAGTCGATCAACTGACCGTCGATGCCCTCCCAGCTTGTGACGTCCTCGAGCAGCAGGACCAGTCGCCGCTTCTCCTTCAGCAGCTCTTTGCGTAGCTTGAAGAACATGTCTCGGAGACCATCGACCGTGATGCCGAGAATGTGCTGAACCGCGAAATTCCGACGATCATTGAGAGCCTTCAGCAGCCGGCGGGCTTGCGGGATCTCGAGCGTCTCATCGAGTTCAAGTTCGGCGGCGGCCACCTCTGCTGCTCTCGCCGGCGCGATACGGTCCGTCTCCTTCTTCAAGGTGCGCATCAGCATCAGCGCCTTGGGAGGAAGGCCTTCGACCGCCAATTGGAGCTGCGCGAGGTCGGCGATGTCGTAAAGGTTGAAGCTTGCTGAGGCCGAGTTACGCTGACCGCCGTCGCCTGACATGACCTTGAGGATTCGCTCGGGTCCGCCCCATCTCTCCTGAACGGCCTGATGGCCGATCAAGCGTTCGAGCTCCCATGTGGCGCACCAGTCCTCATCGCCGATCGGGGTCTCGAAGAAGTTCTTGCTGAGCGACGCCGCGAGATTGGCGTGAAACAGCTTCACCCGCCCGTCGAACGAAGCTTCAACGCTTTGTGCGAGGTTCTCGAAGAGATAGCCGTATTGGGCGCCGAGTTGATCGCGCAACTGCCTGAGCGTGCCGGTCAAGCTCCCGTCGGCACGCTCGATCAGCATTACCAGATCGTCCGCGTTCCACTTGACGTCCAGCCACCGGATCAGATGCGATTTGCCTGCGCCGGGCTCGCCTTCGACGATGCAAAAGGCGTAACGCGTTTCTGGGTCCGAAAGATCGGCGAGTAGAGCTTCATCGCTTGCTTCGATGCCCCGGCCGGTTGTCGTAGACACTTGAAAGTCGCGGATGGGCTGATGAACGGCAAGGAACTCCGCTTCGTCATTCGCCAGCGCGACCGAGCGAAGAACTGCATATGCGCGGTCTTCGGTCCAGCAGGTCCCGTGCATTCCTTCAGCCATTGTTGGCCTGTCCTTCCAGCGTCACGGCCTTGATATTCCTCACGGGATGCGGCTCCTGGGCCAAGGCGTAGGTCTCCTTCGCATCGCCGATAGCGTCGAGCACCAGACGCTTGTCGTCGTGGAGATCGCGGAGCGTCCCGCTCAGCACGCGAGACACGCGTCGTCCAAGCGGCGGCAGTCGCACACGCTCGACAGATGCAAGAAACAAACGGCCACCATCGAGATACGGCATCCGCTCGGCAACGCGGTCGATAAAGGTCTCGATTTCTAGCGTTGTAGGGAGGGACTGCTCCGACCCCAGCCGAGCAATCTCGCGCTCGAGGCGCTGGGCTGGATAGGGATAGAAGTCGCTCCTTGGCATCGACACCCCTAAGCCGAGGAAGAGCATCCAGCGCTTCCACGGAGAGGATTTGGTCGCGTTGAAACGGTTCTTCTCGTCGTCGTCCTCGTCCGCGTCGGCGGCGCGGACAGCATTGTTCATCTTGGCCGCTCGATCCTTCGCATTGAGATCGAGCCATGAGGTGCCCTGTTCCGCTTCAGTCAGTACCACCATCGCGGCGTAAGCTTCGAGGACGATCGAGTCGGCATGATTCACATCGAGCGCGACAAGACGGTCGTGAACAGCGTCGGCGAACGCCTCGATCGTCGTCGGGACGGGCGCCGTCAGCCTGTATTGGTTTTGAGATGGGGACTCGATTAATCCGAGGCTGGCGGTGGCACCGAGCAACTGGCGTATGTTGGTGTTCTCCTCCGACCCCCTTTGCTCGACTCCGCGCATTGTCGGCTTCAACCAGGTCCGAATGCGATCGAACCCCAGTTGTCCATCCTGTGCCTCGAGCAGGCGGAGCAAGGCGTAGATGCGCTGCGGAGAATAGTTGGTGTCGCTCAGCAGGCTCATTGGGGCAGCACTTCCTTGACGAAGGTTCGAAGCGCTGCCTCACTGATGGGAGCGCTGCTCGAGAGGATGTTGACGATCGGCTTGCCTCGGACTGCCGTTTCTGGTGGCGCAACGATAACAAGTGGCTGCGCGGGATTGGCAGCGGCCCAACCTTCAATCCGCTCTATCAACCGCTCGACGCGGCTTTGCACGTCGATGAAGACTGCCGTGGGCAACAATGCCGGGCGCCAGTCTCCCTGCACGTCGGCATGGCTGCTGACCAATCCATAGCTGCAGGCGAACGCGACGAGGCGGCGTGCGAAATCGTCGGCAAGATGATCTTGGATGACAAATTGCTCGATGCCCGCACTGATCAGCCCTTCAATAAGATCATCGCTGACCGTTCCGTCGTCGCGCGCCGGATGAAGTATGGAAACCCCAGGACGTAACCCGCTCTCACCCAGGGAATGCGGCCATCGTCGATCCAGCCCCTCGAAGCGAATTTCATCCAGCTTCGGTGATGCGATCTCCCGGCCGCGGCAATATGCGCAGCGGCCGCAGGGAGGCACCAGTGGGCTACCCGCTTCTACCAGTTCGAAGATGGCGGCGGAGACGCAGATCTGTGGTTTGAAGATCGCGGCCTTGAAGTTGTCGAGATCGGACAGTGCGGCCGATCGCTCCTTTGTCCTGAGGTCTGCGATACCTGCCCAGTAAGCGTCGTTCTCACCGGCATCGAGCAGAACCGGCTCTTGAATATCGACATGCCAGACGGGCACGTCGCCTCGGCTTTCGGTCGCTTGAATCGTGATCGCGCCGGCCCGCTGGAGCATGTTCAGCAGGCTTCGGTTCCAGTCGCGGTTATAGTCGGTGTCGCCGGCAGCGAGATCCTCATGCGCTGCGTCGAGCGGCACGACCAACCGCCGCACGCCTGCTACGACCGTGCTCTCGCCCATGGCATCGGCGGCGCTGACGATTGCACGCCATCGCTTCAGCATCATTGCAGGGCGGAGCCACCCGCCAGACCACAAGCGTCGCGCTTGGCGCCAGTCTCCGGCGACGCCGCGATCGTCCGTCCACAGCATGAGGGCGAGAGCCTGATTTCCATCGCGCGCCGCCCGGCCGATCTCCTGATAATAGCGAGATGGAGATTCGGGCACGCAGGCGTGAATCACCGCGCGGACATCGTCCTTGTCGATACCCATGCCGAAGGCGGAGGTGGCAACGACGAGATCGATATTCCCCGCGCGCCAATCACTGACGATCCGCAGTCGTGACGTGCCGTCGTCGACCTGGCCGGTAAAGAGCGCCAGCCGCCTATAGCCATTGGCTTTGATGGCATCGTGAAGGCGCTCGGCGTGCTTGACCAGCGTCGTGTAAATGATCGCCGGTCGCGGCAGCCGGTCGATCAATCGGACCAGCAAGGCATCGCGTTCGGCAGCGGTTTCGATGCGGGAGTGGACGAGGTCGAACTCGTACCGGGCAACTTTCGCCTCGACCGCCAGAAACTCAGCCGCGCCATAAGCGCGCTTGAGTTCGGCTCGGGCAGCGTCGTTGACCGTCGCAGATAGAAGGACCGTGCGCAGAGCCGGATTGGACTCGCGCAGCACCTCGACCAGCCCGGGCAGGCGCTGGAAGTCTGGTCGAAAGGACCGCCCCCAGGACTCGATGATGTGCGCCTCATCGACGAAGAAGGTGGTCAAATGCGCGTCGAGACCCGGAAGCTTCTGGCTGGGATCCTGAGCGGCCTCGATCAATAGTTCGCGGGCGGCGCCCAGAGCCACTTCGGGTGACAGGACCAGTACCGGCACTTCGCCGCGGCCGAACGCGTTGTAGATACCGGACCGGGTGGCTTGGTCCTGATCGCCATAGATGCACTCGCTCGCTTCGAGCCCAGGGATCGTCCTCAGGCTATCGACATGGGCAAGCGCGAGCGCGACTGTCGGAACGATTACGACACAGCATGCCCCGCTGCCCGAGGCCAGCAGAGGAGCGAGTTGAAACAGGAGACTCTTGCCCGCGCCGGTCGGGAGTGTTGCGAGGAGCGTGGCACCGTCGGGCATTGTCGCCAGCGCACGGATCGCCGCCTTCTGCGTGGGCGCGCGGTACCGATCGAACGAGCTGTGACGCAGAAGCAGCGCATCGGCGCAAGCAGATGGGTAAGTTTGGCGCGGCGCCGGATCGAGCTTCAGGACATCGGAGAGGCCCTCGATCGGTAGGGCTTCGGCGTCATCGATGATGAGAGCGTCGCGGCCGGCCACCGTCACACGCTTCATCCCGAAGCGTGTCAGATTCACCAGATCATTGTCGGTGACTGCGAACTGGCTTCCGGTGAGATCCAAATAGCCACCGTGGAGGCGACAAAGCTCGCGCAGGATGGCTCCGCGATCGCCAGGCTCGCTGCTCGCGCTGAATGCGCGCACCGCGCGCTGCTGTGCGTCAATATACCAAGGTTTTCGGACGGTCGCTGTCATGGCTCTCAGACCAAGGCGACCAAGGCCAGACCGAGCAGATCGGTGCGCGGCGAGCGAGTGGACTGAATCAGGGCCAGCCTCGCATCGATGGCAGCCTGGAAAGCATTAGCAGCGTCATGATTCTTGGCGGTATGTGCCTGCCATCGCAGGAACCCGAACTCGCCTCTCAGGCTCGTCTCAAGCGCATCAGCGCGCTCTTGGGCAGCGACGGCCCGGCGCTTCTCGATGGATGCGAGGGCCAGGGGAACGGATTTGTCGATCGAGTTCCACAGTTCCGGAAGAAATGGCAGTTCGCTGACCATCGACGGCTCGATTGGTTTCAAGGTCAGGTCCCTTCGCGGGTGGTCAAGGAAGCCGCGAAGACCCGCGTGAGTGAAAATATCCTGATGAGCGCCGCGAGCGTCACGGAGCAGCATGATCTCGGCCGTGACTTCCGGCCAGAGGAGCGAGCGTGCTCGAGCGGCGAGCCCCAGACCAATGTCATGACCCTGCCAAAGCCTTTCGTCTAGGACTGACCGTGCGAGCACTTGAAGCAGCAACGTGCCCTTATGCTTGGGGAAGCCTTCGAGCATGAAGGCCGTCACCCGGCTATGTTGGCCGTGCTCGGCCTCGAAGATCATCGTGTCGATGAGGCTATGGCCGGGGGCAAAAAACTGGAGGTCATCGCGCTCAAGCGCTGTTTCCCGAGCAAAAGTCCCGCAGACAAGCCGGCTTTCGCCGTCGGTACCTGCCCCGATCTTCAAGCGGTCGTTACTGATATTGAGGGATCCATTAGTCCACCGAAACTCGCTGCTCCCGTCATCGCGCTTCTTGGTCTGAATGCCGAGCCGTGACGCCCAAGACCGTAAAGTTGTTGCGCACTCCGCATTGTCGCTCTCATTTTCGATTTCTAAAGCGAGTGCTGAAGAGCGTTCAAGTTCGGGTTTGGTCGCATCGAGCGAGATGTCGAAGGCCTCGTCCGCAGCACCTAAAGATGCATCGACCTCATCTTGCAGGGCAGTGATGATCGCTCGCAACGCAGAGGGGCTTTCTCCATAAGCGGCCTGAATTTGCAGTTGCAATTTCGGGAGAATGAATTCGAGGCCGCCGATCGATCGGTTGAAGACCCGGAACACGTCGCGGTGGGTCTCAAGCAGCGCCTTATCTGCCGAAGTCGCTGGTTCAAGGACGACCGATAGAACCTCGCGGTCGCTCTGGCGGCCGACACGGTCGAGTCGGCCAATTCGTTGTTCGAGCCGCGCGCAGGAGACTGGGACGTCAAAGTGGACCACCGCGGATGCATTCTGAAAATTACGGCCTTCGCCGCCAAGTTCGTCCGACACAAGCACTCGGCAGGTCTTGTCATGCTGGAACCGAAAAGCGGTGCTAGCGAGGTCTTCTTCGTCGATGTCGCAATGGAAGCGAGCCACGGCATGCTTGCCAAGTAGAGGTTCCAGGCGGTCCGCGAGGTCATCCGCAGATGCAGCATCTTGCACAAAGACTAGTACCTGATTTTCGAGGTCTTCTAGATGGTCTGTCAGCCAAGTGGCAAGGAGATCGGCGCGACTAAAGCCTCCCTCCTGCTGCCAGGCTCGCGCAAGTCCAAGCGCGGTCCGGAGCCAGCTTTCCTCACCGCCGAGCGGCGCGAGCGTTTTCACAAGTTCAGTGATAATGATCGGTTCGTCGTTGGGACCGGTGTCGGCTGCTATCCGCGTCACAGGGTTGCCCGTAGCGCCGCTAGGCTCACTATTGAGCGCCTCTCGGCGCTCTTCCAAGAAGCGCACCGCCGAGTTGGGGGAGGTCGAGCAAAACCGTTGGTAAAGGGCCCTGAGCGCCTTAGCGTCAGGTCCGTCACCTTGTGGAAGTTCTTCAAGATGATTCAGAAAGATGGCTTCGGCTTGGGTGGTCGACCAAGGCAGTTCTACCAAGGTTCTTTCCGGCCAACTTGTGGTGTCGCTAGTAAGGGTCGCCCGCCGCGTACGGATAATCCGGTGGTCGAGCCGGTGAAACTCCTGCACATATGCGACAAGTTCGATAGCAGCTTGCGCCTCGCCGGCCCGCATTCGGTCCAGGAGAGCGTCGAACAGTTCGTCTCCTTCTATCAGGCCAACCCATTCCTCGGCGACGAACTCCACTTCGTCCGGGTCGAGTTGGCGACCTTCCGCTGCAGTCGCATCGATCAGCTTGCGCGTAAAGTTAAGGCGATCCCAGACCGCACTCTGGCGGTCATATTTCATCTGGAAGTTGACGACAGTTTCATCCGCAAATGCATCGGGGGCTACCAGCGCGAGCAAGCCCAGGAGACCAGCCATGTCGCGTTTAGACGGCGTCGCGGACAAGAGAAGAAGTCCATCAGACTGGCGCGCGAGTTGCTGCAGACGGGGATAGAGGGCATGTTCGGGCGGGATCTGATGGGCCTCATCGATCACCACCAAGTCCCACCGTCGAGCGGTGATCATCTCCGCAAACTTGGCATCGGCCTCCAGTGCCGTTGTAGCGACAATCAATCGCTGACCTGCAATGAGGTCGCCCAGTGATGTTCGTGTCTCCTCGGCCAAACGGGCGCAATCGATGTGATGGTACGCCCGTGCTCCGAATCGCAGGTATGTTTCCGTTAACCACTGACGGGACATCGAGCCCGGCGCGACAACAAGAACGCTGAAGTCTTGCCGCTCGGCCTGAAGTGCCTGAATGATCATACCGGCCTCGATTGTCTTTCCAAGTCCGACTTCGTCAGCAAGGATGAATCGCGGCGTGCGGTCGAATAGTACACGGCGTGCCGCATATATTTGATGACCAAGTGGCATCACTCGAGCGCCCAGCATTGCCGGCAATCCGCCCGACGCAGCGCACCAGCGTCCGTAGATATCTGCCATTGACCAGCGAGCAATGTAGTTTTTGGGCGTATCCCATCGATACGCCTTGAGCAAACTCATGGGGTCGGTCGTCTCTCCGACCGGCATAATCAGTCCTTCCCAGACTTCATGGATCTTGTCGCCCGCACGTATCCGGTAAACGTACCCGCCGTCCTCGCGCTCGATTAGTAGATCAATGATTTCACCATTGGTCACATCGCCGTCAGACGCCTTGAATCTCACGGGTGTCGAGCCGCTTAAACGCGCTCTTGTAATTGGTGTCTTGGGGGCAAGTATTCGAGTTCCCTCGCCGCCAAAATGGACTATTGCACGTCCTAAATCGTCATACTTGTGTAGTTTTCCGACTCCAAGCTGCCCTAGTGCAGCGACGTTCACTAAGCTACCGATTGGTGCAGTCACAGAGACGATCCGCTATCTGAACTAGGTGTCATAATTTTCCCGGTCATACACCACCCTCACAGGCACATACGTTCTTTCCCAAAATTTGGGATAACGAGATTTAACTCTGGTTGAGAGAAAGCCGCAGCGCAAGCGCAATCGCCTGGCACTTAGCAATAAGGCCCCGACTTACGTACAACCCTCGTTCAATCCGGTCGAGGCGCAAGGGGGCAGCACATATTGGGAAGGCCAACAGTCGTGTCTGTCTAAGCTGGGATGAGTGCGGCATCGGCTGAACAATGTCGGAATCAAAATTGCGGGCTCGGAAACGAGATTGTTCTGCGCGCGATCTGCGCGCCCCTGTTGCACGCACCGTGACGCCTCTCAAGTTTCACTTTCCCAAGGACCGTGGAGCGCAGATTGTGATTCAGTGCTCATGGATCGCATTTTCCAAAGCCAAACGCAAAAATCAAAGCCTCACTAGCATATTGGAGTTGGAGTTGACCCGCTTTGGTGGACGGGTTGCGGTTTAGGTCTGTTGGGTCAGGCCATGTGGTCTGAGCCCGAGGTTTCTACCAGCTACGAGTAGAGCCTGCGCCCGGGTTGATGCCCATGCTTGGGCGTGATGGC
>NZ_JBQXGU010000007.1:0-7761 GCF_052616365.1 Sandaracinobacteroides sp. A072
GGAATATGAACGGAGGCGCCATGGCCTGACCCAACAGACCTAAACCGCAACCCGTCCACCAAAGCGGGTCAACTCCAGTGACCCAGTTCGTCGGCTATCTTGCCGCATTCCGCGCACCCGAACCGTTTACGCCGCTTTTTGCCGGAATATTGGGCGCAGCCCTGACCACCTGGGTCACGTTCGTACCGTGCTTCCTGTGGATTTTTGCGCTCGCCCCATGGATGGAGCGGCTTGAACACGCACAGCGGCTGAAAGGTGGGCTTGCGGCAGTAACCGCAGCAGTTGTCGGGGTCATCGCCAACCTGTCAGTTTGGTTTGCCCTGCACGTGCTGTTCTCGCGCGTTGTTAACCAGGATCTGGGCGGCCTCACCCTTTCAGTTCCGGAAATCGCCAGTTTCGACTGGCGAGCAGGAGTGCTGGCCGCCGTGGCGGCGGTCCTCATTTTCCGCCTGAGATGGAACGTCCTGCGCGTTCTTGGCCTTACCGCTCTGGGCGGGCTGGTGCTCGGCCACATCGTTTGAGAAGGAGATTCACCATGAGTGTATTTCTCGTCGCGACGCAATTGGCGCTATGGCGCTCAATGTTGCTGCCGCAGCTTCTCCTGCGACAACTTCGGCACAGACCGCTGAGGCGCCTTCGGCCACAGGTGGTGCCATGGCTGCCTTTGCAGGCGACCACTCGAGGACGTTTCTCCTATCAGAGTCTAAACGTCCTTCATGTTGCCAAACCATCGATGATCGGACAATCTGGCCGGTTGTCACCGTGGCACTGACGGGCGAGATCCAGGAGGGTGCGCCGCATGTTTTCGAGCGCCTTTGCCTTGCGCCCCAGTTCGTCCGCCTGGGCGAGCGCCAAAGCCTTTACCTCGCTGCTGGCCCGCTCACGGTCCGACCAAAGGGCAAGTAAAGTCGTGATCTCCTCCGTCCCGAACCCGAGATCGCGGGCATTGGCAATGAAGCGCAGGCGATGAACATCGGCATCGGAATAATCGCGATACCCACTCCCGCGGCGCGGCGGCGCGGGGATCAGGCCGATCTTTTCGTAGTGCCGGATCATCCGCTGCGAGACGCCGCTTGCCTGCGAGGCTGCACCGATGTTCACAGCTTCACCCGGTTGAGACGCAGTGAGTTGGCGACAACGCTGAACGAGGACAAGGCCATCGCCGCCGCAGCGATCATCGGCGAAAGCAGGATGCCGAAGAACGGATAGAGCAGCCCTGCCGCGACTGGCACGCCGGCCGCATTGTAAATGAAAGCGAAAAACAGATTCTGGCGGATGTTGGACATTGTCGCCTCGCTGAGCTGGCGGGCGCGAACGATGCCGACAAGATCGCCCTTCAGCAGCGTCATCCCCGCACTTTCCATGGCGACATCGGTGCCATGACCCATTGCTATGCCGACATCCGCAGCCGCGAGCGCGGGCGCATCGTTCACTCCATCCCCGGCCATGGCGACGACGCGGCCTTCCTGCTTCAGCCGCGCGACGACATCGGCTTTCTGATCGGGCAGGACGTCGGCTTCGACGGCATCGATGCCGAGCCGGCGCGCGACGGCGGCGGCTGTCGTGCGGTTGTCACCGGTCAACATCACCACGCGAATGCCATCAGCGCGCAAGGCGGCCAGTGCTTCCGGCGTTGTTGGCTTGATCGGATCGGCAATGGCGAACACGCCTACCACCTGCTGGCCCAGCCCCATGAAGATGGCCGTTGCGCCATCTTCGCGAAGTGCATCGGCTTCGGCAGCAAGAGGCGCGGTATCGATCCCCGATTCCGTCAGGAAGCGCGCGTTGCCCAACGTGATGCGCTTGTTCTCAACCACACCAACGGCGCCCTTGCCGGTCGGGGAATCGAAACCGCTGACGGGAGGGATTTCGATGGACCGGCTGATCGCCGCATCGACGATCGCCAACGCCAGCGGGTGTTCCGACGCCCGCTCCACGCCGGCCGCCAGCCGCAGCAATTCCGCTTCCTCAAACCCTGCCGCTGCGATGATCCGGGTGACGGCGGGCTTGCCTTCGGTCAGCGTGCCGGTCTTGTCGACCACCAGCGTGTCGACCTTTTCCATATGCTCCAGCGCCTCGGCATTCTTGATCAGCACGCCAAGTCCCGCGCCGCGCCCGACGCCCACCATGATCGACATCGGCGTGGCAAGGCCCAGGGCGCAGGGGCAGGCGATGATCAGCACGGATACCGCCGCAATCAGCCCGTGGGCAAAGCGCGGCTCCGGCCCCCATATGCCCCAGAGTGCGAAGGCAAGAATGGCAATGCCGATAACCAGCGGCACGAACCAGCCGGAAACCTGATCCGCCATGCGCTGGATCGGCGCGCGTGAGCGTTGCGCTTCGGCAACCATTTGCACGATCCGGGAAAGCATCGTGTCCCGTCCGACCTTGTCTGCGCGGATGATCAAGGCACCACTCTGGTTCATGGTGCCGCCGATCACCGTGTCGTCAACCGACTTCGTAACCGGCATGGATTCGCCCGTGACCATGGATTCGTCGATCGCCGAACGGCCTTCTTCGACTACGCCGTCAACCGGAACCTTTTCACCCGGCCGCACCCGCAGCCGATCACCCACTGCGACCTCTTCCAGCGGAATTTCCGCCTCGCTACCGTCAACAGCGATGCGCCGCGCAGTTTTCGGCGCCAGATTGAGCAACGCCTTGATCGCGCCCGAAGTGCGTTCGCGGGCGCGCAATTCCAGCACCTGGCCCAACAGTACCAGCACGGTGATGACCGCTGCTGCCTCGAAATAGACCGCGACCGTTCCATCTGCAGCGCGGAAGGCATCAGGAAAGATACCCGGCGCCACTGCCGCGACCACACTGTAGAGCCAGGCCACGCCGGTTCCCATGGCGATCAGCGTGAACATGTTGAGATTGCGCGTTTTGAGCGAGGCCCAGCCACGCTGAAAAAAGGGCCATCCCGCCCACAAGACAACTGGTGTGGCCAGCGCAAACTGGATCCATATCGACGCCTTCATCGGTATCAGATGATGCAACGCCGGGAACAGATGCCCGCCCATTTCCAGAACGAGCACAGGCAGGGAGAGCGCAAGACCGATCCAGAAGCGCCGGGCCATGTCGATCAGTTCGGCGCTTGGCCCTTCATCGGCCGTAACCATCGCCGGTTCGAGCGCCATGCCACAGATCGGGCACGCCCCCGGGTGATCCTGCCGGACTTCCGGATGCATCGGGCAAGTCCAGATCGTGCCCGGCTGATCTTGTGCGATCGGGGCGGCAGCCTTGTTCAGATAACGCTGCGGGTCGGCGACGAATTTCTCGCGGCACCCGGCGCTGCAGAAATGATAGTCGCTGCCGGCGTGCGATGCGTGATGCGCGGTCTTTTGTGGATCTACATACATGCCGCAAACCGGGTCGATAACCTGTCCGACGAAATGGTCGCCGTGATCGCCGCAACAACCATGGCTTCCCGCACGCGTGCTATGTTTCGACTCGGCCATCACGGTCTCCTTCCATTGGAGATCCATGGTGCACCCTGACACTATGTCAGAGTCAATAAGCACTTGACCCTGACATAGTGTCAAGTGCGATAGTAGCGACGACTCGAAGGATACGAACCAGAGTGAACCTGAGACCAATCAACGTCCGGCCAAACAAATCTGCCCTCCACGAGGAGAGCGGGCGGGCGGTGCGATTGATCCTTGCTCTGCTCGTTATCCTAGCCTTGTCCGTCATGCCCATCTCGATGGCGGACCGGACGACGGCTGCCCATGCGGCCACTGCCACACCGATGGCCATGGATGATTGCACCGGCCATCACGAGACGGCACCCGACAAGCATCACAGCGGCACGCAAGACTGCGCGATGGCCTGCGCGGTGGTTGAGCCAGTGGCGCCTCAGCTGGCAGTGGAGACAAATCCGGTTCGATCTGCCCTGTCGCCTCAGCCATCCCCTCGTCTGAACGGGATAGCGCCAGAGGCCACTAGTCCGCCTCCACGTCTGTTTCCGGAAATTTGAAAGCTTTTCAAATCTTCTGGAGAATGAACGATGATCACACTTTTGAGCGCAGTCGCAATGGCGGCTGCAGCACCTGTGGCAGCGCAGCCCACAACGCCTGACCATGCCGGCCACAATGCTCCTCAGACCGAGCAGAGGGGCAAGGGATGCTGTTGCTGCAAGGACAAGACGAGCGGCGATACGCAGGCCAACGGGAAAAAGATGGAGTGCTGCGAGAACAAGCAGCACGATGCGGCTCCGGCAGAGCATTCGCAGCACAACCATTAGGAACCAACCGGGCGGATGGCATCTCGCTGTCCGCCCGGATTCCAGTTTATTTTTTTTGGGTTTCTTCCAGACAGGAAAACCCCGGGACATATGGATATGACAGCACTTATAGAACGCCGCTCGTTCCTGCGCGCCGGCGCTGCGGGCCTTGTCGGCTTCGGCATGAGCGGGCTTTTTCCCGCCTGGGCGCAAACCGGTTCGGCGGGCCTCGCACCCAGCTCCCCCACGCTCGCCGGCGACGATATTCACCTCAGGATCGCCAACAGCACCTTCACGGTTGGCGGGCGCACCGGTCATGCCGTCACCATGAACGGCGTCCTGCCCGCACCGCTTATCCGGCTGCGCGAAGGGCAAAATGTCCGCCTCCACGTTGAAAACACGCTGGATGAGGACAGCTCGATCCACTGGCACGGGCTGATCGTCCCGTTTCAGATGGACGGAGTTCCTGGTGTGAGCTTCCCCGGCATCAAGCCGCGCACCACGTTCACCTATGAATTTCCGATCGTCCAGAGTGGCACCTACTGGTACCACAGCCACTCAGGGCTGCAGGAGCAGCAGGGGCATTATGGGCCGATCGTTATCGATCCGGCTGAGTCCGATCCGGTTGCCTATGACCGAGAGCATGTCATCGTGCTCAGTGACTGGACATTCCTCCATCCGCACCACCTCGTCACCAAGCTCAAGGCGGAGGGCGGCTACTTCAATCGCCAGAAGCAGACCCTGCTGGGCATGATCGAGGGCGGGCCGGAGGAGAAAATGTCGGCCTCCGACAGGGCCATGTGGGGCCGGATGCGAATGGACCCGACCGACATCGCCGATGTGACGGCTGCCACCTACACCTATCTCGTCAACGGCCACGGACCGCGGGAGAACTGGACCGGTCTGTTCCGGCCCGGCGAGCGGGTGCGGCTGCGCTTCATTAACGCGGCGACCATGACGATCTTCAACATCCGCATTCCCGGCCTGCCGATGACAGTGGTCAGCGCCGACGGACTGAATGTCCGGCCCGTGACGGTGGACGAGTTCCAGATCGGCAATGCCGAGACCTATGACGTCATTATCCAGCCAGCCGAGGACAAAGCGTTCACGCTCGTTGCGGAATCGATCGACCGTTCCGGCATGGCGCGCGCCACGTTCGCGCCGCGCTTGGGCATGGAAGCACCCGTTCCACCGCTTCGCCCGCGCCCCACGCTCACCATGAAGGATATGGGCATGGGCGGCATGGACCATGGTTCAATGGCGGGAATGGACCATGGCGCCATGGCCGCCGGGGCCAGCGCGGCAGCAGCAGATCACGGCAGTTCCCATTCGATGGGCGGCATGAACATGCGCGACAAATCGAAGGTGCCCGACAGCGTCAAGGTCGGCGTCGGCGTGGACGCCATCGCCATGTCTCCGGTCGACCGCACCGGTGACCCGGGCGTCGGGCTGGAAGACGTCGGCCACAAGGTGCTGACCTACCGAGACCTGATGTCGCTCACGCCCAATCCAGACACGCGCCCGCCGCAGCGCACGATCGAGGTTCACCTTACCGGCAACATGGAGCGCTTCATGTGGTCGTTCGACGGCGAAAAGTTCAGCGAAGGCGTCGAGCCGATCCGTTTCGAACGCAACGAACGCGCGCGTGTGGTGCTCATCAACGATACGATGATGACTCACCCCATCCATCTGCACGGCCATTTCTTCGAGGTGGTGAACGGCCATACCGGCAGTTATCCGCGCAAACACACTGTCAATGTCCTGCCAGGCGGCAAGGTCAGCTTCGACCTGACGGCGGATGCGCCCGGTGACTGGGCGTTTCACTGCCATCTGCTGCTCCACATGCACGCGGGGATGTTCCGTGTCGTCACCGTCCGTCCGCTCGAGGGAGAAGCGGCATGAAGTCTCTTTTGGGCATCGTCCTTGTCACGATCGCAACGCCTGCTCTGGCGCAGCATGTTCATGACGCCACTGAGCAGCAGGCCCCGACCGATCCGCACGCGCAGCATCAGACGGATGAGCCATCGGCTGGTCCCCATGCCGGGCACGCCATGCCGCCGAAGGCTTCGGAGCCAAAAGATCCGCACGCCGGCCACCAGATGCCCTCATCCGCGCCGATAGATGCGCACCAGGCGCATGTCGGGCATGAACCCGGCATTCCCGATCCGCCAGTCAAAGGTCCTTCCGCGGCAGCATTGGTTGGCCCCGCTCACGCTGCGGATGACGTTTTCGGCGTTTCGGCAATGGCTCCGGCGCGCAATATCGTCCGCAAGGAACATGGCGACATCAAAAGCGGCATGATCCTGATCGATCAGCTGGAAGCAACCATCGGCGAGGGCAAAGACGGTTTCGCCTGGAAGGCTGAGGGCTGGTACGGCGGTGATATCAATCGGATCTGGGTCAAAACCGAGGGTGAAAGCCGCTTCGGCGAGAACCCGGAACACGTCGAGGTCCAGGCACTCTGGAACCGCGCGCTTGATCCGTGGTGGAATCTCCAGGCGGGCCTCCGGCAGGACTTCGGTACCGGTCCGGACCGCACCTATGCTGTTTTGGGCGTGAAGGGTCTGGCGCCTTACTGGTTCGAAATCGACGGTGCGCTGTTTGTGTCAAACAAGGGCGATGTCACCGCGCGGATCGAAGCAGAATATGATCAGCGCCTAGCCCGGAGGCTCGTCCTCCAGCCCCGAGCCGAACTCAACTTTGCTGCGCAGGATGTGGCCGAACTCGGGATAGGCTCTGGTCTTTCCACCGCCGAACTTGGTCTTCGCCTGCGCTATCAGTTCGTGCCCGAGCTCGCTCCCTACGTCGGCGTCGAGTATGAACGAGCTTTAGGCGGCACTGCGGATTTTCGGCGTTCCCGGGATGAGGGCGCAGGAGGATGGCGATTCCTGATTGGCGTTCGCTCCTGGTTCTGACGATTGATCGCAGACGCAGGCGGACTCTGATCAGATCCATAATGGGGCATGGTCGAATACCGGATAGCCATCACGACGGTGGACGTGCGCGGTGGCTATTCTTCCTCAGCCAGTTTCCGAAAGAATCCGATATCTTCGTCCGGCTCATCCCACCCTTCTGCAATCCTGGCCCAGCGATCGACCCTCTCGCGGAAATCGGGATCGTCGATGGAAACATGGAAGGTGTAAAGCCGGTTCACGATCTCGCGCATCAGGTCACGCATCTGATCGTTATCGAGATGGGAAACGTCGTTCCAGGCAATCTCACGGCCGTCGGCATCGATGACGTGAACATCGGAATAGTCACCGGCATGGGTCACAGGGACGATGCCAGCATGAAGGGTTTCAAGGCCGGTGTTGCGGACGCACATCATCGCCAACGTTTTCGCCATCATGGCGGCAATGCGCTTTTCATCCTCGCGATCCATAAGAACAGGGTGCCATAATGGACAGCCATTGTCTGCCACCCTGTACTTTCATCAGCCAATCCGCGCCTTGGCCGTCATGGTCTGAGCCCGAGGTTTCTACCAGCTACGAGTAGAGCCTGCGCCCGGGTTGATGCCCATGCTTGGGCGTGATGGC
>NZ_JBQXGU010000008.1:0-6152 GCF_052616365.1 Sandaracinobacteroides sp. A072
GATACGCCGTTCGAAATCTCCCCATGTGACACCTCCAAATCCATCTTCAGGGTGTCCACCAAAGCGGGTCAACTCCAACTCCAAATGCACTCTTGGCTCAGGCACTCCAGCCAATCACCGCGGCAGCCAGGACGGCATACCGGCCGGCCTTGGCCACAGTTACGATAAGGAGAAAGGGCAAGAGACGCATCCGGAGAACTCCGGCAACGACGGTCAGCGGATCGCCGACGACAGGGGCCCAGGAAAGCAGCAGGACGGCCGGCCCGAAGCGGGCAAACCAGCGCTCAGCCTTTTCAAACGCGCTGTCCGACACCGGGAACCATCGCCGGTCCCGGTAATCGGACAGGAAGCGGCCGACGATCCAGTTGCTGCACGAGCCGAGCACATTGCCTGCCGTTGCCACGAAAAGCAGAAGCGCCGGGTTAAAATGTTCTGCCACCAGCAATGCCGAGAGCAGCAGTTCTGACTGCGCCGGAAACACGGTCGCCGCCAGAAACGCGACAAGGAACATGCTGGCATAGCCCGCAAACACGGGCTCGACGATCATGAACTGGATTACCGCTCAGACCACTCGCTTGATGTCCTCGTAGATGCCGTCGGTCCTCAACGTGATGGTGACAGGCCGATCCGAGCGGTTGCGCCAGAACCAGCCATGCTTGCCGTCGAAGGCGGCTACCAGCGTACCTTGCTCGCCTGTGGAATCCTTGCCCTTGCCGTAGCCATGATAAAATGACCGGGGTGGATTGGGCGGATCGCCATGCGTATCAAAGTTGACCGCGCCGCCGCTGACCGACCAATCAAACTGCAGGCTTGCGCCCTTTGCCATCTTCGCCTTGATCTCTGCGCCTTCACCCGGCGCAAGCGTCAGGGTGGTCACATCTGATCTGCGCTCGCCAACGACCGGATCGGCACTGGCACTTGACTGCGATACAAGCGGCGTGGGCGAAACCTGGGGGATTGCATCTGCGGCAGCTTCGGCAGCCAGCTGCGCCTTGACCTCGCCCATCTGGGTAAAGCCAAGCGCCCGCCCGGCCCCGGTTGGGTCGATCGCATATTCGGCCGGGAGGACGACCGTCACAAGAATGGCGCCTGCCGCCACAAGGGCAACGGCCGTTGCGCGAAAGAGCTGGCCGCTGGTTGGAAGATCATCAACGCTGGGACGTTGCGAATTGAACATGGGGTTACTCCTGGGATGTTGTGAGTTCAGCTGACCGCGAGACCGGCGAGCTGATAGCCGACGAGGACAAAGCCTGCGGCCATGAGGATGGTGTTGGCGGCAAAAGCATGACGCATGAAGCTCGGCGTGCGGCGCCAGAAACCCATCAGGATGAGGATTGCCGCGAGCGCCAATAGTTGGCCGATCTCGACCCCGATATTGAATGCGATCAGATTGGGGATCAGCCCGTCTTCGGCAATCTCGAACTCGATGATCTTCGTGGCGAGGCCGAAGCCATGGAAGAAGCCGAAGATAAGGGTCGCCGCTTTGGTATTGGGCTGGACCCCGAACCAGCGCTGGAAAGCGCCGAGATTGTCCAACGCCTTGTACACGACTGACAGGCCGATGATCGCGTCGATCACATAGGCGTTGGCAGAGATGCCGGTCAGAACACCGAACAGCAGCGTGGTGGAATGGCCGATGGCAAAAAGCGTGACGTAAATTCCTACGTCCTTCAGCCGGTAAAGAAAGAAGATCACGCCAAACAGGAACAGCAGGTGATCGTACCCGGTCACCATGTGTTTTGCCCCAAGATAGACAAAAGGAAGAAAGAGCACGCCGCTGCTTTCCTGAATGTAGCCTTTGTCACCTTCGGCAACGTTGTGGGCCCAGGCTTCGGCGCTGCACGCCAGGAGCATCAGGAATACGGCCAGTGCGGCCATATACTTCAGGGCGGCGTCCGGCAGTTTTGGTCTTGCTAGGTCATTCATCGGATCGGCTCCGGCAATCGGTACAAACCCGCTCGCGCAGCGGTAACAGCGCGAGCGGATGAGATTGGTTGATCAGGCATTCTCTGGTGCAAGGGCTGCGTCCGGTTCAGCCGGTTCATCTGACTTGCGTGACCAGATCATCCGGTAAAGGGCGGGCAGCACGAGCAGTGTCAGGATGGTCGACGAGATGATCCCCCCGATCACCACCGTCGCCAGCGGACGCTGCACCTCCGAGCCGGCCCCCACGTTCAGGGCCATTGGCACGAAGCCCAACGAGGCGACGAGCGCGGTCATCATAACCGGTCTGAGACGCGTCAGGGCCCCCTCCCGGATTGCCGCATCGAGCCCCATGCCCCGTTCGCGCAGATCGCGGATGAACGAAAGCATCACGACGCCGTTCAGCACAGCGACGCCTGACAAGGCGATGAACCCGACCCCGGCCGAGATCGACATCGGAATGCCCCGGAGAGCCAAGGCTGCGACGCCGCCCGTGAGCGCAAGCGGCACGCCCGAGAAAACCACTGCTGCGTCTTTGGTTGAACCAAAGAGTGCAAACAGCAACCCGAAGATCATCAGCAGGGCAAGCGGAATCACGAGCTGCAATCGGGCCGAGGCGGATTGAAGCTGTTCGAAGGTACCGCCGTAGACGACGTAATAGCCCTCTGGCACCGTCACCTCGGCATCGACTGTTTCGCGCAGTTCGTCGATAAACGAACCAAGATCACGGCCGCGCACGTTTGCGGTGATCACCGCCCGCCGCTTGCCGTTCTCGCGGCTGATCTGGTTGGGGCCGACCGACATCTCGATGTCGGCAAGCTCCGAGAGCGGCACGAATCCGGCCCCTTCGCCAGGCAGGCCGATTGGCAACTGCCCCAGGGCATCGAGGTTGGTCCGGTTGTTCTCGGGCAGACGCACGACAATGTCGAACCGCCGATCGCCCTCGTCGCCGGGAACCGCCCGGCGGGTGGCCGTGAGCTGCAAATAATTTTCAAAAAGCGTTGACGCCGTTCGGCATTGCCTAGCAATGCGCCGCGGACTCTATGAAGGAATCTCCCATGACCAATGACCTCGCCAACGGCGGAGCGGAACCGCGCAACGACTGGACCCGCGACGAAATCGCCGCCCTGTTCGACCTGCCGTTCGACGATCTGATGTTCCGCGCCATGGCCACGCACCGCGCGCACCATCGCGCGGGAGAAGTGCAGATGTGCACGCTGCTTTCCATCAAGACCGGCGGTTGCCCGGAAGATTGCGGATATTGCAGCCAGTCGGCTTCGGCGGAAACCGAGGTGAAGGCGGAGAAGCTGATGGACGTGGATGCCGTGCTGGCCAGCGCCGCCAAGGCGAAGGAAGCAGGCTCGCAGCGGTTTTGCATGGGTGCTGCATGGCGCAACCCCAAGGAACGCGACATGCCCAAGATCGTCCAGATGATCGAAGGCGTGCGCGGCATCGGCATGGAAACATGCATGACGCTAGGCATGCTGAGCGCGGATCAGGCCCGCCAGCTGGCTGATGCCGGGCTGGATTATTACAATCACAACATTGATACTTCGCCGGAAAACTACGGCAATATTATCACCACGCGCACGTTTCAGGACCGGCTGGATACGCTGGATGAAGTCCGTAAGGCGGGCATCAACGTGTGCTGCGGCGGGATCGTTGGCATGGGCGAAACGCGGGAAGACCGCGTGGGCTTCATCCACGCACTTGCCACGCTGCCGCGCCACCCGGAAAGCGTACCGGTGAACGCGCTGGTTCCCGTAAAAGGTACCGTGCTGGGCGATATGCTGGCAGGCACCCCGCTTGCCGGGATCGACGAAATCGAGTTCGTGCGCACGGTTGCAGTTGCCCGGATCACGATGCCGCAAAGCATGGTGCGCCTTTCTGCCGGGCGTGAATCGATGTCTGATGCCGGGCAGGCCATGGCCTTTATGGCAGGGGCCAACTCGATCTTCACCGGCGACAAGCTGCTGACCACGGCCAATGCCGGCGACAACCGCGACGCGGCACTGTTCGCCCGCCTCGGGGTCGTGCCGTTGGCGGGCGAAGAACCGAAGCGCGTGATGGCCAACGCCTGATGGACGGGCGCGTCTGATGGGCAGCGGCGGGTCGGCGTTCGCGGCGCAGGCTGCGGATCTGGCGCGCCTTTCCGATCAGGCGCGCCGGCGCTGCCTGTGGCCAACGACAGCGGCTTCGACGGCTTTGACGCGGGATCACTCGTTGACTCCTGGCACCAACAGCCCGGCTGCTCTAGCTTGCTGAACGGCCCAGGTCCCGGACGTTAGGGTCGGCTCATTCCAGTGCATGTGCTTGGCTATCTGTTTGAGGCCGACAAACAGGGCATACTTGGATCGGCCAATATTAGTCAAACGAACAAAATATTCGCAGACGGCCGGCAGTTTTCGGCCGGCACTCCATTTGTCCACCGATCGGCTAAGAGGCCTGATCAGCTGTCGCAGTGAGCCTTATTAGCTTCCAAACTCAAAACCTCAAAAATTGCGATCTGAAGGCAGTATGGCTGAGACCAGCCGTCTCAAATCCATTTCAAGCTCCTCTCTGCTTTTGGCCTGTTCGCTGATACCAATTGACTACTTTGGCGGTTTACTGTGGTTCATTTTCCGCCACCTTCTACGACAGTGAGGGCATATTGGCGGTGGAGGTTGACTGACCTGGGTCAGGATCGATTGCCTGATGGTTGGCAGGGTTGGATGCGGCGGTGGTCTCAGGCTTCTTTTTTCCGACCCGCTGCCTTGAGGCGGCGAGCTTGCAGGAAGGCGTACGCGACCATCCTCATAAAGCACTGTAATAATTGGTAAAAAGCCTTCACTTCAAAGTCGCTCTTACATCAGCCATAGGAATGTACACACGGCGCGGATTCTCCGGATCCTCAAGCGGGAGGAATCCTAACTCGCCATAGAATTTCCATCTCCGGTCGAAGTGATCGCCGTCCAGCACATCGAGCACAACGGCGGCAGCCCCCATCTGGTCGGCAATCTCAAGGCAACGCTCCATCGCGTCAATGATAAGTGCGGTGCCAAGGCTTTTGCCCTGCATGTCCTCGCGGACGGCCACCGTCCGAATGTAGATGACCGGGACATCCGGAACCCTGGCGCGCTGCCCTTTCTTCGGGCCGAATTCCGCACGCACGGCCATGGCGCCGAGCGTGTAGAAGCCGAGTACCGCGCTATCCCCGTCGGCCGTTGCGATCCACGCGGTGACCATGCCGTCCTTGACCTGGTCGGAAAGGGACGATTTCAGGAAGTTGTCGATCGGTGCAAAGCCACATGAAAAGGCGCTGCGGTCGTGCAGCGCCTTGTCGAATTTTGCGATCGTCAGGGCTGGAAGGTCAGCCTCTGTTTCAGCCGGCATCGTTGAGGAGGCCCTTCGTTGCCTTCGCTGCACGAGCGAGGCCGGGCACCTTCTTACCCGGTGCATCGACAGCGGCCTTGAAGGCTTCGAATGCCTCGATCGGGAGAATCGACAGGGACATGCGCTGTTCGACTTCCTGCGCACGCAGCAGGGCTGCCTGGCGTATGAAGTCTGCCTCTTGCAGGCCGGTAGCATCTGCGGCAGCCTTAATTCGTTTTTCGTCGGCGCGATGCAGGCGCAGTTCCTTGCGTGCCTCCATCTTGCCCGGTGTAGGCGTTACAGTTTCTAGCGCGAACATAGCCAATCTCCTTGCAAGGTCATGTACGGTATATCGCCGGACATTTCAAGAAGGCTGAATTTCTCCAGCGCTAAGGATCAGTGCGAGGATAACTTTTGCCAACCGCCTCATGAGGGATTCGAATTCATCACGATTACATAATAATCAATGGCTTATGCCCCAGAGAAGGTTCGACGCCGGTCGGCCGCCGACCGCCATTTCAACGGGTTAACCGATTGTTTTCAAACGAAAAGCCGGAAAACCTGCCCCCAGTATATCCCCCACTTTGACAAGGCTTGCCCCGGAACGTGGTGGAAACAAAAGCCCCGCCAGTGGGGGCGGGGCTTCGGGCCTCTCATGTCAATTCAACCCCCTGTTGCAATTTTGCGTCGCTCAAAAGAATACGCCCCCCGCCGGTCCTGTGATGAAGCGGAAAAAACTTTCCGACTACCCCCCCCGTGTTTGAATTCGACAGGGGGCGCAGGGACAGGCTTCCCCCCTCGGGACAAAACCGACATAACCGACAAAACCCCCTTTCCCGGTAGCCGTCGCCACGCCTTCGCTACCCATCGGGTCATGT
>NZ_JBQXGU010000010.1:0-1265 GCF_052616365.1 Sandaracinobacteroides sp. A072
TGGTCTGAGCCCGAGGTTTCTACCAGCTACGAGTAGAGCCTGCGCCCGGGTTGATGCCCATGCTTGGGCGTGATGGCAACAACCGGGTTGGGGGTTAACCCCCAACCCGGTTTGCCGACTGAACCGGCTCCCATCTCGGCCGGGGTTCTGTTCCCGAGGCTTGAGTGGGGTCGGAAGTGGTTGTAGTCGTGCCGCCAGTCAGCCAGCACCTGACGGGCATGGCTAAGGCTGGTGAACAGCGTCTCATTCAGACATTCGTCACGCAGGCGAGCGTTGAAGCTCTCGATGAAGCCGTTCTGCTGCGGCTTGCCTGGCGCGATGTAATGCCACTCGACGTCACGATCCCGCGACCACCGCAGGATCGCCATACTGGTCAGTTCAGTGCCATTATCGCTGACCACCATGGCTGGCTTGGCCAGGCGCTCGAGAATGGCGAGATCGAGCTCGCGGGCAACGCGCATACCCGAAATCGAGGTGTCGGCGATGAGCGCCAAGCACTCCCGGCTGTAGTCATCGACCAGGGCGAAGATCCTGAACCGACGTCCGCAGACGAGCGCGTCCGACACGAAGTCGAGGCTCCAGCGCTGGTTCGGCCCCTGAGGGATCGCCATGGGCGCCCGCGTGCCCAATGCCCGCTTGCGACCACCGCGCCGGCGCACCTGTAAGCGCTCCTCGCGATACAGCCGCCGGAACTTCTTGTGGTTCATCGTCCATCCTTCCCGGCACAGCAGCCAGTGCAGTCGGCGATAGCCGAACCGGCGGCGCTGCCCTGCCAGCTCGCGGATGCGGGTTCGTGCCTCAGCATCGTCCGACCGACGGCTGACGTAGCGCACCGTTGTTCGATCCACGCCCAGCGCCTCGCAGGCCCGGCGCTGGCTCACCTCGAAAACCTCCTGGAGATGAGCCACCGCCTGCCGCTTGGAGCCAGGCGTCAGAACTTTTTTGCGCTGATCTCCTTGAGCATAGCGTTATCGAGCATAGCGTCAGCCAGGAGACGCTTCAGCCGAGCGTTCTCCTCCTCCAGCGACCGCAGCCGCCGGGCATCGGAGACCTCCAGGCCGCCATACTTGGCCTTCCACTTGTAAAACGTCGCTGAGCTGATCCCGTGGCGGCGGCACACATCCGCCGTCGCCATACCGGCCTCCTGCTCCTTCAACACCGCGATGATCTGCTCCTCGCTGAACCTGCTCCGCTTCATATCCATCCGACTCCTTCAAGGACCGGACTCTACTCAAACCTGGAGGAAATCCACGGGCTCAGACCAA
>NZ_JBQXGU010000011.1:0-1255 GCF_052616365.1 Sandaracinobacteroides sp. A072
TGGAGTTGACCCGCTTTGGTGGACGGGTTGCGGTTTAGGTCTGTTGGGTCAGGCCATGGCGCCTCCGTTCATATTCCAGGGGTGAGAGATATCCCAGCGCCGAGTGCCGCCGGGTCGGATTGTAGAAGCCTTCGATGAAGTGGAACACGGCCATTCGGGCCTCGGTGTGCGAGCGGAAGCGGTGGCGATCGATCAGCTCGCATTCGAGCGTTGCAAAGAAGCTTTCGCACATGGCGTTGTCGTAGGCATCGCCGACCGAGCCGGTGGACGGTCGGACGCCTGCGTCCTTGCACCGGTTGCCGAACGCCAGCGACGTGTATTGCGACCCGCGATCCGAATGATGAATGACATCGTCCGGTCGGCGGGTCTCGAGCGCCATGTCGAGCGCGTCGAGGACGACCCGGGTCTTCAGATCGCTGGAGAACGCCCAGCCCACGATCTTCCTGGACCAGGCATCGAGCACCACCGCCAGGAACAGGAACCCCGCCATGGTCGGCACGAACGTGATGTCCGCCACCCACAGCTGGTTCGGCGCTTCGACAAAGAAGTTGCGCCGTACCAGGTCCGATGCCGGCCTGTCGGCCGGGTTGGGCCGCGTGGTGCGGATGTTCCTCCTGCGGCTGACGCCAGCGATCCGAGCGGCTTTCATCAACCGAGCGACCCGCTTCTTCGCGATGGCAACGCCTTCGGCTTGCAGCTCGGCATGAACCCGCGGCGCGCCGTAGGTTCCCCGCGAAGCGGCATGGATCGTTCGGATCCGACGAAGCAGATCGCCGTCGGCCGTGGCCCGAGCAGACGGTGGGCGGCTCCGCCAAGCATAGTAGCCGGATGCCGACACGCGCAGCACGCGGGCCATCGTCTTGATCGGATAGTCGGCCTGGTTCGCGCTCATGAACCGGTAAACCCGGACGGGGTCGCCTTGCTCTCCCGTGCGAACCAGGCCGCCGCCTTTGCCAGGATATCACGCTCCTGCCGCAGCCTGGCGTTCTCGCGCCGAAGCTTGCTCAGTTCCTCGCGCTCAATGCTGGTCGGCCCATCCGTCCGCTTGCCAGCATCCCGATCGGCCTGGCGAACCCAGTTCCAGATCGACTGCGCCGTCGGCTCAAACTCCCGCGACAGCTCCTCAGGCGTGCGCCCAGCGCGCACCAGCTCCACCATCTGCCGCCGAAACTCAGGCGGATACGCCGTTCGAAATCTCCCCATGTGACACCTCCAAATCCATCTTCAGGGTGTCCACCAAAGCGGGTCAACTCCA
>NZ_JBQXGU010000012.1:0-787 GCF_052616365.1 Sandaracinobacteroides sp. A072
GGACAAAACCGACATAACCGACAAAACCCCCTTTCCCGGTAGCCGTCGCCACGCCTTCGCTACCCATCGGGTCATGTCAGCCCCCATGAAGCGCCGGGTTCACTAGGAACAACCGTTGGGGCCTTCCGCCTTGCGGGTTCGAGGGCGGGTCAACGGGGCGGATGCACTCACCATCTTCCAGCATCGCCAAGGCGGGGTCGAGTTCGGCTTTACTGCCAAGCCCGGCGCGGTCCAGTCGCAGCACGTCCCGAGAGGCAAAGCGCTGCCAGCCCTCTTGCCGGATAATGCCCACCAGCCGCCGCGCGGCCCGTTCGGCCTTTGTTGTCGTCGCGTCGGCATAGGCCCGCCGGGCCATCGGCACCAGATAGGCTTCCACCAGGTGCGCCGCCCGCCTGAAATGCTGCGCCGTGATTGCGTGCGGCTCTTCGGCCTCATCGGCTGCCCAGTTGAGATAGGCCAGCACCAGCGCCAGCCGTGCGGTCAGGCCCGGAATCTTGCCGAGGAACGACAACATCAGCCCTTCGGCCCCGGCTTCCCAGCCGCGCACCACCGCGCGGAGGTCTTCCATCAGGTCGCGGGCATCATCCGTGAAGGGAATAAGATACGGGCGCGGTTCTCCAGCGCCATCGGTCACAAGGTCGAGCGTCAGCAGCCGCCCCAGCGCCCTTTCCATCAGCTCTTCATTCACCCAGGCTTTCGGGCGTCGCAGGGGCGCGGGTTCGGGCCAGATGGGCAGGAAGCGGGCCAGCAACCCATCATCATCGGACTTGAAAAGCAGACTTTTCAG